>NZ_RPDJ01000006.1 GCF_004023625.1 Streptomyces cavernae | reverse complement strand
GGGCACCCCCATCGCCGCGTTGCCAAAAGGTCCTGGTAGCTCCGCTACGAGGACCTTCCGGCGCCTTGCGATGCACGGCACCAGACCACGCGACCTGATCGGACGCTCATAGTGAAAGGACCCCTAAACCGACCGGCGGAAGTGGCCCAGCGCTCGTGAGCCTTTCGGCGGGCCGACCCGGCGGCGCTGAGCGGCCGGCCCTGCGCAGAAGCGCGGGCAAGGAAGCTGCGACCGAGCGTCGGATCGCCAACGTCGCCCAGGTTGACGCCCTCGCGAACGCGATCGGCATCCGCTGGCGGCTCATGGTCTACCTCGGGGCCTACGGCCCGATGCGCCCCGAGGAACTTGGCCGGGCTGCGGCGCCGAGACGTCGACCTGGACAACCTCGCGATCCGGGTCCGGGTTGCCGAGCCCGAGCGGACCAACGGCAAGCGCGCTCCGGGTGCGACCAAGTCGGACGCGGGCGCACGCTTCGTCGTCCTTCCGGCCTTCCTGGAAAGGGAGTTGAAGCGCCAGCTTGCCTGGTACGCCGAGAAGGGGCCTGATGGGCTCCTCTTCGTTGGTGAGAAGGGAGCTCCCTTCCGCCGCACATCCTTCGGCCGGAAGTGGCGGCGCGCCCGTACTGCCGTCGGTCTCCCTGACGGCTTCCGCTTCTACGACCTTCGTCACACCGGACACACGCTCTCGACCCGCTCGGGCGCGACCCTCAAAGACACGATGGTCCGGTCGGGACAGTCCTCCGAGAAGGCTGCGCTGATCTATCAGCACTCCGACGACGAGCGGCAGCGAGAGGTGGCCGCCGGGCTCGACGAGATGGTGCGCGCCGAGCGTGCGAAGAGCCACAAGGACAACCCCGCGCACCACAACGAGGAGGCCGCCGGAAGCTCGCCTCAGCTCTTATGGTGCGGTTGTGGTGCGGCGGCCGCCCACCGGTCTGGACAACAAAGAACCCCCGGGTCCCTGACCTGGGGGTTTCACATGGAGCGGGTGACGAGAATCGAACTCGCGCTCTCAGCTTGGGAAGCTGATGTTCTACCATTAAACTACACCCGCGTAAGACGACCGCTCTGCGGTGTCTCGGCGCTTCGTCACTCTACCTCATGCCAGGCCTCCGGTGCTGACCGATCGGGGGCCTGTCCTGTTGCGCGGGCCCTGGGGCCTGCACCGTTTCGTGGGGTGGACGGCGCTGTGCGGGGCGGGAGTTGGGGCGTACCGTGGAGGTCTCGCAGAGGGCGGAGTGCCGCCTGGAGGGCCATCCCTATCGTCCCGTAATGTGGCTTTCCGTCGTCAGGGCAACAGCCAGACGCCGCTCTCTGGGGAAGGGACTCTTGGACTTGATGGAGCGCACCGTCGTCCGTTGTGCCGAGGGGCACGTGTTCAGCATCGCTTCGTTCCCGATGCAGCAGGCCGAGCGACTCGGTCCAGGCCGGCTCATCCGCTGTCCGCGGTGTGCGCGGCTGCGGAACGCCGTGCCAGTGGCCTCGCACAAGCGGTAGACCGTTCGTCCGCCCGCTCTCCGGGTGCCGCCCCGGCGGCTCTCGGAGAGCGTCGTGCGGTACGTGGTACGGGGGTGCGGGGGCTGTGACCGTCACCGGCGGGCCCGCGTATCCTCGGTGCGTGCTTCTCTCAGATCAGGACATCCGGACCGAGATCGACAAAGGGCGGGTAGTGATCGACCCGTTCGAACCGACCATGGTGCAGCCCTCGAGCATCGACGTGCGGCTCGACCGCTACTTCCGGGTGTTCGAGAACCACCGTTACCCCCACATCGACCCGTCCATCGAGCAGGTCGACCTGACCAGGCTCGTGGAGCCCGAGGGGGACGAGCCGTTCATCCTGCATCCCGGGGAGTTCGTGCTCGCCTCGACGTACGAAGTCATCACACTGCCCGACGATCTTGCCTCACGGCTCGAGGGGAAGAGCTCGCTGGGGCGGCTGGGGCTCGTCACCCACTCCACCGCCGGCTTCATCGACCCCGGCTTCTCCGGGCATGTCACGCTCGAGCTCTCCAACCTCGCCACCCTCCCGATCAAGCTCTGGCCGGGCATGAAGATCGGGCAGCTGTGCATGTTCCGGCTCTCCTCGCCCGCCCAGTTCCCCTACGGCAGCGAGCGCTACGGCTCCCGCTACCAGGGACAGCGCGGCCCCACCGCCTCCCGCTCCTTCGTCAACTTCCACCGCACCCAGGTCTGAGCGGCTCCGTGATGAGTGACACGCCCGCGCGGGAGAACCTCAGCTACGAGCAGTTCGGTGTCGCCGTCCGCGAGCTCGCCCGGACCATCGCCGACGACGGCTACGAACCCGACCTGGTGCTCTGCATCGCCCGCGGTGGCGTCTTCGTCGCGGGGGGCCTGGCGTACGCCCTCGACTGCAAGAACATCCACCTGGTCAACGTCGAGTTCTACACGGGAGTGGGGACCACCCTCGATATGCCCGTGATGCTGGCGCCAGTCCCCAACCTGATCGACTTCTCCGACAAGAAGGTCCTGATCACGGACGACGTCGCCGACACCGGCAAGACCCTCAAGCTGGTGCACGAGTTCTGCGTGGGCACCGTCGCCGAGGTCCGCAGCGCCGTCATCTACGAGAAGTCCCAGTCCCTGGTGAAGTGCGAGTACGTGTGGAAGCGGACCGATGACTGGATCAACTTCCCGTGGAGTGTCGAACCGCCCGTGATCCGGCGGTCCGGGCAGGTTCTCGAGGCCTGACCGGCTCGGTGGGCCCGCACGACAACGATGAGGGGCTCCCGGTGGCGCTTGCGCGCCCGCGGGAGCCCCTCTCGGTGTTCCGTGGTGTTCCGTCGGTGCTCCGGCCGGGACACGACCGGTGTACCGGTGTCGTGGCGCCGGAAACCGTGCCTAGAACGTACCCAGCTTGATGATCGACAGGATCGCGATCAGTTGGATCGCCGACGCGCCCAGGGCCTTCGGCCACGGCAGGTCGTGGGACTTGCTGACCATGAGCGTGAGCAGCGCGCCCGCGCCGACCCAGGTCGCCCAGCCCAGGATCTGGACGAAGGACGCCTGGCCTCCCGCGAACATCGCGACCAGCAGGCGCGGCGTGTCCGTGATGGACATGATCAGCATGGAGAGGCCGACCGTGGGCTGCCAGGCGCCGTCGCCGCCGAGCTGGCGGGCGAGGGTGTGGGTGACCACACCGAGGATGAAGGAACTGATCACGATCGCCACGGCCGTGGTCAGGACGATCGGGATCGCCTGGGAGAGCGTGGCGTTGATCGCGTCCTCGCGGGCGCCGTCGAAGCCGAAGACGGCGAGCAGGCCGTAGATGAAGGTCACGATCAGGGCCGGGCCCCACATCGTGTAGTCGCGCATCTGCAGGAACGTCTGGCTCGGGCTGAGCACGACGCCCTTCAGCAGCTCCTTCCAGTGCAGGCGCGGTCCGACCGGGGGCGCCGGGGTGTGTCCGGCGCGGTAGGTCTCGCTCTGCTGGTAGGGGTCCTCCCCTACGGAGAAGGCCTGGGTGTGACCCGGGTGGTTGGCGGCGTACGGGTCAGGGCCGTGTCCGTCGCCGAAGTACTCCGGCTCCCCCTGGCCGCCCGACTGGGGCCACTGCTGCTGCCCGGGCTGCCCCCGGCCGCCGTACCGCGGCTGCTGTTGCTGCGGGTACGGCTGCGGTGCGGCAGGGTAGCCGTACGACGGACCGCCGCCCTGTGGGGCCTGCTGTCCGTACGGCTGCTGCCGTGGTTGTCGTTGGGGTTGCGCCGTGCGGTTGTCCCGGCCGCGTCCGATCCTGAATCCAGCCACGTCTTCGAACGTACCCGGTCCCGGAGAGTGACGTGGCGGGCGCGGGCCAACGCGGACCCCATTGCGGCCGACCTGTGACATCCCTTAGGGGGTTGCCTCGGTGGACCCCAGAAGGTCTCAGGGGCCTGTGCCAACTCCCGCGGCAAGCCCGGCTTCCGGGTCCTCCGAGGCTTCCGGCACCTGCGCGGCTTCCGGGTCGTCCGAGGCTTCCGGCACCTGCGCGGCTTCCGGGTCGTCCGAGGCTTCCGGCACCTGCGCGGCTTCCGGGTCGTCCGAGGCTTCCGGCACCTCCGTGGCCTCCGGGACCAGCGCGGCACCCGGCACCACCGCGGCTTCCCCCGCGGCTTCCGGGTCGTCCGAGGCTTCCGGGATCTGCGCGGCCTCCGGCGCTGGTCGTGGCAGGTGGCCCTGGTCCCTCAGGTAGGCGTACAGCCACCCGTCCCCTTCCAGCATGGCCGTCGTCCGAGCCGCCAGTTCCTCGCGTCTTCGCGCGATGGCCGCCCGCAGCGCGGTGTCGCTGTCCGTGCGGCGGAACTCCTCGAGCAGGGCCCTGATCTGCGGCAGCGGATAGCGGCTCTGGCGCAGTACGTGGATCATCCGGGCGTCCCGGACGTCGGCGGGGCCGTAGTGACGGTACGCGGTGCCCCTCTCCCGGGCCGGGGCGAGCAGTCCGGCCGCCTCCCACACCCGCAGGGCGGAGGTGCGTACGCCGAGGAGGGCGGCGACCTCGCCGATGCGCAGATCACCGTGGCGCGGCGGCGGCACGGTGAGTGGTCGGCCGGCGAGCGCCTCCAGGGCCTCGCTCGCCGTGTCCAGCGAGCCGCGCTGCTCGTGCAGGACGGCGTGCGCCTCGTCGACGAGCGCCAGCGCCCGCGGGACGTCTCCCGCGTGCACCGCGCGCATCACCCGCTGTGCGGTGTCGTGCCCGTACCCCGTGAGCAGGACCCGGTGGGTCAGCAGGGCCTGCCGGTGCACGTCCTCGAAGGTGCGGTAGCCGGCGGCGGTGCGCGAGGCCGGGGGCAGGATGCCGGCCTCCTCGTAGTTGCGGATCTGCTGGGTGGACATGCCCGCCAGACGGGCCAGGTCGACGGGGCGCAGTCGGGGCGTGGACATGGAGGTGAAGGCTACGGGAGCGGGATTCCTACCGGTTCCGGGCGGAACTCGGGGCCGAGAGGTGCCCTCGTACCCCGATTCGCGGAACTCTGGGCCGAGAGGTGCCCTCGTACGCTGGTCCCATGACGCGGTTGGTCGTCGCGGCGGGAGGCGGTGGTGACGCGGTCGCCGCCGCGATGTTCGACGCCGCCGTCCACGGCACCGGGGAACGGGCGGTGATCCTCACCTACGCGTGGGACCGCCTACTCGTCGACGCCGTCCCGGGGCCCCGCGGAGCGGACGGCTTCACCGGGCTGCGGTCGCTGACCCCGGCGGTCCGTTCGGTGCCCGCGCGGGCCCGACCGCTGGCGCCCGCGGGTTCCACGCTGCCGCGGCTCGCCGCTGAGCTGCCGCACACCTTCGCACTCCTCGACCCGTACCGCGGGGTCGAGGGAGTCACGCGGCAGCTGGAGGAACTGCTCAAGGAGTTGTCGCCGGACTCGGTCCACCTGCTCGACGTGGGCGGCGACATCCTCGCCCGAGGGGACGAACCGACACTGAAGAGCCCGCTGGCCGACGCCCTCACTCTGGCGGCCTGCTGCCAGGTGAGCGCGCCCGTCCGGCTGCTGGTGGCGGGCCCCGGCCTGGACGGCGAGCTACCTGCCGAGGAGGTGTGCGGCGCGCTCGGCGCCGTGGTCCATGTCTTCACCGCCGAGGACGTGGAGGCGGTCGGCAGGGTCCTCGACTGGCATCCGTCGGAGGCGATGGCGATGCTCGCGGCAACGGCCCGGGGGGTGCGCGGGGCGTGCGAGGTACGGGGCGCGCAGTCGCCGGTCGCGTTGACGGACGAGAGCCCGACGGTACGCGAGGCGGATCCGGAACAGGCCCTGGACCGCAACGAGCTGGCGCGGGCGGCGATGGGGACGGGCAGCCTGGCGGAGGTGGAGGAGTTGAGCCGTGACATCTGCGGCCACTCGGAGCTGGACCACGAACGCGAGGAGGCGGCCCGGTTCCGGCGGCGCAGGGCCGCCGCGCCGGATCCTGCGGCCCTCACGTCGGATCCTGCGGCGATCGGGCCGGATCCTGCGGCGATGCTGAGCCGACTGGACCGGTTGGAGGCGGAGGCCAGGGGCCGTGGCGCCACTCATCTGACACTGGGCCGCATCACCGAGGCACTGGACCTCGACAGCACCCAGTGGGACGCCCTGCGCCGCCTGCTGAAGAGCCGTCGAGCGGATCGGTACGAGGCACCACTGTGGCGGATCCCGGGTGGGGTGTGAGCGCGGCGGGGCCGGTGCCGGGCTGGAGCTGACGGGCTCCGCGTGCATGCGCGAGCAAGGCCGGCTCCGGGTGGTCCGGGTGGTCCGGGTGGTCCGGGTGGTCTGGGTTCGACCGTCCTGGCAGGGGCGGCTCTTCGCGGCGTTTCCGAATTCGGGCAGAACCGAGTGCCGAGTGCCCGATCTCGGGCAACGTCGGCGTCGATTTCGGGGGCGACAGCGGCGGACGGCCGCGCTCCCGGATATGCCGGAGAAATATGTCGAGGGCCAAGTCGCGATAACGGGACACCTCTCGGCGGAACCTGACTGACCGTCGAGAAGAAGCGTCGGCATGGGCCTCTATAAGAGCCGTCGGCATGGACCGTCGACATGGGCGTGCCGTATCACCGCGCGCCCGAGTTCTGAGCCGAACAGAACCCGGCGCGGCGGTCACGGTGATACGCGCGATCCGAGACGGACTCAAAAGCCCTCCGGCCCGGTCGGACTCAGACCTCGAGACCGCTCTCGATGCGCTTGAGGTTGTGCCGAGCCAGCGCCAGATTGCTACGCGAACGGTCGAGCGCCAGGTACAGGAAGAGCGAACCCTTGCTGCTCACCAGCGGTCGGATCAGGTGGTACTGCCTGCCCAGCGTGATCAGGATGTCCTCGACGGTGTCGTCCATCTGGAGCGAGGCGAGGGTGCGCACCTTGGCCCGGACGACCTCCGTGTTGCCCGCCGCCGCCACCTCCAGGTCGAGGCCGGGGCCGCCACCGAGCACTCCCAGCGACATACCGCTCTCGTAGTCGACGAGTGCGACACCCAGGGCGCCGTCCACGGTCATCGCTTCTTTGAGCGCCGTTTCGATGTTCATAAGGCTGGCCTCGTTTCCTCTGCCGGTCGTCGGCGTTCAGAGATCATGCAAACAGCGATCGAAAAACAGTAAACCCGTGAGTAATTAAGTATCACTTGAGGTCACTGTCGCCATGTTGGTGATTAAAGTACTGTGCGGGAAGCGGTCAAGTGAAGGGGGATCGGATGTCGGCGATCGAACGGGGACTCGCAAAGCTCCTCGACGCTCCCGGCGTCACCGGCGTCGCCCTGGTGGACGGGGTCACCGGCCTCACCTACGCGGTCGCGGGTGAGGAGACCGAGGATGCCTCGGAACTGTGCGAGACCACCGCGTTGATCGCCGAGTCGCTCGCGAGAGCGGGCGCCCGGGGCGAGGTGGAGAGCGTGATCGTGACCAGCGCACGGCGCCACTACGTCACCTTCCTGGTACGACGGCAGGGCGACCCCCTGCTGCTGTCGGCCATCCTGGACCGCGCACGCACCAACATCGCGCTGGCGATGCGGGACCTGTCAGGCCGAGCCGCCGAAGTACTGGCATGAACGGCAGTACGGACATGAACGGCGGCATCGAGAGAACGGCAGCACAGGTATGACCGATCGCCGAACCACGGATCCCGGCATCACGGATCCCGGCGGCATGGATCCCGGCATCACGGACCCTCGCACCACGGATCCTGGAACCACGGATCCGCGTTCCGACGAGCCCGGCGCCGACCCCGGGACCGGCGGCACCGACGCGACCCATGCGACCGGCAGCACCAATGCGACGAGCACGACCAATGCGACGAGCACGACCGACGCGACGGGCACGACGGACGCGACCGACGCGAGCGTGACCACCGCCCGCAACGTGTCGGCCCTGCTGCTGGCGCTGCGCGCCCAGCGCCGCAGCGCGACGGTCCGGGTCTCCGGCACGCCCGGGGGCACGATCCACCTCCGCGACGGCCTGGTCGTGGCCGTCGAGACACCGGGGGCCCCGACCGTCGAGGCGATCCTGCTGAAGTCCGGCCGGATCAGCGACGCGGAGTGGGCCGGGGTGTGCGTGGCCGACCCCTCCGGGGAGCTGCGCGGGGCGGAGCTGAACCACCGCGCGCTGGTCGGTGCGCTGGAGCTCGAAGTGATGTGTACGGCCGCGGTGTTCGACGGGGCGTTCGCCATGTCGCTCAGCGCTCCGGCGAGTTGGGAGGTGACCGACCGGGTGCCCACGCTGAGCGTGGAACCGGGGGTCGAGCCGGCCCGGCTCACCCAGGAGACCTCACGGAGGCTGGCACTGCTGTCCCGGCTGCTGGGCGCACCCGCCGAGGCCGCCCGGGCCCGGGTGCACCGGCTGGCGTCCGAACCGGTGCACTCGTCACGCCACGTGGAGATCCTTTCCTGCGTCAACGGCCGGCGTACACCACGGGACATCGCCTTCACGCTGGGCCGCGGGCTGTACCCGGTCCTGCTCGATCTGGTCCGGATGGAGGGACTCGGGCTGGTGCGACGGGAGTCCCGTACGACACCGTCCGGCAGGCCCAGCACCGCACCTCGTACTGCCGCCTCCGCGGGGCAGTCGCCGTACGCGCCCCCCGAACGGGGCCCGTTGCCACGGCGCAGTCCAGGCGGGCACGGCCCGAAGTCAAGCAGCAGTCCAGGGGAGACAAACAGTGCCTGACCAAGGAATCAATGCCATGAGCGAAACCAGGGCGGCCGATCCGCTGATCGACATCCTTGCGGCACTACGCGACAAGGTGATGGGGGTGTCCGAGAGCGTACTCGCCACGGCTGACGGCCTACTGGTCGCCACGGACGCGGCAACGGTTCACCCGGAGTCCGTGGCGGCGGTGGCCGCGGCCACGCTCTCCCTCGGCAGGCGCATGGCCCAGCAGGGGGAGACCGGAATGCTGCGGCAGGTGATCGCGCAGTGCAGCGGCGGTCATGTGCTGGTGCTGGCGGTCGGCGACCGGGCCCTGCTCGCCGTCGTCGCGGACGAGGGCCTCGACCTGGCGGCCTTCCAGCGGGAGGCCCCGGCTGTGGTGGAGGAGCTGACGCGGCAACTGGACGCGGACGTCGCTTAGGCAGATGTGGCTTAGACCAGTGACACGTGTGACTCATGGGGCGATTGAGCGGAATCAACGCATTGTGACTGATGGTGCGCCCGCCGTGGGCGTCCGCGGCGTCGCGTGACCGATGGAGTGCGCCGGTGGCGGGGACCGTGGTTCTGTCCCCCGCCACCCCACATTTGCGGCGCTTTCTCATATCCCCGTCCCAGGTTCGCATAAGGAGATCCTTCGGAGCTCCCATCGCAGCTCCCATCGGAGTTCCCTGCGGCTTTCTCGTTCGGGCTTGTGCCCCCGGCTTCCAGTCCGGATTTCCGTTCGCGTTTCCCGGTCGTGTTTCCCGGCGGCATTTCGCCCTTCACGTTTCACGTGGAACATTCGGACTCTATCCGGGTGAACAGCCCGTGCTGCGGCGCGTCCCGCCCTCAGGCCGTGGAATCATGACGGCCGACGAAAGGGTTGAACTGTGCTCGCTTCCCGGCCTCTTGCACGACTGACGCTCTGGACGCTCGCCGCTTCGGCGGGCCTCGCGGCCTGCTCCTTCGCAGTGGTCACGGCCGCTCTCAAGACCCGGGCCGTACGGGTCGGCTGACCGAATCGCCGTGCACCCGCGCCGCTTCCGCTCGTGTACCGCGCCCGTCGCTTTTCACCCGGAGAAGAATGAACCCGGCTTACTATTTTATGACCTTTATGGCCGCTGACATCGCCGTCGCCTTCGGCCCCGCGCTGTGGAAAGCCGCCGCGTGACCGGCGTCGCGATCACCGGGCTCGGTCTCGTCACTCCGGCGGGGATCGGCTGGGAAGCCACCTGGCGGGGTCTGTGCACGGGGGTCTCCACCGCCGCCCCGGACCCCGTCCTGGACGGCCTGCCCATCGACTTCTCCTGCCACGTCCGGGACTTCGAGCCGCGGGCGATGGCGGGAAAGTCCGCCTGGCGCCTGGACCGGTTCACCCAACTCGCGGTGACCGCCGCCCGGTTGGCCGTCGAAGACGCGCGCGTCGACACCGCGGCATGGGACGCGGACCGGGTCGCGGTCGTGATGGGCGTCGGCTCGACCAGCCTGGAGACACTGGAGAAGGAACACGGCAAGGTGGTGCGCAGCGGCCGGTCGGCCTCCGTGTCACCGCTGACGCTGCCGCGCGCCGTCCCGAACATGGCGGCCGGCGAGATCGCCCTCCAACTCGGCGTCCACGGACCCAACCTCACCCTGTCCACCGACTCCGCGTCGGGCGCCAGCGCGCTCGGCACCGCGCTGGACCTGCTGCGCGCCGGGCGCTGCGACATGGTGCTGGCGGGCGGCGCGGAGTCACCGCGCAGTTCGCGCTTCACCGCGCTGCTGTTCTCGCAGATGGCCACACTCTCCGCACGCTGTGACACCCCGGCCACCGCCTCCCGCCCGTTCGACGCGGACCGCGACGGTTTCGTGCTCGGCGAGGGCGCCGCCGTCCTCGTACTGGAGCGGACCGAGCACGCGCTCGCCCGCCGGACCGCGCGGGTCCGGGCCCGCCTGCTCGGATTCGGCGCGTCCGCGGACGCGTACCATCCGACCGGCGCCGATCCGACGGGTGCGGGGGTCTCGCTGGCCGTCGCGGCGGCCCTCCGGGACGCCGGCCTGGGGGCGCCGGACATCGACCACGTCAACGCCCACGGCACCGGGACCGTCCCGGGCGACCTGGTGGAGTCCCGGGTGCTCGGCCGGCTGTTCCCGCACCGGCCGCCGGTCACCGCGAACAAGGGCGCGCTCGGTCATGCGCTGGGCGCCGCCGGGGCGATCGAGGCGGCCTGCGCGGTGCTGAGCCTGGAACACCAGACGGTGCCCCCGACGGCCAACCTGGACAGCCCGGACCCCCAGGTCACGCTGGACGTGGTGGCCAAGACACCGCGCCGGGTCCGGATGGACCATGCGCTCAGCACGTCGTACGGATTCGGCGGGCAGAACGCGGTACTGGTCCTCGGCCGCTAAGGAGGAGCGTGCCGGGCGTCGCGACGCCGCGGAGGTCCGTCAGAAGGGCCCCAGGGCCCAAGTGCCGCAACAGGCAACGTCCGCCCCGTCGCGACGCCCGGCACGCTCCCCCAAGCTCTTCGAGCAGGCCCATGACGCCGCTCCTTACCGGGCAAACGTTGCCTGCCGCGGCACTAGCCGGTTCCGCCCACAACGGCGGACGAGGGGTCTCGCTCCGCGGACCGGATGGTGTCTGTGGCGGACGAGGGGTCCTGCTCTGTGGACGGCATGATGTCTGTGACGGGCGAGGAGTCCCGCACTGCGGGCGGCATGATCTCTGTGGCGGACGAGGTGTCCCGCTCCGCGGACGAGGCGCCCCCTGCGTCGGTCGGGATCGTCTCTGGGGCGGACGCGGTGGCGTCCGTCCCGGCCTCTGGGGCTCCGCTGACCGAGAAGTGGTCGCCGACCCGCACCTTGTCGTACAGCCACAAGGCGTCCTTGGCGTTCAGACCGATCCAGCCGCCGAGGGGTTCGCTGTCGTCGGGGGCCTTCGCTGCGTAGGTGACGGCGCCGACGTAGACGGGGTCGTTGTCGGCGCCGCGCAGTTCGACCACGTACGGCACCTCGACCGTGAAGCGTTTCTTGAACAGCTTCTCGGACGCGACGAGTTTGGTGTCCCACTTCACCGCCACCGTCAACAACCCCATCGGTTCGCGTGCCTTTACCGCCCCCGAGCTGAGCCGCATGACGTGGTCACCGAATATCAGGACCTTCTTGCGGAAGTCGACCGAGCCGGTGGTGGCCACCGGCCTGGCGGGGGAGGCGGACGACGTGGGGGCGGATGCGGCGGGCGTCGCGGCCGGGACCTGGGCCCGGGTGCCGCCGTCACCGGTGTTCAACGTCAGCACGAAGGTCACCACGGCGAGCGCCGTGGCGCCCGCGCCGAGCACGAGAGTCGCCCGGCGGCGGCGTCCCCGGCGGACGGCGCGGCCCCGCACCTCGGCGCCGGTGACGACCGGTGCCGTCTCGTGCCGCGCGGCCAACTCGCGGAGCGCGGTCGAGAGTTCATCGGACACGGCCGCCCTCCTTCCGCACGGGCCCGGCGGCCTCGCCCACCGGTCCGTCCAACGAGTCGTCCACCGACAGATACTTCGCCAGCGCGGTCCGCCCCCGGGACAGCCGGGCCTTGACCGTCCCCACGGGCGCACCGGTCTCGGAGGCTACCTGCTCCACACTCATGTCGCACAGATGGTGCAAGACGATCGCCATCCGTTGCGCCTCGGGCAATTGACGCAGCGCAGCCACCAGCGCGGTGTGCTCGGGGCCGGGCCCCGGGACCGACTCGGGCGGTGTGGTGCGGCGCACGAGTTCCAGCCAGCGCCTGGCCCGGCGCCAGCGGCTGACCGCCAAGCGCATGGCGACCGTACGGATCCACGCCTCGGGGGCCCCGTCCGCCATGAACGTCCTGCGCCGGTCCCAGGCCCGTACGAACGCTTCCTGGACCACGTCCTGGGCCTCGGTGTGGTCCCCGGTCAAGGCATAGAGCTGCCCGGTCAGCCGGGGGAAAGCGGCCGTGTAGAAAGCATCGAACTCGTCCTCGGTCATGCCCCCCGCCGGAGTCTCACAGTTCCCTTGCAACCCTCATGTCCCCGCCGCTCGTACAAGTTCCGTAGGTCGCGCCATCGAAGCACAACCCATGGAGAAGACGACGAACACGGGGTTCCGGATCCACCGGTGGCCCCAACCGAGACCCTGACCTCCCTGCGCTGACCACGTGTCACCGAGCGTCACCGCGCCCTGGAATCGGAGGACTTGAGCACGTGCTCCCCACATCGCACGACTTCGCGTCGCACGACTTCGCGTCAGAACACCTCGCCAGATCCCAGGACGGCAGAGCCCAGGACGGCCGGTCCCAGGACGGCAATGCCCAGGACGGCCGGTCCCAGGACGGCAATGCCCAGGACGGCCGGTCCCAGGACGGCACCTCCCACACCTTCGCCGTGTGCGCCCGGAACCGCTGGCCCCGGCTGGTCGTCACCGCGCATCTGCTGGCCGACGACCTCCCGGCCGCGGAGGAGTTGGTGCGGAGAACGCTGGCGCGGGTGAACGCCGGGTGGCGGCGCGTTCCGCGGAACGACGTGGACTTCCACATGCAGCGAGAGCTCGTCAGAACCTACTTGCGGGGGCAGCGCCGTCCGGCCGCGAGGCGCGCCGCCCGATGGCGGGTTGTGCTGGTGCTGCGCTACTGGGAAGGCCGGTCCGAGGCGGAGACCGCTCAGCTGCTGGGTTGTTCGACGGGTGCGCTGCGCGCCCACGCCAAGCGCGCCCTCAAGGCGGCCGGAACCGACCCCGCAGGGGTGCGGAAGTCGTTGGCCCGGGTCGCCGCCGACGTGGTTCCGTCCGTTGTTCCGCTCGACGACCTCCATAAGCGGGCCGGCGCCTGGCGGCGCCGCCGTACGGCCGTGGTCGCGACCGTGTGCGCCGCGGTGCTCGCACCTGCCGCGTTCTTCGCGGTCGAGCGGATCGGGGACGACGGTGCCTCGGGCTCGTCCGGTACGTCGTCGGACATGACCTCGGGACCGATACGCATCGTGGCGCCCGGCGAGCGGGTGAAGGCGGCACCGGGGGTGGAGGTCTGGCTGACCACGGACGGAGAGCACTGGTCGGAGCCCGGCAATCCCAACAATTTCCGCGGGATCTCCGAGGACGGATTCACGGAGACAGGCGCCCGCGCCCAGGAAGAGCCGGTGGACCACCTGCGCAAACCCACGGGGGCCGAGGGGGCCGACGGGGCCGCGCCGACCGCCGAGGCCGCGGAAGCCTCGGAAGCCGCGGGGAAGTCGGAGGGTTCCGGGAAGGAACGCGCCGACACCGGGCGGCCGGGCCTCTCCGTCGCGGGAGTGAACGCGAACCCTGCCGACGGCAGCCATTTCCTGACCGGTCTGTACTACGGCGTCGACGGGGATCCGGGCCGTGTCGAGGTGAGGGCGGGCGGCAAGAAGATGACCGCCTCGGTGCTCACCCTGGCGGGCAGCCCGGGCTGGGGAGTCTGGTACGTGAGCGCCCCGCTGTCGGCGGCGGACGCCAAGCTGTTCCTTGCCGCGGTCGAGTTCGGTGCCGCAGGCGGCCGGGGTGGCGCCGCAGGCGACGGCGGCGGCAGCGTCACCGTGTACGACGCGAGAGGCGAAGTGCTCGCACGGTCGGGGACCGGGGAGTGACGCGCATGCCCTCGAACCTGCGCCGGCGTGCCCGTCGGCTGAAACAGCGGGCGGTCTCCCGCCGTATCCCGCTGCGCGTCCGTTTCCGCCGTGGCCGGGGCCGTCGGGTGCGGCGGCTGTTCATCGCCTTCCTGGTGCTGATCGCGACTCTGTGCGGCTCGGTCGTCGTCGCGTACAAGCTCACTGTCATCCCCAAGGCGCACCCGGAGACGGTCACCCAGAGCACGGTCTTCCTCGACGACAAGGGCGCCTATCTGGGGCGGCGCGGACCGGTCGACCGGCAGGACGTACCGCTGGCGCAGGTCCCACGGCACGTCCAGGACGCGGTGATCGCAGCAGAGAACCGTTCCTTCCGTACGGACACGGGGGTCTCCCCGCGGGCGATCGCCCGCGCCGTGGTGGCCACGGTGACCGGCGGGGAGCGGCAGGGCGGTTCCACCATCACCCAGCAGTACGTGAAGAACGCGCTGCTGAGTCCGGAGCAGTCGCTGTCCCGCAAGGCCCGCGAGGCACTGATCGCCGTCAAGCTGGACCGCACCCGCTCCAAGGACGAGATCCTGGAGGGCTATCTCAACACGGTGTACTTCGGGCGGGGCGCCGCCGGCATCAAGGCCGCCGCGCGGAACTACTTCGACGTCGACCCCAAGGACCTCACCGTCTCCCAGGGGGCCGCGCTGGCGTCCATCGTCAATATCCCCTCCTACTACGAGAAGGCGGGCTCCGACCCGAAGGTGACGGCGAAGCTCCGGTACCGCTGGGAGTGGGTCCTCGACGCGATGGCGGCGAGCGGCGCCATCTCGGCCGAGCAGCGGGACGGGGCGCGCTTCCCGGCCTTCCGGTTCTATCCGCCGGGCGCGACCGAGGGGCAGCGGCAGTACCTGATCGACGTCGCCGCGAAGGAGGCCGCCGACCGGCTCGGCATCACCGAGGACCAGTTGGCGCGCGGCGGCTACACCGTGCACACCACCTTCGACCTGGCACTCCAGGACGCCACCAATGAACTGGTCAAGGAACACCCCGGAGGCAAGGGCGTCCGGATGCACACCGCGGTCGTGGCGATCGAGCCCGGCGACGGGGCGGTGCGGCTGCTGTACGGGGGCTCGGACTACGCGCGGCAGCCCTTCAACGACGCCGTGAACGGCGCGGTGGAGGCGGGCACGGCACTGGAGCCGCTGACTCGGATGAAGCTGGGCGCACCGCTGGCCCAATTGCCCACGGCGACGGCGCCGACGCCGCTGACGCTGGCCTCGGCGTACGCGGCAGTGGCGGCGAACGGCCGGTACGCGGCCCCGTACACCGTCACGAAGATCATCCGGGACGGGCGGACGGTCCACACGGCCCGCCCGGATGTGCGCGACGTGCTGAGCGAGAAGGAGGCGCTCGTCGCATCGAAGCTGATGGCGGGCCGGCCGCTGCCCGCCAGTCCCCTGGGCCTGACCTACCCGAACGTCTTCTTCACCGGTGGGGCGGGCGGCGGGATCACCCGGCGGACCGTGTGGAGCACGGGGTACGACTCCCAACTCGCCCTCACCCTCGCGCTCTTCGCCGACCGGCCGGGCAAGCACAAGCAGGAACAGGAGCAGGAACAGGGGCAGGGGCAGAAGCAGAAGCAGAAGCAGAAGCAGAAGCAGACCAGTGTGCCCGCCCAGTTGCCGAACGAGCCGTCGCCGGCCTCGTTCGCGGAGCAGACCGTGCTGCGGATCTGGAACGAGGCCCGTTCTGACCAGTCCCGCTAGGTCCTGTCGTCGACAGGGCCTAGCGCTTCTCGTACGGGTCCGACGGCTGACGCACCTCGCGGACCGAGGCGGCGTCGAGGACCGGGCGGGCCTTCGGGGAGCCGGGTGGGCCGGTGGGGTGCCAGGTGCCGGTGACCGTGACCCAGGTGTCGGACACCGGGGGCTCGGCGCCGCGGACCTCGACCTTGCGGGCCTGGGCGTCGGCGGCGCAGCAGTTGACGACCAGGCGGGACACGTACCACGTGGTGCCCTCGCCCCGGGTCACGAAGCCGGTCAGGCGCAGGGTGCGGCCCCTCATCGAGGCGCCGGTGTCGTACTCGGCGCGCGAGCTGAACGCACCGAGGTCGATGTCGAGCGGGTCGCCCGCGGGGAGCGCCGGGAAGGTCCCGGCGCCCTGTGCCTCGGTCTGCGCCTCCTGCCGGGCGGCGCTGTAGGAGCCGAGGGCCGGGGGCGGGAACAGCAGCAGGGCGAGCGCCGGGACGGCGAGGAGGAGGCTGACCCGGGGGGCGCGGGAGTGGTCGTGGCCGTGGTGACCGTCGTGGCCGTCGTCGCGGTGGTGGCCGTCGTGGTCATCCTCGCGGTGATGGCCGTCGTCGCCGTGGTGGCCGTCGTCGCCGTGGGGGCCGTCGTGGCCGTCGTCGCGGTGGTGGCCGTCGTGGTCATCCTCGCGGTGATGGCCGTCGTCGCCGTGGTGGCCGTGGTGGCCGTCGTGGCCGTGGTGGCCGTCGTCGCCGTGGTCCTCACTCCGGCCGTGGGGGCCCTCGTGGCCGAGGTTCTCGCCCTGGCCTTCGTCGAGGTCGTGCCGGCCGTCGGCGGGCGCGTCTTCCCGGTGACCGGCGCCCCGGCGGAGCAGTCCCACCACGCCCAGGGCAGTGAGGACCACTCCGGAGGCGATCAGGTACGGGCGCAGCCCGGCCTGCACATAGCGCAGATACAGGTCGCTGGCCACCGAGATCCGCAGCAGCGCGGCCCCGCACAGGATCAGCAGGACCGCCTGGGTCGTGCGCCTCACAACAACCACCATCCCACCAGCACGCTCGCGGCCACGGCGACCACCCAGGTCGCCGCCGAGAAGCGCCACGCGAAGGCGCGTCCGAACGTTCCCGTCTGCAGGGCGATCAGTTTCAGGTCGACCATCGGACCGACCACCATGAATGCCAGCCGGGCCGTCGGCGAGAAGCCGGTCAGTGACGCGGCGACGAAGGCGTCGGCCTCGCTGCACACGCACAGCACCACCGCGAGGACCGCGAGCAGCAGCACCGCCAGCCAGGCGGAGTCGGTGAAGACGTCGAGGACCGAGCGCGGCAGGACGATGTTGAACGTCGCGGCGGCGGCCGCGCCGACCACCAGGAAGCCACCGGCGTGCAGGAAGTCGTGCCGGAGTCCCGTGCCGAAGACGTGCAGGCGCCCGCCGCCATCGGACGGGGTCCTGGACTTGGTGCGCCGGGGCAGCCACTCCTCCCGCCCGAAGCGCACCCACAGCCAGCCCATCACGACCGCGGCGCCGAGCGAGGCCAGCAGCCTGGCGAGCACCATCACGGGCTGGTTCGGGAAGGCGATGGAGGTCGCCACCAGCACGACCGGGTTGATCGCGGGGGCGGAGAGCAGGAACGCGAGTGCCGCGGCGGGCGCCACACCGCGCCGCATGAGACTGTCCGCGACCGGCACGGAGGCGCATTCGCAGCCGGGCAGCACAGCCCCGGCGGCGCCCGCGACGGGCACGGCGAGCGCCTGGTTGCGCGGCAGGATCCGGGTGAACACCCGCTCGGGCACGAAGGCGCCGATCGCGGCGGAGACCACCGTGCCGAGCAGCAGGAAGGGCATGCCCTGCACGGCGATCGCCGTGAACACCGTCCACCAGGCGGCGACCGCGGGCGTGTAGAGGTCCAGCGCCAGCATGGGACCGAGGACCGAGGCCACGGTGACGATCGTGATCAGGGCGACGCCGCCGAACACCAGGGTCACCAAGGCGCGGGCGACCATCCGGGCCCCGTCCGCCACCGTTGTCGTCCGGCTCTCCACGCTGTCGTCGACTCTCGTTTCCCGCCTTGCCCGTACGTGTCCGGACAGACTAGCCAACGCGGCTGTGCGGACGGCCGGGGGCGGCAAGGAACAGCCTGTGCGGTGGTGTTCGGTCCGCGGACGGGTGTGCCGGCCTCGGCGGAGCCGCGGATGACGCCCGCGGCTCCGCCCACGGATCAGAGGGTCGCGTCCGGACCGCCGCCGATCCACGGCTCGCTGCACGTCGGAACCTTCGACACCAGCCGGTAGGACACCGACAGGACCGAGTCGTCGTCCCTGAAGTCCGCCACGATGAGCAGCGTCTCGCCGTCCCGGATCAGGTCCGGGTCGATGATGCCCTTGAAGGGCTTCGTGTTCGTGTACGTCATCGGGTAGCGACCCTCGGCCCCGGGGGCCAGGGGAGGCTTGCCCGTGGCGCAGTTCTCGTCCCCTTCCAGGACGACGGCCGGCAGACCCAGCTTCTTCAGTTGCTGCTGCAGGCCGGGCAGGCCCTCGGCGCGGTTCAGGTCCAGCGCCACCGAGCCGTCGCTCCGCTGGGTCACGGCGTACGCGGGCGAGCTGCCCGAACCGCTCAGCGTCGGCACGACCACCGCCGCCGCGACGGCCGCCGTCGCCACCGCCGCGATGGTGAACGGGACGCGAAGACGACGGGCCGGGGCCCGGGTGGCCGTAACGGGGGCCGGGTGCGTGGCCATGGCCGACAGCTCCGACGCCAGGCGCTGCTTGTATCCGGTGGGCGTGTTCATGAGACAACCTCCAAGAAAGATGCTGCGTTTTCGGTGGGTTGGGCGGGGGACGGGTGGGCGGTGCGCAACAGCCGCTTCGCGCGGTGCAGGCGGCTGCGCACCGTCGCCCGGTTGAGCCCGAGGACCTGGGCGGCCTGGCCCGGGGTGAGGCCGTCCACGGCCACCAGATCGAGGACCTCGCGCAGCGGCTCGCTCAGCGCGCCGTGCCGCTCTGCCAGCTCGCGTGCCGCCCGCTCCGCGTCGATCCGCTCCTCAAGGGCGGCGATGTCCTCCTCGTCCAGCAGCCGGTGCCCGTTCAGCCGGGCCACCGCGCGCTGTTCGCGGGCGCTGCCCCGGTAGTGGGAGGCCAGGACGTTGCGGGCGATGCCGTACAGCCAGGCGTAGGGCGACCCGCGCTTCGGGTCGTACTGTCCGGCGGCCTCGAGCGCGGCGACGAAGATGTCGGCGGTGAGGTCCGCGGCCACCTGCGGGCAGTTCGTGCGCCGGGCCACGAAGCCGAGGACGGCGTCGAAGTTCTCCTCGTAGAACGCCGAGAATCCGGCGGCGTCCGGCCGCGGTGGCGCGGCCCGGCTCCCGCGTCGTTCGGACCCCGCGGCCCATTCGGGTATTAAGGGCACCCGTTCCTCCAAGTGGTCGGTGATCCCTTCACCCACTCCTTGGCCCGGGGCCGGCCACCTGTTGCATCGCTGCCCGGCAGGTTTCAGGAACGTTCTCGCATCGCACCGCCCGGCTCAGGTGTGTCGGTCACAACACCACTGACTACAGCGGCGGTTGAGCGGGCGCCGGCCCCAGGGTCGTCGTGCCGGGGGCCGTGCGGTGGCCCAGGCCGGTGCGGTACACGTCCAGTGCCGCCTCCACCCGTCCCGTACGGCGCAGCAGATCGCCGAGCAGCCGGCACAGGTCCGCGAGGTCTGGGGCGGCGCCCGCTCGCTCCAGCAGGCTCAGTGCCCGGACGTAGTGTTCCTCGGCGCTCTCGGTGTCCCGGGCGTCCTCGGCGATGATCCCCAGCAGCCGGTGCGCCGCGGCGGAGTGCACGGCGCCGCGCTCCGGGCTGAGGTCGCCGAGCACCTCGTGCAGCAGCGCGGACGCCTCTTCCGACTTGCCGCGCCGGTGCAGCACATCGGCCAGTTCGACCGCGACCTGACTGCTGTAGAGAGCGGCCCGCTTGTCCGAGAGCATGGCCCGTGCCTCACGCAACTCGGTCTCGGCGCGCCCCAGTTCGCCGTTCTGTACATAGAGGTAGCCGCGCATCCAATGGCAGTTGGCGAGTTCCGTGCGGATCTGGAGCTGGCGGTAGAGCTCGGCGGCCTTGGCCAGCGAGGTGTCGGCCTCGGCGATGCGGCCCTCGGCGACCAGGGTGCGGGCGACCTGGCGGTGCATGCGGGCCAGCAGTGCGGGGTCGGCGACCTGGGGGGCGAGGGCGAGCGCGAACTCGGCGGCCTGGGCGGCACGGGCGTGGGCGCCCATGTCCATGTAGGGCGCGATGATGGCGCTGTAGAGCAGCAGCAGGTCGCCCGGGTCGCTCATCCCGCTGCTGTTGAGTTCGTCGAGAGTGGACTCCAACAGGTAGCAGGCGTACCTGAGTTCACCGGCCAGGTAGTGGGCGACCGCGCGTCCCCGCAGTGCGGGCACGCGGCGTGACAGCGGCTCGTCGGCGACACGTTTCTCCGCCTCCTCGAAGCGGGTGCGGGCGGTGACCAGGTCCCCGGTCTCCAGCGCGCATTCGCCGAGCCCGAGCAGTGCGGTGAACTCCTCGGCCACCAGGCCGTGTTGCTCGGCCTCGGCCGCCAGCTCCGAGTACTGCTCGGCGGCCACCTCGGCGGCGCCGGTGGCGAGCGTGCGCTGCGCGTCGGTCAGCCGCAGCCGCAGATCGGTCGCCAGGTGGGCCGGGCGGCCGGTGATCAGTTCCTCGTAGGCGATGCCCAGGCGATCCGCGATGTGCCGCAGTGCCTCCTCGGAGGCCCTCACCCGGCCCGCCTCCACGGTGGAGACGTAGGCAGGGGTGTACGCGGGCTCCGCCAACTGCTTTTGCGTCAAACCTCGTTCGGTTCTCAGCTGCTGCACCCTGCGCCCGATCGTGCTCGGGTCGTCGCGCTCCGCCATGGGATGACCTCTCCAATTAACCTGGATCTTAAGCTCACTTCTGTCCTAGGAGCGGTCAACTCCCCAGACGTGACAGTCCAGTTAAAGCATCCGACATGGCACCGGATTCGCGACACGCCTTGCCGCTTCTGCCCGCACGCCCTACGTTTAAGTCACACGTTAAACCTACTTAATCGGTCGCTGACGCAGGGGGTTACTCGTGATCCGTCGCCTGTCCACGCGCTACCTCACCGCGCTGTGTGCCGGCGTGCTGGCCGCCGTCGCCCTGATCACGGCGGCGAACACGGGCCCGGAGGCTTCCGCCGACCCGGCGAAGGTCGACTCGGCGGTGCAGGAACCCTAGGGCCGGGTCTGCGGGGCGCCCGCCGACGGGGCCTCGGTTCCGCGGGCGGGGCCCTTGTGCCGGCCGCCGCGTTCGGGGCCCGCACACACGGCACGCCGCACGCGCCCCGCACCGGGCTGACCATCCGGCCGGCTCCGGGTGGGAACCGTCGCGCCTGATGCGGCACCAGGAACCCGGCTACCGGAATCAGACGTGCGCGAGGAGCCGTTCCAGGGGCCGGGGTATCCGGCCTGAGTCCAGGGCCTCGACGAGTGAGCGCGCGTACTGCGCCTTGCGGCCGGCGTGGGTGCCCATGAAGCGCCGAAGGTGCTGCTCGACGGTCCGTTCCCGCTGGGCGGGCTGGTTCTGGAAGACCCGGAAGGAACGCATTTCGCCCTCCGCCTCGATGACCTGCTGCACGGCGGAGACGCCGAGGGAGCGGATCAGCTCGTCCTCGAGGTCCGCGACGCACATGTGGAAACCGAGCGGTTCCAGGTCGTCCGGGGTGAGGCGGGCGCCGAGACCCACCCGCTCCAGAGCGCGTCGGAAGAAGGGCTCCTCCGCGATGTCGCACAGGCCCGCCAGCTTGAGGTCGAGCCCCGGAGGGCCGCACACGTCCAGGAACCGCCCGATGTTCGTGGCACCTCCGAGCGGCACGACCGCGATGCCCTCCGCCCCCAGGTCGCGGCCGTGCCGCACGGCCAGCGCTTCGAGCGCGGCCTGATCACTGCTTCCTTCGACCAGCACGACCATGCGCACGGTGGCGTCGACCGCCAGCTCCTGTGCTGCTTCGGCGGCCGCCGAGGCCCCCGCACCGCCCGCCGCCCACGCGACGACCGCCCGACGGAATCGCCCCATGTCATCCATGGGCCCAGTCTCGCAATGCGAGCCGCCTGCGGCACCGGATTTACGGGCCGGCGTGATGAAGCCGCCCTTTGACCGGCGTCTACCGGAACCCGCCGACCACTCTCCCGGGCCCCAGTTGCGAACCGGGCAGGAAAGCCGCCGTGCATGACAAGGGACTTCCACCGGCCGCGGCCTTCGACGTCCCGCTCGGGCCGATCATCGGCACCAACATTCTGGAGCGCTTCCTGACGACGGTCGACGCGCCGAATCGGCGTCTCGTACTGTCCCGCCGTGGCGACAGCATCGCCCGTGCCCGGCATCTGGCCCGCCTCGGTGCGGCACAGCACGTGACACCGTTCGGCCTGTGGAGCGATCATCTGATGATCGCCCGCGGTCGCATCGACGAGATCAGTGGCGTCAACCTGTTCGTCGACTCGGGCCTGGTGGCACTCACTCCCGATCAGGGACAGGTGGCGATGCTCGTCCCACGGCGCACTCTCGCCCGGTGGGGAGTGGCCAGGCCGCAGACCGGCCGGTTCGCCGAGCTCCCTGGCACGCTTGCCATCGGCACGGCATCGAGAGAGGGAATGACCGCCTACCCCGTAACGGATCGCGTCTGGCGTGAGTTCGGCCACTGGGGCGGGATCCGCGTGGATGCGCTGATCTCGTGGGGGTACCTCAGCCACTTCGCCTGGACGATCGACTTCGAACGCAGGGAGTACCTGTTCACAGAGGACCAGTCCTGACCGGGATTTCGCGGGACCATAGCCGGATCACAGCCGGGGTCTCGACAACGGCCGAACGCTGACCCTCTGACGACGGATCAAAAGTGACCCACTTGGTGATCTTCGTCTGACCCTGACCTTGGTGATCAAGGTCAGGAGGGAAGGTGATCCTCGTGGAGGACTGGTCAGAGATCCGCCGCCTGCACCGGGCCGAGCAGATGCCGATCCGGGCGATCGCACGGCATCTGGGCATCTCGAAGAACACCGTCAGGCGGGCCCTGGCCAGCGACCGGCCGCCGCAGTACCAGCGGCCGGCCAAGGGATCGTGTCGACGCGGTTGGAGCGTGCCGGGCGTCGCGACGGGGCGCACGTCGCCTGTCGGGGCACTAGAGCGGCTGAGCGCCGGGCGGAGTGACCGCCCGGCGCTCAGCCGTCCGTGGGCTCAGTGGGCGATGCCGTCGATCAGGTCGCGGGCGCCCTGGCGGAGGAGGGCCACGGCGACCGAGGTGCCGAGGGTGGCGGGGTCGAGGCGGCCCGCCCACTCGTGGGCGTTCAGGACCGTCTTGCCGTCGGGGGTGAAGACGCTTGCGCGCAGAGAGAGTTCGCCGCTTCGTGCCGTCTTCGCGTAGCCCGCGATGGGGGAGTTGCAGTGGCCCTGGAGGACGTGCAGGAACATGCGCTCGGCGGTGGCCTCGCGGTGCGTGTTGGGGTCGCCGAGGTCGCTGACCGTGTCGATCACGGCCGTGTCGCCCTCGCGGCACTGCAGGGCGAGGATGCCGGCGCCGATCGGCGGCATCATCGTCTCCGTCGACAGGACCTCGCTGATCACGTCCGTGCGGTTGATCCGCTCCAGGCCCGACACGGCGAGCAGCAGCGCGTCCGCCTCCCCCGCCGCCAGCTTCTCCAGGCGTCGGTTGGCGTTGCCCCGGAACGGTACGCACTCCAAATACGGGTGCGAGGCGGCGAGTTGGGCGATCCGGCGCACGGAGGACGTGCCGATGCGGGTCCCCGCCGGGAGTTCGTCGAGCGTCAGCCCGCCGGGGTGGACCAGCGCGTCACGGATGTCGTCGCGCTTGAGGAAGGCCGCGAACGTCGTCCCCGCCGGGAGCGGGCGGTCGGCGGGCACGTCCTTGACGCAGTGCACCGCGAGGTCCGCCTCCCCGGCGAGCAGCGCGGCGTCCACCTCCTTGGTGAACGCGCCCTTGCCCTCGACCTGGGACAGGTCACCCATCCACTTGTCGCCGGTGGTCTTCACGGGGACGACCTCGGTGCGGATACCCGGGTGCAGCGCGGCCAGCTCGGCACGCACACGCTCGACCTGCGCCAGCGCCATGGGCGAGTCACGGGAGACGATGCGGATGAGTTCGGGGGCCGTTTCTGAGGCGGACATACCGTCCACGATAGACCCGTGCGGCCGGTGCTCCGGACCGTCCCGGCGAAGTCCCCGGCTACGCACCGATGTCGTGCCTGGTCCCGTCGGCGACTGCCCGCAGTTTGTCGGGGTTGGCGACGTTGTGGATGGCGGTGATGCGGCCCTCGGTGTCGAAGTCGAAGGTGACGGTGGCGATCACACGGTCCGGGGCGCTGAACAGCAGGCCCGGACCGCCGTTGATCTCGACGAGTTCGGCGTTCATGTCGGCGGGTTCGACGCCCTGGTAGGTGACGGTGCCGATGGCCCCGAACCAGGCGGCCACCGTCTGTGCGCCCACGACCGGACGCAGGGCCTGACGGACCTTGCCGCCGCCGTCGGTCCACAGCGTGACGTCCGGGGACAGCAACTCCATCAGGGTGTTGATGTCACCGCCGGTCGCGGCGGCGAAGAACCGCTCGGTGACCTCGCGTTGCCGGGACCGGTCCGCGGCGAAACGGGGCCGGCGGGCCCGTACGTGCTCGCGGGCCCGGTGCGCGGCCTGGCGCACCGCGGCCTCGGACCGCTCCACCGCCTCCGCGATCTCCGCGTGGCTGAAGCCGAAGACCTCCTTCAGCACGAACACGGCACGTTCGAGCGGGCTCAGCGTTTCCAGCACCACCAGCATCGCCATCGACACCGACTCGGCGTCCATGACGTCGTCGGCGGTGTCGCCGCCGGTGAGGATGGGCTCCGGCAGCCACGGGCCCACATACGTCTCCCGCTTGTGCCGGGTGGAACGCAGCCGTTCCATCGCCAGGTTCGACACGATCCGCGTCAGATAGGCCTTGGGGTCGGCGACCTGGGAACGGTCGTCGGCCGACCACTTGATCCAGGCGTCCTGGACGGCGTCCTCCGCGTCAGCGGCGGTGCCGAGGAGGCGGTAGGCCACCGAGAACAGCAGGCCACGGTGGTCGTCGAACACCTGCTGGTCCTGATCCGACAACGGACGGCTCACCGCGTCCCCCGCACCCGGGTGAAGCGGCCGCCGCGCGGCCAGAACGCGCCCGAGGCGGGCATCTTCTTCATACGGCCGTAGGTCGGCCAGGGAGAGGCGCTCACCGTCTCCTTGTACCAGGCGGCCTTACGGCCGGTCAGGCAGATTTTCCGGGGGCTGTCGTCGGGGTGGGTGAACTGGACGACCGCGTCGCCCCGCCCCAGGCTGACCGGCGTGTGGTAGTAACCGAAGCGGAACGGCTTGGGCTCCTTGCCCTTCAGCGCCCGGACGATCGACACCGCGGCGTGCACACCGGTCGGCATGCCGCCCTGGCAGGTGCCGTGCATGACGCCGTAGGCCTGCCGGATCGCTGCGGCGTCGCCGACGGCGTACACCTCGGGGTGCGACACCGACCGCAGCGTGGTGTCGGTGATGATGCGGCCGCGTTCGTCGACGCTCAGCCCGGCGGCCGCCGCGAGTGGCGACACCCGGGTACCGCTCGTCCACAGGACGACGTCGGCGGCCACGCTCTCCCCGTCCGCCAGCT
The DNA here is from genome assembly GCF_004023625.1 of Streptomyces cavernae. Classification (GTDB taxonomy): domain Bacteria; phylum Actinomycetota; class Actinomycetes; order Streptomycetales; family Streptomycetaceae; genus Streptomyces; species Streptomyces cavernae. Next base: position 398,225 of record NZ_RPDJ01000006.1, on the reverse strand, counting down.
CCACCGAATCGGGAAGCACCTTCACCACCTCGGCCCCGGCGCGCACCCGGACACCGAGCCGGTCGAGCGCGGACCGCAGATACGCCCTGGCCTTGGGGTTCATGGCCGCGCCGGGCTCCTGCCGGCCCAACAGCACGACGTCCAGTTCCGGGTACCGCTCGGCGATCTCCGCGGCCGCCTCGACGCCGGTCAGCCCACTGCCGCCGACGACCACGGTGCCGCTCCCCAGCCGCGCCAACCGTCCGGCCAGCAACTCGGCCTCCTGTGCGCCGTTCAGCGTGTGCGCGTGTCCCTCCACTCCGGGCACCGCCGTGTCGGCCACGCTCCCCAGCCCGTACACGAGCGTGTCGTAGTGCAGCACCCGCTCGTCGTCGATCCGCACGGTCCTCGCGTCCGCGTCCACCGCCGTCACCCAGCCGCGCACGAACCGCGCGCCCGTGCCCCGAAGCAGCTCCGGGATGCGCATCTCGGCGAGCTGCTGCCCGGTCGCCGCCATGTGCAGCCGCAGCCGCTCCGTGAACGATTCCTGCGGGTTGACCAGGGTCACCTCGACGTCCTCACGTCGCCCGACCCTGGCCGCGAGCTGGATCGCCGCCGCCATGCCCGCGTACCCGGCCCCGAGGATCAGAACGCGGTGGGTGGTCGCCGTACCGGCCTCGGCTTCGTGCTCATGCTGTGCGCTCATCGTGCCGCCCTCTCCGCTCTCCGCTTGCTGACGACCCCCAGACGCAAGCTGATCGACGGTTCGTGACACGAGAGCGATGTGATGCGCGTCACGCGGGGCGGACCGCGTTACGGGGATACCTCGTGTGGGTCAGGAACGCCTCGATCACGTCCGGTGCGGGACGGTGCGGGGGTGCCGCCATCAGGACGGCGTCGTCCTTGCCGGGCAACGGCGGTGCGAGCAGGGCGACTTCGTCTCCGGACCGCAGGGTCAGTACGAGTCCGCGCAGACCTGACTCGTCCCCGGGTACGTCGCGCAGGCGGGCGAACAGCGGGTACTGCGGCGACAGGCGTACATGGGCCAGGAGCGTCCCGCGCCGGAACTCCTCCCAGCGGTCCAGCCCGAGGGAGCGGTAGGGCGGCTCCTGCCAGGGCCGGAGCTCGTCCAGCCGTTCCAGGACCCGCCGCAGGAAGTCCCGGATCTCCGCCTCACCGTGCGGCTGCCAGGACAGGTCCTGCTCCCAGACGTCCGCGTCGAGTGCGGCCTTGATCCCCTCGTACTGCTCCCGCACGGTGAGGTCGTAGATGGGCCGCTCCAGGATCGTGCGGCTGGTCGACTCGACTTCCTCGTCCCCCAGTTCACGCCGGAAGATCAGGCCGTAGAGGACCCCGGCGACCAGCCCGGAGTGCGTGCTCAGAGGACGCCCTGCGCCGCAGCCGCCACGAAGGCCCCGAACGCGGTCGGCGAGACGACGAAGGTTCCGACTTCGGGGTTCTTGGAGTCGCGGAGGGCGATGTGGGCGGGGAGGTGTGCGACTTCTACGCAGTCGCCGCCGCTGGTACCGCTGTAGCTGGACCTACGCCACACCACGGACGTCAGGTGCTCGCTGGTCTCCATAGCGTTCCTCCATCACGCGGGCGATCAGGCTTGCCGAGTCCTCGAGAGAGTGGGCCGTGGCCTGCAAGCGAGCGTATCCGACCGAGCGCTCCCTGATGACCTGCGAATTGGCAGTCATGTGACCGAAGTCGTACGACTCGGCGTAGAAGAGGTCGGGGTCGCTGTCGAAGCGCAGGAGGTTGAACGAGCCCATCAGTCCGGTATGAGCTCCGACCGCGAAAGGCAGTACCTGGATGTTTACCCAGGGCCGCTCGCTGAGCGCCAACAAATGGGCCAGTTGGTTGCGCATGACCTCCGAGCTGCCCACTTCCCGGAGCAACACGGACTCGTCCAGCACCACCCATAGAACAGGCGGATGTTCGCGCTCCAGAACGCGTTGACGATCCAGCCGCGCGGCGACCATCTCGCTGACCTTCTCCGGGTGATCAACATTGAGCAACGCCTGTGCGTACTCCCGCGTCTGAAGAAGCCCGTACACCAACTGAGCCTGATACGTGGAGATATAGGTAGCCCGCGCCTCCATCTCCGCGTACTGCTGGAACCAGGCCGGCAGTTGGCTGCGCAGCACCAACCCCACCAACCGTGAGAAGAACCCCTCCGTCAGCAGCGCCGCGTCCGCGCGTTCCGCGAAGTCCCGGGTCGGTACCTTGTGGGCCGTCTCGATCTGGCCGACCAGGGAACCCGTGCAGAACATGGACCTGCCCAACTCGCCCTGGCTGAGCCCCGCCGCCTCTCTCAGGCGGCGCAGCTCCGAGCCGAAGTAGTCCAACGGGGATGCGCTGGGATCGAGTTCACGAATGCCGGGCACATAGCTGAGCGTAACCGAGCAGATCCGCTCCGGAGGCGTCATTCACGGAGTCGGGCGAAGACACCTACCCTGACCGACGTGACCCCCGCACGCATCGCGCAGGACCTCACCGCCGACCTCCCCGTCCCCGCCCTCGAGGACCTCTACCGCGACCTCCACCGCCACCCGGAGCTGTCCGGCCAGGAGCACCGCACCGCCGCCGTGCTCGCCACGCGGCTTCACGCCGCCGGTTACGACACCGCGGAGGGCGTCGGCGGCACCGGAGTCGCCGCCGTGCTGCGCAACGGTGACGGGCCCACCGTCCTCCTCCGTGGGGACATGGACGCCCTCCCGGTCACCGAGGAGACGGGGCTCGAGTACGCCTCGGGGACCCCCGGGGTCATGCACGCCTGCGGTCACGACCTGCACATCACCTGGCTGACCGGTGCCGCCGAGGCGCTCGCGGCGGGGCGTGAGACCTGGTCCGGCACGCTGGTCGTGGTGGGCCAGCCCGCCGAGGAGACCGGCGTCGGTGCCCGCGCGATGGTCGCCGACGGACTGTACGAGCGCGTCCCGCGACCCGATGTGCTGCTCGGGCAGCACGCCGCCCCCGGCCCGGCCGGGCTCTACGCCCACGTACCGGGGCTGATCATGTCGGCGACCACCGATGTCGACATCGTCATCCACGGGAAGGGCGGGCACGGTTCGCGGCCCGAGTCGACCGTCGACCCCGTCGTCACCGCCGCCTACCTCGTCACCCGGCTCCAGACGGTCGTCAGCCGGGAGATCGCCGCCCGTGAGTCCGCCGTGCTGACCGTCGGGCGGATCGAGGCGGGCGCCCGGCACAACATCATCCCGTCCGAGGCCCGCATCGGCCTGAACCTGCGGACGCAGTCCGTCGCCGTCCGCGACCGGATGCTCGCCGCGATCCGCCGTATCGCCGAGGCCGAGTGCATGGCGGCGGGCTGCCCGCGGCCGCCGGAGATCACCGCGAGCGGTGACTTCCCGCTCACCGTCAACGACGCCGAGACCGACGCCAGGATCGCCGCGGTGCACCGGGAGGTGTTCGGCGAGGGGACTGTCATCGACCCCGGTCCGGCCATGGGCAGCGAGGACTTCCCGCACCTCGCGGAGGGCGGGATCCCCTACTCCTACTGGTTCGTGACGAGCACCCCGCACGAGGTGTGGGAGCAGGCCTCGGGCGCGGACCTCCACGAGATGCTGGCCTCCGTCCCGGGCAACCACAGCCCGCTCTTCGCGCCGGACCTGTCGACGGTCGGGCCGGGCGTGCGGACCCTGGTGTCCGGAGCGCTCGCGTACCTGGCGGCCTGATCCCGGCCGCGGGTGATCAGTCGGGCAGTGCGCGGCGCAGCGCCCGGTCCAGCCGCTCGGCCAACTCCTCGTCGTCCGGGGGGTCTTCGCCGAACAGCGCACCCAGTTCCGCGCTGAACGTCTGGGTGAACGCGCCGTAGAGAGGGGTGCGCGGGCGCTGCACGGCACTGCGGAGGGACGGCAGCAGGACGCTGCGGGCGTAGGCGGGGCGGCCCTGCTTGTCGCGCGGCATCCGGTCGGCGCCCTCGCCGGTGGGCGAAGCCGAGGGCGAGGCGGAGGGCGAAACTGAGGGCGAGGCGGAGGGCGAGGTGCCTGATGCCCGGGCGGACTTGCAGGTCAGGTCGTCGTCCAGGTACGCGGACTGGCGGGTCGCCGCGAATCCCGCGTCCAGCAGACAGCGTTCGCTCTCCTTGCTGGTGAGGAACCTGATCAGCTCGGCCGCCTTCCCGGCCCGCTGCGATTCCTGGGTCACCGCGAGGTTCTGGCCGCCGAGCACGGCGCGGCCGGGCAGTGGTGCCACGCCCAACTGGTCCTTGGTGAGCGACTGGTGCAGGGTGCGGTACGCGTACGGCCAGTGCCGCAGGAACGCGGTGCGGCCCTCGGCGAAGTCGCCCAGCGAGGTGGCCTCGTCGGAGCGGACGGCGTCCTTGAGCATGTACAGGGGGTCGGTGCGCCGGCGCAGCTCCGCAAGGCCGTCCGCCAACTCCCCGACCGTCGCGGTGTAGTGGCCTTCGGCGTTCGTGAGGGCGAAGTCGTCGTCGTTGGCCGACGCGAACGCCTCGACCGCGTTGACGGTGCGCCCCTCGTACGCGCGGAGCTGCGTGGTCCAGCTCCTCACATACCCCGGGGGCGGGCGCTCGCCGAGGATCTCGCTCAGTTCCTGGAGCCGCGACCAGTCGGCGCCCTCGCGCAGGTCCGCCTCCTGGACATCCGCCTCGACGCCCGCCTTGCGCAGGTGGTCACGCCGGTAGTAGAGCAGCCCGACATCGCTGTTGAACGGCACCGCGTACACCTGGCCGTCCCACTCCGCGGTCCCGGCGACGGATTCGATGACGTCGTCGCGGTCGATCGCGGAGTCGGGCAGCCGCCGGATCAGCCGGGCGGCGGCGAACTCCGGCACCCAGGTCACATCGAGGTTGACCACGTCGTAGTCGGCGCTGCCGGACTGCAACGCGCCGAGGAGCTGGCTGCGTTGTTCGTCGGCGGAGCCGGGGAGTTCGACCAGGCGGGCGCGGTAGCCGGTGCCGTCCTGGTCCTGCTGCTGGTTCCAGGCGTCGATGAGCTGCTGCCGGATGCCGTTCTTGCCGGTCACGTCCCGGCCGCTGGCGATCACGATGTCGCCGGGGGCGTCGTCGGCGGGCGTGGGCGTCGCGCCGGGGCCCTCGCCCGTGCAGGCGGTGACCGCGGTGGCCATGAGCAGCGCCAGCGTGCCGAGCAGGCGCAGACCGTGCGGGCGCCCGCGGTGGCGCGGGCGGCGGCTCCGCGTGGTGGCCGGCCGTCGTGCCGTGCCCATCAGTCGTCCCCCGTTCCGGTGCGGGCGACCTCGTCCTGGAGCCCCGCGCCGAGGTCGTCGTCGGTGTCCAGGCAGCGTCCGCCGCTCGCCTCGCTGATCCGGGCGTCCGGCCGGCCACTGTCGCACCCGCCGTTCTCCAGGGACACCATGGTCACCGGCACCTTCGCCGAGCGTGCCCGTTGAAGCACCTCGTCCAAATCGCGGCCGGTCATCCTTTCGTTGTCCTCGTCGTCGGTGAGGTACACGATCAGCTGCGGGCGTTCGTCGTCGTTGCCGCGGCCCGACATGTCGTCGAGCGCCGCGAGCAGGGCGGCGTGCGGATCGGCCTCGGCGTCCCGTACCACTGCCTTGTCGTCGATGGTGCGTTCCGCCGCGTCGCGCGGGTGGCGGCCGAAGGGCAGCAGGACGCTGTGCGGCCGGTCGGCCCCCGGCGCGGACGCCACAGCCCACACGCCGTACTCGTCCTGGTCGCCGAGCCCGCCCAGTGACTGCTTGAGGATGCCGGGGCCGCCGCTCGGCCCCTCCCACAGGCTTCCCATCGAACCGGAGCTGTCCAGCAGGAACAGCACCCGGCCGGACCCGCCCGCGCTGCGATACGCGTCCAGGGCCGCGTCGACCGTTTCCGGACCGGCCGCCCGGGCGAGCGGCCGGGGGGCGGTCAGGATCCCCTTGCCGTGCTCGGTGCCGAGCAGTGCGCGGTCGCCCGAGGCGGCGCGGAAACCGGCCCGCGCGAACACCTCCAGGCCCTGCTTCCCGGTGAGCCAGGTGCGGAAGTCGCTGATCGCCTCGCCGCGGTCGGGCTCGTCGCGCTCGGCGCCTTCCCAGCGGACGCGGACGAAGGTCGGTTCGAGACCGGGTACGTCGTCGGGGTACTCGGCCATCCGCGCGGTCCGGGTCGAACGGTCGCAGCCGACCCCGCTCGTCAGCAGGAACTCGGGCACGAGGGCGGCGGTGCGGTCGTCCACCTCGTCGTCGTCGGGCAGTGTGCACAGCAGATCGGCGGCCGTGGATGAGGGCGGACCGGACTGGGCGACCTGCCGTTCGGCACCGCCCACGTCATCGGCCGTGCCCGAGCCGGTGCCGTACAGGCCCGTCGTCGCCAGCAGTGCCGCCGTGGTGAACTCCGGGTCGGGACGGCGGACCTGGCCGCCCTGCCGCTCCACATCGGCCAGCAGTTCGGACAGCGGGCGGCCGGTCCGGTCGCGCAGGCGGTCCCTGGCGAGGTTCTGCGGGACGGCGAGCACGATCGGGGAGTACGCGATGGGTGGGCCGGCCGGCTCCAGTCTGGCGAAGACACGGTCGTCCTGGTCGGCCGTGACGCGGTCGACGTCCGCGGTGGACGCCGGTATCCAGATGTCCGGCTGCGGCCCGATGTCCCGCTGCGGGTTGTCGTCCTCGTCGAGCGGCTCCTGCCAGGCGCTGCTCCGCTCGTGCAGGGCGGTGACCGTGTCGGCGGCGCCCGCGCTGTGGACGGTGATGCCACTGCGGCGGCAGCCCCGGCCGTCGGTGTTGCCGTCCGACGTCAGATACGCGTTCGCCGCGGCGCGGACCGTCAGTTCGAGGTCGGGGTCGGTGAGCAGGCGCAGTTCGAGGGGCGGCGCGCACGACGAGCGGCCGGGCGCGAGGAGGGTGACGCCCCCGTAGGCCAGTGCGGCCACCACGCACAGGGCGAGGGCGCCGACCATGAGCCGGGCGACCGTGCCCAGACCGCCCAGCCAGCGGCCGAAGGTCTTCAGGCCGTCGCCCGCCTTCTTGGCGGCGTCGCGACCGGCCTTCCAGACCCCTCCGGCCTTCCGCGCCGCTCCGGCGAGCCGGCGGCGGCGCCATCCGGGCTTCCGTCCCGGCGGAGGGGAGGACTCGTCGAAACCGGGGCCCGAGGGCGCCTCGAGGCTCAGCTGCGGCGCAGGGGACAGCAGGCTCCGCGTGCCCTCGTCCTCGGCGCCCCCGCCCCCACCCTCCGCCGTACTCCCGGCCGCAGCCTCCGCCATGCCACCGGCCGCACCCTCCGCCGTACCCGCGGCCGCATCCCCCGCCGTGCCCGGGGCCGCACCCTCCGCCGTACCCCCGGCCGCACCCTCCGCCGTGCCCACCTGCGGAGCGACCAGCGTCACGTCCAGGTCCCGGCCCACTCGGATCAGTGGTTCCCACGGGTCGCCGCGCAGCGTCCTGTGGTGCTCCTGCATGTACGTCCACAGCGGCTTCTCGAGGTCCCGGAAGCTCACCGTCCCGCCCCGCTCCAGGACCCGCACGAGCCGGTCGGTGAACGGTGTCGGGGTCGCCTCGTCGCCCATGTCGACGCGGTGGTTGGCCTGCACGCCCATCAGCAGCAGCACCCGCTGCCAGTCGGACTCGGCCTCCCACAACTGGGCCGCATTGCCCGCGAAACAGCAGTCGAGGATCACCACCACCCGCCGCGCCCGGCTGCCCGCGAGCACGGTGAGCACGTCGGTGAAGGCGTCCGCGCCGCGGAAGACCGCGTGGCCGCCCGCGACGACGCGCGCGTTGCGCATCTGCAGGAAGAGCTGGTCGGCCGCGCTCGGGATGGCCCCGTGACCCGCGAAGTAGAACAGCAGCAGGCCCTCGGCCGCGTCGGCGGCCCTCTCCAGCACATCGTTGAAGTCGTCCAGGGACGGCGACCGGCAGACGGTGATCTCCTCATCCCGGAACATCCCGCCGGCCCGCAGAGCGCGGTGCAGCCGGATGAGGTTGTGCTCGACGGCGGGCAGGTCGTCGGGTACACCGTGCGGTGTCTCCGTGTTCTCGTACTCGGACACGCCGACCAACAGCGCCCGGTTCACCTGTCCGCGCGGGTCGAAGCGGGCCACCGGCACTACTCCGCGTCGGGGTCCACCGGATTGACGGTGCCGTTGGGCGGATCACCGCTCTCCACCTGGCGGCGGTTCTCCCTCCAGGCCTCGACGGCCTGTCTGACGTCGCGGATCACCTCCGCGAAGACAGCGGCGCCGGCGCAGTTCACCAACGTCAGCAGGATGTCCATGCCCGCCCCCATCGGGGTGCCCTGCTCGTCGGTGCCGGCCCGCTCCTGGATCCGCAGTTCGCCCCTGCGGACCCGGTCCTCCAGTTGTTTCTCCCGCTCCAGCCACTTCTTCAGAGCGCCGACATCGCTCTGGGTCGCGGTCCCGTCCAGTCGCACCAAGATCGCCTGGTTGGCCACACCATCCCCCTCAGCCATGACTCCCCATCATGACACCGCGGTCGGCCGCGGGGGACCCCCGTGAACAGTGCTGAAGCCCGCCGCCCGTAGAGGAGTTGGGGTTGTCAGTGACATGACTTAGTCTTCGCTCACGCGTCGCACAAGACGTTCACAACTGTCGCGGCGCCCTCACATGTTTCGTACCGGGGGGTTCGAATCTTCGTGCGTATCCGCACTCTTCCTCTGGCCACGGCGTGCGCGGTGCTCTTCAGCTCCGCCGCCATGGCCGTCGGCACAGCGGGCTCCGCCGCGGCCGACAGCAGCAGGGCACTGCAGGTCAAGAGCAGTGCCGACGTCGTGGTGGACGGCGTCCACCAGCGCGTCTTCGTCAGCGACCCGGCCGGCGGCAAGGTCGTCGCCACCACCTACGGAGGGACCGTGGTGGGTACGGTCGCCTCCCTGCCGGGCGTCACCGACCTCGAACTGTCCGCCGACTCCGGCACCCTGTACGCGGCCTCACCGGGCGCCGACGCCATCGTGGCGATCGACACGACGACCGTGAAGGAGGCCGCGCGGTACGCCACGGGCGCCAACACCGACCCGAAGTACCTGGCCCTCGCGGGCGGCAAGCTCTGGTTCGGCTACACCTCCGACATCGGTTCGCTCGACCTGTCCGGTGCCGAGCCCGTGATCACCCTCGCCCAGGACACCCAGAACACCTGGTCCGGCGCCGCCCCCATGCTGGACGCGGCGGGCGGCGTCCTGGTGGCGGGCATGCCGGTGCAGAGCCCGGCCGAACTCGCCGTGTACGACGTCACGTCGGGCACCGCCACCCGTACCGCGCACGCCACCGTCGACGGCGGCAACATGGGGGACCTCGCCGTCACACCGGACGGCAAGCAGGTCGTGGTGGCCAGCGCCGCCCCGTACCACCACGCGGTGTACAAGACCTCCGACCTGACCGCGGACGGCGCATACGCGAGCGACGCGTATCCGAACGCGGTGGACATCGCGCCGGGCGGGGCGGTAGCGGCTGGCATCTCCGGCTCGTACGAGCCCGACGTGTACGTCTACAAGCCGGGCGCGACGACCGCGGTGCGGACCTACGACTTCCCCAACACGGGTCAGAGCAGCGGCTCCGACCTGCTGCAGTCCGCGAGCCTGGCCTGGGCGCCGGACGGCTCCCGGCTGTTCGCGGTGTCGAGCAACTCCGAGGGCGTCTACTCGCTGCGCGTGCTCGACGATCCCACCAAGGCCGCCACGAACATCTCCGTGAGCGCCCCGGCCAAGGCGACCCGCGCCAAGAAGCTCACGGTCACCGGGAAGGTGCGGGCCACCGTGCCGCTCCCGGCCGGCGCGCAGCTCGCCGTGAAGCGCACCGACGTGGAGTCGCCCGGCGGCAGGTCGCTCGCGTCCGTGACCGTGAAGGCCGACGGAAGCTACTCCTTCACCGACACCCCGCCGGCCGGCGGCAAGGTGACGTACACCGTCTCCTTCGCGGGTGACGCCGCGCACGCGGCGGGCTCCGGCAAGGACACCGTCGACGTCTCGCGCACGGCGACCTCGCTGACGCTCAACAACAACGGCAAGGTCTACTCGTACGGCAGCGACGTGAAGTTCACGGCGCGGCTCGGCAAGACGTACAAGAACCGGACCGTGGAGATCTGGGCCGACCCGTACGGCGGTGACAAGCCGAACAAGCTGGTCAAGAAGGGGACGGTCAGCAGGGGCGGCTATCTGTCCGTCACGCTCGACCTGAAGCGGGACACCAAGGTCACCGCGAAGTTCGCGGGCGACGCCCGCTCGGCGTCGAAGTCCGTGAGCAGCGTCGCGGGCGCCAGGGTACGCGTCTCCACGTCGGTCAGCGGTCACTACAAGACCAAGTCGGCGTGGGGCCAGAAGTACCACTACGTCCGCAAGTCGAAGGACCCGTCCTTCACCACGACGATGACGTACTACAAGGGACGCAAGCAGCGGCTGCAGATCGAGGCCTACTACCAGGGGGCCTGGCGGGACGCCGGCTGGGAGTACTTCGAGCTGGGCACGTCCGGCAAGTCCGAGGTCACCCTGACGGGCACACCGACGACGAACGTCCGTTTCCGGCTGCGCTCCTCCTATATCGACAGGTCCTCGGGCGACAACGTCAACTCGACGACGCACGGCCCGTGGAAGTACTTCATCTTCACGAGCTGAGGACCTGCGGGGCACTCGGAGCGCTTTGCGCGCCCTGTGCCCCCTGTGCCCCCTGTGCCCCCTGTGGCCCCCGTGCCCGCTGGACTCCCTGGGCTCGCTGGGCTCCCTGCGCTTGCGCTCCCTGCCCGAGTTCACTGAGCCGCCGCCGGATGTGCTGCAACGCACCCGTGCGGCGGCCCGGCACATTCCGGCGCAACTCCTCCAGCGGACCGGCCAGTTCACGGGCGCGCGCCGGGTCGGTGATGGTGCCCCACTGGTGGTGGGCCCGATCGGCGGCCGCCTCCAGGTCGGGGGTGCCCGGCTGCTGCCCGGCGGCGAGCCGCGCCGAGGCCACCGCCAGCCAACCCTGGCAGCTGCGCACGGCGTCCCCCGCGAACATCGCGAGATCGGCGCGCACCTCCATCCAGTGGATGACCTCCGCGGAACCCGGCCCGTGCGTGCGCAGCGCGGCCTGTTCCCACTCGGCGGCGAGCGCGGCGGCCTCCGTGTGCCGCCCGGCTTCCACGGCAGCGGTGATCAGGGCGTGGGCGCCGGGGACGGGTGGCTCGGGGGAGACCACTGCCACGGGGTTGGCCGGTGCCAACGGGTTGACCGGTGTTGTGAGGTTGGCCGGTGTCGTGGGGTTGGCCGGTGTCGTGGGGGACGCCGGTGCAGTGGGGGAGGCCAGTGCCGTGGGGCGTGTCATGGGGCGCGTCGTGGGCTGTGCCGGGTCCGCGGCGAGTACCAGGTCCCGTGTGCCGCCGCCCGGTTCCTCGCCCGCCAGCCGCGCCAGCGCCTGCTGGTGCAGGGCGGCGAGCGGGGGACGGTGGCCGCTGCGGAGGATCGTGGCGACGGCTTTCATGTACGAAGGTGAAGCCAGTGTGCGTCTCGGCGGGGGCGGTGCGACGCGGCCGTACAGCGTGACGCCGGGCCCGGCCGTCAGCGGATGGGACTCGACGTACTGCCAGGTCTCCGCGTCCGCGTGCACATCGGCGATGAGCGCCGTGCTGCCCGGGGCGCGCAGCCGGAGTTCCTCGATGATCCAGTGCCAGGGGAAGGCCGTGTAGCGGACCGTCGCGGGCGTGGTGCGGGCCAGCGCGAGGTGGGGCAGGTGCTGGCGGCGGTCGAGCTGGAGCTGTCCGGTGAGGAACACGGTCAGCGGGCCGGGCGCGGCCGCCGCGGCGCGCAGCCGGGTGAGCACCGCCTGCGGCTGGAGCGGGTCGGCCAGTTCCACGACGTTCGCGGTGTCCGTGCCCGCCAGCACGGGTGGTGACACGGCCGCGAGTACGGGAAGCACCGACGCGGCGTCGACCAGACAGCCCTTGCCCGCCGGCGAGGCGGCGAGCAGCAGCACGGTCCCGGGCATCGTTACCTCCCCCTCACCTTCGGTCACACCAGCACCGTAGCCGCTGCGGGTGCAAAGAGGTGAGCGGACCGGCCCGCACAACGGGGTGCGGGCCGGTGAACGCGGCACTCAGTCCGCGAAGTTGACGCCGAAGGACGGGGTGCCCGTGGTCGAGACGCCCGAGGTGCTCGGGGAGATCGTGCGGGAACCGGTCGTGGTGATCTTCGTGCCGCTGGAGGGCAGGTACAGGACCTGGCCGTTGCCCGCGTTCTCGTAACTGCCCGCCAGCAGGTCGGCCTTGCCGTCGCCGGTGACGTCGTCGAGCTTCACGTCCGCGCCGAGCGCGTCGTCGGTCTCGTCGTCGCCGGGGACGCCCGCCGTGCTCTGGGCGAAGTACTGCGCGCCGGAAGTGGTGTTGATGCCGGTCGCCGAGCCGTACAGGACGGTGACCGCGCCCGTGGCGACGACCCCGTTCAGGCTCTCGCCCGCGGCGCCGACGACCAGGTCCTGGTAGCCGTCGCCGTTGATGTCGCCCAGGTCGAGTTCGTAGCCGAAGAAGTCGTCCTTCTCCGAGGAACCGGGAACGTTCCCGGTGTTCTGGGTGATGCCGGTGGTGGCGGCGGGGCCGTTCGCCGAGCCGTAGGTGATGTTGACCTTGCCGCCGTAGGCGGAGTCCGGGATCGTCTGGCCGTCGCCCGTCTTGTTGTCCCAGTACGCGCCCGAGACGACGTCGCCGAAACCGTCGCCGTTGACGTCGCCGATGGCCGTGATCACACCGGGCTTCAGGACCTTCGCGGACGACACCTTCAGACCGGTCGCCGTGCCCGGCACGTAGTAGTTGGTGTTCCAGCCGTTGTCGGTCTGCGTCTCGAAGCCGTCGACCACCAGGTCGGTCTTCTTGTCGCCGTTGACGTCACCAGCGGTCAGGTTGATCGGGCCGCGCGCGCTGCCGCCGGACTCGCTGAGGCATCGCCCCTGACGGGCCGGCATACTTCCCCACGTCCGCGTCGCATGATTTGCGCCCTTTGCACACACGAAAACTGCCCCTGGGGGGAGTAACAGGGGCAGTTCCGCGTGGACGTCCCTCCCGGCCCCAGGGGGCCGGCACCTCGGAAAGAGGGATTTCCACATCGGTGACGGCGTCTCCGCCCGCACCGAATCCAGGCTCCGCTCGAACGCTGTTGGCGGAGTTCAGCAGCGCGTTGGCCTGCGGGGTTCCGCACTCGACGTTGCGCAACCAGAGCCTTCCGTCGGGAGTCCCGTTCTTGAGGACCTGCGGATAGCCTTGTGCTTGGTCCGGGAGCCGCTGAGAAAGCCGAACAGCCCTCCGCCACCGCCCTGTTGCGTGACGGTGTACTTGCCCTCGCCCTGGGCCACCGTCGCCGACCAGCCGATCGACACCGACGCCGGTTCGGTCGCACCGGGCTCGCAGTTCGGGAAGTCGACACCCGTCGCGAGGGCAGCTCCGATCGCCACGAGGCGAATCACCTTGGCCATCAATTGTCCTGTCTTTGGCGTTCTCTTTGAACTTCCCTCAGGGAGTATGGGGGCTCCCCGGAGGCCGCCGACAGAGACAAATATCCCTACTGCAGGGTCACTTGACACGGATCCCGGGCGATCCGTACACGGCGTCCGGAGCGCACCAGGTTTGCGAACGCCATCGCCCGAGGTCCCGCCGACGTACGGCAGCACGGACCTCAGACGAGAGAGCCGGGCATCGCCCGCACGATGCCCAGCCACATCAGGACCGCGTCCGTTCCGCCCCTCGCGCCCAGCTTGGCGTACACGTTGCTGAGGTTGTTCCGAACGGTCTTCTCGCTCAGACACAGCCGTCGGCCGATCTCCGAGGCGCCGAGACCGATCGACATGAGCTCCATGATCTGGCTCTCCCGCGGTGACAGCAGGGCCCGCAGCCGCGCCGCACCCGGCCCGCCACCTCGGGCCCCCGGGCCGCCCCCGCCGTGATCCGGCCGCTGCGCCGCCTCCGTCAGGGCCTCGCAGGCACGCGGCGAGAGCGCGCTGTGCCGCAGCGCCGTGCCCTGGAGCGCCTGGGTGAGTCCGCCGGGTGTGTAGTCCGCGTCGACGAGATAGCTGACGGCGCCCTCCCGCAGCGCGCCGACGACCTGGGCCGGCTCGTCGACCGGGCTGATGACCAGCACCGGTGGCGGTTCTGCGCCCAGGGCGGCCAGCAGCGCGGGCAGTTCGTCGAGCGGTTCCCCGCAGCGCAGCACCACGACGTCGGGGGTACGGGGGAACCAGCGCGGTTCGTCGTACGGGGGCGGCAGCAGATGGGCAGAGACGGGGTCGTACGGACCGGGCCAGTCGTCGTGCGGCCAGTCGCCCTCGGCACAGGCGAGGGCGGCGGTCAGGTGGGCGAGTGGGGGGTACTCGCGGTGATGCCGGGAGGTTCGTGCTTCCCGTGTCACTTTCACGTGTCCTTCCGCCAAGTTCATGACATCCATACCTACGCACCCCACCCTGGACATGTTCAAATTTTCAAATGTATCCAGGTCAGGCTGTCAGACAGGTTGCGGTCACCCTCCGTACCGACTGGTTGGACCGGACGTCACCGAGCAGGCGGACCAAGACCGTCATACGGACGGACGTCACCCGAGGCGGACGTCACTCGATGCGGCACCCGCGGCGACGGCGAAGCGGATGTCACCCGAGGCGGACGTCACCGAGGTCCGGGTCGGACCGCGAAGATCGTCGTGTCGTCGCCGAGCCGACCGCCGCAGTGGCGCAGGGTGCCGTCGCGGACCAGCCGCACCAGGTCCCGCGGGTCCGGGGTGACCGGGCCACGGGAGAGCGCGGCGACCAGCGGGAAGAAGGCGCCGTCGGCGTCCCGTGCCTCCGTCACCCCGTCGGTGACCAGCAGCAGCGTCTCCCCCGCGGCCAGCGGCACCCGCTGCGAGCTCACCTTGGCCGTACCCTCGGCGCCTTCGATGCCTTCGGCGCCTTCGATGCCTTCGGCGCCTTCGATGCCCTCTGCGCCCTCGATGCCCTTGCCCCCCTCGGCCAGGTCGCCCAGGCCCAGCGGCAGACCGTCGCCGGGCGGCAGCTGCCGTACACCCGAAGCCCCCACCACAAGCGGCGGTTCATGGCCGAAATTGACGACGTCGACGTACTCCTGCGCCGAACCGGGCGGCGGAAAACCCACCAGCACCGCCGTCGCGAACCGCTCCACGGCGGCGCCCTCCCCGCCGAGCGCCCGGACGTAGCCCCGGTGCCGCACCATCCGTGCCTCCAGCCGGCGGGCCACCTCCGGAAGATCCGGCTCGTGGTAGCCGGACTCGCGGAAGGCGCCGAGCAGGGACGCC
Organism: Streptomyces cavernae; assembly: GCF_004023625.1. Taxonomy (GTDB): domain Bacteria; phylum Actinomycetota; class Actinomycetes; order Streptomycetales; family Streptomycetaceae; genus Streptomyces; species Streptomyces cavernae. Next base: position 383,041 of record NZ_RPDJ01000006.1, on the reverse strand, counting down.
GCGGCGGCCACCGCGCCCAGTCCCTTGCCCTGGACGTCACCGAGCAGCACCCGGGTGCCGTGCGGGCTCGGCTGGATGTCGTAGAAGTCGCCGCCGACCCGGGCCTGGACATCGGCGGCGAGATAGACGGCGGCGTGGTCGAGCCCGCCCCAGCCGGGCGGCAGCGGGCGCAGCACCGTGCGCCGGGTGGTCTCGGCGACGTCGCGCATGTGCAGCATCAGCCGCTCGCCGCGCACCCGCACCACACACGCCGCGGTGGCGAGCACCCCGCCGACCGCGACCAGGATGAAGTCCGGCAGCCCGGTCTGGAACTGGTGCGGCCAGGCCCGGTCCGTGGCGACGTAGGTGACCAGCGCGAGCACCGCGAACACAGCCGTGCCCCAAACCCCGCAGATCGCCGCCGCGATGCCCGGCACCAGCACGATCCAGGAGATGACCCGGAACTCCCCCGAGGTGTTCCAGTCGGCCACCGCGATACCCACGAGCAGCAGCAGTGGCGCCACCCAGCCGATGCTCCGACCTCGCACCCGCGGCACCGGCCGCCGCGTCGGGGGGCCCACCTCGTCGTCGACCGGATGCGCGGTCAGTTCCGCCGCGGACCGGGCACCCGCCTCGCTCGCGGACGGGGGGCGCTCGCTGCGCAGGTACGGAAACCGCCGACCGGCCACCGCGCAACCGTACCGGGAACCACGGGAAGCCCGCGAAACATGCCAAACCTTCCGCGTTCATGCCCACCGACTTGCCGACCGCACCGCGCAGGTGTGGCCTGGAAGACAGGGAGACGAACCAGGGAGGCGGGGACAGGCACAGGGACAGGACAGGGCAGGGCAGGGCAGGGAGGAAAGGAGCCCGACATGGCTCAGGCGGCACCTGCATCCAAGACCACGAAGTCCGGCGGCAGGCGCCCGGGCGCGGCGGCGCTCGCCCGGAGCCCGTTCGCCCGGCTCGCCGTCGTCCTGGCCGTGGTCTACGGCCTGTGGACGGCGGAAATCGGCCGGGACGCGGGGCCCATCACCGGCTACAACGTCCTGCTCGGCGTGGTCGCCGGGATTCTGTTCGGCGTCTGCTTCCTGGGACTGCACCTCGTCGGGCACCGCCTGCAGCGCGAACTGCGCGCCATGGCGTGGGCCGCCTTCACCGGCGTCTCGTTCGGCTTCATGTACAGCCTGTCCGGGGCGAGCGTCCTGCGGTCCACCGGCATGGCCCTGGGGGTCGCGGCCCTGGCCTTCGCCGCGACGTTCTACCGCTACTACTCGACCGAGCGCTGACGGCGCGACCGCGTGATCCCGGGATCCAGCTGATCCGCCTGACGACCACGTGATCGCGGGTCCGAGGGGCCCCGGTTCCCGGGCACCAGGGCCCCGTTCGGGTTGCCGCGTGCCCCGGATGCAGTCGGACCGCTCGCGCCTCCCACCCCCGCGGCCTCTGCTGGAAGGGTGTTGCCCCGGGTACGGAGCCTTGCGTCGGCGGTGCTGATCGGCGTCGCCTGTGTCCTCCTGCCGCTCGGGACGATGTCTTCCTGGGCGACGTACGAGTTCGGCGGCTCGGACCGGTACGTCGCCACGATGGCTCCGCTGGCCGGCGACCCGGACGTGCGCACCGCCGTCGCGGACGCCGTCACGGACGGGATCATGGCGGAACTGCACGTCGGACCGCTGCGGGACCGGGTGCGGGCGTTCGTGCACGAGGCGGCACGCTCGTTCACGGGCACGGAGGCCTTCCGCACGGCGTGGGACACCGCGAACCGGGCGACGCACGACGCGGTGCTGGAGGCGCTGCGCAGCGAGCACGAGGGCGGGGTGACGCTGGACGCGGCGCCGCTGACCCAGGAGCTCAAGGACCGGCTTCACGACGACGGCGTCCCGTTCGCCCACCGGATCCCCGTCGAGCACACGGAGGTCACCGTGCTGCGGCCGACGGAGCTGGCCACCTTGCGCGAGGGCTTCGGCATGCTCGAACTCGCGGACTTCTGGCTGCCCGCGGCGGCCCTCGCGCTCGCGGTGGCAGGCATCGCGGTGGCGGCGTGCCGCCGCCGCGCGGTCACGGCGACGGCCCTCGGCATGGCCCTGGGCGCCGCGCTGCTGCTGGGCGCGGTCGGCGTCACCCGCGAACTGACCCTCGCCGGCCTGCCCCCGGAGATTCCCCGGGCGGCCGCCGCCGCGGTCTACGACACCCTGACGGCCACGCTCCGCACCGCGTCCTGGACGATCCTCGCCCTGGGCCTCACCGCCGCCCTGGCCACCCAGGTGACCCACCGGGTGCGGCGCCGGCGCCGCGGGCCGACAGCGGACGCCGGCTCCCGGCCGCCGCCCGGCCCCGGAGGACCGGTCAGCCCTGGAACAACGTGAGGTCCGCCAGCACGGCGCGGTGATCGGTGTCCTTCAGGTCGAGGAACGTCACCTCGCGGGACAGGAACTGCCGGGAGACCAGGATGTGGTCGATCTGCGCGCCCAGGGGCGGTGCCGTCGCCGTGGGCCAGGTGGGGGTGCGGGCCTCACCGGCGAGGCGGGCCGCGTCCCGCAGGCCCGTGTCGAGGATGCGGCGGAAGGCCGCGTGGTCCTGGGAGGCGTTGAAGTCCCCGGCGAGGATCGTGGGGCCCTTGGTCCGCGCCGCGTACGCGCGCAGCGCCCCGAGCTCACTGCGCCACAGCCGGAGCTGGTCGGGCAGCGGCGGCATGGGGTGCGCCAGCTGCAACCGCACCTCGCGCCCCTCCACATCCGCGACCGCCCCGGGCATGCCCATCGTCCCCGGCACCCCGTCGGTCGCCTTCAGCGGATACCTGCTGAGGATCACGGAGCCGTCGGAGCCCTGCCCCTCGACGGCCTGCCGATACGGGTAGGCGTCGTCCGCAAAGGCCTTCTTCAGCGCGTCGGAGCAGGTGTACTCGCACTCCTGCACGAAGACGAGGTCCGGTCGCTGCCGCTGCACGGCCGCGATCAGTGACTCGGTCGCCTGTCCGAACTTCACGTTCGACGTCAGCACCCGCAGCTCCGCCACGGCCGTCCCGCCGACCTCCATCGTCTTGCCGTACGGCTCGCTGAACCAGGCGAGCAGCGCGAGCGTCACCATCGCCCACAGCATCCCGATCCGCCACCGGGCGAGGAACGCCAGCAGCAGCGCCAGCCCGGTGGGGGCGAGCAGCCACGGCAGGAAGGCCAGCAGCTGCGGCACGGGCGTGATCCCGTCGGTGTCGGCGAGCCGGCAGCCGACCACGGCACCGACCCCGAGGAGCAGCAGCCCGGCGATCCAGGCCCAGTAGACCCGTCCGCCGTGCCTCTCGACGCGCTCGACGGTTTCCTCGTACGCGACCCTCGAACTCTCCAAGATCCGGCCTTCCGCTCGCCCGGCCTCCCCTTCACTCAGGTGAGCCACCCGAAAATCCTCCCTCAAAGACGGAGCGGGCGGGGGGAAGGTTGCCGGTGGGGCAGGCGGTGATTCGGGGGACAGGACCGGGGATCCACGCACTCGGGTCTGGGGATGCACTCGCCCTGGTCTGCGAGTGCACTCGCCGAGGCGCGGGGATCCACGCGCCGTGAGCCCCAGGTACCGAGGGGTCCGCTCGCCGGCCGCACGCCTCGGGATCCACGCGCCGTGAGCCCCAGGTACCGAGGGGTCCGCTCGCCGGCCGCAGGCCCGGGGATCCACGCGCCGTGAGCCCCAGGAGCCCAGGGGTCCCTGCTCGCCGCCCGCAGCCCCAGGGGGCCGCTCGCCAGACGCAGGCATGGGTGCCCGCTCACCGGCCACAGCCCCAGGGGGCCGCTCGCCAGACGCACGCCTGGGAGTCCGGTCCCAGGCCTAGTCGTCCACTCGTCGCAGGAAGTCCGCGAGCGCCGCGTTGAACTCATCGGGACGCTCCAGGTTCGGCATGTGGGCGGCTCCTTCGATCACATGGAGTACGGAGTCGGGCAGCGCCGCGTGCATCTCCCGGGCGTCCGCCACGGGGGTGTACTCGTCGTCCGCGCCCACGACCACCAGTGCCGGGACCGCCACCCGGCGCAGCAGACCGCGGTAGTCGGGCCGCTGGGCCCGGCCGCGCAGGGCCGCCGCCGCGCCCTCGGGGCTGGTGGCCGTCATCATGCGGTGCACATGGGCCGCGACCTCGGCGTCGGCGTACGGCGCCACCATCTTGTGCAGCACCTCGTCCGCGTACCCGCGCATGCCCTCGCGCAGCAGACGGTCCGCCGTCACGGCGCGGGCGCGGACGCCGTCGGGTGTCTCGGCCGCGGGGAACGTGTCGGCCAGCACCAGCCCCGCGACGCGCTCCGGGAACTGCCGGTAGCACTCCATGACGATCTGCCCGCCCATGGAGAGACCGCCGAGCACGAAGCGGTCCACGCCCAGTTCGTCCAGCAGCTCCGCGACGTCCCGGGCGAAGACCTCCAGGGGGGTGATCCCCGGCACCACCGGGGAGGCGCCGTAGCCGCGCAGGTCCGGCGCGATCAACCGGCGTGTGGGGGAGAAGGCCGCGAGCTGGGGAACCCACATCGTGCGGTCGAACGGATGGCCGTGGATCAGGACGAGCGGCAGCCGGGAGTTTCCGGCGCCTTTGTCCTCGTATGCGAGGTAGCAAGCCATGCTCCGTGACCTTAGGCGGGGCCAACTGATCGGTGCAATAAAATCTTTGCCCTCGGTGCAATGTGCCGCACCGGGGCCGCGGTGGGCGCGGGCTGGGGGCTGCGGACTACGGCGGGCGCGGACTCCGGACTACGGCGGGGGCAGGCGCGTGCCGAGGACTGCGCACTGCGGCGGCGTGTACCTCGGGCTGTGGCGGGCGCGGGCTGCAAGATGCGGGCTGGGGTCTGCGGTCTGCGGTCTGCGGTCTGCGGCGGACAACGCAAGGGCGGGCCGCTCAGGGGCGAGAAGGGGAGGTACCGGGTCGGTGACCGAGGACTACCGGCGGATCGCGGACCGGATAGCGCGCGACATCACGTCGGGCCGGCTGAAGCCTGGCCAACGGCTGCCCCCGCAGCGGGTGTTCGCCCGGCGGCGCGGTATCGCGGGTTCCACGGCGGGACGGGTGTACGGGGAGCTGGTGCGGCGCGGACTGGTGGTCGGCGAGGTCGGCCGGGGCACCTTCGTACGGGCCGCGCCGCCCCCCTCGGGCCGCCCGCTCACCGAGCCCACGACCACTGCACCCGTGAACCTGGAACTCAACTACCCGTTCGCACCGGGCCAGTCGCAGCTGCTCGCGGCCGGTCTCGCACCCCTGCTGCGGGCCGACGTACTGGCGGAGTCCACCCGCCCGGCCCCCGCCTCCGGCACCCCCGCGGCCCGCTCGGCCACCGCCGGACTGCTGGCCGTACCCGGCTGGCGCCCCCTGCCCGAGCAGCTCCTGTTCGCCGGGAACGCGCGCCAGGCGATCGCGGGCGCGCTCGCCGCCCTGGTGCCCCCCGGCGGCCGGGTCGCCGTAGAAGCCCTCACGTATCCGCTGGTCAAGGAGATCGCGTCGCGGATCGGCATCACTCCGGTCGCCGTACCGACGGACGGGGAGGGCCTCCTGCCGGACGCCCTGACCGCCGCCCACCGCTCCGCGCCGCTCGCCGCGGTGTATGTCCAGCCGACGCTGCAGAACCCGACCTCGGCGACGGCGGGCCACCGCCGCCGTGACGAACTGGCCACCGCGGTACGGGAACTGGACCTGCCGGTGGTCGAGGACCGGATCTGGGCGTTCCTGCGCGACGAGGGCCCGCCACCGCTGGCCGCCTACGCCCCTGAACGCACCTATGTCGTCGACGGGTTGTCCAAGCGGGTGGCCCCCGGTCTCACCGCCGGGTTCCTCGTCGTACCGGACGACCGGGCCGAGCCCGTCGCCGCGGCCCTGCGCTCCGGCGGCTGGACGGCCGGACGTTTCGCGCTGGAGGCCGCCGTGCGCTGGATCGAGGACGGGACCGTGGCCCGGCTGGTCGCGGCCAAGCGCGAGGACGCGGCGGAACGGCAGCGGGTGGTGGCGCGTGAGCTGGCGGGATTCACCGTACGGGCCGACCCGCGCGCCTACTTCGCGTGGTGGGAACTGCCGGGCGGCTGGCGGGCCGACACCTTCACGGCGGCGGCCGCGTCCCGGGGCATCGCGGTGACCCCCGCGACGGCGTTCGCACCGGGCCGAAGCGCCCCGGACGCCGTCAGACTCGGCCTGGCGACCGCTGCGCTGCCTGAACTGACAGCTGCCCTGGACGAGTTGGCGGGCATCGCGAGGGCGGGATCCGGCCCGGCAGGCACTTGAGGCAAGGACGCCAGGAAGCCAGGGGGAAGCAGACAAGGCAGGGAGCCAGGAGCAGACAGGCAGGGAGCCAGGAAGCAGACAGGCAGGGAGCCAGGAAGCAGATGTGTCGGGTCAGGCCCTGACCGGACAGGGCGGTGCGGGCCGCCCCGTGCAGGGAGGCGGCCCGCACCAGTGGGGGGTGGGGCTGTGGGACTGCGGGACTGTGCTGTGGTCGCCGCGCGTGTTACCGGGTGGACTTGGTCAGGGCCTTGTCCAGAGCCTCGTCCATGGCCTTGGCGAGGCCGTTGGCCCAGAGCCGCTCGACCCGGGACCGCTCGGCGGCGTTGGGGTTGGCGTTCCTGCAGGACGGGCCGGGGCCGCCGCCCGACATCAACTCGCTGCACGGTCCGGAGTAGTGGTCCGGCAGACCGAGCACGTGCCCGGTCTCGTGCGCGGTGACGCGGGTCGAGTCGTACTGCTGGTTCTGCGCGTGGTCGAGGAAGATGTAGCCGCTGCCGTGGCCGTCCGTGGAGGCGTACGAACCGCGCGGGTCATTGCCCTCGCGGTAGCTGAAGTCGGCGTTCGCGGCCGAGCCCGCCTGCAGCTTCACGTTGCCGACCGAGCTGTTCCATATCTGCGTGCTGCGGGCTATCACCGAGCTGAACGAGGGTGCGCGAGAGGCGTCGTAGACCACGGTCACGGCCGCGGTGCCCGTCGGGTTCGCCGCGCGTTTCTCGGCCACCGACCGCAGCACGGCGTCGAAGAACGCCTCGTTGGCCTCGGCCTCCGCGACCGAGCCGGTGTAGCCGGAGTAGCCGGCGTGACCCGGGTACGGTGCCGCGGGCGGCGTCACGGCGGACGCCGACGCGGTCCCCAAGGCGGCGGCGGCCAGGGCCAGTACCACGGCCGACGAGACCGTGCGGGGAGACACTCCCATGTGATGACTCCTCGTGTGGGGGGTGAAGTCGTCATCGGTGAGTGTCGGCGGCCGGGCGGCGGCTGTGATGATGGCAAAGGGCGATAGGACGGGGTTATCACCGCGTCACCGCGGTTGCCCGGGGGCGCCGCCGCAAAGGCCGGGACGGTGACCCTACTCCGGGTAACTCGCCCGGTTCGGTCGGGGTTTGTGCGTCTGGTGAAAGCCGTGGGTCCGCTTTAGGGTGAGCGGGCATGGAGCTTGAGGTCAGGCACCTCCGCGCGCTGTGCGCCATAGCGGACACCGGCAGCCTCCACCGGGCCGCCCGCCAGCTCGGCGTCGCGCAGCCCTCGTTGAGCACCCAGCTGAAGCGGATCGAGCAGGCCCTCGGCGGCCCCCTGTTCACCCGCGAACGCTCCGGCTGCCGGCCGACCCCCCTCGGCCGGGTGGTCCTGGGCCGCGCCCGCCCCCTGGTGGCCGAGATGCGCGCCCTGGTCGCGGAGGCCCGCGCCGCCGCGGCCGACGGCCCCCAGGTCCGCATCGGCTCCACCGCGAGCCGGGCCCTCAGCGGCTGGCTGCGCAGACTGCGGGTACGAAGACCGAGGACCGAGCCGATCCTGCAGATGGACGTGTCCCCCAACGCGTTGCTGCGCATGGTCGCCGAGGGACAGCTCGACGTCGCCTTCGTCCACGAGGTGGAGGGGTGTCCGCTGAAGGTGCCGGAGGGGCTGCGGCTGCGGGTGCTGATCGAGCGCGAGCCGCAGTTCGTCTCCCTCCCCACGGACCACCCGGCCGCCGCCCAGGACGTCGTCCACCTGTCCGACCTGGCCCAGGACCGGTGGATGGTGGACCCGACGGTGGACGGCGAATGGGACGCCGTGCACCGGATGCTGCGCGCCGCCGGGCTCAACCCACGCGTCCTGCACGGCGACTACCACACGGCCGCGTTCCTGGTCGCGACCGGCGAGGTCGTCACCATCTGCCAGCCCACACGGCCCTCCCGGCCCGAGGCGGCGGTGCGCCGGCTGCACGGGGACCCGCTCGGTGTACGGCTGCTGCTCGCGGCCCGCTCGGAGGAGGAGCTGGACGCCGTCTTCCCCGAGCTGGAGGAGGCGTACTGGGAGATGGCCCGCCAGGCTCCCGGCTATCGGGCATGGCTGGAAAGCAGCGCCTCGGAGACGTTCGTCGCAGCTCATTGACGTATAAGTCGCAGCTTGTCGAGGTGTATTGAGTCGCGGGGGCCCGCGTCCGGTGTACTAGGAGGGGCGGGCGGGCCGGGACGCGTCCGCGTACGGGTGGATGCGGGGCTCCTACCCTGCCGAAGATCGCCATCTGTGACCGCTAACCTTACGTGTCCGTCCTGGCCAGGGATTGACGGGAATCAACTCACGCGAAGGGTTGCCGCACATGGGCATTCGTAGTCTCCTGCGGAACGTGTTCGGGCGGGGGCGCAAGGGCCCTGCCGCCGACGCGGGGACCGGTAGCGCCGAAAACTCCGTTTCGGCCGAGCCGGAGGTGAGCGAGACGGCCGCCGAGCCCGCGGCGGCCGGCACGGTGGCCGAGGCCACGCTTCCTTCGCCCTCACCGGAGCCGAAGCCGGAGTCGAAGCCGGCGCCGGAGTCGAAGCCGGCGCCGGCGGCGCAGCCGGAAGCGGCGTCCGCTCGCGCACACGCTCCCGCGTCCGCCCGGCGGGCGACGCCCACCATGGCCGACGACCTGGTCTCGGCCGCGTTCGACAACGTGACGGTTCCGAAGCAGACGCCGCCGCGGGCCGCCGACACGGCAGCGGACGAGCCCACCGCCGCCGCCCCCGCGACGGAGAAGCCCGCCGCCGAGGAAGCGCCCACCGCGCCCGAACAGGCGACCGAAGAAAACGCGCCGGAGGCCACGGCGGCAACGGAGGAGACGCCGAGCGCGCCGGAGACCACCGCGAAGCCGGAGGAGTCCGAGCCCGTCGCGAAGGCCGAGGAGCCCGAGGCCGCCGCCGAGGTCGAGGAGACCCCGGCCGCCGAGGAGTCCGCGCCCGTCGCGAAGGCCGAGGAGCCCGAGGCCACTCCCGAGGTCGAGGAGACCCCGGCCGCCCCGGAACCGGTTGCCGCCGCCGAACCCGAGCCGAAGCCGGAACCGGCGTCCGCCGCGGAACCCGAGCCGGAGCCCGCCGCCGAGGAGTCGGCCCCTGCGGCGCAGGAGCCCGAGCCTGCCGCCGCGGCGCAGGAGCCCGCCGCGAAGACCGACGAACCCGAGGAGCCCAAGGCCACCGCCGAGGCCGAGGAAACCACGGCCGCCCCGGAACCGGTTGCCGCCGCCGAACCCGAGCCGAAGCCGGAACCGGCGTCCGCCGCGGAACCCGAGCCGGAGCCCGCCGCCGAGGAGTCGGCCCCTGCGGCGCAGGAGCCCACCCCCGAGCCGGAGCCGGAGCAGCCCGCCACCGAGCCGGCTGCCGAGGAGCCCGTCTCCGCGCCCGCCCCTGAGCCCGCACCCGCGCCCGAGTCCACGGACGCCCCGGCCGAACCCCGGCCCGAGCCCGTCCTCGCCGCCGCCGCGGACGAGGCGACGGTTGACGCGGCCGAGCCCGCCGCTGCCGAGGAAGCCCCTGTGGCAGCGGCACCCTCCGAGGCGACCGAGGGCCCCGAGCCGACGGAGGCGACCGAGGCGACCAAGGTCCCCGGCAAGCCCGCGCTCACGCTCGCCCGGGTGAAGTCGCGTGCCCCGGAGCTGGTCGGCCCCTACAAGGCCGCCGACGCCGTGCTCAAGGAGCGGGGTCTCACGGGCGCCCGCGCCCGGGTCTACCTCGTGCTGGACCGCTCCGGCTCCATGCGCCCCTACTTCAAGGACGGCTCCGCCCAGGCCCTCGGGGAGCAGGTGCTCGCGCTCGCCGCGCACACCGACCCCGACGCCACCGTGCACGTCGTCTTCTTCTCGACCGAGCTCGACGGCACCGGCGAGCTGACGCTCGACGCGTACGACGGCAAGGTCGACGAACTCCACGCGGGCCTCGGCCGCATGGGCCGTACCAGCTACCACGCCGCGATCGAGGCGATCGTCGCCGACTACGAGAAGTCCTCCACCACCGGCCCGGCCCTGGTCGTCTTCCAGACGGACGGCCCGCCGGACGCCAAGGGCCCCGCCAACCAGGCGCTCGCGGACGCGGCGAAGCACCCGATCTTCTTCCAGTTCGTCGCCTTCGGCGACCACGACGCCAAGGGCTTCGACTACCTGCGCAAGCTGAAGGCCGACAACGCCGCCTTCTTCCACGCGGGCCCCGCCCCCCGGGAGCTCACCGACACCGAACTCTACGAAGGCGTCCTCGCCACCTGGCGCCCGTGAACCCGTAACCCGTAACCCGGAAGATCACCACGGCCGTCCGTCTCCCACCCCGTAAAACGGGAGGCGGACGGCCCACCCATGTCGGCTACGATTTCAAGGTTCGTAGACGGATCGAAAGTGGAATCCGTCACCCCACGTAACGACCTGGGAGCAGCCCGCGATGGCTCGACACCTCATCACCAGCGCCCTTCCGTACATCAACGGGATCAAGCACCTGGGCAACATGGTGGGGTCCATGCTCCCGGCCGACGTGTACTCCCGGTACCTCCGTCAGCGCGGCCACGACGTGCTCTACATCTGCGCGACGGACGAGCACGGCACCCCCGCCGAGCTGGCCGCCAAGGAGCAGGGTCTGCCCGTCGACGAGTTCTGCGCGCAGGCGCACGACGCGCAGAAGGCGGTCTACGACGGCTTCGAGCTGGCCTTCGACTACTTCGGCCGCAGCTCCTCCCCGCAGAACCGGGACATCACGCAGGAGATCGCCCGCGAACTGAAGTCGAACGGCTTCATCGAGGAGCGGGCCATCCGCCAGGTGTACTCCAACGCCGACGGCCGCTTCCTGCCCGACCGGTACATCATCGGCACCTGCCCGCACTGCGGCTACGACAAGGCCCGCGGCGACCAGTGCGAGAACTGCACCCGCGTGCTGGACCCGACCGACCTGATCGAGCCGCGCTCGGCGATCAGCGGCAGCAGCGACCTGGAGGTCCGCGAGACCAAGCACCTCTTCCTCCTGCAGTCGGCCCTCGCCGGCGAAGTGGAGGCGTGGGTCGACGAGCGCGCCGACAACTGGCCGGTGCTGGCCTCCTCCATCGCCCGCAAATGGCTGACGGAGGGCCTGCACGACCGCGCGATCACCCGTGACCTGGACTGGGGCGTCCCGGTCCCGGCCGACACCTGGCCGGACCTGGCCGCCGAGGGCAAGGTCTTCTACGTCTGGTTCGACGCCCCGATCGAGTACATCGGCGCCACGAAGGAATGGGCGGACCAGGACCCGGAGAACCGTGACTGGCGTTCGTGGTGGTGGGAGTCGGACGCGGACGTCCACTACACGCAGTTCATGGGCAAGGACAACGTCCCCTTCCACAGCGTGATGTTCCCGGCGACCCTGCTGGGCACCCGCGCGCCGTGGAAGAAGGTCGACGTCATCAAGGCCTTCAACTGGCTGAACTACTACGGCGGCAAGTTCTCCACCTCGCAGAAGCGCGGCGTCTTCACGCACGACGCGCTCGAGGTGCTGCCCGCCGACTACTGGCGCTACTTCATGATGGCCAACGCCCCCGAGTCCGACGACTCGTCGTTCACCTGGGAGCACTTCACGGCCACGGTGAACAAGGACCTGGCGGACACCCTCGGCAACTTCGTCAACCGGGTCCTGTCCTTCTCCCGCAAGCGCTTCGGCGACGCGGTCCCGGCGGGCGCCGAGCCCGGCGAGGCGGAGGCGAGGCTCGGCGAGGAGATCGCCCGGCTGCTCGCGGAGTACGAGGGCCACATGGAGGCCATCCAGTTCCGCAAGGCGGCGGCTGCTCTTCGTGCCCTGTGGTCGGCCGGCAACTCCTACCTGGAGGAGAAGGCCCCCTGGCTGGAGATCAAGACCGACAAGGACGGCGCGGCCCTCACCCTGCGCACGGCGATGAACCTGATCCACCTCTACTCGGTGGTCTCCGAGCCCTTCATCCCGGCCTCGTCCCGCGCCATGCGCTCGGCCTTCGCGCTGGAGAACGACACGGCGGCCTGGGTCTCGCCCGAGGAGGCCCGCTCCCTGACCGCGGTCCCCGCGGGCACGGCCTTCACGGTGCCCCCGGTCCTCTTCGCCAAGATCACGGACGAGGACCTGGCGGCGTACAAGGAGCGCTTCGGCGGCGAGCCGGCGGAGTAAGCCCGCCGTCGGCATGAAGGCCGGCCGACCGGCCGACCGCCCGACCTGAGTCACCGAACCAGCTGGACCGGCCGGACGACGTCACATGGACGCCGTCCGGCCGGTCCTTTTCAATGCGGCGGTTCCGTCACGTTCCCCCACGTGCGCTCAGAGTGACCTCGCAGTGCCCTCAAGTTCCACCACGTTCCCTCGTGTCCGCCCCGCCCTTTGCACCCCCAAAAGATCACTTTCCTTCAATTCGGCCACAATGGCTTGTTCTGATCACTGGCCGCCCATATCGTCTGCATCCGCAATGGATGTTCCAGGGGGGACACGGAGATGCATACTCTTGCCGCCGCGATCAACTACGGTGCCGTCACTCCCGTAGCGGCTTATATGATGGCCTGTCTCGGCAGCGCCCTGGGGTTGCGATCGGTCGCGCGGTCGCTGCGGTCGGACAACGGATGGCGCGCCGGCTGGCTGGCGCTCGGCGCGGCCTCGCTGGGCTGCGGCATCTGGACCATGCACTTCATCGCCATGGCCGGCTTCGAGGTCGAAGGGTCACGCGTCAGCTACGACATACGCCTCACCCTGATCAGTCTGGGTGTCGCCATCGCCGTGGTCGCCGTCGGCATCTTCGCCGTCGGATACCGCGGAGCCGGCCCTGTCACACTGCCGACCGCGGGCGTCTTCACCGGACTCGGGGTCGCTGCCATGCACTACACCGGCATGGCGGCGATGCGTCTGCACGGTCACCTCGAGTACGACACCACGATCGTGGTCCTCTCCGTGGTGATCGCCGTGGTCGCGTCGACCGCGGCACTGTGGGCGGTCGTGTCGATCCGCTCCTTCCTTGCCAGCATCGGCGCGTCCCTGGTCATGGGCGTTGCGGTGACCGGCATGCACTACACGGGCATGCTCGCCGTGACCGCCCACGCGGACCAGGGCGTCTCCGCATCGATCGGTCCGTCACCGGTCTCGCTGCTGCTGCCGATGCTCATCGGCCCGATCGCCTTTCTGATCCTCGCCACGGCGGTGGTCATGTTCGACCCGATGCTGGTCCTGGGCGACGACGGGTGGAACAACGACACCCAGAACCGCTCCGGGGCCCCGGTGCGCACCGAGCAGCCCGACCTCTTCCAGCCCTCGGACAACTTCGAGCACCGGGGCCACTTCGGGCAGTACAACAGCCACTGACCAGGGAGTCAGTCGACCGCCCGTCCGGCAGACGCGCCCGGCACCGAACCCCGGGTGCCGGCCACGACCGACTGTCCCGTGCCGTCGCGGGTCGAACGCCGTGATGTCGCCGTGCGCAGCGCCAGGAACAGCAGCAGTCCGAACGGCGACAGCAGGATCGTGAACACCAGCAGTGGCCCCATCAGCAGGGCGGATATCCCCAGCCGTCTGGCCTCCCGGTACATCCACTGCCCGATCAGCAGGTCCCAGGCGATGACCTGCGCCCAGACGGCTCCCGCGCCGTCCGGGTGTGCCGTCAGCTCGCGGAAGGTGTCGATGTCCGGGCTGCTGACCGCGGTCCAGAGTTCGGGGAACACCGGGACGGCGAGAGCGACATAGACCAGCAGCACGGGCACCACCGTCAGCGGCGACCCGGCGATGCGGCCGGTCGGGCCCCACGCCGGGGCGAAGATCATGAGCAGCCAGACCGGTGCGGCCAGCCAGAAGGAGAGCTCGAAGAGGAACCCGGTCATGACACGGGCTCCTTCGCAGCGGTCGCGTCGGCGGCGGCGGTTGCCTCAGCCGCACGGCGAGTCGCCGTCCGCAGGGATGCGTACGTGCCGAGAACGGTGGCCGCCAGGATCAGGCCGGCCGCCCCCAGAGTCGCACCGTCCGGTTGGAGCAGAGCCTGACCCCGCAGCGCCTGCCAGAGCACCAGGGCGAAGGTGGCGGCGTACGTACCCGAGGCGAGCAGCACCAGGCGCAGCCGCACCCGTTCGTCGGCGAGGCGGGCGAAGCGTGGTGCGAGGGCGGTCAGCACCATGACCAGCAGCGGGAGGAGCTGAAGCGCGTGCATGCCGACGAAGTGCGGGATCCTCAGGTCGCCGCCGGTCGTCGACCAGCCCGTCAGCGGCATCGAGGGACCGCCGTCGGGCACGCCCACGCTGTGCGCGCCGACCACGTCGGAAGCGCCGCGCTGCTGCCCCGGCGCGGGCTGCGTCATCAGGAATCCGACGGCGGCCCCGACCAGCGCCAGGATGATGCCGGAGCGTATCGCCCAGGCGGACGCACGGTCGGCGATACGGGTGCGGAGCAGCAGCACGGCGACGGCGAGCGTGCCGAGCCACAGGATGACGACCGTGACGCCCATCGCGGTGAACAGTGCCTCGTCGAAGGGGGTTTCACGGTTGAAGTGGCTGCGCTTCCCGCGAGCCACCTGCCCGATGATGATCACCATCTCGACCAGGCTCGCCACCGCGACGACCGTCCCCGTCCACCAGCCCACGCGTCGGCCGCGTCGGAGCAGTGACAGCATCCAGGCCAGAGACAGGCAGTACGCCACGAATGACACCGCGAACTTGAAGGGTTTGAACCAGATCGGCGCACCCACCAGGACGCGATCGTCGACGACCAGCCCCACGCCGGAACCCACCGCCGTGACCGCCATCGCCACCGCGAACAGCACCAGCGGTCGATGCCATGACCGCCATGGGGCCGCATGCGACCACGACGACGGAGACCATGCAGACCACGCGGACCACGCAGAGCGTGGAGACGATGAAGACGGGCGCGTTGACGACACAGCTATCCCCCTGAGCCAATTAGATAGTGGCGCTATCCGCTATCTGATAGTGCCACTATCTATGATGGGCGGCAGGTCGGCAAGGGCCGACGCGGACGGGCAGGGCGTAGGTCGAGGAGTGAACCGACGGTGCGTATCGGAGAGTTGAGCCGCCGAACCGGGGTGCCGGTGCCGACGATCAAGTACTACGTCCGTGAGGGCCTGCTGCCTCCTGGCGAGCTGACCAGCCCGAATCAGGCGACGTACGACGAGAAGCACGAGCGTCGGCTGCGACTGATCCGGACCCTGCTCGATGTGGGCGGCCTGAAGGTGGCCGAGATCTCGGAGGTACTGGCGGCCATCGATGATCCGGAGCGCTCGCTGCACAAAGTGTTCGGCGCCACCGCGGAGGGCTTCGGCACCGCACACAGCGAGCACGACGACGCCGAGTCGGTGGCCGCGCACGCCGTCGTCGCCGATCTCGTCTCCCGGCGCGGCTGGCGGGCGCATGCGTCGGACCCCGCCGCCGCCGACCTGTCGAAGGCCCTTGCCGCCCTGGATCGACTGGGCCACGGGGCGTTCGTCGACGTGCTCGACGCCTACGCGGACGCCGCCGAGCAGGTCGCCCGCGCCGACCTCGAGTACGTGGACCGGCAGGTGGTGGTCGAGGACATGGTGGAGGCCGTGGCGATCGGCACCGTTCTGGGCGAGGCGGTGTTCAGCGCGTTGCGCCGACTGGCCCATGTGGACGCCTCGGCGAAGCTGTACGGCGCGGACGGGCCGCCAGGAGGTGACTGTCCCCGGACCTGACCCGGGGAGGGTGAACCGACAGCACCGGAACCGGCCCGCACCGGCGGCACGGCTCCACCGGCCCCACCGGCCCCACGGGACACATCGGCCCACCGGCCCCACCGGACGCATCGGCGCCACCGGCCCCACGGGACACATCGGCGCCACCGGCCCCAACGGACACATCGGCGCCACCGGCCCCACCCGCGGCCACGGGCCCGCGCCTGCACCAGGGCGGTGGGGCCGACGGCGGTGGGGCCAGGGCCGGTAGGGCCGGCGTTACTTGACGGTGCCCACCGCGGTCAGCACCCCGGCGCCCGTCGTGGACGCCAGTTCCGTGGCCAGGTTCTTCGCCGACGTCTGGAGTCCGGCGGTGAGCGCCGGCTTCCAATTGACCGTCGTCTTCGGCTTCTTGCAGTTCGCGGCGTTGTACGCGGCGACGAGGTCGGTCGTCGTCCCGTTGCCGAGGTTGCCGCCGCCCGCGACCGAGCCCGTGCCGTCACCGCTCAGCAGCTTCGCCGCCTTCGCGCCGGACGGCAGCTTCCACGCGTTGTGCTCGGCGACGACCTGGGCCTTGGCGCGCGAGTCGATGCTGTACTTGGGCGCGTACCCGTTGAGCATCGTGGAAAGGGTGCCCGGGAACGTCGTCTCCCGGGCACCCTGCGTGCGAGAAGCGGACGGCAGGCGCCAGGCCCCTACTTGGGCTGCGGCTTCCGCACCGTCAGGTGCAGCTCACGCAGCCGCGCCTCGTCCAGCTCCGTCGGTGCGCCCATCATCAGGTCCTGGGCGTTGCCGTTGAGCGGGAACGCGATGGTCTCGCGGATGTTGGGCTCGTCGGCCAGCAGCATCACGATGCGGTCCACACCCGGCGCGATACCGCCGTGCGGCGGGGCGCCGAAGCGGAAGGCGCGCAGCATGCCGGCGAACTCGCGCTCCACCGTCTCGTTGTCGTAGCCCGCGATCTCGAAGGCCTTGAGCATGATGTCCGGCTCGTGGTTACGGATGGCGCCGGAGGACAGCTCGACGCCGTTGCAGACGATGTCGTACTGCCAGGCCAGGATGTCCAGCGGGTCCTGGGTCTGGAGCGCCTCCATACCGCCCTGCGGCATCGAGAACGGGTTGTGCGAGAAGTCGATCTTCCCGGTGTCCTCGTCCTTCTCGTACATCGGGAAGTCGACGATCCAGCAGAACCGGAAGACGCCCTCCTCGAAGTGCCCGGCCCGCTTTGCGGCCTCGACGCGCACCGCGCCCATGATCTTGGAAACCTCGTCGAACTCGCCCGCGCCGAAGAACACGGCGTGCCCGGAGGCCAGCGAAAGCCGCTTGGTCAGCTCGGCGACGTTCTCCTCGGTGAGGAACTTGGCGATGGGACCGCTGAGGGAGCCGTCCTCGCCGACCCGTACCCAGGCGAGGCCCTTGGCGCCCTGCTCGACGGCGTACTCGCCGAGCTGGTCGAAGAACTTGCGGGGCTGACCGGAGACGTCCGGCACCGGCAGGGCGCGCACGTGCTTGCCCGCGAACGCCTTGAACTCCGAGTCGGCGAAGATGTCGGTGATGTCCACCAGCTCCAGCTGGGCCCTGAGGTCCGGCTTGTCGGAGCCGTACTTCAGCATCGCCTCGCGGAACGGGATCCGCGGGAACGGCGAGGTGACGTGCCGGCCGCCGCCGAACTCCTCGAAGATCTCCGTCATCAGCTGCTCGATCGGCTGGAAGACGTCCTCCTGCTCGACGAAGGACATCTCCACGTCGAGCTGGTAGAACTCGCCCGGCGAACGGTCCGCGCGCGCGTCCTCGTCACGGAAACAGGGCGCGATCTGGAAGTAGCGGTCGAAGCCGGAGATCATCAGCAGCTGCTTGAACTGCTGCGGGGCCTGCGGCAGGGCGTAGAACCTGCCCGCGTGCAGCCGGGAGGGCACGACGAAGTCACGCGCTCCCTCGGGGGAGGTGGCAGTGAGGATCGGCGTCGCCATCTCGTTGAAGCCCAGCGCGGCCATCTTGTGACGAATGGCCGAGATGACCGCCGTGCGCAGCATGATGTTGCGGTGCATGCGCTCGCGGCGCAGGTCCAGGAAGCGGTACTCCAGGCGCCGCTCCTCGTTCACCCCGTCCTCGGTGTTGATCGTGAACGGCAGCGGGGCGGCGGCGCCGAGCAGTTCCACCTCGCCGACCTCGACCTCGACCTCGCCGGTGGGCAGGTCCGGGTTCACGTTCTCGGTTCCACGTGAAACAACCTTGCCGTCTACACGGACCGTGGACTCCTTGGAGACCTTGTCCAGCGCCTCGTAGGCGTCCGTGCCGGGACGGGCGACGAGCTGCGTGATGCCGTAGTGGTCGCGCAGATCGATGAAGAGGATGCCGCCCAGGTCGCGCCGATTGTGCAGCCAGCCGCTCAGCCGGACGTCGGTGCCGACGTCAGAGGCGCGGAGCTCGCCGCAGGTGTGGGACCTGTACCGATGCATCGTCGTTCATCCAGTCTTCGCGAATGGGGGTCCGCCCGGGGAGGCTCGCCATCCCGGGCTTTCCGGGCCGTCCCCGGAGGTGTCCGGGCCGACGCCCGGATTTCCCAAGGGTACCGGCCGCCTCAAGATCGCCGCCCGCAATAGTCACGGGGACGCCGCCGCGGGGGACGGGGGCGGACCTTTCCCGGGCCGGACGGAAGCTTTCCGGCCGGGGACGGGCTTCCAGAGCAGGGACGGAAGCAGCTTCCCGGGCCAGGACGGACTTCCAGAGCAGGGACAGAAGCAGCTTCCCAGGCCAGGACGGACTTCCAGAGCAGGGACAGAAGCAGCTTCCCAGGCCAGGACGGACTTCCAGAGCAGGGACAGAAGCAGCTTCCCAGGCCAGGACGGACTTCCAGAGCAGGGACAGAAGCAGCTTCCCGGGCCAGGACGGACTTCCAGAGCAGGGACAGAAGCAGCTTCCCGGGCCAGGACGGACTTCCAGGGATGGGGAGACCTTCCCGGGCTGGGGAGACCTTCCCGGGCTGGAGCGGATTTTCCGGGCCAGAGCGGACTTCCGGGGCCGGGGCGGATTCCCCGTCCCTTCCGCCCCCGCGGCCCCCTCGCCTCCCCATTCACCGAAAAGTGCGCACCCTCCTCACTGGCATCCACAGACTCCCTCTCCATAAAGTGGGGCAATGCGCACCGAGGATCCCGCCCAGGTCAAGGACGGCCTCCTGCCGCCGGCGCGGGAAGTTCTGGCGGCTCTGGCCACCGGACTGTGGAGCTGGGACAACGCCGCCGGAACCGTGACCGTCGACGCCGAGGCGGCCCGGCTGCTCGGGTTTCCCGCCCGCCCGGCGACCCTGCGCGAGTCGGTGGTCCGCGCCCGCTTCCACCCCGTCGACTGGAACGAGATCGACGGCATAGTGCGCCTCGCCGTCAGCGAGGGCACCCTCGCCGAGGCCCGGATGCGGATCATGAACGAGCACGGCCGGGTGGTCCGTATCGTGCGCAGCCGCTCCAAGCCCACCGTGGACCCGGCCACCGGTGACTACGCGCTCGTGGGCTCGCTCCAGGAGGTCAGCGAGCCCGCACCGGGCACGGCCGCCCGCACCCCGGTCACCGGCGACTGGCGGCGCTCGCGGGAGGCGTTCCTGCTGGACGCGGGGCGCGCGCTGGCCGAGGCACGGTCCACCGCGGAGGTGCTGCGGGTCGCCGCGGGCCTGTCGATGCCGGGCTTCTCACCGGACGGCCTCGCGGTCTTCGGCGCACAGGGCGACCGGCTGACGATCATCGGTCAGCACGGTCAGGAACACGGCGCCGAGAACCCGTACGTGGCCATGCCGCTGGACACCGACTACCCGGCCGCCGAGGTCGTCCGCACCGGGCGGGCCGTCTATCTCTCCTCGCCGGAGCAGTACCGGTCCCGCTTTCCCGCCGCCTGGCCGCTCGCCGCCCCCTTCGGCCGGCACTCCTGGGCGTTCCTGCCGCTGGTGGTCGCCGGTCGCACCATCGGCGCGTGGATGGCGGGCTTCTCGTATCCCGTCTCGTTCACCCCCGACGAACGGTCCGTGCTGACCACGGTGGCCCGGATGCTGGCCCAGGCCCTCTCCCGGGCCGGCGCGGCCGAGTCCGAGCGGGAACTCGCGGACGGGCTCCAGCGGTCGATGATGCCGCTGCTCGGCCCGGGCATTCCGGGCATGAACGTGGCGGCGCGCTATGTGCCGACCGGCGGCGGACTCCAGGTCGGCGGCGACTGGTACGACATGATCCCGCTGCCCGGAGGCACTTCCCGGGCGAAGTCCGGCGGAGGCCGCTTCGCGCTGGTCATCGGCGACGTCCAGGGGCATGACGTACGGGCGGCCTCCCTGATGGGCCAGCTCCGGATCGCCCTGCGCGCCTACGCCTCCGAGGGCCACCGCCCCGACGCCGTGCTCTCCCGAGCGTCCCGCTTCCTGTACGGGGTCACGGACTCGGTCACGTCCGACGGCACGAGCATGGACCACCGCTTCGCGACCTGCCTCTACGTGGAGGTGGACCCGGCGACCGGAGTCCTCGACATCGCCCGCGCCGGTCACCCCGACCCCGCGATACGCATGTCCGACGGCACCGTACTGACCCGGCCCACGGCCGGCGGGCTGCCGCTGGGCATCGACCCGGACGCGGACTACCCGACCACCCGGCTCGTCCTGGAAGCCGGCGAGACCATGCTCATCTGCACCGACGGTCTCATCGAGACCGGCGGTCACGACCTCGACACCGGCTGGCAGCGGATCCGCACGATCCTGGAGAACCACGACACCAACAACGACGGCGGTCTGGAGGGCCTGGCCGACGCCCTGGTCGGGGCCGTGCACGGGCCCACCTCCCACTACACGACCGGCCCGCTGGTGGACCGCCGCGAGGACGACATCGCGGTCCTGCTGCTGTCCCGCCCGGAACCGGGCCACGAGGACGCGGCCACCGTTCGGTCACCGCTGCGCCGCACCATGCTGACCATCGGCCAGTCCGAGCCCGAGCGGGTCGCGGGCGCCCGGCAGCAGCTGCGCGAACTCCTGCACGACTGGGGCAACGACGACCAGGTCGACTCCGCCGTGCTGCTGCTGTCCGAGATGCTGACGAACGTCCTGGTCCACACGGACGGGGACGCGCTGCTGGTGGCAGAGGTGACGCCCGACCGCGTCGGACACGGCCGCCGGATGCGCGTGGAGGTCACCGACGCCAGCGACGACCTCCCCCACAAGCGCCACCCCGGCGAACTGGCCTCCTCCGGCCGCGGCCTGGTCCTCATGGAACTCCTGGCGGACAACTGGGGGGTGGATCCGCGCGGCGAGGGCAAGAGCATCTGGTTCGAACTCGCGGAGCCGGGCTGACGGGCTGACGGGCTGACAGGGAGGTTCGTCCGCACCCAGCACTCGCCCCCCGGCCCCTCCCCACACCGGCACAGGGCGAGGCCCCGCCCGGAAGATCCGGACGGGGCCCGAGGTACCCACGGAGCGGGCGGGTCAGGACTGCGGACCCGACGGGGTCATCCCGTGCACCGCCGGGATCGTCCCCAGCCGGCCCTTCTGGAAGTCCTCGAAGGCCTGCTGGAGTTCGGCCTTGGTGTTCATCACGAACGGGCCGTAGTGCGCCATGGGCTCACGGATCGGCTGCCCGCCCAGGAGCACGACCTCCAGGTCCGGCGTGTGCGAGTCCTGCTTCTCGTCCGCGCGGACGGTCAGCGACGAACCGGAGCCGAAGACCGCGGTCTGCCCCATGTGGACGGGCCGGCGCTCCGCGCCCACCGTGCCACGCCCGGCGAGGACGTACGCCAGACCGTTGAAGTCCTCACGCCACGGGAGCGTGAGCTCGGCGCCGGGGGCCAGCGTCGCGTGGATCATCGTGATCGGCGTGTGCGTGATGCCGGGACCCTCGTGGCCGTCCAGCTCACCGGCGATGACGCGCAGGAGCGCGCCGCCGTCGGGTGTGGTGAGCAGCTGGACCTGGCCGCCTCGGATGTCCTGGTAGCGCGGCGCCATCATCTTGTCCTTGGCCGGCAGGTTCACCCACAGCTGGAGACCGTGGAAGAGTCCGCCGGACATGACCAGCGACTCCGGCGGCGCCTCGATGTGCAGGAGGCCCGAGCCCGCCGTCATCCACTGGGTGTCGCCGTTGGTGATCGTGCCGCCACCGCCCTGGGAGTCCTGGTGGTCGAAGATCCCGTCGATGATGTAGGTGACGGTCTCGAAGCCACGGTGCGGGTGCCAGGGGGTCCCCTTCGGCTCTCCGGGCGCGTACTCCACCTCGCCCATCTGGTCCATCATGATGAACGGGTCCAGATAGCGGTAGTTGATCCCGGCGAACGCACGGCGCACCGGGAAGCCCTCGCCCTCGAACCCGCTCGGCGCGGTGGTGACGGCGAGCACGGGACGCGCCACCGCGTCCGCCGGCGCGATCACCCGCGGCAGGGTCAGTGGGTTCTCGACGGTGACTGCAGGCATGTCGGTACCTCCTTGTGCTCCGAGTTTAGTTGACGATTGAACTTTCTGCTACCCGGAACACGAAACGCCCGGAGCTCATTCCCTCCGGGAGTCCCGGGTGGCAGGCGGCACTTGCGGCGGTGCGCAGGCCCAACTACCGGAACCGGCACCGCCCGTGCCGGCGCGGGCCACGACCGTGCGACGGCGGGACAACCACGACCGCACGACGACACTCGACCGCACGCCGGACCGCCTCGGCCGGGCGCACTGGGCGGCGCCCCACCCGACGCAATGGGCGACGGCGCGTCAGCGGCGGGGTGTGTGGGGCGGCAGCGGTACGTCGGCCGCGACTGAACGGCGTACGTCGGCGTCGCGACTGGACTGCGGCGCGGGGGGCCGCGTTTGGGCGCCGGGCCATCGGACGCCCTGGGCGACGGCGGCACGCCGACCGCGGCGGGGCGGGGCGGGGCGGGGCGGGGCGGGCAGGGCGGCGGCGTCGGCCGCAAACTGCACGTCTGTGCCCGGGCCGCGCCGGGCCGCCTCAGCCGGACGGCGAGGCGGCGTCCGCGTCAGCCGTAACGGGGCGGCAGAGCGGTGGCCTCGGCCGGGGCGGCAGAGCCGCTGCTCGCGGCGGCGTCAGCCGTACGGCGCGGCGGCGGCCGGCGGCTGTAGCAGCCGGCAAGGCGGCAGCCTCCGACCGGCGGCAGCACATCCGGCGGCCGTAGCGGGCCGGCAAGGCGCCGGCCTCGGCCCGGCGGCGGCACGCCGGGCGCGCCGAAGGCGGCCATATCGGGCGCACAGATCGGCGGCGTCGGCTGTGACTGAGCGGCGCGCGGGCCGGGCGGCGCGGTGGCGGCCGTGGCGCGACTACGGCCTCCGCGCGGCTACGACGGCCGCGTCAGCCGTACATGCGGCGCATCGCGAACTCCACCATCTGCTCGACTGCCTTCGCATCGAACACCATCCGGTGCTCGCCCTCCATGTCGAGGACGAAGCCGTAGCCGGTCGGAAGGAGGTCGATCACCTCGGCGCCGGTGATGACGAAGTACTTGGACTCCTTGCCCGCGTACCGCCTGAGTTCCTTGAGCGAGCTGAACATGGGGATGACGGGCTGCTGGGTGTTGTGCAGCGCCAGGAACCCGGGATTGTCCCCGCGCGGGCAGTACACCTTCGAGGTGGCGAAGATCTGCTGAAAGTCCTCGGCGGACAACGACCCCGTGGTGAACGCGCGCACCGCGTCCGCGAGGGACGGGGGCGACGGCTCCGGGTAGAGCGGCGGCTGCTGACCGTACCCTCCGCCCATCTGCTGCGACTGCGCGTACTGCTGGTGCTGCTGATGCTGCTGCCCCTGGGCCGCACCGCCTGCGTGCTGGTCGTAGCCGTACATGCGCGCAAGCGTACCGACAGGACCGGGGCGACGCGGCCACACGGGCGAGGTAGACCCTCGTCACACTTGGCCGGTTAGGGGTTGTTTTTTATTACCCACGGGTAGCATCATCGGAGCTACTTGCTGGTACTGACTGGAACTTTTTTGTGTACGAGGCCCTGGGGTCCCACAGGAACCCACCGGCCTCCCTGATCCCTTACGGAGTCGTCGCCATGGGGCACTACAAGTCGAATCTCCGCGACATCGAGTTCAACCTCTTCGAGGTGCTCGGGCGCGACAAGCTCTACGGCACGGGCCCGTTCGCGGAGACGGACGCGGACACCGCCAAGAGCATCCTCGAGGAACTCACCCGACTTTCGGAGAACGAACTGGCGGAGTCCTTCGCGGACGCCGACCGCAACCCCCCGGTGTTCGACCCCGAGACCAACACCGCACCGGTACCGGAGTCGTTCAAGAAGTCCTACAAGGCCTTCATGGACTCCGAGTACTGGCGCCTCGGCCTGCCCGAGGAGATCGGCGGCACCACCGCGCCGCCCACGCTGATCTGGTCGTTCGCGGAGCTGATCCTGGGCGCCAACCCGGCGATCTGGATGTACTCCTCCGGCCCGGCCTTCGCCCGCATCCTCTTCGAGGAGGGCACCGAGGCCCAGAAGAAGATCGCCGAGATCGCGGTCGAGAAGCGGTGGGGTTCCACCATGGTGCTCACCGAGCCCGACGCCGGTTCGGACGTCGGCGCCGGCCGCACCAAGGCGATCCAGCAGGAGGACGGCTCCTGGCACATCGAGGGCGTGAAGCGCTTCATCACCTCCGGTGAGCACGACATGGAGGAGAACATCCTCCACTACGTCCTCGCCCGCCCCGAGGGTGCCGGTCCGGGCACCAAGGGCCTGTCCCTCTTCCTCGTCCCGAAGCACCTCTTCGACTTCGAGACCGGCGAGCTGGGCGAGCGCAACGGCGTCTACGCCACCAACGTCGAGCACAAGATGGGCCTGAAGGCCTCCAACACCTGCGAGATGACCTTCGGCGACCGCCACCCCGCCAAGGGCTGGCTGATCGGCGACAAGCACGACGGCATCCGCCAGATGTTCCGCATCATCGAGTTCGCCCGCATGATGGTCGGCACGAAGGCGATCTCCACGCTCTCGACGGGCTACCTGAACGCCCTCGAGTACGCCAAGGAGCGCGTCCAGGGCACCGACCTGGCGAACTTCATGGACAAGGCCGCGCCCAAGGTCACCATCACCCACCACCCCGACGTGCGCCGTTCTCTGATGACGCAGAAGGCGTACGCGGAGGGCATGCGCTCCCTCGTCCTCCACACCGCCGCCGTCCAGGACGAGATCGCGGTCAAGGAGGCGGCCGGTGAGGACGCGTCCGAGCTGCACGCGCTGAACGACCTGCTCCTGCCGATCGTCAAGGGCTACGGCTCCGAGAAGGGCTACGAGCAGCTCGCCCAGTCGCTGCAGACCTTCGGCGGCTCCGGCTTCCTTCAGGAGTACCCGATCGAGCAGTACATCCGCGACGCCAAGATTGACACCCTCTACGAGGGCACGACCGCGATCCAGGGCCAGGACTTCTTCTTCCGGAAGATCGTCCGCAACCAGGGCACCGCGCTGAACTCGCTCGCCGAGGAGATCAAGAAGTTCCTGGCGCTCGGCACGGGCGGCGAGGAGCTGGCCGGCGCCCGCGACCACCTCGCCAAGGCCGCCGTGGAGCTGGAGGCCATCGTCGGCCTGATGCTCACCGACCTCGCGGCCACCGAGCAGGACGTCAAGAACATCTACAAGGTGGGTCTGAACACGACCCGTCTGCTGCTGGCCTCCGGTGACGTGGTCGTCGGCTATCTGCTGCTGAAGGGCGCCGCGGTCGCCGCGGAGAAGCTGCCGACCGCCTCCGCCAAGGACAAGGCGTTCTACACCGGCAAGATCGCGGCCGCGAAGTTCTTCGCCGCCAACGTCCTGCCGGGCGTGACCGGCGCGCGCAAGCTCGCCGAGGGCGTCGACCTGGACCTGATGGAGCTGGACGAGGCCGCGTTCTAGTACCGGTCGTACCGGTCCGCACATTCGAGCGCCTGTGCGAGGGCCCGCTCCCGGCCACCGGGAGCGGGCCCTCGCACGTCGTTAAGGTGAACACATGCGCACACCCCCACGCTTCGATCGCGGTCACACCGACGATCTGATGACGTTCCTGGCGGCGAGCCCGTCGCCGTACCACGCCGTGGCCAACACCGCCGAGCGCCTCGAGAAGGCCGGCTTCCGGCAGGTCGTGGAGACCGACGCCTGGGACAACGGCAGCGGGGGCCGGTACGTCCTGCGCGGCGGCGCGATCGTGGCCTGGTACGTGCCCGAGGGAGCGGAGCCCCACACCCCGTTCCGGATCATCGGCGCACACACCGACTCCCCCAACCTGCGCGTCAAGCCCCTGCCCGACAACGGTGCGCACGGCTGGCGGCAGGTCGCCGTGGAGATCTACGGCGGACCCCTGCTCAACTCCTGGCTCGACCGCGACCTGGGCCTGGCCGGTCGGCTGTCCCTGCGCGACGGCACCACACGCCTCGTCAACGTCGACCGGGCGCTGCTACGGGTGCCCCAGCTCGCCATCCACCTCGACCGCTCGGTGACCGCCGAGGGCCTCAAGCTCGACAAGCAGCGCCATCTGCAGCCCGTGTGGGGGCTCGGCGAACCGCGCGAGGGCGAGCTGATCCGGTTCCTGGAGGCGGAGGCCCAGCTCGCCGAGGGCGACGTCGTCGGCTGGGACCTGATGGTGCACTCCATCGAACCGCCGTCCTACCTCGGACGCGACAAGGAACTCCTCGCGGGCCCGCGCATGGACAACCTGCTGTCCGTGCACGCCGGCACCGCCGCGCTCACCGCCGTCGCCGGCGCGGGCAAACTGGGTTACGTCCCCGTCCTCGCGGCCTTCGACCACGAGGAGAACGGCTCGATGTCGGACACGGGCGCGGACGGGCCGCTGCTCGGCAGCGTGCTGGAACGGTCCGTCTACGCCCGCGGCGGCTCCTACGAGGACAAGGCACGCGCCTTCGCCGGGACCGTCTGCCTCTCCTCCGACACCGGTCACGCCGTGCACCCCAACTACGCGGAGCGCCACGACCCCACGCACCACCCGCGCGTCAACGCCGGACCGATCCTCAAGGTCAACGTCAACAACCGCTACGCCACGGACGGTTCGGGGCGCGCGGTGTGGGTCGCCGCCTGCGAGAAGGCCGGTGTCCCCTTCCAGTCCTTCGTCTCCAACAACTCGATGCCGTGCGGCACCACGATCGGCCCGATCACCGCGGCCCGGCACGGCATCCGGACCGTGGACGTCGGCACGGCCATCCTCTCCATGCACAGCGCCCGCGAACTGTGCGGCGCGGACGACCCGTTCCTGCTGGCCAATGCGCTGACGGCCTTTCTGGAGGGCTGACGCCGCGTCAACTCGAAGCTCCCGCATGGCTCCGCGCAGCCGGGGTACCCGGGGTTGCGGCCGAACAGCAACCGTAGAGACGGGACAGGGAGGCGAGAGCCATGGGCCTGGGCGGGTGCATCATCCTGATCGCTGTGGGTGCCATTCTCACGTTCGCGACCGACTGGGACATGCAGGGAGTCAACCTCGATCTGGTTGGGGTCATCTTCATGGCCGTCGGACTGATCGGAGTGGCGACCTTCACCAGCATCGCCAAGAGGCGGAGGGTCGTCGTGCCGCAAACGCCGGTGGTCTCGGCCGACGAGCCCCGTCACCGGGGCCCCGGTGACGGGTACGGCGGATACTGAGCCAGGGCCTCAGAGCAACGAACAAGGGGGACCGGTCACTCGGCGTCCATGCCGGCCAGCACGAGCGGCAGCCGGTCGGCGCCCGACCCCGTGACCCGGATCGGAACACCCCAGTCCTGCTGGTGGACGTGGCAGGCCGGGTACTCGTTGGTGCCCGCGGCGGAGCCGCTGCCGGATGCGGTGTCGTCGCAGGAGGCCGCCATCGCGGAGACGTGCAGCACTCCCTCCGTGATGCCGGGATCGAGGGTGAGGGTGCGTCCGAGGTCCGTGCCCGCGCCCTCGCCTTCCACCAGCAGCTCCGGTGGGGTCGAGGAGACCAGCAGCCGGGTGGAGGGGCCGTACCGCTCGTCGAGCTTCTGCCCCGGCGGCGCTTGGAAGATCACGTCCAGCCGGAGCCGTCCGGGCGCCACTTCGGTGGCCGCCCTGCGGGTGCGGTGGGCCACGGGGTCGACCCGCAGCGCCTCCTCCGGCAGCCGCAGCCGGGTCAGCCGGTGCCGCGCCGACTCCACGACGACCAGATCACCGCCGACGAGCACCGCGTCGCTGGGCTCCCGAAGATCGGTGGCCAGCGTGGTGACCTCACCGGTCGCCGGGTCGTAGCGCCGCAGGGCGTGGTTGTAGGTGTCACTGACCGCCACGGACCCGTCGGGCAGCGCGGTCACGCCCAAAGGATGCTGGAACAGGGCCTGATCGGCGGCCCCGTCACGGTGCCCGAAGTCGAACAGCCCGGTACCGACGGCGGTGTGCACGACGCCGTCCCTGTCCACCCACCTGAGCGCACTGGTCTCCGAGTCCGCCAGCCACAGCCGGTCCTCGGTGGCGGCCAGCCCGGACGGCTGAGCGAACCAGGCCTCGGCACCGGGCCCGTCGACCAGCCCTTCGTTGGTCGTCCCGGCCGCGACGGCGACGGTCCCCTCGGCGGGGTCGTACGTCCACAGCTGGTGGACGCCGGCCATGGCCATCCACACCCGGCCGCCGAACAGGGCCACGTCCCACGGCGAGGACAGATCGATCTCGCCCGCCGGACCGGACGTCGGGGACCCCTGCCACCACTGCTTCCCGGTACCGGCGAGCGTCGTGACCTCACCGGTGGCGAGATCGAGCCGACGCAGTGCGTGATTGACGGTGTCGGCCACGACGACCGTGCCCTCGTCCAGCAGCGCCAGGCCCTGCGGCTCGTTGAAACCGGCGCTCGTGGCACCGCCGTCCGCGAAGCCTCGCGTGCCGGACCCGATCCGCCGCACGACCGTCTCCCCGTCCGCCCCCAGTTCCACCAGCTGATGCCGCGTGGTGTCACTGACCAGCAGATTCCCATTGGGCAGGGCCAGCACCTTCCCGGGGAAGCGCAGCACGGTCGGCTCAGGCTCCGGCGGCACGTACGGCCCGTCACCCCTGCGCAGGGTCCCCTTGGCCGCATGCTCGGCCTCCAGCTCGGTGACCAGCCGCTCAATGGCGTGCACATGCCCCTCACCGGCGTGCTGGGCCACGACGTACCCCTCGGGGTCGATCACGACGAGCGTCGGCCAGGCCCGCACCGCGTACTGCTTCCAGGTGGCGAGCTCGGGGTCGTCGAGGACCGGATGTTCGACGCCGTACCGCTCGACGGCGTCGACCACGGCCTGGTGCTCGGCCTCGTGCACGAACTTGGGCGAGTGCACCCCTACGACGACGACCGTGTCCCGGTGCTTCTCCTCCAGCTCACGCAACTCGTCGAGGACGTGCAGACAGTTCACGCAGCAGAAGGTCCAGAAGTCCAGGACGACAATGCGTCCCCGCAGGTCGGCGAGGGTGTACTGGTGCTCACCCGTGTTCAGCCAGCCACCCTTGCCGATCAGCTCGGGGGCACGGACACGGACGCGACGGGGTGCGGAGTCTGTCATGTGTCCAGGGTGCCAGGAGGGACGAGCACTCAGGTCAGCCTGTGGCCCGTGGTGGCGTCCACGTGGGACGGGACCGCGTCGTGGCGGTCGCCGACCGTGAGGGTGCCGGTGGGTTCGAAGAGGAGGATCGATGCGCCCTCCGGGGAGACCGGCTTGTGCTCGGTACCGCGTGGGACGGTGAAGACCGCGCCCTTGGGAAGGGTGACCGTGCGTTCGCCGCCGGGCTCGCGCAGGACGATCCGCAACTCCCCGGCCAGGACCAGGAAGAACTCGTCGGTGTCGTCGTGCACGTGCCAGATGTGCTCGCCCTCGACCTTCGCGACACGGACGTCGTAGTCGTTGACGGCGGTGACGATGCGCGGGCTCCACAGCTCGTCGAAGGAGGCGAGGGCTTCGTCCAGGGAGATGGGTTCCGGTGTCATGAGGTCATCGTCCGGGGTACGGCCCCTTGCCACGAGTGCTAGAAATCGCTCATGCCGCAAGGATCCTCTCAGCAGGGGCCGACGAAGCCGCACCGAGCGAAGACGCACCGGGTCCTCGTGATCGTTGACGAGTCCACCAACCCCTTCGAAGTGGGGGTCGCGACTGAACTGTTCGGGTTGCCGCGGCCCGAACTGGACCTGCCAGGACCGCTGTACGAGCTCACCCTGTGCACGCCCGCCCCCGACGTCCGGATGAACCACGGCTTCTTCGTGATGACCGGGGCACCCGGGCTCGAGGCCGTCGAGGACGCGGACACCCTGATCGTGCCCGGCCGCCCCGACAACGTCGTACCCCGGGCCCCCGCCGTCCTCGACGCCGTCCGGTACGCCCACGCCCGCGGCACCCGGATCGTCAGCTTCTGCACCGGCAGCTTCGCGCTCGCGGAGGCCGGGCTGCTCGACGGACGCCGGGCCACTACTCATTGGCGCTGGGTCGACGAATTCCGTTCCCTGCATCCGAAGGTGCTGCTGGAACCCGACGTCCTCTACGTCGACGAGGGCGAGATCCTCACGGCGGCGGGCAGCGCTGCGGCGCTCGACCTCGGGCTGTATCTGATCCGCCGCGACCACGGCGCGGAGATCGCCAACTCGGTGTCCCGCCGGCTGGTCTTCGCCGCCCACCGCGACGGCGGTCAGCGGCAGTTCGTGGAACGCCCGGTGCCCGACGTGCCGGACGAGTCGCTGGCCCCGCTGCTGGCGTGGGCCCAGGAGCGGCTGGGGGAACCGCTCACCGTCGCGGACCTCGCCTCCCGCGCCGCAGTCTCGCCCGCCACCCTCCACCGCCGTTTCCGCGCCCAGCTCGGCACGACGCCGCTGGCGTGGCTGACCGGTGAGAGGGTGGCACTCGCGTGCCGGCTCATCGAACGCGGCGAGACCCGCCTGGACGTGGTGGCCCAACGCTGCGGCCTGGGCACCGCCGCCAACCTCCGGAACCGCCTACGCCGGGAGACAGGCCTCACCCCGTCGTCCTACCGCCGCCGCTTCGGCCTCCCGGCGTGACCGCGCCCCTGGGCTGTCAGGTGCAGGCCGACAGGGGCGGCCTGTGCGTACCGACAGGGGCTCGGGGAACCTCGCAAGCCGCCCTGCCCTCAACCCCCGCACGGGCTCACCGCCGAGGCGGTGCCGTGAGTCCCAGCATGCGGTCCTTCAGCGCGGGGAACTGCTCCCGGGTCTTCGCGACCCGCCCGGGGTCGAACTCCACCGTGAGCACCTCTTCGCCGGCCCCGGCCTCCGCCAGGACCTCGCCCCACGGGTCCACCACGATCGAGTGACCCGCCTGCGGGACCCGTGCGTGCGTCCCGGCCGTGCCGCAGGCGAGGACGTACGCCTGGTTCTCCACCGCCCGCGCCCGGGCCAGCAGCGTCCAGTGCGCCAGCCGGCGCTCCGGCCAGCCCGCCGGGATGACCAGCGTCTCGGCCCCCACGTCGACCAGGCCCCGGAAGAGCTCCGGGAAGCGCAGGTCGTAGCAGGTGGCGAGGCCCAGCGTGGTCTCGGGCAGACGGGTGGTGACCAGTTCGGCCCCGGCCCCCATCAGCACGGCCTCGCCCTTGTCGAAGCCGAAGCGGTGGATCTTGCGGTAGGCCGCGGCCAGTTCGCCGGAGGGGGAGAAGACGAGAGAGGTGTTGTAGAGCGGGCCCTCGGGGTCCCGCTCCGGGATGGACCCGGCGTGCAGCCACGCTCCCGCGTCGCTCGCCGCCTTGGCCATCACCTCGTACGTGACTCCCTCGAGCGGTTCGGCCTCCGCGGCGAACGACTCGTATGCGAACGCACCGGTCGTCCAGAGCTCGGGAAGAACGACCAGATCCGCGCCCTCCCGGCCCGCCTCACGGACCAAGGAAGCAACACGTTGCCTGCGGTTTTCGACCGATTCGTCATCGGTTACGCCGATCTGGATGAGCGAGGCGCGCACACTACCACCGTCCTGGCATTCGAGATGCGAATACGGGCTCTACGATCGTCACACGAAAGCACTGCCGGTGTGCCTCTCAGCAGCGTAACTTAGCGTTCCAAGACACCCATCTGCCCGCGTACCGACCGCCCGAGGGGTCCCGTTCGTGAGTCTGCATCCCAGTCTTCAGTCCTACGCCGACGCCTGGACCCACTCCATCGAAGCGATAACCGAGCTGGTGTCACCCCTCGTCGAGGGTGAGTGGAACCGGCGCACTCCCTGCCCGGCCTGGTCGGTGCGCGACGTCGTGTCGCATGTCATCGGCATGGAGTGCGAGATGCTCGGCGACCCGCGGCCCATCCACACCCTGCCGCGCGACCTGTTCCACGTCACGAACGAACATCAGCGCTATATGGAGATGCAGGTCGACGTCCGGCGCCATCACACCGCGCCGGAGATGACCGCCGAGCTGGAGTACACGATCATCCGGCGGATGCGTCAGCTGCGCAACGAGTCGCGGGAGCCGGACGCCAAGGTCCGCGGGCCCCTCGGCCGCGAGGAGACCCTCGAAGGGGCCATGCGCAGGCGTGCCTTCGACGTGTGGGTGCACGAGCAGGACCTGCGGACCGCGCTCGCTCAACCGGGGAACCTGGACTCGCCGGGCGCGTATGTCGTCCGGGACGCGCTCCTGGAGGCCCTGCCGAAGGTGGTCGCGAAGGACGCGGGTGCTTCGCCGAACTCGGCGGTCGTGGTGGACGTGCACGGCCCGGTCGAGTTCCTGCGAACGGTGCGGGTTGACGCCGAGGGCCGCGGCTCGATCGACGGTGCGCCGTCCCTCGGCCCAGCGGCCGCCCTGAACCTCGACTGGGAGACGTACGTCCGCCTGGCCTGCGGCCGGGTGACGCCCGAGGGGGCGGCGGACCGCATCAAGACGGAGGGCGATCCGGCGCTGACGTCGGCGATCCTGAACTCGTTCGCGGTCACGCCGTAGTCGCTGTGCGCCGTGCGCCGCGAACCAACGAACCGAAGAACCGTAGAACCGAAGAACCGAAGAACCAACGCAACCGACTACGTGCGCCGTAACCAGCTGTCGGTGAGGCCGTGACGAACGAAGCGGTGGCCCGGGGGGTGAGCCCCCGGGGTGGCCGTCCAGCCGCCGTACGCCCGCTCAGTGGTTGTCGGTGATCGTCGTGGCGATCCCATTGCTGATCTTCACCTCGGCGTCGAAGCCCTTCTTCGCGGCGGCCTCGAGCTGCGCCTCGGTGCACTGCTCGGCGGCCTGCCCCTCGGCGTCCCCGCAGATGTCGCCGGCGCCCCAGATCTTGGTGTCCTCGGCGACGAAGAACGCCTGCTCCACGCCCTTCTGGTCGGAGACCGTGTACTTGCCCGGCGCCAGGTAGGACACCGCGCCGAACCAGGTGCCGTTCACGCCCTTGCCCTTGTTGATGCCCTCCAGGGTCGTGTCGCCGGAGCCGGAACCGGAGGAGCCGGAGCCGGAAGAGCCGGAGCCGGAAGAGCCGGAGCCGGAGGAGCCGGAGCCGGAGGAGCCGGATCCCTGGGAGGCCCGGCGCTCGAAGATCTTCGTCGCGACCCCGTCCTTCATCGTCACGTCCGCACCCACGGCACCCTTCTTGGTGGCCGACTCCAGCTGGTCCAGCGTGCACGGCGCGTCGACCTTGGAAGGCGCCTCTCCGCATATGGTGCCCACGCCGTAGACCTCGGTGTCGTCGGCGACCCAGAACTGCTGATCGCTCTTGCCCGGAACGGACACGATGTACTTGCCCGGAGCGAGGTAGGTGACCTTGCCTCCGCTGAACGTGCCGCTGACGCCCTTGGACTTGGAGGTCTTGGAGTCCGCCGCGTTGTTCGCGACCGGGGCCGAGTCGCTTCCGCCCTTGCCGGACGACGAGTTGCCGGTCGCGGAGTCGTTCTGGCAAGCGGTCATCAGCAGGCCGGCGGTGATCGCGGCGGTGACGACGACGGCCTTGCGCAGGTGGCGGTTCATAACGGGAGGTTCCTTCCGATGTGGGGACCAGCGGGATGTCGGCGGCTTTTCCGCCGCGTTCCCGCCACTTGATGACTATGAGGGCTCGACGAGCCCTCAGGTCACACCCGTCCTCGCTTCAGGACATCGCCGTCGCACGGCTGTGACACAGCAACATTTCCGCTGCTCAGCCACGTTCCCCGAGGAGCCGCCTTGCACCGCACGGAAGAAGCGCGAACCACCGGGCGGGGGAATGCGCCCTGCACCCACGAAAGAAGCGCCAACCACGGGGCCGGGAAAGCGCCCTGCACCGCACGGCGACAGCGCCTTCCACCGGGCAAGCGCCCTGCACCGCACGGCAACAGCGCCTTCCACCAGGCATGCGCCCTGCACCGCCAGCAACAACGACGGCAACAGCAAGCCTCAGGCCGGCACGTGCACCGTCTCCACCCGGCTCGCCACCAGCCGCTCCCGCTCCCGGCGTGCGGCCCTGTCGCGCAGCCGCAGTATCTGGCTGAGGCCCAGCGCCTGAAGGACGAAGACCGCCGAGAACGCGATCCGGTAGTTGTCGCCGGTCGCGTCCAGCAGGATGCCGACCGCCAGCAAGGTCGTCATGGAGGCCACGAAACCGCCCATGTTGGTGATGCCGGAGGCGGTGCCCTGACGTGTCGGCGGGTTCGCGGGCCGCGCGAAGTCGAAGCCGATCATCGACGCCGGACCGCACGCGCCGAGCACCGTGCACAGCACGATCAGCAGCCACATCGGGGCGTGCCCGCCGGGATACGCCAGCGTCGCCCCCCAGACCGCCGCCGTGGTGCCGATCGTGCCCAGCGCCAGGGGGAGCCGGGCCGCGTGGTGCCGGGCGACGATCTGCCCGAACACCAGGCCGATCGTCATGTTCGACAGCACGACCAGCGTGAGCAGTTCACCCGCGCCGGCCCGTGACAGCCCCTGGGTCTCGACCAGGAAGGGCATGCCCCACAGCAGCAGGAACACCATCGCCGGGAACTGCGTGGTGAAGTGCACCCACATCCCCAGGCGCGTCCCAGGCTCCCGCCAGGCGGCCAGGATCTGCCGTCGTACGTACGCGGCCCCCTGGTGCGGGAACGGTTCGGGTTCGTGCCCTTCGGGGTGGTCCTTCAGGAACAGCAGCAGCAGTACGAGAACGACGACGCCCGCGACCGCGCTGCCCCCGAAGGCCGCGGTCCAGCCGATCCCGTGCAGCAGCCGGGCCAGGACGAGCGTGGAGACCAGGTTGCCCGCCATGCCCACGAGACCCGCGAGCTGTGCCACCAGTGGTCCGCGCCGCGCCGGGAACCAGCGTGTGCCCAGCCGCAGCACGCTGATGAACGTCATCGCGTCACCGCAGCCGAGCAGTCCGCGCGCGGCGAGGGCCATCCCGTAGGACGGCGAGAGCGCGAACCCCAGTTGCCCCGCGGTGAACAGCACCGCCCCGAGCGCCAGCACCTTCTTGGTGCCGAGCCGGTCGACCAGCAGGCCCACCGGTATCTGCATGCCCGCGTAGACGAGCAGTTGGAGGATGGAGAAGGTGGACAGCGCCGAGGCGTTCACCTGGAAGCGGTCCGCGGCGTCGAGACCGGCAACCCCCAGCGAGGTGCGAAAGATGACGGCGACGAAGTAGACGGCGACACCGACGGACCACACGACGACCGCGCGCCGGCCACCGGGGGGATCACCGGGCAGCGAGACTCCGGAGCCGGAGGACCGGGAAGAGCGGGAGGAGGGGGACCTGCGGGAGGGGCCGGAGGATCCTGAGGAGTCCGGTGAGGCGGAGGAGCTCATCGGACGTCGCCCCGCGCGAGGTGGGAGAACCAGCCGATGTGCCGGGAGACGACCGCTACCGCCGCGTCCGCGTCACCGGAGCGCAGCGCGTCGAGGATCTCCTCGTGTTCGCTGAGCCCCTTGGCGATCCGGTCGGGGTGCGAGTGCATGATCGCGACGCCCATCCTGAGCTGCCGGTCGCGCAGTTGGTCGTAGAGGCGGGAGAGTATCTCGTTGCCTCCGCTGCGCACGATCTCGGCGTGGAAGCAGCGGTCCGTGACGGCGGCCCCGGCGAGGTCCCCCGCGGCCGCCTGGGTCTGCTGCCGCTGGAGGAGTTCGGCGAGCCGCTCGACGAGCTGGGGTGAGGCGGGCACCGCCTTGCGGATGGCGTGCTCCTCGACCAGCAGCCGGGTCTCCACGACATCCGCGATCTCCTGCGCGGAGACCGGGAGGACCAGCGCGCCCTTCTTCGGGTAGAGCTTGATCAGCCCCTCCACCTCGAGCCTGAGCAGCGCCTCGCGTACCGGGGTCCGCGAGACCCCCACGGCCTCGGCGAGCTCCCCCTCGGTGAGCAGGGTGCCGCCCTCGTAACTCCGGTCCAGGACGCCTTCCTTGACGTGCTGGTAGACACGGTCGGCGGCGGGCGGCTGCTTGACGGGCCGAGGGGCGGTCGGAGACGGGGCTGAAGGCATGCGCACATCTTAGATACAACACGTACGCATGGTCGTGGGTCGTCCATCATGCGGACGCCAGAGGAGCGTGGACCGAACGCCCGTCCGACCGGCCACCCGGCCGCCCTGCCCCCACGGAAAAGGCTCTCCCAGAGATGTAACGCACGTCACGGAACCAACACCCGACTGCCGTGCATCCCTTTCTGTTGTTCGAGAGTCTTCCGACCGACGGCACTGTCATGTGTCGTTTTCGCAGGGGCATTTGACGCATTCGGAGCGTTCACTTTGATTACCGGCATTAAGGGCACGCGTATCGGCAGAGCCGCCATCGTCTCCCTCACCGCAGGAGCCATGGCCGCCGTCGGCACCCTGACGACGTCCGCGCAGGCCGCCACGGTCGCCAAGCCCACCATCGCCGCCAAGGGCGGCTACGTGATGAACAGCGCCACGGGCAAGACGCTCTTCACCAAGGCCGCGGACTACCGCCGTTCCACCGGCTCCACCACGAAGATCATGACCGCGCTGGTCGTGCTCGGACAGTCGAACCTGAACCTCGACAGCAAGGTCACGATCCAGAAGGCGTACAGCGACTACATCGTCGCCAACAACTACGCCTCCAACGCCAAGCTGATCGTGGGTGACAAGGTCACCGTCCGCCAGCTGCTGTACGGCCTGATGCTGCCGTCCGGCTGTGACGCCGCGTACGCGCTGGCCGACAAGTTCGGCAGCGGCACCACTCGCGCGGCCCGTGTGAAGTCCTTCATCTCCAAGATGAACACGAAGGCCAGGAACCTCGGTCTGACGAACACGCACTTCGACTCCTTCGACGGCATCGGCCGCGGCGCCAACTACTCGACGCCGCGCGACCTGACGAAACTCGCCCGTGCGGCACTGAAGAACACCAACTTCCGCGCGATCGTGAAGACGAAGTCGTACACGGCGAGGACGATCACCAAGACCGGCACCACCCGCACCATGGCGCCGTGGACCAACACCAACCCGCTGCTCGGGACCTACACCGGCGCCATCGGCGTGAAGACCGGTTCGGGCCCGGAGGCCGGGTACTGCCTGGTCTTCGCCGCCACCCGCAACGGAAAGACGATCATCGGTACGGTCCTCGCCTCCACGTCGGCCACCGCCCGTGCGACGGACGCCAAGAAGCTGCTGACCTACGGCTTCCAGGTCGGCTGACCCACGGCCGGCAACGTCGGCTGACCCACGGCCGGCAAGGGCAACTGACCCACGGCTTCGAGGTTGGCCGGCCCGCCGGCCGTGCCGGCCACAACGGCCGTGCCGGACGCACCGGCAGGAACGACCGCAGTGAGGAGGGGCCCACCGCGAGTGCGGTGGGCCCCTCCTCACTGCGCGCGGCCGGCTACGCCCAGGTGATCAGCCGCTTCGGCTGCTCCAGGAGCGCCGCCACATCGGCCAGAAGCCTGGAACCCAGCTCGCCGTCGATGAGACGGTGGTCGAAGGACAGCGCCAGGGTGGTGACCTGGCGGGGCTTCACCTTCCCCTTGTGGACCCACGGCTGGAGCTTGATCGCGCCGACCGCGAGGATCGCGGACTCGCCGGGGTTGAGGATGGGCGTTCCGGTGTCGACACCGAAGACACCGACGTTGGTGATGGTGACCGTACCGCCCTGCATCGCCGCCGGAGACGTCTTGCCCTCGCGGGCCGTCGACACCAGCTCACTCAGGGCCGCGGCCAGTTCGGGCAGCGTCTTGGCATGCGCGTCCTTGATGTTCGGCACGATCAGACCGCGCGGGGTGGCCGCCGCGATGCCCAGGTTGACGTAGTGCTTGAGGACGATCTCCTGGTTCGCCTCGTCCCAGGAGGCGTTGACCTCCGGATTGCGCCGGATCGCCACCAGCAGCGCCTTGGCGATCAGCAGCAGCGGGTTGACCCTGAGGCCCTCGAACCCGTAGTCCTCCGGGGCCCGCTTGAGCTCTTCGACCAGCCGCATCGTGCGCGTCACGTCGACCGTCACGAACTCGGTGACGTGCGGTGCGGTGAAGGCCGAGCCGACCATCGCGGCGGCCGTGGCCTTGCGGACGCCCTTGATGGGAATCCGGGTCTCCCGGGCGTCCGAGGCCGCGGCGGGCGCCGGGACCTCGGTCACCGCCGGGGCGGGTGCGGCGACGGGCGTGGCAGCGGGCGCGGCCTCCGGGGCCGGGGCCACCGCCGCGTGCACGTCCTCGCGGGTGATGATCCCGTCCGGGCCGGACGGGGTGACGGTCGCCAGGTCCACCCCGAGGTCCTTGGCCAGCTTGCGCACCGGAGGCTTGGCCAGGGGGCGCGCGGCCTCACGGCCGTGGCCGTTGAGCTCGGACTGGACCGCCGTGGCGGCGTCGTAGGGGTCGGCCGGCGGCTGCGGGACCGGGGCCTGCTTCGGTGCCGGGATCTGCTGCGGGGCTGCGGGGGTCCGGGCCACGGGCGCCGCGGAGGGCTCCTGACGCGGGGGCTCGACCGGCTTACGGGGCCGGCGCCTGGTGGAGGACTCCGCGACGCCGTATCCGACGAGGACCGGCTTGCGGCCCTTCGACCCGGCGGGGGCCGCGGGCTGCGCGGACGGTCCGGCGGGGGCCTCCTCCTGGGCCGGCGGGGCCGCCTGTGCCGTCTCGGCGGCGGCGGGAGCGCCCCCGCCCACGTCCACCGAGATGATCACCTGGCCGACGTCCACCGTCGTGCCCTCGGCGAAGCGCAGTTCGCGGACCACGCCGTCGTACGGGATCGGCAGTTCCACCGCCGCCTTGGCGGTCTCCACCTCGCAGACGACCTGCCCGTCGCTGACCTGGTCCCCGGGCTGTACGTACCACTTGAGGATCTCGGCCTCGGTGAGTCCCTCGCCCACGTCGGGCATCTTGAACTCCCGCACGGACGTGTCTGTCATCGTCGTCACGGCCTCTCCCTCAGTACGCCAGCGAGCGGTCGACGGCGTCGAGCACCCGGTCAAGCCCCGGCAGGTACTCCTCCTCCAGGCGCGCCGGCGGGTACGGGGCGTGGTAGCCGCCGACCCGCAGGACGGGCGCCTCCAGGTGGTAGAAGCACCGCTCGGTGATCCGGGCCGCGATCTCCGCGCCCGAACCGAAGAACACCGGTGCCTCGTGCACCACCACCAGGCGGCCGGTCTTCTGGACCGAGGCCTGGACGGAGTCGAAGTCGATCGGGGAGACCGAGCGCAGGTCCAGCACTTCGAGGGACTTGCCTTCCTCGGCGGCCGCCTGGGCCACCTCGTGGCAGAGCTTCACCATCGGCCCGTAGGCGGCCAGCGTCAGATCGGTGCCCTCGCGCACCACACGCGCCTTGTGCAGCGGGTCGGGGATCGCCTCACGGCTGACCTCCGCCTTGTCCCAGTAGCGCCGCTTCGGCTCGAAGAAGATCACCGGGTCGTCGCTCTGGATGGCCTGCTGCATCATCCAGTACGCGTCCGACGCGTTGGACGGGGAGGCGATCTTCAGGCCCGCGACATGCGCGAACAGCGCCTCGGGGGACTCGCTGTGGTGCTCGACCGCGCCGATGCCGCCGCCGTAGGGGATGCGCACGACGACCGGGAGCTTGACCTTGCCGAGGGAACGCGCGTGCATCTTCGCGAGCTGGGTGACGATCTGGTCGTAGGCCGGGAAGACGAAACCGTCGAACTGGATCTCCACCACCGGGCGGTAACCGCGCAGCGCCAGGCCGATCGCGGTGCCCACGATGCCGGACTCGGCGAGCGGGGTGTCGATGACCCGGTCCTCGCCGAAGTCCTTCTGCAGACCGTCCGTGACCCGGAAGACACCGCCGAGCTTGCCGACGTCCTCACCCATGATCAGGACCTTGGGGTCGGCTTCGAGGGCCTTGCGCAGCGACTCGTTGATCGCCTTGGCGAGCGCCATCTTCTCGGCCATGTCACTTGCCCCCTTCCACGTCCGCGAACGACGCCTGGTACGCGGCGAACTGTGCGCGCTCCTCGTCGACCAGCGCGTGTCCGTCCGCGTACACGTTCTCGAAGATGGCGAAGTGGTCCGGGTCCGGCATGGCTCGCACCACTTCGCGCACTCGCCTTCCCAACGCCTCGCTCTCGGTCTCGAGTTCCGCGAAGAAGCCCTCGAGCTCCTGGGGCGTGTCGGTTTCGGACTCGAGGTAGCTGCGCAGGCGGGCGATCGGGTCCTTCGCCTCCCAGGCGGCCCGCTCGTCGTCGTGGCGGTAGCGGGTCGGGTCGTCGGAGGTGGTGTGGGCGCCCATGCGGTAGGTGAACGCCTCCACCAGCGTGGGTCCCTCGCCCCGGCGGGCCCGCTCCAGGGCCCACCTGGTGACGGCGAGGCAGGCGAGGACGTCGTTGCCGTCGACGCGGACGCCCGGGAAGCCGAAGCCCTGCGCGCGCTGGTAGAGCGGCACCCGGGTCTGCTTCTCGGTGGGTTCGGAGATCGCCCACTGGTTGTTCTGGCAGAAGAACACGACGGGGGCGTTGTAGACGGCGGAGAAGGTGAACGATTCAGCGACGTCGCCCTGGCTGGACGCGCCGTCGCCGAAGTACGCGATCACGGCGGAGTCGGCGCCGTCCTTGGCGATGCCCATGGCGTAGCCGGTGGCGTGCAGGGTCTGCGAGCCGATGACGATCGTGTACAGATGGAAATTGTTGCCGTTGGGGTCCCAGCCGCCGTTGTTCACACCGCGGAACATGCCGAGCAGATTGGTGGGGTCGACCCCGCGGCACCAGGCGACGCCGTGCTCGCGGTAGGTCGGGAAGACGTAGTCGTCGTCGCGCAGGGCCCGCCCGGAGCCGATCTGGGCGGCCTCCTGGCCGAGCAGCGAGGCCCACAGGCCCAGCTCGCCCTGGCGCTGCAGGGAGGTGGCCTCGGCGTCGAAGCGGCGGGTCAGCACCATGTCCCGGTACAGTCCGCGCAGCTCTTCGGGGGTGACGGCCTCGACGTACGGTTCGTACTCCGCGTTCTGCGCCGTCCTGACCCGCTTGCCCTCGGGCGTCAGAAGCTGAACGAGTGCGGGCTCTGTGCTCGGTGACTTCCTGGCGCTGGTGCGCTTCGTACCGGCGCTGCGTCGCGGTTTGCGCGCGGCAGTGCTCTCCACGGTCACGTGTGCTCCTCCGTCGGTCCGGCTCCCGGGTTCGCCGGGTGCCTGGGGGTCCCTCCGCTCCTCAGAGTCTGCGGAGCTCGGGGAGGCTCGCCCGCCCGCACGGACGCACGGGGTGGGTGCGGCCCGGTCGGAACAGGCGTGACAGGTGCCCCGGCGAGCGCCCTGCACAGGGCACGTTACCCAGTGCCTCACATTTCTGTGAAACCCCTCCTGACCTGCGATTTTTGCTTGGATTTCCAAGTAAAAGGTACTTGGAAGACCGAGTACCCCGCAGGCGTCGGGAACAGGCACTGGTCACAGCCTTGCAGGGGGCCGGAACACCGGCACGTTATCCCGGCCACCCCGGGCTCGGGAAGGGCCTGATCGACTGCTCCGTCCGGGGGCTCCGATGGCCCGGACGGCCCTCTCCGGGCGCGTCGGGTGCCCCGCACGAGAGCCGACAGCACACGTCACGGAAGGTCACACCAAGTGGGGATCGAAGCACTCCGGGTGACGAAGCCGAGCTCATGGGCCCCTGCGGTGCCCTACGATCTGCCGGGTGCCACGCCCATCACCCTCCAGTCCGCATGCCGCGACCGCTCTCCGTGAGGCGCTGCGGGCGCCCGGCAGCCCGCCTGTGGGCCCTTCTGAGCGTCGTACAGGCGTTCCTGGGGCGGATCCGCACAGGTGACGGCCCCGGAGACGACACGCGCGCGTGGAGCCCGCTTCCGGGCCACACGCGCGCGTGGAGGTCTGTCGGTGCCGCCGGGGCCGTGGCCGCGGCGGGTACCGGGGTTGGCGTCGGGGTCAGAGACCCTCGCCGCCGGCCGTGTCCCCGCCTCCCCCGGCTCCGCCGTTCTCCTCGCCGGTCGGCTGGCTCGCCGTACCCGTCGGCTCCGGATCCGTGCCCGTCGGCTCCGGATCCGTGCCCGTCGGCTCCGGATCCGTGCCCGTCGGCTCCGGATCCGTGTCCGACGGCTCCGCCTGCGACTCGGACTCGGTGGGGGTCTCGGAGGGCGTGGACTCCTCGCCGCCACCGCCGCCGCCCGAGGTGTTCTCCTCGACCGAGGCCTCGTTCGACGGCTCCTCAGAGACGTCGGCGCTGGACTTCTGCTCCTTGCTGGGCGTCGAAACCGTCGGCGTCTGCGGCTGTTCCGTCTTGCCACCGCCGCCGCTCTGCAGGGCGAGAGCGACGCCCGACCCTATGGCGATCACCGCCAGCACGGCGAGGATCCACAGCTTGCCGCGGCCGGCGCCGCCGTTGCCGTTCCCCTCGAAACCGCCGTCGTCGCCGCCCCTGGGAGGCAGGATCGGCGAGGCGATCTGGCTGGTGCCGGAGTCACCGCCGGGGTGCGGCAGTACACCGGTGCCCGCGAAACCTGCCGCCGGGGTGTGGCCGCGCTCGTGCATGTCCACCGGGCCGGTGTTCCAGGTGCCCGTGTGGCTGCCCTGCTCGTACAGCATCTGCAGCCCGTACTGGACCAGGCCGCGCATCTCCTCCGCGGTCTGGAAGCGGTCGTCCGGGTCCTTCGCGAGCGAGCGCATGACCAGCCCGTCGAGCTCCGGCGGTGCCGCGTCCGAGGCCTCCGAGGGCGGCACCGGGGCGT
This sequence comes from Streptomyces cavernae, assembly GCF_004023625.1. Taxonomy (GTDB): domain Bacteria; phylum Actinomycetota; class Actinomycetes; order Streptomycetales; family Streptomycetaceae; genus Streptomyces; species Streptomyces cavernae. Next base: position 340,303 of record NZ_RPDJ01000006.1, on the reverse strand, counting down.
CCTGGACGTGCTGGTAGACGACCGACAGCGGGGTCTCACCGGTGAACGGGGGGCGCAGCGCGAGGAGTTCGTAGAGCAGACAGCCCGTCGCGTACAGGTCCGAGCGGTGGTCGACCGCCTTGCCCAGCGCCTGTTCCGGCGACAGGTACTGCGGGGTGCCCATGACCATGCCGGTCTGCGTCATCGTGGTGGACGCCCCGTGCAGGGCGCGCGCGATGCCGAAGTCCATCACCTTCACGGCGCCGTTGTTGGTGATGATGACGTTGGCCGGCTTGATGTCGCGGTGCACGATGCCGTGTTGGTGCGAGTAGGCGAGCGCCTCCAGCACACCGGAGACGATGATCAGGGCCTGCTCCGGGCCGGGCGCCTCGGCGTTGATCAGCAGATCGCGGATCGTACGGCCCTCGACCAGCTCCATGACGATGTACGGCACCACGTTGCCGCCGATCATGTCCTCACCGGAGTCGTAGACCGCCACCACCGCGTGGTGGTTGAGGCCTGCCACCGACTGCGCCTCGCGCGTGAAACGCGCTTTGGACACGGGATCCTCGGCCAGGTCGCCGCGGAGCAGCTTGACGGCGACGGTGCGCCCGAGCCGGACGTCCTCGGCCGCGTACACGTCTGCCATGCCGCCCCGGCCGAGCTTGCGTGTCAGCCGGTACCGGCCGTCCCCGACCAGCCCGCCGTTACCCCACATGTCCGGCGTATCTGACATACCGCCGCCAGCCGCCTCGGGGTCGGACGGGCCCTGAGCGCGCTGCTGCTGTGCCATCAGTCCTCGCCGTTCTCTGTCCGCACTGTCGGAGTACGCGCGGTGGTTTTACGGTCTCCGTCGGCCCACGCTACAGCCTCCGTACGACACTCCGGTCCGTGATGGACCGGCCATTTGGTCCGGGATGGACCGGCCATGAAACCCGCAGCGAGCCTTCAGGAAACCCGCAGGGGGTGTCCGGGTGCAAATTCTGTGTTCCGGGCGTACGGCCCTCGTAACGCTTCCGCGACGCTTCTTTCGCGTACGGTCACGGAACGGGCACCGCGCTTGACGTGTCTTGGCCCTGGGGCAGACTTGGCCGGGAAGAGCGCCGGGAAGCGCAGCCGACCAGTGATCGCGGAAGCACACGAGCAGCTGCCGAGTGCCGATGGGGGACGCAGGACATGAGCCAGGACGGCGCTCAAGGCAGGTACGCGGGGCGTTCGGTGGCCGGTGGCCGGTACCAACTGCGTGACCTCCTCGGCCAGGGCGGCATGGCCTCGGTGCACCTCGCCCACGACTCGGTGCTCGACCGGCCGGTCGCGATCAAGACCCTGCACACCGAACTCGGACGCGAGCAGGCTTTCCGTGAGCGTTTCCGCCGCGAGGCCCAGGCGGTGGCGAAACTCACGCACACCAACATCGTCTCCGTCTTCGACACCGGCGAGGACGACCTCGAGGGCACGGCAACCCCCTACATCGTCATGGAGTACGTCGAGGGCACGCCGCTCGGCTCGGTCCTCGACTCCGACATCGCGCGCTACGGCGCGATGCCCGCGGAGAAGGCGCTGAAGGTCACCGCGGATGTGCTGGCGGCCCTGGAGATCAGCCACGAGATGGGGCTGGTGCACCGGGACATCAAGCCGGGCAACGTGATGGTGACCAAGCGCGGCGTCGTCAAGGTGATGGACTTCGGCATCGCCCGGGCGATGCAGTCCGGTGTGACCTCCATGACACAGACCGGCATGGTGGTCGGCACCCCGCAGTACCTCTCTCCGGAGCAGGCGCTCGGCCGGGGCGTGGACGCGCGCAGCGACCTGTACTCCGTCGGCATCATGCTGTTCCAACTCGTCACCGGCCGGCTGCCCTTCGAGGCGGACTCGCCGCTCGCCATCGCGTACGCGCATGTGCAGGAGCCACCGGTCGCGCCCTCCGCCATCAACCGTTCGCTGCCGCCGGCGGTGGACGCGCTGGTGGCTCGTGCGCTGAAGAAGAACCCGAACGAACGCTTCCCGAGCGCCGAGGCGATGCGTGACGAGTGCCTGCGGGTGGCCCAGTCGCTGCAGTCGGTCGCGCCGAGCATCGTGCCCGGGGCCCGGACGCCGAACGGCGCCGGCGTCGCGTCCGCGGTGTTCCCGCCGGTCGACACCGCTTCTCCGGCGCCCACGGGCCCGGTCCAGACGCCCTATCAGCCGGGCCCCTACGGCCCGCCGGCGGCTTCTGAGGCGAATCCGGTTGCTCCCGCGAATCCGCAAGTGAATCCCGCGCCCGTGGGGACTCCGCCACAGGGGTACGGCTATCCGCACCAGGGCGGCTACCCGACCCCGGCGGCGTACTCCCCGCAGTCCGGCGCGCAGACCCCGCCGCCGTACCTGATCTCCCCGCAGCCGGCGACACCGGTGCCCACCGGGGGCGGCGGCACGAAGAGCAACACTCCGGTGATCGCCGGTTCCGTCGCCGTCGCGCTGCTCGCGATCGGCGGCCTGGTCGCGGCGCTGATCCTCAACGCGGGCGACGAGGGAAAGGGCGGCTCCGCGGACGCCACTTCCTCGCCGTCCGTGTCGGTGGTGGCCGGTCACAAGGGACCGGAGACCACGAGGACGATCGAGACGACGAAGTGCACCGAGCCGCAGGAGTCCTTCAACGACGAGGAACAGGTCAAGATGCCCAACTTCGTCTACAAGAACTGGGATTCGGTCCTGTCCTGTCTCCAGGCCGCGGGCTGGCGCTACGACAAGAACCCCGTCAACGAGAACACCTACGGGCAGGACACCGTGATGCGGCAGTCCCCCAAGGCAGGCACGGACTTCGACCCGGACGAGCCGCCGACCATCCAGTTCGACATCTCCACGGGCAACCCACCCTGATCCGCGCCCCGCACCAAGACCGATTGCTTTACAAAAGATCACTTCCTGCATAACTTTTCGATCTCCAACAAGTCCGGATGACCGAAAAGTAGGGGGAGTACATGCGCGTGCGCAGAGCGACCGTCGCCCTGGCCGGCGTCGCCGCGGCCTTTCTGGTGCCGGTGATCGCGACGCCCGCGGCGGCGGCCACAGCCGACGTCGGCTGCTCGATGTCGGCGGGCAGGGGCACCGGAAGCTGGACCTGGGCCAGCAAGACCAAGCTGACCAACGTCCATCTCTGGGCCAAGGACACAGACGCGGACGGTTGGCACCCGGCCATCCGTCTGGTGACCGTCACGGCGAACAACGAGGTGAAGCACTGGGGCTGGCGCCACGTCTACGGGGGCTCCGGGGCCATCGACTCGTGGGACACCTACGCCGAGGACTCCCGTGGCATCAAGCGGGCCTCCATCGAGGTGGGCACCTTCAACGGCACCACGTTCCTCCAGGCTCCCAACTGCGGCTCCGTCGGTCCGCTGAACCCGTTCTACGCCTGAGGACCATAGGCTTCCTCAGCACCGTGTGGCAGCACCTGCGTGCTGCCACACGGCTTTTCGACAGGTGTGGTACGCGCGTCGGCGTCGCGGACCCTCCGTGGTCCGAAAGAACGCTCAGAAAGGGGGTTCCTAGAGGTACGGGCCTCCCGAACGCCCTGTCCGCTGGTCGGGGCCGTCCTCGCTGACGATCCCCGGCGGGAGCGCACGGCGCATCTGCTCCAGCTGGGCCCGCGCCGCCATCTGCTGGGCGAACAAGGCCGTCTGGATGCCATGGAACAGGCCCTCCAGCCAGCCGACCAACTGGGCCTGCGCGATCCGCAGTTCCGCGTCACTGGGAACCGCCTCGTCCGTGAAGGGCAGGGAGAGCCGCTCCAGCTCCTCAACCAGCTCCGGGGCCAGACCGTCCTCGAGTTCCTTGACGGAGCTGGCGTGGATCTCCTTCAGCCGGACCCGGCTCGCCTCGTCGAGGGGAGCCGCCCGCACCTCCTCGAGCAGCTGCTTGATCATGCTGCCGATGCGCATGACCTTGGCCGGCTGTTCCACCATGTCCGTCACCGGGACCTCGCGGGAGTCCTCGTCTCCTCCGCCACCGAGCGCCATCCCATCCTGGCCCACGACCAGGACCTGGGGGCTCTCCTGCGACCTTTCGTTCCTCGGCATCTCCATGCCGCCATTCTCTCGCACGCACCCACCTCATCACCGTGGCGCCCCCGCCTCAAGGGCCCGGGGGTTCCGTAGCCGCTGCCTCCGCCAGGCGCACCAGACGGGCCTCACAGTGATCGAGCCAGCGCGCCTCGGCCTCCGCGGTGAAGACGAGGTGCTCCAGGACGAGCAGCCGGGCCACCTCGTCCCGGTGCGCGGGCGTGTCCGCCAGCACCTGCGCGCGCAGCCGCGTGTAGGTGTGCATCGCCTCCGAGACGTGCCGCCGCTGGGCCTCCATGACCTCCCGTACGTCGACGCCGGGCGCCGCGACCGCCATCGCCAGCTTGATGGCCAGCTCGTCCCGCGGCGGGCTGGTCCGCTCCACGGGCCGCGCGTACCAGGACCGCAGCTCAGCCCGCCCGTCGTCGGTCAGCGCGTACAGCGCCCTGCCCGCCTCGTCCGTGCCCTCCTGCACGACCATGCCGTCCCGTTCCAGCCGGGCCAGCGTCGTGTACACCTGACCGACGTTCAGCGGCCAGGTGGCGCCGGTGCGCGACTCGAACTCGGTGCGCAGACGCGCGCCGTAACAGGGGCCGCGTTCCAGGAGCGCCAGGAGGCCGTGACGTATCGACATAACCGGTATTGGTACCCGGAGCTTCCGGGTGCGCAAGACCGTCCGAGATGCCGGACCGGAACAACCGTGTGAGGCTTGTGCCGTCTTCGCTTCGCCTTCGCCCGCCTTCGCCCCGGCTTCCGCCCCGCCTCCCCCTCGCTCTTCGCTCCGTCTTCGCCCCGCCTCCCCCTCGCTCTTCGCTCCGTCTTCGCCCCGTCTTCGTCCGTCTCCGCTCCGTTTTCGCTCCTCGCACCGGGAGGAGGTCGCCGACGTGACACCGTGGCTCCGCGCACCGCGCACCGCCTGCCTGCTGCTGGTCCTGGCGGCCGCGTCCGTCCACCCCGCCCACGCGGCGGACACCGACCCCGGCCAGGGCGCGTCCCGCGCGGGAAGCCGCTACGGGGAGGGACGTGAGCGCCCGGGACGCAACGAGCCCCCGCCACCGGAGGCCGTGCCGACCTACACCGCCGAGGCGCCCCCCGCCGTGGCCCCCTCCCGGGACGCCGCACTGCCCACCGGCCGCGGCCTGCCGCCCGCCTCCACCGAGCCGGTCCTGCGGGTGCTTCCGCTGGGCAGCGGACTGATCCTCATCGGAGCGGGCCTGGGCCTGGCATTCGTGGGCCTGCGGGTACGACGCGGCTGACCCGGCCCGAGCGGCCCACGAGCACCTCCCACGGCTTACCCCACGCCTGTCCGGCCCCGGCCCACGAGCACCTCCCACGGCTTACCCCACGCCTGCCCCGGCCCCGGCCCACGGGCGCGCCTGCGACGGGTACCACGCGGCTGACCCGGCCGTCGGGGTTCTCCGCCGCACCCGCGGACCGCGTTCAGGCGAGAGTCAGCACCACCTTCCCCACGTGCCCGCCCTCCTCCAGCACCCGATGGCCCTCGGCCGCCTCCCGCATGGGCGCCTCCCGGTCGACGACCGCCCGCACCCGCCCGGCCGTGATCAGCGGCCACACGTGCTCGCGGACCGCCGCGACGATCGCCGCCTTCTCCCCGAGCGGTCGCCCGCGCAGCGAGGTGGCGGTGATGGCGCCACGCTTGGCCAGCAGCGCACCGAGGTTCAGCTCGCCCTTCACCCCGCCCTGCAGACCGATGACCGCGAGCCGACCGTTGACGGCGAGCGCCTTCACGTTCCGCTCCAGATAGCGGGCCCCGATGATGTCGAGGATCACGTCGGCGCCCGCCCCGTCCGTGGCCCGCCGCATCTCCTCGACGAAGTCCTGCTCGCGGTAGTCGATGAGCACGTCCGCGCCCAGCTCACGGCACCGCTCCAGCTTTTCCCTGCCGCCGGCGGTGACGGCGACCTTCGCCCCGACGGCCTTGGCCAGCTGGATCGCCATCGTGCCGATGCCGCTGGCCCCGCCGTGCACGAGCAGGGTCTCGCCCGGACGCAGATGGGCGATCATGAAGACGTTCGACCAGACCGTGCAGGCCACCTCGGGCAGCGCCGCGGCCCGGGTGAGCGGGACGCCATCCGGCACGGGCAGCAGCTGACCGGCCGGGACGGCGACCTTCTCGGCGTAACCGCCACCGGCGAGCAGCGCGCAGACCTCGTCGCCGACGTCCCACCCGGAGACCCCGGGGCCGAGCGCGGAGATCCGGCCCGAGCACTCCAGGCCCGGGTACGGGGGAGCGCCGGGCGGCGGGTCGTAGAAGCCCTGCCGCTGCAGCAGATCGGCGCGGTTGACGGCGCTCGCCGCCACGTCGACGAGTACTTCGCCCTCGCCGGGCACCGGATCGGGGACCTCGGCCCACACCAGCGCCTCGGGACCACCGGGTTCGGGAATCGTGATCGCGTACATGAAAAGGGACGCTACTCCTCATGGGATCCGGGCTCGGCGGGGCCTGCACGGGCCGCTTCCGCCCACGGTCCGGACGGGCCCTTGCCGAGGTACCCCCCGCCTCAGGGGTCCTTGCACTATGCCCGCCCGGGTCGCGCGGCCTGGCACCGCTCCCCCAAGCTCTCGGCTGCGCTCGAGCAGGGGGCACCCCCATCGCCGCGTTGCCGAAAAGCCCAGGTAGCTCCTCCCCCAAGCTTTCGGCTCCGCTCGAACAGGGGGCACCCCCATCCAGGGCTCTCCGGCGCCTTGCGATGCACGGCACCAGACCACGCGACCTCATCGGACGCTCATAGTGCAAGGACCCCTCAGCCGGTTCGCGCCAAGCTGGCCCATTCCCGTAAAGAAGGTGACCGCGAGCCGATTTTCCGTACCGTTGACGATGAGTTTGCGCGCCCCTGGGGGTCTGCCTTCCGTAGCCCCCGTACGCGGAAGGACTCCGACAGATGAGTGCACACCCATCCGGGCTCGCGATCGAGACCGCGGGCCTGGTGAAGACTTTCGGCACGACGCGGGCCGTCGACGGCGTCGACCTCTCCGTGCCCGCCGGCACGGTCTACGGCGTCCTCGGCCCCAACGGCGCGGGCAAGACCACCACCGTGAAGATGCTCGCCACCCTGCTGCGCCCCGACGGCGGCCAGGCGCACGTCTTCGGCCACGACGTCGTCCGCGAGGCGGACCAGGTGCGCAGCCGGGTCAGCCTCACCGGCCAGTACGCGTCCGTGGACGAGGACCTGACCGGCACCGAGAACCTGGTCCTGCTGGCCCGCCTCCTCGGCCACGGCAAGCGCGCCGCGCAGCTGCGCGCACAGCAGCTGCTGGAGGCCTTCGGGCTGACCGAGGCCGCGGGCAAGCAGGTCAAGCACTACTCGGGCGGCATGCGGCGCCGCATCGACATCGCCGCGTCCATCCTCAACACCCCCGACCTGCTCTTCCTGGACGAGCCGACCACCGGCCTCGACCCGCGCAGCCGCAACCACGTCTGGGACATCGTGCGCGCGGTGGTCGCCCAGGGCACCACCGTGCTGCTGACCACGCAGTACCTCGACGAGGCCGACCAGCTGGCGTCCCGGATCGCCGTCATCGACCGGGGCAAGGTGATCGCCGAAGGGACCAAGGGCGAGCTGAAGTCCTCCGTCGGCGCCGGCTCCGTCCATCTGCGGCTGCGGGACCCGGAGCAGCGCCCGCAGGCGCGGGAGGTGCTGCGGCTGGCCCTGGACGCGGACGTGCAGCTGGAACCCGATCCGGTGGCCCTGACGGCCCGCGTCGGCACGGGATCGGCGAACGGTCAGGGCGCCGCCGAGCAGGCCGCCCGCGCCCTCGCCGAGCTGGCCCGCAGCGGCATCACCGTCGACAACTTCTCGCTGGGACAGCCCAGCCTGGACGAGGTCTTCCTCGCCCTCACCGGACACGACACCCAGGCCCGCGACACCGACGGTGCCGCAGGCACCGCCGGGCACGACACGAAGGACGAGGCGGCCGCATGAGCACCGCGACCAGCACCGAGAGCAAGGAACTCGCCCCCGTCAGCGCCGAGTCGCTGGCCGCGCTGCTCGTCGCCAAGGAGCGGCCGCCGCGGCCCAGCGCCCTGTCGGCGTCGCTGACCTTCGGCTGGCGGGCCATCCTCAAGATCAAGCACGTCCCGGAACAGCTCTTCGACGTCACCGCGTTCCCGATCATGATGGTGCTGATGTACACCTACCTCTTCGGCGGCGCCCTGGCCGGGTCGCCGAGGGAGTACATCCAGTTCCTGCTGCCGGGGATCCTGGTGATGTCGGTCGTGATGATCACGATGTACACCGGCGTCTCGGTCAACACGGACATCGAGAAGGGTGTCTTCGACCGCTTCCGTTCGCTGCCGATCTGGCGGCCGTCGACCATGGTCGGCTATCTGCTGGGGGACGCCCTGCGCTACACGATCGCGTCCGTCGTGATGCTGACGGTCGGCCTGATCCTGGGCTACCGCCCGGACGGCGGGATCGTGGGCGTGCTCGCCGGGATCGCGCTGCTGGTCGCCTTCTCGTTCGCGTTCTCGTGGATCTGGACGATGTTCGGACTGCTGCTGCGCACCGAGAAGTCGGTGATGGGGGTCAGCATGATGGTGATCTTCCCGCTGACCTTCCTCTCCAACGTCTTCGTCGACCCGAGGACCATGCCGGGCTGGCTCCAGGCCTTCGTCAACAACAGTCCGATCACCCATCTCGCGTCCGCCGTGCGCGGTCTGATGGCGGGTGACTGGCCGACGGCGGAGGTCGCCTGGTCGCTGGGCTGGGCCGGGCTGTTCGTGCTGGTCTTCGGCCCGGTGACGATGCGGCTGTACAACCGCAAGTGACCGAGGGCGGGCGGCCTCTCCCGCGACGGTGGTTCAGTCGTGCGGGAGGGGCCGCAGATCGGGCGTCGTCTTCGTGCCCGGCGTGGCCCGCACGATGGTGATGAGACGGTCCGTCAGCTGCAGGGTCCCGATCGACGGATCGTCGTACCCGAGCACCCGGTGCCCGCGCACGACACTCACCACCAGGTCCTCCGTCTCCCGAGCGCGCTTGCCCACCTCGGCCTTTATGACGGGCCTTTCGACGATGTCGAGCCCGCTGCCCTGCTGGATGAGGTCCTCCATCACCATGCCCGCGGCGGGGCTCAGCACGGACAGCCCGAGCAGCCGCCCGGCCGCGCTGGCGCTGGTGATGACGGCGTCGGCCCCGCTCTGCTTGAGCAGCGGCGCGTTCTCCTCCTCCCGCACGGCGGCCACGATCTTCGCCCCGCGGTTGAGCTGCCGGGCGGTCAGCGCGACCAATACGGCCGTGTCGTCCCGCTGGGTGGCGATGATGATCTGCCGGGCCTTCTGCACCTCCGCCCGCAGCAGCACATCACTGCGGGTCGCGTCCCCGACCACCCCTGCGTACCCATCGGCCGTCGCCGCCTCGACCACCTTCGAGCTGGGGTCGACGACCACGACCTGCTCTTTCTTCAGCCCGGTGGCGCACACGGTCAGAATTGCCGAGCGACCCTTGGTCCCGAACCCGACAACGACGGTGTGATCCCTCAAGGTCGCCCTCCAGCGAGACAGCCGCCACTCCTCCCGGGTGCGCTCCGTGAGGACCTCGAGAGTGGTGCCGACCAGGATGATCAGGAACAGCACGCGCAGGGGCGTGATGACGAAGATATTGGTGAGCCGGGCGGCGTCGCTGACCGGGGTGATGTCGCCGTATCCGGTGGTGGAGAGGGTGACGGTGGCGTAGTAGAAGGAGTCGAGCAGGTCGACGCCGCCGTCGGAACTGTCCTTGTAGCCGTCGTGGTCGGCGTAGACGATGAACGCCGTCGCGACGAGCACCAGCAAGGCCATCACCAGCCGTCTGCCGACCTGCCGTATCGGACGCTCGACGATCTTTCTGGGCAGCTGGACCCGATGGGTCACCAAACGCTCGTCCGCCTGGCGGGCGATGGCGTCCTGGCCCGGAAGTTTCACGTGAAACACTCCCCGTTCTGGTTCACGTCAGACACGCCGTATGTCCCGTGTCCGCCGCTTCATGTGAGGCACACCGCCGTTCACGCGCCGGGCGCCCCGATCCCGGCCGGCGCCCAGGGCAGGTGGAGAGGTGCCAGCTCCTGCCCCGCCCGGGCGCCGCCCGGGGGGACGACCGCGAGCGCGTCCGCCGCCGCGATACCGCGGAGCATGGCCGGACCGTTGTAGTGCAGCGGTACGGCGCGGCCGGCCCGTACGGCGACCGGGATCAACCTGGTGTCCTGCGGATGCCCGTGCACCGTGCCCTCCACGGGCAGCGCCTCCGGCTCGTGGGCCGGGCGGCCCGCGAGGGTGCGCAGCAACGGCTCGGCGAGCGTGAGCAGCCCGGAGACCGCGGCCAGGGGGTTGCCCGGCAGGCCCACAAGATGCTGGTTCTCCCTGGTGCGGGCCAGCAGCATGGGGTGACCCGGGCGCACCTTGACGCCGTGCACCAGGAGTTCGGCGCCCACGCGACGCAGGGTCGGCTGGACATGGTCGACGGGCCCCGCCGCCGTCCCGCCGGTCGTGACGATCAGATCCGCGTCGGAGCTGGACACGGCCCCGTACAGGGCCGCCGCGTCGTCACCCAGCCTGCGCACCTCGACGACCTCCGCGCCGAGCGCCCGCAGCCACGAGGGCAGCATCGGCCCGAGAGCGTCCCGGATCAGCCCGTCGTGCGGCAGACCTTCGGTGAGCAGTTCATCGCCGAGGACGAGGACGTCGACGCGCGGGCGGGGAACGGCCTGCACCGTGTCGTAGCCGGCCGCCGAGGCGAGTCCCAGCACGGCCGGGGTGACCGTCGTACCGGCGGGCAGCAGCTGGTCGCCGCGCCGGCACTCCTGGGCCCGCGGACGGATGTCCTGCCCCGGCACGACCTCACGGGTGGCGTGCAGCCGCCCCAGATCGTCGGTGTGCCCGTGCTCGGAACGCAGGACGGCGGTGGCCTCGTGCGGGATACGGGCCCCGGTGGCGATCCGTACCGCCTCGCCGTCGCCGAGCGGTTCGGGCTCGGCATGCCCGGCCAGCACCCCGTCCTCTCGTACGGCCCAGGGGCCGGGGCCGGCGACGGCCCAGCCGTCCATGGCCGAGGTGTCGAAGGACGGCAGATCGGTGAGGGCGGTGAGAGGGGCGCCCAGGGCCAGGCCGAGGGCGTCGTCGAGGCGCACGGTGACGGGACCGTGCGCGCGCACCGAGCGGGCCGCCCGCTCGGCGATCGCCCGGGCCTCCGGCCAGGGGGTGGCCGCGTGACGGGCGTGCTTGCGCCGGGCCACATCGTCCCGTTCGGTGGACACGGGGTCGGACTCCGAGCCGTGGCCGGACTCCCGCGGGCCGCTCGGGGCGTCCGTGGGAGCGGGGTCCGGGCCGTCTGCCGGTGTCCCCGGCAAGCCGGCCTCAGGGTCCTGATCGCCGACCGGGACGGACGCGGCGGGCCGTACCAGGGCGAGGGCCTCCTCGACGTCGAGGTCGTCGGCGTCATGGCCGCCCCGGGTGCCGCGGGTCGCGGTCATCCTGCCTCCGGACCGGTGTCGGGCCCCGCCGTCTCGTCCGCCCAGCGCAGCGCGAGGGCGGTCGCCTTGCGGGAGGCCTCGGCCACCGCTTCGGGGCCGCCGCCCGCCCGCGCGGCCGCGTAGCCGACGAGGAACGTGGTCAGCGGGGCGGCCGGACGCGCGACACCGTGCGCGGCGTCGCGGGCGACGTCCAGCAGGGCCTTGATGTCGACGTCGAGGTCGATGCCCAGCTCGTCCTTGACTGCGGAGATCCATTCATCCAACACGTGCCCATGCTCCCTGATACGCGCTCTGGCCGCTGCAATGTCGTCCCAGGTGTCGCAGTCGAAGGACGCGACGGGGTCGCAGACACGCGTGAGTTCGAGCGCTCCGACCAGCCGCCGCAGCGGCAGTCCGGCGAGCGAGTGGTGTTCCTCGCCCAGCCTCGTCAGCTCACGGCGCAGCGCGTCCGCTCGGTACGCGGCCACGAGTGGCTGATCGCGTCCGTCGGGGTCGGTGAGCATCGCGCCGTCCGAACCTGCCCGGTTCGTCGCCGCCGCGTCGGCAAGGGCGCCACTCGCCCGCGGCGCCACCACACCGGTGTCGGTGGTGGTCGCGCTCGCCCGGCCGAGGGCGTCCAGCAGGTGCCGTACTGTGCTCTCCGCCAGAAACGGCAGGTCGGCGGAGAGCACGACGACATGCTCGGCCGTCGTCCGGCGCAGTCCGGCGTCCAGCGCGGCCAACGGCCCGCCGCCGGGTGGATCCTCGCGCGCCCAGACCACCGGGCGCGCGGTCACCCTGGGGTCGGCGACCACCACGGTGGTGTGCGCGCCGGCGCAGGCCGTCAGCACCCGGTCGAGCAGGGCCCGCCCGCCGACACTCAGCCCGGGCTTGTCCACCCCGCCCAGCCGCCGTGCGGCGCCCCCGGCGAGCACGATCGCGTCGTACGAGGTCATGCCCCGAGTATGGGCGCCCGCCGGATCATTGCCACCCCCCTTCGGGGGATCAAAGGGTTACAGGGTCCTCAGCAGCACCGCCGGCTGTTCCACGCAGTCGGCCACGTACCGCAGGAACCCTCCGGCGGTGCCGCCGTCGCACACGCGGTGGTCGAAGGTGAGCGAGAGCTGGACGACGTGGCGTACCGCCAGCTCCCCCTGGTGCACCCACGGCTTGGGGACGATGCGACCGACGCCGAGCATGGCCGCCTCGGGGTGGTTGATGACCGGTGTGGAGCCGTCGACACCGAACACTCCGTAGTTGTTCAGCGTGAAGGTGCCGCCCGTGAGGTCCCCGGGCGTCAGCGTTCCGGACCGGGCCGCCTCGGTGAGCCGCGCGAACTCGGCGCCCAGCGACTCCGCGTGCCGCGTGTGCGCGTCCCGGACGACCGGGACCAGCAGCCCCCGATCGGTCTGCGCGGCGAACCCGAGATGCACCGCGTCCAGCCGGACGATCTCACGCGCCTCGGTGTCGACCGTCGCGTTGAGCTCGGGGTACCGGGCCAGCGCCGCGGTGCAGATCCGGGCCAGCAACGCGATCAGCGGGATCTTCGGTCCCGCCGCGGCGTTCATCGCCGCGCGCGCGTGCAGCAGTTCGGTGGCGTCGGCGTCCACCCAGCAGGTGGCGTCGGGGATCTCGCGCCGGCTGCGGGAGAGCTTGTCGGCGACGGCGCCCCGGATACCGCGCAGAGGGACCCGCGTACCCGCGCCGGCGGCCGCACCGGCAACGGGCACGGTACCCGGCTGCGCTGACACCGGTCGGACCGGTTCCACCGGGACCGCCGGGACCGCCTCGACAGCCGGGCCCGACCGGGTTGCCGGAGCCGTGGGGACGGCGGGGGCAGCGGGGGCAGCCGCGACGGGTACCGTCCGCGTCGCGTGCGCCGCGTGCTCAACGTCTGCCCTCAGGATCAGCCCGTCGGGCCCGGACCCCGCCAGCTCCCTCAGGTCGAGCCCGTACTGCCGGGCCAGACGCCTTACGAGCGGCGAGATGACCGGCACTGGACCGTCGGGGCTCCGCCGTCCGGCCGCGCGGGCGGACTCGTGCTCGCCCTTCCCCGGCGAAAGCGGATCGCTCCTCCCCGCCGAACGCGGTTCGCTCGTCCCCGCCGAGCGCGGTTCGCCCGTTCCCGGCGAAGGCGGTTCGCCCGGGCCCGGCGCGCGCAGCCCCACGACCCCCGGTCGCACCCGCCTGCGCCGTGCGGGAGCGGCCCCCGTGCCATAGCCCACGAGCACGTTCCCCGACCCGGCGTCCTCACCGGCCGGGGCAGGCGCACCCACCGCCACCGTCAGCAGCGGTGCACCCACGGGAAGTTCACTGCCCTCCTCGCCGTAGCGGGCCGTGACGACGCCACCGTACGGGCAGGGCACCTCGACCATCGCCTTGGCCGTCTCGACCTCGACGACCGGCTGGTCGACCGCGACCACATCGCCGACCTGGACCAGCCAGCGGACGATCTCCGCCTCCGTGAGCCCCTCGCCGAGGTCCGGCAGCTTGAATTCGAGGACCTGCGCCATCAGCTCTCCGCCTCCCACTGCAGGCGTGCCACGGCGTCCAGGATGCGGTCGACGCCGGGCAGGTGGTGCCGCTCCAGCATCGGCGGCGGATACGGGATGTCGAACCCGGCGACCCGCAGCACCGGGGCCTCCAGATGGTGGAAGCAGCGCTCGGTGACGCGCGCGGCGATCTCCCCGCCGGGTCCGCCGAAGCCGCCGGACTCGTGCACCACCACCGCCCGGCCCGTCCTGCGGACGGACGCGGCGACCGTCTCGTCGTCGAACGGCACCAGCGAGCGCAGGTCGACGACCTCGAGGTCCCAGCCCTCCTCGCACGCCGCCTCGGCCGCCTCCAGGCACACCGGCACGGACGGCCCGTAGGTGATCAGCGTGGCGCTGCGGCCCGGACGCCGCACCACCGCGCGGCCGATGGGCTCGACGGGCACCGGCTCCTCGGGGTTCCAGGACTCCTTCGACCAGTACAGCCGTTTGGGTTCCAGGAAGACCACCGGGTCGTCGGAGGCGATGGCGGCGCGCAGCAGCCCGTAGGCGTCGGCGACGGTCGCGGGCGTGACGACGTGGAGCCCCGGCGTGGCCATGTAGTACGCCTCGGAGGAGTCACTGTGGTGCTCGACGCCGCCGATCCCGCCGCCGTAGGGGACCCGGACGGTGATGGGCAGCGGCATCGCCCCGCGCGTGCGGTTGCGCATCCGCGCCACGTGAGAGATCAGCTGCTCGAACGCCGGGTAGGCGAAGGCGTCGAACTGCATCTCCACCACGGGCCTCAGGCCGTACATGGCCATGCCCACGGCCGTCCCCAGGATGCCCGCCTCGGCGAGCGGTGTGTCCGTACAGCGGTCCTCGCCGAACTCCTTGGCGAGCCCGTCGGTGACCCGGAAGACACCGCCGAGGGTGCCGACGTCCTCGCCCATGACGTGGACCGTCGGATCGGCGGCCATCGCGTCGCGCATCGCGCGACCGAGGGCCTGCGCCATGGTTGCGGGCTTGAGGGCGACCGTGGTCATCGCCGGTCTCCTTCCGCGTGGGCGGCGGCCCCGGCTTCCGCGGTCACGCCCTGCTCGGCGTCCAACTCGGCCCGCAGCTGGGTCTGCTGCTCCAGCAGCTGGGGGGTGGGTTCGGCGTACACATGGGCGAACAGGTCCATGGGGTCGAGCGCCGGGTCCTGGTTCATGCGCTCGCGCAGATCGGCGGCCATCGCCTCGGCGTCCTCGCGCGCGGCCCGCACTCCGTCCTCGTCGAGCAGCCCGCGCGCGGTCAGCTCCCGCTCCAGCAGGGCGATCGGGTCGTGCTCACGCCAGGCCTCGACCTCGCTGTCGTTGCGGTAGCGGGTCGCGTCGTCGGCGTTGGTGTGGGCGTCGATCCGGTACGTCACCGCCTCCACCAGCGTGGGGCCACCGCCCGCGCGCGCATGCCGTACGGCGGCGGACAGCACCTCGTGCAGCGCCACCGCGTCGTTGCCGTCGACCAGACGGCCGGGCATGCCGTAACCGACGGCCTTGTGGGCCAGGGACGGCGCGGCGGTCTGCTTGGCGAGCGGTACGGAGATCGCGTAACCGTTGTTCTGGACCAGGAAGACCACAGGTGCCTGCCAGACGGCCGCGAAGTTCAGCGCCTCGTGGAAGTCACCCTCGCTGGTGCCGCCGTCGCCGACCATGGCCAGCGCGACCACGTCGTCGCCCTTGAGACGGGCGGCGTGCGCGAGGCCCACGGCGTGCGGGAGCTGGGTGGCGAGCGGTGTGCACAGGGGCGCGACGCGGTGCTCGTGCGGGTCGTAGCCGGTGTGCCAGTCTCCGCGCAGCAGCGTCAGCGCCTGGACCGGGTCCAGGCCGCGGGCCACGGCGGCCAGGGTGTCGCGGTAGCTGGGGAAGAGCCAGTCGTGGTCCTCGAGGACGAGCGCCGCGGCGACCTCGCAGGCCTCCTGGCCGGTGCTGGAGGGGTAGACGGCGAGGCGGCCCTGCCGGGTGAGGGCGGTGGCCTGGGTGTTGTAGCGGCGGCCGCATACCAGCTGCGCGTAGAGCCGGCGCAGCAGCGCGGGGTGTGCATCAGCGACGGCGTCGGCGGCGTCGGTGCCCAGCACGCGGTACGGCCGCGCGTCGGGCAGCAGCGGCGCGGGGTCGGTGCGGGGCTGCCAGGCGGGCGGCGGGGTGGGCCGGTAAGCGCCCCGCTGCTCCATGACCGTCATGACGGCACCTCCTCGTGGTCCGAACCGGCTCCGGGTGGGAGCCGCGTCGAGGCGCGCCGGTGTGATGCGCCTCACCTACCGATTGTTCGGTCGTCGGCACATTTTGGCTACAGGCACCTCCAGGCTGTGGACAAACGGTTCTCCACACCCTGAGATGGACGCAGTACGTCCATGGTATTGAGGCGGGGGGGCATGGCTCCTGAACAAATGGCCGACGAGCCCGAGAGCGATCGCGCGCTCCCGCCCGCCCGGCCACTGGACGCCATAGACCAGGACATCCTGCAGATGCTGCGGGCCGACGGCCGGGCCTCGGTCCGCTCCGTCGCCGAACGCGTCCATGTCTCCCGCGCCAACGCCTACGCACGCATCAACCGCCTCATCGAGGACGGCGTGATCCGTGGCTTCGGAGCCCGCGTCAACCACGAGCGGGCGGGCAAGGGCGCGGCCGCGTACATCACGCTGAAGATCGTGCAGAACTCCTGGCGCTCGGTGCGCGAACAGCTGCGCGCATTCCCGGAAGCGGCGCACATCGCCTTGGTCAGCGGCGACTTCGACGTCCTGCTGCTGGTGCACACCCCGGACAACCGGGCGCTGCGGGAACTGGTGCTCACCAAGCTGCAGGCGATACCCGAGGTGCTCAGCACCCACACGCTGCTGGTGTTCGAGGAGGAGGACCTGGAGCCCTCGGGCTGAACGCCGGCCCGGGGCCCGCCTCAGTGCTCCTCGCGCAGCCCCGCGAAAACCAACCGCACCACGGCGTCGGCCACTTCCCGCGCGCCCATGCCCCGCCCGTCGGGCCGGTACCACTCGACGATCGAGTTGATCATCCCGAAGACCAGCCGGGTCGCGAGCCGGACCTCGACGTCGCCGCGCACGTCGCCGTCCGCCGCGGCGGCCTTGAGCAGTTCCGCCACCCGGTGGTCGAACTCGCGGCGGCGCTCCAGGGCCCACCGCTCCGTATGGGTGTTGCCGCGCACCCTCAGCAGCAGCGTCACATACGGCAGTTCGCCGGTGAGCACCTCGACCATGCGCCGCACCACGTACTCGAGGCGCTCCACGGCCCGTCCCTCGCGCGCGTGCTCCTCGTCGAGGATCCCGAAGAGGCCGTCGATCGCCCGGCTGACGGCCCGGCGCAGCAACTCCTCCTTGCCGGCGACGTGGTGGTATATCGACGACTTGGAGATACCGGCCGCCTTGGACAGGTGCTCCATCGAAGTGCCGTCGTAGCCACGTTCGTTGAAGACCTGCACGGCGACGGAAAGCAGCGTCTCCGGGGTGTAGGTGTCGCGCTTGGCCGTGGTCATGAAGTGCCCTCCCACTGGTCGGAGGAATAGTGGCGGAACAGCGCCAGGGAGGGCGCGTAACGGCCGGAGGGCTCGCGTTCGTGCATTTCCTCGAGGAAGTCGTGCGCCCAGCCCTGACCGAGTCTGCGGCACCACTCCATCGGCCCGAGAGGGTGGTTGGCGCCGAGTGTCATCGCGGTGTCGACGTCCTCCGGGGTGGCCACACCCTTGGCGACCGCCTCGACCGCCAGATCGATGATCCGGGCCACCGTCCGGGCGACGATCATTCCGGGCATGTCCCCGATGACGCTGACGTCCTTGCCGAGCGCCTGGAACAGCCCGCACGCCTCGGCGAGGGTCTTGGGCGAGGTGTCCTGCGAGGCGGACAGCGCGACCCGGGTGGCCCTGCGGTAGTCGAACGCGAGGTCGAAGTAGACGACGTCGCGGAACTCCACGGAGGTCTGTCCGTCGGCGAGGACCAACTGGCCACCGCCGGGCAGGATGAGACGGGTGCCGTGGTCCTCCTCGTCGTCGCGGACCGTGATGCCCGCCTCGCGGATCATCGCGAGCAGCGCGGCGGCCGGTCCGAGACCCCCCTCGGCGACGACGTAGGCGGGCGGCTCGCACCGGTCCGCGGTGTGGGGCTCCGGGCGCTCGGCGTCGGCCGAGTAGTCGTACCAGCCGTGCCCGGTCTTGCGGCCGAGCCGGCCCGACTCGACGAGCCGCCGCTGGGCCAGCGACGGCGTGAAGCGCACATCCTGGAAGAAGGACCGCCATACCGAGTGCGTCACCGACTCGTTGACGTCCTGCCCGATCAGGTCGGTCAATTCGAAGGCGCCCATGCGGAACCCGCCGGACTCGCGCAGCACGGCGTCGATCGTGGCGGGGTCGGCGGCCTGGGCCTCGTACACCGCGAAGGCCTCGGCGTAGAAGGGCCGTGCGATGCGGTTGACGATGAAGCCGGGGGTGTCGGCGCAGGCGACCGGTGTCTTGCCCCAGGCGCGCGCCGTCTCGTACGCGCGCGTGGCCGACGTGAAGTCGGTGGCGAACCCGGAGACGACCTCCACCAGGGGCATCAGCGGAGCCGGGTTGAAGAAGTGCAGCCCGACGCAGCGGCCGGGGTTGCGCAGCGCGCCGGCGATGCCCGTGACGGACAGGGACGAGGTGTTCGTGGCGAGCAGACAGTCCTCGCCGACGATCTCCTCCAGCTCCCTCAGCAGCGCCTGCTTCACGTCGAGCTGCTCGAGCACCGCCTCGACGACCACCCCGCAGTCGGCGAGCTCGGCGAGGGAGGTGACGGGACGCAGCCGGTCGCGGGCCTCGTCCCGGGCGGACCCGGTCAGCCGGCCCTTCTCGACGAGCCGGTCCAGGCGGCCCCCGATCGCGTCGGCCGCCGCATCGGCCCGGCCCGCCACGGAGTCGTACAGCAGCACGGGATTGCCCGCGACCAGAGCCACCTGGGCAATGCCCTGGCCCATGGTGCCGCTGCCCACGACGGCCACGGGGCTGGTGAGGTCGAGTGCTGTCATGCCCGTGATCCTCCCGCACGGGGTTTTCCACAGATGCGGCGGACCCCCTTGTACCGACCGATCGTTCGGTTACTCTAACCCTGTCCGTCCATTACTGCCCAGCTCATGAGCGCGATGAAGCGCTCCCCGGAACGAGGAGTTGGTCCCTCATGGCCGCCGAGCTCACCGCACACCAGCTGGTCGCGCAGCACCGGCCCACCCTCGACAACGCGCTGGAAGCGATCCGCACGCGCGCGTACTGGTCCCCGCATCCCGAGCACCCGAAGGCGTACGGGGAGAACGGCAGCCTGGACATGGCCGCGGGCAAGGCCTCCTTCGACGCCGTCCTCGGCACCCGCCTCGACCTCGGCCAGCCCGGCACGGACGACTGGGTGGGCGGCGAGGTCTCGCCGTACGGCATCGAGCTGGGTGTCACGTATCCGCACGCGGACATCGACGTACTGCTGCCCGCCATGCGCGCGGGGCAGCGCGCCTGGCGCGACGCGGGCCCGGAGACCCGTGCGGTGGTGTGCCTCGAGATCCTGAAGCGCATCAGCGACCGGACGCACGAGTTCGCGCACGCGGTCATGCACACCAGCGGCCAGGCCTTCATGATGGCGTTCCAGGCCGGCGGCCCGCACGCACAGGACCGCGCCCTGGAGGCGGTCGCGTACGCGTACGCGGAGCAGGTGCGCACCCCCGACACCGCGGAGTGGACCAAGCCGCAGGGCAAACGCGACCCGCTCGCGCTCACCAAGCAGTTCAAGGCCGTCCCGCGCGGCATCGCGCTGGTGATCGGCTGCAACACCTTCCCGACGTGGAACGGCTACCCGGGCCTCTTCGCCTCCCTCGCCACCGGCAACCCGGTACTGGTCAAGCCCCACCCGCGCGCGGTGCTGCCGCTCGCGCTCACGGTCCAGGTCGCGCGCGAGGTGCTCGCCGAGGCGGGCTTCGACGCGAACCTGGTGGCGCTGGCCGCCGAGCGGCCCGGCGAGGGCATCGCCAAGACCCTGGCCCTGCGCCCGGAGATCAGGATCATCGACTACACGGGCTCGACGGCGTTCGGCGACTGGCTGGAGACCAACGCCCGCCAGGCGCAGGTCCACACGGAGAAGGCCGGCGTCAACACGGTGATCGTGGAGTCGACCGACGACTACAAGGGCATGCTGTCCAACCTCGCCTTCTCCCTGTCGCTGTACAGCGGCCAGATGTGCACCACCCCGCAGAACCTGCTGATCCCGCGGGACGGCATCACCACCGACCAGGGCGCCAAGACCTACGACGAGGTGGTCGCCGACCTGGCGAAGGCGGTCGGCGGTCTGCTGGGCGACGACGCCCGGGCGAACGCCCTGCTCGGCGCGATCGTGAATCCGGACGTCAAGGCACGACTGGAGGCCGCGCCCGGCCTCGGCGAGGTCGCCCTCGCCTCCCGAGAGGTGGCCAACCCGGAGTTCCCCGGCGCCGTGGTCCGCACCCCTGTGATCGTCAAGGCGGACGGCGCCCGCAAGTACTGGGAGCGGCCGGACGACGAGGCCGCGTACCTCAGCGAGTGCTTCGGACCAGTCTCCTTCGCCGTCGCGGTCGACTCCACCGCCGATGCCGTGGAGTTGCTGCGGCGCACGATCCGCGAGAAGGGCGCGATGACGGTCGGGGCGTACACGACCTCCCAGGAGGTCGAGGAGGCCGTAGAGGAGGCCTGTCTGGAGGAGTGCGCCCAGCTGTCGCTCAACCTCACCGGCGGGGTGTACGTCAACCAGACCGCCGCGTTCTCGGACTTCCACGGCTCCGGCGGCAACCCGGCGGCCAACGCGGCCCTGTGCGACGGTGCGTTCGTGGCCAACCGGTTCCGGATGGTGGAGGTGCGCAGGGAGGCATAGCCGACCGGGGGCGCCGGGCGGGCGCCTGCCGCACGGCCGCTCAGGCCGGCGCGTCCCCGGTGGCACTCGGAGCGCCTCCCGAGGCACTCGATGCGCCACGCGTGGCGCTCGATGCGCCGACGGTGGCGCTCCAGTGGAACAGCGTCATGGCCACGCTGGTCGCGAGGTTGTAGCTGGAGACCTGGGGACGCATCGGCAGGGACACCAGGTGGTCCGTGCGCTCGCGCAGCTCGGCGGAGAGCCCGCTGCGCTCCGAGCCGAAGGCGAGCACGGCGTCGTCCGGGAGCTTCAGCCCCCTGATGTCCTCGCCCTCGGGGTCGAGGGCGAACAGCGGGCCCGGCGGGAGTTCGGCGACCGTCAGCCGCTCCACGGCGGTCGCGAAGTGCAGACCCGCGCCGCCGCGGACCACAGTGGGGTGCCAGGGATCGAGCGTCCCCGTGGTGACCACCCCGCTCGCCCCGAAGCCCGCCGCCAGCCTGATGACCGCTCCGGCGTTGCCCAGGTTGCGGGGGTTGTCGAGGACCACGACCGGCGCGCGACGGGGCAGATGCGCCAGTTGCCGCAGATGCGCGTCGCGGGAGGGCCGCAGGGCCAGGGCGGCCACCGCGGTGGGGTGCGGGCGCGGCACGAGGCTGCGGTAGGTGGCTTCCGTGACCTCGGCCAGCAGCCCGTCAAGGGTGTCGTGGACGTCCGGGGCGAGTTCCTCGGCCAGCGCGAGCGCCGCCCGCCGGTCGGTGGTGACCGCCACCCGGACCTGGGCCTGGAAACGCAGGGCGTGCTTGAGGGCGTGGAAACCGTCGAGGAGCACGGAGGTCTCGGCGAGCCGGTGCCAGACGCTCAGGGGGTCGGTGAGGGCGGTCATGCCGTGAAGCCTACGTGCGACTGCTCGGCCTCCTCGGGAGTGTGTTCCTCGGCCCTGCGGGGTCCGGGCACCCTGCGCGGGACCCGCGACAGCAGTGCGCCCCGGGCGCGGGCCGCCCATCCGCCCAGCCGCTTGAGGAAGGAGGTCGGCAGGAACACGGCGTCGGCGGCGATCATCGCCAGCGAGAAGAACGGCAGCCCCAGGACCACGGCGATCGCCGCGTGCTCGGTCATCATGACCGCCAGAAGCACGTTCTTGACCCGCCGGTTGAAGAGCGTGAACGGGAAGGCGACCTGCACGAGGACCGTCCCGTAGGTCACCAGCAGCACCAGGACGCCGCTCGAGGACAGCAGGTCGGACAGTGCGGGCCAGGGCGAGAAGGAGTCCAGGTGGAGCGGGTAGTAGACGGCTGTGCCGTCCTGCCAGCGAGTGCCCTGGATCTTGTACCAGCCGGCGGTCGCGTAGATCAGACACGCCTCAGCCATGATCACCAGCAGTGCCGCGTTGTGCACCACGTTGGCGATCACGTCCAGCATGATCCGCGGCTGGCCGTACGGAGCGCGGCGGCCGAGCGCCCACCACACGGCGTGCACCGCGAGCAGTCCCCAGAAGAGCGTCAGCCAGCCCCCCAGCACACCGCCGTCCAGCCGCCCCACCAGGGTCACCGCCGCCAGCACCAGCGCCAGTACCCACCACAGCACTACTCCGGCACGGTCCTCGCGCCTACCCGGGCTCCCCGGAACGGCGGGGCTGCTGGTGCTGGTTGGTTCGATCGGGCTCGTTGGGCCGGTGATGGTGACACGGGAACGTGCGGCGCGGCGCGCGTCCAGTGACCAGACCTGCCCGCACCGCGTGAAGACCAGGTAGATCGCCATGAGGTGGATGACGTTGTCACCGCCGTCCCCCACGAAGACACTGCGGTTCTGCAGCGACAGCACGCAGACCATGAAGAGCACCGACATGGTGCGGGTGCGCCAGCCCAGCACCAGCAGAGCGCTGACGACGACCGACAGCACATAGCCGATTTCGAACCAGATGCGCCCGTCGAACCACAGCAGGGCGGTGAAGGCGTGGTTGGCGGCGATGAGCTGCTGGGCCATGTCCCAGCTCCAGGGCCCGTCGGGCCCGTACAGATCCTGGCGGTGCGGGTATTCGCGCAGCAGGAACAGCAGCCAGGTGACGGCGAAGCCGATACGGATCACAGCGGTCTGGTACGGGCCCAGCGCCGTGTCGGTGACGCGGGCCAGGGCGCGCGCGAGCGACCGGTCGGAGCGGATCATTCGGCATCCGCCTTCCCGGCCGTGCCGACCGGTCCGTCGCCGTCCGACACCGGCCACCAGGGCAGCTCCCGGTAGGAGGGGGTGAGCGACACCTTCTCGTCGCTCCACTCGGGCGGCGGCACGTTGGTCGTACGGGAACGGAGCTGCACGCGCTCGACGACCACGCCTTTCCCGATGCCCGGCACAGTCTCGGTCTCCAGGCGCAGCAGCGCGATCCGGAGCATGTAGCGCTCCGACAGTGCGCCGCGCAGACCGTTCGGCCGGTTCTCGGCGTCGTGCGTCGCGGTGTAGAAGTCCCAGGCCCGGCGCAGTTGGTTCTGCCGGGTGTGGCTCGGCAGCAGACTGCCCTCTATGGCCGCGCCATCGCTCGCGGACAGGTCGTACCAGCCGGTCGTATCCGCCCCGCCGTCCGGCGTGCGCACGTCGGCGCGGACCTGCACCGCGATGTTCTGCTGCAGCGGGTTGGGGGCGAACAGCTTCCAGTTCTGCTCGAACTCCGGGTAGACCCACTCGCCGATCGCCGTGCCGTACTCCTTGCTGACGGTGTTGTCGGGTGCGACGTGCAGGAACACCATGCCCAGGTGCACACCCGCCGCGGAGGCGACGACGGCGAGGGCGAGGAGCACGGCGATCCGGTAGCGGAGGGACAGCGCACCGATACCCGTGCCGCGGGCGGGCACCGCCCCGGACCCGTCGCCGGGGATCCCGTCACGCTCGTCCGGACCGGAGCCGACGATCCCGGACCGGATCACGACCCCGGTCTCGGCGCTCCGGATCACGACCCCGGTCTCGGCGCTGCGGGGCGCACCGTCTTCGAGCCCCCCGGCGCACTCGGGGGCGCCCGGTACGGGCCGGGCGCTCGAGCCCTCGTCGTACGCGTCCATACCGCCCCGTCCGCCGTTCGTCCGCTGTCTCGTCGACGGGCCGCAGGGCCGCAGGGCGACGAGGCACCCGTGCGCGCCGCCGCGCCGTTCGCA
The DNA here is from genome assembly GCF_004023625.1 of Streptomyces cavernae. Classification (GTDB taxonomy): domain Bacteria; phylum Actinomycetota; class Actinomycetes; order Streptomycetales; family Streptomycetaceae; genus Streptomyces; species Streptomyces cavernae. The sequence goes on along the minus strand of NZ_RPDJ01000006.1, from coordinate 316,362 downwards.
CCCGGAACGGTACTCAGGCCCGCCGCCCCGGCACAGCCGGACCGGCACACCGGCCGTGAGTCGTCCACAGCGGTTGACACCCTACGGCCCTCGCCCCGGAAGACGGACGACCGAGCGAACAGGACGGTGGTCGTGGCGTTCCCTTCTTGTAGAACCTGTTCTATCTTTGCGCCCCGTCGGATCAGCCGGTGGGCGCGTGGGAGGGCGGAACCGTGGACTTCACCTTCACCGAGGAGCAGCAGGCGGCGGTCGAGGCGGCACAGGCGGTGTTCCGAGGGGTCGCAGCCGACGGGGTGCCGAGCCCCGCGCTGACCCCCGGTGCCGTCGCTGACGACTTCGACCGGGCCCTGTGGGCCAGGCTGGCCGACGCTGACCTGCTGAGCCTGCTCCTGGACACCGAGTACGGCGGGGCCGGTCTCGACGCCATCGCGCTCTGCCTGGTGCTGCGCGAGTCGGCGAAGGTGCTGGCCCGGGTGCCGTTGCTGGAGCACAGCGCGGCGGCCCTGGCCGTACAGGCCTGTGGCAGCACCGAGCTGAAGGACGAACTGCTCGGCCCGGCCGGACGTGGCGAGCGGGTACTGACCGTCGCGTCGAACGGCCGCACCGGGCACGACCCCGCCGAACTCGCCGTGACGGCACACGAGACCGGGGACGGCTGGGTACTGGACGGCGTGCAGACAGCGGTGCCCTGGGCGCTGAACGCCGACCATGTCGTCGTGCCCGCCCACACCGTGCCGGCCCACACCGGAACCAGGGCGGTGCTCGCTGTCGTCGGCCCGGCGCAGGAGGGCGTCACGCTCGCCGAACAGATCTCCACCACCGGGGAACGGCTCGGCGAACTGCGGCTGGACTCGGTACGCGTCGCCCCCCGGTATGTGATCACCGCGGACGGAGCGTGGGAGCGGTTGCGGCTGCTGCTCGCCACTGGCACCTGTGCGCTGGCGCTCGGCGTGGGCATGGGCGTACTCGCGATGACCAGCGCGTACACCGGGAAGCGCGAACAGTTCGGGCACCCGATCGCCACGTTCCAGGCCGTCGCCGTACAGGCCGCCGACCGGTACATCGACCTGCGTGCCATGGAAGCGACCCTGTGGCAGGCGGCCTGGCGCGTCAGCACCGACGCCCAGGGCGCGCTGCCCGCCGCCGGTGACGTGTCGGTCGCCAAGATCTGGGCGTCCGAAGGGGTGCGCCGGTTGGTGCAGACGGCGCAGCACCTGCACGGCGGTTTCGGCGCGGACACCGACTACCCGCTGCACCGCTACCACGCCTGGGCCAAGCAGCTGGAGCTCTCACTGGGCCCCGCGGCGGCGCACGAGGAGGCGCTGGGCGAACTCCTGGCGGCGCACCCCCTGGGATGAACAAGCCCCGCGGCGGGTACCGCGCTACAACACGTGGCCGGGCTCACCCTTGGCGTCCACCACCGGGCGGCCCGCCGCGGCCCAGACCTGCATGCCGCCATCGACGTTCACCGCGTCGATACCCTGCTGCACCAGATACATCGTGACCTGCGCGGAACGCCCGCCGGAGCGGCAGATCACATGCACCCGGCCGTCCTGCGGCGCGGCCTCGGTCAACTCGCCGTAACGGGCCACGAACTCGCTCATGGGGATGTGCAGCGCCCCCTCGGCGTGACCCGCCTGCCACTCGTCGTCCTCACGGACGTCCAGCAGGAAGTCACCGTCCGACAGGGCAGCGATCTCGACCGTGGGCACACCAGAACCGATAGACATGCCCCCGACGCTACCGGAACCGGCTACGCGCCACCGATGAGCTCCGCCAGCTCCGCCTCCCGCTCGCCGACCTGGGCGAGCAGCTGTTCCGCGATCTCGTCGAGGAGCCGGTCCGGGTCGTCCGGGGCCAGCCTGAGCATTCCGCCGATCGCGCCCTCCTCCAGTTCCCGCGCGACCAGGGTCAGCATTTCCTTGCGCTGGGCCAGCCACTCGAGCCGGGCGTAGAGCTCCTCACTGCGGCTGGGGCGCCGTTCCTCGGGGACCGGGCCGGCCGCCCACTCCTCGGACAGCTCCCGCAACAGCGCCTCGTCGCCCCGGGAGTACGCGGAGTTGACGCGCGCGATGAACTCGTCGCGCCGCTTGCGCTCGTCGTCGTCCCGCGCCAGGTCGGGGTGGGCCTTGCGGACCAGCTCGCGGTAGAGCTTGCGGGCCTCATCGCTGGGGCGGACGCGCTCGGGCGGGCGTACCGGCTGCTCGGTGAGCATCGCGGCGGCCTCCGCGGAGAGGCCGTCGGAGTCGATCCAGCCGTGGAACAGTTCCTCGACGCCGGGCATCGGCATCACCCGGGCCCGCGCCTCCTGCGCCTTCCGCAGGTCCTCTGGATCGCCGCTGCGTGCAGCGCGCGCCTCGGCGATCTGCGCGTCCAGCTCGTCGAGACGGGCGTACATGGGTCCCAGCTTCTGATGGTGCAGCCGGGAGAAGTTCTCTACCTCGATCCGGAAGGTCTCGACGGCGATCTCATACTCGATCAACGCCTGCTCGGCCGCCCGGACGGCCCGCTCCAACCGCTCCTCGGGCCGCGCCTCACCGGCAACCGCCCGGCCGTCCCCGGCTTCAGCAGCATCCGCCCGGCTGTCCCCGGAGGGATCTCGCGCCTCCTCGGACCGCAACCCTTCGGACCGCGATTCCTCGGATCCCGGATCGGGCGACGCCTCGGATCCCGGATCGTCGGACGGCGTCTGGTCGGGCCGCGTCTCGTCAGCCCCGTCCCGGCGGCCGGTGTCGGACGGCTGCCGCGCCTCCTCAGTGCCGGCCCCGCCCATACCGGACTGCTCCGGCAACTGCTCGGCGACGGGCTCGCCCTCGGGCTCGGACGGGGACTGTTCAGCTTCCGGGGTACTCACCCGCCCAGCCTAGCCACAAGGCCACGCCCCTCACACAAACCCACTGGTGAGAGCCTCCGCCACCGACCGGAGGGAACACCCTCCGCCGACCGCACACGACCCCCGCCACCTGCGGGAAGGACCACCGCCGACCGGAGAGAACCCCCGCCAGCCGCGGGGAAGACCACCGCCGACCCCAGCTCGGGCCTCGTCGGCACCCTCGCCCTGCTCGGTGCTCGCCGCCGTCAGACCCCCACTCCGTCAGACCCCCAACTCCGCCTCGACCCGCCCCTGACGGACCGCCTTCAGCAGTTCCGCGTGGTCCGCCTCCGTGATGTCCGCATAGGCCACCGCGAAGGAGGCGACCGCCTCGTCCAGCTCCTCGTTCTTGCCGCAGTAGCCCGAGATCAGTCGGGGGTCGGCGCTGTGGGCGTGCGCTCGGGCGAGGAGGGCGCCGGTCATGCGTGCGTAGTCGTCGATCTGGTCCGCGGCCAGGGCGGCGGGATCAACACTGCCCTTGCGGTTGCGGAACTGGCGTACCTGGAAGGGCCGGCCGTCCACCGTGGTCCAGCCGAGCAGGATGTCGCTGACGACCTGCATCACCTTCTGCCCCAGCACCACCCGGCGCCCCTCGTGCGCCACCTGCGGTATCGGGTGACCCGCTGCGGCGAGGTGGGGGAGCAGGACCGAGGCACGGGCCTCCTTCACCTGCAGGACGAGGGGTTCGCCGCGGTGATCGAGCAGCAGCACCACGTACGACCGCGTTCCCACGCTTCCCGTGCCGACGACCCGGAACGCGACGTCGTGCACCGCGTAGCGGGCGAGGAGGGGGCGGCGGTCCTCGGACAGGGTCGTCAGATACTCCTCCAGCGCCCCCGCGACGGCCGCCGCCTCGGCGTCCGGGACGCGGCGCAGCACCGGCGGCGCGTCGACGAAGCGCCGCCCTCCGCCTTCGACGGGCTCGGTCGACTTGGCGGCGAACCGCCCGCTCGTGTTCGCCCGGGCCTTCTCCGAGACGCGTTCCAGCGTGCCCAGCAGATCGTGTGCGTCCGTGTGGGAGACGAGTTCCTCGTCCGTGATCGCGTTCCACGCGTCCAGCACGGGCAGCTTCGCGAGCAGTCGCATGGTGCGCCGGTAGGAACCGGCCGCGTACTGAGCCGCCTTGCGGCAGGTGTCCTCGTCGGCCCCCGCTTCCCGGCCGGCGAGCACCAGCGAGGTGGCGAGACGCTTGAGATCCCACTCCCAGGGGCCGTGCGCGGTCTCGTCGAAGTCGTTCAGGTCGATGACGAGTCCACCGCGGGCGTCCGCGTAGAGCCCGAAGTTGGCGGCGTGGGCGTCGCCGCAGATCTGTGCGCCGATCCCGGTCATGGGGGTGCGGGTGAGGTCGTGCGCCATGAGCCCGGCGGATCCCCGCAGGAACGCGAAGGGCGAGGCGGCCATCCTGCCGACCCGGATCGGGATCAGCTCGGGGATCCGGCCGCGGCTGGACTCCTCCACGGCCGCGACCGGGTCCGGCCGGTCGTCCTCGGCCGGTAGCTGCCCGTGGGCACTGCGAGGCACGCTCGCGCGCAGCGCCCGGCCCTCTTCCTTGGGGGAATCCTTAGGGGGCCATGCCACGAGGCCCGGGACGCGGAAGACCCGCTGCGCCGCCTCCGTCGATCCGGCTTCCGTCATACCGACCCCTCCCCCGTGCACGAACATCAAGTGGGGACGACCGTACAGCCGTCGATCACGACGCGTTAAGCCCTGTGGACAACTCGCCACCTGTGGAAACAACCATCACTCATTCGGCCAGGAACAGTCGCCTCCCGGCCACCACCCGACCCGCGTGACCGGCTGCATCCGGTTCGTCCCCACTCCGGCCACCGCCGGCCCCCACCAGAACCTCCGGCACGGACGAACTCCAGCCATCCCGCCGACAGCCACACAGAGATCGCAGGCTGCCGCAGTCGGGAATGGCCTCCCTCTCAGCCGTCCGGCAGCCTGAGCCTGCCTCCAGAGCTTGGGCCTGTCCGCTGAGCCCGAGCCCGCCCCCTGAGCTTGCCCGAGTCCGAGCCCGCGCCCGAGCCCAGCCCTTGAGCCTGGCGCCTGCCCCAGAGCCTCTGGCCCGACCGTAACCCTCCGCCTGACCTGAGAAATGCCTCACACCCGCACAACGCGACAAAAGACCGGAGCCCCGCAGGTTCAAGACCTGCGGGGCTCCGGTCAGATGGTGCGCGAGGGGGGAGTTGAACCCCCACGCCCTTGCGGGCACTGGAACCTGAATCCAGCGCGTCTGCCTATTCCGCCACCCGCGCATTGGGTGTGTCCTCCGGCTCCTGCCATTGTGGTGCTGGCGCCTTCCGACATCGAGAAGATTAGCACGGTGCCGAGGGTGGGTTCACATCCGTTTCCTGTCCGCTCCGGCGCGGTACTGCCGCAGGCCCGGCCGCCGTTGTGCGCTGGGCCACGTCCAGTGCAACAGACGCGTCCTCGTTTGCGCACCAACGGGCATCAACACGTATCAACCTCGTACCGGTACCGGCCATCCGTCCACAGGCGGGGCAGGGTCCACAGCCCGGTGCGGGACACTGTTCTCGGACCCCCTCTACGATCCTCTCCGAGGGGAGTTCGAAGGGGAGCCCCCAAGGGAACTTCGGGAAGGTCGACACCCGTCGGCCGGGCCGCAAGGGGGAACCAGCCGATTTCCCTGCGCGTGGATACGATCAGTAAGCAGTACCAGGCGGGCGGCGGCGCGCCACGCATGGGCACGCCGCACGTGAGCAGTATGAGCAGTACCAGGACGTACGTAGGAGGAGGTGCCACATGGGAGTCCTGAAGAAATTCGAGCAGCGCCTCGAAGGTCTGGTCAACGGCACCTTCGCCAAGGTGTTCAAGTCCGAGGTCCAGCCCGTCGAGATCGCCGGCGCCCTGCAGCGCGAGTGCGACAACAACGCGACGATCTGGAACCGCGACCGGACCGTCGTTCCCAACGATTTCATTGTGGAACTGAGCACACCGGACTACGAGCGGCTGAGCCCGTACTCGGGCCAGCTCGGCGACGAGCTGGCCGGCATGGTCCGCGACTACGCGAAGCAGCAGCGCTACACGTTCATGGGCCCGATCAAGGTCCACCTGGAGAAGGCCGACGACCTCGACACCGGCCTGTACCGGGTACGCAGCCGCACCCTCGCCTCCTCGACCTCTCAGGACGGCGGCCCCGCGGACCGCAGCGCCTACGGCTTCCCGCCGAGCGCACGGCCCGCGGGAGGGCCGGCGGGAGCCCCGCCCATGCCCTCCGCGCCGCCCCCGGGCGCCCGTCCCGGTGCCGCGCCCGCGGGCCAGCCGGTGGGCGGACGCCCCATGGGCGGCGGCCCGCAGGCAGGCGGGCGTGCGCGGCACTGGATCGAGATCAACGGCACTCGCCATCAGATCTCCCGCCCGACGCTGGTGCTGGGTCGCAGCACCGAAGCCGACGTGCGGATCGACGACCCCGGCGTCTCGCGCCGGCACTGTGAGATCCGGACCGGAACGCCCTCGACGATCCAGGATCTCGGGTCCACCAACGGCATCGTGGTGGACGGGCAGCACACCACCCGCGCTACGCTCCGCGACGGCTCGCGGATCGTCGTGGGCAGCACCACCATCATTTACCGGCAAGCCGAAGGGTGAAGCGGGGGCAATGTCAGAGCTGACCCTCACGGTCATGCGGTTGGGTTTCCTGGCCGTACTGTGGCTGTTCGTGATCGTGGCCGTGCAGGTCATCCGCAGCGACCTGTTCGGTACGCGTGTCACCCAGCGCGGCTCCCGCAGGGAAAACCCGAGCCCGCGGCAGGCCGCGCGTCAGCAGGCCGCGCCGCCGCAGCAGCGCGGCCAGCAGTCGGGCGGTGGCCGGCAGCGCCGCGGTGCACCGACCAAGCTGGTCGTCTCCGAGGGTTCCCTCACGGGCACCACGGTCGCGCTGCAGGGCCAGACGATTACGCTCGGGCGGGCGCACGACTCCACGATCGTGCTGGACGACGACTACGCCTCCAGCCGCCATGCCAGGATCTACCCGGACCGGGACGGCCAGTGGATCGTCGAGGACCTCGGCTCCACCAATGGCACCTATCTCGACCGGAACCGGCTGACCACACCGACACCGATTCCGCTGGGCGCGCCGATCCGCATCGGCAAGACCGTCATCGAGCTGCGGAAGTAGTACGACAATGAGCGAGCGGAGCGAGCACGCAGCGGCGGTCCCCGTGACGGGCCCCGGCGCGCTCCCGACCGGAGGGTGGGCACCGTGCGGATGTACCCGGAGCCGACGGGCGAGGTGCGCATGAGTCTCTCACTGCGCTTCGCCGCCGGATCGCACAAAGGCATGATCCGCGAGGGCAACGAGGACTCGGGCTACGCCGGGCCCCGGCTGCTCGCGATCGCCGACGGCATGGGCGGTCAGGCGGCCGGCGAGGTCGCCAGCTCCGAGGTGATCTCGACCATCGTCGCGCTCGACGACGACGTGCCCGGATCCGACATCCTCACCTCGCTCGGCACCGCCGTTCAGCGCGCCAACGACCAGCTACGGATGATGGTCGAGGAGGACCCGCAGCTCGAGGGCATGGGCACCACGCTCACGGCCCTGCTGTGGACCGGCCAGCGCCTCGGCCTGGTGCACGTCGGCGACTCCCGCGCCTATCTGCTCCGTGACGGCGTCCTGACGCAGATCACCCAGGACCACACCTGGGTGCAGCGCCTCGTCGACGAGGGACGCATCACGGAGGACGAGGCCACCACCCATCCGCAGCGCTCGCTCCTGATGCGCGCCCTGGGCAGCGGTGACCACGTCGAACCGGACCTGTCCATCCGTGAGGTCCGCGCCGGTGACCGTTATCTCATCTGTTCCGACGGTCTGTCCGGCGTCGTCTCCCATCAGACGATGGAGGAGACCCTCGCCAGCTACCAGGGCCCGCAGGAGACCGTGCAGGAGCTGATCCAGCTCGCACTGCGCGGCGGCGGCCCGGACAACATCACGGTGATCGTCGCCGACGTCCTCGACATCGACGGCGGCGACACCCTGGCCGGACAGCTCTCCGACCAGCCCGTCGTCGTGGGCGCGGTCGCGGAGAACCAGCTCCAGCTGCACGACCCGTCCACCATGCAGACCCCGGCGGGCCGCGCCGCCGGCCTCGGCCGGCAACCGCAGCACGGCGGAGGTGGCGAGTTCGGCCCGCCCGGCAGCGGCGACACCACCGGCTTCGTCCCGACCGACGGCTTCGGCGGCTACACCGACGACGACTTCGTCAAACCCCGCAAGGGCCGCAAGTGGCTGAAGAGATCGTTCTACTCGGCGCTGGTCCTCGCCCTGGTCGGCGGCGGCCTGTACGGCGGCTACCGCTGGACGCAGAACCAGTACTACGTCGGCGCCAAGGGCGAGCACGTCGCCCTCTACCGCGGTATCAGCCAGGACCTGGCCTGGGTTTCGTTGTCGAAGGTGGAGAAGGACCACCCCGAGATCGAACTCAAGTACCTGCCGCCGTATCAGCAGAAGCAGGTCAAGGCAACGATCACCGAGGGTGGCCTGGGCGACGCCAAGTCGAAGATCGAGGAATTGGCGACGCAGGCGTCGGCTTGCAAGAAGGACGCCGAACGCAGGCAGGCCGAGAGCCGTAATAACTCTCAGACGGGCGAAGGCGAAGCCGGCGGCACGACGGGAACCAACCGGACCTCCCTGACGTCGAAGGCCTCACCGAGCCCGACTCCGAACCCGTCGACGTCGTCGTCACCGTCCGCCAAACCGTCCCAGACCGCACCCACACCCACACCCGGCCCCAGCCTCTCCGAGGAAGAGCAGAAGCTGGTCTCGCTGTGCGGTAAGCAGTAAGCACGCCGTGAGGGGCCCTGTCACACGATGAGCAGTACTACCAACGCACCGACGCACCACACGTCCACGATCGGCGCGATCGGCGCACCGAGCAGACGCAACACCGAGCTGGCACTGCTGGCGTTCGCGGTCGTCATTCCGGTGTTCGCGTACGCCAACGTCGGTCTGGCCATCAATGACCAAGTGCCGGCCGGCTTGCTGGGCTACGGCATCGGCCTCGGTCTGCTCGCCGGCGTCGGTCACCTCGTCGTGCGCAAGTTCGCGGCGTACGCGGACCCGCTGCTGCTGCCGCTGGCGACGCTGCTCAACGGGCTCGGCCTGGTGGCCATCTGGCGGCTGGACCAGTCGGAGCGATTGCAGCAGCTGGCCATCGACCGCTTCGACGTCTTCAGCCCCTCGGCCCCGAAGCAACTGCTGTTCTCGGCGCTCGGCCTCGCGCTGTTCGTGGCGGTCCTCATCTTCCTCAAGGACCACCGCGTCCTGCAGCGCTACACCTACATCTCGATGGCAGCCGCCCTGGTGCTGCTCCTGCTGCCCCTCGTCCCGGGCCTCGGGGACAACTCCTTCGGCGCCAAGATCTGGATCCGGATCCCCGGCGCGGGCACGATCCAGCCGGGTGAGTTCGCGAAGATCGTCATCGCGATCTTCTTCTCCGGCTATCTCATGGTGAAACGGGACGCACTCGCGCTGGCGAGCCGCCGCTTCATGGGCCTCTACCTGCCCCGCGGCCGCGACCTCGGCCCGATCATCACCATCTGGCTCGTCAGCCTGCTCATCCTCATCTTCGAGAACGACCTCGGTTCGTCGCTGCTGTTCTTCGGCATGTTCGTGATCATGCTGTACGTCGCCACCGAGCGGACCAGCTGGATCGTCATCGGTCTGCTGATGTCCTCCGCAGGTGCCGTCGGCGTGGCCTCCTTCGCAAGCCACGTCCAGGCCCGTGTCGACGCCTGGCTCGACCCGTTCGGCTGCTACGCGGATTCCGGCGCCTGCGAGCAGATCGGCCAGTCGATCATGTCCTTCGGCTCTGGTGGCGTCATGGGCACCGGCCTCGGCCAGGGCCACTCCGACCTCATCGGCTTCGCCGCCAACTCCGACTTCATCTTCTCCACCTTCGGCGAGGAACTCGGACTGGCCGGAGTCATGGCGATGTTGCTGCTCTACGGCCTGATCATCGAGCGCGGTATCCGTACCTCCCTCGCCGCCCGCGACCCCTTCGGCAAGCTCTTCGCGGTCGGCCTGTCCGGCGCCTTCGCGCTCCAGGTCTTCGTGGTGGCCGGCGGTGTCATGGGCCTCATCCCGCTGACCGGTATGACGATGCCGTTCCTCGCCGCCGGTGGCTCCTCCGTCATCGCCAACTGGGCGCTGATCGCCATCCTGCTGCGCATCAGCGACACCGCACGCCGCCCGGCCCCGGCCCCGGCAGCGAACCCCGACGCCGAAATGACCCAGGTGGTCCGCCCGTGAACAAGCCCCTGCGCCGGATCGCGATCTTCTGCGGACTGCTGGTTCTCGCCCTGCTCATCCGGGACAACTGGCTCCAGTACGTCCAGGCGAACGCCCTGCAGGAGAACACGAACAACCGCCGGATCGCCATCGAACGCTACGCCAAACCGCGCGGCGACATCATCGTCGACGGCAAGCCGATCACCGGTTCCAAGAAGACTTCCGGCAGCGACTTCGCGTACAAGCGCACTTACACGAACGGCGAGATGTGGGCCCCGGTCACCGGTTACGCCTCGCAGGCCTTCGGTGCCACACAGTTGGAGTCGATCGAGGACGGCATCCTCACGGGCAATGACGACCGGCTGTTCTTCCGCAACACCCTCGACATGCTGACGGGCAAGCAAAAGCAGGGCGGCAACGTCGTCACCACCCTGAACGCCGCCGCGCAGAAGGCGGCCTTCGAGGGGCTCGGCAACAAGAAGGGCGCCGTGGCGGCCCTCGACCCGAAGACCGGGGCGATCCTGGCGCTGGCGTCGACCCCCTCGTACGACCCCTCGACGTTCGCCGGCAACTCCGTGGACTCGGACACCAAGGCCTGGGCGAAGCTGCAGAAGAAGAACAACCCCGACGACCCGATGCTCAACCGAGCCCTGCGCCAGACCTACCCGCCCGGTTCCACCTTCAAGGTGGTCACCGCCGCGGCGGCCATGGAGCACGGGCTGTACACGGACATCGACGCGAAGACGGACTCGCCGCTGCCGTACACCCTCCCGGACACCAGAACCGAGCTGAAGAACGAGGGCAACATCCCCTGCAAGAACGCCACCCTCCGGGAGGCACTGCGGGTGTCCTGCAACACCGTCTTCGGCAAGATCGGCGCCGACCTCGGCAAGGACAAGATGCTGGAGACCGCCGAGAAGTTCGGCTTCAACTCCCAGCAGTTCGTCCCGGTCCGCTCCAACGCCTCCGTCTTCCCCAAGGAGATGGACAAGCCGCAGACCGCGCTGAGCTCCATCGGTCAGTTCGACACCAACGCGACCCCGCTGCAGATGGCGATGGTCGCCTCGGCCGTCGCCAATGACGGCAGGCTCATGGAGCCGTACATGGTCGACAAGCTCCAGGCCCCCAGCCTGGACGTGATCGAACAGCACGAGCCGAAGCAGATGAGCCAGCCCCTGACCGAAGAGAACGCGCAGAAGCTCCAGGACATGATGAAGACCGTCGTCCAGAGCGGCACCGGTCGCAATGCCCAGCTCAGCGGCGCGACCGTGGGCGGCAAGACCGGTACCGCCCAGAACGGCATCAACAACAGCGGCAACCCCTACGCCTGGTTCATCTCGTTCGCCGAGCTCGGCGACGGCAGCAGGCCGGTCGCCGTGGCCGTGGTGGTCGAGGACAGTGACGCCGCGCGCGGCGACATCTCCGGCGGTGGTCTCGCCGCCCCGATCGCAAGGGACGTGATGAAGGCAATCATCGACAGCAAGAAGTGATCTGTCTCACGTCTCCCTTCGCATCGGTGCACGTTGCGATACCGGTCCTGTATCGGGTGACGGTTACGGCCAGGTCATACAGGAAGAGCCGGGTACGGTAGCCCGGACAGCACACCGCCGGACCACAGGCATGTGGTCGGGACCGTCGGAGAGGGCTGGTAGGTAGCTATGGAAGAGCCGCGTCGCCTCGGCGGCCGGTACGAGCTGGGCCAGGTGCTCGGTCGTGGTGGCATGGCGGAGGTATACCTCGCGCATGACACCCGTCTCGGTCGCACCGTGGCGGTGAAGACACTGCGAGTCGACCTCGCACGCGACCCGTCGTTCCAGGCCCGGTTCCGCCGGGAGGCCCAGTCGGCCGCCTCGCTCAACCATCCCGCGATCGTCGCGGTCTACGACACGGGCGAGGACTACATGGACGGGGTCTCGATCCCGTACATCGTCATGGAGTACGTCGACGGCTCCACCCTCCGTGAGCTCCTGCACAGCGGTCGCAAGCTGCTGCCCGAGCGCTCCATGGAGATGACCATCGGCATCCTCCAGGCGCTGGAGTACTCGCACCGCGCCGGCATCGTCCACCGAGACATCAAACCGGCCAACGTCATGCTGACGCGCACCGGTCAGGTCAAGGTCATGGACTTCGGTATCGCCCGCGCCATGGGCGAGTCCGGCATGACGATGACGCAGACCGCGGCCGTCATCGGCACCGCGCAGTACCTGTCGCCGGAGCAGGCCAAGGGCGAGCAGGTGGACCACCGCTCCGACCTGTACTCGACGGGCTGCCTCCTCTATGAGCTGCTCACCGTGCGACCGCCGTTCATCGGGGACTCGCCGGTCGCGGTGGCCTATCAGCACGTACGGGAGGAGGCGCAGCCGCCCAGCGTCTTCGACCCCGAGATCACGCCCGAGATGGACGCCATCGTCCTGAAGGCACTGGTCAAGGACCCGAACTACCGGTACCAGTCCGCGGACGAGATGCGCGCCGACATCGAGGCCTGCCTCGACGGTCAGCCGGTCGCCGCGACCGCCGCCATGGCCTCGGTCGGCTACGGCGGCTACCCCGACGACCAGCCGACCACCGCGCTGCGCTCCGACAACGGCCAGGCAACGACGATGCTGCCGCCGATGAGCCCGGACGACGGCGGCTTCGGCTACGACGACCGCCCCGACCGGCGGCGCGGCGGTGGTGGCAGGAAGAACAACACCTCCACGGTGCTGCTGGTGCTCGCCGGCGTCCTCGTGCTGGTGGGGGCCATCCTGATCGGCAGGTGGGTGGTCAGCGGTACCGACTCGGGCAACGAGGCGTTCCCGAACCCCAATTTCGTGAGCCAGACGCAGGAAAACGCCGAGAACATGGCGAAGAACCGCGATCTGACGCTCAAGATCACCAAAGAGGAATGCGACAACCAGCCCAAGGGCAATGTCTGCTCTCAGAACCCGGCGCCGAGGGCGCAGGTGAAGAAGGGCGACATCGTCAATGTGGTGGTGTCGACGGGGGCGCCGAAGGTGGCGGTGCCAAGCGTCGAGGGCCTGTCGTTCGAGAAGGCGAAGGAACAGCTGGAAGAGAAGGGCTTCAAGGTCGACAAGAAGGAGCAGGAGTCCGACCGAGATCCCGACGTCGTCATCGACCAGGACCCCAAGGGCGATACGGAGCTGGAGAAGGGCTCCACGATCACCCTCACCGTCGCCATCGAGAAGAAGCAGGTCACCGTCCCCGACGTGATCGGCCAGTCCTGTGACGACGCCAAGGAGCAGATCGAGGACAACGGTCTGAAAGCGGGCGACTGCACCGACGTCGAGGTTCAGGACCCGAACCAGGTCGGCAAGGTCATCAAGACCACTCCGGATGTGAACACTCAGGTCAGCCCCGGTACCACTGTGAACCTTCAGGTCGGCAAGGCGCCCGAGCAGCAGCAGAAGGTCCAGGTACCCCAGCTGGCGGGCCGTACCTTCGGCGAGGTGAAGCAGCTCATCGCCAGCGCGGGCCTGCAACTCGGCAATGTCCAGGGCTCGCAGGACGACAACGCCATCGTCCTGGCCTCCAGCCCCGGCGGAGGCGAGCAGGTCGACCCCGGCACGGCCGTCAACCTGATCACCAATGGCGGCGGTGGTGGCAACAACAACGGAGGCAACGACGGAGGCAACATCGGAGGCTTCTTCGGCTAGGGGAACGCCTCCGGAATCTCCTCCCGCGAGGACTGATCCGATCTGGTACGGATCCGCTCCCCGCTCAAGCGGTACGGGGAAGGCCCCGGCCCCTCTTCGGAGAGGGGGCCGGGGCCTTCCCCGTACCGGGGCCGTCGCCCGTCGACCCGTCCAGCGTCCAGCATCAAACGGTCGCCCCAGTGGCCCATTTGGCCCATCGGCGGCGGCCTGTCGGCCCGTCGCTGAGCCGCGGCTAGCGCAGCTCCACCGGCGGCGTCCGCTTGCTGTTCACCTTCTCGACGCGCACCAGCTCGCCCCACACCACGTACCGGTAGCGGGAGGTGTACACGGGTGTGCAGGTCGTCAGGGTGATGTAGCGCCCCGCCTTCGTCTTGCCGGACTCCTTGGGGATCGGCTGGAGGACCTTCACGTTGTACTTCGATGTCTCCGGGAGGATCGCGTACACCTTGTAGACGAACCAGTCGTTCTTCGTTTCGAAGACGATCGGGTCGCCTTTTTTGAGCTTGTCGATGTTGTGGAACTTGGCGCCGTGCCCGTCACGGTGCGCGGCAAGGGTGAAGTTGCCCGTCTTGTCCTGCGGCAGGGCGGACTTGATCGGTTCCGTGTAGTAGCCGGCCACACCGTCGTTCAGGACCTCCGACGAGGTGCCCTTCTCGACCAGCACCTCACCGTTGCGCATCGCCGGCACGTGCAGGAAGCCGATGCCGTCGCCGGTGTCCAGCTCTCCCGGGGCTTCGTTCTGGGAGGCTGCCCAGTCGTCGCGGACCCGGTCGCCCTGCCGGTTCGCCGCACGGTCGGCGAGCACGTTCGTCCACCACAGCGAGTAGACGACGAACAGGCCGAGCACCAGGCCCGCCGTGATGAGGAGTTCACCGAGGAGGCTGACGGCCGCCGCGATCGGGCCGGGCCTTCGGCGTCGTAGTACGGACGCCTCCACACGCCCCTCCTGCTCGGTGGTCGCTGCCACTGCATCTGCCCCGTCTGTGCGTGTGCTCGTACTGGATGAGCGCCGCTTGAGCGCTGTGGGGCGCGTCGTCCCGGTGCTGCTACCGGATGAGCGCGTCCGGTTTGCCCTTGCTGCGTGGGCGTTCCTCGACCATCTTGCCCCAGACGATCAACCTGTACTTGCTGGTGAACTCGGGTGTGCAGGTCGTCAGGGTGATGTAACGGCCCGGCCCGGTGAATCCCGAGCCCTTGGGTATCGGGTCGAGCACGCTGGTGTTCTTGGGAGAGGTCACCGGCAGCACCGACGTCATCTCGTAGACGTAGTACGTGTCCTGTGTCTCGACCACGATCGGGTCGCCCGGCTGCAGCTTGTTGATGTACCGGAACGGCTCACCATGCGTGTTGCGGTGCCCGGCGACGGCGAAGTTGCCGGTCTTCGCGTCCGGCATCGCGGTCGGAATGCTGTCCTCGCCGTAGTGGCCGACCATTCCGCGGTCGAGCACCCGCTTCTTGTCGATGCCCTCGGCGATCGGCACGACCACGTCCAGCTTGGGGATGTCCATGATGGCGAAGCCCTGGCCCGGCTCGAACGCGCCGGGGGCCCGCTTGCCCGAGGCCCAGTCCTGCTGGAGGTTGTTCGCCTCGGTACCTGCCTGCTGATGCGCGCGGTAGTTCGTCCACCACAACTGATAGCCGACGAAGAGCAGCATCAGCACACCCGTGGTGATGAACACCTCACCGATGGCGCGGCTGACGACAACCCCAGCGCTCGGCTTCTGCGCCCGCGCGGCCCGTCGTGCCTCCATGCGTGACCCGGGCGGCGCCACCGTCCCCGAGAACGCCTCGGCTCCCGCGACCGTCTCATGCGCCCCGCCGTGCCGTCCGTGGCGCCTGGCGGCCTTCCTCCGGGCCGCACGGCCACCCTGGGAGGTTATGGACTCGCCCTCCCCCAGCCCCTCCTGGAAGGCCTCCAGAGGGGAGCCAGCGATCCGCAGCGAGACCGTCTCCTCGTCGATCGGAGGGAGATCCGGCTCTTGGATGCCATGGGCGGGTGTGGAGTCGGGGAGCTGGTACGCCGACATGGACGGGCGGGACGCGTGGGCCACGTCGGTCGGGTACCCGTCCCCGGACCGCGGGCCCGGCAGCGGCTGCTGAAGGTTCTCGTACTGCGGGCGGCCCGGCCGCCCGTACACCGGCGGGTTCTCGTCCTGCGTGGCCCGCGGCTCCGCGTACGCGTGCTGCGCGCCGCCCTCGTACCGGGGGATCGGGCCGGTTCCGCGCACGGACGACAGGCCGTCGGGGCCCGTAGGAGCCGTCAGGGACTCGACAATGCCGTCTGCCGCCGCCTCGAACGCGCCCGGAGCCCTCTGGGCGCCCGAAGCGCCTGGAGCGCCCGCAGGACCCGGAGCGCCCGGAGCACCCGGAACCTGGAACGAACCGGAGACGCCGTACGGCCGCTGCTCGTACGGGGTCCCGTCCGATCCGGGTTCCTGGTATCCGGATTCGCGCTCGGGGCGCAACGCGGTCACGCCGTGGCCCTGCCCACCACCGGGGTCAGCCCCGCAGATCTCGCCACGGCGCCCTGGTCACCGCACTCCGCCAGCCAGTTGGCGAGCATCCGGTGACCGTGCTCGGTCAGTACCGACTCCGGATGGAACTGCACTCCCTCGACCGGGAGTTCACGGTGCCTCAGGCCCATGATGATGCCGTCGTGCGTACGGGCCGTGACCTCGAGCTCGGCCGGGACGGTCTCCGGTTCGGCGGCCAGCGAGTGGTAACGGGTCGCGGTGAAGGGAGACGGCAGCCCGGCGAAGACGCCCAGGCCGGCATGCTCCACCAGCGAGGTCTTGCCGTGCAGCAGCTCGGGCGCGCGGTCCACGACACCGCCGTACGCCACCTGCATCGACTGCATGCCGAGGCAGACCCCGAAGACGGGGACCCCGGTCGCGCCGCAGTGCCGGACCATGTCGATGCAAACACCTGCCTCCTCGGGGGTGCCGGGGCCCGGGGAGAGCAGCACCCCGTCGAAACCGTCCTGGGCATGCGCGGTCGACACTTCGTCGTTGCGCAGCACCTCGCACTCGGCGCCCAGTTGGTACAGGTACTGGACCAGGTTGAAGACGAAGCTGTCGTAGTTGTCGACGACGAGAATCCGCGCGCTCACTGGTTGTCCACCGTCACATCGTTGAAGGGCAGCAGCGGCTCGGCCCAGGGGAAGACGTACTGGAAGAGGACGTACACGACGGCGAGGGCCAGCACGAGCGAGATCAGTGCCTTCACCCATGCGTTCCCCGGCAGATGCCGCCAGAACCAGCTGTACATGCCGTCCCTTCCGTCGTACCACGGCACCACACTCACGCCGTACCGCCACCAGACTAACGGCGCAGGGCCTCCGGTTTCCCTGCCTCCACGGGCCGGGTCGAGTCAAGATGGGCCCATACGATCAGCCGGTGGCTGCGCCCCCACTCCGGCTCGCATGTCGTCAGCGTGAGGTAGCGGCCCGCCCGCGTGTAGCCCGACTTGCGCGGCACCGGGTCGATGACCTCGATGTCCGTGGGCACCGTCTTGTAGGGGCCGGTGTCGATCCGGTACGTGAACCAGGTCGTGCCATCGGTCAGCACCACGGCGTCGCCGCGCTTGAGCTTGGGGAAGTCCTTGAAGGGGTCGCCGTACGTGCGGCGATGGCCGGCCACCGCGAAGTTGCCCTGCTGACCGAGCTGGGCCGTGCGCGCGTAGTGGCCGAGCCCCTTCTTGAGGACTTCGGTGCCGGTGCCTTCGAGCACGGGCTTGTTCCACGTGAAACCAAGGCGGGGGATGTACATCACGGCGAACGCCTTGCCGTTCTCGTAGGGGCCCGGCGGCGCTGGGGCGGCGCCGGGCCCCGGCGACCCCGCCGGGCTTCCGCTTCCGCCGCCCTGGGCGGAATCGGCGGGGGTCTGCCGGGCCGCGCCCTTCGCCCACTTGTTCTGCAACTGCTCGATCTGGCGGTTCATGTCGGCGTCCGCCTTCACGCCGGTCCAGAACAAGACGTAGACCACGAACAGCACAATCAGGGTGCCTACGGTGATGCACAGTTCACTGAACGTCCTGACGAGCACTCGCAGCGACACGGGTCCCCCAGCGGCAGCTACTCCACGGGCTTGTGTTCCGCGGCTCTACCCGGGCCTGCCCGGCCCTACTCCGCGGGCTTCGCGTACTGGAGATCCACTGTGCCCGAGTAGCCGGGAAGAGTCACCGTCCCGTCCTCGGTGACTTTCCAGCCGAGTCCGTAGACATTGACGTAGACCATGTAGTTCTGGATCGCCGGGGAGGCCGAGAGCGCCTTCTGCAGTTTCTCCGGGTCTCCGACCGCCTGGATCTTGTACGGCGGCGAGTAGACACGGCCCTGCAGGATCAGGGTGTTGCCGACGCAGCGCACGGCGCTGGTGGAGATCAGCCGCTGGTCCATCACCTTGATGCCCTTGGCACCGCCCTGCCACAGCGCGTTCACCACGGCCTGCAGGTCCTGCTGGTGGATGACCAGGTAGTCGGGCTGCGGCTCGGGGTAGCCGGGGAGCTTGGCAGTGGCGTTCGGCGGGGCGTCGTTGAGGGTGACCGTGATCGCTTCGCCCTTGAGTTTCTGGGTGCCCGCGTTCTTTTCCAGCGCGGTCAGCTCGGCGTCCTCGGAGGCTGAGCGGCCGTCGTCGCGCTCCGCGAGCGCATCGACGTCGTCACGCAGTGCCGCGTTGGCCTCGTCGAGCTCTCCGTTCTTGTGACTGCGCTCCTGGATGAGGTCGGAGAGCTTCAGCAGCGAGGTGTCGGTGCGGATGTTAGTGCCCTTGGCGGTGTTGAAGCTGGTGAAGAAAATCAGCCCGGCCAGCGCGAAGACGCCCACGGTCAGTACCCGAACAGGCCGGAAACGCCCGCTACGGGCGGGACTGGAACCGGTCCCGGGGGAGTCGGCAGAATTGCTCAACGTACCCTTATCTCCTTCGGCGCGGCGGAAGCACTACGCTAACGGACGCCCGGGGGAGCACTAAGCGTCCCCTTACGCTGCCCCGGACTCGCCCCGCACCCTGCGCGGCCACGCAGCGCATCGACAGGAGAGACCCTCGTGCCGAAGTCACGTATCCGCAAGAAGGCCGACTACACGCCGCCGCCGTCCAAGCAGGCGGCGAACATCAAGCTGAACAGCCGCGGCTGGGTGGCTCCGGTCATGCTCGCCCTGTTCCTCCTCGGCCTCGCCTGGATCGTCGTTTTTTACGTGACGGACGGCTCGCTGCCCATCGATTCGCTGGGCAACTGGAACATCGTGGTGGGCTTCGGGTTCATCGCCGCGGGCTTCGGCGTCTCCACTCAGTGGAAGTAACGGCACGGTAACGCCGAACAAAGCGCAGGTGGACGGGGCTCTGGCCCAAGTTGTCCACCGAGTTATCCACAGGCTTTTTCCACAGTGGGGAAAAGGTCAGACGATCTGTGGATAACCCATCAGAGGTTGACGCCGGTATGACCGGGCCGCCGGTATCCGCAAGTCTGTTCGCCCCCTGCTCTGCCTGGGAAAACACAGGTGAGCGGCAGGGGGCACAGTTGTGGAAGCACAGCATGCACAAGATCCGCCACCCGCTGTGGACAACTGTGTGCGCTACCTGCAGTAACCCTCGGCGGGGCCGCACCCGAGGCTCGCCCCGTCTCATATGCCGGGCAGCCTCGATCGCTCAGACAAGCCTGGGAGACCGGCACCGAGATCGGCCTCGACTGCTCAGACTCGACTTCGACTGCTCAGATCAGCTGGCCGTTGCGTACGACCGTCAGGACGATCACCGCGGCCAGCACCACCGCGCAGGTGCCGTACTGGATCAGTGCCCTGCGCTTGCGCGGCGCGTTGACCATCGCATAGCCGACCACCACACCGGCGACGAGTCCGCCGATGTGCGCCTGCCAGGCGATGTTGAAGGCGGGGCTGAAGGTGAAGATCAGGTTGATCACCAGCAGGGCGACGACCGGCCGCATGTCGTAGTTCATGCGCCGCATCAGCACGGCGGTCGCACCGAACAGCCCGAAGATCGCCCCGGAGGCACCCAGCGAGAACCCGTTGGGCTCCGCGAGGAGATACGTCAGAGCACTGCCGGCCAGCCCGGAGACCATGTACAGGGTGAGGTAGCGGGCACGGCCGAGCGCGGCCTCGAGCGGGCCGCCGATCCACCACAGGCTGAGCATGTTGAAGATGATGTGCATCGCGCTGCCGTGCAGGAACATCGAGGTCAGCAGCCGGTACCACTGCCCTTCCGCGACGCCCTCCAGCGAGCCGAGATCCGGCACGTAGGCGCGCCCGATCAGGGCGAAGCTGTGGGTGAACCTGTCCCCGGCCACGAGCTGCACCAGATACACGGCGAGATTTGTGACCAGCAGGATCTTGGTCACCAGCCGCGGATCCGAGGTGACGGTGCCGCCGGCGAGCGTCCTGGGCCGGGCCGCGTCCGGCGCGTGCCCGGTGCCCGATCCACCCCGCACGCACTCGGGGCACTGGAATCCGACCGAGGCGCTGACCATGCACTCGGGACAGATAGGCCGCTCGCAGCGGGTGCAGCGAACGCCCGTCTCCGTACCCGGGTGCCGATAGCAGGTGGGCAGGCTCTGGGCGTCCTGCGGCCCCTGTGAGCTGCCGGCCTGGTCCATGGGGTCCCCTCAATCTCCGTACGACTGCACATGGCGGCCTCGGCTCAACGCACCGCCCCGCCCATCCTTTGTACGGACGGGCGGGGCGCTTTGGTTCCCTGGCGGGCGTGGGCCCGCCGTACGAGACAGTGCCCAGGCGGCCGCGGCGGAGCCGGGTGGCTCGGCGTGGCCGGACGGCTCGGGCCGCAGGGGCTCAGCCCTGGCGGGTCTCCACGACCACCGTCTCGATGACCACGTCGTTTACCGGGCGGTCGGTGCGCGGATTCGTCTTGGTGTTGACGATGGAGTCCACGACCTTCTGGCTGGCCGTGTCGGTGACCTCGCCGAAGATGGTGTGCTTGCGGGTCAGCCAGGCCGTCGGCGCGACGGTGATGAAGAACTGCGAGCCGTTGGTGCCCGGGCCGGCGTTGGCCATGGCCAGTAGGTAGGGCTTGTTGAACGCGAGATCCGGGTGGAACTCGTCCTCGAACTCATAGCCCGGGCCGCCGGTGCCGTTGCCCAGCGGGTCCCCGCCCTGAATCATGAAACCGCTGATCACCCGGTGGAAGACCGTGCCGTCATAGAGCTTGTCCGTGGACCTCTGGCCCGTTGCCGGGTTGACCCACTCGCGCTCGCCCTGGGCGAGCTCGACGAAGTTACGGACCGTCTTGGGCGCGTGGTTCGGCAGGAGCCGTACTTCGATGTCGCCGTGGTTGGTCTTCAGGGTGGCGTAAAGCTGCTCAGCCACGATGTGCCTTCCGTTGTCCTCTGTGACTCCCCGATCCTCGCACGGACCGCGCCGCACGTCGCCCGGCCGCCCTATACCAAGGGAGATCGGCTGTACGCGCGGGCAGAAAACCGGCCGAAGTACGCCCGAAAGTGCCCGCCTCCCGGCTATCCGTGGCATTGTCGTCGCCAGGTCCCGTTGCACGGTATTTGACTGCCATTGGTTCGTTGGTAGCCGTGAGGCCGCCATTGACCCGAGTTCATCCGGAGTCATGGCTCATGACCCGGATGCCCGCGCTCGCATGCCCCGCCGCGCCACGACAGGCATGATCCCGTTAAGGGTGGAAAGGTGAACTGTGTCTTTCTGGGGGGCGAGACCCCCCACGTACGCCACCGAGGAGGAGGATCCCGTGACCCGCATCGACAGCGTGCGCGCCGCGAGCAGCTCGGCGAAGGACAGCGTGCGGCACGCCGCGGAAGCGGTGGCGCCCTACGCCGACACCGCCAAGGACCGGGCCGCGCAGTACGCGCACGAAGCACGCGTACGGCTCGGCCCCAAGGTGTCGGCCGCCGCATCGCAGGCCGCCGAGCAGGCCCGCAGCACGTACGACGCCCGTGTCGCCCCTCGACTGAAGGATGCGCGCACCCATGTGCCACCGAAGGTCGATCACGCGGCGCACGAGGCGGCGATCCGTACCCGCAAGGCGGCCCGCCAGGCCGCCGACTACTCCCGCCCCAGGATCGAGCAGGCCGTGGCCGCTGCCGGTCCGGTGCGCGAAGAGGCGGCGGCGCGCAGTGCGGCGGCGCTGGCTGCCCTGCGTGGTCAGGTCTCCGCGAAGGACGTCCGCAAGCTGGTTCGCCGGCAAGAGCGCCGCGCCCGCGCCGGTCGCCTTGCCAAGGGCCTGGCGATGCTGGGCGCCCTCGCGGGCGGCGCCTACGCCGCCTGGAAGTGGTGGGACAAGCAGGCCAACCCTGACTGGCTGGTCGAGCCGCCCGCGGCCACCGAGATCTCCGACACAGGACGCCTCTCCTCGGTGGACGGCTCGGCACTCGATCCCGAGGTCCAGGCCAAGGAGGCCGCGGAGGCGGAGGCGGCTGATCGCGACGACCGCCGCTGACTCTCAATGACGCTGTGGGGCGAGCGACTTGATGTCGCTCGCCCCACAGCGTTGTTTCACGTGGAACACGTCCCCCGACGCCTCCAGCACATGTGCCGCACGAACCGGACGAAAGTCCATGGACATCGTGTGAAGCTTTCGCGAATGTGTACGTTGACGCTCCCCACCCCCCAACGATCTGGATAACCACGTTTTCAGACGTGCCCGTAAACGATCGCAATCGCGACGACGAGCTTCCTTGTCAGGCCGTTTCCCGCCACGCGATCCGCACGGAACGGCAGACAAAAAGCCCGGCCCGGACGTCCTTGGGACGCCCGGGCCGGGCTGTGTCGAGTGGAGCCAAGGGGAGTCGAACCCCTGACATCTGCCATGCAAAGACAGCGCTCTACCAACTGAGCTATGGCCCCTGGAGGGTGGCCCCCGACGGGGAAAACCCCTCGTCGACAACCGCCGGGAACCAGAGTACCGGGTCCCAGGGGGGATCTCGCAAAAAGATTGGGGGTCC
Organism: Streptomyces cavernae; assembly: GCF_004023625.1. Taxonomy (GTDB): domain Bacteria; phylum Actinomycetota; class Actinomycetes; order Streptomycetales; family Streptomycetaceae; genus Streptomyces; species Streptomyces cavernae. Next base: position 293,660 of record NZ_RPDJ01000006.1, on the reverse strand, counting down.
CAGTTAACGACCACTCTCCGTAAGATGCTCGACGTGGTTCGCTACAGCGAACCGCCGTACTTGGGGAAGCGATGGGGAGACGCACATGGACGCCGCACAGCAGGAAGCGACCGCGAGAGCACGGGAGCTGCAGCGGAACTGGTACGGGGAGCCTCTGGGCGCGCTATTTCGCAGGCTCATCGACGATCTGGGACTTAACCAGGCTCGCCTCGCGGGGGTTCTCGGCCTGTCGGCGCCCATGCTGTCCCAGCTGATGAGCGGTCAGCGCGCCAAGATCGGCAACCCTGCGGTCGTCCAGCGCGTACAACTGCTGCAGGACCTGGCGGGGCAGGTCGCCGACGGCAGTGTGAGCGCCGCCGAGGCGACCGAGCGGATGGACGAGATCAAGAAGTCTCAGGGGGGCTCGGTGCTCAGCAACACCACTCAGACCACGAGCAGTTCGGGTGCGCCCACGGTCAAGCGCGTGGTCCGCGAGATCCAGTCGCTGCTCCGCTCGGTGGCCGCCGCGGGGGACATCATCGACGCCGCCAACACCCTCGCCCCAACCCACCCGGAACTGGCAGAGTTCCTCCGGGTCTACGGCGCGGGCCGCACCTCCGACGCGGTGACCCACTACCAGTCCCACCAGAACTGACCACTGCGACTCGGCACCGTCCCCTCCCCGGCTCCCACCGACCACCTGACCACCGGGACTGGGGGGAGACGGGGACGGCCCGGGCCGAAACGGGGCGCGGGCTCCCGGTCGGGGCCAGAATGCGGGCTCTGGGACGAGGCGAGCGGGCAGACTCCGGGTCGACGTGAGCAGGGAGGCAGCGGAAGTCCCGCCTCTCGTGGATTGCCGCGGGAGGCAGCCGCTGAGACCGTCCGACGAGCCCAGCGCCGAAGGATCACCGTGCCGAGGCCTGCTCCTGGGGCGAGGCCGGCCGAAGGCCGTCGGCCCAAGGACCGTCGGCCGGAGCGCGGAACGCCGTCCAACCGGATGCCGGGCGCCTCGCAAGGGGTGCCGGGCCGACCGCCGAAGGGGGAGCGACGCACGACCATGGGTGAGGTCTTCGCCGGACGGTATGAACTGGTCGACCCCATCGGGCGCGGGGGAGTCGGTGCGGTCTGGCGCGCCTGGGACCATCGGCGGCGCCGATATGTGGCCGCCAAGGTACTGCAGCAGAGCGATGCCCACTCGCTGCTGCGCTTCGTGCGGGAACAGGCGCTGCGGATCGACCACCCGCATGTGCTCGCTCCCGCCAGCTGGGCCGCCGACGACGACAAGGTCCTGTTCACCATGGACCTCGTAGCCGGCGGCTCGTTGGTCCACCTGGTCGGGGACTACGGTCCCCTCCCGCCGGCCTTCGTGTGCACCCTGCTGGACCAACTGCTCGCCGGACTCGCCGCGGTGCACGCCGAGGGCGTCGTGCACCGGGACATCAAACCCGCCAACATCCTGCTGGAGGCCACCGGCACGGCCCGGCCAAGGCTGCGGCTGTCCGACTTCGGCATCGCCATGCGCCTGGGGGAGCCCCGGCTGACCGAGACCAACTACGTGGTGGGAACGCCGGGTTACTTCGCCCCCGAGTCCATGCTCGGCGCCGAGCCGGACTTTCCCGCCGACCTCTTCGCCGTGGGCCTGGTCGCCCTCTACTTGCTCCAGGGCGCCAAACCCGATGCCAAGGCCCTGATAGAGCACTTCGCGGACCATGGCACGCCGAGTGCCCCGCAGGGCGTACCGGAGCCTCTCTGGCAGATCGTCGCCGCGCTGCTGGAGCCCGATCCTCAGGCTCGATTCCGCACGGCCACCGGCGCTCGCAAGGCCCTGGCCTCGATAGCCGACCTCCTCCCGGAGACGGGCCCCGACGACGAACAGATCGAGATCTTCGACCAACTCGGCCCTCTGCCACCGGCGTTCGGACCTGATGGCCCACTGACGACCGTGAGACAGGCCGACGGCCGCACGGTTTCCCACGACGTCGCCACCGAGGCCGGTACCGGTGGAACGCTGCCTGACGCGGATCCCCGTTCGCCCGAGTCGGCGTCGCGACCGGCGTGGCCCGGCGGAGCCTCGCCCCCGGCCGGCCCTGTCTTGGGCGCAGCTCCTCCACCTGGGCCCGATCCACAGTCTGGCTCGATGTCCACGGACACCGACCGAGCAGTGCCCGGCATGCGCACCAGCTCTCGTACGGACACCAACGTCGTCAGCCCCGCCGACCTCCCGCCGGACACGGGGCCCGGCACAGTCCAGCCCCCAACCGACGGCGGGACCGTCCACACCGGCGCCGGACCGCAGGACGAGGGACCGCTGCGGCCCATCTCCGGGTCCGGCCCAGGCGAGGGCCTCATCGGTGCTCCCCCGACCACGTCCTACGACCCGCCCGGGCCGGCCCCCATCACAGAGGCGTCGGACTCCGCCCCAGCCGTCGACAAGCCGCCTACCGATCCCAGCGGGCAAGACAGCCCTCCCGGGCAACCGCGCACCCTTTCGGGCACTGACAGCTTCCGCCTTCCCCCTCCACCGTGGCCCGCTCATCCCGGCCCACAGAAGCAACACCAGCCACAGCCGCAGCGGTACCCAAAGCAGCAGAACTCTCCAGACCAGCAGCACTACCCGGGGCCACAGAACTACCCAGCGCATCAGAACCGCGAAGGCCGGCAGAAATACCCGGAGCAGCCGCCCACTCCCCCGACGGCCACCGTGCTGCCCGCTCCCGCCTACGGAACCGTGGAATTCGGAATCACCGATTCCCCCGCCGCGTCCACGCACGTGACCTCCCCCCACCAGCACTCCGCGGGCTCCGCCGCCTTCGCTTCTACTGCTTCATACACCGCTCGAGTCGCAGAGGTTCCCACCCCGCAGCAGGCCACCGCTCGGCACCGCGCCAAGCCCCCCGGTCCGCCTGCGAAGGTGGCCGTGCCGGTGCTGCTGTTCGCGCTGATCTGCTTCGCCGTGGGGTTCTGGGCCCTGTTCAGGATCTGATCCGTTCCTGATCAGGAACGGATCAGGAACTGTCCGGCCAAGATCCGGCAACGGCCGGGTCCGCCTCCGCCCCTCAGCCCCGCTGCGCGCCGGCGGCGCGTCGTCGGGCCACCAGCGTCCACACGCCCAGGCCGGCCACCAGGACCACGCCGGTCCCGATGCCGCCTGCGGCCAACAGCTTCATCGCCGTCTTCTCGTCCCTGGGCCCGGCTTGTTCCGACCCGCTCGCCGCCGCTTCCCGGTCGCCCGCCGATACCTCGAACACATCGCGGGGCTCTGCCACGCCGTCGTACGACGGCCCGCTCTGTGCCGTCCCGCTCACCCGTACCCGCAGCGTCAGCCCGAGGGGACCGTCACCGAACTTCTCGGCCACCTCCGGGCTGAGGTGGAGCACCAGGTAGTACCACCCTGCGAACCGCATCGCGCTGGTCCTGTCGGCGAGGGCGTAGCGGTTCTCGTACCGGACCGGCGGCAGCGGCTCCAGCCCCGCCGTCCTCTGACTTCCGCCGTACGCGGCGCCGACGTCGTCCACGAACCCGCGCACCGGGTTGTAAAGCTGCATGACCAGCGCGCTGCCCACGATGCCGTCACCGCTCGACGTACCCAACTCGGCTGTGGTGTGCAGCTGCTGTCCCCAGTCGACGGGCACCCGGTAGAAGAGCGTCTGCCCCGCCCCGATCCGGCCCGTCCAGACTCCCTGCCCCAGTGCCCGGGCGTCGCTGAAGCCGGTACCGCCGGGACGGCTGCGTGGCTCTCCCACGAGCGCCTCGGGAGAAGCCGAGTCCCATGTCTTGGGGGCGACGGTCGGACCGCCGCTCCGCACGGCAGGTTCGGAGACGTACTGGAGCTCGAGGTTCCATCTGCCGGGCGCCGAATCGGTGCCACTGGTGCGCTCGACGAGCATGTAGTAGGTGCCGGACGTCCGGCAGGTCGACTCATCCGGTCCGATACTGACCGAGGACCAGGCGGTGATCGGTCGCACGCCGGCCGTCGCGCCGAACCTCGCGTTTGCGGACTCACCGGAGAAGCAGCGGTGTCCGTCCCCGTCCTGGATGGACACCTTGATGCCGTCGGCATACGAGACCGTCGCCGCCGGCCCGGGCACGGCGGTCGCGGATACGTACGCCGTCTCCCGAGAGTCCAGTTCGAGGCGGTAGTAGAGCTTGCCGTCGAAGGGGATGGAACTCCGATATGTGGCACCGGCGTTGAGCTGCTCGGCGTCGGTGGTGCTCTGCGCACCCTCGATCGTCCGAGCGTCCGGGGCATAGCTGTACGGGCCCGGCGTGTCGGCGACCGCGGTATGCACAGGCAGCGCGGCTACGCCCAGGGCCACCGTCGCGGCCAGAGCGCGCCTCAAGACCGTACGCCGCCCCATCACGCGCCCCCTCGTCACCGATCCGGATCACCAGCCCCCGCTTGGGATCACCGGCCCGACCGGGTACGGAACCCCCGGCCGCGAGCCGCCACGCGGCCATCCTGCCCCGCACGCCACCTCTCCACCCCTCAAATTCGCCAATGCAAGTAATCCGTTCGCTAAAGCGAAAGGGGGTGCCTCCAGGCAGCACCAAGCCCCGAACAGCACGAAGCCCCGACCGCAACCGCGGTCGGGGCTTGCTAAGAGAGTGTGGTCGGTACTCACGAACCCGTGGGCACGGAGTCAGTCGCCTCCGTCCACAGATCCTGCTCGGCGCGATCCGCCTGGATCTGGCGGTACACGAGGAGCCCGCCGATGGCGGCCAGTGCGACCAGGAGAAGCTTCTTCACCGCGCGACCTCGTCTTTCCTTGACGTAGGGGACCTCTGGCGCCCGACTATACACACCGTTCGAGACCGATCGGTGACCTCCGTCGGACCCCAACTCCCGTCCGGCACCCAGCGATCCATCCCTCACCAGGCTCTTCGCCTCAGAGTGAGCAATCACCACACAACGTGACAAACATCGCTCATCGCATTTCCGGGCCCTTTGCCCCCATCCGAGTGGTGTTCATCGGAAGATCAATGCGCCACGGGCGTCGTTCCTTCGCTTTGGTCCCCACATACACATCATGAGGAAAGTACGCAAATCCCCCTGATCCGAAAGTGAGGGACCATGGCCCGCGCCCAGGTCATGAAGCTGTGGACCGTCATCGTCACCGCCTTCCTCGCGCTCTGCACGGCGCTGGGACTCGGCAAGCCGGCCGCCGCCGCTCCCGTACCCCAGGCCGAGGTCCCGCGCAAGAGCGCTCCGCTCCGCTGGGCCTGGTCCTTCGTCCGCTCCCTCCCGCCCACGATGAAACAGCGCATCCGCGCCGAGGCCCACGGCTCCTCCCCCGGCTGCCGCCACCGCTCGCCGACGGCCCAGGACGAGGACGGCATCCGCCTCCCTGCGCGTGAGTCCCTCGCCGCGGCCCTGACAGGGCGGCACGCCTTCCCGTAGCGCCTCTCACTCCCGTAGTGGCCCTTCAATCCCGCAGCCGCCCCTACCCGGTACGGCTCCGCTCCGGGCGACCCTCATGAGCAGGTCAGATTTGCGTACTACGCCACGCATGAAGACGTACGCATGAACAAGACCCCCAACCGTGATCGGTTGGGGGCCTACGTACTGGTGGGGCTAACAGGATTTGAACCTGTGGCCTCATCCTTATCAGGGATGCGCTCTAACCAACTGAGCTATAGCCCCGCCGCGCTCTGCGGTGTAGTCCCGCGCGCTGACCTCTGAAGATTAGCGCACGACGCGGCCAGTCCCAAAATCGATAGTTCCAGGGCCGCTCGGTTCCCGTTCAGAGGCACCGGCGGCCCTGGTCCTTCGGCCTTGAGGGGCCGTCCCGGCCGTCCCCGAAGCGGTTCGGAGCGGTTCGGGAGGCGCTGCAGAGGTGCTTCAGAGGTGCTCAGACGTGGTCCCGGAGTATCCCGGTGGTTCCGGATAGTCCGGGAGCGCTCTGAAGCCGTTCCACGGGGTCCCAGGAGCGAGTTACCGCAGGACCTCCGCAGGACCCTTTACTCGTCTTCCGCGAGCGTCAGCTCCACGCCGCCCACGAAGCCGGCGGAGAGGTTGTAGATGAAGGCGCCGAGCGTCGCCAGCGCGGTGGCGAGGACGACGTCGATGACCGCGATGATCGAGGTGAAGATGAGCACGCGCGGCAACGACAGGAACGACTGCAGGTCGAAACCGTTGGACTCGTTCGAGCCGGTCGCCTCGGAGATCGTGCCGCCGACGGTCGAGAAGACGCCCATCGCGTCCATGACCATCCACAGCACCGCGGCCGCGACAATCGTGCAGATGCCGAGCGCGATGGAGAGCAGGAAGCTCACCTTCATGACCGACCACGGATCGGCCTTGGCCACACGGAGCCGCGCCTTGCGTGTACGAGGCGTCGTGCTCGCCCCCGTGCGGGGCTTGCGAACCGCTCCGGGGCCCGGGGACGGCTGGTACGCCTGCGGCGGGTGGTACGGCTGTGAGGGCCCCTGCTGAGGCTGTCTCTCACCCGGCAGCGCCGAGCCCGGCGCAGCGGGGGCAGCTGGGGGAGCGGGGGCAGCTGGGGGAGCGGGCGGCGCGCCCGGCGCCGGAGCCGGCCCGGCAGCGTACTGCTGCGCCTGCGGGCTTCTGCTGTCGGTCACGGTTCCCCTCTGGGATTCCTTGGAGTCCGAGGCGTCCCCGTGGGTCGCGTCGGTGGCGGGGCCACGGCCGCCGTCGGTCTCGGTACCGGTACCGCTCGTTCCGGCGCCCGTGGCTCCACTCACGATGACTCACTCCTCGCTACTCGACCGGGGGTCGAGTGCCCTCATCCGTGCCGTCGACCGGTTCGCCGGCGATCGGCTCGTCGACGTCACCGTCGACTTCCTCCGCCTCACGACCGGCCTCGGCGTTACGAGCGATACCGACCACGGCATCGCGCTTGCCCAGGTTGATCAGTTGGACGCCCATGGTGTCACGGCCCGTCTCCCTGACCTCGTTGACCCGCGTACGAATCACGCCGCCGGACAGCGTGATGGCGAGGATCTCGTCGGTCTCCTCCACCACCAACGCGCCGACGAGAGAACCGCGATCCTCCACGATCTTGGCGGCCTTGATACCGAGGCCGCCACGTCCCTGGACGCGGTACTCGTCGACGGCGGTCCGCTTCGCGTACCCGCCGTCCGTGGCAGTGAACACGAACGTACCGGGTCGAACAACATTCATCGAGAGCAGTTGGTCGCCCTCGCGGAAACTCATGCCCTTGACACCCGAGGTGGCACGGCCCATGGGACGCAACGCCTCATCGGTGGCAGTGAACCTGATCGACTGTGCCTTCTTGCTGATCAGCAGCAGATCGTCCTCTGCTGAAACGAGTTCGGCACCGATCAGTTCGTCGTCCGAACCGTCCTCCGTCTCACGGAGGTTGATCGCGATGACACCGCCGGAGCGCGGCGAATCGTAATCCTTCAAAGACGTCTTCTTCACGAGGCCGCCCTTGGTGGCGAGCACCAGGTAGGGCGCGACTTCGTAGTTGCGGATCGCGAGGATCTCGGCGATCGTCTCGTCCGGCTGGAAGGCCAGGAGGTTCGCGACGTGCTGGCCGCGCGCGTCCCGTCCGGCGTCGGGGAGTTCGTACGCCTTCGCGCGGTAGACGCGGCCCTTGTTGGTGAAGAACAGCAGCCAATGGTGCGTCGTCGACACGAAGAAGTGGTCGACGATGTCGTCTTCCTTGAGCTTCGTGCCGCGAACGCCCTTGCCGCCGCGCTTCTGGGCCCGGTAGTCGTCGGTCTTGGTGCGCTTGACGTAGCCGCCGCGGCTGACCGTGACGACGATGTCCTCCTCGGCGATCAGGTCCTCCATGGACATGTCGCCGTCGAAGGGCACCAGCTGGGTGCGCCGGTCGTCGCCGAACTTCTCGACGATCGCGGTGAGTTCCTCGCTGATGATGCCACGCTGGCGGACCGGCGAGGCGAGGATCTCGTTGTACTCGGTGATCTTTGCCTGGAGTTCGTCGTGCTCCTGGACGATCTTCTGGCGCTCCAGGGCGGCGAGCCTGCGCAGCTGCATCTCGAGGATGGCGTTCGCCTGGATCTCGTCGATCGTCAGGAGGCCCATCAGGCCCTCGCGTGCGATCTCCACCGTGTCACTGCGCCGGATGAGGGCGATGACCTCGTCGATGGCGTCCAGGGCCTTCAGCAGACCGCGCAGGATGTGCGCCCGCTCCTCGGCCTTGCGCAGCCGGAAGCGCGTACGGCGGACGATGACCTCGATCTGGTGCGCCACCCAATGGCGGATGAACGCGTCCAGCGACAGCGTGCGCGGCACGCCGTCCACCAGCGCCAGCATGTTGGCGCCGAAGTTCGTCTGCAGGTCTGTGTGCTTGTAGAGGTTGTTCAGGACGACCTTGGCAACCGCGTCCCTCTTGAGCACGATCACGAGCCGCTGGCCGGTGCGGGACGACGTCTCGTCACGGACGTCCGCGATGCCGCCGATCTTGCCGTCCTTGACCAGGTCGGCGATCTTCTGCGCAAGGTTGTCCGGGTTGACCTGGTAGGGGAGTTCGGTGACCACCAGGCACTGGCGGTTCTGGATCTCCTCCACCTCGACGACCGCGCGCATGGTAATCGAGCCGCGGCCGGTGCGGTAGGCCTCCTCGATGCCCTTGCGGCCCACCACCAGGGCGCCGGTCGGGAAGTCGGGGCCCTTGATGCGCTCGATCAGGGCGTCCAGGAGCTCCTCGTGCGAGGCCTCCGGGTTGTCCAGATACCACTGGGCGCCGGCCGCGACCTCGCGGAGGTTGTGCGGCGGGATGTTGGTGGCCATGCCGACCGCGATGCCCGCCGAACCGTTGATCAGCAGGTTCGGGAAGCGGGACGGCAGGACGGTCGGCTCCTGGGAGCGGCCGTCGTAGTTGTCCGTGAAGTCGACGGTCTCCTCGTCGATGTCACGGACCATCTCCATCGACAACGGCGCCATCTTGCACTCGGTGTAGCGCATGGCCGCCGCCGGGTCGTTGCCGGGCGAGCCGAAGTTGCCGTTGGAGTCGACCAGCGGCATCCGCATCGACCACGGCTGCGCGAGGCGGACCAGTGCGTCGTAGATCGAGGAGTCGCCGTGCGGGTGGTAGTTGCCCATGACGTCGCCGACGACACGGGCGCACTTGTAGAAGCCCCGCTCGGGCCGGTAGCCGCCGTCGTACATCGCGTACAGGACGCGACGGTGCACGGGCTTGAGGCCGTCCCGTACGTCGGGCAGCGCGCGCGAGACGATGACGGACATCGCGTAGTCGAGATACGAGCGCTGCATCTCCGTCTCGAGCCCGACGGGCTCGATTCGCAGGGTGTCGCCCTCGTCCGCGGGTGTGGTGGGGGTGTTCTCGTCGGCCATTGCCGGTGGAGATCCTTTCTGCTGCGGTCAGCTGAGGCCGACTCAGATGTCGAGGAAGCGGACGTCCTTGGCGTTGCGCTGGATGAACTGGCGGCGCGCTTCGACGTCCTCGCCCATCAGCACGGAGAACAGGTCGTCCGCCTGCGCGGCGTCGTCGAGCGTGACCTGGCCGAGGACGCGGTGGTCGACGTCCATCGTCGTGATGCGCAGCTCCTCGGCGTTCATCTCGCCGAGACCCTTGAAGCGCTGGACCGAGTCGTCCCTGATCCGCTTGCCGTTCTGCCGGCCGAGCTCGATCAGCGCGTCGCGCTCCCGGTCCGAGTACGCGTACTGGAAGTCGTCCCGACCCCACTTGATCTTGTACAGCGGCGGGCGGGACAGGAAGACGTGCCCGGCCTCGACCAGCGGCCGCAGGAAGCGGAAGAGGAACGTCAGCAGCAGGGTGTTGATGTGCTGACCGTCGACGTCGGCGTCCGCCATCAGAATGATCTTGTGATAGCGGAGCTTCTCGATGTCGAAGTCCTCGTGGACTCCGGTACCGAAGGCCGAGATCAGAGCCTGGATCTCCTGGTTCTGCAGGATCTTGTCGATCCGCGCCTTCTCGACGTTGAGGATCTTGCCCCGGATCGGAAGGATCGCCTGGTACTCCGGGTTGCGGCCGGACTTGGCCGAGCCACCTGCCGAGTCACCCTCGACGATGAAGATCTCGCACTTGGTCGGGTCGTTCGACTGGCAGTCGCTGAGCTTGCCGGGCAGCGACGCTGTCTCCAGCAGGCCCTTGCGGCGGGTGAGGTCGCGCGCCTTGCGGGCCGCCACGCGCGCGGTGGCCGCCTGGATGGACTTGCGGATGATGTCCGCGGCCTCGTTCGGGTTGCGGTCCAGCCAGTCGGTGAGGTGCTCGTGGACGACCTTCTGGACGAAGGTCTTCGCCTCGGTGTTGCCCAGCTTGGTCTTGGTCTGGCCCTCGAACTGGGGCTCGCCCAGCTTGACCGAGATGATCGCGGTCAGACCCTCGCGGATGTCGTCACCGGTGAGGTTGTCGTCCTTGTCGCGCAGCAGCTTCTTGTCCCGCGCGTAGCGGTTGATCAGACCCGTCAGCGCGGCCCGGAAGCCCTCTTCGTGGGTGCCGCCCTCATGCGTGTGGATGGTGTTGGCGAACGAGTAGACGCCCTCGGTGTAGCCGTTGTTCCACTGCATGGCGACTTCGAGGGAGAGGAGCCTGTCCTTGTCCTCGGCATCGATGTCGATCACGGAGGGGTGCACCACGTCTCCCTTGCGGGAGTTGAGGTACTTCACGAAGTCGACGATGCCGCCCTCGTAGTGATATGTGACGGTTTTCACCTCGGCGACGTCGTCCGCGCCGGCCTCGTCCGCACCGGACGTCGCCTTCGCCGACTCACGCTCGTCGGTGAGCTTGATCGTCAGACCCTTGTTGAGGAACGCCATCTCCTGGAAGCGCCGCGAGAGCGTCTCGAAGGAGTAGTCGGTCGTCTCGAAGATGTCCGGGTCGGCCCAGAAGGTGACCGACGTGCCGGAGTCCGTGACGGGCTCGTGCTTGGCGAGCGGGGCCGTCGGGACGCCCACCTTGTAGTCCTGGGTCCAGCGGTAGCCGTCCCTCTTGATCTCCACGGAGACCTTGGTCGACAGGGCGTTCACGACGGAGACGCCGACGCCGTGCAGACCGCCGGAGACCGCGTAGCCGCCGCCGCCGAACTTGCCGCCCGCGTGCAGCACGGTCAGCACGACCTCGACGGCGGGCTTCTTCTCCACGGGGTGCATGTCCACCGGGATGCCACGGCCGTTGTCGACGACGCGTACGCCGCCGTCGGCGAGGATCGTGACGTCGATCGTGTCGGCGTGCCCGGCCAGCGCCTCGTCGACTGAGTTGTCGACCACCTCGTACACGAGGTGGTGCAGTCCGCGCTCACCGGTCGAGCCGATGTACATGCCGGGTCGCTTGCGGACCGCGTCCAGACCCTCGAGGACGGTGATGGCGCTGGCGTCGTACGACGAGGACGGGGCCTCGGCGTTGTCGCCGGCGTCGGTGGACGGGATGTTCTCGTTGGGGTTGCCGGAATCGGCCACGAAGCGCCCTTTCTGGCACAGCACAAGCCAGGCTCCCGGCGGGTGACCGGAGCGGCTGCAGCATGTTGCGTCGGTAAGCCTTGATCAGCGTTGCACAGTGTTTCCGTGACTGGTCCCGCACAGGAGCGGGATTGTCTTCCAGTCTACCGGTAGCGCCGACAGTGGTGGGGGTTTGCCGGTACCTGAGTCCGCATGTGCCGCCCTGAACCGGTCTCGAAGGACTCCCCATATGCGGGGCGGGGCTCCAAGAGGCTCACGGAGGCACTCAGCGCTTCGAGGTGTCAACTCCCGGCAACCGCCCTGGGAGCTCAGCCGTAGGTGTCCCCGGGACCCGTGCTGCCGGGGGCGCGAAGCGGGCCGAAGCGGTGCGAGGGGCCGCCGGGACCCTGGACCTTGATCAGTCGCACCGCTCCGTGCCCGAGGTCCTCGTTCAGGCGTGCGACCAGCCGCGGAGCCAGCAGCCGCAGGTTCGTCGCCCACACCGTGGAGTCGCAGCGCACCGTCAGGACCCGCTCGTCCTCGTCGTAGCGCTCCGGCACGCAGTGCTTGGCCAGGTCGTCACCGACGATCTGCGGCCAGCGGCCCATCACCCCGCCGACGGCCGCCGGCGTCTCCCAGCCGCGCTCCGTGATGAGCCGGTTGATCGCGGCTCCGAGCGCCATCGGGTCCCGTCCGTCGGCACGCGCGCCGGAGCGCAGACCGCCGCGCCGCGCCTGCTTCTTCTGCCGCGTCGCGTCCCCACGCGCGCGTGCCGCCTCCTTGGCCGCCCTCAGTGCCACGCGCGCGAGGTCCACGCCAGAGGGCTCGGGGGTCTTCCCGGCGGGTTTTCCGGCCGGCTTCCCGGAGCGCCCTTCGGATCCGGGCTCTTCGATGGTCATGCGCGCTCCACTGTGCCGTCCGACACGGTGTACCGCGTCCCCGTCAGGACGTGCGGTACGTCGTCGTCCACCGCCGCGGTCACCAGGACCTGCTCACCCGGCGCGACCAGCTCCGCCAGGCGCTCCCTGCGGCGGGTGTCCAGCTCGGCGAAGACGTCGTCGAGGACGAGGACCGGTTCGTTGCACTCGGCCCTCAGCAGGTCGTACGAGGCCAGCCGCAGCGCCAGCGCGTACGACCAGGACTCGCCGTGTGACGCATATCCCTTCGCGGGCAGTTGGCCGAGCTTGAGCAGCAGTTCGTCCCGGTGCGGGCCCACCAGGGTCACGCCGCGCTCGATCTCCTGCTTGCGGGCCTCGGCGAGGGCGGCCATCAGCTGTTCGAAGAGGTCATCACGCATGTGGGCCTCGCCCGGTGCGGAGGGCCGGTACTCCAGCGCGATCGGTCCGCCGCCGGGGGCCAGCTGCTCGTACGCCTTGTCGGCCAGCGGCTGGAGCGTGGCGATCAGGTCGAGGCGCTGGGCGAGCAGTTCGGCGCCCGTGCGGGCGAGGTGCTGGTCCCACACGTCCAGCGTGGACAGGTCCATGGAGCGTCCACCGTGGCGGCGGGCCAGCGCCGCCGATTTGAGGAGCGTGTTGCGCTGTTTGAGAACGCGCTCGTAGTCGGAACGCACACCCGCCATGCGCGGAGCGCGCGCCGTGATCAGCTCGTCCAGGAAGCGCCGGCGCTCTCCGGGGTCACCCTTGACCAGGGCGAGGTCCTCGGGCGCGAACAGCACGCTGCTCACTATGCCCAGCACATCACGCGGTCTGACCTGCGAGGATCGGTTGATCCGGGCACGGTTGGCGCGCCCCGGGTTCAGCTCCAGCTCGACCAGTTGCCGACGCTCGCCCTGCTGGACCTGAGCCCGGATGATCGCGCGCTCGGCGCCCATGCGAACGAGCGGCGCGTCCGAGGAGACCCGGTGGCTGCCGAGGGTGGCGAGGTAGCCGACCGCCTCGACGAGATTGGTCTTGCCCTGCCCGTTGGGACCGACGAAGGCGGTGACGCCCGGGTCGAGCGGAACTTCGACCCGGGCGTACGAGCGGAAGTCGGCCAGCGACAAATGCGTGACGTGCATGGTCGTTCGCCGACCTCCCCCAACGTGATGCTTCGCTTCCCCGGCCTGTCCACGGCCTGTGGAAAACCGGGCCGTTCCCGAGGATGCCAGGGCGTTAACCCCAGGCTGTGGATTACTTCCGCCAGGCCTTCCCGGACTTCCGGGCCTTCCCTGGCTTTCCGTCTATCGCCTGCTCGACCTACTCGGCCTTCTCGACCGCGTGGCCGCCGAACTGGTTGCGCAATGCCGCAATCATCTTCATCTGAGGCGAATCGTCCTGTCGCGACGAGAACCGCGCGAAGAGCGACGCGGTGATCGCGGGCAGCGGGACGGCGTTGTCGATGGCGGCTTCCACGGTCCAGCGGCCTTCGCCGGAGTCCTGTGCGTAGCCGCGCAGCTTCTCCAGGTGCTCGTCCTCGTCGAGGGCGTTGACCGCGAGGTCGAGCAGCCAGGAACGGATCACGGTGCCTTCCTGCCAGGAGCGGAAGACCTCGCGTACGTCGGTGACCGAGTCCACCTTCTCCAGGAGTTCCCAGCCCTCGGCGTAGGCCTGCATCATCGCGTACTCGATGCCGTTGTGGACCATCTTCGCGAAGTGCCCGGCGCCGACCTTGCCGGCGTGCACCGCGCCGCGGTCGCCCTCGGGCTTCAGCGCGTCGAAGATCGGCTGGACCTTGGCGACGTTCTCGGCGTCACCGCCGTACATCAGCGCATAGCCGTTCTGCAGGCCCCAGACGCCGCCTGAGACCCCGCAGTCCACGAAGCCGATGCCCTTGGCCGCGAGTTCCTCGGCGTGCTTCTCGTCGTCCGTCCAGCGGGAGTTGCCGCCGTCCACGACTACGTCGCCGGGCTGGAGGAGCTCGGCCAGTTCGTCGATCGTCGACTGGGTCGGCGCACCGGCCGGGACCATCACCCACACCACGCGCGGACCCTTGAGCTTGCCCACAAGTTCCTCGAGGCTGTGGACATCGGCGAGATCCGGGTTGCGGTCGTATCCGATGACGGTGTGACCAGCGCGGCGTATCCGCTCGCGCATGTTGCCGCCCATCTTGCCGAGGCCGATGAGACCGAGCTCCATCAGTGTGTTCCTTCGCTGACGACGTGGTGTGGAAGCACTTTCGTACCCGCGACCGAGCCTAAACCGGGGGGTACCTCCCACGCCTTTCGGGCAGTGGGGGAGCTTGTGCACACCTGTGGGCATACGCGCTCATACGTATGCCCCGTCGGCGTCTCCCGGGTGCGCCGTGTGCCGGGCTCAGCCCGACAGACGCACCGGCATGATCAGGTACTTGTACGCCTCGTCGGCCTCGGCGTCCACGGCGGGCTTGCCGCTCAGCAGCGCGGGCTTGGTGGACGTCGTGAACGAGAGCTGGGCCACCGGGGAGTCGATGGCGCTCAGGCCGTCGAGCAGGAACGTCGGGTTGAACGCGATCGAGATGTCGTCGCCCTCCAGCTGTGCGTCGACCCTTTCCACAGCCTGTGCGTCGTCGCTGGATCCGGCCTCCAGGGTGAGCACGCCCTGCTCGAAGCTGAGCCGCACCGGGGTGTTGCGCTCGGCCACCAGGGCCACGCGCTTGACGGCCTCCACGAACGGGGCGGTCTCGATGACGGCCACGGAGTTGAATTCCGTCGGGAACAGCGTCCGGTACTTCGGGAGGTCGCCCTCCAGCAGCCGGGTCGTCGTACGGCGGCCGGCGCCCTCGAAGCCGATCAGGCCCTCACCGGCACCCGAGCCGGACAGAGCGAGGATCACGCTGTCGCCGCTGGTGAGTGCCTTGGCGGTGTCCAGGAGCGTCTTGGCGGGGACCAGGGCGACCGCGGACGCCTCCGGATTCTCCGGCTTCCACAGGAACTCGCGGACCGCGAAGCGATACCGGTCGGTGGAGGCCAGCGTGACCGTGTCGCCCTCGATCTCGATGCGCACACCGGTGAGGACGGGCAGGGTGTCGTCGCGGCCCGCGGCGATGGCGACCTGGGCGGCGGCCGCGGCGAAGACCTCGCCGGGGACCGTGCCCGTGGCGTTCGGCATCTGCGGCAGCGCCGGGTACTCCTCCACAGGCAGGGTGTGGAGTGTGAACCGCGAGGAACCGCAGACCACGGTCGCCCGTACACCGTCTGTGGAAATCTCCACCGGCCGGTTGGGGAGGGCACGGGAGATGTCCGCCAGGAGGCGGCCGGAGACGAGGACGGTGCCCTCTTCCTCGATCTCCGCCTCCACCGAGACCCTCGCCGAGACCTCGTAGTCGAAGCTGGACAGGCTCAGCGCGCCGTCCTCCGCCTTCAGCAGAAGGCCGGCGAGCACAGGCGCCGGCGGACGGGCCGGAAGGCTGCGTGCCGCCCAGGCCACTGCCTCCGCGAGTACGTCGCGTTCCACCCGGATCTTCACCGTTGCCGCCTCCGTCTGTTGCCGGCGCTCTCGCCCTACTGGTCTTCCTCGTCTGACTCGGTGTCGCTCGCCCCGGTGGGGGAAGGACGCCGGGGACCAGTCTGACGCACGGCACTGACAGTCGGTGCCCCTCGGGGTCAAGTCGTGCCGAGCGGCAGATGAGCCGCCGAGCGCGAGTTGTGCACAGCCCCCGCTTCCAAACGATTCCCGAGCTTTCTCTAGGTGGGAGTAGTAGTAGGGCCTGTGGATACCGTGGATAACCACGAATGCGCAGGTCAAGCCCCGTTTTTTGTCCACTGGCCCTGTGGGCGGAGACGGTGGACAACCGGGGTCGTCTGTGGAGAAAGAAAAGTTCTGCACACCCGATGCACAGGCTCGGGGCACTTCTCCCCAACTGCGTCCCCAGTTTTACCCACGTTCTGCACAGGCCAATCCGGCGGCTTGATGTGACGCCTTTCACTCGACACGGTGAGAGGCGGTCCAGCCTTGCCGAACAGTGGACAGGGATGTGGAAAGACGCCTGATCGCTGGGGACAACGGGCTTCGGCCTGTGGGATACCGGTGGACAACTTGGTGAACGCCCTGTGGACCGCCGCGTCGTCCACAGTCTGTGGAGAGTGTTCGTCCACGAATCCACAGGCGCTTGACCTGGCTCGATGGACGACGACCGCACAGCCTGTGGACAGTGACTGGGACAACTTTGCGGTCCCCAGGGTGTGGACGTGAAAAAGTCGCCGAATCTGTGGAGAGAGGCCGTAACCAGGGCCTTAATCGAACAGCGCGGGACGCGGTGGTGGACAGGTGTGCCATAGGAACCATGGGCGCCCGCCCGCCCCAAGGTGCTCCGGCGGGCGTTGCGGCACCTCTCATCGTGGGATCCGTGGCCGACGAACCCGCGATTCGGGCATGCCCGTTCGCTACGCCCGCTGCCCCGGCTCTCCCCTGGCGGCGTGGCCTCCGGCTCTCGCCCCGGCTGCCGGCCCTTGCCCCGGCGGCGCGAGATCGCGGCTCTCGCCCCGGAGGCCGGTCACGGACGCATGGGGCAGTCGACGGACGCACGACGCGACAACAAGGGCGCCCCAGGACCTATGTCCCTGGAGCGCCCTGAGGAAGGCGTCGGCGTCAGGCCCGCGCGTCAGACCTTCGCGCCGAGCCTTCGAGTCAGCCGTTCTTGATGCGGTTGGTCAGTTCGGTGACCTGGTTGTAGATGGAGCGGCGCTCGGCCATCAGCGCGCGGATCTTCCGGTCCGCGTGCATCACCGTCGTGTGGTCCCTGCCACCGAACTGCGCACCGATCTTCGGCAGCGAGAGGTCCGTCAGCTCACGGCACAGATACATGGCGATCTGGCGGGCCGTCACCAGCGCGCGCCCGCGCGAGGTTCCGCAAAGATCCTCCACCGTCAGGCCGAAGTAGTCGGCGGTCGCCGCCATGATCGCGGTCGCCGTGATCTCCGGGGCCGCGTCCTCGCCGCCGGGGATGAGGTCCTTGAGGACGATCTCCGTCAGGCCGAGGTCCACGGGCTGGCGATTGAGTGAGGCGAAGGCCGTCACCCGGATCAACGCGCCCTCCAGCTCCCGGATGTTGCGCGAGATTCGGGACGCGATGAACTCCAGCACCTCGGGAGGTGCGTTGAGCTGTTCCTGCACCGCCTTCTTGCGCAGGATCGCGATCCGGGTCTCGAGCTCTGGTGGCTGAACGTCGGTGATCAGGCCCCACTCGAAGCGGTTGCGCAGCCGGTCCTCGAGCGTCACCAGCTGTTTGGGCGGCCGGTCACTGGAAAGCACGATCTGCTTGTTCGCGTTGTGCAATGTGTTGAACGTGTGGAAGAACTCCTCCTGCGTCGACTCCTTGTCCGCCAGGAACTGGATGTCGTCGACGAGAAGAATGTCCATCTCGCGGTACCGCTTGCGGAAACTGTCGCCCTTGCCGTCGCGGATGGAGTTGATGAACTCGTTGGTGAACTCCTCGGAGCTCACGTACCGCACACGCGTGCCCGGGTACAGGCTGCGCGCGTAGTGCCCGATCGCGTGCAGCAGGTGGGTCTTTCCCAACCCCGACTCCCCGTAGATGAACAGGGGGTTGTACGCCTTCGCGGGTGCCTCCGCGACGGCGACCGCCGCGGCGTGTGCGAAGCGGTTGGAGGCGCCGATCACGAAGGTGTCGAAGAGGTACTTCGGGTTGAGGCGCGGGGTCGGCTCGCCCGGGCCGGTGGCCGGCGCGGGCTGTGCGGCCAGTGGTCCGGGCGCGCCGCTGGACACGGGAAGTGCCGAACCGACCGGGCCGCCGCGGTGGACGTGGCCGTTGCCGACGGGCGGCTCGCGGTGGTCTGGTCGCTGGTCGTAGTCTGGTCGCTGGTCATAGTCAGGGCGCTGGTCATAGTCAGGGCGCTGGTCGTAGTCGGACCGCTGGTCGTAATCGGGGCGCGGCTGCTCGTACGGAGAGCGATCCATTGACTGCTGGCGGTAGTCGTGCGGCGGGTGCGTCCCGTAGGGGTCCCGGTCGGGGAAGCCGAGCCGCTGCTGCTGCCAGCCGTAGTCGTCCTGAACCGGGCGGGGCCAGGCGCCCGGCTCGGGGCGCTGATAGTCCGGATACGCGGGGCGGGCGGTCGGGAGCTGGTCCGCCCGGCCATCCGGTGCGGTCCGCGGGGGCGGCAGTTGGTCGCCGTGCCCGCCCGGGGCGCGGTCATCGGCACGGTGGCGCCCGTAACCACCCTCGTACGGCTCACGGCCCGGGCCGTCGTAGAGGTCGGGGCGTTCGGGGGCGGGGCCGGGTGCCTTGTCATAGGGAGCGCGGGACGGCTCGACGTCGTCGTAGCGGTCCTCGTAGCGGTCCTCATAGCGCGACTGCTGCACGGGAGGCGGCGGGGGCTCGCCGGCGGAGTCGTCGACGGTGATCGCGATGCGGATCGGACGGCCGCACTCACGGCTGAGCGTTTCGCTCACGACCGGCGCGAGCCGTCCTTCGAGCACGCCTTTAGCGAATTCGTTCGGAACGGCGAGGAGGGCCGTGTCCGCGACGAGAGCCAGCGGCTGGCACCGCCTGATCCAGTGCTCGTCCTTGACCTCGACGCCCTGACCCCGGCCCTCGCCGAGGAGTTGCTCCAGTACTCGTGGCCACACTGCGGCAAGATCGGCAGGTACGTCAGCCACAGGGCACGCTCTCTCACAGGTCCCACGAACGGGTGGTTCCGGGACGAATCGGGATGTAAATCGAGTGGGACAGGGAGCAGGGAACGACTCGGAGTCCAGTCACGGTAGTCAGGGCGGCCGCTGCGGTTCAAGTTGTTGTCCCCAGGCTGTGGATAGTGTCTCTCGGTGACCGTTGGTTTGACCGGATGGCGTAGCCCCGCGTACCGTAACCAGGTCGAGTTGTCGATGGCTGCTGCCGCCTGCCTCCGATGGGCATAGATCACGTACCAGTGATCGGGAAGCGGTGCACTCGGGCGTAATACGAGCTACTCGTGGGCGCACGGTGACAGCCAGGACGGCACCCCGCAACTACACGATTCTTCTGGAGCCCCCGAGTGAGCAAGCGCACCTTCCAGCCGAACAACCGTCGTCGCGCCAAGACCCACGGCTTCCGGCTGCGGATGCGCACCCGTGCCGGCCGCGCGATCCTCGCGTCCCGCCGCAGCAAGGGTCGCGCCCGCCTGTCCGCCTGATCGCACAGGTCATGACGTCGTGCTGCCCACCGAGAACCGGCTGAGGCGGCGCGAGGACTTCGCGACCGCGGTACGCCGAGGACGCCGGGCCGGACGCCCGCTTCTCGTCGTCCACCTACGCAGCGGTGTCACAGACCCGCACGCGCCCGGGGAGAGCGCTCCCCCGACGCGTGCGGGTTTCGTCGTGAGCAAGGCCGTGGGCGGAGCGGTAGTCCGTAACAAGGTGAAGCGCAGGCTTCGCCATCTGATGCGGGACCGGGTCGCCCTGTTCCCCACCGGTAGCCTGGTAGTCGTACGAGCGCTGCCCGGCGCGGGGGACGCCGACCACGCACAACTGGCCCGAGACCTGGATGCCGCCCTGGAGCGGCTGCTGGGAGGGGGCGCACGATGAAGTACCCGTTGCTCGCGCTGATCAAGCTGTACCAGTGGACCATCAGCCCGCTGCTCGGTCCGGTTTGCAAGTACTACCCGTCGTGCTCCCACTACGGCTACCAGGCCATCGACCGGCACGGTGCGATCAAGGGAACGGCGCTCACCGCCTGGCGGATCCTGCGGTGCAACCCATGGTCGCTCGGCGGTGTGGACCATGTCCCGCCGCGCAAGCGCCCGCGGTGGCACGAGATGCTGCGTGACGCCTGGCGCACACGCAAGGGCGGGCCCTCCGCCGACGGCGCGGCCACCGAGGGGCAGAATCCTGTGAGCCCGGCCGCCGAGACCCCGTCCCATGCCCAAGGAGCATGATTAGTGGACACGATTGCCAGTCTTTTCAGCTTCATCACGACACCCGTCTCGTGGGTCATCGTGCAGTTCCACTCGCTGTACGGTGCGATCTTCGGTCCCGATACGGGCTGGGCCTGGGGCCTGTCCATCGTGTCCCTTGTGATCCTGATCCGCATCTGCCTGATCCCGCTCTTCGTGAAGCAGATCAAGGCGACGCGGGCCATGCAGACGCTCCAGCCCGAGATGAAGAAGATCCAGGAGCGCTACAAGAACGACAAACAGCGTCAGTCCGAAGAGATGATGAAGCTGTACAAGGAGACGGGCACCAACCCGCTCTCCTCGTGCCTTCCCATCCTGGCGCAGTCGCCGTTCTTCTTCGCCCTGTACCACGTGCTCAACAGCATCGCGTCGAACGACACCGTCGGCGTGATCAATGAGCGACTGCTGGAGAGCGCTCAGAAGGCGCATATCTTCGGTGCTCCGCTGGCGGCGAAGTTCACGGACAGCGCCGAGAAGGTCGCTCAGCTCGATGCCTCGGTGACCGATGTCCGGATCGTCACCGCGGTCATGATCATCCTGATGTCGGCGTCGCAGTTCTACACGCAGCGTCAGCTGATGACGAAGAACGTCGACACCACGGTGAAGACGCCCTTCATGCAGCAGCAGAAGATGCTGATGTACATCTTCCCGATCATGTTCGCCGTCTTCGGTATCAACTTCCCGGTCGGTGTCCTCGTCTACTGGCTGACCACCAACGTGTGGACCATGGGCCAGCAGATGTACGTCATCCACAACAACCCCACCCCGGGCAGCAAGGCCCAGGCCGCCTACCTGGAGCGCCTGCAGAAGCACGTCACGAGCCACGGCAAGACCCGCGGCCGCCGCGAGCGCGCCATCGTCAAGACGATCGTCGCCAAGGGCCGGGACCGCAACGAGTTCGAGCGCAAGTTCATCAACGGCCTGGGGAAGGCGGGCCTGGCGGCCCAGAGCGATGGCACCGTGGTGAAGAGCGAGATCACGGAGGTCGCCGAGACCGCGGACGGTACCGCGGCTACCGGTGCGTCCCCCAAGCGACAGCAGCCCAAGCGCCAGACCAAGGCACAGCGTCAGTCCGGTCCCAAGGCCGCCGGTGAGTCGAAGACCTCCCTTGCCAAGGAGGACGAGCCGCAGGATGCCAGGCCCGCCTCCAAGCCGGCCGGCGGTGGCGCCAAGCCCGGCTCCGGTACCCGCAGCAAAGCCCAGTCCGGACAGCGCAAGGGTCCGCAGCGGCCCAAGCACCCGTCCAAGAAGTAAGAAGGAGTCCATCCCGTGACGGAAGGCACCACCTCCGCCGCTGCTGAGGGTGGCGACACCCTGACCCGCCTTGAGCAGGAGGGTGAGATCGCGGCGGACTACCTCGAGGGTCTGCTGGACATCGCCGACCTCGACGGCGACATCGACATGGACGTCGAGGCCGATCGCGCCGCAGTATCGATCGTCAGCGACACGGGCGGCCGCGATCTGCAGAAGCTGGTCGGCCGCGACGGTGAGGTGCTGGAGGCGCTCCAGGAGCTCACCCGGCTCGCCGTGCACCGCGAGACCGGGGACCGCAGTCGGCTGATGCTGGACATCGCGGGCTACCGTGCCAAGAAGCGTGAGGAGCTCTCCGAGCTGGGCGCCAAGGCCGCTGCCGAGGTCAAGGCCTCCGGCGAGCCGGTGAAGATGAAGCCGATGACGCCCTTCGAGCGCAAGGTCGTCCACGACGCGGTCAAGGCCGCAGGCCTGCGTAGCGAGTCCGAGGGCGAGGAGCCTCAGCGCTTCGTCGTCGTGCTGCCCGCCTGATCGGCCTCCGGTTCTCCGCGGCCCCGTCTGTTCGCAGGCGGGGCCGAATTTTGTCAGCCTGGTAGTCCCTGATGACGGCTGATGGCCCCTAATTGGTCCCTGGTGGTCCAGGACGTCAGCGCACGGCGCGCTGATGCGGTACGGAAGGACGGTCCCCCGTGACGGAGGCAGCGGAGCTTCCCCCTGCGCCCGAACAGGCCCGGTCGGTGTTCGGTGATCGCTTCGCGGACGCGGTCCGTTACGCGGAGCTCCTGGCGGAGGCCGGAGTGCAGCGCGGCCTCATCGGTCCGCGCGAAGTGCCCCGCCTGTGGGAGCGGCATCTGTTGAACTGCGCGGTGCTCTCCGAGGTCGTGTCGGAAGGCGTGACGGTGTGCGATGTCGGCTCCGGTGCCGGACTGCCCGGTATCCCGCTGGCCCTCGTCCGCCCGGACCTCAAGATCACGCTCCTGGAACCATTGCTGCGGCGTACGAACTTCCTCTCCGAGGTTGTCGAGCTACTGGGCCTCGACCATGTCACCGTCGTACGTGGGCGTGCCGAGGAGGTTCTCGGCCAGCTGACCCCGGTCCATGTGGTGACGGCGCGAGCCGTGGCGCCCCTGGACCGACTGGCCGCCTGGGGTGTTCCGTTGCTGCGGCCGTATGGGGAGATGCTTGCGCTCAAGGGCGACACCGCGGAGGAAGAGGTCAAGAACGCCGGTGCGGCGCTGAGCAAGCTCGGCGCGGTTGATGTCTCGGTTCTGCATGTCGGCGAGGGCGTTGTAGACCCGCTCTCCACAGTGGTGCGGGTTGAGGTCGGCGAGAGCCCGGGCGGAGTGCGTTTCGCGGCCAAGCGGGCGAAGGCGGCCCGGGCCGGTCGAGCGCGACGTCGTCGTTGAGTGCCCTGTAGTCGGGTCGTACTCCACACAAGCTGTCAAAACTACGCATCTCGGAGTGTCGCGCGGGTGCGGCCGAGGCCCCTAGGCATCGTGTTTCACGTGAAACGTCGCTCACTCCTGCACGGCATCATCAGCCGCGGTCGCGCCGCGGCCGCAACCCGCGACCGTCGTCCTTTCAGGGCCCAGGAAGAGGATCGTCGCCCTCTTCGTTCACTCGAAGAGGGAGCGGAGTTGTCCACAGAGGTGGATTTCTCCACAGAACAACAGGCCTCACTGGTTCGCGACCCCGAAGGCATGGGAGGCTCTGTTCATTGCGAGCCTGAAGTCGAGGAGAGTGAATCCTTGCGGTCCGACGCCAACCTCGCGGGACCGATGACCGATCCGGTCCCCGGTCCCCGTACCGAGTCGATGGGGGACGATGTTTCACGTGAAACACCGCCCCCGATGGACGACACTCCCATCGGTCGTGCTGCCCAATTGGCGGTGGAGGCTTTGGGGCGCGCCGGCGAGGGCCTCCCGCGGCCCGAGCAGACCCGGGTCATGGTCGTCGCCAACCAGAAGGGTGGTGTCGGCAAGACCACGACAACAGTCAACCTTGCCGCCTCGCTCGCCCTGCACGGCGGACGCGTCCTGGTGATCGATCTCGACCCGCAGGGCAACGCATCCACTGCACTGGGCATCGATCACCACGCCGAAGTTCCTTCGATCTACGACGTATTGGTCGAGAGCAAGCCCCTGTCGGAGGTCGTTCAGCCGGTTCCTGATGTCGAGGGCCTCTTCTGTGCCCCGGCCACGATCGATCTCGCCGGCGCTGAGATCGAGCTGGTTTCTCTCGTTGCGCGGGAGAGCCGACTGCAGAGAGCGATTCAGACGTACGAGCAGCCGCTGGACTACATCCTCATCGACTGCCCGCCGTCGCTCGGTCTGCTGACGGTCAATGCTCTGGTGGCTGGTGCCGAGGTCCTGATTCCGATCCAGTGTGAGTACTACGCACTGGAGGGGCTGGGGCAGCTGCTCCGCAATGTCGATCTGGTGCGGGGGCACCTCAACCCCGGCCTCCATGTATCGACCATCCTGCTCACCATGTACGACGGCCGGACTCGTCTTGCGTCCCAGGTCGCCGAAGAGGTGCGCAACCATTTCGGCGAGGAGGTGCTCCGGACCAGCATTCCTCGTTCGGTCCGTATCTCCGAGGCGCCGAGCTACGGGCAGACGGTGCTGACCTACGACCCCGGGTCGAGCGGTGCCCTCTCCTATCTTGAGGCCGCGCGAGAAATCGCTCTGCGCGGTGTAGGTATCCACTACGACGCGCAGCACGCCCATCTGGGCGCACAGAACGATCAGAGCATGGTGGAGGGGATCCAGTGAGTGAGCGACGACGAGGGCTGGGCCGTGGCCTCGGCGCCCTGATCCCCGCGGCGCCGACGGGGGAGAAGGCGGCGCCGCCGACGGCCGGTGGCGCTGCCACTTCGCCGACGGCTGTTCCGGTCCTTACGTCGGAGCGCGGGGTGGCCGCGGCGAGGGTGGCCACACTGCCGCAGGCGAATGTTTCACATGAAACCGAGGATGCGGCCTATGGAGCCGGTGAAGGGCTGCAGAGCCCGGCCGGAGCCCACTTCGCTGAGCTCCCTCTGGATTTCATCAGTCCCAACCCTCGCCAGCCGCGTGAGGTGTTCGATGAGGACGCCCTTGCGGAGTTGGTCACCTCCATCAAGGAAGTGGGCCTTCTTCAGCCCGTCGTCGTGCGGCAGTTGGGCCCCTCCCGCTATGAGCTCATCATGGGCGAGCGGCGGTGGCGGGCCTGCCGTGAGGCGGGGCTCGAGGCGATTCCGGCGATCGTGCGTGCCACCGAGGACGAGAAGCTCCTCTTGGACGCGCTCCTGGAGAACCTGCACCGAGCCCAGCTGAACCCGCTGGAGGAGGCTGCTGCCTATGACCAGCTCCTCAAGGACTTCAACTGCACGCACGACCAGTTGGCGGACCGGATCGGCCGCTCCCGGCCGCAGGTCTCCAATACCCTTCGTCTGCTGAAGCTCTCTCCTGCGGTCCAGCGTCGGGTGGCGGCCGGAGTTCTGTCCGCGGGACATGCCCGGGCGCTGCTCTCCGTCGATGACTCGGAGGAGCAGGACCGGCTGGCCCACCGCATTGTTGCCGAGGGGCTCTCGGTGCGGGCCGTCGAGGAGATCGTGACCCTCATGGGCTCCCGCCCACAGAGCGCGCCGCGCTCCAAGGGGCCGCGTGCTGGCGCTCGGCTCTCCCCGGCGTTGAGTGAGCTGGCGACCCGGCTTTCGGACCGGTTCGAGACCCGGGTGAAGGTCGACCTCGGCCAGAAGAAGGGCAAGATCGTCGTCGAGTTCGCCTCGATGGAAGACCTGGAACGTATTCTCGGCACGCTTGCCCCCGGCGAGGGGCCGGTCCTTCAGAAGGGATCTGCCGAGGAGAACTCCGAGGAGAACTCCGGCGAGAGCGAAGCCTGATCTCGGCCTACCGCCCCGCAGCGGTCCGACGGCCGGCAAAGCGGGTCGTGTCCGGTGTGTACCGGAACACGGCCTGCTCTTTGCTTTCAGTCGGTATCGATGCAATCGCTTGGTGGATACGATGCGTTCGGGTATGGCGCATTCACCTGGCGGCACCTTCTCGGGGAGGCGAAGGCCATGCGAACGGTGAGCCGCAGTGGACTGGTAACCGCCGGTCTGGGCCTCGGGGCGGTCGGCGGATTTGTCGGCAGTCTGCTCAGGGAACGGAGCACTCTGACAGCCGCCCGCCATGCTGCGGGCGAAGGAAGCGAGGAACAGCCTTCATGGGGCGTCGGCTCGTACCGCTCACGCTGGACAACCTTACGGACCTTCCCAAGCGCTGTCGCGCGTGTGTCTTCTGGGAGTTGGACCCAGTCAGCGGAGAAGCCGCGGTAAAGGCAGGCACACCCGACCTGGAGAAGGAGGCGTGGATCTCCGCCGTTCTCCTGGAGTGGGGATCCTGCGGGCGGGTCGTCTATGTCGATGAGGTGCCCGTGGGCTTTGTGCTCTACGCACCCCCCGCTTATGTCCCCCGCTCCACGGCCTTTCCCACGAGCCCCGTGTCGCCGGATGCAGTGCAGCTGATGACCGCCTTCATTCTGCCGGGCTATCAAGGGCAGGGGTTGGGGCGTGTGATGGTGCAGACGGTTGCCAAGGATCTGCTGCGCCGGGGCTTCAAAGCGATCGAGGCCTTCGGGGACGCGCGCTGGAAGGAGCCGGCGTGTCTCCTTCCCGCCGACCATCTGCTGGCGGTGGGATTCAAGACGGTCCGGCCGCACCCCACGCATCCACGACTGAGGCTGGAGTTGCGGACGACGCTGTCATGGAAGGAAGACGTCGAGTTGGCGCTCGACAGATTGCTGGGAGCCGTCCAGAAGGAACCCGCACTGCGACCGCTGTAGGTTCTGCGCTCTATACACGAATGGGCCAGCCCCACCGGGCTGGCCCATTCGTGTTTCACGTGAAACATCGCCGCCGTTGTGCGGCGCACGTGCCGACTAGTCGGCGATGAAGTCCTCAAGGTCCCGGACGATCGCAGCCTTCGGCTTGGCACCGACGATGGTCTTGGCGACCTCGCCATCCTGGTAGACGTTCAGAGTCGGGATGGACATGACGCCGTACTTCGCGGCAATACCGGGGTTTTCGTCGATGTTCAGCTTGACGACCTCGATCTTGTCGCCGTACTCGGCGGCGATCGCCTCGAGGGACGGCGCGATCTGGCGGCACGGTCCGCACCAGGCGGCCCAGAAGTCCACCAGTACGGGCTTCTCGCTCTTGAGGACGTCCTGCTCGAAGGAGTCGTCGGTCACATTCTTCAGAGTGCCGGCCACGGCGGGCTCCTTAATTCGGTCGTGCGATGAGAGAGGGGCGGAAGGGTTCAGACAGTGGTCTTCTCGGGCTCGGCGGCCTCGGTGTCGGCGAGAGCGGCGAGGTAGCGCTCGGCGTCGAGAGCCGCGGAGCAGCCGGTGCCGGCCGCGGTGATCGCCTGGCGGTAGGTGTGGTCGACGACGTCACCGGCACCGAAGACACCGGTCAGGTTCGTCCGTGTCGAGGGCGCCTCCACCCTCAGGTAGCCCTCGTCGTCCAGCTCGAGCTGACCCTTGAAGAGCTCCGTGCGGGGGTCGTGGCCGATCGCGATGAACAGGCCTGTCACCGGCAGCTCGGAGGTCTCGCCCGTCTTCACGTTGCGCAGCTTCAGACCGGAGAGCTTCTGGTCGCCCTGAATCTCGGCGACCTCGCTGTCCCAGATGAACTTGATCTTCGGGTCGGCGAAGGCGCGGTCCTGCATCGCCTTGGAGGCGCGCAGCGTGTCGCGGCGGTGGACGATCGTCACCGACTTGGCGAACCGGGAGAGGAAGGTGGCCTCCTCCATCGCGGTGTCACCGCCGCCGATCACGGCGATGTCCTGCTCCCGGAAGAAGAAGCCGTCACAGGTAGCACACCAGGAGACGCCACGTCCGGAGAGCTTGTCCTCGTTGGGCAGGCCGAGCTTGCGGTGCTGGGAGCCGGTGGTGACGATGACGGCCTTCGCCTGGTGTACCGTGCCCGAGGTGTCCGTGACGGTCTTGATCTCACCGCTGAGGTCCACGGCCACGACGTCGTCCGGAACAAGCTCGGCACCGAAGCGCTCGGCCTGGGCCCGCATGTTGTCCATGAGCTCGGGTCCCATGATGCCGTCCCGGAAGCCGGGGAAGTTCTCCACCTCGGTGGTGTTCATCAGCGCGCCACCCGCGGTGACAGCGCCTTCGAAGACCAGCGGCTTCAGCGACGCGCGCGCAGTGTAGAGCGCCGCCGTATAACCGGCGGGCCCGGAGCCGATGATGATCACGTTACGGACGTCGCTCACGGCTTGTTTCCTCGTCTCTGGAGACTGCTGCCTACTGCTGGTGGGGCCTCGCTCAGTACTCTCACCCCACCCAACGGATCCTAAGGGGCCAGCATTCCCGGTGTGTCCGGGCACACGGCTGTGGGCAACGCATGGAACGTCATGCGTTGCCCACAGTAGGTGGCAGGGGTCAGGGCCGGGCGAAGGTCTTGGTCAGCAGAACCTTGCCGGGGCCTTCTGAGGGCTGCTTCACGCACGTCGCGTCGACGACATAGGCCGAGACCTTGGCGATGTCGGAGGCGTGCGGCAGCACCACGAGGTAGGCGCTCTTCCCGTCGTAGTCGCCCTGCTTGGCGGCGATGGCGTCGTCGTCACTGTCGATGCCCTGCCGGACGCAGGAGGGCACCTTCGGGGTGTTCTTGAACAAGGTCCTGGGGCTTTTCTCTGTCGGCGGAGCTTCTTCCCCGGGTGTGCCGCCGAAGGGACCCTTCTCGCGCGGGCCGACGCTCTCCGCACCCACATTGTTGGAGAGTAGATCCTCCACTTCCTTCTCCAGTTTCTCCTGGGAGAAGGTGACCTTCGAGTTGCTGTTCGCCGCGGGGGTGTCTCCGGAGTCGTCAGTCACCATGCCCTGCACGAACACACCGCCCAGCCCCAGCACGGCGGCTGTGAGGACCGTGCCGAAGACGATGGTCCTGCGGCGGGCCCGGCGACTGCGAGGCTTTCGACCGGGGCCCGTGACCGCACGAGCATGTCCTGCAGGACGTTCCGTGGCGGTTCCGGTGGAGGATGTTTCACGTGAAACACGCTCGCCGTCCCGCTCGGCGGCCACAGAAGAATCGAGGGACTCGGGGTGCGGCCCAGCAGCGTCGCCAGATGCGGGGCTCAGCGGCTCGGCTTCGGACCTCTCAATGGCTACGGACGTCGTGTTCGGCGTATCAGTGCTCTCCACCGTCGCGGCAGCACTCAGCAGGGCTTCCGCGGCCAGTGCGGCGTCGATGCGGCCGGCTACGTCCGCCGGCATACGGGGAGGTCCGGGAAGCGAGCCGAGCAGGCCTCGGATCTCCTCCAGGGAGTCGTAAACGTCGGCGCAGAGCGAGCAGTCGTCCAGGTGCCGCCGCACGTCTGTGTTCCGGGAGGGCGGCAGCAGACCTTCGGTGAGGTCCGAGATCTCCGCAACTTCCGGATGCCCGGCCGTGTCGGTCGTGGATGTCACGCTCGCCCACCTCCGCCCTTCACAGCAGTCGAATCCTTTGGCCCTGCGTCTTTCGGTTCCGCTGCGGGTGGGACGGATGTCCGATGCGGCCGGTTCCTTCCTGCACCCGGATTCTTTCCTTGCTCGCCACCATCAGCCCGGAGATGAGCGAGGAGCGGCAGGAGTCTCGCTCTGCCACGGGCGCAGCGGCTCTTCACGGTGCCGGTGGGCACGTCGAGGATGCGCGCTGCCTCAGCGACCGGATAACCCTGCATGTCCACAAGCACGAGGGCCGCTCGCTGGTCGGCCGGCAGAGTGCCCAGGGCCTCGAGGAGCTGTCGATGGAGATCGTGACGCTCGGCTGGCGCGGAAGCCGACTCATGGGGCTCCAGGAGCTGCTCGAGCCGCTCGGTGTCGTCGACCGGTGAGGTCTTCCGGGAGGCAGCCTTGCGGGCACGGTCGAGACAGGCGTTCACCGTGATCCGGTGCAGCCAGGTCGTGACGGCCGACTGCCCCCGGAAGGTATGGGCCGCCCGGTAGGCGGACAGCAAGGCGTCCTGGACGGCGTCAGCCGCCTCCTCCCGGTCCCCCAGCGTCCGCAGTGCGACGGCCCACAGCCGGTCCCGGTGGCGCTTGACGAGCTCGCTGAAGGCGTGGGCATCGCCATCTACGTGACGAGACAGGAGGTCCTGATCGCTGGCATCGCCGTATTCGGCGTCGTTCACCCTCGGACCCCCTCCCCCTCCTGACGTGTCTAGCCCGCGAACTTGACGTCGGTGATCGCCTGCTTGTAGCCGGCCTCACCGTATCCGTCGTCGTCGGGCGGCGAGTACGGCAATGCGGTCAGCCAGACCAGAACGTACCGGGTCTTCACAGAATTTTTCGCGGAGATCTTCAGTTCCGTGCTCGTGGTGGTCTCCTTGGCGATCTGTTGCATGGAACTGATGGGGACGGATGACGACGGCGAATCGGTGGCGTAGAGGCTCACCGTCGTGTGGTCACCGGTGTACTTCAGCCCTATCGAGGCGGTCGAGACGTCCTGCTCGGATCCAAGGTCGTAGACGATACCCACGCCCGGCTTGAAGGACGGTTTCATATCGGGGCCGTCTTTGAAGCTCAACGTGCGCCAGTACGACGAGCTGTCCGTGTCGTACGTCTTGGCCACGTCTCCCGGCGCCTGGGCCGAGCCCTTGGCGACGTACTCCTCCGCGTTATGGATCTTGATCGGCTCGACCGGCTTGGGCTTCTTGTCGGTGCCCTTGTCGTTGTCGTTCGTCTGCGTCTGATCGGTATCGCTCGACTTGCCGCGTTCCATCAACGCCTCCGCCAGCTGCCAGCTGCCCAGGCCCAGCGCGGCGATCAGCAAGGCCGACACGGCCCATTTGAGCGCCTTGCCGGTGCGGCTCTGGAGCGGGGGCGGTGGTGTGGGCACCGGCTGGGTTACGCCGAGTGCTGCCTGGTGGGCGTAGGTGCCCTGTTGGTACGTCGTGCGCTGGTAGTCGGGCGGTGCCGTGTAGGCCGGCTCCGGAGGACGGATGCGCGGCATCTCACCGACCGCCTTGACCAGTTCCTCCGGAGTGGTGCACGGGGATTCGTGACGGGAGGCGGTCGCGCCGTTATTGGCGAGCGCCCGCATGGCGAGCTCGGAGAGCCCGCGGTGGACGCCGGCGCGGACCTGGTCGGGGGCGATGAGGCCGACTCCCTTGGGCAGGCCGGAGAGGCCGTAGGCGTCGTCCTCGTAGGGCCAGCGCTGGGTGAGCGCCGCGTACAGCAGCGCCCCGATCGCCTCGGTGTCGGTGCGCTGTGGGGTGTCGGAGCTGATGCCCCGCAGCGCCGCGTTCACGGCGAGGCCGCGGATGCGCCACTGGCCGGACGAAGTGCGCAGTACGGCATCGGGGTTGAGACGCAGGTGCGAGAGACCCTCGCGGTGGGCCGCGGCCATGGCCTGGGAGACCTGAGTCACCATCTGATAGGCCTCGTGCACCTGCAGCGGACCGGAGACCAGCAGCGTCGTCAGTTCCGTGGCGTCCGGCAGCCACTCGTGGACGACGTAGACCAGGTCGTTCTCCTCGACCGCGTCGAGGACCTGGACGAACCGCGGGTCACCGAGGAGGGCGGAGGACCGGGCTGCCGCCAGGACGGAGCGCCCCCGTGGATGGTCGGCGGGCAGAATGTGCACACCGACGGCACGGCGGAGCTTTTCGTCCACCGCACGCCAACTGCTGAATCCGTCCAGACGGGTGACGCACTCTTCGAGGCGGTAGCGTCTGGCGAGCTTGTGGCCACTGTGCAACTCGGGCGGTGAGGTCTTTGCTGGGTCGCCGACCGCTCCGCCGCCCCCCTGTTCCGCTTCGCTCTCCGTGTCCCGCTCCCGGTTCTGGGCCACGCCGTCGGCCGTGGACTGGTCCGCCTGCGCGGTCAGCGGCTCGTCACCGCTGTTGTCTGCCACGTCGACGGCAGCCGTGCTCCGTTCCGCCACCGTCGTTCCTGCCTCCCCATCCGTTGCGCGCTGTCCGACGCCAAAGCCAATTGTGCCCACAGTCCGCCGCTATGCACGACACACAGCGGCGGACGATGGTTGTGCGCCTACCCCCGGCTCAGCGGCCCAGCCGTCCGCGAACCATACCGACCATGGAGTTGAGCTCCTCGATGCGCATCTTCCGGGCGGCGACGAAGAAGACGCCGAACAGGACGACACTGCCACCGAGCAGGGCGGCCAGGGAGCCGAAGACACCCTGACCGAAAACTTGGGTGATGCCGTAGCAGGCCGCACCGCCCAGCAGAGCTGCGGGCAGCGACGCGATGCTCAGGCGGGCGTAGGAACGAATGACGCGGGAACCGTCCAGGTCGCCGTCGAGCCGCTTGCGCAGCCGGTTCCAGGCGACTCCGACGCCGATCGCGTACGCGAGACCGTAGGCGGCGGCCATACCGACGACCGCCCATCGGGCCGGGAGCACGAAGTAGCAGAGCCCGGAGGCGCTCGCGTTGACGGCGGCCACGATGACCGTGTTGTAGAAGGGGGTCCGGGTGTCCTCGTAGGCGTAGAAGCCGCGCAGGACGACGTACTGCACGGAGTACGGGATCAGCCCGAGGCCGAAGGCCATCAGCATGTAGCCCATGTTCGTGGCGGCGTCGGTGCCTGAGGCGCCGAAGATCAGGGTGCACATCGGAATGCCGAGCGCGATGAAGCCGAAGGAGAGCGGCACGATCGCGACGGCCGTCGTACGCAGACCCTGGGAGATGTCGTCGCGAACGGCTCCGCCGTCGCCCTCGGCGGCGGAGCGGGAGATCCGCGGCAACAGGGCCGCCATCAGGGAGACGGTGATGATGGCCTGGGGCAGGCCCCAGATGAGCTGGGAGTTGGCGTAGGCGCTGAAGCCGGTGCCGGCCAGTTTCGTGTCCGTGACCGCCGCGGTGGCGAGCTGCGTGACCACGAGGGCGCCCGCCTGATTGGCGAGGACGAACAGGATCGTCCACTTGGCGAGCATCGCGGCCTTGCCGAGGCCGTGGCCCTTCCAGTCGAAGCGCAACCGCAGTTTGAACCCGGTCTCGCGCAGGTACGGGATCATCGCGAGCGCCTGCACGACGAGGCCGAGGAGTACCCCGACACCGAGGAGGCGCTGGCCCTCCGGCGGAATGTTCGTGACCTCCATGCCCGAGGTCTCGCTGGCGCCGTACACCCAGAGGAACATGCCGAGAGTGACGATGATGACGATGTTGTTGAGGACGGGGGTCCACATCATCGCGCCGAACTTGCCGCGGGCGTTGAGGATCTGCCCCATCACCACGTGGATGCCCATGAAGAAGATGGAGGGCAGGAAGTAGCGGGTGAAGGTGATACCGACCTCGTTGGCCGCGGGGTCGCTGGCCACGGGATTCGACAGGGCGCGGACCAGGAGAGGCGCCGCCAACATCGCGAGCACGGTGAGCGTGCCGAGCGCCACCATGACCAGGGTCAGCAGCCGGTTGGCGTAGGCCTCGCCCCCGTCGTCGTCCTCCTTCATGGCGCGCACGAGCTGTGGCACGAAGACGGAGTTGAGCCCGCCGCCCACGGTCAGGATGTAGATCATGGTCGGCAGTTGGTAGGCCACCTGGAAGGTGTCGCCCAGGACGGCGGTGCCCAGCGCCGCGACGATCAGCGCGGAGCGGATGAAACCGGTGAGACGGGAGACCATGGTGCCCGCAGCCATCACGGCACTCGACTTCAGCAGGCCCGCGGCCCGGCCGCCCTTCTTCGTGGGTGCGGGTGCTGGTGCGGCTGAGGGAGGCGTCGGGTCCGCGGCGGGGGCGGCGTCGGCCCCGGACGCGGGTGCTGGTGCCTGCCCGTACCCGGGCGCGGATGCATATCCGGGTGCCGGTCCGTAGCCAGGTGCTGATCCGAACCCCGGTGCCGAGCCGTATCCGGACGCCTGACCGTACGCGGTGGCCGGCGTCGTGGCCGGACCCGGTGCCGGTGCCGGTACGCCGGGCTGGTCGGTCGGCCGACCAGCGGACGGGCCGACCGGATCAACGGTGGGCCGACCGGCCGGCGGGCGCCCGCCAGCCTGCTGCTGGTCACGGAAAAGATGGGCGAAGGCGTCCGGCTCGTGGCGCTCCTCACCGGCCCCGGCCATCAGGCCGTCGTCGCCCACGAACGGGCTCGTGCGGGGGTCGTCGGCGTACGGCTGCTGCCGGGTGGAGGCGTCCGCATCCGGCGCGGGGCTCCGGGCCCACAGGTGCGGGTCGGAGGTGTACTGAGGTGCCGGCGGTTGGGCGTAGAGCTGCTGTTGCGGCGGCGGATACGTGCCGGGCTGGGGAGGAGGCGGCGCGGCACGGTCGTACAGGGCCTCGGCGGACGTGTTCTCGGCGGACGGGGCGTGTGCCTGGTAGGGGTCCTGGCCGTGGGCGTCCTGGTAGTACATGTCGGCGTGCGGCTGCGGCGGCACCTGGCCGGGATCGGGCGCCGGACCCTCGAGGGAGCCCTGGGCGCCCGCGTCCTGGCCGCGGTCACCGTCGTACGGCGCGTTCATGGCTTACCCCACCTCATCGTCCCCTGGCCCACCGGCCACGACATCGCTCAACGGTCCACTCTCTCACCCGCGCCGGACGGGTCGGTGCTTCCCACTGCGGTGTCCGGTGCCGGGTCACTCGGGTGCCCGGGGGCGCCTGCCCCGGACTCCGCGCCGGACTCCTCCTCGGGACCGTCCAGGTGTTCCTCCGCGGCGTCGTCGGCGTTACCGGACTCCTCGGCCTGGCGGGCCGCCGCGCGCTTGCGCTGGGTGTACATACGGAACCCGGCGAGTACCAGGAGCAGTACGCCGCCGCCGATGACCAGCATCACCTCACTGGTGATCTCGGTGACCTTCACATCGAAGCGTACGGGGTTGCCGTACTCCTGGCCGTTCTCCGTGTAGAGCTGGGCCCACACCGTGACCGGGCCGTTGGCGTTGGCTGACGTGGTGAACTTCACGGACTGGCTGTGTCCACCGGAGACCGCGACCGGCTGCTCCTGGTAGGAGTGGTCGCCGACCTTGAGTCGAGTGGGATTCGTCGAGGTCAGGCGCAGTACCAGATGGTCCACTCCCTGTACCAGGTTGTTCTGCACGGTCACAGGGATCGTGGCACTGCGACCGGAGAGCTTCGCCTCGGACTTCTCGATCAGGGTCACCTGGTCGGTGAGCTTCCTCAGGTGCCCCGTGACGTTCTGTCGGAAGACGGCCGCGTCGGTCGTCCGCCCGCGCCAGGAAGTGGAGACGCCCCGGTCCAGGGCCCGGCCGAAGGGGGTGACCACCCGCGCGGAGCGAGTGAGGATCCCCTGGAAGCTGTCCAGGTTGCGCTGGGTGGCCTCCAGCTCCTCGAAGGCCGACCGCGGAAGCTCCTGCTTCTTCAGGGCGGACGGGTACGCCTTCGCGGAGGGCACGCGCGTGGTGGCGGATGGGTCGGGCTTGGCCTTCGCGGCCGCCGCCAGCGTCTGGGTCTGTGACCAGTTCCCCTGCTGGAGTGCCGTCACGGCCTGTTCCATGACCAGGGCCTGGCTGGCGGTCGGCATGCGCTGCGGAGCGATCACGATGCTCCGCTGCTTCTCCGGCTGCTGGAGCGTGAGCATCAGGCTCTGCGCGACGAACTCCTGCACGGCGAGGGTGGAGTTGCCGGCGACGGTCATGTCGCTGCGAAAAGCCGTCGACATCCGGGCGTCGGCGACCACCGCGGTGGTGCCGCCGCCGATGGGCCGCGCGGCGGTGGGCGTGTAGGTCAGGCTGCCGGACTCCTGGAAGCTGTCGCTGCGGGTGATCACCGTATGGGCGCCGGCGGAGGTGGCGACCTTGACGATCGACGGGTCGACCGCGCCTTCCGCGGGCCAGGCGTAGTCGGTGCTCGGTGTCACGTGGAGGATCGTCTCCACGGTGTCTGCGGCGACGTCCGTCGCGTCCTTGAGCCGGCTCAGGGAGCCGGCCACGTCCTTGCCGTTGTGGGCCAGCGACGCCAGATCCGGGTCGGCGAACGGGAGGGCAACCACCTCACTGCCCGTGACGGTCTTCTCGAGCCGGTCGAGCCATTGCTTGGCGACCGCCTGATTCCTGCCCGCGATGGTGGAGTCCCCCGGGCCGTCGACCTGGTAGCTGCGGGTCATCGCGTCCACCGAGGCCAGCAGGTCCGGGTCGAGCACCCAGGTGACGTCGAGGTTCCGGCCGGCGGTCAGCATCTGGTCCAGCCGTCCGCCGGGCGCGATCTCCTTGGCCAGGTCGTCGTTCTTGAATACGGGCGTCTGGAGTTCGTCCGAGCCCGTCTCCGCGGTCAGATGGACCGTGGAGATCAGCGGCCACAGGAACGTGGTCTTCGTCCGGGTTTCCGGTGCCTCCGGCTGCCACGGCAGGAACGTCCGCCGGATGCCGAGCACCTGCGGGATGGGCTGGGTGGCCGTCTGTCCGGTAAGAGTGACCGCCAGCTGATAGACGCCGTCGGGGCCGAGATCCAGCTCTTCGACGGGGACGGAGATGCTGAAGGGCTCCGCGATGCCGGCAGGCAGCCTGGAGAACTTCTCGACGTACTTGGCACCGACCTCGACGCCTTCGACCCGGGCACCGAAGGCGGGGTTCTTGGCTGCTGCGTCGATCGAGCTCCGTCCCTGGAGGCTGGGGCCAATCCGCAGGCCCACCTCGGCGTCGGTGACGGTCCGCTTGCCCTTGTTGGTGACCGTGCCGGTGATGGTGAGGGTGTCCCCCTCCACGGGCGCGACAGGAGAGAGGGAGTCCAGGTTGACGTCGACGGTCCGGGACCCGCTGGCGGCCGTCACGGGGGCCTGGGGCGTCTCAGGGGCCGCCTGAGCGGCTTGAGCGGCGGGCAGCTGCAGCAGCCCGGCCAGCAGGGGCGCCCCGGCGAGCAGTGCTCCCGTGCTCCTCAGCCACCGGCGGGCAGGTGAGGGACTGGTCCCCTGGAAGTCTGCCGCCTCGGCCACGCGCTCGTCCGTCCCTCGTCGTCGTCAGTGGTCGTCGTCATGTGCGTCCACGCATGGTAACGATGCGCGCGGGGGCTGAGTGCCGCGGTCTCCTGAGCAAGATCGGATCGGCGGAGTCCGACGCCTTGGATGCCGTGGGTGGCCGCATATGCGTGTTCCGGCGCTCAAGGCGCGCTCGCCCTGCCTGACGTGCTGCTCCTCTCCCCGAGATTCGTCGAGGGCAGGTCTTCTCCATTCTTCTCCATCGGTCCATGCGTCGGGCGACCTGTTGAAGGCCTCATGCGCTCTGTGGAGATCGGGTGACCTCGGTGCAGCGCGTGACCTCTATATAAGGAGAGCCGTCCGAGAGGCGCTCAGGAGGGTCGCGTCGAAGGGCCGACGGCCCTCGGACGGGATCCAGCGGGCACCGGCCGTGCGAAATGGAGGCGCTCCGGGCCTCCCGGGCCACGTACCCTTTTCTGTTGTGCCGAACGCCAACGAAGACACCCCCAGCGCACTGAGCCAGGTGCAGCGCCGCGCGGTCAGTGAACTGCTGCGCGTCTCCCCGGTCGCCGACGACCTCGCCCGCCGCTTCAAGGAGGCCGGGTTCTCCCTCGCCCTCGTGGGAGGTTCGGTACGCGACGCGCTGCTCGGCCGGCTGGGTAACGATCTGGACTTCACGACGGACGCCCGCCCCGACGACGTACTGAAGATCGTGCGGCCCTGGGCGGACGCAGTGTGGGAGGTCGGTATCGCCTTCGGTACGGTCGGAGCACAGAAGGAAGCCCTGGTCGGTGAGGAACGCCAGTCCTTCCAAATCGAGATCACCACATACCGTTCCGAGGCATACGACAGGACCTCCCGAAAGCCCGAGGTGTCCTACGGCGACTCCATCGAGCAGGATCTCGTACGGCGTGATTTCACCGTGAACGCGATGGCGGTGGCGCTCCCCGAGAAGGAGTTCATCGACCCGCACGACGGTCTGAAGGACCTGGCCGACCGCGTCCTGCGGACTCCGAGCACCCCTGAGGAGTCCTTCTCCGACGACCCGCTACGGATGATGCGTGCCGCACGCTTCGCCGCGCAGCTCGATTTCGAGGTTGCTCCGGACGTGGTCGCCGCGATGACGGAGATGGCCGAGCGCATCGACATCGTCTCCGCGGAGCGAGTGCGTGATGAGCTGAACAAGCTGATCCTCTCGGCGCACCCTCGCAAGGGCCTGACGTTGCTCGTGGAGACCGGTCTCGCGGACCGTGTGCTGCCCGAGCTGCCGGCGCTACGGCTGGAGAGGGACGAGCACCATCGGCACAAGGACGTCTACGACCACACGCTGATCGTCCTGGAGCAGGCGATGGCTCTGGAGGAGGACGGCCCCGATCTGACGCTCCGGCTTGCCGCGCTGCTGCACGACATCGGCAAGCCCAGGACGCGCCGGTTCGAAAAGGACGGCCGGGTTTCCTTCCATCACCATGAGGTCGTCGGCGCCAAGATGACCAAGAAGAGGATGACGGCGCTCAAGTACCCCAATGAGATGATCAAGGACGTCTCGCGTCTCGTCGAGCTGCATCTGCGCTTCCACGGATACGGCACCGGGGAGTGGACGGACTCTGCGGTGCGTCGCTATGTACGGGACGCAGGGCCGCTCCTGGATCGCCTGCACAAGCTGACTCGCTCCGACTGCACGACGCGGAACAAGCGGCGGGCGGCAGCGCTCTCCCGCGCGTACGACGGGCTTGAGGAGCGCATCGCGCAACTTCAGGAGCAGGAAGAGCTGGACGCCATCCGGCCCGACCTGGACGGCAATCAGATCATGGAGGTCCTGGGTGTCGCTCCGGGGCCGATAGTGGGGCAGGCGTACAAGTTCCTTCTGGAACTCCGGCTGGAGAACGGCCCGATGGAGCATGACGCCGCTGTGGCGGCGCTGAAGGAATGGTGGGCCGAGCAGAACTGAGCCGTGAAACGGGGTCATGTTTCACGTGAAACATGACCCCGTTTCACGTTGGAGGCACACACGCCGAGGGGCGATGTTTCACGTGAAACACCGTGAAGCATCGCCCCTCGTGGCGTGAGTGGCCGCTACTTGGCGGAGTACTCCTGCAGGCAGAGGGTGAAGTCATCGCCGCCGCCGGTCTCGGTGTACTCGGCGTACTTGGTGCGGTCGCAGCCGGAGGTGTCGTTCTTCTTCTCTGCGACCTTGTACTTGGCCTTGGAGTTTTTGCAGTCCACGACCTCGAGGCCCGGGTCGGTGACACTGTCCGGGTTGCTGATGCTCATGCAGTCACCGACCTTGGCCGTGTTGGCGTCGTCCCGGCTGGCGACCCAGCCCACGCCGGCGGCTATGAGGGCGCAGATGACGATGCCGATGCGCAGGAAGAACTTGAACCCACGCTTCGGTCGCTGAGGCTGGAGCGGAGCGGTGGGGAATCCAGGCTGGCCCGGGTGAGGCGGGTAGCCCTGCGGCTGCTGGGCGTACGGGTTTCCGGGCTGCGGCTGCTGCTGGGCGTACGGGTTTCCGCCCTGGGGCGGATAGGGCTGCTGCGGATAGGGCTGCTGGCCCTGCGCAAAGGGATTCTGGCCCTGGGGCGGAACGGTCATTGGGTCCCCCTGGAAGATCGGCGCCTGGCGCGAATAAGACGCACGTAAGCTACCGGCCCCAGCGGCGACTCCGTAGCTGTGAGAGGGACTGTGGCTTTGATGTGACACTTACTGGAGCTCAAAGCGGGCCATAAGGGCAGCTACTGCCGCGTAAATAACGGACACGGTGACCACGAGCGCAACTGATCGTCCGTCCGCCGGCAGCATCAGGGCCGCCACACCGGCGGCACCGACGAACGCGACATTGAAGAGCACGTCGTAGACGGAGAAGATCCGGCCACGGAAACCGTCGTCGACGGACGACTGCACTACTGTGTCCGTGGCGATCTTCGCACCCTGGGTGGTCAGCCCCAGGACGAAGGCCGCAATCAGTATCGGCACCGGGGTGAACGGCAGCCCGAGAGCGGGCTCCAGCACCGCGGCCACAGCAGCGCAGACCATAATCCAGCGGCCGGGCCCCAGGCGCCCCGCCGCAGGAGGGGTCACCACGGCCGCGGCGAAGAACCCGGCCCCCGAGACACCCACGGCCAGCCCCAGCAGCGCCAGTCCCTCGTCGGAGTCCGGCTCTCCTGTCGTACCGGACGCCCAGGCGTACCGGCAGAGCATCAGCACCATGACCGTCAGGGCTCCGTAGCAGAAGCGCATCAGGGTCATCGAGGCGAGCGCCCAGGCGGCCTCCCGGCGTGCGGGCTCGGCCAGATGGCGCACACCGGCCGCGAGCCCGCGCGCCGTTCCGGCGAGCGCCGTTCCCAGTCGTGGGTGCATCAACGTCCGGTCGGGGCCGAGTAGGTCGGGAGCGATCCGGAGCGTGGCGACGGCGCCGCACAGGTACAGAGTCGCACCGAGGAGGACCACGGCGGCGTCGGAGTCGGCGACGACCAGCCGCACGACGAATGCCAGGCCTCCACCGGCGGTCGCGGCGAGCGTGCCTGCCGTGGGCGACAGGGAGTTGGCCATCACAAGGCGCTCAGCGTCGACGACGCGCGGCA
This sequence comes from Streptomyces cavernae, assembly GCF_004023625.1. Lineage (GTDB taxonomy): Bacteria > Actinomycetota > Actinomycetes > Streptomycetales > Streptomycetaceae > Streptomyces > Streptomyces cavernae. The sequence goes on along the minus strand of NZ_RPDJ01000006.1, from coordinate 253,815 downwards.
GCGCGGCCGAGAGGCCTGCCAGGACGAACCGGTTGACGGCGGTGACGCACAGCGCGGACACGTAGAAGAGCCAGTCGGGAACCGGGCTCACCATCAGAACGGCCGTAGCGCAGGCCAGCACCGCCCGCACCAGATTCCCGTAGAGGAAGACCTGCCGGCGCCGCCAGCGGTCCAGCAGGACGCCCGCGAAGGGGCCGACGAGCGAGTACGGCAGGAGCAGCACCGCCATCGCCGAAGCGATCGCGGCGGGCGAGGTCTGTTTCTCGGGCGAGAAGACGACGTACGTGGCGAGCGCGACCTGGTAGACACCGTCTGCGCCCTGGGAGAGCAGCCGCACGGTGAGTAGATGCCGGAAGCCCCGGAAGCGCAGGAGTACGCGCAGATCACGGACGACAGCCATGCTGCACAGCCTCACATAGGGCAGGGGCCCTCGGGCAGACGACCCGAGGACCCTCGCAAGCCCTTGGAAACAGGCTGTCGGGCAAAAGCCGGCTAGCGCTCGACCTCGCCCTTGATGAACTTCTCGACGTTCTCCCGAGCCTGGTCGTCGAAGTACTGGACCGGAGGGGACTTCATGAAGTAGCTCGACGCCGACAGGATCGGACCGCCGATGCCGCGATCCTTGGCGATCTTCGCCGCGCGGAGCGCGTCGATGATGACACCCGCGGAGTTCGGGGAGTCCCAGACCTCCAGCTTGTACTCCAGGTTCAGCGGCACGTCGCCGAAGGCACGGCCTTCGAGGCGCACGTACGCCCACTTCCGGTCGTCGAGCCAGGCGACGTAGTCGGACGGGCCGATGTGGACGTTCTTCTCGCCGAGGTCCCGGTCGGGGATCTGCGAGGTGACGGCCTGGGTCTTGGAGATCTTCTTGGACTCCAGGCGGTCGCGCTCCAGCATGTTCTTGAAGTCCATGTTGCCGCCGACGTTCAGCTGCATCGTGCGGTCCAGGACTACGCCCCGGTCCTCGAACAGCTTCGCCATGACGCGGTGCGTGATGGTGGCACCGACCTGCGACTTGATGTCGTCACCGACGATCGGGACTCCCGCCTCGGTGAACTTGTCCGCCCATTCCTTGGTACCGGCGATGAAGACCGGAAGGGCGTTGACGAAGGCGACCCGCGCGTCGATGGCGCACTGGGCGTAGAACTTCGCCGCGTCCTCGGAGCCGACGGGCAGGTAGCAAACGAGGACGTCGACCTGCTTGTCCTTGAGGACCTGGACGACGTCGACCGGCTCCTCGGCGGACTCCTCGATGGTGGCGCGGTAGTACTTGCCGAGCCCGTCCAGGGTGTGGCCGCGCTGGACCGTCACACCGGTGGTCGGCACGTCGCAGATCTTGATGGTGTTGTTCTCGGAGGCGCCGATGGCGTCCGCCAGGTCGAGGCCGACCTTCTTGGCGTCCACGTCGAACGCGGCGACGAACTCCACGTCGCCCACGTGGTAGTCGCCGAACTGGACATGCATCAGACCCGGGACCTTGGACGCCGCGTCGGCGTCCTTGTAGTACTCGACTCCCTGCACCAGCGACGCGGCGCAGTTGCCCACGCCGACGATCGCTACGCGAACCGAACCCATTCCGGTTGCTCCCTGTGTGTACGAGGTGAAGTCCGGACCGGACCTCACATGGTGGTGTCGTCGGACGGATCCGGCCGGGTGGCGTCCCGGTGCCGGGGCAGGCCGCCCGACTCTCCAGATGTGCCGTTGTGCTGAGCGGGGTCTTCGGAGGAGGGCCTTTTGAGGTCCCGTCCGGCCCGCTCGCTCTCGATGAGCTCGTTCAGCCAGCGCACTTCGCGCTCCACGGACTCCATCCCGTGGCGCTGGAGCTCGAGGGTGTAGTCGTCGAGGCGCTCCCGGGTGCGGGCGAAGGAGGCGCGCATCTTCTCCAGGCGCTCCTCCAGCCGGCTGCGACGGCCCTCCAGGACGCGCATGCGCACATCCCGGGAGGTCTGCCCGAAGAAGGCGAAGCGAGCCGCGAAGTGCTCGTCCTCGTACGCGTCGGGACCCGTCTGGGAGAGCAACTCCTCGAAGTGCTCCTTACCTTCCGCCGTCAACCGATAGACGATCTTGGCGCGCCGCCCCGCGAGCGGTGCGGCTAGGGCGTCCTCGGTCGTGTTCCCCGATTCCTCGATCAACCAGCCGTTGGCGACGAGCGTCTTGAGGCAGGGGTACAGCGTTCCGTAGCTGAAGGCGCGGAATATCCCCAGTGAGGTATTGAGTCGTTTGCGCAGCTCATAGCCGTGCATCGGAGATTCACGGAGCAGACCGAGGACCGCGAACTCGAGGATCCCGGAACGCCGGCTCATCGTCGCCTCCTCCTGCCGTCACCTCGTCCGCACGACATCTATGCCGCACCGATGTATCGACTCGATACATCTCGACGATAGAACCACCCTACGGATGGGACAAGGGAGAGCATGGTGAGCGGGATCACATCACCGATTCGTAGGAAGAAATTTGCCCGAGTTCGTGCGGAGTCCGGCTCTGCAGGGGTTTCGGTGATGCGTAGTCTGTGCGCCATGCAGTGGACCCACGGGAACCGTGTGACGTATGGGGACGTCTTGGTCCTGGATGCAGTGCGGATGAGTGCCCAACCGGCCGCGTCCGTATTTCGGGGGGACCGGAAACCAGCCGCCGCTTCCAGGCGCGCAGGGGTGCGCCTGCCCGAGGAGTAGTCGTTCGATGAGCGAGCACCGTCGCAAACCGCCGCAGCCGCAGGGCGGTGGACGTGCCGGGGGCCGACGCGGTCCATCCGGCTCGTCCTCCGGCCGCCGCGCTGCACCGCGAGGCGCAACTGGATCTTCCTCCGACGCTTACGGGCTCTCCCGCCCAGTGGGTGAAGAGCGTCCGTACGGTGGCCGCGCCGATGCCCGGCGCGCGGCCCAGCGCAGTACCGGTGCCGGTGGCCGCCGCAGAGCACCGGACCCCGGGCGCGGCAGAGGCCGGGCCGCCGCGTCCGACAAGAGGCGCATCATCGACTATCCGCGTGCCGGCAGGTACGGGGCCGCGCGCTGGGTGCCCTCGTGGCGTCTGGTGACGGGGCTGTTCGTCGGCTTCTTCGGGAGCCTGATGGTCGCGGCCGGTGTCGGGTATGCCCTGGTAGACGAGCCGGTCGAGGCCAAGGCGGCCAAGGCGCAGAACAACGTCTACTACTGGAAAGACGGCACTCCGATGGTCGCGACCGGTGGTGAGATCAACCGGCAGATCATCGGCTACGACCAGATCCCCGAGTCAATGCGGTACGCCGTGATCTCGGCCGAGAACAAGACGTTCGAGAAAGACCGTGGTGTCGACCCCATGGGCATCGGGCGGGCCCTGTTCAACATGGCCACGGGCGGCCAGACCCAGGGTGGTTCCACCATCACCCAGCAGTACGTGAAGAACGCCATGCTCGAGGACCAGTCGCAGACGCTGTCGCGCAAGCTCAAGGAGCTGTTCGTCTCCATAAAGGTCGGAGCGAACATGAAAAAAGAAGAAATCATGGCCGGCTACCTGAACACCGCCTACTACGGGCGGCGGGCGTACGGTCTTCAGGCGGCGGCGCGTGCTTACTTCAACAAGGACGCAGTCAAGCTCGACCCGAGTGAGTGTGCCTTCCTCGCAGCCGTCCTGAAGGGCGCCACGTACTACGACCCGGCGGGCGCGGTCTCGATCGACCCGGTGAACGCCACTCCACAGAAGAACACCAAGCGGGTTGTGGAACGTTGGCAGTGGATCCTCGACGAAGAGGTGAAGGACGGACACCTGTCCGCCGCGAAACGGGCCACGTACACCAAGTTCCCCAAGATCGAGAACCCCCGCTCGAACGACAAGCTGAGCGGCCAGGTCGGCTATCTCGTGGACCTTGCCCAGGCCTACCTCATCAACAACAGCGAAAAGACGGGCATCACCGAAAGGGACCTCCAGGAGGGTGGCTACTCGATCTACACGACCTTCGACAAGACGAAGGTCAACCAGCTCGAGGCCGCGGTGAAGAAGGTCCAGAAAGCCAAGATCAAGCCCAAGCTGCGTCCGGACAAGGACACCTTCGTCCAGTTCGGCGGCGCCTCGGTGAACCCCAAGACGGGTGCGATCGAGGCCATCTACGGCGGCGAGGACGCGACCAAGCACTTCACCAACAACGCCGACCAGACCGGTGCCCAGGTGGGCTCCACCTTCAAGCCGTTCGTGCTCGCGGCGGCCATGAGCTGGGGTACGCGCGACCCGGACGGGGAACGCGACCAGGCACAGGACGAGCGCACCAAGGTCTCCCCGAAGAGCCTCTTCAGCTCCAAGAACCTGCTCAAGATCAAGGAGTACAACGGAGAGGTCTGGAAGAACGAGGAGGACAAGGAGTGGCTGCAGCGCAACGACGGAGACGAGTCGTACGGCACGCCGCCGCAGTACCTCATCGATCTTCGTGAGGCGATGCGGGTCTCTGCGAACTCCCCGTACGTCCAACTCGGTATGGACGTCGGCCTGGACAAGGTGAAGCAGTCCGCGATCGACGCAGGCCTCAAGGAGAGCAGCCTCGCCAGCGCCACCGTGCCCTCGTTCTCGATCGGTACCTCCGACCCCAGTGCGATCCGCATGGCCGGGGCGTACGCCACGTTCGCCGCCAGCGGCAAGCAGCGTGACCCCTTCTCCGTCACCAAGGTGACGAGCAAGGAGGGAACGGTCTTCGACCACAACAAGATCGCCGTCGAAAAGCAGGCGTTCACCTCTGAGGTCGCCGACAACGTCACCGACGTCCTGCGGACGGTCGTCGAGGAGGGCACCGGCACCTCGGCCAAGCTTGACGATCGCCAGGTGGCCGGCAAGACCGGTACCACGGACGGCAACAAGTCGGCCTGGTTCGTGGGATACACACCGCAGTTGTCGACGGCGATCTCCATGTACCGCCTCGACGACAGGGAGTCGAGCAAGAAGCGCGAGTTCCTGGAGATGTTCGGCACGGGCGGCGAGGAGAAGATCCACGGCGCCTCGTTCCCGGCCCAGATCTGGCACGACTACATGGAGAAGGCCCTCAAGAACCAGAAGCCGCTTCCGTTCCCGGAGCCGGAGGACATCGGCGTGGTCGTCGGAGAGACCCCGAGCCCGACGCCGACGCCGACGCAGTCGGAGGAGCAGTCGACCCCGAGCTCCACTCCGAGCCCGACGGCCAGTCAGGCCGAGCCGTCCCCCACCAATTCGGCACCCGAGATCTGCAACCCGGTCAACCCGCAGTGCAACAACGACGGCGGTACGTCGCAGGGCGGCGACTCCAGTGGCTCCAGCGGAGGTGTGACCAACTCGCCCACGGCAAGCGAGAGCACCGGGACAGGGAATACCAGAGGAAACGGAAACGGAGGCATTTTCGGCGGTCAGGAAGACCAATAGCCGTCGGTGTTTCACGTGAAACGAGGGCCGCCGCACCCAGGGGGTGCGGCGGCCCTCGCCGTACTACGGGCCGTTACGCCCTGCCGCTGTAGTAGTCGGAGCATGATGAGTTGAGGCCCTTGCTCGCACAGGCCCTCAGCTTGACCGTGGTCCCTTCGGCCAGGTTTCCGGTCTTGTAGGGGCTGATGTAGGGCGCGGTGTGGCCCGAGGTCGACACCGTGCGGTCGACGGGCATCAGGATTGCCTCGATGCTCCACCCGTCCTTCAAGGAGTCGACGGCCTGGAGTGCGTCGCCGGGGATGTTCTGATCGGCGATCGGGTTGGCCTGCCAGTAGGCCATGCCCGCGTAGCGCCCCTTGTTATACACGACGACTCCGAAGCTTTTCTTCGGATCCCGCTGGACCTTGAAGGTGAAGTCGTCCACGCCGGCGGCGCCGGCTGTGCCCGCGCCGGAGACTAGCGTGGCACCTGCGAGCAGTGTGGCCGTCGCGAACAGCGTCGCAACCCGGCTCCTGCTTCCCATATGTGTTCCCCCTGAGGAGTGGTCTGTTCAGGAAGTGATCATTGTTTCTTGTGGGGCAGAAAGTGACAACTCTGATTCCGGTTACTTAGGTGTTCGGTGCCCGACGCCCTGTGTGCGAAGGCTCCCGCCCGTTCCTCAGGGTTGTACGGCAGGATGTGGCCATGCCCAGTGCAGAAACGACGCGCGCAGGCGTGCACGAGCCCGATCCGGTACGGCCGACCAAGGAGGACGAGGTCGCCGCGAAAGGCAGTGAGCTGATCGGCGGTCCCTTGGGGCGACGTGCGCTGCTCGGCACGTCGTGGTGGACCCCTGTGCGCGTCGTCGCCCTCGTGGCCATCGGGATGTTCGCCCTCGGAATGGTCCAGAAGCTGCCCTGTTACGACGGCGGCTGGTTTTTCGGGGCCAGTACCCAGTACACGCACGCGTGCTACTCGGACATTCCGCACCTCTACCAGGGTCGCGGTTTCGCCGACGGGCTCGTGCCCTACTTCGACCGGCTGAGCGGCGACATGGAGTACCTCGAGTACCCGGTGCTCACCGGGGTGTTCATGGAGGTCGCCTCCTGGCTGACCCCGGGCAGCGGCACCATCCAGACCCAGGAGCAGGTCTACTGGATGGTCAACGCCGGGATGCTCATGGTGTGCGCGGCCGTCATCGCCGTCTGCGTCGCCCGCACGCATCGGCGCCGCCCGTGGGACGGCCTGCTGGTCGCTCTCGCCCCCGCCTTCGCGCTGACCGCCACCATCAACTGGGACCTGCTGGCCGTCGCCCTGACGGCCGCCGCCATGCTCATGTGGTCCCGTGGCCGCAGCCTCGCCTTCGGTGTCCTGCTGGGGCTCGCCACGGCCGCGAAGTTCTATCCGTTCCTGCTCCTGGGGCCGTTGCTGGTGCTGTGCTGGCGCGCGGGCAAGTGGCGCGAGTTCGGAACCGCCCTGCTGGGTGCGATGGGCTCGTGGCTGGTCGTGAATCTTCCCGTGATGCTCCTCGCACCGGAAGGCTGGGCGAAGTTCTACTCCTTCAGCAGGGAGCGCGGCGTCGACTTCGGCTCGATCTGGCTCCTCTACACGCAGCGCGCGAACACCCAGATCACCGGGGAACAGGCGAACACCTACGCCATGATCCTCATGCTGCTCGTGTGCGCCGGCATCGTGGCGATCACCCTGACCGCCCCTCGTCGGCCGCGCTTCGCCCAGCTCGCCTTCCTGATCATCGCGGCCTTCATCCTGACCAACAAGGTCTACTCACCGCAGTACGTGCTGTGGCTGGTCCCGCTCGCCGCGCTGGCCCGGCCCCGCTGGAGGGACTTCCTGATCTGGCAGGCCTGCGAGGTCGGGTACTTCCTGGGCATCTGGATGTACCTCGCGTACACCACCAGTGGTGAGGCTCACAAGGGACTGCCCACCGAGGGCTACCAACTCGCGATCGTGGCCCATCTGCTGGGAACGCTCTACCTGTGTGCGGTCGTCGTCAGGGACATCTTCATGCCGGAGCGGGACGTGGTGCGCCGCTCCGGGGACGACGATCCGTCAGGCGGGGTGCTGGACGGAGTCCCGGACGTGTTCGCCCTCGGTACCGCGGCTCGCCCTGCGGGGCCCGCTGCGCAGCTCCAGGGTCCTCTGGTGAAGTGGGGCACCGGGACGGCCAAGCCGGGCCCTGTGGCGGGTGACGGGCCGTCCTGAGCGGGCCAGGCAGGAGTGCCGTCTGCGCGTTCGCTGTCAGCGAACGGGGTCGAGGGCGGTCATACGAAAGGCCGTACGCGGTGGTTGCGTACGGCCTTTCGCTGCTTCTCGGGGTCGTTCAGCGATCCACTATCCGGTCGAACTGCGTGGTGGTGTGCCGCAGATGGGCCACCAGCTCCTCGCCGACCTTCGGCTCCGGGGCGTCGGCCGGCACGAAGAGGATCGACACCTGCATGTGCGGGGGTTCCGCGAACCAGCGCTGCTTGCCGCCCCAGACGAACGGAGAAAGGTTCCGGTTGACCGTCGCGAGACCGGCGCGAGCAACCCCCTTCGCACGCGGCATCACGCCGTGCAGCGCCTTGGGGGCCTCCAGGCCCACGCCGTGGGACGTACCGCCCGCGACGACGACCAGCCAGCCGTCGGAGGCGGCCTTCTGCTGGCGGTACCCGAAGCGGTCGCCCTTGACGACGGGGGTGACGTCCAGGACTGCGCCGCGGTACTCCGTCGCCTCGTGGTCGCCCAGCCACAGGCGGGTGCCGATGCGGGCGCGGAATCGGGTCTGCGGGAACTGCTGCTGCAGTCGGACGAGGTCGTCGGCCTTGAGGTGACTGACGAACATGGTGTGCAGCGGCAGCCGGGCGGCGCGCAGCCGGTCCATCCAGCCGATGACCTCCTCGACGGCGTCCGAGCCGTCGGTGCGGTCCAGCGGCAGGTGGATGGCGAAGCCCTCCAGCCGTACGTCCTCGATCGCGGCGTGCAGATGCGGCAGCTCGTGCTCGCTCACCCCGTGCCGCTTCATGGAGGACATGACCTCGATGACGACACGGGCGCCCACCAGGCCGTGTACGCCGTCCACGGACGAGACGGAGCGGATGACCCGGTCGGGCAGCGGCACGGGCTCCTCGCCGCGTCTGAACGGCGTCAGCACCAGCAGGTCACCGCCGAACCAGTCCTTGATCCGGGCGGCCTCGTACGTCGTGCCGACGGCAAGGATGTCCGAGCCGAGTCGCGTGGCCTCGTCCGCCAGTCGTTCGTGGCCGAAGCCGTAGCCGTTGCCCTTGCAGACGGGCACGAGCCCGGGGAACTGCTCGGAGACGTGGCTCTGGTGAGCCCGCCAGCGCGCGGTGTCGACGTAGAGCGTGAGCGCCATGGCCGGTCCCGGAACCTTTCTCGTCGTTGCGGTGTATCAGAGGTGTGAAGGCACATTGTGGAGCATCCGCCGCAGCGGCGGGACGGGCTGCGCGGCAGCGATGGCGCCGCGCGACGGCACGGCACGGTCAGCGGCGCGACATGTAGATGTCGAGGGCCTTGTGCAGCAGCTTGTTCAGCGGGAAGTCCCACTCGCCGAGGTACTCGGCCGCCTGCCCGCCGGTGCCGACCTTGAACTGGATCAGACCGAAGAGGTGGTCCGTCTCGTCCAGGGAGTCGGAGATGCCACGCAGGTCGTAGACGGTCGCACCGAGAGCGTAGGCGTCGCGCAGCATCCGCCACTGCATCGCGTTCGACGGCCGGAACTCGCGGCCGATGTTGTCGGAGGCGCCGTAGGAGTACCAGACGTGCCCGCCGACGATCAGCATGGTCGCCGCGGAGAGGTTCACGCCGTTGTGGCGGGCGAAGTAGAGACGCATGCGGTTGGGGTCCTCTGTGTTGAGGGCCGTCCACATGCGCTGGAAGTACGACAGCGGGCGGGGCCGGAAGTGGTCGCGGACCGCCGTGATCTCGTACAGGCGCTGCCATTCCTCGAGGTCGTGGTAGCCGCCCTGGACGACCTCGACGCCGGCCTTCTCGGCCTTCTTGATGTTGCGGCGCCACAGCTGGTTGAAGTTCTTGTGCACGTCTTCCAGCGAGCGGCCCGCGAGCGGCACCTGGAACACGTAGCGGGGCTGGACGTCTCCGAATCCGGCGCCGCCGTCCTCGCCCTGCTGCCAGCCCATGCGGCGCAGCTTGTCCGCAACTTCGAAGGCGCGCGGCTCGATGAAGTCCGCCTCGATGTCGCGCAGCCGCTTCACATCCGGGTCCTGGATGCCCTTCTTGATGGAGGCGGCCTCCCAACGCCGGATGATCACCGGCGGGCCCATCTTCACCGAGAAGGCGCCCTGCTGCTTGAGGTGCGCGAGCATCGGATCCAGCCACTCGGTCAAATTCGGCGAGAACCAGTTGATGACCGGGCCCTCGGGCAAGTACGCGAGATAGCGCTTGATCTTGGGCAGTTGGCGGTACAGGACGAGGCCCGCCCCCACCATCCCGCCGGTCTTGTTGTCGAACCACCCGAGGCTCTCCGAGCGCCACTCCGCCTTGACATCTGCCCAGGCCGGGACCTGCATGTGGCTCGCCGCGGGCAGGCTCTGGATGTAGGCCAGATGCTGCTCTCGACTGATGGTCCTCAGGGTCAGGCTCATACGGGGCGCTCCTCGGGCTGGGGTGTCCCCCCTTTCTACGGGGGCTCCGGCTCTCGCGCGAAGCCTACTGCGCCCCGCGAGCGGGTCGTCTGGCCGTACGGCACCTGCGCCCCGGCCTGCGGGCGGGCCGGGGCGCCGAGTGGTGTGGGTGGGAGGGAAGCGATGGGTCAGCCGATGACACCGCCGAAGAGGCCGCCGTGGGCCATGCCGAGGAAGAAGCCCACGGCCGAGGCACCGAGACCCAGGATCAGGCCGAAGCGTTCGCGGGTCGTCTCGGAGATGAACTGCCCGGACGCACCGGTGATGATCCCGACCAGCCCTGTCCAGGAACTGAGCAGGTGCAGGTGGTCGAACATCGCCGTGATGAAAGAGATCGCTCCGAGGACGAGGGTCACGGCGAGCAGCGCGTCCTGGAGAAGATGGGGCTTGCCGTCAGTGGCGAACAGGGAGCCGGCGGTGTTGGGTCGCATTGTCTGTGCCATGGGGCACCTCCAGCGGAAGGCGGCGCATCGTAGCGCCATACACACCCGATGTGTACAGATTGGCGGTCCTCGAGGGCTGATTTCAACCGCAAGCACGGGTGCAGGTAGTGTGTACCCTCTGCACCGGTCTCTGCCCGGGCCACGACCTGGGACTCCCCACTCGGACTTTCCGACGGCGGGACCCGATTGTCAGTGGCGGCCGATACCGTTGCGTACGCATCACAACCCTCCTGCCACGGAACGACCGTGGCCGCTGAGTCCAAAGGAGGTGGGTTCCACATGCGTCACTACGAGGTGATGGTCATCCTCGACCCCGATCTCGAGGAGCGTGCTGTCTCCCCGCTGATCGAGAACTTCCTCTCCGTCGTCCGCGAGGGCAACGGAAAGGTCGAGAAGGTCGACACCTGGGGCCGTCGTCGTCTCGCGTACGAGATCAAGAAGAAGCCCGAGGGGATCTACTCGGTCATCGACCTGCAGGCCGAGCCTGCGGTCGTCAAGGAGCTCGACCGCCAGATGAACCTGAACGAGTCGGTCCTCCGGACCAAGGTCCTCCGCCCCGAGACCCACTGAGCCTACGTAGCTCAGCGGTTCTCGGATCCGAGTAGCAGCAAGCAGCCAGAGCAAACCCGCCGAGAGGTTCCCCATGGCAGGCGAGACCGTCATCACGGTCGTCGGCAATCTTGTCGACGACCCCGAGCTGCGCTTCACCCCGTCCGGTGCAGCGGTCGCGAAGTTCCGCGTCGCGTCCACCCCCCGCACCTTCGACCGTCAGACCAATGAGTGGAAGGACGGCGAAAGCCTCTTCCTGACCTGCTCGGTCTGGCGCCAGGCGGCGGAGAACGTCGCCGAGTCGCTCCAGCGAGGCATGCGCGTCATCGTGCAGGGCCGGCTGAAGCAGCGGTCCTACGAGGACCGTGAGGGCGTCAAGCGCACGGTCTACGAGCTCGACGTCGACGAGGTCGGCGCGAGCCTGCGCAACGCCACGGCGAAGGTCACCAAGACCGCCGGCCGAGGCGGCCAGGGCGGTTACGGCGGCGGTGGCGGTGGCGGCCAGCAGGGCGGTGGCTGGGGCGGCGGCCCCGGTGGCGGCCAGCAGGGCGGCGGCGCTCCCGCTGACGACCCGTGGGCGACCGGCGCTCCCGCCGGTGGCGGCCAGGGCGGTGGCGGCCAGGGCGGTGGCGGCGGCTGGGGCGGAGGCTCCGGCGGTGGCGGCGGCTATTCGGACGAGCCCCCCTTCTAGGCCTCCGGGCCGAGGGCGGGTCGTACCCAAACTTCTTGATCACACAGGAGAAACACCATGGCGAAGCCGCCTGTGCGCAAGCCTAAGAAGAAGGTCTGCGCGTTCTGCAAGGACAAGGTCACGTACGTGGACTACAAGGACACGAACATGCTGCGGAAGTTCATTTCCGACCGTGGCAAGATCCGTGCCCGCCGCGTGACCGGCAACTGCACGCAGCACCAGCGTGATGTCGCCACGGCCGTCAAGAACAGCCGTGAGATGGCGCTGCTGCCCTACACCTCCACCGCGCGATAAGGGAAGGGTGACTGACAGATGAAGATCATCCTCACCCACGAGGTCTCCGGCCTCGGCGCCGCGGGCGATGTCGTCGACGTCAAGGACGGCTACGCGCGCAACTACCTGATCCCGCGGAAGTTCGCGATCCGCTGGACCAAGGGTGGCGAGAAGGACGTCGAGCAGATCCGTCGTGCTCGCAAGATCCACGAGATCCAGACCATCGAGCAGGCCAACCAGATCAAGGCCCAGCTCGAGGGTGTGAAGGTCCGTCTGGCCGTCCGTTCGGGCAACGCCGGTCGTCTCTTCGGTTCCGTCACCCCAGCCGACGTCGCCTCTGCGATCAAGGCTTCCGGTGGCCCCGAGGTCGACAAGCGTCGCATCGAGCTGGGCACGCCGATCAAGACGCTGGGCGCCCACGAGACGTCCGTGCGTCTGCACCCCGAGGTGGCCGCCAAGGTCAGCATCGAGGTCGTCGCGGCCTAAGCGCTGCGCTCGCGTGAGCAGTATGTGGGGCCGCACCTCTCAGGGTGCGGCCCCACACTGCTTGGTGGTCATGCGATGTTTCACGTGAAACAAGAGGTGTTGGAGTGGCGTTTCACGTGAAACGTGCTTTCGGGCAGCCGGGCTCAACGCGTCGCGCCCGTCACCAGCCAGCGGCCCGAACGAGTGCGCAGCCAGAGGGTCAGCATCCGTACGGCCATCATCAGCGTCATTGCCACCCAGAGGGCTGTCAGACCGCCTCCGAGTGTGGGGACGAGCAGAGCCAGGGGCGCGAAGACCGCCAGAGTCAACAGCATGGCGCGGGCCAGATAAGGACCATCTCCTGCGCCCATCAGTACTCCGTCGAGCACGAATACAACACCGTTGATGGGCTGGCTGAGGGCTACTACGACGAGCGCGGGCAGGGCGGCGTCACGCACGGTCTGGTCACTGGTGAAGACCGGCAGGAAGAGGGGGCGCGCAATGATCACCAGGAGTCCGAACACCACACCGGCGGCGATTCCCCACTGCACCATGCGACGGCAGACGTCGCGAGCGCCTTGGGTATCGCCGGCTCCGAGGTAGCGTCCGATGATGGCCTGTCCGGCGATGGCGATGGCGTCGAGCGCGAAGGCGAGCAGACTCCAGAGCGTCAGGATGATCTGGTGCGCGGCGATGTCCTCGTCGCCGAGGCGGGCGGCCACTGCGGTGGCGATCATCAGGATCGCCCTCAGGGAGAGTGTGCGCACGAGCAAGGGCGCACCGGCCTGGGCGCAGGCCCGTATTCCGGCCGAGTCCGGCCGCAGCGATGCGCCGTGCCGACGAGCTCCGCGGACGACGACGAAGAGATAGGCGGCGGCCATGCCGCATTGCGCGAGGGCGGTGCCCCAGGCGGAGCCGGCGATCCCGAAATCGGCACCGTAGACGAGGATCGCGTTGAGTGCCGCGTTGGCGACGAAGCCGGCTATCGCGACGTAGAGAGGGGTTTTGGTGTCCTGGAGCCCGCGCAGTACTCCTGTGGCGGCAAGCACGACGAGCATGGCCGGAATACCCAGAGCGGAGATCCGCAGATAGGTGATCGCGTAGGGGGCGGCGGTGTCCGAGGCGCCGAAGAGCTCCACGAGGTATGGAGCTGTGGGCAGCACGACGACGACGACGGCGGCGCCGAGCAGGAGCGCCAGCCATATGCCGTCCATGCCTTGTCGGATGGCGGCCGGTAGATCGCCGGCACCGACGCGGCGGGCGACAGCGGCCGTAGTGGCGTAGGCGAGGAAGACGAAGACGCTGACTGCGGTGGTGAGGAGTGCCGTCGCGACGCCGAAGCCGGCGAGCTGGGCGGTGCCGAGGTGGCCGACGATGGCGCTGTCGACCATCACGAAGAGAGGCTCGGCGACGAGTGCGCCGAAAGCAGGGACGGCCAGCGCGACGATCTCTCGATCGTGCCGACGCCGGACAGCTTGGGGCGCTGCTGGAGCCTGTGTCATGTGCACCAATCTAATCGTCCACAGGTAAGAGATGCAATGTGCCTGCGTCTATTACATGGCTTCTTGTTCGGTGGGTCGTCGTACACGGCTTGCGGTGATCTTGATCCGACCGGGAAAGTTTTTCTTCTACACAGCCAGTGGAAGGTGAACACGCAAGTCAGGGAGGTTCTTATTGGATGGGGTGAAGCTTGTTCACAGCCCTGTCCACCGGGTCGTGCACAGGTTTCGCGGAGTTCTCCACAGCATCGGGGCCGTCGTCCACATGGCCTGTGGATAACCAGATTGGCTGACGGTGCCTGCGGGCCTAACGTAGACCGGCGTCCGTCCCTCCTCCGCCCTCGGAAACCTCGCAAAACCGACGCGCAAGAACCGGAGTCGGGCGTCTTATTTGTCAGTGTCGTGCCGTAGGAATGAGGGGCACGGCGAAGTCCGCACGGCGGACGGGAGGAGGTGGTCCGGTGAGCATTTCCGAGCCCTTGGACGATCCGTGGGCCGACAGCGGACCCGGCGATCGTCTGCCCCCCTCCCGCCGGCACCGTGACGGTGGCCGGGGCCGGGACGAGCAGCACGAACGGGGCCGGGACACCGACTCGTGGGACGGTGGCGGTCCCTCCTTCGAGCGCGTACCGCCCCAGGACCTCGACGCCGAGCAGTCAGTCCTCGGCGGAATGCTGCTTTCCAAGGACGCGATCGCCGATGTCGTCGAGGTCATCAAGGGCCACGACTTCTATCGTCCGGCCCACGAGACCATCTTCACGGCGATCCTGGACCTCTACGCCAAGGGCGAGCCCGCCGATCCGATCACGGTCGCGGCGGAGCTGACCAAGCGTGGTGAGATCACCAAGGTCGGTGGCGCCTCGTATCTGCACACTCTGGTCCAGACGGTCCCCACCGCCGCCAACGCCGAGTACTACGCGGAGATCGTCCACGAGCGCGCTGTTCTGCGCCGGCTGGTGGAGGCCGGTACGCGCATCACACAGATGGGATACGCGGCCGACGGAGACGTGGACGAGATCGTCAACAGCGCCCAGGCCGAGATCTACGCCGTCACCGAGCAGCGCACCAGCGAGGACTACCTCCCGCTCGGCGACATCATGGAGGGCGCACTCGACGAAATCGAGGCGATCGGTTCGCGCAGCGGCGAGATGACCGGTGTCCCCACGGGCTTCACCGACTTCGACTCGCTCACCAACGGTCTGCACCCCGGACAGATGATCGTGATCGCGGCCCGCCCCGCCATGGGCAAGTCCACGCTTGCGCTGGACTTCGCGCGAGCAGCTTCGATCAAGAACAATCTGCCGAGCGTCATCTTCTCGCTGGAGATGGGGCGCAACGAGATCGCCATGCGTCTGTTGTCGGCCGAGGCCCGGGTGGCCCTGCACCACATGCGGTCGGGCACGATGACCGATGACGACTGGACGCGGCTGGCCCGTCGTATGCCGGACGTATCGGCGGCCCCGCTCTACATCGACGACTCCCCGAACCTGTCGATGATGGAGATCCGCGCCAAGTGCCGTCGGCTGAAGCAGCGCAACGACCTCAAGCTGGTCGTCATCGACTACCTCCAGCTGATGCAGTCCGGCGGCTCCAAGCGTGCCGAAAGCCGTCAGCAGGAGGTTTCGGACATGTCGCGAAACCTCAAGCTGCTGGCCAAGGAGCTGGAGATCCCCGTGATCGCGCTCTCCCAGCTCAACCGTGGCCCCGAACAGCGCACGGACAAGAAGCCCATGGTCTCCGACCTGCGTGAGTCCGGCTCCATCGAGCAGGACGCCGACATGGTCATCCTGTTGCACCGCGAGGACGCCTACGAGAAGGAGTCGCCCCGTGCGGGCGAGGCCGACCTGATTGTGGCAAAGCACCGTAATGGACCGACGGCCACGATCACGGTCGCCTTCCAGGGCCACTACTCCAGGTTCGTGGACATGGCGCAGACCTGAGCGCCTCAGGTGTTGAGTCTCAAGTTCGCGGCACACTCTCAGACTCGATGGCACATCGGTGGCACTTCTGCCGCCTTCGTGAGGGTGGGACGGCTGCCTCGCTGGTCCGGCATGCGTGACGAGCTGCTATTCGCTACCTGAGCCGGTTTCAGCGCAGGTCTCTTCCGGCTGGACTATGCGCACGAGGAGACCCATGAGCTGGGTCCGCTCGGCAGGCGTCAAAGCAGCGGTCAGCTCATCGTTCGCCTCACGGCCCAGTCTCTCGGTCTGAATCAGGCGACGTTTCCCGCTCGGCGAAAGGGCGACGGCGTTCTTGCGGCGGTCCTTGGCATCCGGCGCGCGGGTCACGAGGCCGTCGTTCTGGAGGTCGTTGAGGATCGCGACCATGTCCTTGGGATCGATGCTCAGGCGGCGGCCCAGCTCGGCCTGCGATACGGGTCCCACTTCGGCGACGGCCGACAGGACGGCATGGTGCATCATCCGCATGCCCACCTGAGCGAGGGCTTCGGCGACGAGTCGGTGCCCCCGAGCTGCGGCACGGCCCAGGAGCCAGCTGGGGAGGGAGCGAATACGGGCGGGAGCGCGGGTGGTCTCGGACATGGGGCCAGACTAACCAGAAAATCATTGGGGCTCCCTACGATCTTTTCTTTATCGTTGGGCATCCCAATGATCTGGAGGTGTGCATGCGGCGGGTTCGTTTCTATGAGTACGGCGGTCCGGAAGTGCTTCGCGTCGAAGACGCGGAGGCCCCCAAGCCCGGCCCGGGGGAACTACTGGTCCGCACGGAAGCCATCGGCGTGACCCTCCCCTCCGTGCGCAAGGTTCGCGGCGAAGACGGCACGACGCCGCTACTGGGAGTCCTTGGGGGTGAGGCCGCCGGAACGGTGATCGCACTCGGTTCGGACGTGACGGGTTTCGAGGTCGGCGACCGCATCACGTCGCTCACTTTCCGCTGCGGCTCGTATTCCGAACTGGCAATCGCCCCCGGCTTAGGGGTCCTTTCACTATGCCCGCCCGGGTCGCGTGGTCTGGCACCGCGCCTCGCCGCGTTGCCAAAAGGCCCTGGTAGCTCCGCTACGAGGACCTTCCGGCGCCTTGCGATGCACGGCACCAGACCACGCGACCTGATCGGACGCTCATAGTGAAAGGACCCCTTAATGGCGAGCCGCATACCGGACGGAGCGAGCGCCATCCAGGCCGTGGCGCTCGTGCGCAGTGGACACGTCGCCCTCGTCGCCCTCGCCACGGCCCGCCCCTTTGTGAGCGAGTCGGTCCTCATCACGGGCGCCGCGAGCGGAGTGGGGCATCTCGCGGTCCAACTGGCCAAGCTTCAGGGCATTGAACGGGTCGTCGCGGCCGTGAGCTCGCACACCAAGGCGGAGTTCCTCCGCGGTCTCGGCGCCGACGAGATTGTGACCTACGACAGCAAGCACTGGGGGGCGCCGGTCGAGGTCGTCCTGGACGGGGTCGGCGGAGATCTACTCCCACGCGCCGTCTCCGCTCTTGCGCCCGGCGGGGGCGACTCGTCTTCTTCAACTCGTTCAACTCGGGCGGCGGTACCGTTCCCGCCTTCGACCTCCTGGCAGGATCGAAAACCATCACCGGGCTCACCATGGCGAGGTTTGCCAACACTCAGCGTGAGCTCTATGACCAGCATGGCGAGGAACTGTGGAAGCTGACCCTGTCCGGGCAGTTGCAGCCGGCTGTTCACGCCCGAATTCCGCTGGCTGATGCAGCACGAGCGCACGAGATCATCGAAGCCCGTGCCAACCTCGGCAAGGTCGTCCTGCTGCCCTGACGGTGAAGCTGACCCGCGGCGGGAAACGCGTCGCCGCAGTCGCCCAGGCGGCGAGTGCCGAGACGCGGCCCTTCTGCAGGGCCGATGACCGATGGGTGGAGACCGCGCTGGAGGTCATGATCGCGGTGGCTGGACGACCGGTTTCCTGGTCGTATTTGGTTACCTTCAGCCAGGTTGGAAGAACGCGAGCATTTTCTGGGCGGCGTCCGGCGACGTCAGCAATTCCTGCATGTCCGCGGACATCCGGGCGGCAGCGCTGGTGCGTTCGAACATCTCGCGTTCGTATTCTTTGACGGCGGTGGGAAAGTCGTCCGGGTCCGCGGCCAGCGCGAGACCGAGCAGGGCGCCGTCGAGCAGCGCCATGTTGGCGCCCTCTCCCACCGGCGGCATCAGGTGCGCGGCATCCCCGAGCAGCGTGACGCCTGGCGTCGACGGCCAGGTCAGGCCGACCGGCAGAGTGGTGATCGACCGCGGGACGACCGTGTCGTCGCAGGCCGCGATCAGCGCGGTGAACCGTGAGTCCCAGCCGGGGAGCAGTTCGATCAGCCGCGCCCGGGCGGCGGCCGGGTCGTCGAACGGGATCCCGCTGGTAGCGAACCAGTCCTCGGCGGTGTTGTAGAAGCTGAGGCCGATGCGAACGCGGCCGTCGCCGTTGCGCTGCGCCGCCAGGGACAGTCCGTTGCCGAGCACCCAGTAGTTGCCGCGCCCGACCATCTCCGCGAGGTGGGGGTGCGTGCGGTCGATGTCGGGAATGCCGACCTCGACGACGTTCTGGCCGATATGCGCTGGGCGGGCGTCGGTGAGAAGCGCGCGGACGCGGGAGTGCGCGCCGTCCGCGCCGACCAGCAGGTCATACGTCGCACTGCTGCCGTCGGCGAAGCGCAGGAGGCCATTGTCGGCGGATTCGAACGCGCGCCCCCAGCGCACAATGTCTTCGGGGAGGGAGTCCAGCAGCAGGTTGCGTAGATCGGCGCGGTCGACCTCGGGTCGCTCGAGCGGGGCGTCGTCGGGCGTGTCCTCGTGGAGCAGCAGGGTGCCATCCGGCTCGAGAAGACGCATGTCCTGGCCTTCACCACGGGCAATCGCAAAGAACTGGTCGATGAGACCGGCCTCGCGCAGCGCCCGCTGGCCGGAGTGGATGTCGAGCATGCCGCCCTGACCGCGCGCGCCACGTGACGATTCACGTTCATACACGACGGCGTCGATGCCCTTCACGTGCAGCACCCGGGCAAGGGCCAAGCCACCCAAGCCGGCTCCGACGATGGCGATGGTCATTAGTTGCCTCTCCTTCGATACGCCGTACTGGTCGATACACTGTATCGGAACGATGTGATGTATCGACCGATGCGTTGTACCGTTAGCGGCATGTTGGTGTGGGAGAGGCCGGAGCCACTGAATCGACCCGTGCCGGCCCCGTTGAGCCGGGAACGGATCGTGCGAGCGGCGATCCAGCTCGCCGACGCGGATGGCCTGGATGCGGTGTCGCTGCGCAAGGTCGCCACCGTGCTGGACGTCCGTCCGATGCGGCTGTACGGCTACATCGCCAGCAAGGAGGAGTTGCTCGACCTCATGGTCGACGCCGCCCACGCCGAGATCCGGCCGGTCGGAAACAGCTGGCGGGAGGTACTCCGGTCTCTTGCCGAAGCCACTCGGCACGCCGCTCACGAGCACGAATGGCTCGCCGATCTACTGGGTGGCCGACCCCAGCTCGGGCCGCACGCGCTGGCCAGTGGGGAGACCGTGGTGGCCGCACTGGGCGACGTCGACCTGGACGCCATCATGCCGATGGTCGCCGCAGTCAACGCGTACGTGATCGGCGCGGTGCGTCGGGAGATCGCCGAGCGGCGTGCCGAGCGGGCCACCGGGATGGACGAGAAGCGTTGGCAGGCCTCACTCGGGCCCTATCTGGAGCGAACCTTCGCCACCGGCCGATTTCCCGCCCTGGCCACGGTGGTGCGCGATGCCGCTCACCTGGACGCCGACCACACCTTCCGGATCGGCCTCGACTTCCTGCTCGACGGCATCGAAGCCCGCATCTCAAGGTGACGCGCCGGCCGAATGACCGGACCGGCCATAGCGCAAGGTCGGCGCTGACGCGTTGAGATGACGCAACTTCACCGAGGTGCGTGAGCCAACCCGGGGATCCACACCGGAAGCAGATGCGGCGAGGCCATGTCACGCGACAGCGGTCCCCTCAAGCTCGACCATCTGGCCTGGGATCGCCAGCCGCGTCACCCCGAGCACCGTGGTGGTCGGTGCCACCCCGGCGGCCCCCAACCGCGCCGCCAGCACGCCGTAGTGCTGGAAAAGCAGATCGACGTCGGTTGTGTAGACGTTGAGTCGGACTAGGTTCGCGAGAGACATGCCGGCCTCGCCGAGCACGGCCTCCAGGTTGTCGATGCTCAGCGCTAACTGCGCCGCCATGTCACCGTCATGCTGGGGCTTGCCATCCCCGCTCATCGCGGTCTGCCCCGAGATGTACAGGGTCCGGGTGTGCCCGGAGACGACCTCACCCTGGTTGAATCCCATCTCCACAGACCACGTCACCGGGTTGACCGCCGTTCGTTCCATTGCCACGTCAGCTCCATTCGGTATTGGGAGTACGCACGTCCGTCGGCTCGGTAGCCGTCAACTCGACGCCCTCGAAGTGGTGTTGACGAGCCTCGCAAAGAATCACGACATCCTTAGTCATGTATTTCGATAAGATTCTCGTATGCGCGCCGACCGGCTGGTTTCGCTGGTGCTGCTGCTGCGTCAGCGTGGTCGGCTGACTGCGGACACGCTCGCCCGCGAGCTGGAGGTGTCCACCCGCACCGTGCTGCGCGACATCGAGGCGCTGTCCTCGGCCGGCGTCCCGGTCTACGCCGAACGCGGCCGACACGGCGGTTTCGCGTTGTCGCCCGGTTTCCGGACCGAGCTCACCGGTCTGAACCACGACGAGGCCCTCGCCTTGCTGACCGCCGGATCGGGGCGCGGCGAGCAGGTATTCGGCCTCGGCTCGGCGCTCGCTTCGGCCATGCGGAAGGTGGTCGACGCGCTGCCCGAAAGTCACCGGGCCACCGCGAGCGACGCGGCCCAGCGATTTCTCGTCGACCCGGAGACCGACCTGCTCTCACGTCGGCTGGTCACCGAGGAGGTGCCCGGCACCACAATGATCGAGGTCCGGCGCGCCGTGCTCGCCGGACACAAGCTGCGCATCCACTACGCGGCCACAGGCCAGACACCAAGGTGGCGCACGGTCGACCCGATCGGCCTGGTCACCGTCCGCGACCGGGGCTACTTGCTGGCCACGAGATCTGGCGCGGACCGCACCTACCGGCTGTCGCGGGTGTTGGCCGCCGAGGAACTCCCCGAAACGGCACAGCGACCGAACCAGGTCGATCTGGACCGGATCTGGCGGGAACGCTCCGCGCAGTTTCTCTCCGACGGCGACCACATCACCGTGCTGGTACGGGTGAACCCGGCGCGGCGGGAGGACCTGCTGGACACCGCGCTGGCCGTCCGCGCAGAAGTACCCGACGCAGACGGCTGGCTGCGGCTGGAGGTGACCTTCCAAGATTCACGACACGCCGAATGGGCGCTGTGGCAGCTCAGCACGGACGCGGAAGCCCTGGCCCCGCAGTCGTTGCGCGCCTCCCTACGCAACCGCGCCGCCGCGATGGCCACCCGCTACGGAGACTCATCCTGAGAGTGAGAAGCCATGGGCTCGACGTGGGCCTTCCCGCCGGGTGGACTAGGCCCATGACGACACCTCATCAAGAGCTGCTCCCCACCACGCGCCGTGCCTTGCTGCACCGGATCGCCACCGCTCAGGCCGAGGGCCGGGCGCCGTCGCTGGTCGCCGCCGTGGTGCGGGGCGGGAAAACGGTGTGGACCGGGGCGCGCAGTTCGGTGGACGGACACGCCCCGGACGAGAACGTGCAGTACCGGATCGGGTCGATCACCAAGACCTTCACCGCCGTCCTGGTGCTGCGGCTGCGTGATGAGGGCGCACTGGACCTCGGTGACCCCCTGGAGAAACATCTGCCGGGAACAGGTGCGGGGGAGGCCACCGTCGCCGAACTGCTGGCCCATACAAGCGGGTTGGCGGCCGAGGCGCCCTCGCCCTGGTGGGAACGCACACCCGGATCACTTCGCCCCGAGCTCGCCGATGTGCTGGGCCGGCAACCCTTCCGGCATCCTCTCGGACGCCGGCACCACTACTCGAACCCCGGTTACACCCTGCTCGGTGCGCTCGTCGAGGAGGTGCGTGGCTCCGCGTGGGAGGAAGTGCTCAGACGCGAGGTGCTGGAACCGCTGGAACTACACCGTACGAGCGCGCGACCGATGATGCCGCACGCGGGGGGATGGGCCGTCCATCCGTGGGCGGACGTGATGATGCCGGAGCCCACCGAGCACTTGGGGCGCATGGCGCCGGCGGGGCAACTGTGGTCCACCACCGCTGACTTGGCACGCTTCGCCACCTTCCTGGCTGAGGGGGACGAGCGGGTGCTGAGCGAGGAGTCCGTTCGGGAGATGCGTACGCCTGCGGCGCCGTCCGTAGCGGCAGGGGAGTCTTACGGACTCGGGCTGCAGATTCTTGAGCGGGAAGGCCGCTCGCTGGTCGGCCACTCCGGTTCTCTGCCGGGCTATGTCGCGGGTCTGGTGATCGGTGTCGCGGATGATGTGGCAGCTGTCGTCCTGGCCAACTGCACCTCTGGCCCACCGGTCTTCTCGGTGGCCGCCGATCTCGTACGGATCGTGGCGGAGGCCGAGCCACGGATCCCGGAGCCGTGGCAACCGCTGCCCGAAATCGATCACCAGGTCCTGGAGTTGACGGGGCCCTGGTATTGGGGGACTCAGCCCCTGGCCCTACGGCTGATCGCCGACGAGGGTGTCTCCCTCGAGCCGTTGTCGGGAATCGGACGTCGCTCGCGGTTCCGGGCGAACCAGGACGGGACCTGGACCGGACTCGACGGTTACTACGCGGGCGAGCTTCTGCGGGCCGTACGGCGCCCCGACGGTTCGGTGAGCCACCTGGACCTCGGGTCGTTCGTCTTCACGCGCCAGCCGTACGAGGAGGCGGCTCCGGTGCCGGGCGGGGTGGACCCGGAGGGCTGGCGCGGTCTTCGCTGAGAGGCAGCATGGGCTGGCCCTGTTTCACGTGAAACAGGGCCAGCCAGCGGGTGCAACATGTGCTCAAAGTTGCAGTTTGAAGCCCACATGCGAGGCCACGAATCCGAGACGCTCGTAGAAACGATGGGCGTCGGTCCGGGTGGCGTCGGAAGTCAACTGCACGAGTTGGCAACCCTGACGCCGGGACTCGTCAATCGCCCATTCGATGAAGAGAGTGCCGAGTCCGCTGCCCCTTTCATCCGCGTGGACACGAACTCCCTCGATGATCGAGCGTGTGGCGCCGCGGCGGGAGAGTCCTGGGATGATCGTGAGCTGCAGTGTGCCCACCACTCGCCCTTCGCGGACGGCGACAACCAGGTGCTGGTTCGGGTCGTCGGCCAGCCGTTCCAAGGCCCCTCGGTAGGGAGTGAGGTCATCTGGGGATTCACGCTGGGCGCCGAGGGGGTCGTCCGCCAGCATCTCCACGATGGCGGGTAGGTCGTCCGGAGCAGCGGCTCGTATTTCAAGATCTCCCATGACTGGACCCTATCCAGGCCACCTGCACGACTCACCACGTGAGGCTGCCGACCTCGTATGACCGGCCTCAGCCCGCCGCCACCGTCAGGGGCGCGAAGCGGCGGGTCCAGTCACCCGGCAGTTCGGCAATTCCATACGTCATCACCGCGTTGCCGCTCTCGTAAGCCAGCCCGTGCTCCTTCACCCACGCCAGCAATTCCTCGTGCCGGACGTCGATGTCGGTGCGCATCAGACGGTCGGTGTGGGCGGCGAGCGAAACGATGAGGGCTTTGGCTGCCTCCGTGTCACGAGCGATCAGTGGGCCAACGACTTGGTTGGTCATATTGGGCCAGGCAGCCGCGTATCCGATGACCTGGCCGTCATTCTCGGCGACCCGTAGTTGATCGGCGAAGGCGGGCAGCCGCGTGATCATGTGGGTGCGGTCGGTGCCGAAGACCTCCGTGTCGAGCCGGAGAATCGCTTGCAGGTCCTCGGCCGTGGCCGGGCGGGTGGCGACCTCTGGTTTCCGCCCTCGGGGCTTGAAGTGTCCGCGGACCATCTCCGCATGACCGATGACCTTGAATCCCAGTTCCTCGTAGAGCGGTCGCCCGTTCGGTGTCGCATGCAGGGTCAGGGGTGTCGTGCCCATTTCCCCGATGACGTGCCGCATGAGGCGGCGACCGACGCCCCGCCGGGCATGACGTTCGGCGACCAGCACCATGCCGATGGCACCCAGTTCCGGCCGCTCGGGGGAGCCATACGAGGTCAGGGTGCAGGCGGCCACCAGTCCGCCGGCGGGGTCGTCGATGCCATAGCCCTTTCCGGCCGCGAGGAGCAGCCCCCACTTGTGCTCTTCACGGGGCCAGCCCCGGTTCTGAGAGAGATCGGCGCACGCGCTGAGATCGCGTGGCGTCAGTCGGCGGATGGGCAGAGCTGCGAGAGAGGGTGTCGACACGCAGGTCAGGCTGTCCGACCGAGCGCCTTGGCGTCCAGCGCTTTGCTGTGAGACCTATGAGCTTTTAGCCACCTTGTGGGAGTGCTGCAGGCGCTGAGGCTGAAGCGGCGTTTCACGTGAAACACGCGGTTCTCCATGGAGAAGGGGCGACTACCGGGTCATGTCCAGGAATTGAAGGAATTGCCGGGGCGGCGCTGCCAATTCTCGGTCGAGGAGGGGGGACTTGTGTGTCAGGCGCCTGCCGGTAGGGTCGACTCCGGTTCGTGTCCGGCGTGGTGCACCCCACTCCTCGATGCGGAGCACGCGTTGTTGCAGCCTAACGGGACGGAGAGATCGACGACCGGTACTTCCCGTTATGCCGTCCGTGCCTCGGCCAGGGTGGGATGCTCCGGTGAGTGCACTGCGGCCAATGTCACATTCCCGTCCTACTTGTCCGTAGGGGGCGGGAATACAGGGTTCAATATGGCCGCATCGGCCACAGGAACATACGCGGGAAGCCAGCCGTCCTCAGGGTAAGCAGGCACCTTCCGAGCGAAAGTGCGCAGACCGACCGAAAGATGTTCGAGGCGAGGCACAACATGGACGCTCCGACCACCGCGTCGGCCGACAACGGCAGTTCCGGCGGTAACGGCGGGAGCGGCTGGTTCAAGCCGCGCAAACAGCCGGACACGCCGACGGGCGGGGGCCAGGAGACGGCGGAGGGCAACCGGCTGGCTTCCATGCGTCCGGTGGGTCGGCCCGCCTCCAAAGACAGCGGTGCGACGCAGCGAATACCGCCGACGGCCGATCCCGCCACGGAGCCGGCCGAGCCGTCCCGCCCAGCACCTGAGACGCCACGCCCGGCGCCTGCGCCCGAGGCGCCCTCCCCACAGCCATCCCCCTTCCAAAGCGGTCCGGCACGGGCCGACTCGCCCCTGGCCGAGCCTCAGCAGCCCCTGGCTCCGTCCCTGGCAGCCCAGGAACAGGCCCCGCAGCAGACCTCCGAGTCGCTGTCCGTATCCGCGGCGTCGGGGGGGCACGCCTGGCACTCGGGCCCTATGTCTGCGGCGTCCGGACACGCCTGGCACTCGGGGCCCGTGTCCGCGGCGCCCACGCCCACGCCCATGCAGGCCGCAGAGACACAGACCGTGCCGGCACCCACCTCACGGCCTGACGACGGCGCCGGACAGCCCGGTACACAGGCGCAGACCGAGCCTGCGGACCCAGCCTCCGGAACCGCGCCCTACCCCGATTCGGCCCCAGGCTTCGAGAGCACGGTGGACGCTTCTCCGGATGCCATCCTCATCCGCCGAACCATGGCCGAGATCGGTCCCGTCGCCGACAAGGTCACCTCGTACTTCTACGCCCTTCTCTTCGTGCGCCACCCGGATCTGCGATCACTGTTCCCGGCCGCCATGGACACCCAGCGCGACCGGCTCCTCAAGGCACTGATGACAGCGTCCGAGCACATCGACAACACCGAGGTGCTCGTCGCCTATCTGAAGAACCTCGGCCGAGGTCATCGCAAGTACGGGACCCGGGCCGAGCACTACCCGGCCGTCGGTGAGTGCCTGATCGGAGCCCTGAGCAGATATGCGTCGGCGGTGTGGGACGAGGAAACGGAAGCCGCGTGGGTCCGGGCGTACACGACGATCTCGCAGGTGATGATCGACTCAGCGGCAGAGGATGAGCTGACTGCCCCTGCCTGGTGGCACGCCGAAGTCGTCTCGCACGAGCTGAGAACCCCTGACGTCGCGATCATCTCCGTCCGCCCCGATCAGCCGTACCCCTTCCTCGCCGGTCAGTACACCAGCCTGGAGACGCCCTGGTGGCCGCGCATATGGCGGCACTACTCCTTCGCCGCCGCACCCCGTTCCGACGGGCTGCTGTCGTTCCACGTCAAGGCGATCCCGGCGGGCTGGGTCTCCAACGCGCTGGTGCACCGGGCCCGCCCCGGCGACGTCATCCGGCTCGGCCCGCCGGGCGGCTCGATGACCGTGGACCACAACAGCGGCAGCGGACTGCTCTGCCTGGGCGGCGGCACCGGGATAGCGCCCATCAAGGCACTCGTCGAGGACATCGCCGAGCACGGGACGAGGCGCCCCGTGGAGGTCTTCTACGGCGCCCGCACCGACGTCGACCTGTATGACATCGACACCATGCTCCGGCTCCAGCAGAGCCACTCGTGGCTCGCTGTACGCCCGGTCGTCGACCAGCAGGCCCATCTCCAGCTCCCGGATGCCGTGCGGCAGTACGGGCCGTGGCACGAGTACGACGCCTATCTCTCCGGCCCGCCCGGCATGATCCGCAACGGGGTGACGGCCCTGCGGGAGGCGGGCGTCGCGCCGCAGCGGATTCGCCATGACGCGGTGGAGGAACTGGTCGGGCTGGAGCCCTAGCCGCGCGTTCAGAGCCTCATCCCAGGTCGGGGGCGTGCAGCGCCCTTACGCCCTCGATGTTGCCGTCGAGATAGTGCCGAAGCGACAGGGGCACCAGATGGACCGAGGCGATTCCGACCCGGGTGAACGGCACCCGCACTATCTCGTACTCGCCGGACGGTTCCTCGACCTCCGGGCCGTGGCGCAGCGCCGTGTCGATGGACTCCAGGCGGCAGACGAAGAAGTGCTGCACCTTCACACCGGTCGCTCCGCCGTCCTCACCGATGTGCTCGACCGTGTCGACGAAACAGGGGACGACATCGACGATCTTGGCACCGAGTTCCTCGTGCACTTCACGGTGGAGTGCGTCGACGACGGTCGCGTCGTCCGGTTCGACCCCGCCTCCAGGAGTGACCCAGTAGGGATCGACGCCGGGCTTCGTCCGTTTGATCAGGATCAGATCGTCGCCATCGAGCAGGATTGCGCGTGCGGTGCGCTTGACCACGGGTCGGACGGTCATGGGAGAAATGTGGCCTTCCTGGTTCCACGTGAAACATCGCGAACACTCGCGGGGGCGCCGGTCAACTCCAGGTGACGGCGGCGCGCAGCAGCCATTCGTGCGCCCGCGCGATATGTGGCATGGCCAGTGTGCCCGTGCGCACCACCAGGAAGTAAGTGCGAAGCGGCGGAACGGGGGGATCCAGCAGTTCCGCGACCTCGCCGCGCTCCAGCGCGGGCGCGCACAGATAGCGGGGCAGTACGGCCAGCCCGGCCCCTTTGACGGCGCAGGCGAGGACCGCACGAAGATCCGGCACGATGACGGTGCCCGAGGCGGATGGACGGGAGTCGAAGACGGTGGCCCAGTAGCGGGAGACGAACGGCAATGACTCATGGACCTCGACCACCGGCAGGTCCTTCAGAGCCTGGGCGCCCTTGCGGCGCAGCTTTGTGGAGCCGAGGCGGGCGACCCAACGCGGGGCGGCCACCAGGACGTGCTCTTCGTCGCAGAGCGCAGTCGCCGTGAGCAGTGCGCCACGTGGCTGGGCTGTGGTGATGGCCAGATCATGGTGCCCCGCGGCGAGTCCCTCGAGGGTTTCCTCGGCGTTTCCGAAGGAGGCGCGCAGGGCGAACCCCTGACCGTCGTCGCCAGTGAGCGAGGTGAGTGCGGGCACGGCGCGTTCGGCGGTGAACTCAGGCGGCCCGGCGAGGTGCAGGGTGCGTAAGAAGGAGTCGTCGTCGATCCCGGTCTCGGCGATCTCCACCAAGGCGTCGAGATGCGGCGCGGCCTTGTGAGCGAGTTCGTCGCCGATCGACGTCGGAGTCACCCCGCGGGCCTGGCGCAGGAACAGCGGCCGACCGAGTTGCCGCTCCAGGGTGCGGATCTGCGAGGTGACCGCGGGTTGTGAGAGGCCAAGCAACGCGGCGGCACGCGTGAAGGAGCCGGCCCGGTGCACGGTCACGAACGTGCGCAGCAAGGCCAGATCCATGGTGCCTGATCCCTTCCCCGTCCCTCCGGCCCCCGCGACCGCGCCCAACTATAAATAAGTCGATAGGTCTCTGTCGCTACTGTGATTGGACACTGACACAGAGTCAACTAGCCTTGTACGGGCGGTTCTTCGCGCGCGGAACCGGGACGGTCCGAGCCACGAGGGGGGAGGCTCGGACCGTCCGCCACACGCTGCGGCGTCGGTCCCGCTTCCTGCCGCTGACAGCCCGTCGGCCTCGCCAGACGCCGCCGGTGCTCAGGAATCCGTCACCTGAGCCGATTCGTCCAGCGCACGCAGGACATCCGCCACGAGGTCCTGCGGGTCCTCGATCCCGGCCGAGAGCCGGATGAAGCCCTCCGGCACCGCGTCCCCGCCCCACCGGCGACGTCGTTCGGCGGTGGATCGCACCCCGCCGAAACTCGTCGCGTCGTCCACCAGCCGCAGCGCGTCGAGAAAACGCTCGGCACGCGCGCGTGCGGGCAACGAGAACGACACCACGCACCCGTAACGCTCCATCTGCTTCGAAGCGATCTCGTACGACGGGTCGCCGTGCAGCCCCGGATAGCGCACCGCGGTCACGACGTCGGGCCGGTCACGCAGGGCCTCGGCGAGCGCCAGGGCGTTGGCGGTCTGCCGGTCGGCGCGCAGCTGGAGGGTGGCCAGCGAGCGGTGCGCGAGCCAGGCTTCCATGGGACCCGGGATCGCCCCGGCGATCTTGCGCCAGCGCCGGACAGCGGCCATCCGGTCGGCGTCGTGGCCGGTGACGTACCCCAGCAGGAGGTCTCCGTGCCCGGTCAGCATCTTGGTACCGCTGGCGACGGTGAAGTCGGCTCCCAGTTCGAGGGGCCGCTGGCCGAGCGGAGTCGCCAGGGTGTTGTCCACGGCGACGAGGGCGCCCTGAGCGTGCGCCGCCGCGGCGAGCCGTCGAACGTCGCACACGTCGAGCCCGGGATTCGACGGGGTCTCGATCCACAGCAGGTCGGCGCCGTCGAGGACCTCGAGCTGGGCGTCACCCGCGGTCGGCGCGGTGCGCACCTCGATCCCGTAAGCGGTGAGCTGCTCCCGGAGCAGGGGCAGCGCCTGGTATCCGTCGCCGGGCAGGACCACGGCATCGCCGGCGCGCAATTGGGAGAAGACGACGGCCGAGACGGCGGCCATCCCGGAGGCGAAGGCCAGGGTCTCGACGCCGTCCTGTCCGGGGGCCTCCAACTCGCTGACGGCCCGCTCCAGATGGGTCCAGGTGGGGTTCTCGTCGCGCCCGTAGGCATAGCCGCCGGTGGGTTCGCCGGGGAGGTGGAAGTGGGCGGCGAAGACAGGGCCGGGGAGGGCCGGTTCGTGCTTGACGGGTTCCGGAAGCCCGGCCCGCACAGCGCGTGTGCCGTCGCCGATCCGTTTTCCGCCGCCAGCCCTGGCACCGAATTCCCCGGACGTCATGCCGCCTGTCCCTCCACTTGGTCCCGTACCGCGGCGAGCAGGCCGTCGCTCGCCGCCTCCACCATTTCAAGACACTCCTCGAAGCCGTCCATGTCCCCGTAATAGGGGTCCGGAACGTCGAGGTCGTGGTCCGGGGTGGCGGCCGGGTCGTAGGAGCGCAGCAGCCGGACCTTGTCGGCGTCCGCCGGAGTGGGGGCAAGGCGGCGCAGGGCGCGCAGATGGCCCGAGTCCAGGGCGATCACCAGGTCGAGGCGGGAGAACCACTCGGCGTGGAACTGGCGGGCGGTGTGAGCGCCGCCGTAGCCGTTCGCCTCCAGGACGGCGACGGCGCGCGGGTCGGCTCCGTCGCCCTCGTGCCAGCCTCCGGTTCCCGCGCTGTCGACCTCGACCAGGCTCTCGAGCCCCGCCTCCTCGATCCGTGCGCGGAAGACGGATTCGGCCATCGGTGAACGGCAGATGTTGCCGGTGCAGACGAAACAGACGTGGAAGGACATCGGGGACACTCAGTCCTCGTCGGGCAGCACGACGTGCAGCGCCCAGGAGACGACGGAGATGATCAGACCGCCGACGACCGCGGTCCAGAAGCCCTCGACGTGGAAGCTCAGGTCGAGCACGCCCGCCAGCCAGGACGTGAGCAGCAGCATCAGGGCGTTGACCACCAGGGTTATCAGGCCCAGCGTCAGGACGAACAACGGGAAGGTGAGGACCTTCACGATCGGTTTGACCAGGAAGTTCACCAGACCGAACAGCAGCGCGACGACGATCAGCG
This sequence comes from Streptomyces cavernae, assembly GCF_004023625.1. Taxonomy (GTDB): domain Bacteria; phylum Actinomycetota; class Actinomycetes; order Streptomycetales; family Streptomycetaceae; genus Streptomyces; species Streptomyces cavernae. The sequence continues at coordinate 223,550 of NZ_RPDJ01000006.1, read as the reverse complement.
TGCCGATCTCCTTGCCGGCGCTGTCACCCGTCAGGGTGATCTTGTCCAGCACCCACACGGCGACGGCCAGGGCCCCCGCGTTGGCGATCGTCTTGACTAGGAAATTCTTCATGTGTCTGATCGTGGCAGACGAGATCGGCTACGGATACAGGCGAGGCGGACGAGGCTGATGAAGGCATTCCGGTTGGACGAACTGGAGGCGGAACGCGCCGCCAACGACGGTGCCTACCTGCAGTTCCTGCGGGAGAGGAACATGTCGGTCGGCCTCTACGCACTCAACGCGGGCCAGCCAGACCCGCAGAACCCACACCGGCAGGACGAGGTGTACTTCGTCGTCAGCGGACGGGCCTCGATCACGGTCGGAATGGAGACCACGCAGGTGGCGCGCGGCAGCGTCGTCTACGTCCCGGCCGGCGTCGCACACAAGTTCCACCACATCACCGAGGATCTACGGGTCCTGGTGGTGTTCTCTCCCCCTGAGAGCTGAGCCGCGGCTCGGGGTTCCCTAGGGGAACGATCAGGGGTTGACAAGGGATCCGAGGCCCCTGTTGATCTCACCGGGCCCCTAGCATCGACAGCACGAAGTCACAGTTGCGCAGGATGCGTCGGACGCAGAACTGCCTGGGAGAGACAAGGACAAGGACGATGCGGGAGATTTTCGCGGGAATGCCGTGGTGGGTGAAGTGGGTCGCGGTGCCGGTCATCGCGCTGGTCGTGTTCGGCGGCATGATCGCGACTGTCGTCGGATTCGTGGTCGGTTTGCTCTTCAAGCTGCTGCTCTTCGTCGCCATCGTCGGCGGACTGATCTACGTGGTGCGGAAGTTCATGGCGAGCTCCTCATCGCGCAGCGACTGGTAGAAGGGGCCCCGGGAGGCACAGGCAAGGGTGGGCGGTAACAGGAAGCCGAAGTTCCCTCGGGCGGGGGAACTTCCCCGACGGGGCCGACCGGTGGCCGTGACAGGCGGTTAAAGTCCGGAATTCGACGCGGGGTTGCTCCCCCGGTGTGGCGCACATTCCCTCCCGGGCCTCCCCGCACGGGACCGCACACGCTCCGGAGTAACCCTTGGCCCTGGCCGAAACCACAACCGCCGACCTCCACCCCACGACCCTCATCGGCTCCGTGCAGCGGGCACTGCGCCTGCTGGAGTCCGCCGCGGCGCACGAGCACGGGGCCCCGGCGAAGCAACTGGCCCGCGAGGTCGGGATCGCCCTCCCCACGGCGTACCACCTGCTGCGCACCCTGACGCACGAGGGCTATCTACGCCGGGAGAAGGGGCTGTTCTTCCTCGGTGAGGCCACCGAACGACTGTGTGGCAACGGGGCTCAGCAGAAACGTCGCGGCATACTGAGCGACGCTCTGGCCCACTGGCGCGACGCCATCGGTGTGCCCGTGTACTTCGCGGTCTACCGCGAGGGAGAGATCGACGTCATGGGCGTCGCCGACACCCCCGGCAACCCCGCCGTGGCGGAGTGGGCCGACTTCCGCGAGACGGGGCATGCCCACGCGATCGGCCAGTGTCTGCTCTACCAGCTCGACGACGAGGCCCGGCGGGACCACCTGGACCGCTATCCGGTGCGGTCGATCACCCCGTACACCGTCCGCGACAACCAGGCGCTGCTGAGGCGGCTGGACGGCATTTCGCGTATGCGGCCCATCACGGAGCGGCAGGAGTACGCACTCGGGACGGTATGCGCCGCGCTACCTGTCACCGCGGGGGACACGGCTGGGGCGATCGCGCTTTCGCTTCCGGCGCATCAGGCCGAACGGCTGCTGCCCGCGGCACGGCGACTGCAGGCGGAGATCGGCAGGCTGATGGGAACCTTCGCGCTCTCTATCGGCATCTGAAAACTCACTCCTTGTGATCTGCTGTGTACGTTGAGCAATATCTCACCAGTGTCCGGGGGACGGAGGGTTCCCGGCCAGTCGAAGGCAAACGACGGGGTAGGCGATGCGCGAGTCGGTAGAGGCAGAGGTCATGATGAGCTTTCTGGTATCGGAGGAGCTGTCCTTCCGGATCCCGGTGGAGCTCGGATACGAGACCTGCGATCCCTATGCCGTCCGGCTCACCTTCCATCTGCCCGGTGATGCACCGGTGACCTGGACCTTCGGACGGGAGTTGCTGATCGACGGTATGGGTGAGGCCTGCGGGGACGGCGATGTACGGATCGAGCCGGCGGACTCCGACACGGTCGGCGATGTCCTCATCCGGCTCCAGGTAGGCGTCGACCAGGCGCTGTTCCGCTGTGGTGCGGCGCCGTTGATCACGTTCCTCGACCGCACCGACAAGCTGGTGCCGCTCGGTCAGGAACGCTCGCTCGCGGACTTCGACTCACATCTCGACGAGGCGCTGGACCGCATCCTCGCGGAGGAGCAGAGCACGGGCTGACTGCCTCCTGACCTGGGGAGGCGTAACGCTTCGGCACCCATTTGGAGTAACGCTTCCTCGCATGCGCATGCGCATGCGCATTTGGGGATGAGGGCGTCGGCGCCTCGAGGCTCCGCAGTTCGGCGGCCGACCGGTTCGGCGACTCGGCATGCGTGGTGACGGTGCACACCGGGTGACTCAGCGCTTGCGGCGTCGGCCGTGGCCGCCGCGGACCAGAGGCAGGGCTCCCGTGGTCTCGGTGGACCCCGCTGCGGCGGTCTCGGGGCCGGGCCGGTCCGCGGACACCACCAACGCGGCCAGCGCCGTCGTCACGGGGACGGAGGCGACCAGACCGATCGAGCCGATGAGGGTCCGTACGATCTCCTCGGCGACCAGCTCGCTGTTGGCGACCGTGCCCACGCTGCTCTGGGCGATCGAGAAGAGCAGCAGGAGTGGCAACGCGGCGCCCGCGTAGGCGAGGACGAGCGTATTGACGACCGACGCGATGTGGTCGCGTCCGATGCGGATGGCCGCGCGGTACAGGCCCCGCCAGCCCATGGACGGGTTGGCCGCGTGCAGTTCCCAGACCGCGGACGTCTGCGTCACCGTCACATCGTCCAGGACACCGAGCGAACCGATGATGACGCCCGCCAGCAGCAGACCGCTCATGTCGATCGTCGGGTACAGACCGTGGATCAGACCTGTGTTGTCGTCGGTGTTGCCGGTGAGCGCCGCCCATCCTATGAACAGCGAGCCGAGCACACCGATCAGCAGCAGCGAGACCAGGGTGCCTAGCACAGCCACCGACGTTCGGGCGGAGAGGCCGTGGCACATGTACAGGGCGATCAGCATGATCGCGCTCGAGCCCACCACGGCCACTATCAGCGGGTTCGATCCCTGCAGAATCGCAGGCAGGATGAAGAGGGTCAGTACCAGGAAGCTGATGGCCAGCGCGATCAGGGCCATCAGACCGCGCATCCGGCCCACCACCACGACGACGAGCGCGAAGATCCCGGCGAGCAGAATCATGGGGAACTTGCGATTCACGTCAGCGACCGAGTACTGGAGTTCCTTGGGCGCGGACGGCTCGTACGCGACGACGACCTCCTGGCCCTCCTTCAGTTGTCGCGACTGGTCCGGCTGGACGATCTCGGTGAAGGTGCGGCCCTCGTCCTTGCCCGTGTCTACGCGGATCGTCGCCTTCTTGCAGGTGCCCGTCGCCTGCTGCTGAGCCGAACTGCCCTCCGCGGTGGAGGTGTCGCCGGTCGGGGTGTCAGCCGAGGCGTTCACCGACTTGCAGTCCACCTCGACGACCTTGGTGACCGTCGCCTGCTGGGTCTGCCGGTCGAAGCCGACACCCGTGCGCTTGTGGTCGGGGGCGCCGCCCGGCCAGAGCACCAGGAGCCCCACGACGACCGCCGTGGCGAACGGGATCAGTACGGCGGCGATCACCTTGCGCAGATGCTGGGAGACGGGGGCGGCAGGGCCGTGGCTGTGTGAGTGGGAATGACCATGGCCGTGTCCATCATCTGGGCCGTGCCCGCCGTGCCCGCCCTGGCCGCCGGAACCGCCCGGTCCGCCTTGGTCACCGGAGCCGCCGTGTCCGCCAGAGCCGTTGGGCCCGGAGCCGCCGTGTTCTCCGTGTCCACCTGGTTCGCCAGGCCCGTGCCGGTCACCATGGAAGGGCCCATGCCCACCCGCAGCTACCGGGCCGTGGCCGCCGCCAGGCCCGTAACCCCGTGTGTTCCCGGGTTCATGGCCGGAGGACCCGCCGGCACCGTGGCCGTGCGGGGGCTCGGAAGGGAACGAGGACTGTTGCGTCGTGGTCACCGCCCGATCATCGCAAGAACAACGCGGGCCCACTGTTCACCGCGCCACATCTAACGCTAGCGTGGAGGGACTTTTGCACACGCGGGAGCTCGGAGCACCGGGCTGAGAGGGCGCTGACCTCCGCATACGCGATGTTTCACGTGGAACATCGACGGGCGGAAATTGCTGCGTCGACCGCTGAACCTGTTACCGGGTAATGCCGGCGTAGGGAGTAGGTCTCATGACCAACAAGGACGCACGCACGCCTGCCTCCAACCGGACGGACGGGGCATTTCCTTCGTCTGCCGCGTCCCAGGACGGCGAGGCCGGGAAGTCCATCGGCTGGCACAAGGCATATGTCGAGGGCTCACGCCCCGATCTGCGGGTGCCGGTCCGCCAGGTGCACCTCACCAACGGGCAGTCGGTGACGCTCTACGACACCTCCGGCCCGTACACCGATCCGACCGTCGACACCGATGTGCGCAGGGGCCTGTCCCCGCTGCGTGAGAGCTGGATCATCGCCCGCGGTGACACCGAGGAGTACGCGGGCCGTCCCGTCCGACCCGAGGACGACGGGATCAAGCACACCTCGCCTCGAGGCGGGCTGCGCAACCTCGACGCGGTGTTTCCGGGGCGGTCGCGGCAGCCGCGCCGCAGCCGAGACGGCAAGGCCGTGACCCAGCTCGCGTACGCCCGTCGCGGGGAGATCACACCCGAGATGGAATTTGTGGCCGTCAGGGAGAACGTCTCGCCCGAGGTCGTACGTGAGGAGATCGCGGCCGGGCGTGCGGTGCTGCCCTCGAACGTCAATCACCCGGAGATCGAGCCGATGATCATCGGCAAGCGTTTCCTGGTGAAGGTCAACGCCAACATCGGCAACTCGGCGGTCACCTCCTCCATCGAGGAGGAGGTCGAGAAGATGACCTGGGCGACCCGTTGGGGAGCCGATACGGTCATGGATCTCTCCACGGGCCGCAACATCCACACCACACGCGAATGGGTGCTGCGCAACTCCCCCGTGCCGATCGGCACGGTTCCGCTCTACCAGGCCCTGGAGAAGGTCGACGGCCGCGCCGAGGAGCTCACCTGGGAGATCTACAAGGACACGGTCATCGAGCAGGCCGAACAAGGCGTGGACTACATGACGGTCCATGCGGGCGTGCGTCTGCCGTACGTGCCGCTGACCGCGAACCGCAAGACCGGCATCGTCTCCCGCGGCGGTTCGATCATGGCGGCCTGGTGCCTGGCACACCACAAGGAGTCGTTCCTCTACGAGAACTTCGAGGAACTCTGCGAGATCCTCGCGGCGTATGACGTCACGTACTCGCTGGGCGACGGTCTGCGCCCCGGTTCGATCGCGGACGCCAACGACGAGGCACAGTTCGCAGAGTTGCGGACGCTGGGAGAACTCAACCGGATCGCGAAGAGCTTCAATGTACAGACCATGATCGAGGGACCGGGACACGTCCCGATGCACAAGATCAAGGAGAACATCGACCTTCAGCAAGAGATCTGCGAGGAGGCCCCGTTCTATACGCTCGGCCCGCTGACCACGGACGTCGCCCCGGCCTACGACCACATCACGTCAGGTATAGGCGCCGCGATGATCGCGTGGTGGGGCACGGCGATGCTCTGCTACGTCACGCCCAAGGAGCACTTGGGCCTGCCCAACCGTGACGACGTCAAGACCGGCGTCATCACCTACAAGATCGCGGCTCACGCGGCGGACCTCGCGAAGGGGCACCCGGGGGCACAGGAGTGGGACGACGCGCTGTCGGACGCCCGCTTCGAGTTCCGCTGGGAGGACCAGTTCAATCTGGCCCTCGACCCGGACACGGCCCGTGACTTCCACGACGAGACGCTCCCCGCGGAGCCGGCCAAGACAGCTCACTTCTGCTCGATGTGCGGGCCGAAGTTCTGCTCGATGAAGATCAGCCAAAGCATCACAGAGCGGTTCGGTGGCGCGGCGGTAGATGGGGCGTCTGCTGAGCAGATCGCTGAGGGGATGCTCCAGAAGTCGAAGGAGTTCGCGGCGAGCGGGAACCGGGTGTACCTGCCCATGGCGGACTGAAACGTCCGATACTGATCCGACCGCTCGCCGCCAGGGTCCCGGTCTAGGTCTTACCCACCCTGACCGGGACCTCCGGGCCGGTCACGCCGGGACGGCGTCCTGCGGGTACATGCGGAGCTCCACCGTGTTGCCGTCCGGATCCTGCACGTAGACCGACGTGGCGGAGCCTCGTGCGCCAAAGCGCTCAACAGGGCCTTCGAGGACGGTGAAGGCTCCCGCCGCGATGAACGCGTCCCAGTCCAGAGGCTCCACGGTGAGACAGATGTGGTCGATATTGGACTCTCCCCGAGGGCGAGAGGCCAGGTCGATGATGGTCTCGGAGGTGATTCTCACTGACGGGAAGGGGACCTTCCCGGCCCGCCACTCGGCGACGCGTACCGGTTCCAGACCGAGCAGTCCGGTGTAGAAGGCCAGGGACCGCTCGACATCCCCGACGTTGAGGACCAGATGGTCGAATGCCTTCACGCGCGGAGAGCTCACTTCTTCTCCAAGGCGACGGCGTTGTGCAGCCAGTTCGTGAAGAGGACGGGGTCCACGTCGTCGGTACTCATCAGCTTCACGGAGGCCATCCGGCGAGCGCCGGGGACCAGGCGCCCGGACGCGTCGACGATCTCCTGGCCTCGCCACAGCCCGAAGGTGACATAGGAGTTGTACGCCTTGAGCAGACAGACCGGGGTTCGGCCGGGTTTGTCGCCCAAACTCCACGTCGGGTGGCCGTGCCAGAGCTTGCCGGCACCATTCGGCAGGGTCGCGTCGATGAGGGGACGCAGCTTCTGGCCGATTTCCCGCAGGTGATCGTCAAGCCCGCCCAGGTAGGCGGTGATGTCGGAGGTCATGAGGCTTTCCTTATGGGGTCGGGTCCGAGTGGATGCCTCTTACGATCCGGCCGGGGACAACCGTCATCAAGGCGGAATGGGCTTACGGTCGTTGAGCCTGATTAAACGCCGGGGGGATCATGCTGGAGCGGGTGGAGATCGAGGCCTTCCTGACGCTTGCCGAGGAGTTGCACTTCGGCCGTACCGCCGAGCGCCTGCGGATCACTACCGGCCGGGTCAGCCAGCTGATCAAGAAGGTTGAACGGAGGGTCGGAGGCACGCTGTTCGAGCGGACCAGCAGGGCGGTTCGACTCACCGAGATTGGGCGGCAGTTGGCCGATGACCTGGTACCCCTGGTCGCGGGGATGGAGGAGGCGCTCCGGAGGGCAACCGATGCCAGTCGTGGTGTCACAGGAGAGCTGCGGGTCGCCTTCCTCGGCGAGTGGACGGCACCTGTGCTCCTGAAAGCGGTCGGTCTGTTCAATCGGCGTCACCCGGACTGCAGGGTCGAGGTACGGGAAGTGCAGCTGTCCAACTCCCGTGCAAGCCTGCTAGACGGCGTGGTGGACGTCCTCATCGCCTCGTACCCGTTCGACGGAATGGCTTGTGGGCCCGTACTGCTGACGGAGAAACGGGTGCTTGCCGTCGCTGCGGGGCATCCGCTCGCCGGCGAGGAGTCGGTCTCGGTCGAAGTGCTCGCCGAACACCCTGTTGTGCAGTATCCGGAGGTGACCTCAGTGGCGTTCAAGCGGGATCGCACACCGGACCACACCCCATCGGGCAGGCCGGTTCCCAGGGGGCCGGTCGGAGGTTCGTTCTCCGAAATGCTCACCCTGGTTGCGATGGGCAGGGGCGTCCTTCCCGTCGGGGAGCACTCACGGCGCTACTATCCACGACCGGATGTTTCCTATGTGCCCATTCACGACGCACAGCCGATCGAACGAGGACTGGTTTGGCTGGTGGGAAGAACCACGGAACGCATCCGCGAGTTCGTACGGGCCGCGACCGACGCTGCCGGGAAGCCGTCGATCGCCTGACATATGCCGCCGGCTTTGGCTTCCCCGTACATTCCGCTTCGTCCGGGAACGGGCCTAATACCTTCCGTTGCTTCGCGGCGCAGCACGGAGATCCCCACCAGGAAGGTCCAATCGTCCCCTCAGTGGCGGACAGGTGCGGGATCACTCCGTGCCGAGGCCCTGTGGGCAGCGGGCCTCGGCACTCCGGCCAGGCGCTCATGCCCTGTTGGGTGCCGGTGGTGAGAAGGGGCAGTTATCTGGTGCAGAGCCAGTGCAGCAGCTCGGTGACCGCATCGGACACATAAGCTGCACACGCCCCCCAGAAAGACACTGGCGCCAAGAGCGGATGCCCTCTGCTTCCAGTTCCTTCGGCTGGTCGTGTTTGCGGTGTGGCCCTCTCCGATGGAGTCGCTAGACTCCATGACAGAGCTCCTTTCGGTTTGCCAGATGAGGACGCTCGGCGTGAGGGAGTCCGCGGCCTGATGCTTGCCGGCTGGGTCGCAGGGCTCCCTTTTGCTGTGCTGGTTCGGTGATTAATCGGGTTCTTTTCGGCCAACTGTTCGTGCAAACATGCTGGCGATTTATGTGTTTATAGTGCATTTACCTCCATTTATCATTATGTGATGTGCGCCCGGTCGTCTCTTGGCAGTGCTGGTGGTGACGCTCATACTGAATTCGATGCTGGAAAGCGATGGCGTCGCCACCTCGTTTGGTTAGGACATGGGGGTTGCATGCGGCTCGACGGTACTGAAGGCCGGTGGCGAAAGAGTTCGCACAGTGCCCAGGGGAACTGTGTTGAAGTAGCTATCGGCCGTGATGTAGCAGTGCGCGATTCACATGACCCCGACGGGTCTTCTCTGGGTTTCAGTGCATATGCCTGGTCTTCTTTTCTGCTGGGTCTCGATGGCGCTGAACCCTCCTCGTCGGTAGGACCCGGCGCATGAGCGATGCTGGTCGATGAGGTGATGCCAGGACCGCGGCCAGTGATCTCATCCGTCATCGGCTCCCCATGCCTTCACTCGCCGAACAGGAAATCCCTGGTCACCTCGGTTGCCACCCCCTTTTCGACCTTCCAGAAGTCGTCCAGATAGTCGGTGGGACGGCGGGGTGATGTACGCCCCAGGGCTTTCTCGCTGAGAATCGCCTCGCCGTCCGCGTTTTCCAGATAGGCGACCATGTCGTCTTCGTCGCCGAGGAACTCGAAGAGCACATACGGCGAACGGAACTGCGGGTAGATGCCTGCGCTGAATGGGACCGTCAGCACGGTTACGTTCGGCATCTCATGAACCGTCAGCAGTTTTTCGTACTGCTTTTTCATGGTCCCCTCGGATCCAACGATCCTGCGCACCGCGGCTTCGTCCAGGATGAAGAAGATTTCGGGTCCATCGGGTTGGATGAGGCGGTCCTGACGCTCGAGCCGAAGCTGCACCAGCTGTTCCATGCGTTCGTCACCGGTACCGAGACGTTGCAGGACCTCCCGGGCGTATTCCTCGGTCTGCAGCAAACCGGGTACGAGGTTGGACTCGAAGTTGCGAATGATTGAAGCGGAGCTCTCGTATCCCAGGTACATCTCGAAGTCCGGTGAGACCCAGGAGCGGAAGCTCGCCCACCACGGCGGACGCCGGGCCGCCCGTGCCATTTCGGTCAGTGCGGCGACCTGTTCCGGGTCGGTGATCCCGTAGTGCGTCAGCAGGACGCGTACGTCGGTGACGGACACGCCCACGCTTCCGGCCTCGATTCGGATCACCTTCGAGGGTGACCAGTCCAGCTGCTCGGCGACCTCCCGCTGCTTCATTCCTGCGCTCTCCCTAGCCTTCTTCAGGCGGTCGCGCAGTCGTGCTCGCTGGAATCCCGGCTCTTCCTGGACCACTGGGCTCTCCGTCTCCACGCAGCTGACGTTGTCAGTCGGTAGGCTATCCGCCCCTAAGCGGTCCGACACCCCGCTTTGGGCCTCTCGGCGGTCCGCCCTTAGGCTGTCTGCCGCCCACCGGAGCGACTCCGGGCTCTCGGCTGTGAGTCCAGCTGCCCGGTTGCCCAACGCCCTCATGCTGCTTGCCTTCGTACGAAGTGCCTCATGATGGTCTGCCACATAGCACATAGCATGCTCTCTGCCGGTGCATAAAACAACCCCACCTGCGAATTCATATAACAGCGGGAATTCTGAGGTTTTATGCGCATAGAAATGTAGGCGATTTTCATGTGAAAGCAAGGGGTTGGGGTGCTGCTGATGCGTGACGGAGTCATGATGCCGTGAAATCGGAGAATAATTGGGGCAGTGCGGTATCAAGGGACAAAAAGGGGACTGATCGGCGGCAGGGCGTCTGCCGCCGATCAGTCTGTTACGGCTCCTATTCGGGAGCGTGCTCCGGTCCCCCGAAGTCCGGGCTGGTGAAGTCCGGGCTGGTGAAGCTGGGGCGGGGGCCGGCGGCCGGTCCTCCGTCGGGGCTGCTGAAGCCCGGGCGGTGGTAGCCCAGGTGGGGGATGCGGCCGGTCGGCGTCGGTGCCGGTGGTGCCGGACGGGCCAGTGCCGCCGATGCCGGATCCGCGAGGGCGTCCCGGAGAAACGGCAGGATGCCGCGCTCCAGAAGCGCCTCACGCCAGGCTTCCCTGGCGTGTGTCAGCTCCTCGTTCAACTCGCCGTGCGCGTCCGCCTGAAGAGAGGAGGCGCTGTTGCGCAGGGCGGTGAGCAGGAGACCGACGGCCGCGACCAGGATCGCCGCGGCGGTGATGGCGCCGAAGACCCATCCCGTGGTCAACAGTGTCTGGGCGAAGGCCGGCTCGGGGGTGAGCATCTTGAGGATGTAGCCGACGAGCAGGAAAATCGCGGCGGCCGTCCCGGCGAGGACGGGTGCGAGCACCGCGACGACTGCGACCGCCCCGGCTCCCGCGGTCTCCGTGACTTCGCCCACGGTGGCAGCGAGCCCCACCGAGCCCGGACCCTGCTCCGCGGAGCTGCTGGTTCCGTCACGGACGGGCGGGGTGGACGGCGCCGGACGGCGCAGTTCCTCGCGGACCTTTACGTAGTGCTGGTACTCGGTCGCCGCGGCCGCCGTGATGATTGCGGTGGCGTTGAGCGCCATGGTGCGCAGCTGTTCTGTATTCAGCCGCTGTCGGCCAGCGGCTGGTTCCGGACGGTGTGGTGCGGAGCGCAGCGCCTCATCGAGGATCCGCTCGTAATCCTGGCGGTCCTCGTTCATCAGGTGCTGCGGAACGCTGTTCATGTGCATCCCCCGATGCTCCGTAGGGCTTGGGGCTCGCATGGTTGTGAGCCGTCGGGCAGAAACGGAGGGGAGCCTGCTACGGATAAGCCGATGGTAGAGCGGCGACGGCACACGGTGACAGGGGGTTTCCAGAAATCACCTGCTGGCCTGCGCCTGTTCCCCGGGCTGGACGCCTGCCCGGAGAAACCTCAGCTATCCAGGGGGAGTTGCTGGACCAGCAGTTTTCCGGCCATGGTCACGCCGCCGTCCATCGCGATGGCGAGGCCGTCGGCGTAGATGTGCGGTCCCGCGACCACGGGTTTGGAACTGTCCTCGTTCTCCTCGGTGCCGACCTCGCCGAGGAGATAGGGAATAGGGCTGTGACCATGGACGATGCGTGAACCGCCATAGGTGTCGAGCAGTGAACGCACCGCTTCGGAACCACCGTCGTCGCGGAACGCGAAGCGCTTGGTGAACTTCCGGAAGAGGTCCCAGCATTCGTCGGCGTCGTTGCGGGTGAGTGCGTCACGAACGGTGTCGTTGACGGCTTCGATCGAGTCGCCGTAGTCGAGGTAGGCGGTCGTGTCGGAGTGGACGAGCAGATGCCCGTCCTCCAGCTCGATCGCGTCGAGCCGGGCCATCCACTGGAGGTGGTGGTCCTCCAGGCGTTCCATGTCGGTCTTCTGGCCGCCGTTGAGGAGCCAGGCGGCCTGGAAGGTGGCGGTGCCCGCGCCGGAGTTGACGGGAGTGTCGCCGAACCGCTTGGCCCCGAGCAGCAGCAGCTCGTGGTTGCCCATCAGCGCCTTGCAGTAGCCGCCCGCCGCGGCGGCCTCGGCGGACAACCGCATCACCAGGTCGATGACGCCGATGCCGTCCGGGCCGCGGTCGGTGAAGTCGCCGAGGAACCACAGCCGGGCCGTGCCCGCCGCCCAGTTGCCGTCGACGTCGATGAGGCCCTTCTCACGCAGCGCCGCGATCAGTTCGTCGAGGTAGCCGTGCACGTCACCGACGACGTACAGCGGGCCGGGACCGTTCGCCCCCTGCGGAGCCTCCTCCGGATCGACGGTCATCTGGAGGGTGTCGCCACGGTTGATCACCGGCAGGTCGCGCTGGGTCGGCGTGTAACCCTCCGGCTCCTCGGCGTGATCGCCGCCCTCTCCGGGCGCGGATCCCTTCGCCTGAGGTGCGGCCGGGTAGGGATGGGCCTGGTCGGAGGGGGACTGCTGCTCCGGCAGGTACGGCGCCGGGAGCGGGCCGGGCGGCATCTGCGGCGTGTGCGGACCGGCTTCGTGCACGTACGCGGGCACGCGGAAATCACGCACCGTCGGCGTTCGCACCTCGGGTCCCTGACCGGCCCCCTGAGTCATCGACCCCTCCACCACCATCGCGCCGCATCTGCACCGCATCGGACTGCCTGGTCGCAGCGGTCCGCGGTGTCGTGCGCCCATCATAGGAATGCGGATCGCGCCATGTGATGACCCAGGGGTGGTGAAATGGCGCTGCACCCCGGTTCACTGCGGTTTTCGCCCGAATTAGGCGGTGCTTCCCCCTGGCACCGCGCCCCGCGTCCGACCGGACGCAGAGGCTCCGCCCGGAAGTGCGCCCACCGGGCGAGGCGGGGCTGGACCGTGTGCCGCACCGGGGGCCCGAGCTTCCGCGGTGGGACCGGGCACCGGGAACGGAGGCCTGTGGGGCCGTGAAACCGGGGTGAACGCCGGAGAAACACGGGTACCGGTGCGGTGATCCCCCCGGCCGCCGGCCGGGGTCGACCGCCCGGGCATCCGGCACCGCTGCCCGGAGCACACCACGCACAAGACTGCCGCGAAGTGTCCGAAAAGCCCCTACCCGTCGTGGTTGACAGCCCGGCCACCACCGTCGGGGCCCAGCTGCCGTCGGCGACCATGAGAGCCGTTCCCGCGCCCGCCCTCCTGGCTCCTATCCCCCCTCGGGCCCCCGCGGCGCGCTGACCGTCGTCCTCGGCGACCTCCGCTCCGACGAGGTTCGTACGATCAGTTCGGTCGGTATCACCTGCTCGACCGGATGGTTCGACTCGACCCCCTCGATCGCGTCGATGAGTAGCTGCACGACTGCCGTGCCGATCCGGCGCGGTTTCAGCGAGAGCGTCGTGACCGGCGGCTCCGTGTTGGCGTACACGGCCGACTCACTGCAGCACACGAGCAGCAGATCCTCGGGGACGCGTAACCCGTACCGGCGGGCCGCGGCCAGCAGATCGGTGCCGTTGGGGTCGAACAGTCCGTAGACCGCGTCAGGACGGTCGGGCCGGGCGAGCAGCCGGTCGGCGGCGACGGCTCCGGCGCACGGATCGTGCGCCGGATAGGCCTCATACACCGGATCCTGTCCCACGCGCTCGCACCAGTGCAGGTAAGCGGTGGTGGAGAGGTGCGTGTACGTGTCCGTGGTGGTGCCCGTGAGCAGGCCGATCCGGCGGGCGCCCGCGTCGGCGAGGTGATCCAGGATGCCGAGGACGGCGGCCTCGTGGTCGTTGTCCACCCAGGCGGTCACCGGAAGGGCTCCTGCCGGGCGGCCGTCGGAGACCACGGGCAGACCCTGCCTCACCAGCTCGCTGACCACCGGGTCCTGATCCGAGGGATCGATGACCACGGTTCCGTCCAGGGCGACGTTCGACCACACGTCGTGGCGCGAGGTCGCGGGCAGGATGACCAGCGCGTACCCCCGGGCCAGCGCGGCCGATGTCGCGGCTCTCGCCATCTCCGCGAAGTATGCGAACTCCGTGAAGGTGAAAGGTTCATCCCCGTACGTCGTCACGGTCAGTCCGATGAGTCCGGACTTGCCGGTGCGGAGCGTGCGGGCCGCGGCGGACGGCCGATAGCCGAGCCGGTCGGCGACTTCACGGACATGGCGTCGAGTGGCGTCGGGGAGCCGGCCCTTTCCGTTGAGCGCGTCGGAGACCGTCGTGATGGAGACCCCGGCGGCCGCGGCCACGTCTCTGATGCCTGCCCGGCCCGGCCGGCTTCCTCGGCGGGAGGTCTCCGCCCGGCTCACCTGGTGCTTCCCTGCTGCTGTCATGGCGAGCCGATAGTAGGGCTCATGCGGTGGGGTAGGGCGGACGCATATGCACTCGTTGACAGGCACGTTTCTGCATGGCGGAAGGGGGCAATGACCTTGGATCGCAAGGGAGTTGCACGATCCAGTAGCAGTACGTGACTTGTCGGCGCGCGCGGGCCTGCCAAGTGGGTCATGTCTCGAAGAGGTCTCAACTCACCTTCACGAGGGATGCGCGCCACGGCGCGAGCCACCGGCGCGCGCCGAAGTGGATGGCGCGCCCCCCGTTTCGTACGCCTTCGTACGCCGATGACCACCACCCCGTGCGCCGGTGGCCGCCATCCCCCCGTCGCGGAGGCGGCCGTACCCGCGGCCGAGCCGTTCGCAGACGGCCCGAATCCTCATAAGGTGAGCAGTATTGAAAGCGCATGGTGGTCATGAGGAGGACTGCGGTGAGCGAGACGAGCCCCAAGCTGCGTGCCGTGCTGGAGGGTATCCCCACCTACAAGCCCGGCAAGCCCGCGGCGGTCGGCGGTCCGGTGACGTACAAGCTGTCCTCCAACGAGAACCCCTATCCGCCGCTGCCCGGGGTGATGGAGACCGCGATCGCCGCGGCCGGGTCCTTCAACCGCTATCCGGACATGGCGTGCACCGCGCTCATGAACGAGCTGGCGGACCGTTTCGGCGTTCCGCTGAGCCATCTGTCCACCGGCACCGGCTCGGTCGGCGTCGCGCAGCAGCTGGTCCAGGCGACGAGCGGGCCCGGTGACGAGGTGATCTACGCCTGGCGCTCCTTCGAGGCGTATCCGATCATCACCCAGATCAGCGGGGCACGGTCCGTCCAGGTGCCGCTGACCGAGGGCGATGTGCACGACCTCGACGCGATGGCCGACGCGGTCACCGACCGGACGCGGCTGATCTTCGTCTGCAACCCCAACAACCCGACCGGCACGGTGGTGCGCCGGGCCGAGCTGGAGCGGTTCCTCGACCGGGTGCCGAGCGATGTGCTGGTCGTCCTCGATGAGGCGTACCGCGAGTTCATCCGTGATCCCGAGGTGCCGGACGGCGTCGAGATCTACCGTCGGCGGCCGAACGTCTGTGTGCTGCGCACCTTCTCCAAGGCCTACGGCCTCGCGGGCCTGCGGGTGGGCTTCGCGATCGCCCACGAGCCGGTGGCGGCGGCGTTGCGGAAGACCGCCGTGCCGTTCGGTGTGAGTCAGATCGCACAAGAGGCGGCGGTCGCCTCGCTGCGCGCCGAGGACGAGCTGCTCGGCCGGGTCGGCTCCCTCGTCTGCGAGCGGAACCGGGTGGTCGAGGCACTGCGCGACCAGGGCTGGACCGTGCCCGAGACCCAGGCGAACTTCGTGTGGCTGCGACTCGGGGATCGTACGACCGACTTCGCGGCCTTCTGCGAGAAGTCGGGCGTCGTGGTCCGGCCGTTCCCGGGTGAGGGGATGCGGGTGACGATCGGCGAGGCGGAGGCGAACGACATCTTCATCAAGGCGGCGGAGACCTTCCGCAAGGAACTCTGATCGCGCCTGATTTCTCGGTTTGGAACGTGCCCCGGTCTCCAGGACCGGGGCACCGTCGCGTCTACGGGCCGACCGGTCCAACCTCCCGATGACCTTTGGTCCCCGGCAGGGGACACCCCGCCCCTCACGCGGCGCCCGGCCATGCGTCATAATTGCTTGTGAATGTGAACGCGTTCACAAGCGCCTTCTCGCGATGTCGCATGGGCGAGACGGACTGCCGTTGTGACCACGGCGACGGAAGGAGATCGACGACGTGGAACTGAACCTGGCCCTGGCGCCGGAAACGCTGGCGCGCTGGCAGTTCGGCATCACCACCGTCTACCACTTCCTCTTCGTCCCCCTGACCATCTCGCTCGCCGCGCTCACCGCCGGCCTGCAGACGGCCTGGGTGCGTACGGAGAAGGAGAAGTACCTCAAGGCCACCAAGTTCTGGGGCAAGCTCTTCCTGATCAACATCGCGATGGGCGTCGTCACCGGCATCGTGCAGGAGTTCCAGTTCGGCATGAACTGGTCCGACTACTCGCGCTTCGTGGGTGACGTCTTCGGTGCCCCGCTGGCCTTCGAGGCCCTCATCGCCTTCTTCTTCGAGTCCACCTTCATCGGGCTGTGGATATTCGGCTGGGACAAGCTGCCGAAGAAGGTCCACCTGGCCTGCATATGGATGGTCTCCATCGGCACGATCCTGTCGGCGTACTTCATCCTCGCGGCGAACTCCTGGATGCAGCACCCCGTCGGCTACCGGATCAACGAGGCGAAGGGCCGCGCCGAGCTCACCGACTTCTGGCTGGTCCTCACCCAGAACACCGCGCTCAGTCAGGTCTTCCACACCCTGTCCGCGGCCTTCCTCACGGGCGGCGCGTTCATGGTCGGCATCGCCGCCTACCACCTGGCCCGCAAGAAGCACATCCCCGTGATGAAGACCTCGCTGCGGCTCGGGCTGGTCACCGTGGTCGTCGGGGGCCTGCTCACCGCGATCAGCGGTGACGTGCTCGGCAAGATCATGTACGAGCAGCAGCCCATGAAGATGGCCGCCGCCGAGGCCCTGTGGGACGGCGAGGAGCCGGCGCCCTTCTCGATCTTCGCCATAGGTGACGTCGACAAGGGCCACAACAAGGTCGCGATCGAGATTCCGGGCCTGCTGTCGTTCCTCGCCAAGGACGACTTCACCTCGTACGTGCCCGGTATCAACGACGTCAACAAGGCCGAGCAGGAGACGTACGGGCCCGGCGACTACCGGCCCAACATCCCGGTCGCCTACTGGGGCTTCCGCTGGATGATCGGCTTCGGCATGACGTCCTTCGCCCTCGGCCTCCTCGGTCTGTGGCTGACCCGCAAGAAGTTCCTGCTGCCGGGGCATCTGCGGGTGGGCGACGACGAGGTGCCGCATCTGTCGCTGCTCCCCGGCCGGGCGCTCGGTCCGACGCTCACCAAGTGGTACTGGCGCATCGCAATCCTGACCCTGGGGTTCCCGCTGATCGCCAACTCCTGGGGCTGGATCTTCACCGAGATGGGCCGCCAGCCGTGGGTCGTCTACGGAGTGCTGCAGACCCGCGACGCGGTCTCCCCCGGCGTCTCCCAGGGCGAGGTCCTCACGTCGATGATCGTCTTCACCGCGCTCTACGCGATCCTCGCCGTCGTCGAGGTGAAGCTGCTCGTCAAGTACGTGAAGGCCGGACCGCCAGAGCTGACGGAGGCCGACCTCAACCCGCCCACCAGGATCGGCGGCGACTCCCGGGACGCCGACAAGCCGATGGCCTTCTCCTACTGAGGCCGAGGGAGCTGTCATGGAACTTCACGACGTCTGGTTCGTCCTCATCGCCGTCCTGTGGATCGGCTACTTCTTCCTCGAGGGCTTCGACTTCGGGGTCGGCGTCCTCACCAAACTGCTGGCCCGCAACCGCCCGGAGAAGCGGGTTCTGATCAACACCATCGGGCCGGTGTGGGACGGCAACGAGGTCTGGCTGCTCACGGCAGGCGGCGCGACCTTCGCCGCCTTCCCCGAGTGGTACGCCACGCTTTTCTCCGGCTTCTACCTGCCGCTGCTGCTCATCCTCGTCTGCTTGATCGTCCGTGGTGTCGCTTTCGAGTACCGGGCGAAGCGCCCGGAGGAGAACTGGCAGCGAAACTGGGAAGAGGCGATCTTCTGGACCTCGCTGATCCCGGCGTTCCTGTGGGGCGTGGCCTTCGCCAACATCGTGCGTGGCGTGGAGATCAACTCCGATCTGGAGTACGTGGGCGGTTTCGGTGATCTGCTCAACCCGTACGCCCTGCTGGGTGGACTGGTCACCTTGGCGCTGTTCACCTTCCACGGGACGGTGTTCGTCGGACTGAAGACAGTGGGTGAGATCCGGGTACGCGCACAGGGCCTGGCCTTGCGTCTGGGGCTGGTGACAGCCGGACTGGCGCTCGTGTTCCTGCTGTGGACACAGGCCGACAAGGGTGACACCGCGTCCCTGGCCGCCCTGATCGTGGCGGTGGTCGCGCTCCTGGTGGCTCTGGGGGCGGTCAAGGCCGGACGTGAGGGCTGGGCGTTCGCACTGTCAGGACTCACCATCGTGGCGGCCGTCGCGATGCTCTTCCTGACGCTCTTCCCGAACGTCATGCCGTCCTCGCTCAACGCAGACTGGAGTCTGACGGTGACCAACGCCTCTTCCAGCCCGTACACGCTGAAGATCATGACCTGGTGCGCCGCGGTCGCGACGCCGGTGGTGTTGCTCTACCAGGGCTGGACCTATTGGGTCTTCCGTAAGCGGATCGGCACACAGCACATCGCGGACCCCGCGCACTGAGTCCGACAGAGAGCCGTGTTTCACGTGAAACACGGCTACTCGACCGAAGGGCATGTTCCACGTGAAACCGATAGACCCGCGTCTCCTTCGATACGCCCGCGCCACCCGGCTCTTCCTCCTGGCGGTCGTAGGGCTCGGCACCGCCGGTGCGGCGCTGGTCATCGCCCAGGCCATGCTGATCGCAGAGGTGGTCGTCGGGGCCTTCCAGCAAGGGCTGACAGCTGCAGAACTCCGCACGCCGTTGCTGCTGCTGGTGGCCGTGGCCTGCGGGCGGGCGCTTGTCGCATGGCTCACCGAACTCGCCGCCCACCGGGCCAGCGCGGCGGTGAAGTCGGAACTGCGGGGCCGGCTGCTGGAGCGGGCGGGCGCCCTGGGGCCCGGGTGGCTGAGCGGGCAGCGGACGGGCTCCCTGGTCGCGCTGGCGACGCGCGGCGTCGATGCCCTCGACGACTACTTCTCGCGCTATCTGCCGCAGTTGGGGCTCGCGGTGGTGGTGCCGGTGGCGGTGCTGGCACGGATCGTCACCGAGGACTGGGTGTCCGCGGCGATCATCGTGGGGACCCTGCCGCTGATCCCCGCCTTCATGGCGCTGATCGGCTGGGCGACCCAGTCGCAGATGGACCGCCAGTGGCGGCTGTTGTCCCGCCTGTCGGGCCACTTCCTCGACGTCGTCGCGGGACTGCCCACGCTCAAGGTGTTCGGACGGGCCAAGGCGCAGGCGGAGTCCATCCGGCGGATCACCGGCCAGTACCGGCAGGCGACCATGCGGACACTGCGCATCGCCTTCCTGTCGTCCTTCGCACTTGAACTCCTGGCCACCATCTCGGTCGCCCTGGTGGCGGTGACCGTCGGAATGCGACTCGTCCACGGTGAGATGCACCTCTACGACGGACTGGTCATCCTCGTGCTGGCGCCCGAGGCGTATCTGCCGCTGCGGCAGGTGGGGGCCCAGTACCACGCCGCTGCGGAAGGCCTCGCCGCGGCAGAGGAGATCTTCGCGGTGCTGGAGCGGCCGTTGCCGGCGTCCGGGACCGGGCCCGTGCCGGCCGGCGGTCTTGCGTTCCAGGACGTCACCGTCCGCTATCCCGGGCGGTCGGCCGACGCGGTGACCGATGTCTCCTACTCGGTGGAGCCCGGGGAGACGGTCGCCCTCGTCGGGCCGAGCGGGGCGGGCAAGTCGACGCTGCTCAACGTGCTGCTGGGGTTTGTGGAGCCCACAGCGGGGCGGATACGGGTCGGGGGAGCGGATCTCGCTTCCGTTGACCTTGACCAGTGGCGGTCCAGGATCGCGTGGGTCCCTCAGCGACCCCATCTGTACGCGGGGTCCATCGCCGAGAACGTACGGCTGGCCCGTCCGGACGCGGACGACGAGGCCGTACGGCAGGCGCTCGCCGACGCGGGCGCCCTGGGTTTCGTCGATGCGCTGCCCGACGGGGTGAGCACGGTCCTCGGTGAGGACGGCGCCGGGCTCTCAGCCGGTCAGCGTCAACGACTTGCTCTGGCCCGCGCGTTCCTCGCCGACCGGCCGCTCCTGCTGCTCGACGAGCCCACGGCAGCCCTCGACGGGGCCACCGAGGCCGAGGTCGTCGAGGCGGTGCGCCGACTGGCGGTCGGGCGGACCGTGCTCCTGGTCGTCCACCGTCCCGCGCTGCTGGGCGTGGCGGACCGGGTGGTGCGGTTGGAGGAGGCCTCCGCTGCATCCGGCGCCGGGCGTACTGACGCCGTGCCGGATCGTCGGCTCGAAGAGCCCCACGGTGCGGGTGAGGACGGCAAGGCGGCCCTGTCCGCATCGGAGACAGCTCCGCCCGCATCGGAGACGATCCCGCCCGGGTCGGAGGCGGCCCCGCCCTCTTCGGGCACGGCTCCGCGCACCCCCGAGGCGGCCACGCAGGCACTCGAGGACAGCGGTGCGCGGCCGGACATCCTCGCCCGTGTACGCGCCATCGCCGGCCCTCGGCGGGGGCGCCTCGCCCTGGCTCTGCTGTTCGGCAGTCTCGCCCTCGGCAGTGCCGTGGGGCTCATGGCCACCTCCGGGTGGCTGATCTCGCGGGCCTCCCAACAGCCGCCGGTGCTCTACCTCATGGTCGCCGTGACCGCCACGCGGGCCTTCGGCATCGGGCGGGCCGTCTTCCGCTACGCCGAGCGACTCGTCTCGCACGACGCCGTCCTGCGGATGCTGGCCGACACGCGGGTCGCGGTCTACCGGCGGCTGGAGCGGCTGGCGCCCGCCGGACTGCGCACCACTCGGCGCGGTGACCTGCTGTCGCGGCTCGTCGCGGACGTGGACGCCCTGCAGGACTACTGGGTGCGCTGGCTGCTGCCCGCCGGGGCCGCGGCCGTGGTGTCGGCCGCCTCCGTCGGCTTCACCGCCTGGCTGCTGCCCGAGGCGGGCGTCGCGCTCGCCGTCGGCCTGCTCACGGCGGGCGTCGGCGTCCCGCTGCTGAGCGGTGCCGTCGCCCGGCGGGCGGAGCTCCGGCTGGCTCCCGCCCGGGGCGTCCTGGCCACCCGTGTCGCAGACCTGCTCACCGGCACGGCCGAGTTGACGGTCGCCGGTGCGCTGACCGCCCGCACCGCCGAGGCCCGCCAGGCGGACTCGGCCCTCACCCGTATCGCCTCCCGAGCCGCCACCGCCACCGCCCTCGGCGACGGGCTCGCCGCGCTCGCGTCCGGGCTGACCGTCGCGGCCACCGCGTTCGCGGGCGCCCAGGCGGTCGCGGACGGCCGCCTCGGCGGGGTCGCGATGGCTGTCGTCGTCCTCACCCCGCTCGCCGCATTCGAGGCGGTCTTGGGGTTGCCGCTCGCGGTGCAGTACCGGCAGCGGGTGCGCAGGAGCGCCGAGCGCGTGTACGAGGTCCTCGACGCCCCCGAGCCCGTACGGGAGCCGGAGCGGCCGGGCACCCCGCCCAGCACGCCCTTCCCGCTCCGGGTACGAGGGCTCACGGCGCGCCACCCCGGACAGGACCGGGACGCCCTCGTCGGCCTGGACCTCACCTTGGACCAGGGGCGCAGGGTGGCTCTGGTCGGGACGTCCGGGGCCGGCAAGACCACGCTCGCACAGGTCCTGCTGCGCTTCCTGGACGCCCGGGAGGGGACGTACACCCTCGGTGGCCGGGAGGTGTACGCGTTGGACGGCGACGACGTACGACGGCTCGTCGGCCTGTGCGCCCAGGACGCGCACCTCTTCGACAGCTCCGTACGCGAGAACCTGTTGCTGGCGCGCAGGGAGGCGACCGAGGAGGAACTGCGCGAGGCCCTCGGCCGGGCGCGGTTGCTCGACTGGGCCGACGGGCTGCCCGAGGGGCTGGACACGCTGATCGGCGAGCACGGGGCGCGGCTGTCCGGAGGCCAGCGCCAGCGGCTCGCGCTGGCCCGCGCGCTGCTCGCCGACTTCCCCGTCCTCGTCCTCGACGAGCCCGCGGAACACCTCGACCTGCCGACCGCCGACGCCCTCACCGCCGATCTGCTCGCCGCGACCGAGGGCCGCACGACGCTCCTGATCACCCACCGGCTGGCCGGTCTTGAGACGGTGGACGAGGTGATCGTGCTGGAGGAGGGACGGGCCGTGCAGCGTGGCCCGTACGCGGAACTGGCGGTGACGGAAGGGCCGTTGCTGCGGATGATGAGGCGTGAGGCAGAGGGAGAGCTGTCGGCCGCGATGGCGACTTGAAGGCTGAAGGAGAGCTGTCGGCCGCGATGGAGACCTGAAGGCTGAGGCCGGCGTCGGCGGTACCTCGGGACGGTGATCTGTGCGCCTGCTTCTGAGCAATCATCAGATCACCGCTCGCCGACGCGCCGCTCGGCCCCCTGTTCGGCCCAGCCCATCTCGACCATCCGAGTCAACCGGTCCCCCAGCCGTACGACTTCGACAGGACCGGAGGGCGTCGCGCGGGTCACGATCCGAGACATGCGTTCAACTCGCCGTCATCCGCTGATCGTCCCGTTCCTGTTGTGCTCGCTCGTCGGTCTCGTCGCCGCCCGCCCCGCCGACGCCCGGAGCGATGCCACCGATGTCGGAACCAGTGCCCTGGTGGCCCGGCTGTACGAGGAGGCGGCTGTGGCCACTCAGCAGTACGTGGCCGGGCAACGGGAGGCGGACGTCGTGCGGGAGCGGGCCGAACATCTGGAACGCCTCCTGGACCGCGAGCGTGCCTCGATCGCCCTGCTGCACGAGGACCTCGGCCGTATCGCCCGCTCGCAGTACCGCACGGGCGGCGGCCTCCCCTACACGGCGCAACTGCTCTTCGCGAAGGACGCCGATGAACTGATGCGGGGTCAACGCGCGGTCTGGCAGGCGGACCTCGCGCTCAACAACGCGGTCGACAAGAGCCGCCGGGCCGAGCGGCGGCTCGCCCGGGACGAGGCGAAGGTCGCCGCCGAGTGGGAGGCGCTGGACCGGCGGAACGCCCAGCTGGCCGACCTGAAGAGCGGCATCGAGGAGAAGCTCGAGCAGGCGCGCTGGACGCTGCAGGGCGAGGCGAACAGTTCGGCGGCGGCGGGCAGTTGCCGGGGTGCCGTACGGCTCGACCAGCCGGAGCCGGAGACGACGCGTGCGTGGGTGCCGCCCGTGGCCGGTTACGCGCTCTCCGCGTCCTTCGGCAGCGGCGGCTCCCGTTGGGCGAACCTGCACACCGGGCAGGACTTCGCGGTGCCCATCGGTACACCGGTGCGCGCGGTGGGCGCGGGACGTGTGGTCCGGGTGTCGTGCGGCGGCGCGTTCGGCATCGAGGTGGTGATCGAGCACGACAACGGCTACTACACGCAGTACGCGCACCTCGCCGCGGTCACCGTCGACCAGGGTGAGCGGGTCGGGCCCGGGCAGTGGATCGCCCAGTCGGGCACGACGGGCAACTCCACGGGCCCGCACCTGCACTTCGAGGTGCGCGTCACCCCGGAGCTGGGCTCCGGGGTGGACCCGGTGCCGTGGCTGGCGGAGCGTGGAGTGACCCTCTGAGCCGGGAGGCCACGCTGTCGGCGACCGCGACCGCGACCGTGCCCCCGGCCGGGACCGCTGAACGGCGACTGTGACGGAAACGGCGTGGTTGCGGCGACCGCGGCCGTGACCCGCAACAGTGGCTGTGACCGTGACCCGCAACAGTGGCTGTGACCGTGACCGTGACCGCGACTGGCGACGGCGAAGCGGCGACCGTGACGGCGCTGGCGACGGCGCAACAGCGACCGCGACACAACCGGCGACTGCGCCGGTTCCATCAGGCGAGCCGCCGGGGACCCGAGCCCGCCGGCTGCTTCCTCACTCCCGCTCGGCCAGCATCCGCTCGATCACGACGGCGACTCCGTCCTCGTTGTTCGCGACCGTCCGGCCCGAGGCGGCGGCGATCACGTCCGGGTGCGCGTTCCCCATCGCGTACGAAGCGCCCGCCCAGGTCAGCATCTCCACGTCGTTCGGCATGTCCCCGAAGGCGACGACCTCCTCCGGGCGGATGCCCCGCTCGGCGCAGCACAGCGCCAGGGTGCTGGCCTTGGAGACTCCGGGGCCGCTGATCTCCAGCAGCGCGGTCGGGCTGGAGCGGGTGACGTTGGCGCGCTCGCCCACCGCCGCGCGCGCCGAGAGCAGGAAGTCGTCCGGCGCCAGCTCGGCGTGGTAGGCGAGCACCTTCAGCACCGGCTGGTCGGCGTCGAGCGCGTCCTCGGAGAGCAGTGCCTCCGCGGCGTCGACGCTCTCCGCGGGCTCCGCGTGCAGCGGCGGGTACCCCGGCTCCAGATGGAGGCCGTACGTCCGCTCGACGGCGAAGACCGTGCCGGGTGCGACCTCGCGCACCAGCTTGACCGCGTCCAGGGCGTTGGCGTGCGCCAGCTCGCGGACCTTGACGAAGCGGTGGGCGCCGGGACCGCCGTGCAGGTCGACCACCGCCGCACCGTTTCCGCAGATGGCCAGACCATGGCCGTGCACGTGGTCGCTGACGACGTCCATCCAGCGGGCCGGGCGGCCGGTCACGAAGAAGACCTCGATACCCGCCTCCTCGGCTGCGGCGAGGGCGGCGATGGTGCGCTCGGACACGGACTTGTCGTCGCGCAGCAGGGTGCCGTCCAGGTCCGTGGCGATCAGCCGGGGAGGAACGAGGGGAGCCGGGTTCTGGGGCCGTCTGGTCGCTGAGGTCACGGGCTCATTGTCCCGCACCCGCGCACACGGCCGTGCCGAGGTCCGCACAGGCGAGTGAATTCCTCCCCTCACCTGCACGGTCGCGCCGGGTACGGGTCAGCCCAGCAGGCCGGGCGCCTCGGTGGCGATCTTCTCGAAGACCGATTCGTCCGCCGCGAAATCGGAGTCCGGAACCGGCATGTGGACCACGATGTCGGTGAACCCCAACTCCTGGTGCCGTCCCGCGAAGTCGACGAAGGCTTCGAGGGACTCCAGCGGACGGGCGCGGTCCGGGGTGAAGCCGGTCAGGAGGATCTTGTCGAGTTCGGCGACGTCCCGTCCCATGTCGTCACAGGCCTCGCCGAGCCTCTCGAGCTGCCCGCGGATGGCGTGGAGGGACTGTTCCGGGGTTCCCGTTTCGTACAGCTTCGGATCGCCCGTGGTGACCCAGGCCTGCCCGTGCCGGGCCGCCGTCCGCAGTCCGCGCGGGCCGGTGGCCGCGACCACGAAGGGGAGCCGGGGGCGCTGGACACAGCCCGGGATGTTGCGTGCCTCGTGGGCGCAGTAGAAGTCGCCCTCGTACGAGACCCCTTCCTTGCCGTCCTCGGTGAGCAGCCGGTCCAGCAGCGGGACGAACTCGGTGAAGCGGTCCGCGCGTTCGCGCGGGGTCCAGGGCTCCCGACCGAGCGAGGTGGCGTCGAAGCCGCTGCCGCCCGCGCCGATGCCGAGCGTGACCCGGCCGCAGGAGATGTCGTCAAGGGAGATCAGCTCCTTCGCGAGGGGCACGGGGTGGCGGAAGTTCGGCGAGGTCACGAGGGTGCCGAGGCGCAGCCGAGTGGTGACGCCGGCGGCCGCGGTCAGGGTGGGCAAGGCACCGAACCAGGGGCCGTCCCGGAAGGAGCGCCAGGTCAGATGGTCGTAGGTGAAGGCGGTGTGGAAGCCGAGTTCTTCCGCGCGCACCCATGCGGCACGGCCACCTTCGTTCCAACGGCGGTACGGCAGGATCACGGTGCTCAGGCGCAGACTCATGCCCGAGAGCGTAAGCGGAGCAGGGCGAGGGCCGTACTGGTGGTTGCTGCCGCGGGCGGCCGGGCCGGGAGTTTCGGCCGGGCCGGGATGTTCTGCGGGCTCTTGGGGAGTCCGGCTCCTGGGTGATACCGGCTCGTGGGTGGGAACGGCTCGTGGCGGGTTCGGCTGGTGTTCGGTATGGCCGCTGAGATTTGTGGCGCGGGCGTTCCGGGCCGGTGCGGGTACGGCGGCCCGCTGCTCAGTGGTCCTGGGGAAAGCGCAGGTAGCGCGGTGGTACGGCCGCGGTGAGCCACACCCCGTTGGCGCTCACGCGGAATTCGTGGCCGTCACGGTGCATCGTCCCCGCGTCGACGGAGAGGACCACGGGACGGCCGCGGCGGGCGCCGACACGGGTCGCTGTTTCGCGGTCGGGCGAGAGGTGGACGTCGTGCCGGGTCATGGGCCGCAGGCCTTCGGCCCGGATCGCGGCCAGACTGTGGGCCACGGTGCCGTGGTAGAGGAGAGCGGGAGGGGTGGCCGAGGGCAGCCCGAGGTCGACCGTGACCGTGTGACCCTGGTTGGCCCGGATCCGGGTGCCGTCGATCGAGAACCGGCGCTTGTCGTTGTGGGCGACCACGTGGTCCAGCTCGGCCCGGGTGAACGGGAAACCATGTGCCGTAGAGGCGGCGATGAGTGTCTCGATCTCGACCCAGCCGGCCTCGTCGAGCGTGAGACCTATCCGCTCCGGCTGGTGCCGCAGATGTTTGGAAAGGTACTTCGACACCTTTACGGTGCGTCTTGCGTCCATGTCCTCAGGGTGCCGGGTGAGCCGGACCACGCGCAGGTGATTTCTTTTGGACGATTCCGCCCCGGAGGTTTGATCCACAGCCAAGTAGGGTTATCCACAGGGGATTTGAAGAATCTGTGGACAACTAGGGGGTTCTTCACAGAGGTTTCGTCCCCCGGCCCGGGCGTGGTTTCCGTCGAAGCCTCGGACGAGATGCGCGTACCTCTTGAGTCCTACCTTCCCCTACGGGTCCGTACGACTGGAGTCTGACAAGGATCCAGCTCCCTGGGGTGACGCTGGTTGTGGTCCTCGCCACTACCGTCGATGACGTGACTGTGATCGCGACCGAAAGCCTGAGCAAGCGGTTCCCGAGGGTGACCGCGCTTGACCGGCTCTCCGTGGACATCGGGCCCGGTGTGACCGGACTCGTCGGAGCCAACGGAGCCGGCAAGTCCACACTGATCAAGATCCTGCTGGGTCTGTCCCCCGCCACCGAGGGCCGTGCCGACGTGCTCGGCCTCGATGTCGCCACCAAGGGTGGTGCCATCCGGGAACGCGTCGGGTACATGCCCGAGCACGACTGCCTGCCCCCGGACGTCTCGGCCACCGAGTTCGTCGTCCATATGGCCCGGATGTCGGGGCTGCCCCCGACCGCGGCCCGGGAGCGCACCGCGGACACCCTGCGCCACGTCGGTCTCTACGAGGAGCGCTACCGCCCCATGGGCGGCTACTCGACCGGCATGAAGCAGCGCGTGAAGCTCGCCCAGGCCCTCGTCCACGACCCGCAGCTGGTCTTCCTGGACGAGCCGACCAACGGCCTCGACCCGGTCGGCCGCGACGAGATGCTGGGCCTGATCCGCCGCATCCACACCGACTTCGGCATCTCGGTCCTGGTCACCTCGCACCTGCTCGGCGAACTGGAACGCACCTGCGACCACGTCGTCGTCATCGACGGCGGCAAGCTGCTGCGCTCCAGCTCCACCAGGGACTTCACCCAGACCACCACGACCCTCGCCATCGAGGTCACCGACTCCGACGAGCACCCGGACGGCACCCGCGCGGTGCGCGAGGCGCTCAGGGCGCGCGGAGTGGACACGAACGACAGCAGCGGGCTGCCCGGCGCCGGACACATCCTGCTGCTCACCGCCGATGGTGAGCAGACGTACGACCTCGTACGGGACGTCGTCGCCGACCTCGGACTCGGCCTGGTGCGCATGGAGCAGCGCAGGCACCACATCGCGGAGGTCTTCCGCGACGACCGGACGACGGACGCGCAGGACGCACGGAAGGAGGCGGTCGGCCATGGCGGTTGAGCAGCCCCTCGCCCCCTCCGGCGAGCAGACCCGGATCCACAACATCGGCTACCGCAACTACGACGGCCCCCGCCTCGGCCGCGCCTACGCCCGCCGCTCGCTGTACTCGCAGTCGCTGCGCGGCGCCTACGGACTCGGCCGCTCGGTGAAGTCCAAGGTGCTGCCGATGCTGCTCTTCGTGGTGATGTGCGTCCCCGCGGCCATCATGGTGGCGGTCGCGGTGGCCACCAAGGCCAAGGAACTACCGGTCGACTACACCAGGTACGCGATCTTCCTCCAGGCGGTCATCGGCCTCTACGTCGCCTCCCAGGCACCCCAGGCCGTCTCCCGCGACCTGCGCTTCAAGACCGTACCCCTGTACTTCTCGCGCCCCATCGAGACCGTCGACTACGTGCGCGCCAAGTACGCCGCGCTGGCCTCGGCGCTGTTCATCCTGACCGCGGCTCCGCTGCTGGTGCTCTACATCGGAGCGTTGCTCGCCAAACTCGACTTCACCGACCAGACCAAGGGATTCGCGCAGGGACTGGTTTCCGTGGCACTGCTGTCGCTGCTCTTCGCCGGCATCGGACTGGTGATCTCCGCGGTCACGCCCCGGCGTGGCTTCGGCATCGCGGCCGTCATCGCCGTACTGACCATCTCCTACGGAGCGGTGTCCACCATCCAGGCCATCGCCTTCGACCAGAACAGCCCCGACGCGGTCCCGTGGATCGGCCTCTTCTCGCCGATCACGCTCATCGACGGCCTGCAGACCGCCTTCCTGGGAGCGTCCTCGTCCTTCCCCGGAGGAGTGGACGTCTCGTCGGCCCAGGGCGTCGTCTACGTGATCGTCGTCCTCGGGATCATCGCGGGCTGCTACGGCCTCCTGACGCGCCGCTACCGAAAGGTCGGACTGTGACAACCCTGAAGATCGACCATGTGTCGCGCTGGTTCGGCAACGTGGTGGCCGTCAACGACGTCACGATGGACATCGGCCCCGGCGTCACCGGCCTGCTCGGCCCCAACGGCGCCGGGAAGTCCACGCTCATCAACATGATGGCCGGCTTCCTCGCCCCCTCCACCGGCTCCGTCACCCTCGACGGACAGCAGGTGTGGCGCAACGAGCAGATCTACAAGCACATCGGCATCGTCCCCGAGCGCGAGGCGATGTACGACTTCCTCACCGGGCGTGAGTTCGTCGTGGCCAACGCGGAGTTGCACGGCCTGGGCACCAAGGCGGCCGACCGGGCGCTGGCCACGGTGGAGATGCAGTACGCGCAGGACCGCAAGATCTCGACGTACTCCAAGGGCATGCGCCAGCGCGTGAAGATGGCCTCCGCGCTGGTCCACCAACCTTCCTTGCTGCTGCTCGACGAGCCTTTCAACGGTATGGACCCGCGGCAGCGCATGCAGCTGATGGACTTGCTGCGGCGCATGGGAGACGAGGGCCGGACGGTCCTGTTCTCGTCCCACATCCTGGAAGAAGTCGAGCAGCTCGCCTCGCACATCGAGGTGATCGTGGCCGGGCGGCACGCGGCCAGCGGTGACTTCCGCAGGATCCGCCGGCTGATGACGGACCGTCCGCACCGCTATCTGGTGCGTTCCAGCGACGACCGGGCTCTTGCCGCCGCGCTGATCGCCGACCCGTCGACCGCCGGGATCGAAGTGGACCTCCAGGAGGGCGCGTTGCGCATCCAGGCCGTCGACTTCGGGCGCTTCACGACGCTGCTGCCGCGCGTGGCACGCGACCACGGCATCCGGTTGCTGACGGTCTCGCCGTCCGACGAGTCCCTCGAGTCCGTGTTCTCGTATCTGGTCGCGGCGTAGGAGGCCGAAGAAGATGTACGACCCCACAGTCGCCCGGCTCACCTACCGGGCCCTGCTCGGCCGTCGCCGGGCGCTCATCCTCGGCGCGCTGCCCGTCCTGCTGATCGCGATCTCCGTGGCGGTGCGCGTGCTGGCCGGCGCCGACGACCAGGTCGCCGCCGATGTGCTCGGCGGGCTGGCGCTCGCCACCATGGTGCCGATCATCGGCGTCATCGCGGGAACCGGCGCGATCGGACCCGAGATCGACGACGGCTCGGTGGTGTATCTGCTCGCCAAGCCGGTCAAGCGGCCCACCATCATCGTCACCAAGCTGATCGTGGCCATCGCCGTGACCATGGTGTTCTCCGCGGTTCCGACCCTGCTGTCCGGACTGATCCTGAACGGCAACGGCCAGCAGGTGGCCGTCGCCTACACGGTGGCCGCCCTGGTCGCCTCCATCGCGTACGCGTCCCTGTTCCTGCTGCTCGGCACGATCACCCGGCACGCGGTGGTCTTCGGGCTCGTCTACGCGCTGGTCTGGGAGGCCCTGTTCGGGTCGCTGGTCTCGGGGGCGAAGGACCTCAGTGTCCAGCAGTGGTCCCTCGCGGTGGCGCAAAAGGTCTCCGGAGGAGACCTGATCACGTCCGACGTCGGGCTGCCGGCGGCGACCGTACTGCTGGTCGTGGTCACCGTGGCCGCCACCTGGTACGCCGGACAGAGGCTTCGGTCGCTGACGCTGGCCGGGGAGGAGTGAGAGAGGGCTCCGCGCCTGCACGCACGCACGCGTGCAGCGCGGAGCCCTCTCCCGGCGCAGGGGGTCCGTTGTCCGTCTTGACGTCGGCTTCACATGCGTATCCGCACACTTGGGCAAGGGGATGCACACGGAGGAGGAACGGGGATGGCCGAGGCAGCCCGGAACGACGATTCGGGGGATGTGGGCGACGCCTGGGACGACGTGGTGCTCGACGAAGACTTCATACGGTCCGCCGACACCAGCGAACCGTCGGCGCGGGCGCGGATGCTGGCGGCGCGGTGGCGCAAGCAGGCACCCGATCCGCAGCCCTGGCGGTCCGACGAGCCGCCGGCGGGGTGGCTCTTCAGCAAGGCCCGGCGGCGCAGGTGGCGCAGGCGTTAGGCCCTGTCGTCCCAGAACCCCGCTGAAGTAATTCGGTGGCGCCCAACGGCTGGTCAGGGCACAGTTGTTGTGTCGACGACGCCGGAACGAGCCGGCGCCACATTCTGGGAGAGGAGCCGACGATGTTCATCGAGAGTACGTCGAGCTCCCTGCAGGGCAGCCCGCGGCGGGTTCCGGAGTAGCTACCCTCCGTCGAGCCCGCCCGCACGGGAGCTGCCCGGGGCGGCCGCTTCGAGCGCGCGACTTCGCGCGGGCCGCCCACCCGGAGGATTGGCCGAGTGGTAAGGCACCGGCTTGCTAAGCCGTGGTCGGGGTCATTCCCGCGCGCGTTCGATCCGCGCATCCTCCGCTGGACGCTGTCGCCGTGACTGGGCGGTTCATTGCTCAGGGTGCCGTGGGGTTCGGCCTTCTTCGGGGCTTCGCCTCGGGCTGGGCCTGGCTTTGAGCTGGCCCTTGCCTTGGGCTGGGACCGGGGCCGGGCTTTCGCCGTGAGGGTGGTGTCCCGGAGGGCATCTCACAGCCGGGCTCCCATGCCGGGGAGGTCTGACCCGTGCCTGGGCCTCCGCGTCAGCTGCCCAGCAGGCGTTCCAGTACCACCGCGATGCCGTCCTCGTCGTTCGAGGCCGTCACCTCGTCGGCCACGCTCTTGAGCTCGTCGTGGGCGTTCTCCATGGCCACGCCGTGGGACGCCCAGGCGAACATGGAGATGTCGTTGGGCATGTCTCCGAAGGCGATGCTTTCCGTGGCCTTCACGCCCAGTCGGCGGGCCGCCAGGGAGAGGCCCGTGGCCTTGCTCAGGCCCAGCGGGAGGAGCTCCACGATTCCCTCGCCCGCCATCGTGACACCCACCAGCCCACCGGCGGCCTGGTGCGCTGCTTGGGCCAGTTCGTCGTCGGAGAGGGTCGGGTGCTGGACGTACACCTTGTTCAGCGGCGCCGACCAGAGGTCCTCCGCACTGGTGATCGGGACGTACGGCAGCGGCCCCTCCTCGTAGCGGTAGCCCGGCCCGACCAGCACATCGCCGTCGAGCCCCGCACGGCTCGCCGCGAGCAGCAGCGGCCCGACCTCCGCCTCGACCTTGGCGAGCGCCAGCCCCGCGATCTGCCGGTCCAGTGTCACCGCAGTCAGCAGCCGGTGCTCACCGGCGTGATAGACCTGCGCGCCCTGCCCGCAGACCGCGAGGCCCTCGTAACCGAGGTCGTCGAGGA
Source organism: Streptomyces cavernae (assembly GCF_004023625.1). Taxonomy (GTDB): domain Bacteria; phylum Actinomycetota; class Actinomycetes; order Streptomycetales; family Streptomycetaceae; genus Streptomyces; species Streptomyces cavernae. The sequence continues at coordinate 191,598 of NZ_RPDJ01000006.1, read as the reverse complement.
CGTGCTTCGTCCAGGGCACGGCACGCCCCGTGACCACGATGTGCTGGGCGCCTGCCGCGCTCGCCGCGGCGAGCGCCTCGCGCGTACGGGTGGAGACCGTTGCGTCGGAGCGCAGGAGCGTTCCGTCGAGGTCGGTGGCGATCAGCTTGTACGGGAAAGCCGCGCTCACTTGGCCACGGGCTCCAGGAGTTCCCGGCCACCGAGATACGGACGCAGAACTTCCGGCACCCGTACGGAGCCGTCGGCCTGCTGGTGGTTCTCCAAGATCGCCACGATTGTGCGAGGCACCGCGCACAGCGTTCCGTTCAGCGTCGCGAGCGGCCTGACCTGCTTGCCGTCGCGCATCCGGATCGACAGCCGACGCGACTGGAACTCGGTGCAGTCCGAGGTGGAGGTCAGCTCGCGGTACTTGCCCTGAGTCGGGATCCACGCCTCGCAGTCGAACTTGCGGGCAGCCGAGGAGCCGAGGTCACCGGTCGCCACGTCGATCACACGGAACGGCAGCTCGAGCGAGGTCAGCCACTGCTTCTCCCACTCCAGCAGCCGCTGGTGCTCGGCCTGCGAGTCCTCCGGGGCGACGTAGGAGAACATCTCGACCTTGTCGAACTGGTGCACGCGGAAGATGCCACGCGTGTCCTTGCCGTGCGAGCCGGCCTCGCGGCGGAAGCAGGGCGAGAAGCCCGCGTAGCGCAGCGGCAGCCGGTCGGCGTCGATGATCTCGTCCATGTGGTACGCCGCCAGCGGTACCTCGGAGGTGCCGACGAGGTAGAGCTCGTCCTTCTCCAGGTGGTAGACGTCCTGCGCGGCCTGGCCGAGGAAGCCGGTGCCGGCCATCGACTGCGGGCGGACCAGCGCCGGGGTGAGCATGGGCGTGAAACCGGCGGCGGTGGCCTGCGCGATCGCCGCGTTGACCAGGGCGAGTTCCAGCAGCGCGCCGACACCGGTGAGGAAGTAGAAGCGGGAACCGGAGACCTTCGCGCCGCGCTCGACGTCGATCGCGCCGAGCGTCGCCCCGAGTTCGAGGTGGTCCTTGGGCTCGAAGCCCTCGGCGGCGAAGTCGCGGATCGTGCCGTGCGTCTCCAGCGTGACGAAGTCCTCCTCGCCGCCGACCGGGACGTCGGGGTGCACGAGGTTGCCCAGCTGCAGGAGGAGTTCCTGGGTCTCGGCCGCGGCCTCGTCCTGTGCGGCGTCGGCCGCCTTGACGTCGGCCTTGAGTTGTTCGGCCCGCTTCAGCAGGTCGGCCTTCTCCTCGGCCGAGGCCTTCGGGATGAGCTTGCCGAGCTGCTTCTGTTCGGCCCGCAGCTCGTCGAAACGGACGCCGGACGACCTGCGCCGCTCGTCGGCGGAGATCAGGGCGTCGACGAGTGCGACGTCCTCTCCACGGGCGCGCTGCGACGCGCGCACACGGTCGGGGTCCTCACGGAGCAGGCGAAGGTCAATCACCCCTCAAGGCTACCGGTGTGTGCTTCGGGCTCACGACTCGATAACCCTGTGCGCTCCTTCTGTCGCCTTATGAGCGAAATATCTCACCGGATGCCCGGTCAAGTCAGAGAGCGGCAACCCCTCGGGCCGGTGCGCCCGTAGGTGTCGCGTTGACCGCGAACCCTGTGGTGCAGCCGGATCTGGGCCACGCTGCCGACATGGTTGTCCACAGGGGGTGACCCTTCCCGGAGAGTTATCCACAGGCTGTGCGGAAGATCTGTGGATTTCGGAACTGATCGTTCTGAGCGGTGTGAGCAGGATGAAGAATTCCCGGGTCAAACCGCATATAGCTTCACTTTTGGGTGTAAATAGTTCCCCCAATGGATTGCATGCCGGAAAAGAGTGGACGACGGCCAGGGAACGGAGCTGCGGTCCGAGCATCGCCCAGTGGGGGATTTGTCGACTGTGCGGCGCCAGGTTGTCGACTTGTCCCCAGGTCGAGAAGCAAACCTGTGGATAACTTCTGTGGACAACGCGAACCTGCAGGTCGGACCCCGGTCCGGCGCCTCGGCGTATCCATCGCGAGACTGCAGGGGCTGGTGTGGCTGAAGGGAAAACTACCTGCGGCGGGGAGGGCTGGAAACTGGAGGGGGTCACGGTCGCGCGGGCTGGGCACTGGCGGGTGGCGCGGTCGCTGGGGCTGGGCAGCTCAGCATGGTAGTGAGGCGGCCTCGCACCCGCCGCGCCGTCGTCGCCGACCGCGACCGATCAGAAACGGCCGTCCTGGCAGCGAGCCAGCCAGTCGGACGCCGCCACGAACTCGCTTTCCGAGGTACCGGCCCGCGGCGTGCGGACGTCTTTCGGGTCGACCCCCGCCCGCGGGTAGGAGCCGAGGAAGCGCACCTGGGGGCAGACTCGCTTCAGGCCCATGAGGGCCTCGCCCACGCGCCGGTCCGAGATGTGGCCCTCGGCGTCGATGGCGAAGCAGTAGTTGCCGATTCCCTCGCCCGTGGGCCGGGACTGCAGCAGCATCAGGTTGACGCCGCGCACGGCGAACTCCTGGAGCAGTTCCAGCAGAGCGCCGGGGTGGTCGTCCCGCTGCCAGATGACCACCGACGTCTTGTCCGCACCCGTCGGCGCCGCCGGGCGGGCCGGGCGGCCCACCAGCACGAACCTCGTCTGGGCGTTCTCCGCGTCGTGAATGCCGGTCTCCAGCGCCTGCAGACCGTAGCGCGACGCCGCGAACTCGCCCGCGAAGGCAGCGTCGTAGCGGCCCTCCTGGACCAGGCGTGCCCCGTCCGCGTTCGAGGCCGCCGACTCCCAGACGGCGTCCGGGAGGTTGTGCCGAAGCCAGTTGCGCACCTGCGGCTGTGCGGCCGGGTGTGCGGTCACCGTCTTGATCTCCGAGAGCTTGGTCCCCGGCCGGACGAGCAGGGCGAAGGTGATCGACAGGAGCACCTCGCGGTAGATCATCAGCGGATCACCCGCCACCAGCTCGTCGAGCGTGGTGGTGATGCCGCCCTCCACCGAGTTCTCGATCGGTACGAAGGCGGCCTCGGCCTCACCAGCCCGGACGGCATCGAGCGCCGCCGGTACGGACACCATCGGGACGAGCTCCCGGGTCGCGGCTTCCGGGAGCGTACGGAGGGCGACCTCGGTGAAGGTGCCTTCGGGACCGAGATACGCATAGCTGGCTGGCATGGGGTCACCCTAATGGGCCCGGCGGATTGTGGCTGACGCCTGTGGACAACCTCGCACCGGCCCCCGCCTCGGGAAGCCTCTTTCACCCCTCCAGCAACCGCTGCCCCACGTACTCCCCCTCGGCCGCCCCGCCCGGCACGGCGAACAGCCCGCTCGCCTCGTGCCGGATGAACTGCGACAACGCGTCTCCGCGGTCGAGCTTGCGCTGGACCGGCACGAAGCCGCGCACCGGGTCCGCCTGCCAGCAGATGAAGAGCAGACCCGCATCGGGCACCCCGTCGGCGTCGATGCCGTCGTGGAAGGAGAACGGGCGGCGCAGCATCGCGGCCCCCCCGTTCTGGTCGGGCCGGGTGATTCTGGCGTGTGCGTTGACAGGAACGATCAGCTTCCCGTCGGCGTCGGTCTTCTCCAGGTCCATCTCGGTCGTCTCGGTCCCGCCGGTGAGCGGTGCGCCGTCGGACTTCCGGCGCCCGATGACGTCCTCCTGGTCCTTGACCGAGAGCTTCTCCCAGTCGTCGAGGAGCATGCGGATCCGGCGCACGACGGCGTACGAGCCGTTCGCCATCCACTCCGGGTCACCCGAGGCGGGCACGAAGATCCGCTTGTCGAAGTCGGCTTCGGTGGGCTTCGGGTTGCGAGTGCCGTCGATCTGACCCATCAGGTTGCGGGCCGTCATCGGCTGTGCGGTGGCGCCGGGCGAGCGGTTGAAGCCGTTCATCTGCCAGCGCACACGGGCCGCGGCGCCCGCGTCCTTCTGGATGGCGCGCAGGGCGTGGAAGGCGACCAGAGCGTCGTTGGCGCCGATCTGTACCCACAGGTCGCCGTTGCTGCGCGACTTGTCCAAGTGGTCGGAGGAGAAGTCGGGCAGCGGGTCGAGGGCCTCAGGACGTTGTTTCTCAAGGCCCGTACGTGCGAAGAAGCTGTTCCCGAAACCGAAAGTGACCGTCAGGGAGGACGGACCGGCGTCGCGGGCGACGTCCGTGTCGTCCTGCGCGCTCGCCTCGCCCGCCATCAGCCTCCGGGCCGTGTCCGACCAACGGCGCAGCAGGGCGGCCGCCTCCTTGCGGCCCGCGCCTGCCGCGAGGTCGAAGGCGATGAGGTGGCCCCGAGCCTGGAGTGGTGTCGTGATGCCGGGCTGGTGTTTCACGTGAAACGCCACCTGGTCGGCGCCGACCGAGGTGAGAGGGGTCTCCTCGTCGGCGGCGGCCGCGGTGGCGTATCCGCCTGCGGCGCCGGCCGTCCCCAGCGCGAGTCCGGTGACGCCCGCGGTACCGAGCAGACGCCGTCGCGAGATCGAGCCCTTGGAGGCAATGCCGTCGGACACGGCCTCTTGGGAGGGAAGGCTCTTCCCCGAGGTGCGCTCCAAGGGGGACGAGTTCTTGGGCGGGGTCGCCTCCGGCGTGGACTGTCCAGCCATGTTCAGCCGATCTCTGCGTTCTTGTCGACGGTCACCTGGTCGATGTCCGACGTCCGTACGGTGACCTCGACCTGCCAGTCGCCCGCCATGGGGATCTGCACCCCACGCGCGCTCCAGTGCCCGGTGGCGACGCGGTCGGGCGTGACGGGCAACGGACCGATCTTCTTGGATTCCAGGGTGAAGGCGACCTTCACCTCGGGGACGTCGAAGGCCCGGCCGTTGGGGCGCTGCACATAGACGTGCATCACGTTGGCGCCGACGCGCGCCGGGTCGAGGTCGATCCGCACGACGCCCTTGCCGTCCTCGCCCCCGGTGTCGAAGGACATGTCCAGGGTGAGCGCGCTGGACGGGGCGGATTCGGACGCCGAGGCCGCCGATGCCGCCTTGACCTGCTCCTCCGTACGCCCCGGCTCGGTCGACGTCAGGACGGTGGTGACGGCGAGCACGACCACGGCGACCGCCGTCTCCGCGAGCACCGACCGGCGCAACCCGGGCCGCGATGGGTCGGCGTCGCGCAACCGCTTCGCCCGCGCGGTGGCCACGGCGGCCTCCTGCCGGGCGAGTTGAGCGGCGCGGAGGGAGTCACCGGAGCTCGCGGTGCCCGCCGAGCCGTTGGGGGCGCCCGAGCCGTCGGGGGAGTCGGAGGCACGGCCGTCGGCCGCGTAGCGCGAGGCAGCTGCCTCGGCCTCCGCGGGTCCGGCGACCTCAGGAACCTCGGTGTTACCCAAACCGACGTCGGCGTTGCCCGAACCCTTCGACACCTCCGAGGCTGGGTCGGCATCCGAGGAGGCACCGCTCGAGCCGTTCGCGGCGGCACCCACCGAAGCCTTCACGGCGACCGAACCCACCGCCGCGGGCTCCCTTTCCGCCACGGCCACCGCCATCGGAGTCTCCGCCAGCCGACCGGTCCACCGCCGCGAGATCCACGCGGCGCCCACCATCACGGCGACCAGGCCGACCTTGACCAGCAGCCACCGCCCGTACGAGGTGTCGGTGAGCGCGGACCAGGAGCCGGTCTGGCGCCAGCCCTGGTAGGTACCGGTCGCGGCCAGTACGGCGACGCTGCCGAACGCCAGCCGGGAGAAGCGCCGCACCGCGGATACCTCGATCGCCGGCGCCGACGTCCGGAACAACACCGTGAGCAGCGCGGCGAGTCCGCCCAGCCAGACCGCGACGGCCAGCAGATGCACCACATCGACGGGCATCGCGAGCCCGGTCTGGATGCCGGTCGAGGCGTGCTCGGCCAGCGCCCAGGTCGCGGCCAGGCCGATGGCCACGACCGAACCGCCGATCGCCAGCCCGAAAGTGAGGTCCCGCTTCTCGGCAGCAGCGTCGACCGCGTCGACCGCGTCGGTCGTCTCCGATGCGGTGGCCCCCGCCCGGCCGTCGGATCCGCCGGACTCACCGGACTCGGCGGAAGTGCCGGTCCCGGCGGCGACGGACACCCCGTCACCGTCCTCCGTGCCGGCCCCGACAGCCTCGGCCCGCTTCGTACGTCGGGCCCGCTCGCCTTCGATCGCCCGGCTCTCCTGCTCCCGCCGCGCGTACGCCCCGAAAAGCACCGCGATGAACAGCGCACCCGCGGAGAGCAGCAGCAACCGGGAGACCAGCGCGGCGCCCATCTTCGTCTGGAGCACGGTGGCGAGTGGGCTCAGGTCGAAGACGTCGGAGAGCTTCCCGGAGCCGGTGTACGAGCCGCGCAGCAGCAGGAGCATCAGCGTGCCGACGGTCAGCGCGAGCCACCCGGCGACCACCAAGCGCTGCACCGGCCGTTGACCGGCCCCAGGCTGCCAGCAGGTCAGCACGAAGGCGGTGCCTCCGACGAGCACGATGAATCCCGCGTACGACAGATAGCGCCCGAACCCGTAGAGCGCCCCTACCACTCCGCCGCCCGCGGTCTGCTCGGAGGCCGAGACGGACGTGCTGGACGGAGCGCCCACGGAGAAGGTGAAGGCGCCTGAGACGGGGTGGCTGTCCGCCGAGACCACCTGGTAGGTGACGGTGAACGTGCCGTCCGGCAGACCCGAGTGCAGGCTCACGGCATAGGTGTTGCCGCCCGCTTCGGACGTCTTTCCGGTGTCGACCCGCTTGCCCTTGGGGTCGAGCACCCGTACCGAGTCGTCGGACAGGGCGACCTCTTCGGAGAAGGTCAGCGAGACCCGGGAGGGCGCCTTGTCGACCACCGCTCCCTGCGCCGGGTCGCTTCCCGTCAGCGCGGCGTGCGCGGACACGGGCGCGGCACCGGCGAGCAGTGCGCCGGCCACCGCGAGGACCAGCAGCAGCAGCGTCCGCAGCCGGGGAACGAAGGCCCGCCCCGGGCGTGCGGCGGTCTGCGGGCGAGCGGCGCTCTGCGGGGGAGCGGTGGTCTGCCTCATCGGTGATCCCTCCCTCAGCGCCCGGACTTGGGGTTGTACGTCGGCGGCTTCACCGGGAGTTGGACGTCGATCCTGCCCGCCTTCCGGAAGCGCAGTTCCACCGTCACCTTTTCGCCCTGCTTCGGCTTGTGCGTGAGCTTCTCGAACATCAGATGGCTGCCGCCGCTCTCGAAGTTCAGCGTGCCGCCGGCGGGCACGCTGAACGTCTTCTGTTCCTGCATCACACCGTCCTTGGTGGAGTGCATGGTCACCTGGTTCGCGAGGTCACTGCGGACCGAGAGGAGCGTGTCGGCGCCTCCGGAGTTGCGTACGACGAAGAAGCCGGCCGCCATGGCGTCCGTGACGGGCGCCGGCATATAGGCGCCCGTGACCCGCAGCTCTGGTTCGGCCGCTGCCTTGGCGGAGGACCGTTCTGCCGAACCGCAGCCGGTGAGGACGGCGGCGACGGCCACCGCCACACCGAAGGCCACGGCCCGCCGGCCGGGTACTGTCACGGATTCTCACCCTTGATGATCTTGGGCATGTCCTTGGTGTAGTCCTCCACGGTGGCGTCCTCGTCGTAGAGCACATAACCCCCGTCGGTCTTCGGGGAGAACGCGATGACCTGGGTGCCGTGCTGGGAGACGACCTTGCCGGCCTTGTCCTTGGTGGGCGCCTCGATGGTGATGCCCAACTGCCGCGCGCCCGCCTGAATGGTGGCGAAGTCCCCGCTCAGACCGATGACCTCGGGATCGATGCCCTTGAGCCACTTGCCGAGCGCCGAGGGCGTGTCGCGCTCCGGGTCGGTGGTGACGAGGACGATGCGCAGCGAGTCCTTCTGGGCCTGCGTCAGCTGCTTGCTCTTGTCGATCTCCTTCTTGGCGACGGCGAGGTTGTTCATCGTCAGCGGGCAGACGTCGGGGCAGTTCGTGTAGCCGAAGTAGAGCAGGGTCGGCTTGCCCTGGGTCTCGGCTCGGAAGTCGTACTTCTTCCCGTTGGTGTCGGTGAGGATCAGGTCGGGCTTCTCGAACGGCTTGTCCAGCACCGTGGCCGCCTTGCTCGTGCCCGACTCCGCCGAAACCTGCGCCACAGGGGCGTTGGCGTCGTCGCTGCTGCCCCCGCCGCAGGCGGACAGCGCGAACACGCCGACCGTGAGGAGAGCGGCCGTCGACAGGGCCTTGGTGCGTGTCTTCTTGTGCATGTTGCAATCTCCCGAGGGGACACCCCCGGCCCCGGACGGGGCTGCGGGGGATGCCCAAGTGGTGGTCGTGGGCTCAGGCGGTGGTGCGTCGGCGGCGGCGGGCCGGGTCGCCGTACGCCACGCCCACGGCGCCGACGACGATGCCCACCACCGCGAGGACACGGGCGGTGGTGTCGCTGCCGCCGGTGTCGGCGGGAGCCGCCGTGGTCTGTTCGGCGCCGGTCTTCTGCGAGGCGGTCTCGGCCTTTGCGCCGGCGGCCGTGTCGACGGAGTCGTGGTGGCCGTCCTCCGATGCGGCGGACAGCGCGAGTACCGGCGCGGGGTTCTCCGGCTCCTCCTGCCCGTCCTGCGGCACCTCGATCCAGCGCGCGACGTCCTTGTTGGAGTAGGTCTGGATGGCCTTGAACACCAATTCGTCGGTGTCCTCGGGCAGTGCGCCGATGGAGAGCGGGAACTTCTGGAAGTAGCCGGGCTCGATGCCCCTGCCGTCGGCGGTCCAGGTGACCTTGGTCACCGCCTCGGTGATCTTCTTGCCGTGCATCTCCAAGGGCTTGTCGAGCTTGCTCCTGGTGACCTTCACGTCCCAGCCGTCGACGGCCTCCGGCATCACCGACGCGAGCGGGTGGTCGGCCGGCATGGTCACCTCGAGCTTGGTGGTCGAGGCGTTGTCACGTTCGTTGGGCACCTTGAAGTTGACGGTCGCATAACCGCCCTTGGGGGCCTCGCCCTCCGGCGCCACGCTGACGTGCGCGAAGGCAGGCACGGACAGGGCGAGAACGGCCGAGGCGGCGACGGCGCCGGCGGCGGCGATACGGGAAGCCTTCATGGCAGGGAGAACTCCACTTGTCGGTGGTCCGATGTAAGGGGATCGCACACCCGCAGCAGGCGGGCACGCGCGCGTGCCGCACGACGGGCACCCCTTCGTGGAGTGGCGCGTCGCGTCAGGCAGCGAGGCGGAACGCCGCCGCAGCGGGCGGACCACGCCGGATCACTGAATGTTGGAGCGCGGTGGTGCGCGGCGCCGACGGCGCGCGCAGGGCACCGAGAGGGACGTGCGGGGCCGCGTCCGGTGCCCCCGGCAGCCCGGTCCGCAGTGCGCGCACCAGCGCGAGCGCCCCGCGCAGGGAGCGTACGAGTGCGTATTCCCCCGAGAGCCGCGACAACCGCAGCAGCGCCAGGTCACCGTGGCGGAGCAGCCAGCCCGCGGCGACCGCCGCGAGGACATGGCCGAGCAGCATGGCCAGCGATGGAAAGGCGGACGCCACGGACGTGCTTGTCGCGGTGTGCTGTGCCGTGTCCTGCGCGGCCGGGTCGAGTCCTGCCTCGGCGAGGACACGCCGGGCCCGCGCCGGACTGATCGCCGCCGTCGTAGTACCGCACAGGAGCCGGGCGGCGCGCTCGACGAGTGCGGCGTCCGCACTGTCCACGGTCATCGTCGTGCCGTGCCGCTGCCCCAGCCCGAACAGCGCGTGGAGGGTGACCTGTCCCACAGCGAGCACCCCTGTGATGCCGGGAAGCGACCGCTCCCGCCCGGCCAGCGCCGCGGCGACGGCGAAGACGGCGAGGAACCCGGCGCCCAGCGTCCACAACGGCAGCGTCTCGCATGAGGCCAGACCGTGACCCGCGGCGGACAGCAGAACGCAGACCGCGGCGAACACCGCGGCCCGCAGCAGCCTGAGATCGCGTCCGGCGCGCCGGTGGGGGGCAGACATGGCGGGCTCATCATCGCACTGGCGTCGCCCGCCCCCCGCGGCAGGTCCGCAAGATGCCGTACGTCCCGGAACATCACTGTGTGCATGGAGTCGCCCGCCCGACGGCCGTCCGCCCCGACAGGGCACACCGTCCGGGCCGAGTACCGCTCCCCATCCAGGTCCGGGCCCTGATCGCCTCTCGGAGGCTCAGCTCGCAACGCAGGGCCATACCTGATGATCGCCGGCAGCGCATCCGCTGTATGGGCGGTATCACTTCGCCTATGAGATTGCACACGCGCCCTTGCGGCAATACGTAGGGGTATGTCGAGCCGCGGCCAGGAGGCTGGAGCATGAGCATCTGGTGGTCCCTCCATCTGCGGCGTGAGGCTGCGAGCGTTCCGCTCGCCAGGCGGCTGCTGCTCGGCACGATGGAGACCGCGGGCGTCGACCCGGACATCTCCTACGACCTCTCCCTCGCGCTCAGCGAGGCCTGCGCGAACGCAGTCGAGCACGGGGGCCGGTCCGCCCCCGAGGCGTCGGGCGCGTACCGGGTGACCGCCTACCTCGACGGTGAGAAGTGCCGTATCGAAGTGGCCGACTCGGGACCGGGTTTCCCCTCCGGACCGGCCCGCGCACCGGTCCGCCCGCCGGCCGTCGATGCCGAGCACGGCCGTGGCCTGCGGCTGATCCAGGAACTCGCCGACCACGTCCACATCGGCAACAAGCCGGGCAAGGGCGGCGCGGTGGTCAGCTTCGACAAGATCCTCAAGTGGCGCAAGGACGCACCACTGGTGGCCAGTTGAGGTCGGCCACGACCTGAGAGGGCGCCACCGATACGCCGAGCCAAGCCTCCTGAGCCCGTCGCGCATCGCCTCAGGATCCGGTATCCGCCGGCTTCCGCCCTTTCACCATTCTCAGCTCCTGCACAGCCCGGCCCCATGTCACTGATGGCCGCCGTTCGTAACTTCCCGTCGACGCACCTCGACGGTGCTCTGGTGCGCAAAGACATCACGGAGGGCAAGCGCGGGGTTCCGTTGACGCTCCGCATCACCGTGCAGGACACCACCAAGACGACCCGATCACGAACTGCACCTCCAGGAAGGGCCGATGGCCGCGATGACCGCACGGTCGGACGAAACGCTGGCGCGGGCCGCGGTGGCCGCGCCGACCGGGCAGCTGGAACTGGAGCCCAAGCCGGGACTGCCGGATCCACGCGATCTCGGGGCCGGTACCACCGGCCGGGACCTGCGTGCCCGCCGCTGGTCCGCCAAGGCGCTGGTGCCCGGCCTCACCGCGATGGCGGCGGCAGCGCGGCGCACCGGCGGGCCGACGCGGGGGCTGCGCGAGGAACTGGCGGCGATCGGGCGCTCTACGGAGCACTCGGTGGCGTTGACCGCGTCCGGCTATCCACAGGAGGGCGCCGGCGGCGGTCACCGGGGCGCGGTGTGGGTCCTTGGGCTGCTCGTCGCCGCGGCGGCCCTGGAACCCGGCGCGGCGCCACGTGAACTCACCATGACGGCCAAGCTGATCGCCGCGCACGCGGACCGGCGGGCCCCGCGGGTGCCGTCACAGGGGTCGACCGTCTCGGCGAAGTTCGGGGGGCGGGCGCCCGGGGCGAGGCTCGGGCCGGCTTCCCGCACGTACGCCGCGCCTGGGACGCACTGGCCGCGGCGCGCCGGGCGGGCGCCGCGGAACAGTACGCCCGGCTGGACGCCCTGCTGACCGTTATGTCCACCTTCCAGGACGCCGGGCTGCTGCACCAGGCGGGGCCGCACGACCTGCGCCACGTACAGGCTGGCGCCCGCGGGGTCCTTGAGGCGGGCGGCAGCTCGACGCCGGGCGGCCGCCGGGTGCTGGAGGCCTTCGACGCCGACCTGCACGCGCGCGTGGCGGCCGCGCGGCAGCGGGGCACTGCTGACGGGGGCGCTGTTCCTGGACGCGCTGCCGACGGCCCTCGGTACGCCGGCACGCGCTGCCTGACGTCCGCGCACCGAAAGGCGCGCACGGCAGGGAGGGAGCCGCCCTTCACAGCCTTCAGGATGGTGAAGGAGGCTCATCCCTGCGTGCACGGCGAAGAAGGAGTCCATCCTTCAGGACGGCGAAGTGGAATCAGCCCTTCAAGGACGCCATCCACGCCTCGACCTCGTCGGAACGCCGGGGCAGCCCGGCCGACAGGTTCCGGCTGCCGTCCTCGGTCACCAGGATGTCGTCCTCGATGCGGACGCCGATGCCCCGGTACTCCTCGGGCACGGTCAGGTCGTCCGCCTGGAAGTACAGGCCCGGCTCAACGGTGAGGACCATGCCGGGCTCCAGCGTGCCGTCGACGTAGGTCTCGGTGCGCGCGGCGGCGCAGTCGTGGACGTCCATGCCGAGCATGTGCCCGGTGCCGTGCAGTGTCCAGCGGCGCTGCAGTCCGAGCTCCAGGACCCGCTCGACCGGGCCTTCCACCAGACCCCACCCGACGAGCTTCTCGGCCAGCACGCGCTGCGCGGCGTCATGGAAGTCCCGGTACTTGGCGCCCGGCCGCACGGCCGCGATACCGGCCTCCTGGGCCTCGTACACGGCGTCGTAGATCTTCCGCTGGATCTCGCTGTACGTGCCGTTGACCGGCAGCGTGCGTGTGACGTCGGCGGTGTACAGCGTGTGCGTCTCCACGCCGGCGTCCAGCAGGAGCAGGTCCCCGGCGCGCACGGGCCCGTCGTTGCGCACCCAGTGCAGGGTGCAGGCATGCGGGCCGGCGGCGCAGATCGAGCCGTAGCCGACGTCGTTGCCCTCGACCCGGGCGCGCAGGAAGAACGTTCCCTCGATGTACCGCTCGCTCGTCGCCTCGGCCTTGTCCAGCACCTTCACGACGTCCTCGAAGCCGCGCACGGTCGAGTCGACGGCTTTCTGCAGTTCGCCGATCTCGAACTCGTCCTTGACCAGCCGGGCTTCGGACAGGAAGACCCGCAGCTCCTCGTCGCGCTCGGCGGTCACCTTGTCGGTGAGCGCGCCCTCGAGCCCGGTGTCGTGGCCGCGCACGACGCGGACCGGGCCGGTGGCCTCCTTGAGCTTGGCGGGCAGTTCGCGCACATCCGAGGCCGGGATGCCGTACAGCTGTTCGGCCTCGGTCAGGGAGTGGCGGCGGCCGACCCACAGCTCGCCGTGTCCGTCAAGCCAGAACTCGCCGTTCTCCCGGTCGGAGCGCGGCAGCAGATAGATCGTCGCCTCGTGGCCGTTCGTCCCGTCCGGGAGGCTCGTCGGTTCCAGGACCAGGACGCCGTCCTCGGTCTGGTTTCCGGTGAGGTACGCGTACTCGACCGAGGCGCGGAACGGGTAGTCCGTGTCGTTCGAGCGGGTCTTGAGGTTGCCGGCGGGAATGACCAGCCGCTCACCGGGGAAACGCGCCGAGAGGGCCGCACGGCGGGCGGCCGTGCGCTCCGCCTGGGGGATCGGCTCCAGGCCGTGCAGTTCGGTGTCGGCCCAGCCGGACTTCATGTTCTCGGCCAGCTCGTCGGACACGCCCGGGTACAGGCCGTTCTTGCGCTGCTTGATCGGCTCTTCCGTCTCTTCCGGGGTCTCCGGGAGCTCGTCGGCCACGGTCATCCTCCTTGTGACGGCACTGGACCCCCTCCATCGTACGGTCGTACGGGCGGGGGTTCCGCAGTGGTAAGTCCCGTCACCTGCGCGCCTTCGGACGCCTGGAGGCCGTCCACTCGGGTCTCCAGAGGCCGTCTGGACGAAGGTCGCCTCAGCAAAGGCCGTCACGAAGGCCCTCTCCACGAAGGACGTCTACTCGAAGCGAGCCGCGAGCAGCACCACGTCCTCGTCGCTGTCCGCCTCGTCCAACCCGTCCGGAAGCACATTGCGCAGAACATGATCGGCGAGCGCGTCGGGGTCCGCCCGCGCGGTTCTGGGGGCGCAGGCCGCCACGGAGTGCAGACGGGCGAAGGCACGGTCCATGGGGTCGCCGGTGCGGCGCAGCAGACCGTCGGTGTACAGCAGCACCGTCTCGCCCGGCGCGGCGGTCACCTCGACGCTCGGCGCCTCCCAGCACGCGAGCATCCCCAGGGGCGCCGACAGCGAGGTCTCCACGTACTCCGTGCGCCGCTCGCCGATCACCAGCGGCGGACTGTGCCCGGCGCCGGCCAGTGTGATCTTGCGCAGTGCCGGCTCGCAGTAGCCGAACAGGGCGGTGGCGCTGCGGGCGGGCTCGGTCAGACGCAGCAGCAGTTCGAGATCGGACAGGACGGCCACCGGGTCCTCGCCCTCCATCACGGCGTACGCCCTCAGCGACGCCCTCATGCGGCCCATGGCGGCGATCGCGCCGGCCCCGGAGCCCGTGACGGAGCCGACCGCGAGGCCGAGCGCGGCGTCGGGCAGCGGCAGCGCGTCGTACCAGTCGCCGCCGCCGCGCGGCCCGGTGCGGTGCCGGGCGGCGAGCTGGACACCGGGGACCCGGGGCAGCCGTGGTGGCAGCAGTTCCTCGGAGATCGTCGCCATGCACGCGCGCGTGCGCTCCAACTCCAGCAGTCGGCCGACGTGTTCGGTGGCGTAACGGGTGTACAGGCCGACGAGGTGGCGTTGACGCTCGACCGGTTCGGCGGGTTCGTCGTACAGCCAGACGGCGGCGCCCAGTCGGCCCGCCGCCTGGGTGGTCAACGGCAGCGCGTAGCTCGCGGCGTAGCCGAGCCGGGAGGCCACCTCCCGGTGATGCGGGTCCAGCCCGTCCTCGGCGAGCAGATCGGGGTGTGAGATTTCCCTCTCTCCACCCGGCAGTCCGGCAGGGGTGTCGAGGAGTCTGCCGTACGGCATGGCGCTGCGTGGCACCGTCTCGATGTGGCCGAGATCCGCCCGGTGCAGGCCCAGGCCGACGGTGGTGTCGGGGCCGTGACCGTCGGCCGGTTCCAGGACGAGAAGCCCTCGCCGGGCACCCACGAGGGCGGCTCCGGCGACGAGCACTTCGTGGAGTGCGTCACACAGCGATGCCGTACGGACCAGGCGTTCGGTCAGGTCGTGAAGAGTCGTGAGGTCGGAGATCCAGCCGGCCAGCCGGTCCTGGAGGACGGCCCCGGGGGCGGTCGGGGAGTGGACGGAAGAAGGACCCGTGGGCGGGTGCGCGGGCGCGACAGTGTGGGCCGGAGCCGGAACCGTTGAATCGATTCCAGCCACTTTCGCAGGGTGCGGGGCGTTCATGGCGTCCGGCTCTCTGACCGGTGCGTATTGCTCAATAGCATCGCAAACCCCCATGTCATTCTGCGCCGCTAGCAGTGTCTCCACATGTACACGCACTCGTGATGAGATGTCCAGCATTGTCCTGCTGGGATTCCTGGTGTCAGTGAGGCGCTTAGAACAAAGCAAAGTTGGCCTAAAACTGCCTCGGGTTACGACATATTGCGGTCGACTGGCATTGTTCGACACAGCGTCACAGCGGTCGTGATGGGTACGTACTCGGTGAAGGCCGGGGTGGTGGGGAAACCCGGAACCCGGCAACGGACCCGGGCGTCTTAACCACCGACGACCGTGCCCCATCCTCCGTGGCGGAGGCGGTTGGAAAAACGCGGGACGGCAAAACGCCAGGCGCCGCCACCCCACGCCAGGCCCATGCTTTTGACCGGCGCAGTATGGACGCGGATACAGCCAACGTTCGGCCCATAGGGGTTCCCCTTGCCTCGCGCAGGGGTGTGATGCGCCAACAGGTACGCACAGTGAAGTGATTGTTACATGGTGTGATGTCGTCCGCAGTGTTCCTCGGCGTGCAACGGAAAGGAACGAGCGCTCATGCGCGAGATCCCCGGAAGGCGACGCAGGCTCCTGTCCAAACGCAATGAGCGGAGCGACAGGGGGCCCGACATGCTCGGGGCGGCCCTGACGTTCGCGACCGAATGGCAGTGGCCCGTGCTCCCGGGTGTGGCACCGGACCCGCGGCTGAGCGGCGGGTGCGGATGCCCCGACCCGGCGTGCTCGGTGCCCGGAGCCCATCCCTTCGACCCCGGGCTGCTCGCGGCCACCACAGACGAGCGCATGGTGCGCTGGTGGTGGACCAACCGCCCCGCGGCCCCCATCGTGCTGGCCACCGGAGGCAAGGCGCCCTGCGCGGTCAGCCTGCCCGCCGTGGCCGCCTCCCGGGCGCTGGCCGCACTCGACCGGGTGGGCATGCGCCTCGGCCCGGTCGTCGCCTCACCGGAGCGCTGGGCGCTGCTCGTGGCCCCGTACTCCCTTGAGCAACTCGGCGAGCTGCTGTACGCAAAGGACTTCGTGCCCGGGTCGCTGCGCTTCCACGGCGAGGGTGGTTATCTGGCACTGCCCCCCTCCGAGACCGGTCGGGGCCAGATCCGGTGGGAGCGGGCACCGCTGCCCGGCTCGGCCGCACCCTGGACGCCCGATGTGGAAGCCGTCGTCGACGCGGTGATCGAGGCCCTCACTCATACGGGTGTGAGCGCGCCCGAGTTGTAGGGAGGTCGGGCGCGCGACGAGCCGTGCGCCCGTGAACGGCCGTTATCTTCGCGCTTATGAACCTCCGCCTGCTCGCGCTCACGGTCGCCCTTCCGCTGGCCGTCGCGTCCGCCGGACCCGTGGGTGACGGGACGGCGGCCGGCGCCGTCGTACATCAGTCCGAGCGCCTCGCTCGCGCTGGTGCGCACCCTGCCGAGGCCTCCTCCGGCGACCTCCTCCGGGACCTCCCCGAGGCACCCTCCGGCCCCTCAGACCTCTCCGGCCTTTCCGCCCTGACGCGTCCCTCCGACGCATCCGAAGACTCTGACGCATCTGAGGACTCTGGCGCATCCGGTGGCTCCGGCGCTTCCGCCGCGCCTTCCGAGGCGCCGGCCGAGGAGGTGTCCGACCCGTACGAACCGGAGGCGCGGCTACTGGGCATCGGGCTGGCCACCGCCGCCCGATGCGGTCCCGAACTCGTCTCCCCCGGCGGTGTCGAGGCGCAGACCTGTGTGATGACCCAGGGGCGGGAGACCTGGGCGCGCACGTACTACCGCAACACGAGCGGGAAGCGGCTGAGCTCCGCGCTGAGCCTCATGGCACCCGACGGCCGAACCGTGCAGACGCAGTGCGCTGTGGCGGCGGACGATGAGCCGGGGGTGTGCGAGACACCGCGGTGGCGGACCGTGGGAGCGACGAGTGCCTACCAGGCCGTGGCCGAGTTCGCGGGAGCGGGCGGCCGGGGGCCGCTGTTGCTGCGCTCCGGGAGCAACTCACCGGTGCCGAGCGCCGGTTGACGTGCCCGAGTGGTGAAAGATCACCGGATGTCCGGTGAGGGAAATGAAAAGACCCGGTTGCTGGCGACGGGGGATGCACCAGCAACCGGGCTACTGAAACGGTAACAAGAGATCGGCTGTTAGCAAATTCGGTCTTGGCTATTCGGACACCGATGTGCTTGTCACGGCGGGGGGTTGTGACAGGAGTCACCTGGTCCATGATCCCTGACCGGCCTGACCGATCAGCCGACCGGTTTTGGCACTCGGCTGTGGGGCGATCGCGGGCCGCCGGAGCGGGCGATCGCGGGCCGCCCGCACGCTCGCCACGGGGCAGTCCCGTTTGTCATCTTGGGCCGCCGCGCGCTCGACCATGGGCGGGCCGTGTCTGCGCTGTGGGCCGGCCCGAGCGGGCGAACCTGGGGTTGTCTTGACTGCGATCCGGGTCGGCCGGGCCGGCGGCCCGTGGGCAGCCGCGTCTGCGACTCGGGCCGCCGCGCGCTCGGCCACGGGTCTGCCGCGTCGACGCTCTGGGCCGACCGGGCGCGCGATCGTGGGCTGTCTGCCTGAGATCTGTCGGCCGGGCTGGCGGCCGGGTCAGCTCAGCGTGACCTGCCGGTTGGTCAGGCCGCCGCGGGCCCGCCGCTCGTCCGGGGTCAGCGGTTCCGTGACGGCGAGCGCCACGGCGAGCCGCTCGGCGAACTCGGCGGCCGGCTTCTCCACGTCGTCGGCCGTCACCCCGGACGGCAGGTCCCACACCGGGACCGTCAGGCCGTGCGCCCGGAAGGAGCCGACCAGCCTGGTGCCTTCGCCGAGCGATGACGTGCCGGCCGCGTGCAGCCGGGCCAGCGCGTCCAGCAGCTGCTCTTCGGGATAGGGCATGACCCAGCGCAGGTGGTTCTTCTCCGGCGTCTCGCACCAGTACGCGGCGTCCACGCCGGAGAGCTTCACTGTCGGGATCGCCGCCGCGTTGGCTCGCTCCAGGGACGCGGCCACCTCCGGGGAGGCGTTCTCCGCGTCCGGTACCCAGAACTCGAAGCCCGGGTGCACGACCGGCTCGAAAGCGCTCTCGGCGTCGAGCACGTCCTGCAGCCGCGGTGCATCGGCCGGGGCGCGGCGGCCCTGCACCGGGGAACCCGGCTCCGCGGTCAGTGCCCGCTGCAGGTTGTCGGCCAGGTCGCGGCTGATGTCTCCGGAGGAGGTGTCGTTCTGCAGGCCGAGCAGGACGGAGCCGTCGTCGCGGCGGAGCGCCGGCCAGGCCATGGGCAGCACCGTCGCCAGGGTCACCGAGGGGACGCCCTCGGGGAGGCCGTCCTTGAGGGTCAGCTCCACCGTGGCGGCGGGGACGAGCTCGCGCAGCGCCACCCAGTCGCACTCGCCGGGCAGTCCTTCGAACGGGCGCTGCACCAGCTCCGTCGCGGCGTGCGCGGCTGCCCGGCCGTGACAGGCCTTGTAGCGGCGGCCACTGCCGCAGGGGCAGGGCTCACGGGCGCCGACGACCGGGATCTCCCCGTTCTGCAGCTGTGGCTTGGCCTTCGTCTGGGGGCGCTTCTTGGCCATCGTGCGTGTCTCCCGGTAACGGCTCGTTTCGTACGGCGTGAGCCTAGCCGTTCGTACGAGGGCCGACGGGAACCTGTGGACAACCTGCCGGGATCCCGGCAGGTGCTGTGGACGAAGTGCAGACCGGCCGGGAGTCAGGGGAGGGTGTCGGCAGACTCATTCGGGTCGTCGAAGGCCTTCAGGGACCGGAGGGCTCATTCAACGTCGTCGAAGGCTTCTGGGAGCGGCGGACTCATTCGAGGTCGTCGAAGGCGTCTCCGAAGTTCAGGTCCGATATAGAGGAGGACGTTGGGCCCCCCACCCGCGCGGGGAAGCTCTCGCGGCGGCTGTGGACGTGGCCGTTCTCCTGGACCACGGCCCATACGGTGACCTCGCCGGGGGCGTCGTCCCGCACGCCCCAGTCGTCGGCCAGCGCCGTGATGATGTTCAGCCCGCGGCCCCCGTGTGCGGTGACCGAGGGCGTCGATGGAACCGGGCGGGTCGGGCCACCACCGTCCGTCACTTCCACCGTGAGCCTGCCTCCGGTGTCGACGCTCCACGCGGCGCGGACGTCGCCGTCCCCGTTCAACTCGTTGCCCAAGGGCCTGCCGTGCCGGCAGGCGTTGCTGAGCAGTTCGGAAAGGATCAGTACGGCATCGTCGATGACCGATTCCGCCACCCCGCCGACGCGCAATTGATCACGCATGCGGTGTCTTGCTGCCCCCACGCCCGCAGGGCCATGGGGTACGGCCATGCTCGACGACGTGGGCACCTCCTGTGCCACCACCAACGCCACCCCCGAGACCTCCTTCGCCCCACGCCACGGGTTGGATGCCCCCTTGGACTGGACCGGAAACCGTCGGATGCACGTGCAATGACGCACTCTTTACAGTCGAATACGGATCGAACGCGCCGGAGCACTCCCTGTAATCGAGTGGCCTGATTTCGACCGTGATTTCGCGGCGAGGCGGGTGTCCGGATCAGCGGCCGAGCTGGTGCAGCACCGCGCGCGGCCGGTTGGTGATGATGGCGTCCACGCCCAGTTCAACGCAGAGATCGACGTCCTCGGGCTCGTTCACGGTCCACACGTGCACTTGATGGCCCATCCGCTTCAGGCGCGAGACGTAGGCCGGATTACTACGCACGATCCGGATGGAGGGGCCGGCGATTCGGACACCCGCCGGAAGTCGTCCGTCGCGCAAACGCGGTGACACGAACTGGAGCAGATAGACCGTCGGCAGAGTCGGTGACGCGGCCCTGACACGATGCAGCGAGCGCGCCGAGAAACTCATGATGCGTACGGGGGACTCGGCGGCACTGTCCGGGGCGTCCAGGCCGAACCGCTTCAGCAGCATCAGCAGTCGTTCCTCGACCTGGCCGGCCCAGCGTGTGGGGTGCTTCGTCTCGATCGCCAGTTCCACTCGGCGCCCGGCGTCCGCGACCAGTCCCAGCAACCGCTCCAACGTCAGCACGGAGGTGTCGGCGCGGCCCCCTGGTTCCTCCTCCCAGTCGGGGGCTTCGTCGCGGTTCTTCCAGGAACCGAAGTCCAGGGCGGCGAGTTCGGCGAGCTCCAGGGCGGAGACCGCGCCGCGCCCGTTCGACGTACGGTTGATGCGGCGGTCATGGACACAGACCAGATGGCCGTCCGCAGTCAGCCGTACATCGCACTCGAGAGCGTCCGCGCCGTCCTCGATGGCCTTCTTGTACGCGGCCAAAGTGTGCTCGGGCGCGTCCTCTGAGGCTCCACGGTGAGCGATGACCTGGATCCGGTGCTGTCGTGCTTGGGTCACCGCGTCATGGTGCCACCCTAGGGGGGTACGCGCGTGCGTGGAGGGTGTCCTGGGAGTGCGCTCCCGGGAAACCCTCTGCCGTCGGTCTCTCCCAGAGGCGGCGATGTGTCCGTTTAGCCGGTCTGATCCCATATAAGGAAAGGTGCCGGACGCACAGCCGCCGCTTATGGTGCCCTGACGGGTCATGGGAAAAGCTTGCGGCATACAAAAAGAGACGCACCGCCACATCGCAACCGGGCCCGTGAACGAACCTGAGACAGCGAGACCGAGTGCGACCAGAAGGACGCCGTGGAGCTAGGAGAAGAGCTGTGAGCACCGAGAACGAGGGCACTCCGGTAACCCCGGCCCCGTCAGCACCTCCCGTGCCGGTGGAATCTCCCGCTCAGGCCGCCGGGAGTGCCCCCACCGCTCCCCTTCCGCCGGTGCCTCCGGGACCCCCCGAAGGCGGTGCTGAGCACGGGTTTTCGTACGCCTCGACCTCCGCGGGCCACTCGGACACCGCGGCGTACGGCCAGGGTGCCGAGTCGGCCTCCTCCCCGGCGGGCACGGGAGCCTGGCCGCCACCTCCACCGCCGGCCCAGCCCGCGTACGCGGCGGGCGGCGGTGCGGGACCGACCTGGGGTGCCCCGTACCAGCAGCCGCAGCCCGGTCCGAAGCCCGGCCGGATGCGCGGTGGGCTGGTCGCCGCCGTCCTGGCGGCTGCCCTGGTCGCGGGCGGTGTCGGTGGTGGCATCGGATACTGGGCGGCGCAGCGCGATGACAATGCCGTCAGCTCGACGACGGTCTCCGCCTCCCAGAGCGGCGGCGACATCAAGCGGGCCGCCGGCACGGTGGCGGGGGTCGCCGCCACGGCGCTGCCCAGCGTCGTCACCATCGAGGCCGAGGGCAGCGACGGCGAGGGCGGAACCGGCACCGGGTTCGTCTACGACCAGCAGGGCCACATCCTTACGAACAACCACGTGGTGGCGTCGGCCGCCGACAGCGGGAAGCTGTCGGCGACCTTCTCGAACGGCAAGAAGTACGAGGCCGAGGTCATCGGCCGCGCCCAGGGCTACGACGTCGCCGTCATCAAGCTCAAGAACGCCCCGGCGAACCTCAAGCCGCTCCCGCTCGGAAACTCCGACCAGGTGGCCGTCGGCGACTCGACCATCGCGATCGGCGCGCCCTTCGGCCTGTCGAACACGGTTACGACGGGCATCATCAGCGCGAAGAACCGCCCCGTTGCCTCCAGTGACGGCAGCGCCAGCAGCAAGGCCTCGTACATGAGCGCACTGCAGACGGACGCGTCGATCAACCCCGGCAACTCCGGCGGCCCGCTCCTCGACGCGCGCGGCAACGTCATCGGCATCAACTCCGCGATCCAGTCCTCGGGCGGCGGTCTCGGCGGCTCCGGTCAGTCCGGCTCCATCGGCCTGGGCTTCGCGATCCCGATCAACCAGGCGAAGAACGTCGCCCAGCAGCTCATCAAGACCGGCAAGCCGGTCTACCCGGTGATCGGCGCGTCGGTCTCGCTGGAGGAGGGCACCGGCGGAGCGAAGATCACCGACCAGGGCGCGGCCGGCGCGGAATCGGTCACACCGGGCGGCCCGGCCGACAAGGCGGGCCTCAAGGCGGGCGACGTCATCACCAAGCTGGACAAGAGGGTGATCGACAGCGGTCCGACCCTGATCGGCGAGATCTGGACCCACCAGCCGGGCGACAAGGTGAAGCTCACCTACACGCGCGACGGTGAGACCCGCACGGCAGAGGTGACGCTGGGCGAGCGAGAAGGCGACAGCTGAGGCGCCACGCCGGGCGGGCCCAGCACGAGGGGCCCACCCGGCGACCACCGACTTCTCCCCCCGGCCGCACCTCGCCTGGTGCGGGTCTCACATAGAGTCTCCGCAGGTCAGAGGCCCTGCTCGGCCTAACTGTGCGCCACGTGATCCCGTCCCCTCCGCACGCCCGGTAGGCTGTAGCCCGCTCCGGGCCCCGGCTTGGAGCGGGGTGGGTTGCCCGAGCGGCCTAAGGGAACGGTCTTGAAAACCGTCGTGGCGCAAGTCACCGTGGGTTCAAATCCCACACCCACCGCTTGCAGGTCAGAGGTATTGCAGGTCAGAAGGGGTGTCTCTCTCCGAAGGGGTACCCCTTCTGTGTGCCGCCTGTCTCACCCTGACTCACCGGTATCCCACCTTTGACCAGTGCGTATGGGCCATCTGTGGGCCAGACGCAGGCCCGTCAGCCCTTGTTCAGTTCCTGCGCGATGAGCTGATTGGAGCGGGACTGCTCGCCGCGAAGGATCTTGGCGTAGAAGCGGAAGAGCACCGCGATGCTGTGGCCGGCGCGGCGGGCCACTTCCACGGGGTCTACCCCCGACTTGATCCATAAGGACACCCCTGCATGGCGCAGGGAGTAGGGCACTTCCGCGAGCGGCGTCGCGGCGTCCTCGGGCGAGAGAACAGCCGCCCGTGCGGCATCCCAAAGATCGCAGTACTCCGTGGAACGGACCCGGCCGCCTTGGGCTGCGCGGAACAGTCGGCCGTCCGGGGCCGTGCCGTACACCGCGATGTGGTCCCGCAGCATCCGTACGAGGACGGGCGGAATCGGCACGGAACGTGTCGCCCCGCGGGCCCGACGCTTGAGGCTGCGTGCCTCGTAGGACGCGCCGTCGTCCGTCCAGCCGCCTCCCACTTCAGGACGGCTCTCACCGAGCAGCAGTTCGCCCCACTCTTGTGCGGCGTCCTCGGTGTCTGGGGGCAGCGTGCAGTCCGCGCGCTTGAGCGAGGCAATCTCAGCGGGCCGCATCGCGGCGTAGTAGAGGCACCCGAAGAACGCTGCCAAGTGCTCGCCACGGGGTCCGGTGTCGCGCACCGCGTCGATGAACGCCTGGGCCAGCGTTGGCCCCGGAACGTACCGGAAGTCGATCTCGTCGTCTGTCTCTGGCGGGGTCCAGTCCACGCGGGCGAGCGGGTTCGCGGACAGCAGGCCCTTCTCGTCCACGGTGTATCGGAGGAAGTTGCTCAGGACCATGCGCTTCCTGCGCGCCGTGTTCTCTGCGGCTTTCTTGCCGTCCATTCGGCGCGAGAGTGCTTCCAGAGCGGGACGGAGAAGAGCCGGGTTCTCCAGGGCGTTAACCTTCATGGAGTACTCAGAGATCCAGGACAGAGCGGCGCGGATGTCGGCTGGAGGTTCCTCCACCGTGTGGCGAGCGGCCATCGCCCCGTCGGGGCCCGGCAGCGCACGGAATGCCCACTGATACAGCGCTGCTCGCAGCGTCTTGGGATCGGGGGCACCCCGGGTCGTTGTGACCAGGGTCGGCACGATCACCGCGAGCGCTTCGGCGATGCCGGCCCGGTGCTTGGCCGCTGCACGCGGCCACTTCATCAAAGCGTATGCAGCGGCATGTTCGTACCAGGTAGGCGACGTAAGCGCGGCCAACTCGCGCGCCGGCAGACCGGTGTCCTCGTCGAATTGCTCGCGGTCCCGGAGAGCAGCCATGAGTTCCGAGCGGCGGCCGTCTGCTTGCGGTTTGAGCTTGAAGCTTTTCGAGTGTGGGCGAGAGCCGACGCGCCAACGCAGCTCATAGGGCTTTTGGCGTCCTGCTCGCTTGCGGATGGACCAAATGTCGACGTCGTACGTGAGCATGTGACTCCCAAAGAGGGCGGGGCCCGCCGTGTTGGCGGACCCCGCGATAGGTGCGGCTGGAGCTAGGCGGCGTTCTGCTCGCAGCGCTCCCACCAGGCGTCCAGGTCCCTCCTGCTGATTCGGACCTGGCCGTTCGGAAGCTTGCGGATTCGGGGGGCCTGGCCACGGGCGCGCATGCGGTAGAAGGCGGCGCGACTCATGCCGATCTCGTCGAGCACTTCGGGGAGCTTGAGCATCTGGGCGCGGGCCACGGTTGCGACTCCTTGTCTCGGGCCTGAGCTGAGTTGGAGGGACATTGCTCTGAGTCGTGACTCATCGCGACTCAGAGCGGGTTTGCTGGGTCGTGAGACGCGATGAGTCACGACTCAGGCGGATGTGGATCCGACGGTTTGAGGGTGATCCCGTTGTAGGTGGCCACCTGTCGGCCGTACGCGTCCCGGGGCCGTGTGCGGTTGAGCTGGGGGATGACGGATAGGAGATTGCGGCCGAAGATCTGTTTCGTGCCAGCGCGGACGCCGTTGTCCTCGGCCCACTCGCGCCAGACGGCCCACAGACTGTCCACGGGCACGCTGCACGTTGGGCCGGTCATGCAGCGTTCGCGGACGAATGCGCTGGTGGGGGATGCGGTGTCCCGCATGGTGGTGACTGCCTCACGGCTGGACGCCGGCTCCGTGATCCGGCCCTTCTGCTGGAGACGGGCGAGTCCCTCAAGTGCCCAGTTGAGGATGCCGGGCATTTCGGCGGTGAGCCGGTCGGTGAGGGTGGGATCTTCCTTGCCCAGCCACGACGTGCGCATGGTGAGCAGGACGAATCGGTTGGCGATGACGCCGGATGAGTCGCCGAAGTGCGGCAGTTCGTTGGACAGGATCACCAGCCGGGTGGGCAGCTTGCCGGTCCACTGCTCGCGGTACTTGCGGTCGACGTCGATGGTGTCCTCACCCGAGATGGTCAGCAGTCGTTCGACGATCTGACTGTTGTCGTTGCCGGACAGCCGGGCGTCGGAGATGACCGCGAGGGGTTTGCCGACGAGGGTGGCCAGTCCGAAGTTGGTGCCGAGTCCGGCGAGTGTGGGCCCGGCGAGGTTCTCTTTGCCGACCAGCGCTTTCAGTACGCGGGCGATGGTGCCTTTGCCGGAACGGGTCGGGCCGACCATGAGCAGGATCTTCTGTTGGTCGGTGCGGCCGGAGAGGACGTAGCCGAACCATTCCTGTACTGCGCGGATGGCGTCGGCGTCGTCGGGCCAGATCTGCGTCAGGAACCGTTCCCACGTCGGGGCGGTTGCGGTGGGGTCGTAGGCGAAGGGGACGGAGACGAAGTTGAAGAAGCCGGGCGTGTGTGGCAGCAGTGCGCGGTCGCGGATCCTGAGCAGGCCGTTCTCACAGGCCACGATCGGCCCGTCGTCCTGCTCGCCGTCGCCGTCGAGCCACGCGGGTGCGTCGGTGTCGGTGGGCAGGAGCGTGATGGCGCCCAACGCGTCCAGAAGGTTGCTGATCTTCTGCTTCGTCGGGGCCCAGTCGCGTTCCTCGGTCTCACCATCCTTGGCGGGCGCCCGGTAGACGGCGTGCTCAAGACGCTCGTACATCGCGGCGCGCACCTGCGCTTCGTCCATCTCGCGCCAGCAGGTGCCGTTCCAACGCATCCACGAACCGCGCCAGCGCCGGCACATGAGCTGTCCGTCCTCGGTCTGCCAGTCGGGCAGCAGATGGCGGGCGACGGCCAGGGGGTTGGACGGCGCGGGGAGTTCCTCGGTCTCGGGGGCGGGTTGGTCGGTCACGCGGCATCCCTCCCTTCCTCGGGGGTGCGGAGCGGGCAGGTGTCGCGGTGGGCTTCGTGGTCGGTGATCAGGGCGAGTACACGGGCGTGGCCGATGGCGCTGCGGTCCCGGCCGCACGCGCACCGCGAGGTGGCGGTAGGCACGGCGCCTCGGGGCGCGACGATGTGCAGCCACCCAATGGGGTAGCGGCCGTCGTCACGGCGTCGGTCAGAGCGAAGTGCAGTTCGGACGCCCTTGCGGGCGGCGACCTTCGGCTCGCCTACGGCCGTGGTGTCCACAGGCTGTGGAGCGGCGTGCGCCCCGGTGGCGGCAGGGGTTGGGCAGTCCAGGTGGGGGGAGTTGGCGCCGGTCATGCGGCCTCCCGCGGTGTGGCATGGGCGATGATCCAGTCCATGGCGCTGCGGATGGTGGTGCGGCATTCGGCCGGCGGCAGTCCGGTGGCCTCCCCTGCCCCCTGGATTGCCTGCTCGGCCACGTGCCGGGGGAGGTGGCCCCATGCGACGAACCGGGCAATCTTGCACGCGCTCTTGTGGAGCGTGTTGTTGCGGCCGTCCGGCCCGCCCTGGGTCGCCGCGCGGATGACCGCGCACTCACGGTCCAGCGCGGTTTGTGCGGCGCGGGTGCCGTCCCGTACCGGGGCCAGGTCGACGGCGGCCGGGGGCTTGTGCTGCTCGGTGAGCAGTGCGGCCAGCCATGCTGGCAGCGGTGTCACGGGGGCGTTGTCGGTGATCTCGTACACCCCGTCTGGGGTGGTGCTGCCGGGGGCGACGACGTAGCCGCCCCACGCTCGGGTGTCGATGTGCGGCCCGAGGCGGTTGGCGCTGTTCTTCAGCCGCACTCCGGCGGGGGCGGTGAAGTACAGGTGCTCTCCGCCGCGCGCGGTCCGCACCCGGTATGTACGCGGGACGGTGTGGCCGGTGCGCTCGCAGAGCGCCGCAAGGGAAGTCGCGCCGTCAGGCGCTCCTTTCGGCTCTTCAGGCTTGAGGACGTCCAGGTCGATGACGAGCAGTCCGGCCGGGCCGGTGGCGATGCCGACGTTGTACGGGCGGGTCGCCCAGGTGGCGTGGATGAGCGCGGGGTCGGTGGTGGCGCGCTGTTCGGGTTTGCGGTGGCCGTTCGCGCAGCGTCCGGTGCCGGGGCAGGCCCGTTCGGGGTGTCCGGCGGGCCGCTTGGCCCGAGGGTGCAGGGGAATGACGGGCCAACCGCGTTCGGCCGCGGTCAGTGCGGTGGCGAGCAGGGGCAGGCAGGCCAGATCGGCGGTCAGGATGCCGCTCACGCAGCCACCCCCAGCGTGCGGGAGGCGAGGAACGCGCGGCCGATCCACTCCGTGTAGGCGGGGGACAGGGCCTCCCGCAGACGGAGGTGATCGGTGGACCAGTCGATCTGCTTCGCGGCGCGGATCTCCTCCACGGTGGCCTTGCCTCCACCCTTCCCGTACGCGGCCACGTACGGGCCTTCCCGGTACTCGCCGTGCCGGTAGCCGCGCACGTAGCCGCGGTGTTTGGGATGGGCGGGCTGCCGGGTGGTCCAGCCTCCGAGTTCGAAGTAGCGGTGCATGAGTACCGCGAGTCCGAACTGTTCCCCGCACAGGCGGATGTCCTTGCGGACTTCGGAGCCGGGCACGTTCTTGATCACGTACGGCCGGCCCGTTGCCTCCAGCGCGGCGCGGGTCGGGGCAATGAGTCGGGGGTAGGCGCGGCCGATCGCCGCGTTGCGAGCCGCGTTCGTGCCCTTGGTGGGCGCACCCTCGCCCTGGCAGGGCGGTGAGGCGTGGATGAAGTCGAATTCGTGGCCGTGGGCGCGGATGAACTCGATCGCGTCGCCCTGCTGGAAGGCGTCACCGTAGTAGTCCGGCTGCTCCTGGATGTCGACGCCGGTGATGTGGCAGTTGACGAACGCGCGCCGGTAGCCCTTGGCGGCGCCGCCGATGCACGAGAACGCATCGAGCACACGGACGGGTTCGAGCAGGGCGAGCAGTCGCCCGATGTCGGGTCGATGGGTCATTCTGGATGTCTCCAGTTCCTAGATGGATGCTGGCTGACAAGGGCGGCCCCGTGATCTTTGGCGAGATGAGGGGGGCCGCCCTTGGCGTAGCTAGGTGTTCTTGGAACGGGCGAGTTTGAGGGTGATTCCGCCGATGCCGATGGGTCCGGCGGCGCCAGCGATGACGGTGGCGGTGTGGGCGGCGACGTCGAGCAGCCAGCACAGGGCGGCGGCCAGTCCCCAGCCGCCGGCGACCACGGCCCCGGCGATCGCGAAGGGGAGGACGATGCGCCGCCACGGGATGCCGGGCGGGGTGTCGTTGGCGACGAACACGACCGGCTGCCCGGTCGCCTGAGCGCGCTGGAAGACGTCGGCGGGGATGTGCGGGGCCATCTGGTCGGGCGGGGTGTGCTGGCTCATTTCAGGCTCCCTCGGGGTGAGCCACGGGCCCGCGCCGAAGGTGGCGCGGGCCCGTGCGGATGAGTGCGTGATGGACGCTGTGCTTGTCGTGCGGCTTGTCGTCTCTCTTGTCGTGCGGCTTGTCGTCTGGCTTGTCGCTTGTCTTGTCTTGTCGCTTGTCGCCTCCCAGGTCACAAGCCGTTTCCGGGACTCGTGGCCCCGACAGGCGACATGTGGTGAAGCGAGGACGACAAGCGACAAGCGATCAGTCGCCGGACGCGTGCGAGCGATGGATGTAGCGGGCTTTGGTGCCCTCCCCGACGCGGACGGCGGTGCCGTCTTGCATCCACGTTTTCAGCCAGCCGACGACCGTCTGACGGGTCGTTCCGTACTGGTCCGCGAGCGCGCGGGCGATCGCGGAGGCTCCGGTGCCCTGGGGCCCGGCGGCGATCAGCGCGGCGAGCGCGGCCTGTTGCGCGGGGCTGTCCTGCTCACCCCGCAGCGCCGACAGGTTCAGCCCTGCCGGCCGGCCCGGCCCGTCGCCCTGCTCGGGGGTGCGGGGGTCGGGCGCGGTGGCGAACTGCGCGTCGATCTCCTCACGGAACCGGCGCGCCAACGCATCCTCCGCTGACTCCGGCTGCTCGCTCAGCGCGGACAGACGCAGCGCCCCCGGCATGGTGGGTGACGCGTCGTCGGCGCCGTCCGCCGCGACCTGGTCGCGCATCCATGCGGTGCGGTCGGCATCCCAGCGCCGCGCGTAGGCGGGCCCGGCGGCCTTGGCGGAGATGTCATCGAGCCGGGGGTGCCGGTCGGATGTGGCGGCGGTGATCTCCCGAATTTGGTTCGGGAGGATCCGCCACGCCTTGAACAACGCGGCCGGCGACTCTGGGGTCCCCATGAACCCGGCTCCCTTGTGCGGGGCCTGGTCCACCCGCAGGCCGCGGGAGCCTGGGAACATCTTGGACAGGTCCATGCCCTCGGTCTCACCGCCGGTGAGGGCGACGCGAACCTTGGCTTCCCGGCGGATCATCAGGTTGTTCAGCACAGCGCCGGTGGCTCCGAGCGCGGTGATGACGGTGCGCACGCCCATGGCGCGGGCGATCCGGATCACTTCCAGGATCTTTTCCCCGAGTTTGCGGATCTGCCGGTCCGGGCTGGCCAGGATCTCCGCGCCCTCGTCAATGACGAGCATGATCTGAGGAATCTTGGCGCTGACCGGCAGCAGATCCGTGTTGGCCTTGGACAGAAGGTCCTGGTAGCCCATCTTGCGCTGCTTGGCCACGCGCACGGCCGCATCGAGCATGGTCAGGGCTTCGTCGTAGGTGCCGGCGAGCCAGTCGACGCCGGGCCGCACAGGCTTGCCGTCCTCCCGTGTGATCTCCCCGTTCAGGGCGGGCAGCACCCAGGGCAGGCCAGCCGATCCGGCATTCAGGTCGATCACCCACGTGAGGATGTCCTCGGCGCGGGCGAACCCGGCGAGGATCGCGTGCACCATGTTCGTCTTGCCCGATCCGGTCGGGCCGACGATCAGTGCGCACTGTTCACGCAGGTAGGCGAGGATCTGTTCGGCGTTGGTGCGGTAGCCCCACGGGATGCCGGTGTGCACGGAAAGCGGCCCGTAGTCGGCGGGGTAGGTGCGCTCTTCTTCCAGGACGTTGACCGTGGTCACGTCGATGATGACCCGCCCCTGGTGGATGCCGGGGGAGGCAGTGGCCGTACAGCCGTGCGGCAACCGGGCGTCCGCGGACAGCCTCGGGGACTCGGCTGCAATCTTGTTCCAGGTGGCGCCGCCGGGCGGGAGTTCGGCGTCGATGGAGAACCCGGCGCCGGTCTCCCACATCTCAACTCCCAGCACGCGCACGGTGATCGAGCAGACGCGCTGAATGCGGTCGACCCATTCCGCGGCGATCGCACGACGCTCCGCGGACAACTCCGCGGCAATGGCCCGCTGTTCAGCCGCGATGGCCTCCTCTTCCCGCGCTTCCTCATACAGCGCGCTGGATCGTGTGGCGGCGCCGATGCCGACACCGATCGTGGCGAGCGAGCCGAGGGCGGCCCAGGTGAGCGGGCCGTGGGTCATGGCCCAGGTGGTCCAGCCGGCGCCGACGAGCCAGGACGCGGCCTTGGTGGCGAGGGTGCGGCCGGCGTTGCGTACCCGCAGGCCGACCACGGTGTGGCCGATGGCGCCGGCGGCGCCGACGGCGAGGGCCCAGCCGGGGGGCATGGCGGTGGCGGCGCCGGTGGTGGCGACGGCGAAGGCTCCGGTGGTGGCGGACAGGGCGCCGGTCACGGGTCCGTGACCGGCAGCCCAGTCCAGCACCGGGCCACTGCTCGCGTTCTTGTTGGCGGTGGCGGTGCTGCTCATGGTTAGACGTTCCAGCCCTTCTCGGCCTCGGTGCCGTTGCGGGGGTCCTCGTGGCGGGCGATGTCCTGCTCGTGGGCCTGACGGAAGAGCGGGCCCATGTCCTCCGCGACGGCGACGGCGCTCATCAGGGCGCCGAAGATGTCGTTGAAGCCGTCCGCGACTTCCTTCTCCAGCGGGAACTCGCTGTCGGAGCGCTCGGCGAGGATCTTCATCACGTTCGCCACGCTGGTCAGCGCGGCCGGGAGCCCTTCGACCATGGCGAGGATCTCCATGGCGTTCTCGGGGTCGTACTGGTTGGCGGCCTGCTCCATCTCGGAGGCGGCCTCTTCGAACCGGAAACCGGACACGTGCTCTCCTTCACTCACCTCGGGTGTGGTGCTGGTGGGGACCGTGGCCGCGGGCCGCTCCACGCCGTCCGCGATGCCGTCCGTGCCGTCCTTCGCGGCCTCCGCATCGGCGGCGGCCTCCTGCTCGCGCAGCTTCTTGCGCGTGGCCTCGTCGCGCTCCGCGCGCTGCTCAGCCGCCGTGCGGACCAGGCCGCGGAACAGGCGGCGCCCGGGGTACATCAGCCACGGGATATCGAACTTGCGTCCGATGGGGGTGGTGATCAGTCCGAGCAGTCCGATGGGCAGGGCGAGCAGCGCGGCGAGCAGGCGGCGGCCGTGGAAGCGGGCCGCTGACCTGCGCAGCGCCTTTCGGGCGGCCTTGCGGGCGGGGGCCTTGCGGACCGCGGCACGCTGCGCCGCCACCGTGTTGCCGGCCCTGGCGTCCCGCTTGGCCCGGTTCTTGGCGATCGCCGCATCCCGTACAGCGCGGGCCTTACGGGCGGCACCACCCAGCAGGCGGCCCCCGCCGTTCCCGCGTTTGCCCAACTGGCCCTTGCCCGCTGGTGTCTTGGTGTTGCGGCGGGCGTCCGCTACCGCGCGGCGGGCGGCGGTGGTCTGCGCCCGCTTGTCCGCACGGGATGCGCCCCCGGCTTGCTGCGCTGCCCGGAGGGCCCTTATCTGTTCGCCTCGGCCGGGTGCCTTGCCCGTGGCGCTGGCCGTGCGCTTGGACGCGCCGTGACCGGGCTTCCCGGTGTTCTTTCCGCTGGTAGCGGTGCTGCCGTGCCGCCCGGCCGGGCCAGTGCCACGACGGTGCCGACCCGGCACGCCGCCGGACCGGCCGGCGCCACCGGAACGAGAGCCTGACGAACGGCTTCCGCCGCGGTTGGCACCGGCTCCCGCGCCGCCGCGGCGAAGGACCGTGCTGCGGGCGGCCGTGCGGTCGGCAGCACGGGCAGCGGCCCGGCGGGCGTCACGGCGGGTGTTGGGCTTGCGGGACCGGGTGGCGGCGACCGTGCCGAGCACGACTATGCCGGTAGCGGCCACAGCCGCGGCGATCGGTCCACCAGCCAGGGAGGCAGCGGCGACCGCGCCGACCGTGCTGTTCGCTCCTGAGAGGGCGAGCGGGACGATGGGCCAGCCACCAGGCGTGTGCTCTACCTCCTTCGCATCCTTCGCCGCGGCGGGCGCGGGGTCGGGCGGCGGGGGCGGTGTGGTTGGGGCAGCCTCGACGGCTACCGGCTCTGTGCTGAGTTCCGTCATGCTGAGAGCACTCCTTATGGGGAGTAGGGCCCGGCCGGGGCTGTAGGAGGTGTTCGGCCGGGCCTGCCAACAGGGCTTATGCGGTGCTCTGTTCCTCGGTGGCGATGCACGTGCCGCAGATCCCGTACGAGCGGGGGATGCAGTAGCCGACGTCGAGTCGGCAGCGGGGGCAGGTGCGGCGGGCGAGCATCGCCAGGGCGAGCGCGCCCCACTTCCGCGACGTCATCGGCCGCACGGGCTTCGCGCGGTCGATGCGGTAGAGGTAGGCGACCTGGGCGCCGCCGACGCGCCGGTTGCGGCGCATCACCTGCGCGGCGATCGGCTGGCCACCCGGCCGTAAGCCGCGGGCGCGGAGCTGACGGCGGGTGGCCAAACCGTCCGGGGCGAGCCGGTAGGGGTAGGTCGGGATGCCGTAGCGGGCGCCGTTGGGGTCGAAGCAGTCGGCGTAGGCGTGGGACATGGCAGCGTCCTCCCGCTCAACCGGCGATGGTGGCGGGGAAGTCGGCCAGGTACGGCTCACGCGCTTTGACCCGGCCGCGCGCCGTGCGGGCGGTCGACTCCGACGCTCCGAGCCCTGCCGCGGCCATTGTCTGGGTCATGCGGGCGGTGCTCGGCTGAGTGAAGTCGGTGCCGTACAGGGCCCGTACCAACTGATCCACCCGGTTCGGGTAGACCACCGGCATGCACAGGTCGACGGCCGTCGACGGACGCTCGACGGGAGACGCGTCCGGGGCGACGGGCGTCGAAGCGTCCTCGACGCTGTGCACTGCCGCCGGGAGTTCCGGGACCGGACCGGCGTCGTGGCGGGGCTCGACGGGCGGGACGACCGCGGGGCGGTCGACGCTCACGATGACGGGCGTCGACGGTCCTTCGACGCCCGGCGGGGGCGTCGCGACGCCCGTCGACGTTCGGCGGGCGAGGTAGGCGTGCACCTGCCGCATCAGTGCACCGAACGCCAGCAGCGCGGCCACCGGGGGAACCGCGGCAACCACGTAGTTGAGCGCGCCGGCATCCTGCCCCACCCCGGCCACGTTCAGCGCGATGGAAGCGCCATCCCCTGCGGTGACCAGCATGATTGCCCACCAGTCGACCCGGTGGGCGAGCGAGGCACGCAGGATGAGCAGCTCACCGATCACGATGAACAGATCCACCGTGGCCGGCCACGCCCATGAGCGGGCCACCGCTTCGGCCATGCCGTGCGCGGCGGCGACTTCCTGCAAGTGCTCATACGACAGCCAGAACGCCACCGCGGTCAGCACCACCGTGAGCGCCGCGGCGACCGCGGTGATGGCGTGGTCCACATTGACGGGCGTCGACGGTGCTTCGACGGGCGTCAACGATGCGTCGACGCGGGTCGGGGCGCTCATGCCGCCGTCGCTTCCGCCGGTACCGGAGCGCACACGTCGCCGTAACCGACCAGCTCCACCGCCGCGCCCGCATACGCGGCCACCGCGCGCAGGACGCGTGTGCGGCCGTCGTTCTGCTCGCGGTAGAGCACCACGTCCGGGGCGATGCCCAGGGCCTCCCGCCATGCCTCGAAGCCGGGCAGGCCGGAGTGGAGCGAGAGCTCCAACCGCTCCGGGTAGACGGGCGAGACGCTCACGGTCGGCGCCGGGAGGTGCCCGAAGTCCGCGGCCAGCAGGCGCAGCGCGCGCATGGGCACGGTCAGATCGTCCAGCGTCGGCGTCTCGGTACTCACGCGCTCACCCCCGTGGCCGGGGCGGACAGGTTGGTCAGCTCCACTCGCGCGGCCAGCGCCCGGCGGCGGGCCCGGCGCAGCCGGCGCGTGTCCAGCTCGCTCGGGGTGCGGTCGAGAGTGGCGATGTAGGCGTCCATCAACTCGATGTCCGCGGCGATGACCGGCATCTCCCGGTCGATCGCGTCCAGCTCCGCATCCGTCGGCTCCAGCCAATCAGCGAACGCGGTAACAGCTTCCTGAACAGTGACGATGTGGCTCATTGGGTCGTGTTCTCCCTTGCAGGTGGTACGGCCCGAAAGCACCCTCCGGAGCGGCTACTCCGGAGGGTGCGCGCCGTTGTAGTGGAAGACCGCGCGAGAGCCGCGCGGCACGGCCGCGAGATCAGCGGCCGGAGTGCCCCGGGCCGGATTTGATCCGGCGCCCTCACGGCTGGATGCCGGGGCGGCTGAGGACCGAGGACTTCCCCGGTAGCCGTCGCCACGGCCATCGGGCCCGAGCCTCGAGGTATCGGGGCGCCCTATGCGCACTGCTCGGCGCCAGCAGAACGACCATGAACGGTCGTCGACGGTCATCACCCGGCCGTCGCGGGGACGGGGCGTGATAGCCCTGTCGATCTCAAAGCACTCTGTTCAGTTCTCAAGGAACGGCCGCTTCCTTCGAACCCGTTTCACGGGGCCCTCCGGGCGGTGACGTCACATCAGAAGGTGGTGCAGATCCAGCAGTTGGACTTGTTCCAACAACCTGATGGGTCATGAGTTTGCATGCCTCGCTTGGGAAGCGCAAGCGTTTCGGCGTATGTTGTTGGAACAAGTCCGTCAAAGCTTGGGAGGTTCAACGTGGGCGAGCAGACTCCGCGTTACCACCGCATCGCCGATGAGCTGCGGCATCTCATCGACACAGGGGAACTGGAGCCCGGCCAACAACTGCCGACTGAGCACCAGTTGATGGCGCAGTACGACGCCAGTCGGAACACGATCCGACTGGCCCTCAGACGGCTGACGGACGAGGGCCTGGTGGTCGCCGGCCAGGGGCGCGGAAGCTTCGTGAGGAAGAAGCACCCAGCCGCAATCTGGGACTGGTCGGTGCTCGAATCTCGATCGCGACACAACTCCACACACAGCAACGGTGATCAGTGGGCAACCGTGGTTGCCGAGAGCGGCCGAAAGCCTCGCCAAGAGGTCAACGTGTCGATCAGGCGCCCACCGACCGAAGTTGCCGAGCAACTAGGTCTCGACCCCGAGACTGCTCTGACCGTTGTCCGGGAACGCGTCAGGTACGTGGACCAGGAGCCGTACGCTCTTGCCGATTCGTACTTCCCCGAGGAACTCGTCAGGGGGACGCCGTTGATGCTGCCTGAAGACGTGTCAGCTCCCGGTGGGGTCCTGGCCAGCAGTGGACTGATCCAGGAGCACTACCAGGACGAAATCACGGTTCGCATGCCGACACGCACCGAGTCTGAGAAGCTCGGGCTCCCTGCCGGAACCCCGGTTGCCGTGCATCGGCGCACCGGCTACGACAAGGACGGTCGCGCACTTCGTGTCATGATCACCGTTTTGCCTGGGGATCGCCACATCATCCGCTACGACGTCCCGGCAGAGTGACTCTTGATCATCCCTAGGCAACTCGATCGCCGCGTACCAGAACCGGCCGAGCCGGCGCAGGTCTGGTACGCGGCGTTCGGCTCCAACATGCACTTGAAACGCCTGTCTTACTACCTCTCGGGCGGTCAGCCGCCCGGGGGGCGTCGCACGTACCCCGGCTGTCGTGACGGGAGCCCACCTGAGCGTATGGACCCGGTCATGCTCCCCGGTGAGCTGTACTTCGCCCTGGAGTCTCAGGCGTGGACCGGTGGCATGGCCTTCTATGATCCGAACGTCGACGACCAGATGGCCGCTCGGGCGTACCTGGTCACGGCCGAACAGTTCTCGGACATTGCGGCACAAGAGATGTACCGGAAGCCAGGGGAGAACCTCGACCTGGGCAAGGTGCTCGCCACAGGCCGAGCCGTGATGGGCCGCGGGCGATACGAAACGCTGGTCTGTCCGGGCTATCTCGATGGACATCCGGTGCTGACTTTCACAGCCCCATGGGCCATGGATGACGTTGAGTGGAACCCGCCGGCCGCGAACTACCTGCGTCACCTCGGTTCCGGCCTGGCCGAGGCTCACGGATGGCCAAGCGAGCACATCGCCCAGTATCTGGCGTCACGTCCCGGGGCGGTCGGTCACTGGACCGCCGAGACTGTGGCAGCTCTTCTGGAGAGTTCGAGTCGTGCGGGGCTGCGAGGATAAGACTCGGGGGCGCAACGGCCTCGGTTCGAAAATCTCGGCATCACAGCGGAGTTTCATGCTACGGGGTTTACGACCAGGTGCAGCCCCGAAAGCGGTGCTGTTCCTAGGGGGCGTGTTTGCCGCTCTGAATGCGCCCGGCTCTGACCCTCGATGTCACCGGAGGGCAGCCCGCCCGGATCGATCTGGGCGGGCTGCTGCGACATCCCAATTCGGCGCTCAGGCGTTGCTCCACGCTTCACGGAATCGCTTGCGGTCGTCCTCTGTTTCGTGCGTCCGGCGACTGGCGAGCAGGACATGCCAGGCAGTGGTCTCGGCGTCACGCAGCCACAGCATCCCGAGGTACCGGCCACCTGCTGCGAACGTGTTGCGGTCCAGTGCGCGGCCAATCACTTCGGCCACGGCGTCGCGCTGCTGGTCGTCAAGCTTTTCCAGAAAGCTGAGCACACGGCCAGCAATGCCCGCTTCATTCCCGTTGAGCAGGTAGTCGAAGAAAGGGCCACCCGCGTTGGCGGGAACGATGTTCCAGGCGGCACTACCTCCCGCATCCCTGAGCGAACGCCAGAACTCATCCCCTTCGGGGGTGCCTGGCAGAGGGAGCGCGGCGAAGAGGTCGACCAGATGACCGTTGGCCGCTTGGTTGTATGAGACGTCACAGGCTGCAGCGGAGGCAATCCTAGCAACGTGCTCGGTGTTAAATCCCCCGTCCTTTGGCCAGTCCAGCGGAGTGTTGAGCTGGTGGGTAAGGTGCTGGGTCAGTTCGTCATCTTCGTCTAGGTAGCGCCGGACGATCACAAGTGCCCCCATTTTCGGTATCAGATAGCGCACATGGCGGTTTCTCTCCGCTTGTCAGTATGCCCAACTAGCCACTGATTTACTGGAGCGTGTGTACTACGTCTGAAAATGCCCGTCTGTTGACCTGATGGTGGCGTTACCTGAAGGGTTGGAGCGAGAGGCCGAGAAAAAAATCTGCTGTGGTGAAGCAACCTGGTCCACCGTCGGCTCGTATTAACAGTCGACCGATTCGACTCTTGTCGACTTACAGAACGCGGAGAACTCCCATGAAACAAATCGCCAAGCGGGCGGCTCTGGCCGCGACGACGACCTTGGCGCTGACGGCCTCGCTGACCGCCGTCACGGAGGCGGACGCGTTCGCTATGAACAAGGTGGACTGCGGCCGGAGCGACTTCGTGCAGGTCACGTGGCACGACGGCGGCGTCGGCTACTCCCCCGATCTGTGCTTCGCCAACGCCGGACAGGTCCTCCTGCCCGGCGGCCATGCGTGGATCCACCGGATCTCGACTGGCAACAACCGCGTCCAGTGGTTCGGGGACGGAAGGTGGCAGCCCGCCGACGGGATCAACAAGTGGACCGTCATGACCTTCCCGAACAACCCCGGCGGGGTGAGAGCAGAATGGATCAGGATCCTCTGAACCAGCGGCAGTTGCCCCAAAAAGCATGACCATACTTCTGTAAGGCAACGGCGAGGGCGGGGCCCAGCTTCTAGGGCCTAACTTGGCAGGGTCGGGCCGAAGGGGTGAAGTACCGCCGTGACGAAGATGGACGGGCCTCTCAAACGAGGAGACTGCCGAAGCTCGACGCAACAGGGCCGTGCTTTGGCCCGCCGGCACAACAGCAGTGGCAGGTCTCGTGTCAGCCGCGGCCCCGTTGATTACGGCCCTCAGGGGTTAGTTCCGAGCGTGCTGGGCGGTGGGGCGACAGCAGGCTGTGGGCCATCTGTGGGCCAAGAAGGCACAGCACCTGCTTGACCAAGAAGTTCATGCAGGTCAAGGGCCGAGGGACCGCGAAATGGCGACGCTCTTGAAAACCGTCGTGGCAGCGATGTCACCGTGGGTTCAAATCCCACACCCACCGCACGATGAGCAGTACGAACGGCCCTTGATCAGGTCATATGGTCGGGGCCGTTGTGTTGGGCGGCGTCCGGTTGGGGTAGTGGTTACGCACTGATCCGCCCGAGATGCGCGCAGCCCGCACTCTGCCCTGATCTGCGGAGCTGCCTGCTGCGTGGCGGCGGCAGCCGTCCCACGACTGGTCTCGGCCCACCCGGATGCCGAGGCGGCCGCCGTACTGATGCGGGCGTGTGCGGTATTCGCCGTCACCGGCATCGCCTTTCTCCTCGACGGCCCGGCGGCGCGCAGCACCGCGGTCACTCCGGTCACGAGCCGCACGCGCCGTGCCGTCCGGCTGGGGGCCTGACTGCTGCTGCCGGCCGCTGCCTGGGCTGTCGCGGCCGCTCTGGTCCGAGCGGCCATGCCTGACCGCCGCATACCGCCGGCCGGGGAACGCGTCGCGCCGATTCGCGACCGCCGATGATCCCGCACCCGACCGCGCAGCCGCGTGCGCGCCTGAGCGCGTACGCAGACCGCCTCGCTGCGGTCACGGCTCACCGGTCGGCCAACCCCCGGGGCCGGCCCGGGTGGGGCGCACCCCGGCGGGCTCAGGGGCGGTGGCCCGTCAGGCGCGCCGCGGAGGCGATCGTCGCGCGGGCTTCGCGTTCCGTGAGGCCCGTGCGCACGGCCGCGTCCGCGAGGGGTGTGACCAGTTCCGATCCGATGCCGTTCTCGTAGGCGCGGCAGGCCGCCCAGAAGAGGCGGGTGTTGCGTTGCCCCTCATGCGCCGCCAGGACGAATTGCACTAAACCCTGACCGTGCCGACCGGTGGACGACGGTGTCGAGTGATGTGCCCGGGGCGGGGGCATCAGGAGGCGCAGCAATGAGGGCGGGCAAGGGGCGGGTGCGAGGTGGGCCGTGCCGGGGGCCGTGCTGTAGACGCCGTGCTCGGTGCGTGATCCGGGGCCGACGAGGTAGCCGCCGGCGCCCCGGACGTCGATGCCGGGCGCAAGCCGCCCCGCCGAGTTGGGAACGACGACGTCCGGCGGGCCGCTCAGCCAGATGTGGCGTCCGCCGCTTGGCGTGATCACCACCACAGTGGCCGGGATGGTGAACAGATGCCGCAGTGCCAGTTCGCGCAGGGCCGCGGAGGAATCCGTGCCGGACTTGGTGTCCAGGTCGATGCCGATGAGGTGGTGTGGATGGAGTCCGCACGCGATCCCGTAACCGGTGGCCCAGGGGGCGGCGGCGAACAGCTCTCGGATGCGGTGCGAGTCGGTCGTGGCGTCGTACACGCCGTGCCCGAGACGTCCGCACTCGCCGTGGCAGGGGGTCGGTACGGGGTCGTCGCGATGCGGTGAGCGGAGGGCGGGCAGTTTGGTGCGGGACAACGGGATGACGGCCAGTCCGCGCTCGGCTGCGGACAGGGCGTGTGCGAGGGCCATGGTCGTGGCCTGCCGGTCATGGGTGGCCATGGCTTCATTTTCGTACGAATGTTCGAAGAAGGGAAGGGGGTTTGTTCGAACAGGCGGCGCAGGTGTTCGGGTCTTCTGTGGCAATAAATCGAACGTCTGGCTGGGTGTCGGTGTCGGTGCCCGCGCCGGTGCTGCTGTCTGTGGCGGTACCGGTGTCAGCCTGCGGTTGGGCGCAAGGCTGAGGGGTGAGGGGTGAGGGGTGAGGCGGTGGGGCGTCGTCGAGCGGTGGCGTGGCGCCGCGTGGTCGGGGTCCTGTGTGCCGTCCGTGACCTTGACACCCACCACTATCTGACGGACAGTCAGAAACCGTTGCTCCGTTGTTCGTACGAGGTCCGGGAGGGCCGCCACCGTGCACCTCGCCCCCACCGAGCGCCAGCAGCGACTGCGCGCCGAACTCCGTGCCTACTTCAGGAATCTGATGCCGGACGGGCCGCCCTCCGCCTCGGATGCCGCGGCTCAGCGCACCCTGCTGCGGCGCATAGGCGCGGACGGGCTGCTGGGCCTCGGGTGGCCGGTCCGATACGGAGGGCAGGGGCGTGGAGCGGACGAGCAGTTCGTCTTCTTCGACGAGGCCTACCGTGCCGGCGCCCCGGTTTCGATGGTCACGCTGAACACGGTGGGGCCGACGCTCATGAGGTACGGGAGTGACGAGCAGAAGGCGTACTTCCTGCCGCGCATCCTCAGCGGGGACGTCGTCTTCGCGATCGGCTACTCGGAGCCGTCGGCGGGGACGGATCTGGCGGCG
Source organism: Streptomyces cavernae (assembly GCF_004023625.1). Lineage (GTDB taxonomy): Bacteria > Actinomycetota > Actinomycetes > Streptomycetales > Streptomycetaceae > Streptomyces > Streptomyces cavernae. The sequence goes on along the minus strand of NZ_RPDJ01000006.1, from coordinate 151,508 downwards.
CTGCGAACCAGGGCGGTGCGTGTTGCAGGCCCGGAGGCGGGCGATGTGAGCGGCCGGGACGGTGACGCCTGGCTCATCGACGGGCAGAAGGTCTTCACCTCGAACGCCCAGAACGCCGACTGGATTTGGCTCGCCTGCCGCACCGCTCCCGACGCGCCCAAGCACCAGGGCATCTCCATCATCCTCGTGCCGACCTCCGCGCCCGGCTTCTCCTGGACGCCGATCGAGACCGTGGGCGGGCTGACGACGACGGCCACGTACTACGACGGGATCCGCGTGCCCGCCTCCCACCTCGTCGGTGAGGAGAACGGCGGCTGGAACCTGATCACCAACCAGCTCAACCACGAGCGGGTCGCGCTCGCCGCGATCGGGATGCAGGCCGAGGACTTCTACGCGGCGGTGCTCGCGGCGGCCCGTACAGCCGATCCAGTGACCGGGCGGCGTCGGGTTGACGAGCCGTGGGTGCGATCCAAACTGGCCGAGATACATGCCCGGCTGGCGGCAACACGCCTGCTCAACTGGCGTTTGGTGGGTGATGTCGGGGCGGGTCGACTCGCGCCCGGCGACGCGAGCGGCGTGAAGTTCGCGGGAACCGAGTCGGCGGTCGCGGTGTATCGAATGTGCCAGGAAATTCTGGGGGAGGCGGGCCTGATCCGCTCCGGTTCCCCGGAGGCGTTCGGGGACGGAGAGCTGGAGCGGATGAACAGGGCGGCACAGATCAACACGTTCGGGGGCGGGGTGAGCGAGGTGCAGCGGGAGCTGGTGGCGACGATGCGGCTCGGGATGTCGAGGGGGCGCCGGTGAGCCTGTACGAGGAGCTGAAGGCCTACGAGGGACGGGCGGCCGCTGTCGCCGGGGTGGGAAAGGACCCGGTCAACGCGCCGATGATCCGTCACTGGTGCGAGGCCATGGGCGACACCGACCCGGCGTACTTGGGACCGGACGCCGTGGCGCCGGCGACCATGCTCCAGGTATGGACGATGGGAGGCCTGTCCGGCCACGCGGGACGCTCGGACGCGTACGACGAACTTCTGGGACTGCTCGACGCCGCCGGCTACACGTCGGTGGTGGCCACCGATTGCGAGCAGGAGTATCTGCGACCGCTGCGCCCCGGGGAGGAGATCACCTTTGACGCGGTGATCGAGTCGGTCTCCGACCGGAAGACGACGAAGCTGGGCACGGGGTACTTCGTCACGACCCGGACGGAAGTACGTGCCGACGGCGAGCCGGCCGGAACGCACCGGTTCCGCATCCTCAAGTACTCCCCCAAGGTCTCGGCTTCTCCCCCGATCCAGGCCGCGCCCGCAACCTCGGCTTCTCCCGCGATCCTGGCCGCTCCCCGAACCGCGGGTTCTCCCTCGATCCAGGCCGCTCCCCCAACCTCGTCTTCTCCCCGGCTCTCGGCTTCGCTCGAGCGAGGGGGAGCGGAGACGCCGTCGGCCCCTGAGCAGGGTGGAGCACGATCGGTCCGCCGGAAGACCGGGGGCGGTCCGGAGCGACGCCCCCGTCCCGTCGTCAACCGGGACAACGCCGGCTTCTGGGAGGGCGTGGCCCGGCACCGGCTGCTGATCCAGCGCTGCGCCGGTTGCAAAACCCTGCGTTTTCCGTGGCTGCCGGGCTGCAGTACCTGTGGCTCGCCGGACTGGGACACGGTGGAGGCGCGCGGGGAGGGGACCGTCTACTCCTATGTGGTGATGCACCATCCGCCGTTCCCCGCCTTCGATCCTCCGTACGCGGTCGGGCTGATCGAACTCGCCGAGGGGGTGCGGATGATCAGCAACGTGGTCGGTGTCCCGCACGACGAGGTGCGGATCGGCATGCCCGTACGCCTCACCTTCCAGCGCGTCGACGAAGAGCTGGAGCTGCCCGTGTTCAAGGCAGTCGAGGGGAGTGCGGTCTGAGATGGACTTCACGCCCACCGAGGAACAGTCGGCGGCCCGGGCACTGGCGGCGCAGATCTTCGGCGACCTGTCGACCCACGAACGCCTGACGGCTGTCGGCACAGGCAGCGACGCCGAGCTCTGGAAAGAACTGTGCTCTGCCGGACTCACGGCCGCCGTGGCGGACATCGGTCTGCTCGGCCTGGTGCTCGTTCTGGAGGAACAGGGCCGGACGACAGCGCAGGTGCCGTTCGCGGCGAGTTGCGTGTACGGCGCGCTGGCCGTCGCGGCGCATGGTTCTCGGGAGCAGCGGGGGCGGCTGCTGCCGAGGATCGACGACGGGACGGTCGTGGTGAGCGGGGCGCTGTCCGCCGGGGGAGGCGGCGTACGAGCAGCCGAGCGCGCCGATCGTGGAGGGGGGACGGAAGGGGTCGTCGAACGGGGCGAGCCGAGCCGGACGGACGGAGCCTGCGAGCGGGCCGAGTTGACCGGGACGGTACCCGCGGTTCCCTGGCTCCGCGACGCCACTCATGTCCTCGTCGCGGACGACCGTCACCGGCTCTGGCTCGTTCGGACCGCCGAAGCGCAGTGCACACAGGTCGAGCTGACGGCACCGTGGGCCGCCGGACGCCTGACGCTTGACGGCACGCCCGGTGAGCGGATCGGTGATGAGCATGCGTTCGATGACGTGCTGGCCGCCGCACGCATCGCCTTCGCGGGGCTCCAGGCCGGAGTCTGCGCGGGATCGCTGGCCCGGGCCGTGCAGCACACGAACACCAGGGAGCAGTTCGGGCGTCCACTCGCCGCCAAGCAGGGGGTTCAACTCCGGGCCGCCGACGCGTACATGGACACCGAGGCCATCCGGGTCACCGCCTACGAGGCCGCCTGGCGGCGGGACGAAGGGCTGGAGTACGCCACGCATGCGCTGACGGCGGCGTGGTGGGCTTCGGAGGCGGGCCACCGCGTGGTGCACACCGGTCAGCATCTGCACGGCGGTACGGGAGCCGACCTGGAACACCCCGTGCACCGGCACTTCCTGTGGGGCCGCCAGTTGGAAGCGTATCTGGGCTGCGGGAGCGAAGTGTTGCAGGAACTGGGGGAGTTGATCGCGAGAGGACCGGGTGAGGGACAAAAGCTGGGACACGCGGAGAGGGAGGGGGTGGAGGAATGAACGCGGAGGCGAAGGCCGACGAGAGCTCGTTGGCACCGGGTGCGGGTGCGGGTGCGGGTGCGGGTGCGGGTGCGGGTGCGGACACCGGCGTGGGCGTGGGCGCGGGCGTGGAGCCACCGGTCCGGCCATGCGCGGGGGACCTCCTGCCGGCACTGGAGATTCCGATCACGCGCACTCTGATCGTCGCAGGGGCGATTGCGTCCCGGGACTACCAGGACGTGCACCATGACGTGGAGCTCGCGCGGAAGAAGGGCTCCCCCGACATCTTCATGAACATCCTGACGACCAACGGGCTGGTCGGCCGGTACATCACGGACCACCTCGGACCCAAGGCCGTGCTCAGGAAGGTGGCGATCCGGCTCGGGGCGCCCAACTACCCGGGAGACACCATGGTGTTGACCGGCAGGATCGAGACGGTGGACGGCGATACGGCGACCGTGAAGGTCGTCGGGGAGAACGGCGTCGGCAGACACGTGAGCGGCACGGTCACCGTGGTGCTGCCGACGCCGGAAGCGACCGTCGCCGCAGGCCCGGGGGATGGCGGCGCCCGGGATCCCGACGCTGGTTCGGGGTCCCCGCACACCGGCACGGCCGTGGCGCAGGGTGGTGCGTCATGAGCGTGCGTTTGAAGGACACGCTCGGCGGGCGGGCCGCGGTCGTCGGGATCGGGGCGACGGAGTTCTCCAAGGACTCCGGGCGCAGTGAGCTGCGGCTGGCCGTCGAGGCGGTGCGGGCCGCGCTCGACGACGCGGGGCTGACGCCGGCCGATGTGGACGGCATGGTCACGTTCACGATGGACACGAGCCCGGAGATCACCGTCGCCCAGGCGGCCGGCATCGGGGAACTGTCCTTCTTCTCCCGCGTGCACTACGGAGGCGGTGCGGCCTGCGCCACCGTGCAGCAGGCCGCGCTGGCCGTGGCGACGGGCGTCGCCGAGGTGGTGGTCTGCTACCGGGCGTTCAACGAGCGCTCGGGCAGGAGGTTCGGCTCCGGTGTACAGCGACGCGAGCCGTCCGCGGAGGGGGCGGCGCTGGGCTGGTCGCTTCCGTTCGGACTGCTGACGCCCGCGTCCTGGGTCGCCATGGCGGCTCAACGGTATCTGCACACCTACGGACTGACCCCCGAGGCGTTCGGGCAGGTGGCCGTGGTCGACCGGAAGTACGCGGCGACCAACCCGGCGGCGTACTTCCACGGCAAGCCGATCACGCTCGCCGACCATGCGGCCTCGCGGTGGATCGTCGAGCCGTTGCGGCTGCTGGACTGCTGCCAGGAGACCGATGGTGGGCAGGCGTTGGTCGTCACCTCGACTGAGCGGGCGCGCGATCTGCCGAACCCGCCCGCGGTGATCGCCGCCGCGGCTCAGGGCGCGGGCCGGGCACAGGAGCAGATGACCAGTTTCTACCGGGACGACCTGACCGGCCTGCCGGAGATGGGAGTGGTGGCTCGGCAGTTGTGGCGGACGTCGGAGCTGACCCCGGCCGAGGTCGACGTGGGCATTCTCTATGACCACTTCACGCCGTTCGTGCTGATGCAGCTGGAGGAATTCGGGTTCTGCAAACCCGGTGAGGCCGCGGACTTCGTGGCAGAGGAAAGACTGCCGCTCAACACGCACGGGGGTCAGCTCGGGGAGGCGTATCTCCACGGGATGAACGGGGTGGCGGAGGCGGTCCGCCAACTACGCGGCACGTCCGTGAATCAGATACCCGGGGCGCAGCGGGCGCTGGTCACCGCAGGAACGGGGGTTCCCACCTCAGGGCTCGTTCTGTGCGCGGACGGATGAGCGAGGGACGGACGACACCTGCGTCAACGGTCCGACGCCGGGGGCACTGGCGCGCCGCCGGGGGAGACTTTCTCGGGGGTGAACCCTCAGAATCTCCCCGCCCCGGCTCCACCTTCAGTAGGTGGGGCCTACCCCCCTCCTACAACCTGAGGGGGACAACGCTTCGGGACCTGCGGCCGATCCGTGGGAGAAGGGCTGTCCCTAGCGTGGAGCCATGACCACACCCGTCTGCACCAGCGCTTCGAACGTCGCGACGCGGACCCGTTCGTACCCGTCGTTCTCCTCCTACGTGAGGGCACGTCAGCCTGTGCTGTTGCGTACCGCCCGCTCGCTGACGGCCAACCCGACCGACGCCGAAGACCTGTTGCAGACCGCGCTGACCAAGACGTACGTCGCGTGGGACCGGATCGAGGACCACCGCGCGCTGGACGGCTATGTCCGCAGGGCGTTGCTGAACACGCGGACGTCCCAGTGGCGCAAACGCAAGGTGGACGAGTTCGCGTGCGAGGAACTGCCGGAGCCGGAGGGCATGCCCGCCGGGGACCCTGCGGAGCAGCAGGCACTGCACGACGCCATGTGGCGCGCGATCATGAAGCTGCCCGCGCGGCAGCGGGCCATGGTGGTCCTCAGGTACTACGAGGACCTGAGCGAGGCCCAGACCGCGGAGGTACTCGGAGTGTCGGTGGGCACGGTGAAGTCGGCGGTGTCACGCGCCCTCGGCAAGCTCCGCGAGGACCCGGAACTCGGCCCCGTACGCTGAGGCGGGACCACCGCGATCGGTCTGCTTGCTCTCAGCGGAGACCTGCCCGGACGGTACCTCCTGCTCGCTCTGCCCCAGCCATAACACGCTCCAGCCCATCTCCCGCCCCAGTCCATCACCCGCCTCACCCCCTCATCCGGCGCCGGCCTGCGCCTGCCCCAGCACCCAGACTCCGCTGTCTGCCCCAGCGTGCGCGGTCTGGCCAGCGCCCTCTGCCGTCCGCCCCAGCGCGCGGTTTGGCCCAGCGCCGGCTGCTCTCTGCCGTCTGCCGTCTGCCCCAGCCTTCTCCGCTGTCGGCCCAGCCTCCGTCGCCCGCGCCGCGGCCTCCGTCGCACGCCTGCCCGCCGCCGTCCGGCGCGCAGGTTGTCCGGAATGTCTCTGCCCGGTATGCGGCTGTCCGGTACACCGTTCTGTCGGCGAATGGCTGCGATCCGGTGGTCGCGTCGCAGGCCAGGCCTGATCGATCATCCCGGTTCCCAGTGACATACCCCGCGGTATGTGAGCAGAATCAGCGCAACCCTTTGCAGCGGCGCCGGTCGGGAACGGCGTCGCTGAGCCGCCGCGTAAGGCAATGTCGCCCCAGGAGGACGCCGTGCTGAGCACGATGCAGGACGTACCGCTGCTGATCTCGAGGATCCTGGACCACGGGTCGAGGCTTCACGGAACCTCCCAGGTGACCACCTGGACCGGCGAAGGCGCCCCGCAGCGCCGGAGTTTCGCGGAGATCGGAGCCCGGGCCGCCCAGCTCGCGCACGCATTGCGCGAGGACCTCGGCGTCGCGCCGGACGACCGGGTGGCCACGCTGATGTGGAACAACGCCGAGCACGTGGAGGCGTACTTCGCGATCCCCTCCATGGGCGCTGTGCTGCACACGCTCAACCTCCGGCTGCCCCCCGAGCAGCTCGCGTGGATCGTCAACCACGCGGCCGACCGGGTGGTCTGCGTCAACGGGTCGCTGCTTCCGCTGCTGGCGCCGCTGCTACCGCACCTCAAGCCGGTCGAACACGTCGTGGTCGCGGGCCCCGGGGACCGCTCGCTGCTCGACGGCGCGGCCGTCCAGGTCCACGAGTACGAGGACCTGATCGCGTCGAAGCCCACCAGCTACGACTGGCCCCAGCTGGACGAACGCCAGGCCGCCGCCATGTGCTACACCTCCGGCACCACGGGCGACCCCAAGGGCGTGGTCTACTCGCACCGGTCGATCTACTTGCACTCCATGCAGGTCAACATGGCCCAGTCGATGGGGCTGACCGACCAGGACACCTCGCTGGTGGTGGTCCCGCAGTTCCACGTCAACGCCTGGGGACTGCCGCACGCCACCTTCATGACCGGTGTCAACATGCTGATGCCGGACCGGTTCCTGCAGCCCGGACCGCTCGCCGAGATGATCGAGACGGAGCGCCCCACCCACGCGGCCGCCGTCCCCACCATCTGGCAGGGCCTGCTCGCGGAACTCAGGGCCAAGCCGCGTGAGGTTCGTTCCCTCTCCCAGGTCACCATCGGCGGCTCGGCCTGTCCTCCCTCGTTGATGGAGGCCTTCGACGAGCTGGGCATGCGCGTCTGTCACGCCTGGGGCATGACCGAGACCTCACCACTGGGCACGATCGCCCGGCCGCCGGCCCATGTGATCGGCACGGATGAGGAGTTCGCGTACCGCCTCACGCAGGGCCGTTTCCCGGCCGGTGTCGAGGCGCGGCTGACCGGTCCCGGTGGCGAACGCCTGCCCTGGGACGGCGAGTCGGCCGGTGAGCTGGAGGTGCGCGGGCCCTGGATTGCGGGTGCGTACTACAACGGCCCCGACGCAGAGCCGTTGCGTCCCGCCGACAAGTTCAGTGAGGACGGCTGGCTGAAGACCGGAGACGTGGGAACCATCAGCCCCGACGGTTTCCTGACCCTCACCGACCGTGCCAAGGACGTCATCAAGTCCGGCGGCGAGTGGATCTCCTCCGTGGAGCTGGAGAACGCGCTCATGGCCCATCCGGATGTCGCCGAGGCCGCGGTCGTCGCCGTCCCGGACGAAAAGTGGGGCGAACGCCCGCTGGCCACCGTGGTGTTGAAGGAAGGCGCGAGCGCGGACTTCGCCTCGCTGCGAACCTTCCTCGCCGACGAGAGGCAGATCGCCAAGTGGCAGCTTCCCGAGCGCTGGACGATCATCGAGGCGGTGCCGAAGACGAGCGTGGGCAAGTTCGACAAGAAGGTACTGCGCAGGCAGTACGCGGACGGGGAGCTGGACGTCACGCAGATCTGACGCGCAGACCGGCAAGACAGACCTGAACCGGAGATCTGGACCGGAGACCTGAACTGGGCGTGCATCCATGAGGTCACGCTTCCGGGGAGGTCGCTCAGTGGGGCACTGTTTCACGTGAAACAGTGCCCCACTTGACGCACATACGGTCAGTTCGTGCCGATCCGTGCCAGCAGGTCGACGATCCGGGTCTGTACCTCGGTGCTCGTGGAGCGTTCCGCGAGGAACAGCACGGTCTCGCCGGCGGCCAGGCGCGGCAGTTCCGAGCGGTCGACGGCGGCGGTGTAGACGACGAGCGGAGTGCGGTTCAACTGACCGTTGGCGCGCAACCAGTCGATGATTCCGGCGCGTCGGCGGCGCACCTGCATCAGGTCCATCACCACAAGGTTCGGCCGCATCTGGGCCGCCAGGGTCACCGCGTCGGCGTCGTTCGCGGCCCGGGCCACCTGCATTCCGCGGCGCTCCAGGGTGGACGTGAGCGCCAGCGAGATCTCCGCGTGCTCCTCGATGAGGAGCACACGCGGCGGGTGTTGCTCGGAGTCCCGCGGGGCGAGGGCCTTCAGGAGCACGGCCGGGTCGGCGCCGTACGCGGCGTCGCGAGTCGCCTGGCCGAGGCCTGCCGTGACAAGGACGGGTACCTCGGCGGCTACGGCGGCCTGACGCAACGACTGGAGCGCGGTGCGTGTGATCGGCCCGGTGAGCGGGTCGACGAAGAGCGCGGCCGGGAAGGCGGCGATCTGTGCGTCGACCTCCTCGCGGGAGTTGACGACCACCGGGCGATAGCCGCGCTCGCTCAGCGCCTGCTGGGTCGCCGCATCCGGCGCGGGCCAGACGAGAAGACGACGCGGGTTGTCGAGCGGCTCCGGCGGAAGCTCGTCGTCCATCGGCTGAGGCTGCGGCGGGTCGGCGACCTCGACGGCGCCACCTGGCCCGTCGAGTGGCTCCGGTCCTTCGTCAGCGTTCTCGTCCGGGGCGCCTATGGCGTAGGAACGTCCGGCCCCGTCGGTGGTCGTGGTCAGCCGGGCCTGGGTGTTGTTGGGGTGCGGGCGGGCGCCCGTCTCGGGGCGCTCGGTGGGCTCGGGAGGGGTGCCGAGCTTACGGCGGCGGCCTGAGCTGGTCCCGCTGACCGGCGGGGGCGTGGCCTGCGGCAGGCCGTGCTGGGGCAGCCCTTGCGGCAGGTTCTGCTGCGGCTGCCGTACGAAGGGGACGCCCTGGCCCAGCGTACGAACGCTTATGGCACGGCCCTGCGTCGAGTTGGGATCGACGGGGGCTTCGGCGGGCAGGGGCTGGGCCACTCTCGGCTGAGTGCCGGCCGTCTGTGGCCGGGTCCGGGCCTGAGCGTTCCCGGCCGCCGTACCGGCGAGTGAGGGGTTCGTGGGCACGGCGCCGGTGGTGGGGCCGGTCGGCCCGCCGGGGGTGAGGGAACCCGCGGGGTACTGGCCGGTGGCGGGCGACGCGGGCGGAGCGCCGACGGGGGTACCGGTCGGGGACGCCTGCCCAGGGGCGGCGACCTGCGGGGCGGCAGGGGCCTGGGCCGGGGCGGCGGTGCCGAGCGCGGGCCGGCCGTTCGGATTCTGTGTGGGGGAGGGCGCGACCGCGGGGGCGGCTGCGGCGCCGGGCGCGGGCACCGAGACAGCGGTCTGCGGCTGAAGACCCTGCCCGGATGTGCCCTGCGGCGGCAGAGCCTGGCTGGGGACGGCTTGACCGGGGACTGCCTGGCCGGGGACCGCTTGACCAGGGATGGCCTGGCCGGGGACCGCTTGGCCGGGGACTGCCTGGCCGGGCGGGAGGGCTTGGCCCGGACCCGACTGAGCGGGAATGCCCTGTCCGGGCCCACCAGGCCCAGGCATCCCCTGCTGCGGGACACCCGGACCCGGCACCGACTGCGCGGGGCCCGCCTGCCCAGGGATGCCCTGTGGGATGCCCTGTCCCATGGTGCTGTGCGTGGGAAGCGCCTGGGCCGGGAAGCCCTGCCCCGATGTCGCCAGACCGGGGTCGACCTGCGCCGGCACACCCTGTCCGGCGAGGCTGTGACCGGGGAGCGCCTGCCCGGGGACGGTGATACCCGCGTTCACATGTGCCGCGACCGCCTGCCCGGGCACAGGCACCGGGGCCCCCTGTCCGACCGGGCCGGGGCCCGCGAGGCTCTGCTCGGGCACACCCTGCCCGGGAGCCGCGACAACGGCATTGGCCTGGGCCGCGACGGCCTGCCCCGGGGCTGTCTGCGCAGGGACTCCCTGGCCCGGAATCCCCTGCCCTGCCATCCCCTGCCCCATGGTGTGCTGCTGCCCGACAGCGTGCTGCGTGGGAAGAGCCTGTGCGGGAAGACCCTGTGCGGGAACGCCCTGCCCGGCCGTCGCAGCCTGCACTTGCACCTGCGGTTGTGCCTGCGCCTGTGCCGGTACCGGCGTCTGTGCCGGTACCTGCGCCTGTGCCGGGACCGGCATCTGCGCCTGTCCCTGTCCCTGTCCCTGTGCAGGCACAGGAACTGATGCCGGTGTCGCCGCCGCTGCCGGGGCTTGTGCCTGTGGTGCCCGTCGGCGGCCCGAGGGCGTGGAGACCGGATGGGGCTGGGGCGGGGTGTGATCCTCCGCCGGGTCGTGCAGTGCCGCGTCGTGGCGGCCCTCGTCGTACCCGTCGTGCCCGTCGTATCCGTCGTGCACGTCGGGTCCGGCCATGGGCATGGGCTGGGCGGGCGGCAGCGGAGCCGCCACGGGCTCGGGCGCGGTGCCCCGGTCCGCGGCCGCGGGCGGAAGGGCGAACACCTGACGAGGCCCGCTCTCCTGCGCGGTGGCCCGCTCCTGCGCCGCGGCCAGGGCCCGGCGACGGCGCCCGGTCGGCTGGGCGACCCCGGTCCCGGCCGCGTTCTCGCCCGGCCCGGCGGGCAGGGCCGGTGGCAGGGCCTGGCGCGCGGGCTCCGGCTGGACCCGTCCCCCGGGCGGCACGGGCACTCCCTGCGGCGGCACGGTCTGCCCCAGTGCGGGCCCGCTGGACGCGGCGTGCTCGGCCGCCGTCATCACGGATCCCTCCGAGACGGCACCGTCCGTCGGACGCCCACGCCGCCGTCCCGAACCGGCCCCGACACCGGTAGCGGCCTCGGGAGCGCCCTCGGGACCCGGAGGCTCAGCCGCGGCAGCCGCAGCCGCCGCCGTGGTCCCGTCGGCAGCCTCGGCCCGCCGACGCCGCCGTCCGGTCGGCGGGGCCGGCTCCGCGGCCTCGTCCTCGCTCTCCAGGAAGGCGTCCACGGACGAACGCCGGGCCCGTCGGCGCCCACCGCCCCCTTGGGCGGCGCTGTCCTGCGCGACACCTTCCGGCGCGGCCTGCTCGAGCACGGCGACCTCGGCCGCGGCCGGGGGAGGCACCACCCCGGCACCACCGCCGATCGGCACCTCCAGGACGAACGCGCTGCCGCTCATCCCCGGCACCTCATGCGTCTGCAGCACCCCGCCGTGCGCGCGGACGATCCCGCGGACGATCGGCTCGTGCACCGGGTCTCCCCCGGCGTACGGCCCGCGGACCTCGATGCGTACGCCCTCACCGCGTTGGGCCGCCGCCACGACGACGGTGTTGTCCATGTAGCCGCCGGTCACCATGCGAGCGTTGCCGGTTGCGTCGACCCCGGCGACGTCCGCGATGAGGTGCGCGAGCGCGGTCGCCAGTCGCTGTGGGTCCACCTCGGCCTCGATCGGCGGCGCGTGCACGGCGAACTGCACCCGTCCGGGCCCGATCAGTTCGACGGCGCCGTCGACACCGGCCGCGACGACCGCGTCCAGCATCACGTTCGTGCGGGAGATCTCCTCGGCCCCGGCGTCGAGGCGCTGGTAGCCGAGGACGTTGTCGACCAGGGTCGTGATGCGTGAGTAGCCGGCCGCGAGGTGGTGCAGGACCTGATTGGCCTCGGGCCACAGCTGGCCCGCGTCGTCGGCGGCCAGCTTGCCGAGTTCGCCGCGCAGTTCGTCGAGCGGGCCGCGCAGCGAGGAACCGAGCACCGCGAGCAGTTGCTCGTGTCGTGCGGCCAGCGCCTCGTAGCGGTCCTTCTCGCGTTCGCCGAGGGCCGCGTACCTCTCGTCGTTCGCGGCGAGCTCCTCGTCATGGCGCTCGACCACCTCGGCCAGCTCGGTTGCGTGCCGTTCGCGCAGTTCCTTGAGCTCGTCGGCGTGCTCGGCCGTGATCCGCTCGAGCTCCTCGGCGTGCGCGGTCTCCGCGGCCTGCTTCTCCCCCAGCAGCGTTTCGTACGGCCGCCGGTCGGTGAAGGTCATCACGGCGCCGACGAGCTGGTCGCCGTCACGCACGGGCGAGGTCGTCAGGTCGACCGAGACCTGCTCGCCGTTCTTGGCCCACAGCACCTGCCCGCGCACCCGGTGCTTGCGCCCGGAGCGAAGGGTGTCGGCGAGCGGGGACTCGTCGTAGGGGAAGGGCGAGCCGTCCGCACGCGAGTGGAGCACCAGCTGGTGCAGCTCCTGGCCGCCCAGGTCGCTGGCGCGGTAGCCCAGGATCTGGGCCGCGGCCGGGTTGACGAGGACGATCCGTCCCTCGGTGTCCGTGCCCACCACGCCCTCGGCGGCGGCGCGCAGGATCATCTCGGTCTGCCGCTGCGACCGTGCGAGCTCGGCCTCGGTGTCCACGGTGCCGGAGAGGTCCCGTACCACGAGCATCAGCAGCTCGTCGCCGGTGTAGCCGCCGTCGTACGCCTGCTGGCCATTCTCCAGGTTGGCGCTGGTGACCTCGACGGGGAACTCGCTGCCGTCGGTGCGCCGGGCCACCATCCGGGTCGGTTTGGTGCGCCCGCGCTGGTCCGTCGTGTCCGGACGGCGCATGGAACCGGGGATGAGGCGGGAGTCGAACTCGGGCAGCAGATCGAGCAGCCCGCGCCCGACGAGCGCGGTGCCCGGTGCCTCGAAGGTCCCCAACGCGATGGTGTTGGCGTTGACGACGGTGCCATTGGCGTTGACCAGGACCAGCGCGTCAGGGAGCGCGTCCAGTATCGCTGCGAGGCGAGCAGCGCCTCGGGATGGCCTGCTGCTCACGAGACGCGTCCTCCCTGTTACCTCTCTTGCCGACCGCGGACGCCATCTTGCCAATCTGCCCGCGACGTGTCACCCGAGGGAGTCTACGGGCAGCGGTTGCGCTCGCGATGCCGGATGAGAGGGAGGTCGCACGCGGAACTGACGGGGATGCTGTGACCGTGCGTTTCGTTTCCGGAACGGTCGGAATTTCTGTGCCGACGCCTACCCGCGGGTCCGTACCCGGTCCTCTGCGGGGCGCTGTACGACGTCCTGCGCGGCATGCTGTACGAGGCCCTGCGCCCCCTGTCGTACGTGTCCGGGTGCGGGTTTCCCGCCACGGACGGGTGCGAGGTGCTTCGCGGGGAGCCGCGCGGGGTGCCCGACCGCCGGGTCCGCCGGGTCCGCCGGGTCCGTCGGGCCGACCGGAGCGGTGTCCGGAGTGGTGTGCGGTCCGGGTTCCTGGGCTCGGACGTCCGGGAGCACGGGGACGAGGGCGTCCCAGCGCTCGATCTGGCACCCGTTGGTGCGGTCGTAGTGGGCGTCGACCGGGCGTCCGGCCCAAGTGCCGGTGATGTGGGCGGTGGCGGGGCCACCGTTGATCATGGTGCACATGCGTTCGGCGGGTTCCGGTAGCGGAGCGAAGGGGCTCTTCCCCCAGACCGTCTTCTTCTCGAGCAGGTCGCACGCCCGGTCGGGCGTCGGGTGGCTGCCGGCCGCGGGGCGGCAGCGGAGGTCGTAGGTGACGCCCGCTCCCTCCCCCGTGTGGCTGTAGGTGATGGTGAGGTGACCGTCGGCCGGTTCCGCCGCCCGGGCCGCGGCGTGGGCCGGGCCGGGGAGGGAAGCGAGGGCCGCGATCGAGGCGGCGGCGGTCAGGGCGAGGTGACGCAGCATGGCGGCTCCAAGGTGGGCTGGTGGGACGCCGGGGGCGGGCGCACCGTGACCTCGGTGCCTACGAGGACGACCCCGTGGCGTGCGTGAGGCACCGAGGCGTGTACGAGGCACCGTGGTGGTGTGCACGAGGCACTGCGGTGTGCACGAGGACTAACGCCGGACAGACCGCGACGTTGCGCCACCGCCGGCTGCCGTACCGCGGTCGGACGTGTCATGACCGGCACCGCGCTTTGCCCTGCGGGCTTCCCGCCTAGTACCGTGGGGGGCGATTGGTGACAGCCCGCTCGGCTGTGTCATCATCTGCAACGCACCACTCGCGCTCGCGCGGGCGGTCGTAGCTGGAGGCGTCGCCTAGTCCGGTCTATGGCGCCGCACTGCTAATGCGGTTTGGGCCTTAAAGCCCATCGAGGGTTCAAATCCCTCCGCCTCCGCGCAAGATCCCGAGGCCCCGGTCGTTCCAGACCGGGGCTTCACCCGTCTCGGAGCACGTTTCCGCAGGTCGGGCCGGGTGCGGTAAACGGATTTCGCCTCACGGGCCCAGTCATGTAATGTTGTTCCCGCGACGCCGACCGGGCCGAAAAGCCCGGAAGGAAGAGCACAACAACAGAACAGACAAGCACTCGTAGCTTAACGGATAGAGCATCTGACTACGGATCAGAAGGTTGCAGGTTCGAATCCTGCCGAGTGCGCACAGGTGAGAGGCCCCGGAGAGATCCGGGGCCTCTTACGCTTCAGGGGCGTACAGCAGCGAAGTACAGCAACCGCCTCAGCCGGTACCGCCCATGGCGTCGGACAGCTTGCCGATCGCGGCCCGCACTTCCTCCTCGCTCGCCTCGGCGTAGACCTCCATCGTCATGGCGATCTGCGAGTCCCGAAGGATCCGCTGCGCCACCTTCGGGTGGACCTTCAGCGCCACGAGGAGCGAGCTGCAAGTGTGCCGCGTGTTCCGGAGCGGGATCACCCGGAGTCCGGCGCGACGGGCTCGCAGGGCGAACATGCGGGTCATGTTGCCCGGCTCGATGGGCGTCCCGTACTTCGTGGTGAAGATCAGGTCGTGGCTCTCCTGCCAGAGCTCCCCGGCGGCCTTCCGGTCGCCGCTCTGCTGAGCGCGGCGCATCCGCAGCGCCTTGAGGCACAGCGTCGGCAGAGGAAGGAAGTCGTCGGAGTCCTCGGTCTTGCTCTCGCGGTGCAGGATCTGACGCCCCGCCCGCTGGATCTGGTGATCCACATACAGCTCCCCGGTCTCGAAGTCGACCGACTTCCACATGAGACCGAGGACTTCACCGCGGCGCAGCCCGAGGCACAGCACCAGCACCCAGGCCGCGAAGAGATGGTCATCCCGGGCGGCGGCATCGGCGAGGAACCGGCCCGCCTCGGCCACGGACCACGGCTTGATCCGACGACGGCGCGGCTTGGGCACCTTCACGAGCGAGGCGACGTTCTTGGTGATCTCCTCCTCGGCGACAGCGTGGGTGAGAGCGGCGCGGAGCGCGTCACGAGATCCCTGGATCACCCGACGGGACGGATACGACTCACAGCACTCGCCGACCGCGCAGCACTTCCGACGGTTGGACTCCCGCTTGGCGTCCTTCCCTTGGGCGCAGCACTGGCAGACCGCCGACAGCTTGGTCAGCCACTCGCGCACATCCCGGACCGTCAGCTTGTCCAGCCGCTTCACGCCCAGGTGCGGGGCGATGTAGAGCCGCACGTAACCCTCGTACGAGACGTACGACAGCGGGGCGAGGTTGGGCTTCACGATCGAGTCCAGCCAGTAGTAGGCGAGGAAGGCGGCGAGCGTCCGGTGACGAGTGGCGACCGGCCCCTTCTTCGCCTCCGCGTGGAGTGCCAGCCACTTCTCGTGAACCTCTTCGCGCGTCTTGCCGTAGGCGAACTTCCGGGCCCGCTTGCCGTCCGGCTTGGTCACCCAGACGTAGGCCGCGTAGCCGTTCTTGTACGGGTAGATCGAGCCCTCACCGTTGCCGCGCTTGCCGCTCATGCCGCCCACCCTTCGGCGTCGACGTCGGAGGTCACGCGTCGGACATACTCGTCCACCCAGGCCGGGAGGATGCGCCGGTTGCGGCCGACTTTCACGGAACGGATCTCCCCGGTGAGTTTCCTGCGCCTGGTGGACCTCATGTACGGCAACCGCCTGCGCCGTGGGAGCAAGTAACCGCGCCATCGCCCACCAGATGACGAAAGGCCAGATCCCGAGGCTTCGCGGGCGGTTTCACGGTTGAGCTGGAGATCTCGGGCGATGGTCGCGGCGAGGGCTGATTCGCCGGGGGTGTGGCCGTGTGGGAGCTCGTCCAGTAGGCCGCCGCCGGGGACAGCGCCGGCCAGGCGCTCCAGTAGTACGGCGCCGAAGAGGAGGTCATCGAGTTCCGGCGGATGTACGGCCGCCCTGACTGCTTCATCCGCGTCGCCGTCGCCGGCCACGCCGCCTACGCAGACAGGAGAACGCCGAGCAGGGCGAGCAGCGCGCACACCGTGAGGTTGGCTTTCCTGTGGTGCAGGAAGATCGCGGTGAACTCGCGGATCGTCGCGCTCGGCCAGAAGTAGGCCGCGGTGGGTGAGCCGATGACATGGCCGTCGAGGCCGGTGCGGCGGGCCGTGAGTGCGGCGCGGAAGACGTGGAAGTTGTTGGTGACGACAGCACAGCCGTAGTCCGGCTTGCGTGCCTGCATGATCGCCTTGCTGAAGCGCAGGTTCTCCTCGGTGGTGCGTGAGCGGTCCTCGCGTACGACGTGGGCCTCGGGGACGCCGTGCGCGATGAGGTGGGCGGCCATCGCGTGGGCTTCGGGCAGGTCCTCGTCGGGGCCCTGACCGCCGGAGGTGATCAGCACCGGGGGCACACCCCGGGCGGCCTGCCGCTCGTACACCGCGCGTCCCCGGTCCAGTCTGCTCGCCAGCAGGGGAGGCACCCGGGATCCGCCGACCAGGCCGGAGCCGAGGACGACGACGAAGTCCACGTCCTGATCGACCCTCATCCGCGCGTAGAGGAAGGCGTAGACGAGGAAGGAGAGGAAGAGGTACGAGACGTACGCCGCCACCGGGAGTGCCGCGCCCGCGACCCGCCAGACCAGCCGGGAGTCGGCGTCGGCGGCGGTCAGGGTGAGGGCGACGCAGCCGAGGATGCCCAGCCCTGCCAGCCCCGAGAGCAGGTTGGCCGGACGTCGGCCTTCCGTGCGGACCATCTTCACGCCGTTGGCGATCAGGAGGAAGGCGAGGACGAACACACCCAGGGCGAGCAGCAGGACGGTCACGGTCACCGCTGCGACGAGCGGCGCGGGCGGGCTGCCGTTCGCCATCTGGGCGAGCAGCGCCAGGGTCAGCATCACGAGGGCCAGGCCGAGCAGCACGGCGTTGCCGAAACGACGGGGGTCGCGCCGTACCCGGGCGAGGTAGAGCAGGAAGGTCAGCCCGGCGGCGATCGCGAAGAGGAAAGGCACCATGTCTCAACTTCGGTGATGGGTCGGTTGGTTGACGGGGCACCAGTGGTACCCGTGCCCCGGCGGTGGGCGGTCACTCGCCGCGCGGGCCCGACGAGGCCGTGACCGACTTCAGCAGGGGGCGGCTGAGGGCGCTCGCCGCCAGCAGTCCCGCGACGCCGAGGCCGAAGCACGCGGCGAGCAGGGCGATGCCCCCGAGGTCGAGGGAGGAGGAACCGCCGGCGAGGACGGTGAGCGGGGCGGCGGCGAAGAGGCCGGTGAGAACGGCACCGCCCGCCAGTACGGCCACGGGGATGAGGGTCTCCTTGCGGCGGGCCTCGTCCAGGATCCGCAGCGGGGTGCCGGCGAGCCGGAGCAGGCCGTAGGTGCGGCGGCGGTCCAGGACCGAGGAGGCCGCAGTGATGCCCGCGGAGGCGATCGCGATCACGAAGGTGACGCCGAGGACGACGCGGGTGGCGGTGGAGAAATCCTCCGTGAACATCTTGCCGGACCAGTCGACGTCGGTGCCGGTGACCGGGTACTGGCCGGGCACGAGGGACGTCAGCGCGGTGCGGGCGCGGTCCAGGTTCTCGGTGTCGCCGGGCACCGTGACCGTGACCTGGACGCTGTCCTCGCCGCCGACGACGGCGACCCGGCCGGTGTCGCTGCCCACGGTGGCGGTGACGCGGGCGTCCTTCAGGCGCTCTCGCGCCTCGTGCTGGACGGCGGTCACCTGGCTCTTGGGCACGGCCACGGCGAGGGTGTCCGGGCTTCCCCAGGAGGAGGAGCCGACGACGCCGAAGGGGGCGAAGAACCCGGCCACGAATCCGGCGAGGGCGAGCCCGGAGACCGTACGCCACGCGCTCTTGGGGTCGTCCAGCATGCGGCGCCCGGCGAGCAGGGTCGCGGGGGTCGCGGCTCTGGCGCTGACGACGCGGCCAAGGATGCCGACCACCCACGGGCCGATCACGGACAAGGCGAGGAAGACGACGGCGAAGAACACCAGGATGGCGTTGACCTCGTCCTTCTTGTTGTCGGTGAACCACGCATAGCCGACGATCACAGCGACGAAGACCAGCGCCCGCAGCACGTGCATCCGGGGCGCCTGCGAGCGACGCGCCACGCCCAGCGGGCCGACCACGACCTGACGCAGCCCGGCGAGCGCGCTGACGACCACCATGGCGACCACTGCGGCGAGTACGGCGAGCAGCACGGGGAGTCCGACCCACAGGTCGGCGACATACCAACTGCCGCCCGCCACGGGCACCTGGGCGACGGCCGGCAGCAGCAGCGCGTATCCGACGGCGCCCAGCAGCGCGCCCGCCGCGCCGGTGAAGGCGGCCTCGGCGGCGGTCATCCCGGCGATACGGCCGGGCGTGGCGCCGATCAGCCGCAGCGCGGCGAGGCGCTGGTCGCGGCGGGAGACCGACAGGCGGGCGGAGGAGGCGCCCAGGACCAGCAGCGGGATGACGACAAGGATGGTGGCGATCTTGGCGAGGGTCACGTAGAACCCGCCGATTCCGTACTGCAGGGGGCGACCGGTGAAGTCGGCGACGCGGGTGGGCGTCACGGTGTCGTCGGGGCGGCGCGGGTCGCGCGGGGCGGTGACGGCGGCGGCGGTCGGTTTGTGGCCGACGACGGCAACCAGTTCGCCCGGGTGGGCGAGCGCCTCGCGGCCCAGCGTGCCGGCCGGGGTGCCGGGCACGGGGTGCCGGTCGGCGGGCAACCGGTGGAGCAAGTCGGCCAGAGCGGGGGAGACCCACGTTTCGCCCGGCTTGGGGAAACGGGGCATGCCGGGCAGGGCCGGGGCCTTCTTGCCCGGCAGTTGCGCGACGTCGACGACGGTGACCGGTGTGCCGCCGCTGAATGTGGTGCCGACCGCCTCGACGGCGACCGGGGCCCCTGAGCGTACGGGGTTGCGCCAGTCGATGCGGTCGGCGCGCTGCTGGAAGCCGAGGTTGGCGGCCACGCAGACGAGCAGGAGTGCGGTGCTGATGGCGGCCGCGGCGACGGACAGCCCGGTGGCGAGCAGCCCGGTGCGGCCGCCGGCGCGGGTCAGCCGCCAGGTCAGAGTCCAGGTGGTGCGGTCCAGTGCCCTCATCGGCCTCAGTGCCCTCATCGGTCGTACCTCGCGTCCGCGTCGCCGGACGGGTGTCCGGCCGCGCGCCAGACGGCGAGGCCCGCCGCCTCGGCGGCGTGGGCGGTCGCGTCGCCGACCGCGGCCCTTGCATACGTGCGGCCGGCCTCGCTCAGGCGTCCGTCGCGGACGCGGACGGTGCGGTCGCAGTAGGCCGCCACGTTCGCGTCGTGCGTGACCACGACGAGCGCGGCGCCCTGACTGCGGGTGATCTCGACCAGCAGGCCGATGACCTCCATGCCCGTGGACTGGTCGAGCGCACCCGTCGGCTCGTCGGCGAAGATCACCTGTGGGCCGCCGACCAGCGCCCGCGCGATGGCCACCCGCTGTTCCTGCCCGCCGGACAGCTGCCCCGGCCGCCGGTCCTCCTTGCCCGCCAGGCCCAGCGGCGCGAACCACTCCCGCGCCTTCGCGACCGCCTGGCGGCGGGGCAAACCGCCCAGCATCAGCGGCAGGGCCACGTTCTCGTCGGCGGGCAGCTCCGGCAGCAGCTGGCCGGACTGGAAGACGAAACCGAAACGGGTCCGGCGCAGCTCACTGCGCTCCGGCTCGCCCAGCTGGTCCACACGCTCCCCGGCCAGCACCACCTGGCCCTCGTCGGGCCGTTCGATGCCGGCCAGGCAGTGCAGCAAGGTGGACTTGCCCGACCCGGACGGTCCCATGACCGCCAGCGACTCGCCTGCCGAGACGGACACGTCGACGCCGGCCAGGGCGCGGGTCAGGCCGTAGGACTTGGTCAGACCGATGCCGGCCAGGACGGGGGAGGTGGTGGTCGTACGGTACGGGGTCATCGGGCCACGTCCACGGTGACGAGGGCGCACAGGACGAAGCACAGCCCGGCGAGCGCCGCCAGGGCGAAGTCGAGAACGGTGAGGATCTGCATGCCGTCGACGATGCCGCCGCAGCACACCGCGCGTCCTCGGCCGCCGGGCCGTTACGGGCACCCGGCATCGGCCTGCAGGCCGACCCGCGCATCGGCCGTCCGTCCGTACTCTTTCCGGCGTGGAACCCGATACGCCGCTCTCCCCGGCCATCCGGCACGCCATCACGGTCTCGCTCTGCGGGGGCCTGGCCCTGGTGTGGCTGCTCGACCTGGTGGCCTACTACGACCCGCAGCACCGGTGGTCGAGCCGGCTGCCCCTTGTCGCCGGTCCGCTCGCCGCCGCCACGCTGCTCCTTCCCGCCCGCCGGCCGGGTCCCGAATGGCGTGCCGGTGCCGCCGCGCTGGGCTCCCTGGCCCTGACAGCGGGCCTGGGTGCGTATGCCCCGCTCTCCAGCGGTACGTGGGGCATGCTGGAAACGGTCGCCCTGCTCGTGCTGCTCACCCGGACCGCTCGGCGGGTGGAGCGGCCGGCCACCGCCGTGGCGCTGTCGGCGGCGCTGGCGGTCGCGGTGATCGCCCTGCCGCTGCGCGCGGGCGCGGAGCATGACTTCTTCGGATACTCCTTCCTCTTGACCCTCGCCGTCGGCGGGGCCGTCGGCCTGGCCTGCTACCTGCGTCTGCTGGACGCCCGCCGGGCCCGGGCCATGGACGCCGTACGCCAGAACGAACGCCTCGAACTCGCCCGCGATCTGCACGACTTCGTCGCCCACCACGTCACCGGCATCATCGTGCACGCCAACGCCGCGCTGATGATCCAGGAGACCTCCCCGGAGCAGCTCAAGCCCCTGCTGGAAGGCATCTCCCGGGCCGGTGGCGAGACCCTGGATTCCATGCGCCGCCTGGTACGGGTACTGCGCGAGGAGGACCACCAGGCCGCGCGCCCGGGCGAGCTGCTGACCGAGCTGGACCGCCTGGTCTCCGCGTTCGCCGGGCACGGCACCGAGGCGCGGCTGGATGTCGAGGACTCGGTGCGCGGGGTCCGGCTGGCCCCGGAGGTGGAGACCTCCGTTCACCGCGTGGTGCAGGAGGCGCTGACGAACGTGCGCCGCCACGCCCCCGGCGCCGACGTGGCCGTCCGCCTCGACCTCCACCAGCAAGGCGACCGCGATCGGCTGCGGGTGGGGGTGCTCAACACGGCACCAACGGCCCGCGCCACCGCCCCGACAGGCGGCCGGGGCGGCTTCGGCCTGGTGGGCCTGCGCGAACGCGTCGAAGCGGTGGAAGGCACCCTCACCAGCGGCCGGACAGCGGACGGCGGCTGGAGCGTGAGCGCCGCCTTCCCGGTCCTGCCGGCTGTGGAAGGATCACCCGCGTGAACCTCTCCGACGCTACGAACGGGGCGGGCGGTCCCCGCACACGAGTGCTGATCGCGGACGACCAGGAGATGGTCCGCACCGGCTTCCGGCTGATCCTGGGCACCCAGCCCGACCTGGAGGTCATCGGCGAGGCCGCCGACGGCGCCGAGTGCGTCGAACTCGCCCGCCGTCTGCGCCCCGACGTGTGCCTCGTCGACATCCGCATGCCCAAGCTGGACGGCCTGGAAGTCACCCGCGCCCTGGCCGGGCCGGGCGTCACCGACCCTCTGCGCGTCGTGGTCGTGACCACCTTCGACCAGGACGACTATGCCTACACCGCCCTGCGCAACGGCGCCTGTGGCTTCTTGTTGAAGGACGCCGGATCCACCCTCCTGATCGAGGCCGTACGATCCGCCGCCCGCGGCGACGCCCTGGTCTCCCCTGCGGTCACCGTCCGCCTCCTCAAGCACCTCGCCGGGCAGCAGCCTGCACCAGCCACCCCGCATCCGCTCTCCCAGCGGGAAATGGACGTCGTGCGCCTGCTCGCGGTGGGCCGCACCAACCAGGAGATCTGCGACGAACTGTACCTTTCCCTGGGCACCGTCAAGACGCACCTGGCCAACATCAAGGACAAGCTGGGCGTCCGCAACCGCGTCGAGATCGCCGCCTGGGCCTGGCACACCGGCCTCGTACGGGACCGCCAGGCGCCGCCCGCCTGACCGGTCCGGGTCGGCCTGCAGGCCGACCACGGGCAGCCATCTTCGGCTCGCAGGCCGAAGCGTCGGGGCCGCGCGGCGAGCCAGTCTCCTCAGGAAGCGTCACAGAAGCGAGCGCCCCCGAGGAGAAGATCATGAAGTACGTCGTCGTGTCCCTGACCGCCGCCACCGCCGTGGCCCTCGGCGGCCTGGCCGTGGCCGGACCCCGGCTGCTGAGCACCGAGTCGACCAGCACCGTCGGCGCCACGGCCACCGTGTCGCGAACGGAGGTCGAGAAGCAAGTCCGTGAGCACTACGCCCTGCCGCTGGTGCAGGAGAAGCCGCGGGCGGTCAGCTGCGCCGGAGGTCTGAAGGCACAGCAGCGTGCCATGGTCGACTGCACGGTGACGTCCAAGGACGGAAAGAAGCAGCACATCGCGGTGTCCGTGACCAAGGTCGAGGGAAACGAGGTCTCGTACGACTACGTGATGCTGAGCGACTAGAGCTTGTCCGGCGGCACTCACGTCGTGGCCGACACCACATCGCGGTCACCGGGCGGCTCCAACCCGTCCTGGCAGCGACAAAGGCAGGAAGGGTAACGGTCAGCTTTCCGCCCGTGCGGTGGCTACGCGCGCCTGCGCCACGTGGCAGGCTCACCGCCTGGCGACAGAGTTCAGTCCGGGAAACGGCACGACCGCTGAGGGCTGTGGCGACGCGGACGATGCCAGCCCTCCGGGCCACCCCCGCCCCGAGCTGTCCGGCTCTGCAGTTGGTACGGAGCCGACGGCGACGCACTCAACGCAGGACTGTCCTGCGCGTCCGCGATTCCCGTCGCCGGCTACGGCGCCTCCGCCGTGAAATTCGGCAAATGGGGCGACAAGGCCTGGGGAGCCCTCAAGGGACTGTTCGGGAAGGGCGCCAAAACCTGCAAGGTTTCAACAGCGTCGCGCCCGAGACCCGCGTGGTCATGGCCGACGGCACGGTCGAGCAGATCCGTTACGTGCGGGTGGGTGACCGTGTGCTCGCCACCGACACGAGGACGGGGCTGACAGGACCACAGACCGTGCAGCGCGTGATCACCGGCGACGGGACGAAGCGCCTCGTGCGGATCACCGTCGAGGGTGCCGCCGGGAGCACTGCCGGGAGCTTCACGGCGACCGACAACCATCCGCTGTGGCTGGCCGACCGGAACACTTGGACCCCCGCCGGCCAGGTGCGGCCCGGGCACTGTCTCCGCACACCCGACGGGACGCTCCGCACCGTCCTCGCCACCCGCGGCTGGGCCCAGGAACAGCAGGTCTACAACCTCACGGTCAGCAACACCCACACCTCGCCGGTCCTGGTGACTCTGGAACCACCGTGGCCACTACGCGAATTCGCCCGCCCGCACCCGGCCCCGTCTGGGCGGAGCCCGGACGCCGTACCCCGGGAAGGGTGTGTCCTCACGGCGCAGCCGGCGCTGACCCCTTTTCTCGTGGCCTTGGTCTCCTTGTGCGTGAGGGTGAGGAGGGTCCGTGGGGGAGTCGGTCGAGCGGGTGGACGAGCGGGATCGGGTCGTGGGGGTGGTGGACAGGGCGCAGGCCGTACGCAGCGAGTGGCTGCGCCGGGTGGCGATCACCGTGTGCCGGGATGTCGATGGGCGGGTGCTCGTGCATCGGCGGGCGGACGGTGTCGCTCGGTTTCCGGGGCAGTACGACTGGCTGGTCGGCGGGGCCGCGGGGGTCGGGGAGTCGTACGAGCAGGCGGTGGCCCGGGGGGTCTTCGAGGAGTTGGGGGGTCCGCGTCTCGGTGCGGTTCCTCTTCAAGTTCCTGTGCCGGGGGCCATGAGCCCGTACTGGCTCGGTGTGCACGAGGCCGTGCCGACGGAGGGGATGGAGCGTGCCGTGCGACCCGATCCCGCGGAGATCTCCTGGCACTCCTGGATGACCGGGGTCGAGTTGCGGGCCGCGCGCCGGGAGTGGGCGTTCGTGCCGGACGGGCAGGAGGTGTTCCGGCGCTGTGCCGCCGCCGACGACGACCCGGGGCGTTGTCAGTGGCTGCCCCTACGCTCGTGACCGGTGGGTGCGGTGGGCGCACTGGATGGGATGGCACGGTGTGACGGGCATGGCTTCGGCAGCGGATCGGACATGGCGCAGTACGGGGCTGCGGTGGTCCGCTCATGGGCCCGTGCTCACCTGGGACGGTGGGCGTGAGAGCGGGCTGGCGTGGGGGAAGCGGGTCGCTTTCGGCGTGGCCGTCGGAGCGGTGCGGACGTGCGTCGGGGCGCGTGGTCACCCGTGTGCCGTGCGGGCCGCGGTGCCGGGGCGGAGCACCGGCGCCCGCTGCGAGGAGTGCGCGCGCATGGACCGTGCGCACTCCGTCGCCGCCGATACGTACGCCGACGATCCACGGCCCTACTCCGTCTACCTGGCGTGGTTCGGGCCGGGCATGGTCAAGGTCGGGATCACCGCCGTCGAGCGTGGATCCGCCCGGCTTATGGAGCAGGGGGCCGTCCTGTTCAGTTGGCTGGGCCGGGGGCCGTTGATGGCCGCGCGGCGGACCGAGGAGCTGTTGCGGGCGGCGCTCGACGTCCCCGACCGGATTCCGTATGCCGACAAGCGGGCGGTACGGGCCGCGTTGCCGGAGCCCGCCGTACGCGTCGCCGAGCTCGGAGAACTGCATGCCCGGGCCCGGCGGCTGGCGGGCTGGCCCGAGTCGCTGGAGCGGGCGCCCTTCGAACCGGTCGACCACACGCGGGTGTTCGGCCTCGCCGGGCTGCCGCCCGCGTACGGATCCGTCGGCGAGCTGGCGCCCGGCGCCCGGGTGAGCGGTGAACTCCTCGCCGCCGCCGGGCCGGACCTGCACCTGGCCACGGTGCGTGGCGTCGTCGTACTCGACACCCGACTGCTGCCGGGGTGGGAGCTGACCGCGGCGGGCGACGGTGGGTCGACCGTGCCGGTGAGGGAGTTCGGCGGGGTGCAGGGAGGGCTCTTCTGAGGCCGATCAATGGGTTCCCCGGTTGTGCCGTGGGTGGGCGGGAGGGTGGTGCGGTGCCCGCCGTGTTAGCTCGTGGACCGACCGCGATTCTCATCTCCGTGCGCACCGTTTCCGCCCGCGCACAGCTTTCACCGCACTCCTTCCCCACCTCCGTCCGCGGCTCCCCGGCCGCCGCGATCACCGTCGAGTTCCCTGGTCATGGCGTTTTGGCGGTCGACGAATCCCCGTCACGAGGATCACGGGGGCGCCACGGGGGCGCCACGGGACAAGCGACTCCCAGGTGTTCACTGAGAGCCGCCTGTGCGTTTCTCAGGAAAATCACAGCTTCCCGAAAGGGCGCTCTCAGAGGACCCCGACATGGTGCTGACCATGACCACGACCTCGCCCCAGGGGCGCACCGAACTGCTGAGGCCGGACGGGAGCCCCGTCCGAGTGCTTGTGGTGGACGACGAGATGTCGATCACCGAGCTGCTGTCCATGGCCCTGCGCTACGAAGGCTGGCAGATCCGCAGCGCGGGCGACGGGACCGGAGCGGTGCAGACCGCCCGCGAGTTCCGTCCCGACGCCGTCGTGCTCGACATGATGCTGCCCGACATGGACGGCCTCACCGTGCTCGGTCGCCTGCGCCGCGAGCTCCCCGACGTCCCGGTCCTCTTCCTGACGGCCAAGGACGCCGTCGAGGACCGGATCGCGGGGCTGACCGCGGGCGGCGACGACTACGTCACCAAGCCCTTCAGCCTCGAAGAGGTCGTGGCCCGGCTGCGCGGCCTCATCCGGCGTTCCGGCGCCGCCGACCGGCGCTCCGACTCCGTGCTCGTCGTCGGCGACCTCACCCTGGACGAGGACAGTCACGAGGTGTCCCGGGCCGGGCAGGGCATCCACCTCACCGCCACGGAGTTCGAACTGCTGCGGTTCCTGATGCGTAATCCCCGGCGCGTGCTCAGCAAGGCGCAGATCCTCGACCGCGTGTGGTCGTACGACTTCGGGGGGCAGGCGAACGTCGTGGAGCTCTACATCTCCTACCTGCGCCGGAAGATAGACGTCGGCCGGGAGCCCATGATCCACACCCGGCGCGGAGCCGGCTACCTGATCAAGCCCGCGGCGTCATGAGTGGTGGGCGACGACGGCCACAGAAGCAGCGGCGAGGACAGCCTCGGACGCTGCGGGCACGGCTCGTCGTCGCGTCCGTGGCACTGATCGCGGTGGTGTGCGCGGTCATCGGCACGGTCACCACGATCGCCCTGCGCGAGCACCTCTACGAACAGCTCAACAATTCGCTCAAAGATGTCGCGGCGCGCGCCTCGGGACCGCGGGACAAGCCGGCCGGGGTCGGGCAGCAGTCGGCGAACCAGCCGCAGGGCGACGACAGGGTGATCCCGAACAAGGACCCGCTCGACTTCGTCGTCAAGGGCCCGAAGTCCGAGCTGTCCATCGGCGCCGTCGTCGACGGGGTCAACGGCGCCATCACCCGGGCCGAGTACGGCAAGGAGGTGCAGACCGATTCCACCGACCGCCCTGAGATGCAGTCCTACTCCCTCAACGCCGCCCAGAAGGCGGCGCTGGCGAAGGTCGCGCGGGACGGGAAGCCGCACACCGTCACCATCCCCGGCCTCGGCGAGTACCAGGTCCAGTTCACCGAGGGCTTTCACGGCACCTTCTACGTCGCCCTCCCCACAGACGACGTCAACGACACCCTCAACACCCTCATCCTCGTAGAGGTAAGCGTCACCACCGCCGGCCTCGTCGCCGCCTCGCTGGCCGGTGCCGCCATGGTCGGTGTCGCCCTGCGCCCGCTGCGCCGGGTCGCCTCCACCGCCACCCGCGTCTCCGAACTCCCGCTGCACACGGGCGAAGTGAACATGACCGAGCGGGTGCCCGACACCGAGGCGGATCCGCACACCGAGGTCGGACAGGTCGGCGCGGCGCTCAACCGCATGCTCGACCACGTCCACGGCGCGCTGCACGCGCGCCAGCAGAGCGAGATGCGGGTCCGGCAGTTCGTCGCCGACGCCAGCCATGAGCTGCGTACGCCACTCGCGTCGATCCGCGGCTACGCCGAGCTCACCAGACGCGGCCGGGAGGAGACCGGGCCCGACACGCGGCACGCCCTCGGCCGGATCGAGTCCGAGGCGAGCCGGATGACGCTGCTCGTCGAGGATCTGCTGCTGCTCGCGCGACTGGACGCCGGGCGGCCCCTGCAGTTCATTCAGACCGACCTGGTGCCGCTCGTCGTGGACACCATCAGCGACGCACGCGCCGCAGGACGCGAACACAACTGGCGCCTGGAGCTGCCCGACGAGCCGGCCCTCGTGTCGGCGGACGCGGCCCGGCTCCAGCAGGTGCTCGTCAACCTGCTCGCCAACGCCCGGACGCACACACCCCCCGGTACGACCGTCACCGCACGCGTGCGCCGCCAGGGACCCTGGCTGTGCGTGGAAGTCCAGGACAACGGCCCCGGCATCCCTCAGGACCTGCTCCCGCACGTCTTCGAACGGTTCGCGCGCGGCGACTCCGCGCGCTCCCGCTCCACCGGGTCGACCGGTCTCGGGCTCGCCATCGTGCAGGCCGTGGCGGCGGCACACGAAGGTGCCGTCACCGTCGACAGCGTGCCCGGGCAGACGGTGTTCACGCTGCACCTGCCCGCGCTCCCGGTCGAAGCGGCCCCGCACTTCAGCTTCGACGCGTTCGAGTCCTTCGACTCGGTGGACCACGCGGACTCCGGCGACCCCGCCGAAACAAACCCGCAAACGTACTCACAGGCACAGCACAGCACCACCACATGGGCATAACAGCGCACTTCAGCAGTGTGCTTGTCATGCAAACCGACTCTTCTCCCGGCAACCTGCCGGCGCGGGAGCACCTCCCGGCCGGGTCCGCCGGTACGCCTGTCCTGGACGTAGTGATCCCCGTCTACAACGAGGAGAAGGACCTCCAGCCGTGCGTGCTCAGGCTCCACGAGCACCTCGCCCGGACCTTTCCGTACGCGTTCCGCATCACCGTCGCGGACAACGCGTCCACGGACACCACCCCGCTGGTGGCCGCACGGCTGGAGTCGGAGATACCTGAGGTCAGGTCCTTCCGCCTGGACCAGAAGGGCCGCGGTCGGGCCCTCAGGACGGCGTGGTCCGCCTCGGACGCCCCGATCCTCGCCTACATGGACGTGGACCTGTCCACCGACCTCAACGCCCTGCTGCCGCTGGTGGCCCCGCTGATCTCGGGCCACTCCGACCTGGCGATCGGCTCGCGCCTCGCCCGCTCGTCGCGAGTCGTGCGCGGCGCCAAGCGGGAATTCATCAGCCGTGGTTACAACCTGATCCTGCGGGGTTCGCTGCAGGCCCGCTTCTCCGACGCGCAGTGCGGTTTCAAGGCGATCCGGCGCGATGTGGCACAGCTCCTGCTGCCGTTGGTCGAGGACACCGGCTGGTTCTTCGACACGGAGATGCTGGTCCTCGCGGAGCGTGCCGGACTGCGCATTCACGAGGTGCCGGTCGACTGGGTCGACGACCCCGACTCGACCGTCCACATCGTGAAGACCGCCACCGAGGACCTGAAGGGGGTGTGGCGGGTCGGGCGGGCGCTGGCCACCGGCTCGCTGCCCCTGGACCGTCTCGCCCGTCCGTTCGGGGACGACCCGCGCGACCGCGACCTCACGGGCGTGCCGCGCGGACTCGCCCGCCAGTTGGTCGGGTTCTGCGTGGTGGGCGGACTGTCGACCCTCTTCTATCTCATGCTCTACAGCGGTTTCCGTACGTTCTCGGGGTCCCAGTTCGCCAACGCGCTGGCCCTGCTGGTCTCGGCGATCGCCAACACGGCGGCCAACCGGCGGCTGACGTTCGGGGTGCGGGGCCGGGGTGGTGCCGTCCGCCACCAGGCGCAGGGCCTGGTGGTCTTCGGAATCGGCCTCGCCCTCACCAGCGGTTCGCTGGCCGCCCTGAACGCGGCGACCTCCGACCCCGGGCACTCCACGGAACTGGCGGTGCTCATCGCCGCCAACCTCGCGGCGACGGTGCTGCGCTTCCTGCTCTTCCGCGCCTGGGTCTTCCCGGACCGGCGGGACGACAAGCCCGCGGTCGCGCGCCAGCAGCACGGCTACGACACGACGGCGGTCCGGCCTCCGTACGAGTCGGCGGCCCGGTCTCCGTACGAGCAGTACGGCGTCCGGTACGCGACCCAACAGCAGAACGGCGGCACTCAGCCGCACGGCAGCACTCAGCCGCACGGCAGCAGCCAGCATCACGGCGCCGCGCAGCAGCACGGCAGCGCCCAGCATCACGGCACCGCTCGGCGGTACGGCAGTCCGTACGCGACGCAGGCCACCTCCCCGTGCGGCCCTCAGGGCACGTACGAGACCGGCCAGTTCCGCGCCGACGGCGCCGCGGACCGCACCCCGTGGGACTCCACCGTGCAGTTTCAGCCGGTGCGCCCGCACGACGACGACCTGAGGAACGCACGATGACCATCCAGTCAAACCCGACCCCCCAGGCGTCCCCCGCCTGGGGACCGCCGGACCCGGACAGCAGAACCGCGACCACCGTGCAGGAGCGGCCCGAGTCGCCCCGGCCGAGCACCGGCCCCGACGCCGGTGAGCCCAAGCAGCCGCTGGGGCGCCGACTGTGGCGCGGCCGGCCCGAGGACCCCAGCTGGGCCCGGCCCGCGTTCCTCGCCACGCTGCTCCTGATCGGCGCGCTGTACACCTGGAACCTCTCGGCCTCCGGGTACGCCAACTCCTTCTACTCCGCGGCCGTACAGGCCGGCAGCCAGTCGTGGAAGGCGCTCTTCTTCGGCTCGCTCGACTCGGCCAACGCCATCACCGTCGACAAGCCGCCGGCCTCGCTGTGGCCGATGGCGCTGTCGGTCAAGCTGTTCGGCCTGAACTCCTTCGCGATCCTGTTCCCGCAGGTCCTGATGGCGGTCGCCACCGCCGGTGTGCTGTACGCGGCCGTGCGGCGCCGGTTCGGCGCCGCGGCCGGTCTGATCACCATGGCGGTCTTCGCGCTGACGCCCGTCGCCGCGCTGATGTTCCGCTTCAACAACCCGGACGCGGCCCTCGCGCTGCTGATGGCCGTCGCGGTCTACTGCACGCTGCGCGCCCTGGAGAAGGCCCGGACGAAGTGGCTGGTGTGGGCCGGTGTCGCGATCGGTCTCGCTTTCCTGGTGAAGACGCTGCAGGCCTTCCTGATCCTGCCGGTGCTCGCGGTCGTGTACGCGGTCTTCGCTCCGGCGAGCCTGAAGAAGCGCGTCGGGCAGGTGCTGCTCGCCGGGTTGGCGATGGTCGTCTCCGGTGGCTGGTGGGTGGCGATCGTCGAGCTGTGGCCGGCGTCCTCGCGTCCGTACATCGGCGGCTCGCAGACCAACTCCTTCCTGGAGCTGACCTTCGGCTACAACGGCCTCGGCCGCATCAACGGCAACGAGACCGGCAGCGTCGGCGGCGGTGGCGGCAACGGCGGCGGCAACGGCGGCGGCAACTGGGGCGAGACCGGCTGGGACCGGATGTTCAGCTCCGGCAGCGGTGGCCAGATCTCCTGGCTGATCCCGGCCGCGCTGATCCTGTTCGGGGCTGCCCTGTGGCTCACGAGGAAGGCCAGGCGCACGGACACGGCGCGCGCCGCGTTCCTGCTCTGGGGCGGCTCGCTGCTGATCACCATGGTGGTCTTCAGCTTCATGCAGGGCATCTTCCACGAGTACTACACCGTCGCCCTCGCCCCCTACATCGCGCCGCTGGTCGGTATGGGCGCGGCCGTCCTGTGGGAGGAGCGCGGCAAGGTGTGGGCGTCGCTGACGCTGGCGGGCGCCATGACGGCGACCGCGGTGTGGGGCTACGTCCTGCTCAACCGCTCCTCGGATTACCTGCCGTGGCTGAAGTGGCTGGTCCTGGTCGGCGGTCTGGTCGCCGCGTCGGGCTTCGTCTTCATCGCCCGGATCGGACGCCGACTGGCCCTCGCGGTGCTGGCGCTGGGCCTCGTCACCTCCGTGGCGGGTCCGACGGCGTACACGCTGACCACGCTGAACGAGGGCCACACCGGTTCGATCGTCAGGGCCGGTCCGGCGGTGGCCGGTGGCCGCGGTGGCCCGGGCGGGGGCGGTGGTCCCGGTGGCGGTCGCATGGGTGGCGGTTTCCCCGGCGGGGCTCCCGGCCAGAACCAGCAGGGCCAGCAGAACCAGCAGGGCAACGGCCTCCCGGGCGGCGCCGCCCCCGGCGATGGCCTCCAGAACCAGCACCAGGGCCAGAGCCAGCAGGGTGGTGCCGGCGGCGGTATGGGTGGAGGCGGCGGTATGGGCGGCCTGCTCAACGGCGCCGCCGTCAGCGACGAGGCCAAGAAGCTGCTGGAGGCCAACGCGGGTGACTACACCTGGGTCGCCGCGGCCATCGGCGCCCAGAACGCCGCGAGCTACCAGCTCTCCACGAGTGAGCCCGTGATGGCGATCGGTGGCTTCAACGGTACCGACCCGTCCCCGACACTGGCCGAGTTCAAGAAGTACGTGAACGAGGGCAAGATCCACTACTTCATCGCCGGTGGTGGCATGGGCGGCGGCGGTATGGGTGGCGGCCGGCGCGGCAGCGACTCCGGTACCTCGTCCCAGATCAGCACCTGGGTCCAGGAGAACTTCAAGCAGGTCACGGTCGGATCCGCGACCTTCTACGACCTGACGCAGCCGACCAGCGGCAACTGACGACTCCCCCGGAAGGGCTCCCCGGCAAGGACCACCCGGAAGGGCTGGGCTCCCCGGGAAGGGCTCCCCCGGAAGGGCTCCCGGGGAAGAATTTCCCCCCGCAAGGGCGGTGTCCGAGGTCTCGACCTCGGACACCGCCCCCTTCTCTTTTCCGCTGTACGGCGTACAGCAAAGTTCCTGTACGCCGTATAGGGAAAGCTTTACGGTGTACGGGACCCCAGGCCTGTCCCTTTCCCGTACACCGCAGAAGGACATCCATGACAACGCAGGGGCACCCCCAGCGCTGGCTCATCCTTGGCGTCATCTGTCTCGCACAGCTCACCGTGCTGCTCGACAACACCGTGCTGAACGTCGCGATCCCCTCCCTCACCAAGGAACTCGGCGCGGCCACCTCCGACATCCAGTGGATGATCAACGCCTACTCACTGGTCCAGTCGGGTCTGCTGCTCACCGCGGGCTCCGCCGCCGACCGCTACGGCCGAAAGAAGATGCTGATCGCGGGCCTCGCGCTGTTCGGCATCGGTTCGGTGGTGGCCGGACTCGCCGACACCACCGGTCAGTTGATCGCCGCCCGTGCGGGAATGGGTGTCGGCGGCGCGCTGCTGCTCACCACCACGCTCGCCGTCGCGATGCAGATCTCCACGCCCGAGGAGCAGCCCAAGGCGATCGGCATCTGGTCCGCGGTCAACGCGCTCGGCTTCGCGACCGGGCCCCTCGTCGGCGGTTTCATGCTCGAACACTTCTGGTGGGGCGCGATCTTCATGATCAACCTGCCGGTCGCGGCGCTCGGTCTGGTGGCGGTGGTGGCCCTCGTACCCGAGTCCAAGAACCGCCGTGGAGACCGTCCTGACCTGCTGGGTGCGCTGCTGTCGACCCTCGGCATGAGTTCGCTCGTATTCGCGATCATCTCCGGTCCCGAGCACGGCTGGACCTCCGGCCGGGTCCTGGCGACGGCCGCGGTGGCCGTGGTGGTGCTGGCCCTCTTCGCCTACTGGGAGAGCCGGATCCCGTACCCCATGCTCGACATGCACTTCTTCCGCGACCGCCGGTTCACGGGCGCCGTCGCGGGAGCGGTGCTCATCACCTTCGGCATGGGCGGCTCGCTGTTCCTGCTCACCCAGCACCTGCAGTTCGTCCTCGGCTACGAAGCCCTGGAAGCCGGACTGCGCACGGCACCGCTCGCCCTCACGGTCGTGGTCCTCAACTTCTCGGGCCTGGCGGCCAAGTGGACGACGAAGCTCGGCCACCCGGTCGCCATCCTCCTCGGCATGATCCTGATGTCCGTCGGCCTCGTGTCGATCGCCACGCTGACCGAACACGGCTACCCGGGCACGCTGCTCGGCCTGCTGCTCATCGGTGCGGGTGCCGCGATCGCCAGCCCGGCGATGGCACACGCCATCATGAGTGCGATCCCGCCGGAGAAGGCGGGTGTCGGCGCCGGAGTCAACGGCACCCTGGCCGAGTTCGGCACCGGGCTCGGTGTGGCGGTGCTCGGCGCGGTCCTCAACTCCCGCTTCGCCGCGCTGATCCCGGTGGCGGCGACCTCGCTCCCCGCGGCACTGGCCGGGGCGGACTCCGCTCAGGAACGCGACCGGATCACCGACGCGTTCGCCGGTGGCCTGGAAACCAGCCAGTTGGTGGGGGCGGCCGCGGTACTGCTGGGTGGTGTGGTGGCGGCCGCGTTGCTGCGGCGCGCCGAGCGGGAGGATTCTGCGGTGACGGCATCGGTGTGACGGTCCGGCGGCCCGGGCCGGACACGGGGCGACGCCGCGCACATAGCATCGGGGAGGGGCGGGTTTCGGCCCCTCCCCGGAGCACGAGGCGGAGTACCAGGTCGAGGAAGGTGCGCCATGGTGAGGGCAGCCGAGCGGACGGGGCGGCCGGCGCGGGCCAGCGTCTGGCTGGAGGACAGGGCGCGGCGCGGCGGGTCGGCGCGCGGCGGCCAGCCGTCCGGGCTCGACCGGGACCGCGTCATCGAAACGGCGGTACGGCTGTTGGACGCCGAGGGGCTGGCCAAGTTCTCGATGCGCCGGCTCGCCGCCGAGCTGAACGTCACCGCGATGTCCGTGTACTGGTACGTGGACACCAAGGACGATCTGCTGGAACTGGCGCTCGACCTGGTGTTCGGCGAGATGCGCGGGCCCGACGCGGACGGGCCCCACTCCGACGCGGACGGGCCGCGCTCCGACGCGGACGGGCCGCGCTCCGACGCGGACGGGCCGGACTCCGTCGGGGACTGGCGGGACCACCTGCGGCAACTCGCCGTTGCCTACCGGTCGGCGCTGGTCCGTCACCCGTGGGTGTCACCGCTCGCCGGGAGCTTTCTCAATATCGGCCCGAACGCGCTGGACTTCTCCAGGGCCATCCAGGGGGTTGTCCGGCGCACCGGGCTGTCGCCGGCGGAGCAGGCGGGGGCGATCGCCGCGGTCTTCCAGTTCGTGTACGGCTTCGGCACGATCGAGGGCCACTACCTCGAACGGTGTGCGGCGGCGGGGGTGAGCCCGGACGAGTACTTCAGGCAGTCCATGGCCGCCGTGACCGAGGCCCCGCAGATCAGCGACGTCATCGAGGCGTCCAGGGAACTGATCGAGGCCCGGGGCGCCGGCACGGTGGCCGAGATGTGGGAACGCGACTTCACCACGGGTCTGGAGATCCAGATCGCGGGAATCGAGGCGATGGTGGCGCGCGCCCGACGGGACGGAGCCTGACGCACGGGTTCCTCCGGGGCCTTGCCCTGGCGGTCAGGGGGTGGCGAGCCGCGCCGGGAACCCCCCGGTGGCCACCGGTCCCCAGCGTTCGGGCGTGACCCTGATGATCGACTTGCCCTGCTTGACCATGGCCGCCCGGTACTCGTCCCAGTCCGGGTGCTCGCCCGCGATGTTGCGGTAGTACTCGACGAGCGGCTCGACCGAGTCGGGGGAGTCGATCACCTCGGCGGTCCCGTCGATCTGCACCCAGGGCCCGTCCCAGTCGTCGCTGAGCACGATCAGGCTGACCCGCTCGTCGCGTTTGGCGTTGCGGGTCTTGGCGCGCTCGGGGTAGGTGGAGACGACGATCCGGCCGGAGTCGTCGACGCCGCAGGTCAGCGGGGAACCCTGGGGGCTGCCGTCCGAGCGGCGGGTGAGCAGGATCGCGCGGTGGCGCGGCCGTACGAAGTCCAGCAGCTCGTCACGGGAGACGGCGGTGTTCGTAGCGATGTTCGGTGCCATGCCCGCAGCCTAGGCGCTGGGCCCGCGCGCCGGGTGTCCCTGTCGTTCCTATGTTTGCGGCAGCGTGTCGCCCTGCACGGCCTGTACGTCCAGCTCAACCTTCAGTGTGGTGCCGATCAACGCGATGCCCGCCTTGACCACCTGGTTGTGGTCGAGGGCGAAGTCGTTTCGGTGCAGTTCCGCGGTCGCGCGGAAGGCGGCCCGGGTGCCGCCCCAGGGGTCGGAGCCGGTGCCGAGGTAGGCGAGGTCCAGCTCGACGGGTCGTACGACGCCGTGCAGGGTCAGTTCGCCGTGCACGGTCCACCGGTCGGTGCCGGCCGCCGTCAGGTCCGTCGACACGTAGGTGATCTCCGGGTACCTCGCCACATCCAGGAAGTCCGCCGACCTCAGGTGGTCGTCCCGGGTGCGGTTGCCCGTGTCGACGGAGACCGCGCGGATCACCGCCTCCACCCGGGACTTGGTCACGTCGTCCGGGGAGATCTCGATCCGCCCGGAGAATTCCGTGAACCGGCCGTGCACGCTGGAGATCCCCAGGTGCTGGGCGACCGCGCCCACGGAGGTGTGCGCAGGGTCGATCGTCCAGGGCCCGGGCGGCGGCAGCTCGGTGCCGCCCTGCCGGGCCAGCACCACCTGCCCCACGTCCGCGCGACCGGTCGCGGTCACGATCGCGCTCGACGCGGCGGGCGCGTACCCCATCGCCGTAACGATCACGGTGTACGCCCCGGGTACCAGCGCGGTTCCGTCCCGTACCAGACCCTCCTCGTCGGCCCCGGCGCGCAGCACCTGTGTGCCGGTCGCGTCGGTCACCGTGACGACCGCGTGCGGGACGGCCCAGCCGTCGCGTGTGCGTATCCGTGCGGTCAGTCCCATGACGTCTCTCTTCTCACTTCGCTTGCGGCTGGCTGGACCGGCGGCATCGGGCCGGTCCGTGGCGCGCGCTCCGCCCGGGACGCGCGCCACGGGCCGGGTCCCGGTCTACTCGTCCGGGTGTGCGAGCTCGATGTCGTGGCCGTCGGCTCCGGGGCCGTCGATGGTCAACGCGGTGGCCACGGGCGGGTAACCCGTCGCGATGACGGTGTACTCGCCGCTGTCCAGGTCGGTGAAGGCGTACGCCCCGTCCGCCCCGGTCGTGGCCGTGCCGACGACGTTGCCCGCCGCGTCGACGAGGGTGACACGGGCGTCGGCGAGCGGGCCGTGCGGTGCCCGGACCGTGCCCTGGAGGCGGGCGCCGGCGCGGAGGCCGACCTCGACACGGGTGATCCCGGTGCCGCCCACCTCGACGGGCAGCGCGGCCGGACGGTGGCCCGCGGCGTTCACCGCGACGGTCACCTGACCCGGGACCAGTTCGCTGAAGCCGAACTCGCCCTGCTCGTCGGTCCTGCCGGTGGCCAGCACATCGCCGCGCACGTCGGTGACGATGACGACGGCGTCCCGCACCGGCGCCCCGGTCCCGGCGTCCCGCACCAGGCCGGTCAGCCCGCTGGTGCCGCTGAGCAGGATGTCGTAGGTGACCGGGTCCTCGCCCACGACGACCGTCGAGGCCTGCGGCTGGAAGCCGTCGGCGGAGGCGATCAGGACGTAGCTGCCTGTGCCCGGCGCGTCGACCGAGTAGGCGCCGTCGGCCTGCGCGACCGAGCGGCTCAGCTGGCGCCCGGCCGCCGATATCAGCGTGACGGCGGCCCGAGGGACGGGCGCGCTCTCGGTGCCGCGGACGAATCCGTGGACCGGGACGCCCCCGGTTGCCCGCTTCTCACCAGTCGCCGGGTTCTCATCGGCCGCGGCGTTCTCGCCGGCCGCCCGGTTCTCACGGGTCGCGCCGTTCCCACCGTCCCGCGCCGCGGCCTCGTCCGCCTCCGAAGCCACCGGGCTGGGGGCGGTGGTAGGGGCCGTGCTGGGGATCGGGCGGGGAGCCGGGCTCGGGGACAAGCCCGCGGCCGGGCTGGGCTCCGGAGCCGGAGCGGGCGCCTTCTCCTCGGCGGCCTGCGTGAGGGCACCCGAAGTACGCAGCGGCACCTCCTTGATGAACAGCGTCACGAAGAAGGCGACCAGCGCCATGCCGGAGGCGATCAGGAAGACGTCCGCGATGCCGTGCCCGTACGCGCTCTCCATCACCGTGCGCAGCGGCGCGGGCAGCTTGTCCATGTCCGGAATGCTGTCGCCCGAGCCGGAACCGGAGGCGAGGGCCGCGTACTTGGGGTCGATACCGGTGAGGCCGTCCTTGACGTAGTCGGTGATGCGGTTGGTCATGATCGCGCCCAGTGCCGAGACGCCGATCGCACCGCCGAGGGAGCGGAAGAAGGTCACCACCGAGCTGGCCGCACCGAGGTCCGCCGGGGCCACCTGGTTCTGCGTGGACAGCACCAGGTTCTGCATCATCATGCCGATGCCGAGCCCCATGACCGCCATGAAGACCGCCGTCTTCCAGTACTCCGTGTCGTAGCGGATGGTGCCCAGCAGGCCGAGGCCCGCGGTGACGAGGACACCTCCGGCGACCAGCCAGGCCTTCCACTTGCCGGTCTTGGTGATGATCTGACCGGAGACGGTGGAGGAGACGAACAGTCCGCCGATCATCGGGATGGTGAGGACGCCCGACATGGTCGGGGACTTGTCCCGGGCCAGCTGGAAGTACTGGGCGAAGAAGACCGTGCCGGCGAACATCGCGACACCCACGAAGAGCGAGGCGATCGACGACAGGGTGATGGTGCGGTTGCGGAACAGCCGCAGTGGGATGATCGGCTCGCTCGCCTTCGACTCGACGAGCACGAACACCAGCCCGAGGACGACGGATCCGCCGACCATCGCGTACGTCTGCCAGGACAGCCAGTCGTATTTGTCACCGGCGAAGGTGATCCAGACGAGCAGCAGCGAGACCGCGGCGGAGATGAAGAACGCGCCGGCCCAGTCGACCTTCACCTCGCGCTTGACGACGGGCAGATGCAGGGTCTTCTGCAGCACGATCAGCGCGATGACGGCGAAGGGCACGCCCACGTAGAAGCACCAGCGCCAGCCGAGCCAGGAGGTGTCGGTGATGACACCGCCGAGCAGCGGGCCGCCCACGGTGGCGACGGCGAAGGTGGCGCCGAGGTAGCCGGAGTAACGACCGCGCTCGCGCGGGGAGATCATCGCGGCCATCACGATCTGCGCGAGCGCGGACAGACCGCCGACGCCGATGCCCTGGACGACACGGCAGGCGATGAGCATGCCGGGGTTCTGGGACAGACCGGCGGCGGCCGACCCCAACACGTAGATGACCAGGGCGATCTGGACGAGCGCCTTCTTGCTGTAGAGGTCGGCGAGCTTGCCCCACAGGGGTGTCGACGCGGTCATCGACAGCAGGGTGGCGGTGACGACCCAGGTGTAGGCGGACTGACCGCCGCCGAGGTCGCCGATGATCTCGGGCAGGGCGTTGGAGACGATCGTCGACGACAGGATCGCGACGAACATGCCGAGCAGGAGGCCGGAGAGGGCCTCCATGATCTGCCGGTGTGTCATGGGGGCTCCGCCGGAGGAGTCCCCTCCGTGCCTGGCGCCGTGCTTGGCGTGGGCCCGCACACCGGCTGGTGTGGTCGTTGCCATGGACTTCCTTCTCTTACTTGTGCGGGTGTACGGGGGTCGGTTCGCTCGTGTGGGGCGGGTGGGGCGAGCGGCAGTCGCCGAAGCGTGCGCGCAGCCGGGTCAGCAGCCGGATGAGCTCGTCGATGTCGTTCTCACTCCAGTCGCCGAGGCGGTCGGAGAGCATCCGGGTGGTGCTCTCGAAGATCTGCTGGAGCTTCGCCTCGCCCGCGGGGGTGAGGCGCAGGATGCGGGAGCGCTTGTCGGCCGGATCGGGTGAGCGGTCGATCCAGCCGCGCTCCGCGAGGTGTGCGACCTGGCGGCTGGTGACCGACATGTCCACGGCCAGCAGCTCCGCGAGACGGCTCATTCGCATCTCGCCGTGCCGACCGAGCAGGGTGAGGACCGCCGTGGATCCGGGCGGGCAGTCGTGCGGAAGGGCCCGTCCCAGTTCTCGCTTGACGGCCCCGAAGGCGCTGAACTGACGGGCCAGCTCCGCGAACCGTTCCGGTCCGGCCATCGGGCACCTCCCTCCCAAGTTGTTGCTTAGGGCAACCATAGGTTTGATTGGTTGCTACAGGCAAATGATGGACCGGGGTGGAGGGGCAAAGACTCGGCAAAGGCAGGCGGGAGCGCCTTCGGGGAAGCACCTTCGGGGCCGTTGAGGGGTTCCCGCGCCATCGGCGAGGGGGTGGTGCCCGAGGGGCCCGGGCTTGGGCGCCTCGCCCGGATTCGCTAGGGTCCTGGGCCATGGCAAACACCCAGGGACCCGAGGGCAACTACGACCCCGCGGGTAGCACCCAGATGTTCCGCGCCTTCGTCGACGAGGAGTCGCGGGGCGGCCGGCAGTCGGCGGGCCAGTCGGGCCCGCGTATCGGTCTGATCCTCGGCGTGGTCGTCGCTCTGGCGGTCGTCGCGGGCGTGGCCTGGCTCGCCCTCAAGTAGCGCCGGACCGGATCCGCTTCATCCGTCTCGGCCACCGCATCCGTCGCGCGCAGGCACGGTCGACGCCGCTCGCGCACATGCGACCGCCGAGGCTGCCTCAGGCGCGCCTCGGCGGTCGGGGTTTCGTGTGGGGCGGAGTGCTGGTCCGCCGCGGATCGGTCCGATATCAGTCCGAGATCAGCCCGTCGCGGAGCTGGGCCAGCGTACGGGTCAGCAGCCGGGAGACGTGCATCTGGGAGATGCCGACCTCTTCGCCGATCTGCGACTGCGTCATGTTCGCGAAGAAGCGGAGCATGATGATGCGGCGCTCGCGGGGCGGGAGCTTGGCGAGCAGCGGCTTGAGGGACTCGCGGTACTCGACGCCCTCCAGGGCCGAGTCCTCGTAGCCCAGGCGGTCCGCCAGGGAGCCCTCGCCGCCGTCGTCCTCGGGCGCCGGGGAGTCCAGGGACGAGGCCGTGTACGCGTTGCCGACGGCGAGACCGTCGACCACGTCCTCCTCCGAGACGCCGAGGACCGCGGCCAGTTCGGTCACCGTCGGGGAGCGGTCCAGCTTCTGGGAGAGCTCGTCGCTCGCCTTGGTGAGCGCCAGCCGCAGCTCCTGCAGACGGCGCGGGACGCGGACCGACCAACTCGTGTCACGGAAGAAGCGCTTGATCTCACCCACGACGGTCGGCATGGCGAACGTCGGGAATTCGACGCCCCGTTCGCAGTCGAACCGGTCGATGGCCTTGATCAGACCGATGGTGCCGACCTGGACGATGTCCTCCATCGGCTCGTTACGGCTGCGGAAGCGTGCCGCCGCGTAACGCACCAGCGGGAGGTTGAGCTCGATCAGGGTGTCGCGTACGTAGGCACGCTCGGGGCTGTTCTCGTCGAGTGCGGCGAGCCGCAGGAACAGGGAGCGGGACAGGGTCCGGGTGTCGATGGCCCCCGTGGCGGGAGAGCCCAAGAGCTCGGCGGGCGCGGAGTCGCTCTGCGGGAGCGTGAGCACCTTGGAGCTGCCCTGGTCTGCGGACATGCCACCCCCTCTGGGTCGCGGACGGACGCGGCGAACGCTCCCGTCTTGAGGAACGCAGCCTTCACCTGAATACCGGAAGCAAGGCCGCGGCAAACGCGCTTGAGGAAGAATGTCACATGTCGGCAACACGCTGTAGAGACATGTCGACATGGAAAGGGTGAATCGCCCCTGCATAGAGGGGGTATCGGCCTTTTTCGCGTGCGGGCGTCCGGAGCGGTTCGACTCCTCGAACCACCCGATACAGCTACGCCTCGATACGGTTTGCGGATCGCAGCCGGGCAAAGCTGCGCGCCAGCAGCCTCGACACGTGCATCTGCGACACACCCAGTTCCGCGCTGATCTGGGACTGCGTCAGATTGCTGTAGTAGCGCAGCAGGAGGATCCGCTGTTCGCGCTCGGGCAGTTGTACGAGGAGGTGGCGTACGAGGTCGCGGTGCTCGACGCCGTCCAGGGCGGGGTCCTCGTAGCCGAGACGGTCGAGCAGACCCGGGAGGCCGTCTCCCTCCTGTGCCGCCTCGAGGGAAGTGGCGTGGTACGAGCGCCCCGCCTCGATGCAGGACAGGACCTCGTCCTCCGTGATGCGCAGCCGTTCGGCGATCTCCGCGGTGGTCGGGGTGCGCCCGAAGGAGGTGGTCAGGTCCTCGGTCGCGCTGTTCACCTGCACCCACAACTCGTGCAGTCGGCGCGGGACGTGGACGGTGCGCACGTTGTCGCGGAAGTAGCGCTTGATCTCGCCGACGACGGTCGGCATCGCGAAGGTGGGGAACTGCACGCCCCGGTCGGGGTCGAAGCGGTCGATCGCGTTGATCAGGCCGATGGTGCCGACCTGGATGACGTCCTCCATTGGTTCGTTGCGGCTGCGGAAACGGGCGGCCGCGTACCGCACGAGGGGGAGGTTGGCCTCGATCAGCGCGCCACGCACCCGGCTGTGTTCCGGTGTGCCGGGGTCCAGCTCCTTGAGCTGGGCGAAGAGGACCTGGGTCAGCGCCCGGGTGTCGGCGCCGCGGCGTCTGCCCTCGGGGGCGTCCTGGGCCGGCGGGCCCTCCGGGGGGGCGGTCTGCGCTGGCGCCTGCGGCGGTGCGTGAGGCGCAGTACTGGCCGGCACGGTCAACTCCACCTCGTCGAAACATCGTCGAACAGAACCGTCAACCTATCCGTCAAAAGCGGTCATAGCATCACAAGACATGTGCACTGTGTGCAAGCACCGCATAACGCCGTGTTGTGGGTGGGAGGTGGGTCGAGGGTGCGAACATGACGAAGCCTTCCGCGGCCGGCCGCGGAAGGCTTCGCGCGGGAGGGCGAGCCGCGGAAAAATCGGAGAAAAGGCCAGGAAAGGCGCCGGAAAAGGGTCGGAAAAGGGTCGGAAAAGGGCGCGGTGGAGCGCGTTGAAGCCCCGGGAAGGTGACCGGAAGGCGCCCGGAACGCGCCCGGAAGATGCCCGGAAGGCGGCCTGAAGGCGCCCCGGTCGGAGCTCGGGAGGGGCTTGGAAGGAGCCTGCGAAGAGGGCGGAAGAAAGCCGGAAAAGGGTCGGCGAAGAGTGGGGGAAGTGCCCCGCAATGGCGGGAAATCCGCCGGGTGCGGAGCCTAGGCGGATGCTGGTTGCGCCGTGCGGGGAAGCGCCTTGCGGGACCGGGTGTCCGCGGGGCGCGGGAGCGGGCGGAGCTGATCGCGCCGCGTGAGGCAGTGTCGTGCCCCGGGCGGGGTTGTCCGCCGGGTGTGGAAGCTGCTCGCGCCGTGCGGATGGATCTGCGGGCCTGGAGGCGGCGGAAGCTGCACGGGCCGTCTGGGGCTGTGTCGTGTGGGGCGGGCAGTGTCTCGCCGGGGTCGGGAAACCGCCTGGTGACGGCTTGGCGAGAGGGTACGGAGTGGCCGAGGCTAACCTAGGCGAGGCGAGGCGAGGCGAGGCGAGGCGAGGGGCGGGAAAGGTCTCAGCTTTGGGCGCCGTTGGCGATCCAGGTTGCGAAATCGCCCAGGGCGCGGGCGGCGGACGAGATGCCCTCGAACCCGATCTCCACGTAGTCGGCCGCCTTGGCCGGATCCGTGATGATCACATAGACCACGAAGACCGCCACCACGAAGATGGCGATCTTCTTAGCGTTCACCACCATGTCCGTGGCCTCCCCTGTCGGCGACGTGCGTTGCCCCTGTTGACGGCGGTGAGTGTAACCCGTTGTGGTCACCGGAGCTCCGGTGAGATCACACGAAAGGCCCCGCCGTGAGACGGGGCCCTTCCGGAGCGGTAGCGGAGGGATTTGAACCCTCGGTGACTTGCGCCACACTCGCTTTCGAGGCGAGCTCCTTCGGCCGCTCGGACACGCTACCGGGAGAGATCCTAGCCCAAGAAGTGCCGTGCGCTGAAATCGGTATTCGGGAGCCAGGGGGACGGGCTGTCGGGGCCCTGCGGAGCGGCCTCTGAGCCGGCGTCGGGTGCTCCTGCGAAGGGAGTTCAGCGTGCCCTGAAGAACTCCGTGAGCAGGTGCGCGCAGTCGTCCGCGAGCACGCCCTCGATGACCTCGGGGCGATGGTTGAGCCGGCGGTCCCGGACGACGTCCCACAGGGAGCCCGCGGCACCGGCCTTGTCGTCGCGCGCCCCGTAGACCACCCTGTCCACCCGGGACTGCACGATCGCGCCCGCGCACATCGTGCAGGGCTCCAGGGTGACCACGAGCGTGCAGTCGACAAGCCGCCAGGACCCGCGTTTCGCGGCGGCCCGCCGGATGGCGAGGACCTCGGCGTGCGCGGTCGGATCACCGGTCGCCTCACGC
Organism: Streptomyces cavernae; assembly: GCF_004023625.1. Lineage (GTDB taxonomy): Bacteria > Actinomycetota > Actinomycetes > Streptomycetales > Streptomycetaceae > Streptomyces > Streptomyces cavernae. Next base: position 108,200 of record NZ_RPDJ01000006.1, on the reverse strand, counting down.
TCGTTGTGCCCGGCGGCCAGCTCCGTGCCGTCCGCGGACAGTACGACGGCGCCGACGGGAACGTCGCCGCCCCGGCGGGCCAGTTCGGCCTCCTCCAGGGCGCGGCGCATCGCCGCCCGCCAGCGGTCGCGTACCGGATCGGTCGTCATCCGGAGAACCTAGCGGACGGTCTCCAGCACCTCCCCGGCCCCGAGGACCTCGGCGATCGCGGTCAGCGCGTCGCCCTCGTCCAGGGCGAGGAGTTCCTTCTCGGAGACACCCAGGTCGACGAGGATCTCGCGGTCGCCGAGCGAGCCGGCCGGCACCGCGTCGGAGCCGCCGTCCTCGTCGTCGTCGCCGTCGGGTTCACCGTCCTCGGTGCCGTCGAGGTCGAGGGAGTCCAGGTCGTCGGCGTCGTCGTCCCCGGGCTCCCTTCCGAGCAGTTCGTCCGTGAGCAGGATCTCGCCGTACGAGCTGCGGGCAGCGGCGGCGGCGTCCGAGACGTAGATACGAGGGTCGTCCTCGCCTTCCACGCGGACGACGCCGAACCACGCGTCCTCCTGCTCGATGAGTACGAGCACCGTGTCCTCGTCGACCGAGGCTTCCCGGGCCAGGTCGGTCAGATCCGACAGGGTCTCCACATCGTCGAGCTCTGTGTCGCTCGCTTCCCACCCGTCTTCGGTGCGCGCGAGCAGTGCGGCGAAGTACACCGTGACTCTCCCACTGGTCATAGGCGTGCCGGTTGGGGGTCCCCCCGGCGGAGGTTGCGGGCGGGGAGTTGCCTCTCCGAGCCCCACCCACTCGGAATCGTGGCAGAAACGAAGCGTTCAGGAGAGGTCTTCCGCCTGCTGTGTCTGCCAGGTTTGATCGCTCGATGCTGCCTCGGCGATCTTATGCGCCCGCGCACGAGTACTCGCACCCGGTAGTCGTACGCGCCCGTCGAGCGCCCCTACCAGCGGAACGTACGCATCCGCATGACGTGGCGCAGCCGGGCCACCTTTGCGCGGCGGGGCTGCACCCGGGCACGCAGCTCACGGGCCTCGGTGAGCTCCCGGAGGAAGCGCGCCCGGCGCCGTCGCCGCTCGGCATCGCTCTCCTGCTCCGCTCGGTCTTTCTGCTCCCGATCCGGCATCCGCAACACCCCCAGTCGATCCCTCCCACTTTCCCTCCGACGGGCGGTTTGATGCCATCGATCAGGTGACAGCCAAGCGGAGCTGGTTGCCGGTGGCCCGGCTACTGTGGTGGCCATGCGTCTCCACGTCGTCGACCATCCCCTGGTCGCCCACAAGCTCACCACTCTGCGCGACGAGCGCACGGACTCTCCGACGTTCCGGCGGCTCGCCGACGAACTGGTCACTCTTCTCGCCTACGAGGCCACCCGGGACGTGCGGACCGAGACGGTCGACGTCGTGACCCCGGTCGCCTCCACCGCGGGCGTCAAGCTCTCCCACCCGCGTCCCCTGGTCGTCCCGATCCTGCGGGCCGGGCTGGGCATGCTCGACGGCATGGTCCGTCTGCTGCCCACCGCCGAGGTCGGCTTCCTCGGCATGATCCGCAACGAGGAGACGCTCGAGGCCTCCACGTACGCCACCCGGATGCCGGAGGACCTCTCCGGCCGTCAGGTGTACGTCCTGGACCCCATGCTGGCCACCGGCGGCACGCTGGTCGCGGCGATCCAGGAGCTGATCAAGCGCGGTGCGGACGATGTCACCGCCGTGGTGCTGCTGGCCGCCCCCGAAGGGGTCGAGACGATGGAACGCGAGCTGGCCGGGACTCCGGTGACGGTCGTGACGGCCTCGGTGGACGAGCGGCTCAACGAGCACGGGTACATCGTGCCGGGGCTCGGCGACGCGGGTGACCGCATGTACGGCGCCGCGGAGTAGCACTCCAGGGGGCGCGTCCGGGGACGCCGACTCCCTCCGCCCCCTGGACGGGTGGTACTGGTCCGCGCGGGTCGCTTTCCCACCCGGCCGGACCGCCCGTGCGGGGCATGGCGAGCTGCCCGCTCACCAGTTCAGCAGCTCACCAGTTCAGCAGCTCAGCAGCTCTTCTTCGACGCGGACGCGGACCCGGCAGGCGTGGGCTCCGGGTTCGCCAAGGCGCTCAGGGCCTTGGCCGCCGCCGCCTTCTCCGTCAGGGCCCTGAAGCCGTCGCCGAGGACGAGGTCCACTTCGGTGCTCTTCGTCCGCCCGTCCGTCGTGAGTTCCGCCCCGGCCAGCTGAGTGGCGAGCACCGGCATCGCCCCCTGCTCCGCGCCCTCCCCGCCGAGCACTATCCCGGGGCCCTCCACCTTCTTGTCATACTCCTTCGTCGCGTTGCCCACCGTGCCGATCCGGAATCCCCGCTTCTTCAACTCGGCGGCGGTGTCCTTCGCGAGGCCGGTGCGGGCCGTCGCGTTGAGGACGTTCACGGTGATCCGACCGGGTTGCGGCAGCGCGACGGTGGGTTTGGCCTTGGCCTTGGTGGAGGGGCTCGTCGTCGGGCAACCGCGTACGGGCCCCCCGGTGGCCGCGTCGGCTCCTCCGGTGAAGACGTCGATGAGCTGCAGTGTTCCCCACCCGGCCAGCCCCAGCGCGGCAACGCCGGCGACGACCGCGAACACGAGCCTGCGCCGCCCCCGGGGTCGGCGCATCCGCGGGTACTTGTCCCCCGTGATGCGGTACCGGCCGCCCATGCCAGGGGGTGTCAGCATGCTCATGGGCGCAGCGTAGTGCGCTGGAGCTGCGATGCCTACTAGATGATCATTGCTCCGCGCACCTGCTACCCGAAAGGGTCAACTTCCGCGCACAAACCGTCCACTGAAGGGTGAACCGTCTCCGGCGGCCGAGCGAACAACCGGCGGACGAGCCCTGAACCGAAGTCCGTCCGGACGCGGGATCGGTCCAGCTCCGGGGCGCGTGTGCCGCCGTATCGTCGTCGTCGACGATGTCAGCCGGCTCCAGGGCGCGGGGTCAGTCAGTCCAGTTCCAGCACGCGGGCGTGCAGAACCTGGCGCTGCTGGAGTGCCGCGCGGACCGCGCGGTGCAGTCCGTCCTCCAGGTAGAGGTCGCCCTGCCACTTCACGACGTGCGCGAAGAGGTCACCGTAGAACGTCGAGTCCTCGGCGAGCAGGGTTTCCAGGTCCAGTTGCCCCTTGGTCGTCACGAGCTGATCGAGGCGGACCGGGCGCGGCGCGACGTCCGCCCACTGCCGGGTGCTTTCCCGGCCGTGGTCGGGGTACGGCCGGCCGTTTCCGATGCGCTTGAAGATCACACGGAAAGCCTACCGGCCCAGACCTTCCGGGCGCAGCCATGGCGGCGGAGAGTGCCCCTGGAAATGCCGCCTCAAATATGGGCGAACCGGTACTTCTGTCAGACTTACGTCGACCGTCCGAACCGGTGAACGGGGTCGGACGGCACGGTCGCGACGCCCACGAGGGTGGTCAGCGGTTCACTTCGCCCCGGGCGCCCGGGTGGCTTTGGCGGCTTTCGCGGCCTTGGCCGCCGCCTTCATCTCCTGCTTGTGCGCGCGTACCTTCGTCAGGGACTCCGGGCCGGTGATGTCCGCCACCGACCGGAACGACCCGGCCTCCCCGTATGCCCCGGCTGCCTCCCGCCAGCCCTCCGGGTGGACGCCGAGCTGTTTGCCCAGCAGGGCGAGGAAGATCTGGGCCTTCTGGGTGCCGAATCCGGGCAGTTCCTTCAGACGCCGCAGCAACTCCGCACCGCTGTCGACTCCGTCCCAGACGGCGGCGGCGTCCCCGTCGTAGTGCTCGACGAGGTACTGGCACAGCTGCTGGATCCGGTTGGCCATGGACCCCGGGTAGCGGTGCACCGCGGGCTTGGTGGAGAGCAGCGTGGCGAAGGCCTCGGGGTCGTACGCGGCGATCTCGTGCGCGTTGAGATCGTCGGACTCCATACGCCGGGCGATGGTGTACGGGCCCGTGAACGCCCACTCCATCGGCACTTGCTGATCGAGGAGCATGCCGACGAGCGCGGCCAGTGGACTCCGGCCGAGCAGCGCGTCGGCTTCGGGCTGCTGTGCGAGGTGCAGGGTGACGTCCATGTCCTCGATAATCGCGCGTGCTGGCACGGGGCGCAGTCCAGGGGTACTCGCGGCCCGCCCTGGTCCAGGCCTTCCGGCGCGGGCGGGGCTCGGCTCCCGCCCGGCCGGTCCGCTTCGGCTCGGCCGGGGCCGCGCCGACCGGACCGGACCGGACTGTCGGAGGCCTACGCCGTGGCCCTCCGCCTCAGCAGCCACCACGTTCCGCCGCCCGCCGCCAGCAGGGCGACGACTATGACGCCGATCAGCAAACCGGACGAGGAGCTGTCGTCGTCGTTCTTCTCGGCCGCCTCGGCGGACGGCTCCTGCGACGCGGTGGACTCCGACGCGGAGGGCTTCTCCGTGGACGGGGAGGCCGAGGCGGTGGCGGACTGGTTCGGGTTCGTGGTCGGGCTGGAGCGGGAGCTCGGGGAGAGCGGCTTGGCGCCGGGTGCCGCCGCCTTGAGTTCGAGCACCGGCGCCGGCTGCTCCGGCTCCTCCCCGCCGGTCGGCAGCTCGATCCACCGGGAGACCTTGCCGTCGCTGTAGGTCTCCACCGCCTTGAACGCCAGCTCCTCGGCGTCCGGCAACTGCTTGATCCGTATCTTGTGCACGGCGTCGGTCCCGTTGGCCAGCTTCGGGCCGCTGACGGAGTAGCCGTCGGCGGCGGGCTTCAGCTTCCAGCCCTTGGGCCCCTCGGCCAGCGAGACGTCAGCGGGCGCGATGCCCTCGGGCAGCACGATCCGCACCGAGGTGAAACCGGCGGAGGCGTTCTCGGCCTCGGAGGTGACGGTGAGCGTGACGTTCCGGGCGAGTGCCTGCGCCTTGTCGGCCTCGACCTCCACATGGGCGAAGGCCGCGGTCGTCAGGGCGAACGAGAAGGTCACCGTGGCCGCGGCCACGAGGCCCAGGCGGGTGGTGCGAGTGGTACGACGCCGGGGCGGCGTTGCGGGCGTCACGGCAGATGCCGTAGTGCGGGCCGACACAGGGGAACTCCTTGCTGATGGACCGATGGGTCCGTGGGCGGCCGGGCCGGGGCCCGGCCTTGCGGGTGGTGGCGTGGGGGACATCCGCCCGCGGTGGTCCCCTGCGCACCACCGTGTGCTCCAGCACTTCCCAGGTCACCCGCACCGGGACGTCCGCACGGGTCACCGTCCGCACCGGCTCCGGAAGCGCCCCCGCCGTCACGCGCACGCTCGGCAGTACCCGGGCGACCAGGCCGCGCAGCGCCTCGGCGATCCGGACGTCCGCCCGGTGCAGCAGCCAGGCGACCACCATGGCGGAGGAAGCGTGGACCGTTGTCATGGCCGCCCCGTCCTGATGCCAGACCGCGTCGTCCGCCGGCGCCGACGCGTGGTCGTGTGCCCCGGCCGCCGTACGGCGCCGGCTCAGCGCGAGATGGAGGGCTCCCTGCGCCGCCAGGGTGAACAGCACGGTCGCGCCGAGCGGGTACCGCCGCCTGGCCAGTGGCCACGCCCCGGCGCACTGCGCCGCCATCGCCGCGCCGATCAGCCGCCACGGCACCGGGCCCTCGGCCACCGAGTGGTGGCCGAGCACCGCGAGGACGCTGCCGAGACCGGCGAACAACGCGACGCGGACGCCGACGCCCGCCCGGCTGGCGCTCGCCGTGGTTCTGGCGCTCGGCGCTCGGTGATCGGACAACATGGCCGTCCATCATCCCCCGGCGCTCGCCGCCTCGTCCCGCGAATCCCTCGGCCGGATCCGTCGACCCCGGAGAAGGCGCAGTTCAGGGCGGTCTTAACGGTCATGACAACGGTCACCGATGCAGCCTTTGGCGATCCGACGCCCCATGCGTTTCACTGCCATCGAGGCGTCGGTCGACGGCGCGGGAAGGCGTGGACACCATGAGCGATCATCGCCATGAGTACGAACCGAACGGCGGCCCGGAGAGCCGGGCGCCGCGCGGCTCGGGTGACCACGCCCACGGTGCGCGAGGCCACCAGAGCGACAAGAGCCACCGCAAGAACGATCGCCACGGTCACGAGCACAGCAACAGCCACGACCACAGCGACAGTCACGAACACGGCAACGGCAACAGCGGCAGCCACGAGCACAGCAACAGCCACGGTCACAGTCACGGGCACAGCCACGGTCCGGGCGGGCATTCCCACGGCATCTCCGCCGACGCCGATCGCCGCTGGCTCGGCCTCGCGCTCGGACTGATCACGACCTTCATGGCCGCCGAGGTCGTCGTCGGTGTGATCGCGGACTCCCTCGCGCTGATCTCCGACGCGGCGCACATGCTCACCGACGCCGCCTCGATCGTGCTCGCCCTGATCGCGATGCGGCTCGCCGCGCGCCCGGCCCGCGGCGGCTACACCTACGGCCTGAAGCGCGCCGAGATCCTCTCCGCCCAGGCCAACGGCCTCACCCTGCTGCTCCTGGGCGCCTGGCTCGCCTACGAGGCGGTCCGCCGGCTGCTCGAGCCGCCGGAGGTGGAGGGCGGCCTGGTGCTCGGCACCGCGCTGGCCGGCATCGTCGTGAACCTGATCGCCACCTGGTGCCTGTCCCGGGCCAATCGTTCCTCTCTCAATGTCGAGGGCGCCTACCAGCACGTGCTGAACGACCTCTTCGCGTTCATCGGGACCGCCGTCGCCGGTCTGGTGGTGATCCTGACGGGCTTCGCCCGCGCCGACGCCATCGCCACCCTCGTGGTCGTGGCGCTGATGGTGAAGGCGGGGTACGGGCTGCTGCGCGAGTCCGGCCGGATCTTCCTGGAGGCCGCCCCGGCCCATCTCGACCCGGACGAGCTGGGCGACGAACTCGTGGCGCAGGCGCGCGTCGTCGAGATCCACGATCTGCACGTGTGGCAGATCACGTCGGGTCAGACGGCCCTGTCCGCGCATGTGCTGGTGGAACCGGGGGGCGACTGCCACGCCGTGCGCCGTGACTTGGAGGAACTACTGCGCCACGGGTACGGCATCACCCACACCACCCTCCAGGTGGATCACGCGCCCGAGGAAGTGCTCCAGGTGATGATGCACTGCGAGGACCCGCACGGCCCGGCCCACCGCGAGGAACCACATCCGCACTGATCCGCCGTGGTCTGCGGTGAGCGTTACAGCGGATCCGTCCGTACGTAACACGAGATACGAGAACCAGAATCCCGACACGGAGACGACACGACGTGGTGCGACAGCGAGGCATCCTGTTGAGTGCGGCACTGACCGGGGGCATGGTCCTGGCCGTGGGGTGCTCGGCGGACAAGAGCGCGGACAGGTCGAACGACTCCCCGAAGCAACGGGCGAAGACGGTCGCCGCGGCGCCGGCCAACATCGAGAAGATCGCCGACCTGACGGATTGCAGGGTCAGCATTCGCTCGGACAACACCGAGCTGCGCGAGGGCGTCTGCAAGACCGACCTCGGCGACTACCTCATCACCACGTTCCCGCAGGAGAAGTTCAAGAAGATCTGGCTCGACACCGCGAGCATGTACGGCGGGAAGTACCTGGTCGGCCCACGCTGGGCGATCACGGCGGAGCCCGCCCTGCTGGGGAAGCTCCGCAAGAAGGTGGGCGGATGGATCGAGGACACCTCGGTCCGCCCGTCGCAGGGCACCGGCTCGCAGGGCACCGGCTCCCAGGGCCCGGCGCCGCAGGGCCCCGTCGCCTCGCAGAGCGCGAGCGGGTAACCGCATGCGCCGCGTTCTCTCCCTGCTCGCCGTCATCGCCTCCATAGCCGCCCTGCTGCTCGCGGGCGCGGGGCCGGCCTCGGCGCACTCCGCACTGCGCAGCACCGACCCGCGCGACGGGACGGTCCTGAAGACCGCGCCCCGGCAGGTCACGCTGACCTTCACCGAATCGGTCGGCCTGTCCGAAGACTCGCTGCGGGTGCTCGACCCCGGAAACCGCCGGATCAACGAGACCAACGCGGCCCATGTGAAGGGCCGCAGCGAGACGGCCCGCGTCCAGCTCCGCGACGGCCTGCCGGACGGCACGTACACGGTCGCCTGGCGCGTGGTCTCCTCCGACAGCCACCCGATCTCCGGCGCGTTCACCTTCTCGATCGGCGCGCCCTCCGAGACGGCTGCGGAAGTCGGCCCGCAGGAGGATCCGGCATCCAGCGCGCTCTACGACGCAGGCCGGTACATCGCTTACGGCGGCCTGGCGCTGCTGATCGGCGCCACGACCTTCGTCCTGGTCTGCTGGCCCACGGGTCTGACGGTCCGTCCGCTGCGGCGACTGCTGCAGATCGGCTGGTGGACCCTGCTGGGGTCCACGGTGGCACTGCTGCCGCTGCGGGGTCCGTACGAGTCGGGCGGCAGCCCTTCCGGCATCCTCGACCTCTCGCTGCTGGGCCGGACGCTGGAGAGCCGTCCGGGTCTGGCGCTGGTGGCGCGGCTGGTGCTGATGGCCGGGGTCGCGGTCTTCCTCGTCCGGCTGGTCGCCCGCTCCCGCGCCGAGGAGAAGCCGAAGCGTGCCGAGCAGGTGGTGGGGGTGCTGCTCGCCCTCGCGCTGGCCGTCACCTGGGCCGTCGCCGAACACGCCTCCGCAGGCACTCAGGTACCGCTGGCGATGACCTCGTCCGTGCTGCACCTGCTGGCGATGGGGGTGTGGCTGGGTGGGCTGGTCGCGCTGCTCACGGCGTTGCAGGCGGGACGGGACACGGAGCTGCCCGCGGCCGCCGTCACCCGTTTCTCCCAGCTGGCGTTCACCTCGGTGGCCGTGCTGGTCGTCACCGGTGTCTACCAGTCCTGGCGGGGCCTCGGCTCCTGGGAGGCCCTGACCTCCACCGAGTACGGCGAACTCCTCATGGTGAAGACGGGTGCCGTGGTGGCCCTGGTCGCGGCTGCGGCGTTCTCGCGGCGCTGGACCGGAAAGCTGCTGCGGGCGCCAGGGGGCGCAGGGGCCGCGGCGAAGCCGGAGACGGAGCGCGGCACGGACTCCGCGACCACGTCCGCGGGGACGTCCGCGACGACATCCGCGACGACGTCCGAAGCGGAGCCCGTGCGGGAAGTGGAGCCCGCGTCGGAGCGCGAGTCCGAGGCGGTGGCCGAGAAGGTCACGGTGCGGGTGGGTGCCGTTGCCGCGGAGGCGGGCCGCGCGGTCACGGAAACCGCGTCGGCGCCGGGCGCCGGTGACCGCTCGTCCGGTCTCGACGACTCCTCCGGTGCCGGAGGCGGTGACGGTGACGGTGACAGTGACGGCGATGACGACAGCTCGACCGACCGCAACGGCCCGTCCGACCGCAACGGCTCGTCCCACAGCGGTGACAGCGCCGACACCGTCGCCGCCCCGGCGCAGTCGGCCCGGCAGTCGGCCCCGCAGTTGGTCGTACGGGGCCGGCTGCGGCTGTCCGTGCTGGTCGAAGTGATGGTCGGCGTGCTGGTGCTGGTGCTCACCACCGCCCTCACCGGCACCCAGCCGGGCCGGGCAGAGCTGGAGACCGCCGCGGCGATGGCCGAGGCCGGCGTCGGTCAGCGCACGGCGTCCACCACGATGATCCCCTTCGACGTCGGGACTCCGAACGGCCGGGGCAAGGTGCAGGTCCTCATGGAACCCGGCAAGGTCGGCGAGAACACCGTCGAGTGCGTGATCTTCGGACCCGACGGCGGTATCGCGACCGTCCCCGAGATCCGGCTCAGCTTCACCCTGGCGAAGCAGAAGATCGGTCCGCTGGACGCCCGGCTCACGAACCGGGGCGGCTACTGGGCCACGGAGAGCGTCAACCTCCCCATCGCCGGCACCTGGACGATGAAGGCAACCATCCGTACCACCGACATCGACCAGGTCACCGTCTCCAGGATCGTCAAGATCTACTGACCCGACGAGGCCCGCTCGGTCGGCCGTTACGGCCGAGTCGGGCCTCCATCGGTACTGTCCAGTCGTGCGGTACTGCCCAGTCGTGCCTCCAGGCCGTCCAGGACGCAGTCGAGGCCGAGTTTGAAGGTGTCCTCCCGGCCGGCGCCCGCGCCGTCGGAGAGTTGGGACTCGTACAGACGCCGCAGCCGCGGGTAGCCCTGGACGGCCTGACCGGCGGCGGGCAGCAGATGCCGGAGCCACTCGTCCTCGCTGCGACCGCTGCGGGCGACCTTGGTCAGCCAGGCCGCCTCGACGGTGGCCACGCCGATGACGTACGCGATCATCGTGTTCATGGCACGGTCGGAGGCCTCCAGGTCGAAGCCCGCCGCCTCGAAGACGCCGAGCAGGTCCTCGGACATTCGCATCAGGTTCGGTCCCAGGTAGGCGACGCCCGACTCGCCGAGCACGGAGACGATCCACGGGTGGCGCAGGAACGTCTCGCGCAGGCTGTGCGCGCAGCGGACGGCGGCGGACCGCCAGCCCCCCGCGGCGTCCGGTTCCGGTACCTCGACCTCGCCGTACACCTGGTCGACGACCAGTTCGATCAGTTCGTCCTTGTTGGAGACGTGCGGGCTGATGCTGGTCCTCACCCAGTACCTCCAGTTCGTCGAGGGCTACACACCGACCGAGACGGGTCTGGCCTTCCTGCCGCTGGCGGTCGCCTCGCTGCTGTTCAACGGGGTCGGCGCGGCGCTCGCCCAGAAGATCGGCAACCGAGCGCTGGCCGTGGGCGGCCTGCTGGTCATCGCCTCCGGCTTCGCCGTCCTCGCCACGCTCTCGCAGGGTGACGGCTTCGGACTGCTGACCGCCGCGATGCTGCTGATGGGTGCCGGCGCCGGCCTGGCGATGCCGGCCACGACCGCCGCGCTGCTCGGTGCGGTCCCGGAGGAGCACGCCGGTGTCGGCTCCGCCCTGAACGACACCATCCAGCAGGCCGGCGCGGCGCTGGGCGTCGCGGTCATGGGTGCCGTCCTCTTCAGCACGTACACCTCCTCGATGCCGGCCTCGGCTCCCGCCGCGGCCCGCCACTCGGTCGCGGACGCCCTGGCGACCGGCGACTCGAGCCTGGTGGCCACGGCCCGCGAGGCCTTCACCAACGCCATGTCGGGCAGCTTCCTGGCCGGGGCCGCGGGGGTCGTCGCCGCCGCGGCGGTGGCGGCGGTGCTGATCCGCGGGGGCGGCCGGAAGGGCGACGCGGACGCCGCGGACACAGCGGGCTCGGCGGACGCGACGGACTCGGTGGACGCGGCGGACTCGGTGGCGGTGTTGGACGAGGGTGAAGGCGAGTTCCACCGCGGGAGTGGCCCGGTACCGGGGTCCTCGAGTAGTTCCGCGAGTCGTTCGGTGAAGGAACCCGTGTCGGGACACGCACACGCGGCTCGCTGAGCGGGAAAGGAGCCGGGAGGCCAGCCGAAGCGTACGGCGTGAGGGCCCCGACCGGGTTACCCGGTCGGGGCCTTCGGGCGTACGGGCACGGGATCCATCAGGGGCATCGCCTCGGCGGCGAACGCCAGGTCATTCTTCATCGGGCCTTCCTCATGAAGAGATCCCTAGCCGCGGGATCCTTCATGGGCCCGACATCCTTCACGGGCGCACCCCTCCGGGAGCCCGAGTAACCGTCGCATCGACTCCGCCGAGCTCACTGCCGCGTCGGCGCAGCAGTTGTTGAACAGGACGTGCACCTCGTCGGCCCGCTCGGCCATGACCCGGATGCGCGGGATCCATTCCTCGAGCTCACACTCCGAGTAGCGGTGCCGGAACCGCTCCTCCTTCGAGCCGGTGCCCCAGGCTTCGTTGCGGCCGTGGAAGCGCACCAGCGCGAGCCGACGCGAGGTGACCTGGGTGACCGGAGGCATGGACGTGGGCAGCGACTGCGTCATGTCGACCGCGACGGTGCTCATCTCCAGCTCGGTGAGGAGCGCACAGGTGGTGTCCGCTCGGTCGGCGCGCCACCACGAGGGATCCCGGAACTCGGCGGAGACGGGCCAGCCGTCGGTGCGGTCCCGGCACTCCCGTAGCAGGGCCTCGGCCCGGGCACCGGGTGTGAACCACGGCGGGAACTGGAAGAGCACACTGCCGAGCCGCCCGGCGGCCCGCAGCGGTTCGAGGGCGGTGGCGAAGCGCGCCCAGACCTCGTCGAGGAGTCCACGATCGTCGTACGCCCGCCGCCTGCCCGCGACCGCGGCCCGCAGCTCGACGGGTAATCGGTCGGTCGGTGTCGGGTGCCCGGTGAGCAGCGAGAACGCCTTCACGTCGAACCGGAAACAGTTCGGCGTCCGCTCGGTCCAGAGTCTGCTGTTGCGCACGCCGGGCAGGGCGTAGTACCCGGCGTCGACCTCCACCACGGGGAACCGTGAGGCGTAGTACCGCAGTCGCCCCTCCGCGTCCCGGCACCCCGGTGGATACCAGCCGCTGGACAGCAGGTCACGGTCCGTCCAGGAACAGGTGCCGACACGAACCCCGGCGGTCCAGCCCGCCCTTGCTGTGACTCCCGACTCGCCCATGGGGCCCGGGTACCCGGGTCGGGGGAAGTAAGAGGGCCTCTCCGGCGTGGCAGCCGGGAACCCGTCACGGCGAACGGTATCGGGGGACGACGGCCGCCGGTGGACCGTGGACCGTGCGCGGACGGCTGCCCCCGTTCGTACACCCCCACGCCCCGGGCGAACGCACGCCGCGCACCCGCACGCCCCGGCGAACGCACGCCGCTGGACCAGCCGCAGGGGCAAGGGCAGCACGCACCCGGGCGAACGCACGCCGCACACCCGCACGCCCCGGGCGAACGCACGCCGCGCACCCGCACGCCCCGGGCGAACGCACGCCGCGCACCCGCACGCCCCGGGCGAACCCACGCCGCACACCCGCACGCCCCGGAGCACTCACGCCCGCCCGGGCGAACGCAAAAGGCGGCCGGGACCCTCGCGACGTACGGTGAGCAGGTGAGCCGCCCCACGGCCCCACCCGCGGACCGCGTCAGCACACCCGACGGACCCCGGACCGACTTCGCCGGTGCCGTGTACGGGTCCTTGCTGGCCGCCTCGGTCGTGGCCACCGCCGGCTCCGTCGGCGAGTATCCGCGGCTCCAGCTCGCGCTGCTCCTGTTGATCACGGGGCTGGTGTTCTGGGCGGCGCACGTCTACGCGCGCCTGGCGGGGGAGCGTCCACTGGGCCGGCCCTGGACCCGCAGTGAGATGCGCCGGGTGGCCGTACACGAGTGGCCGATCGTCGAGGCCTCCGTCCTGCCCGCGGTCACCGTGGCGGTCAGCCCTCTCCTGGGAATGGACCTGTCCACGACCGAGTGGCTGGCCCTGGGCATCGCCGTGGGCCAACAGGTCTTCTGGGCCTGCCTGGGTGCGGCCCGGGCAGGCGTCTCGCGTTCGCACGTGGTCGCCGAGGGCGCCGTCAACCTCGTGCTGGGACTGATCATCATCGCCGCCAAAGCGGCCCTGTCCCACTGAGGCCGCCGCCACCTGCCGTGGGTGACCGGGGGTGCGCACCACAGAGCCGCACGGAACAGGGCGAGGCCCCGACTGTGATCGGTCGGGGCCTCGCACATCAGGCGGTGGTTCAGATCAGGTCTTCGCCCGTGTCCTCGTAGTCCGCCTCGTCCCCCTCGGGGTTCGAGGGGTCCGCGCCGATCATGGCGAGGAGGAGGTACGCCCCGTAGGGCGCACCCTCACCCTCTCCGGCGACGGCCTCGGAGCCCTCTCCGGTGACGGCCTCGGAGCCCTCTCCGGTGACGGCCTTCAGGCTCGCCACACCACCGGTGCCTTCTTCGTCGACCTCGAACCCGGCCGCGTCCAGGCCCAGCCGCTCGGCGAGCGGCCCTGCCGTGGCGCGCAGCCGGTCGGCCGGCTGTCCCGCTCCCGCGAGAGGGGAGACGACGAGAAGGTCGGCGAGGAAGCCCCGGCGCAGACCGTCCGGGTCGGCTTCCGCGAACTCCACCGCGCGCGGGCGGAGTTCGGCGACCAGTGGCAGCCAGGCGCGCAACGCCGCCTCGGCAGTGCTCACCTGCTCCAGGTTGCAGCTGACGCGGAAGACCACGTCGTCCGGGGAGAACCGCATCAGTGGGTCACGTATCCCTTCTTGGAGATGTTGGCGTGGGAGAAGTCCTTCCCCTGATTCTTGCTGCCCGCGAACGTCTCGAAGCCCTTGCCCTTGGGGATCTGAACGTCCCACTCGTCCTTGCCGTCCTTGGCGCGGGTCCAGATGTTGCCGTACTTGTCCGGGAAGCCGCCGCCCCTGACCTGGGGCCGCTTGGGGTCCCACTTCTTGGGGGGCACGTACGGGATGGGTCCGTCCGTCGGCAGGTCGTACTTCTTGGCGGTGGCGAGCCAGTTCTTGTTCTTGTACGCCTTGCTCGCGTCGCCCGCCAGACTGTTGAGCTTCTGGAGCGCCTCGCCGTACTGGCTGGGCGACAGGTGCTTCATGCTCTTGATCGCGTTGCCGACCCAGTCGAGGTCGTCTGCGTACTTGGCGAGGTGCTCGAACTTGTCCAGGTACTTGGCGAACTTGGCCGGCTTGGCGAGAGCGTCACCCGCGTACGGGATGAACGCGGCCAGGGAGAGCCCGGCGCCGCTCCAGTCGCCCTGGAAGAGACTGATCAGGCCCGAGGTGCCGTCGCTGGCGGGCGTCGGGTCGAACATGCCGGTGATGTCCAGGACCAGCTTCGCCTTGTCGGCGGCCGACAGACCGCCCTCACCTTCGAGGTCCTCGTCCGACGCCGGGTAGTCCTTCTGGCCGTCGCCCTCGACCGGGCTGGCCTCCTCCCCCTGCTCCTTCAGCTCCTCGACGAGCTGCTTCAGGGCGCTCTTCAGCGCCTCGCCCGCGACCTTCGCGGCTTCGGTGGCGGACTTGCCCGCCGCTGTGGCCGAGGCCGCGGCCGCGGAGGCCTGGCTGTAGGCGTAGTCGGCGGAAGCCGCCGCGCGGGACGCCGATGCGGCGGCCTGGTGCGCGGACTCGCCCGCGGCCGCGGCCGCCTGGTTGGCGGTGGCGGCGGCGTTCTTGGCCTGGTCCGCCGAGGTGCGGGCCCGCGCGGCGGAGTCCTCCGCCTCGTCCGCGGACTTGTCGGCGTCCTTGGCGTAACCGGCTGCCTTGGCGGCCGAGTCCTGGGCGTCCTTGGCGTGACCGGCCGCCTCGATGGCCGCATTCCTGGCCTTGGCCGCTGCTTCGGCCGCCTGGTACGCGTTCTGGTTGGCGGTGGCCGCGGCGCGGGCGCCCTGGGCGATCAGCTTGCGCACGCCGGCCACGTGGGCGGCCTGCTCGAAGTCCTGCTGTGCCGTCTTGTACTGGATGCTGTTCACGAAGTCGCGCAGCATCCCGGCCGAGCCGGCCAGGGCGACCCGGGCCGCTGCCTCGGTCTGTGCGCCGCCGGTCTCGAGGATCCTCAGGGTCTCGGCCCGGTCGTCCTCCTCACGGGCGGTGTGCTGCCCCTTCTCCAGGAATTCCAGCAGTGCGCCGGTGGTGCCCTTGTCGATGGCGGCGCTCGCGGCCCGCTTCACACCGGGGCCACCCTTGTCGGCGATCTCCAGAACCCTGACGCGGTAGTCGTCGGCCTGGACGGTGTGCTGCCCCGTCTCAAGGAACCGCACGACATCGGCGTGCGTTCCGGCCAACGCCTGCGCGGCGGCGGCCTTGAGCGCTGCCGAACCGGTCTCCTTCAGGTGCTGAGCCTGTGCCCGGTCGTCCTGCTCGGCGGCGATGCCGTAGCCGGTACGGACCCACTCGCGGACGTCCTCGTCCGTGCCGGTCAGAGCTGCCTGGGCGGCCTGCTGGGACCAGGGGCCGCCGTCGGTCAGGATGTGGATCGCGGCAGCGCGGCCCTTCGCCGCGACGACCGCCGCTTCGGCGCCCTCGGCGCGGGCGGCGGCGAGCAGCTCCTTGGTCTCGGCGCTGCGGCGGTCGGCCTCGGCCACCGCGGTGGATTCCTTCGCCTCGGCCGCGTCCTCCCGCTTCTTGATCTCCTCGGCGACCTGGATGGAGGCGTCCTGGTCGTTCTTGAGCTGGGCGGCCTCCGCCTCGCGAGCGGTCGCCTCCACGCTGCGGGCCTCGTCCACGGCGTCGGTGGCCACCTTCGCCGCGGCGAGCGCGGCGGTGGCGTGCTTGGCGGACTTGTTGGCGTAGTCCTTGGCCTGGCCCGCGAACTGCACGGCCTCGTCTGCGGCCTTGGCCGCGGCATCCGCGTGTTCGGCCGCGGAGATGGCGGCCGCGCGGGACTGACGGGCGGCGGCCGCGGCCTTGTTGGCCAGCGCCTCGGCGTCGCCCGCGGCCCTGGTCGCGGTGGCCGCCGCACGGCGGGCACGGGCCGCGGCCTCGGCGGCGCGGCGGGACTCGGCGGACGCGACGTTCGCCTGGGCACCCGCCTCGGCGGCCGCGGTGGCCGCGGCGGCGGCGTTCTGGCCCGCGCTGGCCGCGGCCTGTGCGGAGTTGATCGCCTGAACCACGGCGTTCAGCGCGTTGAGGACCGCGTCGGCCGCGTTGCGGGCGTTGACCGCCGCGGTCCGGGCGGTCTTTGCGGCGGCGGTGGCGGCGTCCGCCTGCGCGGCGTCCTTGGACGCGGCCGTGGCGGAACTGTAGGCGTTGGCCGCGGCCTGTCCGGCGGCCGCTGCGGCGGCTGCCGCCGCGGAGGCGGCGTTGGCCGCCGTACGAGCGGCGGACGTGGCCTCGTTGGAGGCGCGGATCGCGGTGCTCGCCGCGGTTGCGGCGGCGTCCGCGGCGTCGGCGGCACGACCGGCTGCCTTGGAGGCGCGAGCCGCGTCCGCCTGGGCGGCGGCGGTCTCCTTGGCGGCCCGCTCGGCCGCCGCCTTCGCCTGCGCGGCGGCGGTGACGGCCTTGGCGGAGGTCTCCTTGGCCTTCGCCGTCTCGGCCTTGGCCTTCTGACCGGCACGCTTGGCCAGTTCGGCCAGTGCCCTGACGGTCATCGTCTCCTGGTCGCGGGCGCGGGCGAGATGCTGGCCGCTCTCGACGAACTCATGTACGTCCAGGGCCGATCCGCTCATGGCGGCCTGTGCCGCGGCCTTCACCTTCGGACCGCCGAGTTGCATGATCGTGAGGGTCTGGACGCGCTCGTCCTCCTCACGGGCGGTGTACTGCCCAGTGGACAGGAAATCGGCCAGAGCCTGATCCGTATTCGCGTCCAGCGCCTTCTGCCCGGCCGTCTGCACAGCGCGGTCACCGGCGTTCATCACGCGCAGGACTTCGACTCGCTGATCGTCCAACTGGGGAGATTTCCAGCCACTGGAAAGAAATGCGTTGATGTCCTCGGGAGTTCCGGACAACGACTGCTGGGCGGCCTGGCGGACTCCCGGGCCGGCGTTGCTCAGTATTTTCAGTACGGCGAATCGGTTGTCCTCCTCGATCACCTTCTTCAGGCCCGACACGAGGAATTCGTGAACTTCGGCGTCCGTCCCGGTGAGGGCCTTCTCGGCGGCCTGCTTGGTGGAATCTCCGCCCGTCATCCAGGCGCTCAGCACCTGGGACCGTTCACTCTGCGCGAGGACGGCGCCGACCGCCCCGGTGCCCGTGTCGGCCAGCGCGGTGTCGAAGGCCCCGGCCAGCAGGGCGAGTGCGGTGACGCCGACCGTCGCGGCCCGCACCAGCGAGCTGTCGGGCGATATCGCCCGTCTCGACCGGCTCGCCCATCTGTGTTTGTTCATTTCCCCCTCCTATTGCTTTCCGCCGGCGTGGTCCGCCCCGGCGGGATGCCGATGAGGTCGTCATGGCGACGACGCGCCACCGCGTACCGGCCACCCGCCGCTGCCCGCCGACGAGACACCGACATCCGTTCCGCATCCGCGAACCAGCACAACTTCCTGATGGCACCGCACACCTGATGAGCAGTCATTCTTCACATGGCTCCGACCCGAGGTCACCCCGGACCTTCGGACATGGCCTTCGGGCCACGCCGGCCCGGGCCGCCCGGCCGCCGATCCGCCCCCGTCGCAGGGATCCGAGAGTGCCGCCGGCGGCACGGCGGCCGCACTTGGTGACTCGTCGGGATCGGGCACCCGCCGGCCTGATCGGCCGGGCGCCGCGGGCGCCGTTGGCGCGCCCGGACCTGTCGGCACCGCCGACACGACTGCGCGGACCGCCGTCATGACTACCGACAACGCCGGTCACGAAGCAAGGTGCGACCGCCCTGCCGGCCGTCCCTGATGACGAGTTTCCTGCTACTGCCCGTAATCATTACTGGAGGGTAGGGTACTGGCGCGAACCGCGGACGTTCTGTGACTCCTGTCACTATGAGAAAACTTTCACTTGGGCCGTCCCGGGTGATAGCTATGGATCCGTCAAGTCGAACTCAGGAACGGCACAGCGGTTCGCGACAGGGGGAGTTGGCCGTCTGCCCGGTGTGTGCAGATGTGCATCTATGTCTGATTCCTGACTTCTTTTCGACTTCGTCCGCGCATACCGTCTCTCATGCACATCGGCATGCGCGCACGGCGCTTTTGGGGGAATTTCCCATGCGCTTTTCTCAACGCAGGGACACAGGAAACGGGACACCCATGAGGTTGATTTCTCGCGTGCTGGTTGCGGGTATCGCCGCGGCCGGTGCGGCAGTGCTGGTCGGAACGGTCGGCGTATCGGGGAACGGGAAAGCGGCCGGTGCCGCGCAGGCCCCGGAGGTCGCTTCGGTCGCCGGTGAAGCCCCGGCGTACGCGGTCGAGGACTTCGCGTATCCGCAGGCCGACAAGATCCTCGAAGAGCGGGGGTTCACCCTCAAGCGGGGTGACGGACACATCGTCCTCGCCGAGTGCGGCAGCCAGACGGGGCTGCTGGAGGTGTGGGCACGCAGCAAGGAGATGGTCTGCTTCCGGGTCACCGGAAACAAGGGCTATCTGAGCCTCGAGCTGCCGTCGGTCTACGGAATCAAGGGCAACGACTACCAGACCGAGGTCAACATGACCGTCGACAACGAGGAGAAGACCTTCGACGTCGACCAGAACGCCTGGACGCCGGTCGGGGAAAGCGCCGATCCGGACGGGCGCAGCCACGTGCTCGTGGAGATCACCACCTCCAAGTAGCGCCCCGCCCGCCGACTCTTCGACCGGCCGATCGCTTCCGGTCCGCCGATCCCGTCTCAAGGAAATGGTCATGCATCGCCCACGCAACGCCCGCTATGCCGGGCTGGCCGCTCTGGCCGCGGTTCTCGTCGCGGCGCCTTTGACCGTGACGGCCGCCCCCGCCCGGGCCGTCACCGGCACCCCCGCGTCCGACAACACCTACGGTTTCACCGCGCGCCTGGACATCGGCGACGGCCAACGCGCCTGCACCGGTGCCCTGGTCGACGCGCAGTGGCTGCTCACCGCCGCCAGCTGCTTCGCCGACAACCCCGTAGCGAGCCTGACGGTCCCCACCGGCAAGCCCGCGCTCAAGACCACCGCCACCATCGGCCGCACGGACCTGACCACCACGAACGGCCAGGTGCGCGACGTCATCGAGCTCGTGCCCCACGCCGACCGTGACCTGGTGCTCGCCCGGCTCGCCCGACCGGTCCCCAATGTCACCCCGGCCGTCCTCAGCGCCACCGCACCCGTAGCCGGGGAGGAGCTGCGGATCGCCGGTTACGGCCGCACCAAGGACGAGTGGGCCCCCCTCAAGCTGCACACCGGCAGCTTCACCGTGGACAAGGTGGAGACCGCCCAGGTCGGCCTCACCGGCAAGAACGGGGCCGCCGTCTGCATGGGCGACACCGGAGGTCCCGCGCTGCGCGAGGCGGGCGGGAAGATCGAGCTCGTTGCCCTCAACAGCCGCTCCGCGCAGGGCGGTTGCTTCGGCATCGACGCGGCCGTCACCAGCACGGCCGCGGTCGACACCCGCGTGGACGACATACGCGGCTGGGTCACCGCCAAGGTCGGCGCGACCCCAATCACCGACTTCAACTGCGACGGCGCCGAGGACATCGCCGCCGGCGATCCCAAGGCGACCGTCGGCGGCGACGCGAACGCCGGACTCGTGCGCGTGGTCTACGGGGGCGGCAAGGGCACCGCGGAGCTCACCCAGGACCTCGACTCCGTGCCCGGCAGTGCCGAGGCGAGCGACGGATTCGGCGAGCAGCTCGCGGTGTTCGACCACAACGAGGACGGCTGCACCGACCTCGCGGTCGGCGCGCCCTCCGAGGACATCGGCACCGCGGCCGACGCCGGCCACGTCGCCGTGCTGTACGGCGCACCCGGTGGCCTGACCAAGGGCCAGGCCGCGCTGCCCCTGGAACAGGGCATAGGCGCGGGTGGCATCAAGGCGGGCGCGTCGGAGGCCGGTGACCGGATGGGCCACGCCATCGCCGCCGGACACACCGCGGCCGGCGAGCCTTACCTGCTGATCGGCGTGCCCGGCGAGGACGCCGGCACCATCACGGACGCGGGCAACACCTACTACCTGCGCGGCAGTGTCAACGTCGCGGTGGGCCAGGACAGCCCGGGTGTGGCGGGAGCAGCGGAGGCCGGCGACCGGCTGGGCACCTCGGTCACCGGTTCGCCGAACCACATCGCGATCGGCGCCCCGCAGGAGGCCATCGGCACCAACAAGGCCTCCGGCGGCGTGACGGTCCTCAAGCACGCGCTGAGCTCGGACAACATCCCGGCCCCCGTGGCGGGCATCGACCAGGACACCGACGGCATCGGCGGCTCGGCGGAGGCCGACGACGAATTCGGCGCCTCCCTCTCCGCGATCGCCTACCGGCCCTCCGGCGCCGCCGCCGCGACCGACTCGATCATCGCCATCGGCGCCCCCGGTGAGGCCGTCGCGGTGGGAACCGACAACCGGGCCGACGCCGGACGCGTGGTCACCGTCCGGGTGACCGCGGCAGGCGCGGTGACCCAGCTCGGCGACCTCGGCCAGGAGAGCACCGACGTCACCGGCACCGCCGAGACCGGCGACCGCGTCGGTGCGAAGGTATCGGCCGTGAACACCGCACCGAACGCGGTGGGCACCGCCGCCACCCTGCGGCTGGCGGTCGGTGTCCCGGGCGAGGCCATCGGCAGCGTCACGGCAGCCGGCGCGGTGCACACCTTCTCGCTCCTCGGCGCCCCCGGCGACGGCGACTCCTGGCTCGAGGCGGGCAACGGCCTGCCCGGTACCCCGGGTGCGAACCAGCTCGTCGGCAGCAGCATCCACGCCACCGGCACCCGGCTCTACGTCGGCATGCCCAACGGCCCCGCCACCTACGGCGCCGTGCACGCGCTGCCGTGGGCGAACCCGATCGGGACGACCGGAAACGTGACCACCTACCAGCCCGGTCAGAGCGGCCTCCCCGCCGCGGGCAAGGCCTTCGGCACGGCAATCCGCTAGCCACGGGTAGCCATTTGCAACTACCGGCGCCTGCGCCGAGTGGGCCCCGGAAGGACTGTGCCTTCCGGGGCCCACAGTCGTTGGGGGACCCCTGTTCCCCGGCTCCGGCTCACCCCAGAATGCCGCGGTCGTACGCCACGGCCACCGCGGCCGCCCGGTCCTTGACTCCCAACTTGCCGTACAGATGGGTGAGATGGGTTTTGACCGTGGCCTCGCTGATGAAGAGTTCCCGGGCGATCTCACGGTTCGACGTGCCCTTGGCGACCAGTTCGAGCACTTCGCGCTCGCGGGCCGAGAGGACCTCGCCCGCGGGCACGGCGGGCTTCCTGACGGCCGTGACGAGACGGGACGCGACGGCGGGCGAGAGGACGGTGCGCCCCTCGGCGGCGGCCCGGACCGCCGTGAACAGCTCCTCACGGGGCGCGTCCTTGAGCAGATAGCCGGTGGCGCCCGCCTCGATCGCGGGGATCGTGTCGGAGTCCGTGTCGTACGTGGTGAGGACGAGGACCCTGGCACGGGCGCCGCGCCGGGTGAGCTCGGCGATGGCCTCCACCCCGCTGCCGGTCGGCATGCGCAGGTCCATGAGGACGACGTCCGGGTCGAGGCGCAGGGCGAGTTCGACGCCCTCGGTGCCGCCCCCGGCCTCGCCGAGGACGTCGAAGCCGGGTTCGGAGGCGAACATGCCGCGCAGGCCGTCCCGTACGACGGGGTGGTCGTCGACGATCAGCAGGGTGATGACGCGGTCGGCCATGGTGGGGTCGGTCGTGATGCGGTCAGTCATGGCGCACCAACGGTACGCGAGCACTGATCGCGGTGCCCTGCCCCGGATCGGACTCGACGGCGACGGTGCCCGCGATGCGTTCGGCGCGGGCGCGCATCCCGTCGAGCCCGAAGCCGCCGGTGCCGGTGCGCGGTGGCAGTGCGTGGGGGTCGAAGCCGCGCCCGTCGTCCCGTACGTCCAGGGTGACCTCGTCGCCCATGTAGGAGAGGGTGACGCCGACGCGGGTGGAGCGGGCGTGCCGGGCCGCGTTGGCGAGGGCTTCCTGGGCTATGCGCAGGAGGGTGACGGCCACCTCCTCGTGCAGCGGCTCCTCGGTGCCGGTGACCGTGAACCGGGCGGTGACACCGGTGCGTTCGGACCATTCGGCGACGGTCTTCTTCAGCGCCTCGGGGAGCGTGTCGTGCTCCAGGGCGGCCGGGGAGAGGTTCTGCACGGAGCGCCGGGCCTCGCCCAGTGACTGGCGGGCCAGGGCCTGGGCGCGCTCCAGGTGCTCGCGGGCCAGGGCCGGGTCGGCTGCGGAGGCGACCACCTGGAGCTGGGCGATGATGCCGGTCAGGCCCTGGGCGATGGTGTCGTGGATCTCGGCGGCGAGCCGGCGGCGTTCGTCGGCGACGCCCGCCTCCCGTGCCTGGACGACGAGTTGGGCGTGCAGGGCGGCGTTCTCGGCGAGGGCGTTCTCCAGGGCGGCGATGGTCTCGGCCCGTTCCTTGACCTTCTCGGCCTCCTTGGCCTCCAGATGGGTCATGACGATGACGAGCACCGTGTTCAGGAGGAACAGCGCGCCGAAGGCGACCCAGTTCATCGGCGAGGCGGGCGGCAGACCGCCGGACTGGGAGCCCGCCATGGTGACGGCGGTGACCACGAGCCCGGCCTGGGCGGCCCGTGGCGGCAGCAGCCGCGCGGCATCGAAGTAGCCCATGCAGGCGTAGATCGCGAAGAAGGGGTTGAGCCAGGTGAGGGCGAAGGCGAGGGCGGTGCGCAGGGTGAAGTAGACGTACCCGGCGGTGGTGTCCTTGGGCAGCACCCGGTCGTGGCTGCCCAGCGAATCGGCATCGGCCGCGCAGACGGGCTTCCCGTCCGGGGCGCCGCTGTCGGCGGAGCCGGCCGCCGGGTCCGCGGCCAGCAGCCGCGGCACCGCCCGCGTCCACCACGCCTGGAGAGCCAGTGAGGCGACGACCAGGCCCCCCGCGACGTACATCTCCGGCGGGGTCATCACCAAGTCGGCGGCCGCGGCACCGATGAATGTGGCGAGGCCCAGCAGGCCGTACGGGCCGTACCGGAAGAACTGCGCCCAGCGTTCCTCGACGGTCTTCGTCATTCGGGCCGTGCTCCCCCCACTCACTCCCAACTCCCCCGTGAGATCCCAACTCCCGTGGCCAGGCGGCAACTCCCGTGGCCAGGCGGCAACTCCCGTGGCCAGGCGGCAACTCCCGTGGCCAGGCGGCAACTCCCTTGGCCAGGCGGCAACTTCCCTGGCCGGGTCGCAACTCTCCTGGCCAGGTCGCAATTCCCCCCGTCAGGTTCCAACTCCCCCGGCCTACTCCCACTTGAACCAGCGCCGGGCCGCGGCCATCAGCAGCACCGCCCACAGCGCCGTGACTCCGAGGTGCGTCCAGCTGGGCCAGTCCCCCGCGGTGGCCGCGTCAAGGGCCTGCGCCGCGGCACCCAGGGGGGTGAGGTCCACCACGCGCTGCAGGGCGTCGGGCATGGTCGAGACGGGCAGATAGACACCGGCGGTGAACATCATCGGGAAGAACACCACCGACCCTACCGTCTGGGTGATCTTGGTGGTGCGGCTGACGGCGGAGACGGTGCCGCCGAGCGCCAGGGCGGCCAGCGACGCGAGCACCAGAGCCACGAGATACCCGGGGAACTGGCGGGGCAGGGCCACCCCGAACACGATCCGGCCCACGGCGAGGGCGAGCGCCGCGGAGAGGACGACGGCGGCACCGTGCAGCACGATCTGCGCGCCGATGAGGGAGCCCGGCCGCACGGGGGTGGTGGACATCCGGCGCAGGACGCCCCGCTCGCGGTAGCCGGTGAGGACGGGCGGCATGGCCTGGATGCCGGCCGTGATCACACCGAGCAGGACGGCGACGGGGACGTAGAGGTCCACGACGCGCAGGCCGTTCAGATCGGCCGAGGCTTCCCGGAAGGACGGGATCGAGCCCAGGATGCACAGCAGGACGGTGGGGAAGGCGAGGATCCAGAAGAGGGCGGAGGGCTCCCGCAGGAAGAGACGTGCCTCGGCCTTGAGGACGGCGATGGCGCTGCCCTTGACGGCGGTGGTACTGCCCTGGCCGACGGAGGGGTGGGTGCGCGTGGTGGTCGTGGTCATGATTCCGTTCCCGTCAGGTCGAGGTACGCGTCGTCCAAGGTGGCCTCGGTGACGCGGAGTTCGTAGGCGGTGACACCCCGCCCGGCGAGCAGCGAGAGCACGGCGTTGACCGTCTCGTCGGTGCCGTCGACGAGGATCCGGCCGTCCTTCTCCGTCACGGACGAGACCGAGGGCAGGGCCGCCAGCTCACGGGTGTCCAGCGGGGCGGAGGGACGGAAGGAGATCGCCGTGCCGCTCGCGGTCCGCCCGATCAGCCCGGCCGGGGTGTCGAGCGCGGTGACCCGGCCCTTGTCGATCAAGGCGATCCGGTGGCACAGCCGCTGTGCCTCCTCCATGAAGTGCGTGACCAGCAGCACGGTGACACCGCTGTCGCGCACCTCCTCGATGAGTTGCCAGGTCTCGCGGCGGGCGCGTGGGTCGAGCCCGGTGGTCAGCTCGTCCAGTACGACGACACGGGGGTTGCCGATCAGGGCGAGTGCGATGAACAGCCGTTGCTTCTGGCCGCCGGAGAGCTTCGCGAAGCGGGTGCGGAGCTTGTCGGTGAGACCCAGGCGCTCGGCGAGGGCGCGCCAGTCGGCGGGGTCCGGGTAACAGGCGGCGTACAGTTCGAGCGCCTCCCGGACGGTGATCTTGGGCTGGAGTTCGCTCTCCTGCAGCTGCGCGCCCAGGAGGCGGGTGACGGCGCCGCGGTCGGTGAGGGGGTCGTACCCGGCGACGCGGACGCTGCCGCCGTCGGGACGCCGCAGCCCCTCGACGCACTCGACGGTGGTGGTCTTGCCGGCGCCGTTGGGGCCGAGGATCCCGAAGACCTCACCCTCCTCCACGGCGAAGGACACGCCGTCGACGGCCTTCTTCTCCCCGTAGGCCTTGTGCAGGCCGCTGACTTCGATGATTGCCATGTCCAAGAGCGTGCCGGGGAGGGCAGTCGCGGACATCGGCCATCACGCTCGAAGGGCCATCAGCCGATCGGTCGATGGCCGGCTACGACCGGGCGCACCGCCCCGAGCTCGCGGCTGTCAGTACGGCTGTCAGCGCGGTCGGGGGCAGCCAGACCTTGAGAGTGGCCGGAAACCGCATGAGTACGAGTACTCATGAACGGCACCACGCGTCGCGGCAGACTGTGGGTCTTTGCCGGACCGACCCAGATCAACAAGGAGCCGAACGTGAGACGGATGCGGACGAGAAAAGCCCTGGCCGTGACGGTGCTTGCGGGCTTAGGCCTGACGGGTGCGGCGGCGGGCCCCGCCGCCGCGTCGACCGACGTCCTGTTGCCCCATCCCGGCCCGGACGGCCTGCTATGGGTGGAGGAACAAATCGGGGACGGCGGTGCCGCGTCGGGCGGTGCGTGGGACGGTCTGCCGACCACGCTCACGGTGGCCTGCGAGGGCGGCGGCAGCGTGCGGGTGACGATGGAGTCGCAGCAGGAGGAGGTTGCCGCCTTCTCCGTCGACTGTCCGGCCGGGGCCGTCGGGACCGGCTCGGTGACCATGGACGCCGGGGTGGTCCGTCGGGGGTCCTTCTCCGTGGCCGTCGACGCCACGAACGAGACCATCCGGTGGGCGCTGACCGTGACGCAGCCCGAGTAACGGTCGTCCGTCACCACCTCCGGACGAGAGAATAGGTCCGAACACGGACACGGGATCGTCGGGACACCGGATGGTGGGTACACCGGTTTGTGGGGACACCGGATCATCGGGACACCGGATCGTGCGCCACACCTCCTCGACGACGATCCAGGGAGGAGGCCCTCCATGCCGGAACTGCCGGACGTCGAGGGATTCCGGGAGGTCCTCGAGTCCTGTGCGAAGGGCAGGGTCATCCGGCGCGTCGACGTGCGCGACACGGGCGTACTGCACGGCGTGAGCACGCGCCGGCTGCGCGACGCGCTGGAGGGCCGGCGTTTCACCGAGCCGGAGCGGCACGGGAAGTGGCTGCTCGCCCGCACCGGCGGCCCCACCCTCGTGCTGCACTTCGGCATGACCGGTCGACTGGTCTGCGGCCGCCCCGAGGACGCGGTCGAAGCCCACGACCGCGTCCTGTTCACCGTGAGCGGCGGCCATCAGCTCCGCTACCGCGACCAGCGCAAGCTCCAGGGCCTCTGGCTGTGCGACGACGAGTCCGAGGTCGCTCGGCTGCTGGACCGCCAGGGCCCCGACGCGATGGCGGTGGACCGCGGGGAGTTCGAGGCCGCGCTCTCCGCACGCCGCGGCAGCGTCAAGACCGTCCTCACCGACCAGAGCGTCCTGGCCGGACTCGGCAATCTGCTGGCGGACGAGATCCTGTGGCGCGCGAGACTGCGCCCGACCATCCGGGCGAGCGATCTGACCGAGACCGACCGCCGCCACCTGTACACACACATGCGCCGCACCCTGCGTTCCGCGGTCACCGCAGGCTGCGTCCCACCACGGGACTCCTGGCTCACCGGCCACCGTGACACCCCCGACCCGACCTGCCCGCGCTGCGGTGATCACCTGCGCCGGTCCCGTATGGCAGGCCGCAGCACGGTCTGGTGCCCGCGGTGCCAGTCCCAGGGGTCCTTAGGCCGCCGACGGAGAGCCGTCAGGACGGGGGAGCCGTCAGGACGGGGGAGCCGTCAGGGCGGGGGAGCCGTGGGGACGGAGAGCCGTGGGCACGGAGAGCCGTCAGACGGTGGCGGCCGGGCGGGGGTCGCCGTGGAAGACCTGGCTGGTGTGCCAGGACCGGTGCTCCGGCGCGACGGCGCGGGAGCCCGGCTGGGGGCCGATGAGCTGGCGCCCCGCGAGTGCCAGGACGTGCTCGCCGGCGGCGGCGCTGCGGCCGACGAAGCGCCGCGAGACGAGGATGCGGTGGCCGTCGCCTATGCCGAGCACGCCCTTGTCGAAGAGCTTGTGGTGCAGTGAGCACAGGCACAGTCCGTTGTCGACGTCGTCCGGACCGTCGAACGCCCACCAGCGCACATGTGCGGCCTCCAGTCCGACCGGAACCGTGCCGATCCTGCCGTCGTAGCCGCAGAAGGCGCACTGGTACTCGTAGGCCGTCAGGACCAGCTCCCGCATCCGCGGATCCCGCTGCCTCCGCACGACCGAGACGGCCGGGACCCGTTCGGACTCCGCCGGCAGCAGCTCCAGGCCGACCGCTTCGCACAGGTCACCGTGCAGGGAGGGCGGGAAGTTGGAGTCGAGCAGGACGCGCCATCCGACCGAGCAGCGACGGCTCCCGCCGCAGTGCCGCCCGCAGTTCCGGCACCAGCCGCCCCGTGGCTCCCGTGGCGCGCAGCTTCCCCACCTCGGGGCCCGGGCTGCCCGGTCCGCGATCGGTACGCACCTCCCACACACACGTCGGCGGCCGCCGCCTGCGGGGCGACGGCCAGCAGGCCGCCGAGGACGACGGCGGACAGGGCACCACCGGTCCAGGCGGCGACGAGACTCTTCTGGTGCACGGAGACCTTTCGCGCTGTCCGGGCAGGACGTACAGCGTGGAGACACATGAGGTGTGAGGAAGGTTGCACCGCGCGCCCGAGGACGTGAGAGGCCCGGAGACGAGCGCGACAAGACCGAGGCGATCTTGGGCCGACGGGGACGGAAAGCGCGACGGAGCACGACGAAGGCCCCGACCGGCGAACGGTCGGGGCCTTGTGTTTGCCCTGGTCGGGCGGCTGCGGAGGATACGAGATTCGAACTTGTGAGGGGAAGAACAGTAACCAGAACCACAACCACAGAAGCCCAGCCCTGCTCACGCCTTGCGCCATACGGTGAGCAGCTGGTCGGGGCCGTAAGCCGCCTGAAGACCGGAAGATCTGATCCCGCTGCGGGAGACCGCCACGAGCGGTACTGGCTCGTCGGTGACCGCCGCCCGGTGCTTCTGCAGTGCGGCCAGGTCATGGCTGTCGAACACGGAGTTCTCCAACCACTTGACCGAGCCGAGGAACAGCAGTTGCTTGGCCACCGGCTGCCGGTCGGCGAGCAATGCTCGGAACCTGTGGATCATCCCCGGGTTGGACGCCAAGGGCGTACCTTCCCGAATGATCCTGTGATGGTCACCGAGTAGGCCCGCGTTGCAGCGCGGGTCGGGAAGGCACGCCCGTGCTCAGCGTAGTGAATACCGAGGGTTCCACCGAGTCCGGTTCCCTGATCGACGAGATCGTCCGCGAGGGCGCCCGCCGCATGCTCACAGCCGCGCTGGAGGCCGAAGTCAACCAGTACATAGCCGAGTTGGCGGCCGAGCGGGACGAGCGTGGGCACCGCCTGGTGGTCCGCAACGGCCGTCACCGGCCCCGCACGGTCGTAACCGCGGCCGGTCCGGTCGAGGTCACCGCGCCTCGGGTGAACGATCGTCGGGTGGATGAGGAGACCGGGGAGCGCAAGCGGTTCTCCTCGAAGATCCTGGCGCCGTGGTGCCGCAAATCGCCGAAGGTTTCCGAGGTGCTGCCGCTGCTCTACCTGCACGGACTGTCGTCTGGGGACTTCGTGCCGGCGCTGGAGCAGTTCCTCGGCTCGGCGGCTGGCCTGTCGTCGGCGACGGTGACCCGGCTGACCAGGCAGTGGCAGGACGACCACGCCGCTTTCCAGAAGCGCGACCTCGCGGACCGCGACTTCGTCTACGTATGGGCTGACGGCGTGCACCCCAAGGTGCGGCTCGGTCAGGCTCACTCCTGCGTGCTGGTGCTGCTCGGGGTGCGGCTGGACGGCACCAAGGAACTGATCGCGCTCGCCGAGGGACTGCGCGAGTCCATCGGGTCGTGGGCCGACCTGCTGCGCGACTGCCGGCGGCGCGGCATGCGCGACCCCGAGCTGGTCGTCGGCGACGGGGCGATGGGGTTGTGGAAGGCCCTGGCCGAGGTGTTCCCCGCCGCCCGGCACCAGCGCTGCTGGGTCCACAAGGCCCGGAATGTCACGAACGTCCTGCCGAAATCCGCGCAGCCGGGCGCGACGAAGGCCATGCAGGAGATCTACAACGCCGAGGACCGCGCGCACGCCGAGAAGGCGATCGAGGCGTTCGCGAAGACCTACGGGGCGAAGTGGCCCAAAGCTGTCGCAAAGATCGCCGAGGACCGGGACGAGCTGCTGGCGTTCTACGACTTCCCTGCCGAGCACTGGATCCACCTGCGGACCACGAACCCATCGAGTCGACGTTCTCCACAGTCAAACTGCGAACCAAGGTCACCCGCGGAGCCGGCAGCCCGGCCAGCGGCCCTCGCAATGGTCTTCAAACTCGTCGAGTCCGCCCAGGAACGCTGGCGCGCGATCACCGGCGCCTCACTCGTCGCCCTGGTCCGCTCCGGCGCAAGGTTCGAGAACGGCCACCTCGTCGAACGGCCTGAGACCGCCGCAGCGTGACCACAGCACCGCCACGACACAGTTGACGAACTCATGAAGGGACAATCCGATGCAGCCCGCGCGCGTGAGAACAGCCGCCTACGTGACCCGCAACGTGCCCGGCGGCCGGGAACTGCTCGTTTTCGATCACCGGGACCACCCGGAGGCGGGCACCCAGGTCCCGGCAGGGGGCGTGGATCCCGGAGAGCTTCTCACCGACGCCGTCCTCAGAGAGATCACGGAGGAGACCGGCGTTGCCGCCGTTACGCTGGGCCCCGCCCTGGCCGTGCAGCAGCGCCCGCATCCGCACACCGCCCAACCCCGGGTCACGGTGTTCTTCCACGCGCAAACCACCGAGATTCGCGACACCTGGACGCACACCGTTGCAGGCCAAGAAGGTGACCAGGACCACGGCCTGGTCTTCCGGTGCTACTTCATCCCGGTGGAACAGGCAGCCGGTCTACTGGCCGACAACCAAGGCGAGTTCATCCCCCTCGTCGAACAGCTCAACATCCCCACAACCACCTACTGATCACGATCCACAGGTCTTGACTATTGCTCCCGGTCGGCGCCCACCAAGTCGATCTCCACGTCGTTGCTGCGGGTCCAGTACCCGCCGATCGCCGGGGCGGCGGGCAGGAGCCCGTCCGGCAGGAGGCGGGCGAGGGATGGCGGACGTCGCTGTACGGCAGGTGCCTGGCCCAGCCGGCGACGATCTCCGTCGGCGTCGGCTGTCGCAGTCCGAGCGTCGCGAGCCTGGGATGCGGAAGCGTGCGCCTGACTGTTCGCCGAGAAGTCCTGAATCTCGGCTGTAAACGCAGCCAAGAATGCGACGGTCCAAGCCGAAGAGCAGAGCCGCAATCGCGGCTCGGCTCTTCGTTTCGCCTGTTCAGGCGGCTGCGGAGGATACGAGATTCGAACTCGTGAGGGGTTGCCCCCAACACGCTTTCCAACTGTTGTGGTGGTCTTGAGTGACTCGGACGGGGCCGTTCACCTGCGTTCACGGGCGGCCGGTCGTGAGAGCGGCCAGCGGCTTCGGTCCCGTCTGAACGTCCGTGAACGGCGCTGAATGAGACGGAAACTGAGACGGACGGCGGGGCCGGGCTCGCTAGCATCTTCGCTGTTGAAGGGGGATGTCATGGCGCTAGTTCGCAAGGGATCACGACGGATCGTTGTCGATGGCACGGCCTACCGCTGGCGGCTGAGAGGCAGGCCGACGTACTTCCAGGGGCTGGCCTGGTCGCCGTGCACGTTCGCCGTCGAGCATGCGGACACCCCGGGCATGACGCTCGTGGTCACCACCCACCAGCCGCATCCGAGCAACTGGATCGGTCGTGATGCTGAACCTGTACTGCCGTCCGGTGTGGCTGCGGCTGTTCGGCTTGCCCTGCATGCGGGTTGGACTCCGACGGCTCCGGGCTCCGCGTTCCACCTCGATCAGGTCGCCGACTTCACAGCCTCGCTTTGACGCGGAGAGCACCGCTTTAGGAGTTCGGTCGAGCGGCTCTCCTGAGGCCCTCGCAGTCCTAGGTGATGGCGCTCCTTGAAAGCGGCTCTGGCCGCAGTTGCGTGAAGTGTTGAGGCATGGGCGCCGGAGTGCGTACGTCGCAGAGGTGCTTGGGAGTTCGGCGTCGGTACAGGTACGTGGTGAGCGGGTCAGGATCCGGCGTCGTATCGGGCGCGTGCTGTCTGCATCTCGGTCTCGTGGGCGACTGCCCATTGGCCGAGCGTGATCAGCAGTTCTCGCAGCGAACGGCCGAGGTCGGTCAGGGCGTACTCGACCCGCACTGGTGTGCCGGGATGAAGGGCTCGGCTGATGAGTCCGTCGCGTTCCAGCGATCGCAGCGTGCGCACCAGCATGCGGCGGCTGATGCCCTGGACCGACCGGTCGAGCTCGTTGAACCCATGACTGCGCTGCGCCAGAAGCGACAGCAGCACCGGGCTCCACTTGTCGCCGACACGGCGTAGCAGCGCCGTTGCCGGACACCGCTCGTGGTCGTCGACGGTGACCGGCACCGTGACGCCGACGACGGGTTCGAGTGCCGAGGTTTCAGGGAGGGGTGACATCAATGTGCCTTCTTACGAGACGACGCGCGCTCACCAATCATCAGATTAGACACCCGGCAAAGGAGCTTGTAGTGATCGCAGTGACTGGAGCCTCGGGAAACCTGGGCAGCTTGACTGTCCGGCATCTCATCCAGCGCACCGACGCCGCCCGCGTCCTGGCGTTGTCCCGCACCCCGGAGAGGAGTGCCGGCTTGGGCGTCAAGATCTGCCACGGCGACTTCGACGAACCGGACACGCTGGTACGGGCTCTCGACGGCGTGGAACGGCTGCTGATCATCAGCATCGGCACCGACGACCGGCTGCCCAAGCACGCCCGGGCGATCGACGCCGCCGCGAAGGCGGGTGTAGGCCACGTCGTCTTCACCTCCATCACCCGCGCCGGCGACCCAGGACATCCCAATCCCCTCGTCCCCGACTACGGGGCCACGGAACGGATGCTGGCGAACTCCGGGCTGCCCTTTACGGTCCTGCGCTTCAACGTCTGGGTCGAGATGCTGACCCTGATCGGC
This sequence comes from Streptomyces cavernae, assembly GCF_004023625.1. Taxonomy (GTDB): domain Bacteria; phylum Actinomycetota; class Actinomycetes; order Streptomycetales; family Streptomycetaceae; genus Streptomyces; species Streptomyces cavernae. The sequence goes on along the minus strand of NZ_RPDJ01000006.1, from coordinate 76,104 downwards.
GTGGCCCCCCGGGCCGTAGCCACCGGAGTCCTTCCCAGTAACAGTCGGGACGGGCGCATCGGCCACCTCACCCGTGACGACAGCGCCGCCGTGGCCGCCGCCGTCCTGGCCGAGGGAGGCAGTCAGGGCGAGATCCTGGAGGTCACCGGGCCCGAGGCGGTGACCGACACAGACATCGCTGCTGCGCTGACCGAGGCCACCGGCCACCGCGTGCGGTGCGAGGACGTGTCCGACGCCGAACACCCCCAGCGGCTCGTCGATCAGGGAATCTCCGAGCACTTCGCTCACGGCTGGAGCACCGCCGGCATCGCCAAACGCAATGGCTGGTACGACATCACCACCCACACCGTCCAACGACTCACCGGCGAGCCCGCCACACCGCTCACCGACTACTTCGCAGCGCACCGCGCCGATTTGGTCGACTGACCCTGGCACCGCGGAGGCGCCCGCCCCGCTGCGTGGATCTCCTCACTGACCTGGGGATCCACGGAACTGCGGACAGAGCCGTTTTCAAAGGTTCTCATCAATGCGTGTGTGATCGCTCAAGGCCGCCTGCGTCCATGGTCGTTAATGTCAGATGGTGATGTCAGGTTGGATGGTTCGATGAAGCGCATTGAGGCCGAGCTGTTCATAGATGGCGGCAACGACGCCGTGGTTCACATGCCCGGCAGACAGTTCCCCGGGGTCCTGGTGCAGGGCGACTCCCTTCACGTCCTCCGCAGCCACGTGGCGGAGGTGGTGCAGGCATGCGAGCGAGGCGACCTGAATGAAGCTCGGGACTCCGTCGGCCTTCTTCTGGCGAACGTGGATGCTCTGCTGGCTCGGTACGAGGCCGCGTTGGGCGAGCACGAGATTCCGCGGCCGTACTGAGCTGCCAGGCCATCAGCTTGGGAAGCTGTGACACTTTGCGGCTGGTTGGGGCTCTGACCTGGGCGAACGGATGGGCTGCGGCCTCTGCGGGCTGGTTCGTTTTCACCGTGGTTCCCCGCTCGTTCCGGTGCGCTTGTGGTGCGGGCCGAAGGCGCGCCCGTCGGCGGCTAGGATTGCCAGCTCCCGTCAGCAGGCCACGACCTTGACGGGGCGGCGTCCAGCGGACCCTTTGAAGACAGGCCTGTTCCGGCGCCGCTGTATGGGCGCGGATGAAGGAGACAGTTGCGTGGACACCCTCTCGGTGACGCTGGTCTCGGCGTTAACCTCAGGTGCCATCTCCATGGGGCTCGTGTGGCTGACCAGCCGTCAGCAACGGCGAGATAGCAAACGCACTCAACGCGAGACTCAGAACCTCTCGTACCTCAACCCCCTCAGGTGGCACACCGCTGAAGCTCATCACCGGCTCTCCCTCTACGCCACCTCTGTCGACCGGCATGGCTTCTACCGACCGGCTCAGGTCCTCAACGAACCGGAGGAGGTCGACGGTAAGAGCCCCGCTTGGTTTGCCGGGACGGGCGTCGCGCTGGTTTCAAGCATCTGGATGACTTCCTGCCTGTTCGCCCAGATGACTCGCACGCGTCACGACATACCGTTCCTGCGCTTGCCGGGAAAGGATGACACAAGACTTTCCGCCCTGATATTGAAGGTGCATGTAGCTTTCGCCGCCTGTGACGTCTACTACGCGACGCAGTCAAGCATCGGTACCGACGTCATTCTTGAACCCGAAGGACGACTCAGGAGCTACAGAGAATTTTGCGACCTTCTTTCGCAACCGGATCGGAGGGTGTGGGCAGACCCCCTCATCTGGTTCCACCTCGCCATCGCCAACGGTGAGCGCCGCCCCAACCTCCAGCGCGCCTTGGACGCCCTCCAAGAGTTGTCTGGGTTCCTCGACGACAGCCTTGCCGGCGGCGCGTCCCTGCAAGCGCGCTGGGACGCGGAGCTCTAGAACAGGCCGCGACGGCCAGCCCGTGATGATGGCTTACAGGCCCTTAACTTGGGAAGCTAAGGGCATTTACGGCTCGTGGTAGGGCTGACCTGTGACGGAGCGGCGTCGCCGCCCCGGTCTCCATCCCGGCACCCGACAGGAGCCTGCCTGTGGCAGAGAAGAAGGGCACCCGCCGCGCCAACGGCGAATCGGCCATCTACCTCGGGGCGGATGGTCGTTGGCACGCGCGCGTCCCAATGGGCTACAAGGACAACGGGGAGCCCTACCGCCGGCACCTCACGCGCAAGACCCGCGATGACCTGGTTGAGGAAGTCAAAAAGCTGGAGAAGCAGCGCGACGGGGGTTCGGCGCAACAGCCGGGCAAGGCGTGGACGGTTGAGAAGTGGCTTCAACACTGGGTCGAGAACATCGCCAAGCCGACCGTCAGCGAGAACACGTACGACGGCTACGAGGCTGCCTTCGCGTGCATCTCGTTCCCGGTGTCGGCAAGCACCGCCTTGACCGCTTGCAGCCCGAGCACCTGGAAAGCCTGTACCGCCCTATGCAGGCGAATGGGGAGCGCAAGGCGGGCACGGCTCATCAGGCCCACCGCACCGTCCGAACCGCGCTGGGGGAGGCGGTACGGCGCGGCTACGCGGCGAAGAACGCCGCCGCGCCGGCGAAACCGCCTCGGATGGAAGAGGACGAATCCGAGGTAGAGCCCTACTCCGTGGAAGAGGTTCAAGCCTGTTGCTCGAAGCCAACAAGCGCCGGAACAGTGCCCGTTGGATGCTGGCACTGGCGCTCGGACTGCGACAGGGCGAGACGCTCGGACCGCGCTGGTCTGACGTCGACCTGGACAACGAGTACCTGAAGCTACGCCGGAACCGTCTGCGCCCCCGGTACGAGCACGGGTGCCCGGAAGCGTCGCCGTGCGGCCGAAAGGCGGGGTACTGCCCCAGCAAGGTGCAGGTCCGGCGTGAGACGAAGAACACCAAGTCGCGAGCAGGCCGCCGCGCCGTGCCCCTCCCGGGCCCGCTGGTCGCCATGCTCCGTGCACACCGCGAGACGCATGCGCGAGAGCGCAAGGCGGCCGGCGACCTGTGGGCCGAGTCGGACTACGTGTTCACCAAGCCGCTCGGTGGCCCACTGAGCCCGAACACGGACTATCACGACTGGAAGCGGCTGCTGGACGACGCGGGGGTTCGGAATGGGCGGCTACACGACGCCCGGCACACGGCCGCCACCGTGCTCATGCTGCTCGGTGTCCCGGCCCGCGTCATTGATCAGATCATGGGATGGGAGCCGGGCACGTCCGCGAGCATGCGGGCGCGGTACCTCCACGTGCCGGACGCCATGCTCAAGGATGTCGCCCGGAAGATCGCCGAAGCCATCTGGGGAACCCCCGAAACACCCGCTGTGGACGAAAACCAGGACAACGAGGGCTGAGGACAACGACGAAGGGCCCCACCGTGAGGTGGGGCCCTTCGACATCGTGCCCGGTGAGGCACTGGCGGAGGATACGAGATTCGAACTCGTGAGGGGTTGCCCCCAACACGCTTTCCAAGCGTGCGCCCTAGGCCTCTAGGCGAATCCTCCGTCGGGAACATTACATGACTGAGGGTGGTGGTTGCGAACTCGTTCCCGCCCGTCGGATCGGGTACCCTTGGCGCAGCCCCTCACGTGGCGCTATCTGACTGAACTCCCCCAGGGCCGGAAGGCAGCAAGGGTAGGTTGGCTCTGGCGGGTGCGTGAGGGGCGTCTGCGTTTCCCGGGTGGTTCCATAAGCCGGGGCCTTCGTGAGGGTTCTTTCGAGCACGGGGCCCTTGTTTCGCGAACTGGGGGGCTTGTCCGAGAACTGGCGGCCCCTGTTCCGTGAACCGGGGCGCTGTGCTCCGGCGGCCCGGGTTGTCAGTGGGCGCCTATAACCTCGTAAGCGTGTCGTCTCTCGCGCTGTACCGCCGTTATCGCCCGGAGTCGTTCGCCGAGGTCATCGGGCAGGAGCATGTCACTGACCCGCTGCAGCAGGCGCTGCGGAACAACCGGGTCAATCACGCGTACCTGTTCAGCGGTCCGCGTGGGTGCGGGAAGACCACCAGCGCACGGATCCTGGCCCGGTGTCTGAACTGCGAGCAGGGGCCCACGCCCACTCCCTGCGGTGAGTGCCAGTCCTGCCGGGACCTCGCGCGCAACGGCCCGGGCTCCATTGACGTCATCGAGATCGACGCCGCCTCCCACGGTGGTGTCGACGACGCACGTGACCTGCGTGAGAAGGCGTTCTTCGGCCCCGCGAGCAGCCGGTACAAGATCTACATCATCGACGAGGCCCACATGGTCACCCCGGCGGGCTTCAACGCCCTGCTGAAGGTGGTCGAGGAGCCCCCCGAGCACCTCAAGTTCATCTTCGCCACCACGGAGCCCGAGAAGGTCATCGGGACCATCCGGTCGCGGACGCACCACTACCCCTTCCGCCTGGTGCCCCCGGGCACCCTCCGGGACTACCTCGCCGACGTCTGCGGACGTGAGGGCATCCCGGTGGAGGCCGGGGTCCTGCCGCTCGTCGTGCGGGCCGGCGCCGGGTCCGTGCGGGACTCCATGTCGGTCATGGACCAGCTGCTCGCCGGCGCCGCGACCGACGGCGTGACGTACGCCATGGCGACCTCGCTGCTCGGCTACACGGACGGCTCCCTGCTGGACTCGGTCGTCGAGGCCTTCGCGGCGGGGGACGGGGCCGCCGCGTTCGAGGTCGTGGACCGCGTGATCGAGGGGGGCAACGATCCCCGGCGGTTCGTCGCCGACCTGCTGGAGCGTCTGCGGGACCTCGTCATCCTCGCGGCCGTTCCCGACGCCGCGGAGAAGGGGCTGATCGACGCCCCCGCCGACGTCGTGGAACGGATGCAGACCCAGGCCGGCGTCTTCGGGGCCGCCGAGCTCAGCCGGGCCGCCGACCTCGTCAACGAAGGGCTCACCGAGATGCGCGGGGCGACCTCGCCCCGGCTGCAGCTCGAGCTGATCTGTGCGCGCGTACTGCTGCCCGCGGCGTACGCCGACGAGCGGTCCGTCATGGCCCGCCTCGACCGCCTGGAGCGGGGCGCCCAGTCCACGGCCGGGGGCCCCGGACCCGCGATGGGGTACGTACCCGCCTCCGACGCCCACGCCCACCCCGCCCACCCCGGAGCGCAGGCACCCGCCGGACCGGGGCCGGGGCCCGGCGTGCCGCCCGGTGGCGGACCCGCCGCGGCTCGGGCCGCCGTGCGGGGCGCCACTGCGCCTCAGACACCCGACCCCGGTCAGCCGCCCGCTCCGTCCTTCACGCCCGCCCCGGCCCAGCCGCCCGCTCCGCCCTCAACGCCCGCCCCGGCCCAGCCGCCCGCTCCGCCCTCAACGCCCGCCCCGGCCCCGGAACCGTCTGCCGCACCGGGTGCCTGGCCCACCGCCACCGCCGCCGGCAGCGGCCGACGCCCCGGCGGCTGGCCCGCCACCGCGGCCCCCGGTGGGGGACAGTCCCCCGCCACGTCCGGTACGCCCTCGCCCGATCCGGGCCCGCCCACCGGCGCTCCGGCCCAGACGCCCACCGGTGCTCCCACCCAGACGCCCACCGGCGCTCCTGCCCCCACGCCCTCCGGTACATCCGCCGGTACGCCTGCGGGTGCGGCGCCTCCCGCCCGGTCCAACCCGGCGCCCGCCCCGGCCGGTGGCGGTGGGCTCGATCCCCGCATGCTGTGGCCGAACATCCTGGAGGCGGTCAAGAACCGCCGCCGCTTCACCTGGATCCTGCTCAGCCAGAACGCGCAGGTGACAGGCTTCGACGGCACGACCCTGCAACTCGGCTTCGTCAACGCCGGCGCCAGGGACAACTTCTCAGGCAGTGGCAGCGAGGACGTTCTGCGTCAGGCGTTGCTCGAGCAATTCAACGTGCAGTGGAAGATCGAGGCGGTCCTCGACCCCAGCGGAGGGTCGGCTCCGGCGCCCACGAGCGGCTTCGGCGGTGGGGCAGCGGGCGGCGGGTCCGCGGGCGGCTACGGCGGAGGGAGCGGCTACGGCGGGGGCGGCAGTGGGACCCCGGCCGCCGGCGCCCGCCCCGGCCCGCAGTCGCAGCAGGCCCCGGCCTCCCGGCCCGCCGCGCCCCAGGCACAGGCGTCGTCGGCCCAGTCCCCGCCGCCGGAGCCACGTCCGGCGGCCGCGCCCGCGCGCCCCTCGGTGTCCATAGAGGACGACGTCCCGGAGGACGACGACCCGGATCTCGACGAGTCGGCCCTGTCCGGCCATGAGCTGATCGTCAGGGAACTGGGTGCGACGGTGGTGGAGGAGTTCTCCAACGAGTGACGACGCCCTCACGCACCCGGACCCGAAACGAGAGCCGATGACTCAGACCCGGTAACCCCAGACCCGTAACCGACAGGCGGGAACACCGGCGCCGTAACCGAGAGTCGGAAGCACAGCCGTAACCCCGACCCGGCAACACGGGCGCGCCGTAACCGAGAGTCGGAAGCACCAGAGCCGTAACCCAGACCTGGCAACACCGGCGCCGTAACCCAGTCCAAGACCGAGCGCTGCAGAGGCCACCAAATCGCCCTCACCCGGCTCCGGCTAGGCTGACCCCGTGAAGGTCCTCGTCATCGGCTCCGGTGCCCGTGAGCACGCCCTCTGCCGCTCCCTGTCCCTCGACCCCGCCGTCACGGCGCTGTACTGCGCCCCGGGCAACGCAGGCATCGCCGACGTGGCCGAGCTGCGTACCGTCGACGCGCTCGACGGCCGGGCGGTGGCCACCCTCGCCACCGAGCTGGGCGCCGAACTGGTCGTCGTCGGCCCGGAGGCGCCCCTCGTGGCGGGCGTCGCCGACGCCGTGCGCGCCGCCGGTGTGCCCTGCTTCGGCCCCTCCGAGGAGGCCGCGCAGCTCGAGGGCTCCAAGGCCTTCGCCAAGGAGGTGATGGCGGCCGCGGGCGTCCCGACCGCGCGCTCGTACGTCTGCACGACGCCCGAAGAGGTGGAGGAGGCGCTCGACGCCTTCGGCGCCCCGTACGTCGTCAAGGACGACGGACTGGCCGCCGGCAAGGGCGTCGTCGTGACCGGTGACATCGAGGCCGCCAAGGCGCACGCCGACTCCTGCGAGCGCGTCGTCATCGAGGAGTTCCTCGACGGCCCCGAGGTCTCGCTCTTCGCGATCACCGACGGCGAGACGGTCGTCCCGCTCCAGCCCGCCCAGGACTTCAAGCGGGCGCTCGACGGTGACGAGGGACCCAACACCGGAGGTATGGGCGCGTACTCGCCGCTGCCGTGGGCCGACCCGAAGCTGGTCGACGAGGTCGTCGAGACCGTGTTGCAGCCGACCGTCGACGAGATGCGCCGCCGGGGCGCCCCGTTCGCCGGACTCCTCTACGCGGGCCTGGCGATCACCAGCCGGGGCGTACGCGTGATCGAGTTCAACGCCCGCTTCGGGGACCCCGAGACCCAGGTGGTCCTGGCCCGGCTGAAGACCCCGCTCGGGGGCGTCCTGCTGGCCGCCGCACAGGGCACCCTCGCCGACATCGAACCGCTGCGCTGGAGCGACGACGCGGCCGTGACCGTGGTCGTCGCCTCCCACAACTACCCGGGCACACCGCGCACCGGTGATCCCATCGAGGGCCTGGACGAGGCCGGGAAGACCCCGCACGCATACGTCCTGCACGCCGGTACCAAGCGGGACGGCGACGCGATCGTGAGCGCCGGCGGGCGTGTGTTGTCGGTCACGGCGACCGGAGCGGGACTGGCCGTGGCGCGCGAGCGCGCATATGCGGCGGTGTCCCGGATCCGCCTCGACGGCTCCCAGCACCGCACGGACATCGCGGCGAAGGCGGCGGCGACCGAGGCGTAGTGTCCCCCGGCGGGGCATCGACGGCCTGCGGGTAACCCGCGGTAATGCGAAGGCCGCCATGTCAGCCACCTCTGCCCCGAGCCATTCCATCGAGTGAGCAATGCCCCATCCGGCTGACGGCGGACGAGGCCCCAACTAGGGTGCGGCGCAAGCGTTCCGGCACTTGGCCCACCGGCATTGCGATGTCCGTGGCGGGTGCGACTCTGGGGGAGTGAGCAATGCCATGGGTGCCCGTCGGCGGTGGCTGGGTCAGCACGCGCCGGGCGGACAGTAGGGGGTGACGCAGGTCGTGTCCGGTATGGGTGCGGAGGTGGGCGCGCAGGCCGCGCGCTCCCGGGCTCTCGCCGTGCTGCGTATCCGCAGCAGGGCGCTGGCCGTCGCCCTGCTGCCCGCGGCCGTCGCCGTCATCCTCGTGGCCGGTGAGGTCACCGGACATCTCCGCGGCGTCGGCTGGGACACGCTGCGCGTGGCCGTGACGGTGCTGGCGGGTGTGGTCCTGCTCGCGGCCGCCGCCATAGCGCTGGTCGTCGCCCGTGCCCGCCCCGCCGTGAGCCCCACGGTCCCGATCACCGAGGAGGCCGCCCCCGACCTGTACCGCATGGTCCGCGACCTGGCCGACCGTCTGGACGTCCCCGCGCCCTCGGCCATAGCGCTCACGCCCGACTGCGACAGCTGGCTCGAGGACCGCACCCACCCCGCGCACGCCCCTCCACCGCCTCCGGACGGGGACGAGATCGGGAGCGTACGGGGTTTCTCCGGGCGCCAGCGCCGCGCCCCGGCCGCGCCCGTGCTGGTCATCGGCTCGCCGTTCCTGTGGTGGATGCGCGTGGGGGAGCTGCGGGCGGTCCTGGCCCCGGTCGTGGCCGGTACGGGACCGTCGGCACAGCCCGACATAGCGGCGGCCCGTCGCTTCGTACGGGGACTGGACGCCGCTGTCGCGGTCGGCTCGGGGCCGGCCCGGTGGGCCGTGGCCCGCTGGGCGCTGGGCGGGGTCGGCTGGGTGGCGCGGCTGCTGCTGCGCGGCTGCCGGAGCCACGCGGCCGAGATGGAGCGCGGCGTCGCGGCCGCGGCGGCGGAGCGTGCACAGGCTGTGGACTACGGTCTGCGGATCGTCGCGCAGGAGCAGGTGGGGCTCGCCTACGCGGGCTGGGACCGTCTGCTGACCCGGGTGGCGCTGCCGGCCTGGCGGATCGGCCGCTGGCCCTCCCGGCTGGACGCGGGAGTGGTCGCGGCCCTCACCGAACTGTCCCGTCGCGACCGCCTGGCCGAAGGCTTCGCCTCCCGCCTCGGTGAACGCCCCGCCTGCGATCTGCTGGAGGAGCCCGGTCTGGTGGACGAGGCGGCGTCCCTGCTGGCCGCCCGTCTCTTCCACGGCGGCCCTCCCGAGCCCGGCCCCGACTGGGCGCCGGTGAACTGGCAGGAATACCCCGACGAAGTGGTCGACCGTAAATGGCGCACGGACGCCGCCCGGCTGCACCGCGTACTGGACAGCCTCGGGGTGCGCCGTTCCACGGACCCCGGAGGCCCCACGCTGGCCCGGGTCATGGACCACCTGGCCGCCACGAAACCCCACCCCGGTTCGGCCCGCCCCGGCCCCCCATCCGAATCACTGGCCGCCGGACTCACGGCAGAGCTGGCCCGCGAGGAACTCGCCGCGCCGGACCGCTCCCCCGCACCCGCGGACCACGGAGCCGACCGGGCGCTGTGGGACGAGGGCATGCTCCCGCTCTTCCCGCTCCAGCCCCCCCGCACGGGCCGCGAACTCCTGGCCGACCACGTCACCGCCATGGTGTGCTGCGCGGCGATGGACACGGCCGGAGCCACCCCGGGCCTGGACTGGCTGGACGGCCCGTCCCTGCTCCAGGCCGGGCAACGGGTCCCGGACCTGGCCCCGCGAGTCCTCAGCCTCATAGAGGACGGCAACCCCACTCCGCTCCGCGACTGGCTCCGCAACCTGGGCGTCCGTGCGGAGAAGCCGGTCCGCCTGGTCTGAGGTGCCCTGGAGTGCGCCCCAGCGCGGGGAGGGTCCGCGGGGGCGGACCGGAGGCGGACCGGGGGCGAAACGGAGGCGGACCGGGGGCGGACACCGCGCAGGAGCAGCCACTCCGCTCCGACTGAAGGCTCCCGGCCGGGCGGTGGAAAACCCGCCAATCCGAAAACACCAAACGCTGCCAAAACGACCGGAACAGCACACGTTCCCGTCATCAAATAACGACGAACGGTGACGGAGTGCGTGCGTAATGTGATGTGCTGGGACCGATCGCTGAACGAGGCAAGAGCCACGGGCCAGTGCCACACGCCCATCCGGGCGACAGCGCACACCCGAACGGGGGCCACGAGGGAGGGGAGCACGCATGGGGTCGGAGCCGGGTCCGGAGCACACCCGCCGCTGGGAATCGGGCGCACTCGCCCACGCCGTGTCGGACCCCTTCGGGCAGGGCCCCGTCCCCTGGATCCGCGGCACGGAACACTACTTCGGCGACACGGGCAACATCGTCCCCTGGTACGTGGACCCCATCCCTGCCGAGGCGGCCGACCACACCGGCGGCCACGCCGCCTCCCGCACCAGGACCCGCCCTCGGACCCGGCACGACCGGGGCAGGATCCCCCACCCCCGGACCGGCGGCGGCCCCCGGGCCGCCGACGATGTGCGCCGCCAGATCAAGGGCTTCGCCTCGACCGGAGCCGTGGCCCCGGGCGAGGCCATCGACTTCCACATCACGGTCGACCCGCCCCAGCAGTTCGGGGTCGACATCTACCGCATCGGCCACTACGGCGGAGACGGCGCCAGCAAGATCGTCACCAGCCCCCGGCTGTCCGGCATCGTCCAGCCCTCCCCGCTCACCGCCGACCGCACCATCTCCTGCCACCACTGGTGGCAGTCCTGGCGCCTGCAGATCCCCGACCACTGGAACATCGGCGCCTACGTCGCAGTCCTCACCACCGCCGACGGCTACCGCTCGCACATCCCCTTCACCGTCCGCGACAACCGCCCCGCGGACCTGCTCCTCCTGCTGCCGGACATCACCTGGCAGGCGTACAACCTGTACCCGGAGGACGGACGCACGGGCGCGAGCCTCTACCACGCCTGGGACGACCAGGGGCGGCTCCTAGGCGAGAACGACGCCGCCACCACCGTCTCCTTCGACCGCCCGTACGCGGGCCTGGGCCTGCCCATGCACGTGGGCCACGCCTACGACTTCATCCGCTGGGCCGAGCGCTACGGCTACGACATCGCCTACGCCGACTCCCGCGACCTGCACGCCGGCCGTGTCGAACCCACCCGCTACCGGGGCCTGGTCTTTCCCGGCCACGACGAGTACTGGTCGGCGTCGATGCGCCGCAACACCGAGCTCGCCCGCGAGAACGGCACCTCCCTCGTCTTCCTCTCCGCCAACACCATGTACTGGCAGGTCGAGCTGGGTCCGTCGCCGTCCGGCGTGCCCGACCGCCTGCTGACCTGCCGAAAACGCAGGGGACCCGGAAAACCGGCCCTTTGGCGCGAAATGGACCGCCCCGAACAGCAACTGCTCGGCATCCAGTACGGGGGCCGCGTCCCCGAACCGCACCCGCTGGTCGTGCGCAACGCCGACCACTGGCTGTGGGAGGCCACTGGAGCGGGCGAGGGCGACGAGATCGAGGGCCTGGTCGCCGGCGAGGCCGACCGCTACTTCCCGCGTGTCCCGCTGCCCGAGCATCAGGGCCGGATCCTGCTGGCCCACTCCCCCTACCAGGACGCCGAGGGCGTGGTCCGTCACCAGGAGACCTCGCTCTACCGATCCCCCTCCGGCGCCCTGGTGTTCGCCTCCGGCACCTTCGCCTGGACCCCGGCACTCGACCGCCCCGGCCACACCGACCCCCGCATCCAGCGCGCCACCGCCAACCTCCTGGACCGCATCTGCAAGCGCGACTGAACGCATCCGTGCGGACGGTCGCGGAGGCGGACGCGGAGGCTGACGCGATGTTTGTCGCGCCGACGGTCGCCGAGGCTCACGCGATGCCTGTCACGCCGATGCTCCGGCAGGCAGGCGGGCGGGGCGGGGCTGCGGCAGGCGGTCGTTAAGGCTGTATGCGCGGCGCGTGGCGGGGCTCGGTCAAGGTGATCCGGCGGCGCTCCGCGCGTCGTCGCGAAGGCTGTCGCGGCGGCGCTCGGTGGGCCGGCGCTGGCCGGCGCCCTGCGAGACGGTGAGCCGGTCGGGACGGTGATCCGGCGGCGTTCGCGTGCTCCGCAGGGGCCCTCGCGGTGGCTGAGCCCCCGCGCCACGGCCCCAGCACCCGGCCGTTCCCCGTATACGGGAGAATCGAGGCACTTGGCCAGAACCGCGGGGAGGAACCGTGTCCGGATTCGTCGTAAAGCCCGAGCCCCTGCAGGTTCCGGGCCTGGTGCACCTGCACACCGGCAAGGTGCGGGAGCTGTACCAGAACGAGGCGGGCGACCTCGTGATGGTCGCCAGTGACCGCATCTCCGCGTACGACTGGGTGCTGCCGACCGAGATCCCCGACAAGGGCAAGGTCCTCACCCAGCTCTCGCTCTGGTGGTTCGACCAGCTCCGTGATCTGATTCCGAACCACGTCCTGAGCACGGAACTCCCCGCCGGCGCCCCCGCCTCCTGGCAGGGCCGCACCCTCGTCTGCAAGTCCCTGCGGATGGTCCCCGTCGAGTGCGTCGCCCGCGGCTATCTGACCGGTTCGGGCCTCGTCGAGTACAACGAGTCCCGTACGGTGTGCGGCCTCGCGCTGCCGGAGGGGCTCACCGACGGGGCCGAACTCCCCGCCCCGATCTTCACTCCGGCCACCAAGGCCGCCGTCGGCGACCACGACGAGAACGTCTCCTACGAGGAGGTCGCCCGCCAGGTCGGCGCCGACGTCGCCGCACAGCTGCGCCAGGCGACCCTGGCCGTCTACAACCGCGCCCGCGTCATCGCCCGGGACCGCGGAATCATCCTCGCGGACACCAAGTTCGAGTTCGGTCTGGAAGGGGAGTCACTCGTTCTGGCCGACGAGGTGCTCACCCCGGACTCCTCCCGCTTCTGGCCCGCCGACTCCTGGCAGCCGGGCCGTGCCCAGCCGTCGTTCGACAAGCAGTTCGTACGGGACTGGCTCACCTCCGCGGAGTCCGGCTGGGACCGCCACGGCGAGCAGCCCCCGCCCGCGCTGCCCCAGCAGATCGTGGACGCGACCCGGGCGAAGTACGTGGAGGCGTACGAGCGGCTGACGGGCGCGAGCTGGTCGTAGCGGCCGCGGCTCCCCTCGTACCGGACCCGCCTGCGCACGGGGTCCGGTACGCACGGGGCGAGGCCGGAAACTCCGGTGAGGTCGACAATCCCAGGCGCCGAAGAACCGGACGCCGAAACCCGGACGCGCCGGAACCCAGGCGACGTCGATACCCCGGGACGACGACGAAGACCCCGGTCACCTGGACCGGGGTCTTCGTTCTGGAGCGGACGACGAGGCTCGAACTCGCGACCTCAACCTTGGCAAGGTTGCGCTCTACCAACTGAGCTACGTCCGCACTGCGCCGTTGCGCGAGAGCTACTATACCCAACCTCGCTCCCGGGCGAGACGTACCGCGGAGTGCCGGTTCTCCGCCCCCAGCTTGGACACGGCCGACGACAGGTAGTTCCGGACGGTCCCCTCCGCCAGCGCGGCCCGCTCCGCGATCTCCGCGACCGGGGCCCCGTCGGCGGCGAGCTCCAGCACCGTGGCCTCCCGCTCGGTCAGCGGGGAGTCCCCGGCGGAGATCGCGTCGGCCGCCAACTCCGGGTCCACGTAACGGTTCCCCGCGTGGACGGTACGAATGATCTCCGCGAGCCGCTGCGCGCTGACGGTCTTCGGCACGAATCCCCGAACCCCCGCGGCGAGCGCGCGTTTCAGATGCCCCGGCCGCCCGTGGCTGGTCACGATCAGTACCTGGCACGCGGGCAGCTCGGCCCGCAGCGATGTGGCGACCTTCACACCGTCCGCCCCCGGCATCTGCAAGTCCAGTACGGCAACGTCCGGCGCGTGTGCCCGCGCCATCGCCAGGGCCTCCGGTCCGCTGGCCGCCTCGGCGACGACGGTCAGGTCGTCCTCCAGCCCGAGGAGCGCGGCGAGCGCCCCCCGAATCAGGTGCTCGTCGTCGGCGAGCAACAGCCGGATCGGTCTGACGGCGGTCATGACAGGACCTCATTCACGGAACGGGCGGTGGCGCTCGGGCCGGGCAGCGGTGTGGTCTCCGGTAAGGGGACGGACGCGGTGACGCGGAACAGACCGCCGGACGTGCGCCCGGCGGTCAGGGTGCCGCCCACGGCGGACAGCCGCTCCCGCAGCCCCGGGAGCCCGGACCCCTTGTGCTCCTTGCCGGCTGATCTATCCGTTTCATCCGTTCCATCTGTTCTGCCCGCTCTGTTCGCTCCGTCCTCTAGGCCGTCGTTCTCCACCATGAGCACCACAAGCCCCTCTGCCACCCGCAGGCTGACCGCGCAGCGGGCGGCGTCCCCGTGGTGCAGCACGTTCGTCGTCGCTTCGCGCACCACCCAGCCGAGCGCCGACTGCACTTGGGCCGGCAGGCCCGTCGTCGGGCCGCTGATCTCGCATTCGATCCCGGCGGCCGTCAACACGCCCTGCGCACCGGAGAGTTCGACCGCGAGATCGGCCTCGCGGTAACCGCGTACCACCTCTCGCACCTCGCGCTGCGACTCCTGTGCGATGCGCTGCACCTCGATCATCTGCTGCACGGCCTCGGGCCGTTCCCGCCGCGCCAGTTGCACGGCGAGCTCGCTCTTCAGCGCGATCACGGCCAGGTTCCGGCCGATCACGTCGTGCAGGTCACGGCCGAAACGGAGCCGTTCCTCGGCGACGGCGAGCCGGGCCCGGGTCTCGCGTGCATCGTTCAGTTCGTAGACGGCCTTGAGCAGCCAGACGGAGACCATGCCGGTGAAGTAGAAGAACCCGCCGCCCACGGTCGATACCGCGAAGATGAAGGCGGCCTCCGGCACGCCCAGCGGGAAGGCCACGCACGCCGCCCCCAGGGCGAAGCCGAGGATCATGGAGACCAGGCGCCGGGTATTGCGCATCCCGAGTGCAAGAGCACAAGTGCCGAAGCCCAGGGTCCCCATGAACACCATCGTGGCGCCGATCGCGTCCTCGTCGCTGGGGGCTTTGCGCGTCGCGAGGACGAGGGCCCCCAGGCCGATCACGGCGGTCGCCACTCCGACGGCCCAGAGCATCCGCCGGGGCTGGGGCCGTCGGCCGCTGATCCAGTCCAGGCTCCGGGCCCACGACACGCCGCACAAAGCCGCATGCACGCACACCATCAGGAACAGGATCCAGTTCCACGGCGTCCAGAGATTGGCGAAAGCCGCCAGTCCGAAGGAGGCGATCTCGATCAGCACGAACGAGTGGAACGACCACCTCGTGTACGTCTCCACCTTCTGCGGCGTGCTCTGCTCCCGCCACCAAGCCCCCGGCCCACGCACAGTGCCGCCCCCCTCAGTCCCCGTGTCGAGTCCCCGTATCGGTCCCCGCTCAGCGCCGCGGCTCCCAGCGGAACCACCGTCCCACGGCGTACACCGCGAGCACCGTCCAGGCCACCCCCGTGGCCGTGGCGCCTAGGGCGTCATAGGCGGAGAGGTCGCCGGTCCAGCCACCACGAATCAGGGTGATCGCGGGGGACAGCGGAAGCAACTCGCAGATGGAGGCGACCCGGTCCGGCAGGACCTCCAGCGGGATCATGATGCCGGAGCCCAGCCATGACAGGAACACCATCGGCACTGACGTCACTTGGGCGCTCTCGGTGGTTCTGCTGAAGCTCGCCGTGAGCGCCCCGAGCGCCGCGGACAGCACCAGGCCCAACACCAGTCCCAGCACGGTGTAGTGGGTGGCCTGCGGCGCGCCCGTGTCGAGGAGCACCGCGCAGCCGATCGCCACCAGCACGGACTGGGCGACGGCGATGCTGACCACCGGTAGGGCGGCGCCGACAAGGATCTCGGTGTCGTTCAGCTCACCGGTGCGCAGCCGCTTGAGCACCAACTCCTCGCGGCGGGCCACGTAGATGCTGGTCAGGGGGGAGTAGACGGCGAACAGCAGCGAGAAGCCGATGGCCGCGGTCAGCAGGACCGCCCCCAGCGAAAGGCCGGCCTCCTCCAGCTCCATGCCCTCGGTGACCTGGCGGGCGCTGAACGGCAGCACCAATGGCACCACCAGCGCCAGGACGAGCGTGCCCTTGCTGCGCATCAGCAGGGTCAGTTCCGCCCGCGCCAGGGCGGCCAACCGGCCCGCTCTGGTGGTCGTCACCGTCCGCGCACCGACCGCTCGCGTCTCCACCGCGCTCATGCCACCGTCTCCTTGTCCTTCGCCCCGGCCACCCCGCCGGCGTCCCCGTCGCCCCGCTGCGCTCCCGCCTCGCGCGCTATGCCCAGGAACGCCTCCTCCAGCGACGCCGACCGCACGTCCAGACCGCGCAGTTCGACGCCGGCCCGCTCTGCCCACACCAACAACCCCGTGGCGGCCCGCTGGAGCGCATGGGTGCGCAGCCGGACCGTGCGGCCCGCCGTCTCGTGGCCGGTCACGCCCAGTTCGGCGAGCGGGGGCAGGTCGCCGAGGAAGTAGCCCTCGGGCAGTTCGAAGGAGATCCGGGACGGCTGGGTCGCGGTCACCTCCGCCGGGGTGCCGGAAACCGCGATCCTGCCCTCGTGCAGGATCGCCAGCCGGTCGGCCAGGTCCTCGGCCTCTTCCAGGTAGTGGGTGGTGAGCAGCACCGTCGTGCCCTCGTCCCGCA
The DNA here is from genome assembly GCF_004023625.1 of Streptomyces cavernae. Taxonomy (GTDB): domain Bacteria; phylum Actinomycetota; class Actinomycetes; order Streptomycetales; family Streptomycetaceae; genus Streptomyces; species Streptomyces cavernae. The sequence goes on along the minus strand of NZ_RPDJ01000006.1, from coordinate 59,634 downwards.
GCGCGCGCACCAACTGCCAGGTGTCCTGGCGGCCTTCGGCGTCCAGGCCGGTGGTCGGCTCGTCGAGGAAGAGCACCTCGGGGCGGCCGAGGAGGGCGAGCGCCAGGTCGAGGCGCCGCTTCTCACCCCCGGAGAGCTGCTTGACCCGGACGCCGGACCGCCGCGCGAGTCCGACCATCTCCAGGGCCTCGTTCTGCGGCCGGGCCCCGCTGGTGCAGCCCGCCCACATGCGTACCGTCTCGGCGACGGTCAGTTCGGAGGGGAAGCCGCCCTCCTGCAGCATCACGCCGATCCGCGGCCGGACGGCCGCCCGCTCGCGGTAGGGGTCGTGGCCCAGTACGCGTACCTGCCCGTCGGCCGGGGGTGCGAGGCCCTCGAGAAGTTCGACGGTGGACGTCTTGCCCGCGCCGTTGGTGCCCAGCAGCGCGAAGAGCTCACCGCGGCCCACGGAGAAGGTCACGCCGCGCACCGCCTCGAAACCGCCCCCGTACACGCGGCGCAGGTCAGTGACCTCGATCACGTCGTCGTGCCTGTTCGTTGTCATGGACCAAGCGTCCCCGCCGGGCGGCCCGCACAGCAGTGCGCTGTGTCATCAACCCGTATGACAAATGTCAGACGCGGAGCGTCCGTGGGAACACGAAAAGGGTCCCGGTAACAACCGGGACCCTTTATCCGGAGCGGACGACGAGGCTCGAACTCGCGACCTCAACCTTGGCAAGGTTGCGCTCTACCAACTGAGCTACGTCCGCATTGCATCCGACAGGCTCTCACCGGTCGGCGCGTGCACCACCCTACCTGATCGAATCGACCAGTCCGTAGGGACTTGGTCGGATCGGTAGGAGATGCAGAGCGGGTGACAGGAATTGCACACTGCGCCTTCCCCCTGGAAGGGGGATGTTCTACTACTGAACTACACCCGCGTGATCCCGCTGAGCTGGGCCTTTCGGCTTTGCCCTGCGGCGTGCTTCAGACTCTAGCTGATCAGTAGGGGTGGTGTGCAACTCGGTTGCCGGGAGGGCGAGCTGACGGTCCCTCCCGGCAGCTCGGCTGCCAGGAGGGCATGTTGGATGGCCGGCCGATGCGTGCGGACGTGGGTGGACCTGGGGTCCCGGCCGACGACGGACCGGACCGCCGACGGCCCTTCGGCCGGAGCCGGAGTCGGCTCAGTTCGCGGCCTGGAAGGCCTCGTAGACCTTCTTCGGGATGCGCCCGCGTGCGGGGACGTCCATCTTGTTGGACTGTGCCCAGGCGCGGACGGCGGCGGGGTCGGGCGTCACCGAGGTGTGCTTGTACGCCTTCCCGGACTTCGACTGCTTGCGGCCGGCCTCCACGTAGGGGGCGAGCGCCTTACGCAGTTTCTTGGCATTGGCTGGATTGAGGTCGATCTCGTACGACTTGCCGTCCAGTCCGAAGGCGATCGTTTCCGCCGCTTCTGAGCCGTCGATGTCGTCAAAGAGAGTGACCACGACACGCTGCGCCACGATATTCGGTCCCTTCGTGCGACATCCTCGCGATCACACTCGATGACGTGCGGCGATGCACGGAGATGGTGATGCGCCAAGATGTCGATTGTCCGGCTGCTTCCGGGGCAAAGTATCGGCTTTTGCCATTTCCTTTGTACAGTCCCCGGCATTGCATTGTGAAGCCCGACTAAATCTGTCCGCGTGTCCGAAGGCAATGGGGAGCGGGGATCTTTCCCAGAATTTTCCGCGACGGTAGCCGGTCCGATGCGGGATCGTGATGCCCCCGGCGGTGCCGGTCGTGATGGCGGTCACGTAGTTTCCTACGAATCTATGCGCGTAGAAATCGCCGCCGGGTAGTCTGAAGTGACCTGCTCAGCACCACACACCGGGAGTGCCAGTGGCACGCGTCGTAGTCGACGTCATGCTCAAGCCGGAGATCCTCGACCCTCAGGGCCAGGCGGTGCAGCGTGCGCTGCCGCGCCTCGGTTTCGAGGGCGTCTCCGACGTACGTCAGGGAAAGCGTTTCGAACTCGAGGTGGACGGACCGGTGGACGACGCCGCGCTCGCCCGCATCCATGAACTGGCGGAATCCTTCCTCGCCAACACCGTGATCGAGGACTTCACCGTGAAGGTGGAGGAAGAGATGGTGGAGGCAGGAAAGTGACCGCTCGTATTGGGGTCGTCACTTTTCCCGGAAGTCTTGACGACCGGGACGCTCAGCGGGCGATCCGGCTCGCCGGAGCGGAGCCCGTGGCGCTCTGGCACAAGGACAAGGACCTCAAGCAGGTCGACGCCGTGGTGCTGCCCGGCGGATTCTCCTACGGCGACTATCTGCGCGCGGGCGCGATCTCGCGCTTCTCCCCCGTGATGGAGACCGTGATCTCCGAGGCGAAGTCGGGAATGCCGGTTCTCGGTATCTGCAACGGCTTCCAGATCCTCACCGAGGCGCATCTGCTGCCCGGTGCGATGCTCGGCAACGACCATCTGCACTTCATCTGCCGTGATCAGAAGCTGCGGGTGGAGAACGCCGGGACGTCCTGGACCAGCGATTACGAAAGCGGCCAGGAGATCCACATCCCGCTGAAGAACATGGACGGGCGGTACGTCGCCGACGAGCGCACCCTCGACATGCTCGAGGCGGAGGGCCGGGTCGCCTTCCGCTACCTGGACTTCAACCCCAACGGTTCGCTCCGGGACATCGCCGGCATCACGAACGAGGCCGGCAACGTCGTCGGTCTGATGCCGCACCCCGAGCACGCCGTCGAGCCCCTGATCGGGACGGGCCGCACCGACGGCCTGCCGTTCTTCACCTCGATCCTCAAGAAGCTGGTCAAAGCATGAGCCGGACGCCTCTGGACACGGTCGAGCACGCGGCCGAGACCCCCGACGTCGAGCTGCCCTGGGCCGAACTCGGCCTGAAGAAGGACGAGTACGAGCGGATCGTGGAGATCCTCGGCCGCCGCCCGACCGGCGCCGAGCTCGCCATGTACTCGGTGATGTGGTCCGAGCACTGCTCGTACAAGAGCAGCAAGGTCCACCTGCGCCAGTTCGGCGAGAAGGCCCCGCAGTCCGACGCCCTCCTCGTCGGCATCGGCGAGAACGCCGGCGTCGTCGACGTCGGCCAGGGCTACGCGGTCACCTTCAAGGTGGAGTCGCACAACCACCCGTCGTACGTCGAGCCCTATCAGGGCGCGGCCACCGGCGTCGGCGGCATCGTGCGCGACATCATCGCGATGGGCGCGCGCCCAGTCGCCGTCGTGGACCCGCTGCGGTTCGGCGCGGCCGACCACCCGGACACCAAGCGCGTCCTGCCCGGCGTGGTCGCGGGCATCGGCGGCTACGGCAACTGCCTGGGCCTGCCCAACATCGGCGGCGAGGTCGTCTTCGACTCCTGCTACCAGGGCAACCCGCTGGTCAACGCCGGCTGCATCGGCGTGATGCGGCACGAGGACATCCACCTCGCGAAGGCCTCCGGCGCGGGCAACAAGGTCATCCTCTACGGGGCCCGCACCGGCGGCGACGGCATCGGCGGCGCCTCCATCCTGGCCTCCGAGACCTTCGACGACGCCAAGCCGTCGAAGCGCCCGGCGGTCCAGGTCGGCGACCCCTTCCAGGAGAAGCTCCTCATCGAGTGCACCCTGGAGGCGTTCCAGGAGAAGCTGGTCGTCGGCATCCAGGACCTCGGCGCTGCCGGTCTGTCCTGCGCCACGTCCGAGCTGGCCTCCAACGGCTCCGGCGGTATGCGCGTCACCCTCGACGACGTGCCGCTGCGCGACTCCACGCTCTCGCCCGAGGAAATCCTCATGAGCGAGTCGCAGGAACGCATGTGTGCCGTGGTCGAGCCGGACAAGGTCGACCGCTTCCTGGAGATCTGCGCGAAGTGGGACGTCATCGCCACCGTCATCGGTGAGGTGACGGACGGCGACCGCCTGGAGATCTACTGGCACGGCGGCAAGATCGTCGACGTCGACCCGCGGACGGTGGCACACGAGGGCCCGACGTACGAGCGCCCGTACGCCCGCCCCGAGTGGCAGGACGCCCTCCAGGCCGACGACGCGGGCAAACTGCCGCGCCCGGAGACCAGCGAGGAGCTGAGGGACCAGGTCCTGAAGCTGGTGAGCTCGCCCAACCAGGCCTCCAAGTCCTGGATCACCTCCCAGTACGACCACCTCGTGCAGGGCAACACGGTCCTCGCCGAGCCAGAGGACTCCGGGATGATCCGCATCGACGACGAGACCGGGCTGGGTGTCGCCATCGCGACCGACGGCAACGGCCGGTACGCCAAGCTCGACCCGTACACGGGCGCGCAGCTCGCGCTGGCGGAGGCGTACCGCAACGTCGCCACCACCGGTGCGAAGCCGCTCGCGGTGTCCGACTGCCTGAACTTCGGTTCGCCCGAGGACCCGGCCGTGATGTGGCAGTTCGCGGAGGCCATCCGTGGTCTCGCCGACGCCTGCCGGCAGCTGGGCACCCCCGTGACCGGCGGCAACGTCTCGCTCTACAACCAGACGGGCGAGGCCGCCATCCACCCCACGCCGGTCGTGGCCGTGCTGGGCGTCATCGACGACGTCGCCCGCCGCACCCCGGTCGCCTTCCAGGAGGAGGGGCAGCTGCTCTACCTCCTCGGCGACACCCGTGAGGAGTTCGGTGGTTCGGCCTGGTCGCAGGTGGTCCACGACCACCTCGGCGGGCTGCCGCCGGTCGTGGACCTGGAGCGCGAGCGCCTCCTGGCCGAGATCCTGATCTCCGCCTCCCGCGACGGCATGATCGACTCGGCGCACGACCTGTCCGACGGCGGACTGATCCAGGCCGTGGTCGAGTCGGCGCTGCTCGGCGGCAAGGGCGCCCGCCTGGTCGTCCCCGACGGCCTGGACGCGTTCACCCTCCTGTTCTCGGAGTCGGCGGGCCGCGCGGTCGTCGCCGTTCCGCGCTCGGAAGAGGTCCGCTTCAACGACATGTGCGGGGCGCGGGGTCTGCCCGTGACCCGGATCGGTGTCGTGGACGGTGACACGGTGGAGCTTCAGGGCGAGTTCGAGCTGACCCTGGCCGAGCTGCGCGAGGCTCACGAGGGGACGATCCCGGCGCTGCTGGCCTGACCGTCTGCCCCTCGTCCTCCGCGTGGAACCCACGAAGAGGCCATGACGAAGCCCCCGCCCGTCCGGGCGGGGGCTTCGTCATGCCTGCTGTGGCTCGCTGTTGCTTGCATTGCGCAATTACGTGGTCTCCTTGGGATCTGGGTCACGAGACGAACCATGGGGGAACGATGTCCATCCGCAAGCCCGCGAAAATCGTCTTACGGGTCCTCCTGCTGGCCTTCTTCGCCATGGCCATCGGGGAACTGCTGCCCGGCTACCCGATCAGCTGGCAGTGGGCCTACTTGCCGCTGACGGCCGCGGTCGTCCTGGTACTGACCGTGCAGTGGATCGTCGCCAGGTCCCCGGTCTGGGACGAGATCGCGGCCCGGCCCCCGGTCGAGGTGGAACCACCGGTCAGGGGCCGCTGGACGGCACGGAACAGCCCGGCCACCAAGACGCCGAGCCATGGCACGCACGCGTACGGGCAGACGTACGCGATCGACATCACCGCCGAACCCGAAGACGGTGAGGGACGCCGCCCGGAATTCGCCATGCTGTGGCCGCCGCTCCGGCGCAGCAGCGCCTTCCCCGCGTACGACGAGCCGCTGTTCGCCGTCGCGGAAGCCACCGTCGTACACGTCTCCGACTGGCGGCGCGACCACCTCAGCCGCAACTCCCTCCTCATGGTTCTCTACGTGCTGTTGCTGGAGGGACCGGCCCGGGCCGCCCTGGGCGTCGGCTGGGTCACCGGAAACCACGTCGTCCTCGAGCTGGGGGACGGGGTCCACGCGATGTACGCGCATCTGCGGCGCGGCTCCGTGACCGTCCGACCGGGCGACCGGGTGCGGGCCGGACAGCAGATCGCGCGGTGCGGCAACTCCGGCAACTCCACCGAACCGCATCTGCACTTCCAGCTGATGGACGGCCCGGACCTGAACTCCGCGCACGGCCTCCCGTTCCGTTGGCGGGACGTCGGCCTGCCCGCGAACGGCGACACATTCACAGTCGAGCACGCACGACTAGGCTCTGACCATGCCTCCGGCCAAGAAGCGCACCCGTACCTATGACCCCGTCAAGATACGCACGGCGGTACTCACGCAGTTCGGGCACGTGCGGAACGGGGTGCGCGGCCTCGGCCCCGAGCAACTCGCCGGGCCCACGCGGCTGGGGGAGTGGACGGTACGGGATCTCGCGGCGCACATCGGCATGACCGTGGAGAGCGTCAGCGTCGCGCTCGACCGGGAGGAGCCCACGACGGCCGCGTTCGGCCTGCTGGACTACCCGTTCATCACCGCCCCCCTGGCGCCGGCCATCGCCGACGGCAGCCGTGCGCTCGCCGAGCGCACCCCGGATCTCGACGCCTTCTTCGCCCGCACCGAGGAGCGGATCGTCGAGCGTCTCGCAGCGGCCGTCGGCACCCGGCCGCTGGCCCTGCGCGCCGGTTCCATGACCCTCACCGACTACCTGGTCACCCGCACCGTCGAACTCGTCGTCCACACCGACGACCTGAACGCGGCCGTACCGGGCCTCGACATCCCCGTCGAGCGGCAGGCGCTCGCCGCCTGCACCCGGCTGCTGGCCGACGCGCTCGCCGTGAAGGCGCCCGGCGCCTCCACCGAGGTGCGGGTCCCGCCGTACGCGGTGGTGCAGTGCGTCGAGGGCCCCCGGCACACCCGCGGCACCCCGCCGAACGTCGTCGAGACCGACCCGCTGACCTGGATCCGCCTCGCCACCGGCCGCCTCGACTGGAAGACGGTCCTGGACGACGCGAAGCTGAGCGCGAGCGGCGAACGCGCGGATCTCTCCGGGTTGTTGCCCCTGATGAGCTGACCGGGCTGCTGCCCGTGATGAGCTGACGGGGCTGTTGCCCTTGCTGAGCTGAGGGGAACCGACACCCCCACCCCTCCCGTCCCATCGCCATGAACAAGCAGCGAGTCACCCTCACCCTCCTGACCCTGCTCCCGCTCGCCGTGGCCTGCGGCAGCGAGTCCGGCAGCGACTCCGTCGGAACCGGAGCGGGACCTGGCGGCTCGAAGGCCGCCGCGGCGGTCACCGGCGTCCACTGGAACGTCGACCGGCTCACTGTGGACGGGAAGGCGCAACAGGCCCCCGACAGCGCCTATCTGAAGATCGACGAGAGCGGCGAGGTCAAGGGCAACTACGGCTGCAACGGCTTCGGTTCGAAGGCGACCTTCAAGGACGGGGGCATCGCCTTCGCCGCCGCCGAGTCCACGGAAATGGGCTGCACGGACATCTCGATGGAGTTCGAGCAGAGCCTCTCCCGCACCCTGGCGAGCGGCCGGCTCGACGCCGCGGTCGACGACGGCAGGCTCACCCTCACCAATGACGAGGGAGACACGGTGGAACTCAGTGAGGAGAAGCCCGCCGAGTTCTACGGCACCACCTGGAAGGTCACCTCGCTGACGGAGGGCGACACCGCCCGCTCCCTCCCCGCGGACGCCCGCGACAAGGCCTGGCTCACCTTCGACGAGAAGGCCGGCACCGTCGCGGGAAGCCTCGGCTGCAACCGCGTCACCGCCAAGGCGACCGTACGCGACGGGAACATAACCTTCGGTGCCCCGGCGACCACCCGCAAGATGTGCTCAGGCTCACTCAAGGAAACCGAAGACGCCCTGCTGGGCCTGTTCAAGGGCACGGTCGACTACCGCCAGGATCACCGCGGCATCACGCTGACCAGCGAAGACGGCAAGGGCATCGCGGCGGTCGCGGACACCCGCCGGTAACCGTCCGCGATCTGGGACGCCGCCTGCAGATTCGGACCAGTGCGCGATCTCGCCTACACTCGGTGGCGTGCCACGTGGTGACGGTCGACTCAATCACGATCTGCTCCCCGGTGAGAAGGGCCCGCAGGACGCGTGTGGCGTCTTCGGTGTCTGGGCTCCGGGTGAAGAGGTCGCAAAGCTCACGTACTTCGGTCTCTACGCCCTTCAGCACCGGGGCCAGGAATCCGCGGGAATCGCGGTCAGCAACGGCCGCCAGATCCTCGTCTTCAAGGACATGGGCCTGGTCTCCCAGGTCTTCGACGAAACCTCCCTCGGAGCGCTCCAGGGTCATATCGCGGTCGGTCACGCCCGCTACTCGACCACCGGCGCCTCCGTCTGGGAGAACGCCCAGCCGACGTTCCGGGCCACCGCGCACGGCTCCATCGCGCTCGGCCACAACGGCAACCTGGTCAACACGGCGCAGCTCGCCGAGATGGCCGCCGACCTGCCCAAGCAGGACGGCCGTACCACCCAGGTCGCCGCGACCAACGACACCGACCTCATCACCGCGCTGCTCGCGGGCCAGAGGGACGAGGACGGCAAGCCGCTGACCATCGAGGAGGCCGCCGCCAAGATCCTCCCGAAGGTCAAGGGCGCCTTCTCGCTCGCCTTCATGGACGAGAACACGCTCTACGCGGCCCGTGACCCGCAGGGCATCCGCCCGCTGGTCCTCGGCCGGCTGGAGCGCGGCTGGGTCGTCGCCTCGGAGACGGCCGCCCTCGACATCACGGGCGCCAGCTTCGTCCGCGAGATCGAGCCCGGCGAGTTCGTCGCCATCGACGAGAACGGTCTGCGCACCTCGCGATTCGCGGACGCGAAGCCCAAGGGCTGTGTCTTCGAGTACGTCTACCTCGCCCGCCCCGACACCGACATCGCCGGTCGGAACGTCTATCTGTCGCGGGTCGAGATGGGCCGGAAACTCGCCAAGGAAGCCCCTGTCGAGGCGGACCTGGTCATAGCCACCCCGGAGTCCGGCACCCCCGCCGCGATCGGCTACGCGGAGGCCTCCGGCATCCCGTTCGGCGCCGGTCTGGTGAAGAACGCCTACGTCGGCCGGACCTTCATCCAGCCCTCGCAGACCATCCGCCAGCTCGGCATCCGCCTGAAGCTGAACCCGCTCAAGGAAGTCATCAAGGGCAAGCGCCTGGTCGTCGTCGACGACTCGATCGTGCGCGGCAACACCCAGCGCGCGCTGGTACGCATGCTGCGTGAGGCCGGGGCGGCCGAGGTCCACATCCGGATCTCCTCCCCGCCGGTGAAGTGGCCCTGCTTCTTCGGCATCGACTTCGCCACCCGCGCCGAGCTGATCGCCAACGGCATGACCGTGGAGGAGATCGGCACCTCGCTGGGCGCTGACTCCCTCTCGTACATCTCCATCGACGGCATGATCGAGGCGACCACGATCGCCAAGCCGAACCTGTGCCGCGCCTGCTTCGACGGCGAGTACCCGATGGAGCTGCCCGACCCGGAGCTGCTCGGCAAGCAGCTGCTGGAGACCGAGCTGGCGGCCGGTCCCGCCGCCCTGGCCGCGAGCGACGCGATCCGTCGTCCCTGAGCCCCGTAGCCCTCAATCGAAAGATCTCCCGGACCATGTCTGAGACGACAGCCACCGGTGCTTCCTACGCGGCGGCCGGTGTGGACATCGAGGCGGGCGACCGCGCCGTCGAGCTGATGAAGGAGTGGGTGAAGAGGACCCGGCGGCCCGAGGTCCTCGGCGGCCTCGGCGGCTTCGCCGGCCTCTTCGACGCCTCCGCGCTCAAGGGGTACACCCGCCCGCTCCTCGCCTCCGCCACGGACGGCGTGGGCACCAAGGTGGACATCGCGCGGCAGCTGGGCGTGTACGACACCATCGGCCACGACCTGGTCGCCATGGTCATGGACGACATCGTGGTGTGCGGTGCCGAACCGCTGTTCATGACCGACTACATCTGCGTCGGCAAGGTCCACCCGGAGCGCGTGGCCGCCATCGTGAAGGGCATCGCCGAAGGTTGCGTCCTCGCGGGCTGCGCCCTCGTCGGTGGCGAGACGGCCGAGCACCCGGGGCTGCTGGGCCCGGACGACTTCGACGTCGCGGGTGCGGGCACGGGCGTCGTCGAGGCCGACCGGCTGCTCGGCGCGGAGCGCATCCGCCGGGGTGACACGGTCATCGCCATGGCCTCCTCAGGACTTCACTCGAACGGGTACTCGCTCGTCCGTCATGTCCTGCTCGACAGGGCGAACCTGGCCCTGGAGGCGCAGATCGAGGAGTTCGGCCGGACGCTCGGCGAGGAACTGCTCGAACCCACCAAGATCTACTCGCTGGACTGTCTCGCGCTGATCGGCGCCACAGAGGTGCACGCCTTCAGCCATGTCACCGGCGGCGGACTCGCGGCCAACCTCGCCCGGGTGATCCCGGACAACCTGCACGCCGTCGTCGACCGCGCCACCTGGACCCCGGCCCCGGTCTTCGACCTCGTCGGCAAGGCCGGCGACGTCGAACGGCTGGAGCTGGAGAAGACGCTGAACATGGGCGTGGGCATGATCGCGATCGTGCCCACGGAGTCCACCGACACGGCCCTGGCCACCCTCGCCGACCGCGGTGTGAAGGCATGGGTCGCCGGTGAGATCACCGAACGCGGCGATCACACCACGGGGGCCGAAATGACCGGCGACTACGCCCGCTGAGACCGCAGACGGAGCACATGGCAGCATGAAACCCGGTCCGGCGCTGGGCCCCGGACCGGGTGAGGTTGTCGCAGCCGCTGAATGAACTGCCAGGAACGCGCGGTCAAGCGCCGCGGCGCCGCTGATGCGACGAGGGATCGGACTCGTCGTCCTCGTCCTCGTCGTCGTTGTAAAGATCCGCGTACCGCGCGTACGGGTTGTCTTCGTCTTCGTCGTCGTCCTCGAACGGCTCGCCATTCGGCGGCTGGCTCGAAGTCGATGCGCCCAGTTCATTGGCCAGACGCGACAGGTCAGTCCCACCGCTGTTGTACTTCAGCTGGCGGGCGACCTTCGTCTGCTTGGCCTTGGCCCGGCCGCGCCCCATGGCTCGACCCCCTCGGTGACGGGGCTCGACGGCCCCAGAGTCTTGACACGCGTTCATGATCCGGAACGGGCTCTCCGTGGAGAGGCCGCTCCGTAGGGCTTCCACGGTACCTGAGCCCACGCCCCTACGGTACGTCGCCCGCAGGACGTGCCTCCGCCCAGAACCGGCGAGGAGCCCTGTCCCCGCTGGTCAACCGCGATTTTAACCTCTTCTCGGCGGCGACCCGCCGACGGGAGTGAGAGTTAGCTCCCATTCGCCCGCCGACGGGTCCCTGTCAACCGCGTCGCCCTCAGCGGGCAGAGCGGGCTTCGGCCATCCGCTGCTCGGCGATCCGGTCGGCCGCGGCGGCCGGCGGAATCCCGTCTTCCTTCGCACGTGCGAAGATTCCCAGCGTGGTGTCGAAGATCTTCGCGGCCTTCGCCCGGCACCGCTCGAAGTCGAAGCCGTGCAGTTCGTCGGCGACCTGGATCACCCCGCCCGCGTTGACCACGTAGTCCGGCGCGTACAGGATCCCGCGGTCGGCGAGGTCCTTCTCCACACCCGGGTGGGCCAGCTGGTTGTTGGCCGCACCGCACACGATCCGCGCGGTGAGCGCCGGCACCGAAGTGTCGTTCAGGGCGCCGCCGAGGGCACACGGTGCGTACACGTCCAGGCCCTCGACCCGGATCAGCGCCTCGGTGTCCGCCACCGCGGTGACCCCGGTCGGGTGCCGGTCCAGGATCCGCCGCACTGACTCCTCCCGGACGTCCGTGATCACGACCTCGGCGCCGTCCGCCCGCAGGTGCTCCACGAGGTGATGGCCGACCTTGCCGACGCCCGCGATGCCCACCTTGCGGCCGCGCAGCGTCGGGTCGCCCCACAGGTGCTGCGCGGAGGCGCGCATGCCCTGGAAGACGCCGTACGCCGTCAGCACCGAGGAGTCACCGGCGCCGCCGTTCTCCGGGGAGCGCCCGGTCGTCCAGCGGCACTCGCGGGCCACGACGTCCATGTCCGCCACGTACGTGCCGACGTCGCACGCGGTGACGTACCTGCCGCCCAGCGAGGCCACGGCCCTGCCGTAGGCGAGCAGCAGCTCCTCCGTCTTGATCCGCTCGGGGTCCCCGATGATCACCGCCTTGCCGCCGCCGTGGTCGAGGCCGGCCATGGCGTTCTTGTACGACATCCCGCGGGAGAGGTTGAGCGCGTCGGCGACGGCCTCGTCCTCGTTCGCGTACGGGTAGAAGCGCGTACCGCCGAGCGCGGGGCCCAGGGCGGTGGAGTGGATGGCGATCACGGCCTTCAGGCCACTGGGCCTGTCCTGGCAGAGCACGACTTGCTCATGGCCACCCTGGTCCGAGCGGAAGAGGGTGTGCAGTACATCAGCAGGTGCGCCGGTTACGTCGGTCACGGTGGTGACTCCCGGTTGAGTGTCGGCGGTTGAAGCGGGGTCCCGTACGGGTGGCGGGCCTCCGTGGTCCGAGATTAGAGCTGTTTCGAGCCACCGGGTCACCGCCGTCCGTGCAGTGTTCAGGATCACCTTCTCGTGCGGGGGCGCCGTGGGACGATTTCCCTGTTCGGTGTCTCCCGCGTGGTCGGCTCCTGTGGTCCGCGGGCCTGGTCCACCCGAGTCCCGGTCGGCAGGCCCCAGGGGTTTTCCCGTCGGCTCGCGGGGGAGGGAGCAGGCGTGCCCAAGGTGTCCTCGGTGATCGTCCCGTACGCGTCCTACCTCCGCGTGTACGAACCACTGGCCGCCTTCCCCGAGCCGGAGCGCAGCCACTGGGCCCGCTACGCCCGCCGCGACGGCCGCCCCTCCTACCAGGACGAGCTGCGCCGCTCCCTCGCCGACCTGCTCCCCACCCCGCCGGTGCCCGTACCGGTCCACGAGAGCGACGACGCCTTCGTGGCGGACGTGGACGGCGTGCTGTGCGTCTGCCCCTGGCGCACCCGGCTGCGCGGCTGGCAGGCCCTCGGTGACCTCGCGGAGGAGCTGCCGGCGCCGGTCCTGGACGCGGTGCTGCCGCCCGTGGTGCGCCGGCAGGCCGCGCAGGACTACGAGCGCTGGATGGCCCGCAATCCGGATGCCCGGCCATGGATCCGCACGGCGACCTGGCAGGTGCCGCTGAACTGGTTCGTCCTCGTCTCGGACGACGAGCGCCAGTACGAGAAGGGATCCCCGGACGCGCCTCCTGTCCTGCGCTACCGCACCCCGATGGTGCAGGCCCGACGGCGGGTGGCACGGGGCCTCAGGACCCTGCGGGAGACCATCGACGAGGGGCCGCTGGTTGACGGCCTGCTGGACGTGGGGCGCTGGCTGGAGGAGTTCCACCCGCGGTCGCTGGTGGAGCTCGACTACGGCGGCCTGGTGCACGTACTGCCGCCCGAGGAACTCGACGGCGACCACTCGGCGGCGGACGTTTCCGAGGGCATCGAGGCGCTCCGCACCGGGGACGGGGCGGGGGCCGGGGAGGCGTACGGGCGGCTGGTGGAGCGGTGGCGGGGGGTCCGGGAGCGGCGGTCCGCCAATTAGCCGGGCCGGGCCGTGGGCGCCGTGATGGTGGCGTGTGCGGCTCGGGGGTGGCTGAGCGTGGGTGCCTGTGCCGGGTCGTGGGTGGGGCTCGCGCTGGTGCCGTGAGCCATGTGTGCGTGTGCGATTCGTGGGTGGGTGCTGTGGCTCCGCGTGGGTGCCTGCGCCGGGTTGTGGGCGGTGCTCGCGCTGGGCTGTGAGCCATGTGTGTGCGACGCGTGGGTGGCTGAGCGTGTGCCTGTGCCTGTGCCCGTGCCTGTGCCGGGTCGTGGGTCGGCTCGCGCTGGTTCTGCGGGCCGGTGATGGCTGATCTTGTGCGCCTGTGCCTGTTCTTGGGGCGGGGCCGTGCCGGTTTCTCCGTCCTCGGTCTGGCGCGATGCATGTTTCCTGTGGGGTCTGTGTGACCCGAGCGCCAGCCGCTGTGGGCGGAGAACCCGGCGCGGCCCCTTGCGTCGGATGGCGGCTGCCGGTCGTGGGCCCCTGCGGACGGCGCGGTGTGTCAGGCGGTTTTGGGGGGTGACCGTCGTGGGGAGTGGGGCGGTCAACTCCGGGTTTGAGGTGGGGCGTTGGGGGTGGGAGATCCAGTTCTCTGAAAGCGTTTGCCGACATCGCTGTCATCCGCGCGCGAACTGACGTACGGTCATCTCTTACCGGAGACCCCTCACCAGGGGACGTAGATCCCCGATCCGGGCCTATAGGTGCAAGCGTGACGGAACGCACTTACAAGTACCTTGCGCCTAAGGCCCCTCCTCGTGCCAAAATAGGACAAGGAGTCCGGGGAGGGCTCCTTCCGTCCACGTTTGGGCGGAATCTCAGCATTGCACGCTATGGGGGGTCCTGTGACTCCTGATCGCCCTGTGACTGTTCGTCACAGTGACGTGACTGTCCGCTATGGCATGGTCCATCGGCTTCCGTCGCTGATGAACACCTGGGAGGGCAATTCCATCGGTTTGGCCGACGCGGCTGGACAGATGGTGTAGTTGTAGTGCCGAGGACAAGCCGTTCGTCCTATAACCGACTCGACCCGCGTCCACCATTTCGGGCAACGCGGGTCAAGGTGCAGAATTTAGAGGAAAGAACCGAGAAGGTTCGGTTCTCCCGAGGAGGCCGCTCATGACCGCTCGCACCCCTGATGCCGAGCCGCTGCTGACCCCGGCTGAGGTCGCCACCATGTTCCGCGTCGACCCCAAGACGGTCACGCGGTGGGCGAAGGCCGGAAAGCTCACGTCCATCCGCACGCTCGGCGGGCACCGCCGCTACCGCGAGGCGGAGGTCCGCGCTCTGCTCGCGGGCATTCCGCAGCAGCGCAGCGAGGCCTGACAACTGCATATCCGTCGGGCATATCCCCAGGTCCCCCACTTAGGGAGCCGCCCGACACCACAGCTCCACACGACGCGGATCCTGCCCCAACAGGGTCCCCGCCCGGGCATCTGAGACATGGGTGCGTCGTCGATCGCGCTGGACTCCGCCGGGTCCAGCGCGATCTTTTTATGCCCGCCCAAGGGTCGCGCCGGCCGTGCCGAAGGGGTCGATCGCGCTGTGGATCAAGGGAGTTGAGGCCCTCGCGCGGGGCCTTGGGGCTCCACTGTGAAGGCTCTCGCAGGGGCTGCGGAGGCGGGCCGAAGCTTCTGTGAAACACCTCCGGAGCTGGTGCAATTGCACATATTAAATTGACCCGTTGTAGGGCATCCGTAAGCGAGGTACTCATCGCGATAGTTTTGGTGACACCCGTCACACGCTTCGGACCTTGATGGCGATGAAGTCCCTGCGCTAGGAGCGCGGCTGCCTGCGGTCGCCGAAGGTGTCACGTACGGCAGTGAGCAGGGTGAGCATGCACCCAAGAGCGCGCGCCCACAGGCGTGTTGGCAAGCCCTTGGTCATCCCTTGGGGGGAGTTTCGCCTTCGGGGGCGTCGGAGGCCTCTGGAGCGCCTTGTACGGGCTCCAGGGCCAGCCGTAAGAGCTGGTGGCAGATGGGGCAGTGCCGCGTCAGATGGCGGTACCCGGAAGCGGCCGACAGGTGGGCGCGGAGCAGAGCCCGCGTCGCGTGCCTAGCGGACGCCGGCATAGCCACCTCCAGGAGGGGTCGGAAGCCCTGGAGTTCTGAAGTACCGGGGGAATGTGACGTCGTCAAGGGCCGCCGACCGTTATTGGCCCGGCCGTGATGTGGCCGGACCGGTCCCCGGGTGGCCAGGGGAGGCGGTCTTGACGGCTGGGGTTTCCGGGGCGCGGACTGCCGCGACGAAGAGCCGGAAACGAAGCAGGGCCCGCATCCTCGGATGCGGGCCCCTCATGTGCTGCGGTCCTGACGGGATTTGAACCCGCGGCCTCCACCTTGACAGGGTGGCGAGCACTCCAAACTGCTCCACAGGACCTGGTTTCGCGGCCCCGCGCGACGGACTCGCATATTGGATACCGCGTGCGCTGGGCTGCGAGAAGAGACTGTACAGGAGGGTGGGCCCGGCGGTCGAACTCACTTAGCGTGCCGGGCCTGTTACGGAACGGCCGCGTCGATCGCCTTCACGATCCGCTTGTCGGAGACCGGGTACGCCGTGCCCAACGCATGGGCGAAATAGCTGACCCGGAGCTCCTCGATCATCCAGCGGATGTCCAGCACCTGCTGCGGCACGGGCCTGCCCTGCGGCAACTGCTCCAGCAGCCAGGCGTACTCGTCCTGCATCTCGTGGACCTTCTCCATGCGGGTGGTGTCCCGCTGGACGCCCGTCGGCATCTGCTGCAGCCGGCGGTCCGCGGCGACCAGGTAGCGCATGAGGTCGGGCAGGCGGCGCAGCCCGGACGCGGTGACGAAACCGGGCTTCACCAGGGCGTCCAGCTGGGTGCGCACATCCGTGAGGTTGGGCAGCAGGGCCGGGCTGCGCACCGACTTCCACCGGCGCTCGCACGCCTGCCAGGCGGCCAGCACCTGCTGGACCTGCCCGACCGCCCGGACCGTCGTGTCGACGATCTCCGCGCGGACCTTGTCGTACAGCTTCCGGTACGACTCCTCGTCCCACGCCGGTCCGCCGAAGTCTGCGATCAGCTTGTCCGCCGCGGCCATCGCGCAGTCGTCGAACAGTGCCTGGACCGAACCGTGCGGATTGGCGGAAAGAGCCAGCTTCTGGGCGTTCGTCAGCTTCTCCGACGCGAACTTGGCCGGGTTCACCGGGATGTTCCGCAGGATGAGGCGGCGGGTGCCCTGCCACATCGCCTCGGTCTGCTCGGCCTCCGAGTCGAAGAGGCGTACGGAGACCGTGTCGCCGTCGTCCACCAGTGCCGGGAACGCCTTGACGGGCTGGCCGGCCCGGCGGGTCTCGAAGACGCGGGTGAGCGAGCCGATCGTCCAGTCGGTCAGCCCCGTTCGCTCCAGGGACTCCCCGCCCTGCCGTTCCGCCGTCGCCGCCGCGGCCTGTGAGAGCGCCTCGCGGGCCCTCGGCTTCAGCTTGAGCCGCAGCGTCTCCAGGTCCTTGTCCTCGGCCAGCTTGCGGCGCCGCTCGTCAATGATCCGGAAGGTGATCGTCAGGTGGTCGGGGATCTTCGACCAGTCGAAGTCCTCGGCCGTGAACGGGACTCCGACCATGCGTTTCAGCTCACGCGCCATGGCCGTGGTCAGCGGCTCATCCGAGGGCTCCGCCTGCTGAAGGAAGGCCTTGGCGAAGTTCGGTGCCGGTACGTAGTTGCGGCGGATCGGCTTCGGCAGGGAGCGGATCAGCTCCGTGACGAGTTCCTCCCGCAGGCCGGGGATCTGCCAGTCGAAACCCTCGTCCGTGACCTGGTTGAGGACCTGGAGCGGGATGTGGACGGTCACCCCGTCGGCGTCCGCGCCCGGCTCGAACTGGTACGTGACGCGGAACTTCAGCCGGCCCTGGCGCCAGGAGTCCGGGTAGTCGTCCTTCGTCACCGCACCGGCCCGCTCGTTGATGAGCATCGACCGTTCGAAGTCGAGGAGTTCGGGTTCCTCGCGGCGCTTGTGCTTCCACCAGGAGTCGAAGTGGGCGCCGGAGACCACGTGTTCGGGGACCCGCTGGTCGTAGAAGTCGAACAGCGTCTCGTCGTCGACGAGGATGTCCCGTCGGCGGGCACGGTGCTCGAGCTCCTCGACCTCGGTCAGGAGCCTGCGGTTGTCGGCGAAGAACTTGTGGTGCGTCCGCCAGTCCCCCTCGACCAGGGCGTTGCGAATGAAAAGCTCGCGACTGGTCTCCGGGTCGATACGGCCGTAGTTCACCTTCCGCTGGGCGACGATCGGGACGCCGTACAGCGTCACCTTCTCGTACGCCATCACGGCCGCCTGGTCCTTCTCCCAGTGCGGCTCGCTGTACGTGCGCTTGAGCAGGTGCCCGGCGAGCGGCTCGACCCACTCGGGCTCGATCTTCGCGTTGACCCGCGCCCAGAGCCGGGACGTCTCCACGAGCTCGGCCGACATCACGAACCGCGGCGGCTTCTTGAACAGCGCCGAACCCGGGAAGATCGCGAACTTGGCGTTGCGGGCGCCCAGGTACTCGTTCCTCGACGTGTTCTTGCCGCCGTCCCCGCCGGAGTCCTTGATGTCCTTCATCCCGATGTGGGAGAGGAGGCCCGCGAGGAGGGAGACGTGGATACGGTCGGCCGGCGCGTCGTCCTCGTTGAGGTGGATGCCCATCTGCTTGGCGACCGTGCGGAGCTGGGTGTAGATGTCCTGCCACTCGCGGATCCGCAGGAAGTTCAGGTACTCCTGCTTGCACATGCGGCGGAAGGACGACGAACCGCGCTCGCGCTGCTGCTCGCGGATGTACCGCCACAGGTTGAGGTACGCGAGGAAGTCGCTGGTCTCGTCCTTGAAGCGGGCGTGCTGCTGGTCCGCCTGGGTCTGCTTGTCGGCGGGGCGTTCGCGCGGGTCCTGGATGGAGAGCGCGGCGGCGATCACCATGACCTCGCGCACACAGCCGTTCCCGTCGGCCTCCAGGACCATACGGGCCAGCCGGGGGTCGACGGGAAGCTGGGCGAGCTTGCGCCCGGTCTGCGTGAGCCGCTTGCGGGTGTCCTGCTGCGCCGGGTCCAGGGCGCCGAGCTCCTGGAGGAGTTGGACGCCGTCCCGGATGTTGCGGTGGTCCGGCGGGTCGATGAAGGGGAACTTCTCGATGTCGCCGAGGCCTGCCGCGGTCATCTGCAGGATGACGGAGGCGAGGTTCGTCCGCAGGATCTCCGCGTCTGTGAACTCCGGACGGGCGTTGAAGTCGTCCTCGGAGTACAGGCGGATGCAGATGCCGTCGGACGTGCGGCCGCAGCGGCCCTTGCGCTGGTTGGCACTGGCCTGCGAGATCGCCTCGATGGGCAGTCGCTGGACCTTGGTCCGGTGGCTGTAGCGGGAGATACGCGCCATGCCGGGGTCGATGACGTACTTGATGCCCGGGACGGTGAGGGAGGTCTCGGCGACGTTCGTCGCGAGGACGATCCTGCGGCCGGTGTGCGGCTGGAAGACGCGGTGCTGCTCGGCGTGCGAGAGCCGGGCGTAGAGCGGCAGGACCTCCGTGAAGCGGTAGTTCTTCTTCGTGAGGGCGTCCGCCGTGTCGCGGATCTCGCGCTCGCCGGAGAGGAAGACGAGGATGTCGCCCTTGCCCTCGGCCATCAGCTCCTCGACGGCGTCCGTGATCGCGGTGATCTGGTCGCGGTCGGTGTCCTCGGAGTCCTCCTCCAGGAGGGGCCGGTAGCGGACCTCCACTGGGTATGTGCGGCCGCTGACCTCGACGATCGGCGCGTCGCCGAAGTGGCGGGAGAAGCGTTCCGGGTCGATGGTCGCGGAGGTGATGACGACCTTGAGGTCCGGGCGCCGGGGCAGCAGCTGGGCGAGGTAGCCGAGCAGGAAGTCGATGTTGAGGGACCGCTCGTGGGCCTCGTCGATGATGATCGTGTCGTAGGCGCGCAGATCGCGGTCGGTCTGGATCTCGGCGAGCAGGATGCCGTCGGTCATCAGCTTGATGAAGGTCGCGTCGGGGTTCACCTGGTCGGTGAAGCGGACCTTCCAGCCGACGGTCTCGCCCAGCGGTGTGTCGAGCTCCTCCGCCACCCGCTCGGCCACCGTGCGGGCCGCGATACGGCGGGGCTGGGTGTGACCGATCATGCCGCGGACGCCGCGGCCCAGCTCGACACAGATCTTGGGGATCTGGGTCGTCTTGCCGGAGCCCGTCTCACCGGCCACGATCACGACCTGGTTGTCGCGTATGGCCTCGGCGATCTCGTCCTTCTTCTGGCTGACCGGGAGCTGCTCGGGATAGGAGACCGCCGGGACGCGGGCGCGGCGCTGGGCGATCCGTTCCTCGGCCTTGGTGACCTCCGCCTCGATCTCCGCGAGCACGGCGGCGCGGGCCTCCGGCTTACGGATCCGGCGCACACCGTCGAGCCTGCGCCCGAGCCGCTGCGCGTCGCGCAGGGACAGCTCGGTCAGGCGGGAGCCGAGATCACCGAAGGACGGGGCGCCGACGGGCGCGGGGGCGGAGGCGGGGTGCGTGGACATACGCGGTCCAGGATCTCACCTCGGGGAAAGTAGGGGCGAATGCTTTTGCCCGGCTCCTGGTGGGTGCGGGTTTCGCCATGGCGAAGGCCCCGTCCTGAGGGGACGGGGCCGGGCCGGTCACCTGAGGTCTGAGTCTCCTTCAGGCTGTGCTTCGTCGGCCGTCATTTGACGATGAGCCGGTAGCGGACGCTCACGTCCACGCCGGGTGCGGTGCCGTGGAAGGTCAGTACGTGAGTGCCCCGGCGGAGGGGCTTGAGCAGCACCCAGTAACCGTCACTGACCCCCTCGTAGGGGCCGGCTGCTTCCGGGGCCTCGAAGATGTTGTCCTCGGGCAGCGTGAAGCGGAACGGCGGTGGCGGCGACGCGGCGCGGAACGCCTTGCTGAGCCTGAGACGCCGGCCGTCCAGGGTGGCCTCGTACGTGGCGTTGTCCAGGTCGATGCTCTCGCGGAGTTCCTGCCGCAGCTGCTTGTACGTGAGGACGCCGGGCCGCTCGGCGTAGAAGCCGTTGATGATCGGGGAGAACAGCGCCTTGCCCGCGGGGAGGGTGCACGTCCGGCTGGCGCTGCCCGCGCCGAAGGTTCCTGCCAGGAACCAGACCGGACCCGACTGATCGATTCCGCACCTGGCTCCCGTCGGGTCGGTGAGCGGATTCACGGATCCGGGGATCTCCAGAGCCCAGCGCCACCACTCGGCTCCCCACTGACCGTACGTCCTGCCCGCGTACCTCGACCAGGGCGGAACGACGCGGGCGGAGCCATGACCACCCGCGGCCCATACGGGGTCGGGCGTCGGTACGGGGGCTGCGCCGGACGCCGATGCGGGGGTCGGGATCAACAGCAGAAGCAGCGCGGACATCAGTGCGAGGACGGCTCGGTGTGTTCTCACGGAACGCACCCGTCGCAACGCGTGAGCGCTCATGAAGGCCTCTTCTTTCTTCCGTACGGTCTTCCGTACGGCTGCGCCAAAGCCCGGCCGCTCATGACGGTCGGTTCCACGCGATCACCGATGCCCCAGCGGGGCGGAACAGTGGCGCGAGTGCGCGGTGAGTCCACCGAACGGCCGGAGGCAATGACCGGTGTGGCCCACGGCGGCGGCGCAACGGGCGCTGCCAGCCGACACAAAAAACGTCCCCTCCGCGTACATCGGAGGGGACGTTTGCCCCGATAGGGCCATTGTGGCTGGGGCCGGGGTCGAACCGGCGACCTTCCGCTTTTCAGGCGGACGCTCGTTCCAGCTGAGCTACCCAGCCACGGGATCCGTGATGAATCCCAGCGGTCCTGACGGGATTTGAACCCGCGGCCTCCACCTTGACAGGGTGGCGAGCACTCCAAACTGCTCCACAGGACCAAGCTGTTGTGCGGACAGTCTCCCATATGGGGGTCTGGGTCACCAATCTGGTTTCCGGGGGTTCCCGTGGGGTGATGTCGCTGGATCAGCGTAGCAGACCGTGGGGGCTGGTCCGCGCCATGTGACCTGCGGGCCCGGGGGCCTCGCAGACCGGATGGCGGTGGCCGGGCGGGTGTCCCGTCAGGCCTTGAGGAACGCGGTGGCGAGCTCGGCGGGGCGGGTGAACTGGGACTCGTGGCTGCCGGGGGTCTCTATGACCGGGTGTCGGGGCCGAGGCGCGCGGGGAAGCGGGGAGTCCAGCCGTAGTCGCCGGGCGGGAGGGACAGGTCCTCGGCGCTGATCACATAGGAGGCGGGGACGCCGAGGGCGGCGGGGTCGACCGGGGTGACCGTCTCGGTGAAGTAGCGCATGGGCTGGGGTACGAGGAGGCTGTGGATCAGGCGCTGGGTGCTGTCGTCGGCGTCCTGCATGAAGGCGGCGGTGAACACCTCCTGGGGGAAGACGACGCTGTTGTTCCCGGAGGCCGCCGCGACCTGGGTGAACATCTCCGCGTAGTGGGGTGGGACCGCGTCCAGGAGGCAGGCGTCCTCGGCGGGGACGAACGCGCCCCAGTAGATGAGTTTGCGCAGCCGGGGCGCGAGGCGGGGGGCCGCGGCCGTGAGCGGGTAGCTGCCCCAGCTGTGCCCGACCAGGGTGACGTCGCGCAGGTCGTGGCGTTCGACGAGGTCCACGATGTAGTCGCCGACGTCGGCGAGGCTGTGGCGCTCGGGGTCGTCGCCGTCGCCGAGGCCGGGCAGGTCCGGGGCGAGGACAAGGGGAGTTCGCCGTCGGCACTGTCGTGCGGACAAGCAGAAAACGCAGGTCAACAGAGTTTGACCTGCGTTGCGCAAACGACCTTCTGGTGCCCCCAACGGGATTCGAACCCGTGCTACCGCCTTGAAAGGGCGGCGTCCTAGGCCGCTAGACGATGAGGGCTATCGGCCCACCTGGGCGCCTTTCGGCGCGTCGGGGACGTGAGAAGCATATGTGATGGCAGGAGGTATCGCCAAAACGGTTTCACGGGGAGGGGGCGCCGGATTCACGGCGGCGGGGTCGTCGGCGAGGACGGTGACCGCGTTCCCGGGCTCTGTGTCGTGCCGGGGCTCTGTGTCGTGCTGCCGGGGCTCTGGGGCGGGTTCGAGGGTGCGCCGGGCTGGTTGTCCTCCTGGAGGTGACGGCTCACCTCCGCCGTCGTCAGGCCCAGTCCGCCCAGTTTGATCTCGTCCCAGGCCTGCAGCCGGCGCGTGTCGCGGTCCAGGTACAGCACCGACGTCTCGATCGGGTCCGGGTTCTTGCCCTCCACCGCGCGCAGCCCGCTGCCCCCCGTCGAGCCCTCGATACGCAGCCGGGTGCCGTACTTCATGATCTCCATCTCGGAGTGGTGGACGTGTCCCGCCAGGGCCAGCGGTACGTCGCCGTCCGTCTCGCGCGCCGCCACCGGGTTGTGCGCGACGGCCACGTCGACCGGGGTGCCCGCCGCCTTCTGGCCCCGCAGCGCGGAGGCCAGGCGGGCGCCCGTGATGCGTTCCGCCGGGTCGCCGGCCGCCTTCACGGAGCGGTCCGGGGTGTACTGGGGATCGCCGATGCCGGCGAAGCGGACACCCGCGACCGTGACGGCCCGTCCGTCGTCCAGGACGTGCACGTTCTTCATGCCTTGCAGGTAGCGCTGGGTGGTGAGGGAGTCATGGTTGCCCCGGACCCAGACGTAGGGCGCCCCGAGGTCGGGGATCGGGTCGAGGAAGCCGTTCTCGGCGGCGCTGCCGTGGTCCATGGTGTCGCCGGAGTCCACGATCACATTGATCTTGTACTGCTTGACCAGCGAGGCGATGATCTTCCAGCTCGCCGGGTTGAGGTGGATGTCGGACACGTGCAGCACTCGGATGGTGGACGGGTCCGGCTGGTACGCGGGCAGCGTGGAGGTGACGTCGTACAGCTTGGTCACATTGGTGACCAGGCGTGCCAACTCCTTCTGGTAGACGTCGAATTCGGTGACGATGCTGCGGGCGTTGCCGACCAGTGAGGGGGCCGAGGAGAGCAGGCCGGAGAACTTCGGCTCCAGGACCGACTTGGGGTTCCAGGTGGCGAAGGCGGTGGCGCCGGAGGCCACGAGCAGGGTGAGGGCCAGACCGCCGGCGGCGAGTGCGCGTCGCGGACGCCGGTACACCGCGAGGCCCAGCGCGGTGGCGCCGGAGACGACCGCCACGCAGGACCGCACGGCCAGGTCGAGGGTGCCGTGCTCGACGTCGTCGGTTATCTCGTCCTGCAGACCGGAGATGCGCTCCGGGTGGTCGACCAGGGCCTGGGAGCGGACCGGGTCCAGCTGGTCGACGCTGACGTCCAGGCGGAGCGGGGCGGTGTGACTGTCCAGTTCGAGCGCGCCGAGCGGGGAGACGTTGATCTTCGTGCCACCGGTGGCCGATGGGCGGAGGGTCATCGTGGTGTTCATGGGCCCGACCGGGGTGCGCACGTTGCCCACGATGAGCAGACCGAGCCAGGCTCCCAGCAGGACGACCGCGACCAGGCCCACGGCACGGGTCCAGGGGTGGGGCTGCGGGACGAGTTCGAGCGTCGGGCTGCTGTAACCGGGGTGCCCACGGGGCTTCTGGCGCGGGGCGGGCTTCTGATGCTGTGGGTTCTTGGGTCGCCGTTGTCGGTGCAGGTGGTGGTGGTTCTGCTGTGCGCCGCGTGCTCGGTACTGGCGGGCCGGTGCGCCGAGGGCCTTTCGTAGGCGGTTCAGTGCGGCTGCGGGGAGGCGGGCCATTGGTCCCGTATGCCCAAGCCCGGGCGCCGGTATGCGAGGCGGTTCACGTCTCTCGTACACGTGTGTCGTACCCGACAATGACCCTGTGCTGGAGATGACGCGCGAGGAGTTCGAGGAACTGGTTGCCGAGGCGCTGGACCGGATCCCGCCGGAGCTGACGCGGTTGATGGACAACGTGGCGGTGTTCGTCGAGGACGAGCCGCCCGCGGACGATCCCGAGCTGCTCGGGTTGTACGAGGGGACTCCGCTGACCGACCGCGGGGAGTGGTACGCCGGGGTGCTGCCGGACCGGATCACCATCTACCGGGGGCCGACCCTGCGGATGTGCGAGACGCGGGAGGACGTGGTGGCGGAGACGGAGGTGACCGTCGTGCACGAGATCGCCCACCACTTCGGCATCGACGACGAGCGGTTGCACGCGCTGGGCTACGGGTGAGGGTCCCCCCGGCGGGGCTCGGGTCAGGTCGGTCCCGCGGGTTCGCTGCGGGCTCGGGTCCGGTCGTTCCACGGGCGCACGTCGGGCTCGGTTCGGGTCGGTCCCGGCGGGGCTGGTGTCGGGTTCGGTTCCGGTCGGTTCCACGGGTTCGCTTCGGGCTGGGGTCGGGTTGGTCCCGGTCGGCTGCTGTCGGCTCCGGGTCGGGTCCCCCGGCGGGGCTCGGGTCCGGTTGGTCCCGTGGGCTAGGGGCGGCCGGTTGGTCTCCGCGGGCTCGTGTCGCGTCGGGTCGGTTACCGCGGGCTCGCGTCAGGTTTGCGCCGGGGCGTGTCCTCCTGTGGGGGACGGGAGTTGGGCAGGGGGACTCCCGCAACCTTCCCCGGAGTTCTCGGCTTCGTTCGAGAAGGGGAGACCCCGACCGGAGGTGGCCGCCCGTGCGTGCCGTGTACGTACCCGTCCGTCTGGCCGCCGTGGTGCTCGCCGTGACGACCGCCGCCGGCTGCGTGAGCGTGGGCGGTGACGGCGAGAGCGGCTCCGCCCGGCCGTCCAGTTCCGCCGCTGGACAGCGTGCCGGGGAGGCTCCGGACGGAGGATCCGTTCTGGAGGACGGTGATGCCAGGGCCGAGGGCGGGCGGCACGCCGGGAAACACGGGGCGAAGAAGCGGGGGAAGCACGGCGCCCGCGGGGCGAAGCCTTCCGGGGCCGCGCCCGGGCGTGGAAAACGGGCCAAACGGCCTGCCGAGGCGTCCGGTGGGCAGGGCGGGCACGGGGCTGGTCGGGGCGGCGGCCGTGGGAACGGCGGTGGCTCAGGTGAGGCCGGGAGCGGGGGTCCCCCGCAACCCGGTGCCACCGGTGGCGAGCCGGTGCCTTCCGAGCCGGCCGCGCCCACGCCCACGCAGGAGCCGGAGACCCCGTCGCCGCCGGAGCCCACCACCGCGGAGCCGTCAGCCTCGGCGCATGAGCCGGTGTCGCGGATGGTGGAGCGCGAGGAAGCGAGGCCTTCGCCGGAGGCGGGCGTTCCTGTGTAGCGGTGGCGGCTGTGGTTGCGTCCGCCGGTGGCGGGCGGGGGTGGCTCTTGTGGCTGTGGCTGTGGCTGTGGCTGGGGCTGTGGCTGCGGCTGTGTTGAGCGTGCTCGTGAACGTCCGTTGGCCGGGGTGCCGGAGGTGCGGGGAAGCGGGCGGGAAACGCTGTCTTCGAGGGGCGTGGCGGAGGTAACACGCCCTGGAGGGCGCTCGGTTTGCCATGTGGGGTGGGGGGTGCGTATGGTGGTAGATCGTTTGATCCCATTTGCCCGGCGCCTTGAAGACGCGCCGCGTTGGCGCGTACTCCCTGCCGTGGCCGGACCGCATAGAGGCGGTTGATTGCGACTTTCACGGAGTCTGGGCGCGTGCCGCAGAACTCCGGAAGGTTCGTATTTCGCATGTCTGTTGCCAGTGTCGAGCACGTCGTTCTGCCCGAGGACGGGGAGAGCTCTGCTCCCGAGGTCACGTTCGCCGAGCTAGGACTGCCCGAGGGCGTCGTCCGCAAACTCGCGCAGAACGGTGTGACCGTCCCGTTCCCGATCCAGGCCGCCACCATCCCGGACGCCCTGGTCGGCAAGGACATCCTGGGCCGAGGCCGCACCGGTTCCGGCAAGACCCTCTCGTTCGGTCTGCCGCTGCTCGCCACCCTGGCCGGCGGCCACACCGAGAAGAAGAAGCCCCGCGGTGTCATCCTCACGCCGACGCGTGAGCTCGCGATGCAGGTCGCCGATGCGCTGCAGCCCTACGGCGACGTCCTCGGCCTGAAGATGAAGGTCGTCTGCGGCGGCACCTCCATGGGGAACCAGATCTACGCCCTCGAGCGGGGTGTCGATGTGCTGGTCGCCACCCCAGGACGACTGCGGGACGTCATCAACCGCGGCGCCTGCTCCCTCGAGAACGTGCAGATCGCCGTTCTCGACGAGGCCGACCAGATGTCCGACCTGGGCTTCCTGCCCGAGGTCACCGAGCTGCTCGACCAGGTCCCGGCCGGTGGTCAGCGCATGCTCTTCTCCGCGACCATGGAGAACGAGATCGCGACCCTGGTGGAGCGGTACCTGGACGAGCCGGTGAGCCACGAGGTCGATGCCGCGCAGGGCGCCGTGACCACGATGTCGCACCACATCCTGATCGTTAAGCCGAAGGACAAGGCGCCCGTCACCGCCGCCATCGCCTCCCGCAAGGGCCGCACGATCATCTTCGTGCGGACGCAGCTCGGTGCCGACCGGGTCGCCGAGCAGCTGCGCGACGCCGGCGTGAAGGCCGACGCGCTGCACGGCGGTATGACCCAGGGGGCCCGTACCCGTACCCTCGCCGACTTCAAGGACGGGTATGTGAACGTCCTCGTGGCGACCGATGTCGCCGCGCGCGGTATCCACGTCGACGGCATCGACCTGGTGCTGAACGTCGACCCCGCCGGGGACCACAAGGACTACCTGCACCGCGCCGGACGCACCGCGCGGGCCGGGCGTACGGGAACGGTGGTGTCGCTTTCGCTGCCGCACCAGCGTCGGCAGATCTTCCGTCTGATGGAGGACGCGGGCGTGGACGCCTCGCGCCACCTCATCCAGGGCGGTGCCGCGTTCGACCCCGAGGTGGCCGAGATCACCGGTGCCCGGTCGATGACCGAGGTGCAGGCCGAGTCGGCGGGCAACGCGGCGCAGCAGGCCGAGCGTGACGTCGCCCACCTCAGCAAGCAGCTGGAGCGGGCGCAGCGCCGGGCGGCCGAACTGCGCGAGGAGGCCGACCGGCTGATCGCGCGGGCGGCCCGGGAGCGGGGCGAGGACCCCGCGGCAGCCGTGGCGGCCGCCGCGGTGGAGGCAGCCACGGCCCCGGTCGTCGCCGAAGCCGGCGAGCCCGGGACCGCACCCGCCGCCGAGGCCGTGTCGCTGCCCGAGCAGCGGACCGCCGCCGAGGTGTTCCGGGACACCCGCGAGGAGCGCGCCGAGGGCTCGTACGAGCGCCGTGAGCGCGGTGGCTTCCAGCGCGACCGCCGGGACGGTGAGCGCGGTGGCTTCCGGCGTGACGACCGGGACGGTGAGCGCGGTGGCTTCCGGCGTGACGACCGGCGCGACGACCGTCGTGATGACCGGCGGGACGGTGACCGTGGTGGGTTCAACCGTGACCGCCGGGACGGCGGCCGTGGGTTCGAGCGGCGTGACGACCGCGGGGGCCGGTCCTTCGAACGCCGTGACGAGCGCGGTGGGTTCGGCCGGGACCGCCGGGACGGCGGGCGGCCCTTCGAGCGGCGCGACGACAACCGGGGTGGCTTCCGGCGTGACGACCGCGGGGGCCGGTCCTTCGAACGCCGTGACGAGCGCGGTGGGTTCGGCCGGGACCGCCGGGACGGCGGACGGCCCTTCGAGCGGCGTGACGAGCGCGGTGGGCACCGCAGCGACCGTCCGTTCAACCGCGACCGCCAGGGCGGCGAGCGGCACGACCGTCCGCACGGCCGCCGTGACGACCACCGCGGCACCGGCTCCTTCGGCCGCCGCGAGGACAAGCCGCGCTGGAAGCGCAACGGCTGACGGATCGTAGAACCGCCGACGGCTGGTAGAACCACCGACAGCGGGAAGAACCGCTGACGGCTCGTGGAACCGGCGACGGATCGCGTGCAACCGCCGACCGCTGACCGCGACCGAAGAGTTCGCCACGAGGGCCCGTACGACACCCGGTGTCGTGCGGGCCCTCGGCGTACCAGGGCTCGGTCCACCAGCTTGTACAGCTGTACGACGACGGGGTGGAGGAGACCAGGCTGGATGTCGACGGCCGACGGTCGGCACGGCGTCGTACTTCTACGCACCGGCGGCCCCGGAAGCCCGCGGATCGCTCAGGAGACACAGGTCGCGCAGCCGAGAAATGGGGCCACAGATGTCGGGGATGCGAGCGGTGCGCGGGTCGAGTTGACTGTTCCAGCCAGGTAACGGTCGAATTTCGGCCTTACGTGATGCATGTCACGACCCCGACGAGGGAAACGCTGGGGGCATGACAATAGACGCCACCGGGAAGCCATCGCCGGATGCGACCGGCCTGACCGACGAAGAGCGCCTCGCCCAACTCGGGTACACACAGGTGCTCGCCCGCCGGATGTCCGCGTTCTCGAACTACGCGGTGTCGTTCACCATCATCTCCGTGCTGTCGGGATGCCTCACCCTCTATCTCTTCGGCATGAACACCGGCGGGCCCGCCCTGATCACCTGGGGCTGGGTCGTGGTCGGACTGATGACCCTCTTCGTCGGGCTTTCCATGGCGGAGATCTGTTCGGCGTACCCGACCTCGGCGGGGCTGTACTTCTGGGCCAAGCAACTGGCTCCGCAGCGCAGCGCCGCGGCCTGGGCCTGGTTCACGGGCTGGTTCAACGTCCTCGGACAGGTGGCGGTGACCGCCGGCATCGATTTCGGGGCGGCCTCGTTCCTCGGCGCCTATCTGAACCTGCAGTTCGGCTTCGAGGTCACTCCCGGGCGGACGATCCTCCTCTTCGCCGGCATCCTGCTGCTGCACGGACTGCTGAACACCTTCGGCGTCCGGATCGTCGGCATCCTCAACAACGTCAGCGTCTGGTGGCACGTCCTCGGCGTCGCCGTCATCGTCGGGGCGCTCACCTTCGTACCGGACAACCACCAGTCCGCGTCCTTCGTGTTCACCGAGTTCGTCAACAACACCGGCTGGAGCAGCGGCCTGTACGTGGCGCTGATCGGTCTGCTGATGGCGCAGTACACCTTCACCGGGTACGACGCCTCCGCGCACATGACCGAGGAGACCCACGACGCCTCGACGGCCGGCCCGAAGGGCATCGTCCAGTCCATCTGGACGTCCTGGATCGCGGGCTTCGTCCTCCTGCTGGGATTCACCTTCGCCATCCAGTCCTACGACGGGGCCCTCACCTCCGCGACCGGGGCGCCGCCCGCGCAGATCCTGCTCGACGCACTGGGCGCCACGGCCGGCAAGCTGCTGCTCCTCGTGGTGATCGGGGCACAGCTGTTCTGCGGAATGGCGTCCGTGACCGCCAACAGCCGGATGATTTACGCGTTCTCGCGCGACGGCGCACTGCCGTTCTCGAACCTCTGGCACACGGTGAGCCCGCGCACCCGCACCCCGGTCGCGGCGGTCTGGCTCGCGGCAGGGGGCGCGCTGGTCCTCGGTCTGCCGTATCTGATCAATGTCACCGCGTACGCGGCGGTGACGTCGATCGCGGTCATCGGCCTCTACATCGCGTACGTCATCCCGACCCTGCTGCGGCTGCGCAAGGGCGAGGACTTCGAGCGCGGTCCGTGGCACCTGGGCCGCTGGTCCCGGGTGATCGGGATCGTGTCGGTGGTGTGGGTGGGCGTGATCACGGTCCTGTTCATGCTCCCGCAGGTCTCCCCGGTCACCGCGGAGACGTTCAACTACGCGCCCGTGGCGGTGCTGGTGGTCCTGGGCTTCGCGGCGACATGGTGGCTGGCCTCGGCCCGACACTGGTTCCTCAACCCGGAGCACGCCCGCACGATCGCCCGCGAGGAGGCCCGGACACCTGGGCCCGAACCGGTAGATCCCTGACAGGTTGATCACCCGACGCGGCCGGGACCGGCGATACCCGATCGGAACCCCGGCCACGTCGGGCTATGCTCAGGGAGGCACACCGCCAAGGGCCGTTAGCTCAATTGGCAGAGCAGTGGACTTTTAATCCATTGGTTGTGGGTTCGAGTCCCACACGGCCTACCGGGTCTGACCTGGTCGGATGAAACGAACAGGCCCCCCGGAGATCGATCTCCGGGGGGCCTGTTCGGTCTCTGGGAAGTCTGGGGAAACGGTGAGGCACAGGAGCCCTCAGCGCAGTCGGCGCGCCCGCAGCACCACGTCGTCGGTGTGGTGCGCGCCGGCCCCGCCGTCAGGTGCCACGCGTGGCCGCTGCTCGTCCACCTCCACCTCCCAGTCGTCGTTGAGCAGAGCGGCGACCATCGAGGGCCAGACGTAGTCGGCCGGGTCGAAGCCGCTGTCGTCCGCCTGCTGACTGTCCATCCCCGCGTGGTGCACGAGCAGCAGCACGCCGCCGGGCGCGACGGCCGAGAGCAGCGCTCGCTCGGCCGCGGCGTCGGGGGTGCGCAGCAGGGCCGGGTACTGCGCGGAGACCAGGTCGAAGGAGGCCGGCGGGAGCGCCGCCTCCGTCAGTGCGGCGTGTACCCAGCGGACGGTGAGGCCGGCGTCCCGCGCGTGCCCAGCCGCCCGCTCCAGCGCCACGCCCGAGACCTCGAGCGCGGTCACGTCCCAGCCGGCGCGCGCGAGCCAGACGGCGTCCGCGCCCTCGCCGCAGCCGACGTCGAGCACCCGCCCGGGTGTGAGCCCGGCGACCTCGGCCACGAGCGCACCGTTGGGCCGGCCGCTCCACAGCTGTTGTCGGTCGGCGTATCGGTTGTCCCACTCCGCCCGCACCGCGGGGTCTCCGACGTATCCGTCGGCAGGAAAGGGAGCTTCGGACGCGGGCGATCCCACTGAGATGTTGTTGGTCACGAGCCCACCGTCGCCCATCGCTTCCCGGTCCCGCCACACCTGTTGCCGGTCCGGCAAAACGGCGTCCAGATGGCGTCCAGGATCGGGGAACCGGGCGGCGGGCGCCCACTCGGCGGCTTCGGGTGGACGGCGAGTCCGCGCGCGGTGGACGGCTCGGCCCGTCTCCGCTCGCGGTGGCCGGCTCAGACCGCCGAGAGCTCGGTGAGCGGCAGCGTGTGCTGGGTGTGGACGACCTTCGCGCGCAGGTAGCGGACGTTGTGGCTGGTGCGGAAGACGCCCGTCGGGACGCGGTCGCGGACGGTGACGCCCAGGTCGGTCAGCTGTCGGGCCTTGTCGGGGTTGTTGGAGAGCAGGTCCAGCTCGGGGAGGCCGAGGGCGTGGAGCATCTGGGCCGCGGCGGTGTAGTCGCGGGCGTCCTCCGGGAGGCCGAGGGCGGCGTTCGCCTCGTAGGTGTCGAGGCCCTGGTCCTGGAGGGCATACGCGTCGAGCTTGTTGTAGAGGCCGATGCCGCGCCCCTCCTGGCGCAGGTACAGCAGCACCCCGCCGCGGGTGGCGATCTGCTCCACCGCCTCGCGCAGCTGCGGCCCGCAGTCGCAGCGGGCCGAGCCGAAGACGTCGCCCGTCAGGCATTCCGAGTGCAACCGGACCAGCGGAGTGCCCACCGCCTCGCCCAGCACCACGGCCAAGTGCTCCTGACCGTCGGCCAGTCCGTGGAACGTGACCAGTTCGGCGTCCACCGTGTAGCCGTCGCCGAAGCGCAGGGGCACGGTAACGCGGGTGCGGACGGTGGCGGTGGGCAAGTCACGCATGTCGGTCTCCGCTCCGGCGAGTTCTCTGCTTCAGCTCATTAGTTTCAGATTTGAAGCACTCAGGTATGGAGCGAGACTCTACATGTGCTTAAAACTTCAAGCAAGGTGTTTCGCGGCCCTCAGTGACGCGACTCACCCTGTGAACGCCGCCGCCACGGCAGTTCATCCCCGTGCGGCCCGTCCCCCTGGATCGCCCGCGCGATCCCGGTGCAGATCTCTTCCAGCTGTCGCACCTGCTCGGGCGAGAGATGGTCGAACACCGCGGCCCGCACAGTCGCCACATGGCTCGGCGCGGTCCGCTCCACCAGCTTCAGCCCCGCGTCGGTGAGCACCGCGAGGCAGCCCCGCTTGTCGGTGGGGCAGCCCTCGCGGCGGACCGCTCCGTCCTTCTCCAGCCGGGCCACGGCATAGGTCAGCCGACTGCGGGTGATCTTCAGGGCCTCGGCCAGTACCGTCATTCGCAGGCGCCGCTCGGGAGCCTCGGAGAGAGTGACGAGAATCGAGTAGTAGAGGTGGGGCAGCCCGGCCTCCTGCTGGAGCTGCCGGTCGAGTGCGTCCTCCAGGAGGGTTGCTGCGGAGACGTACGAGCGCCAGGCGCGCTGTTCGTCGGGCGTGAGCCAGCGGGTCGTCATATGCCCAGTGTAAGAAGCTTTAAAGTTGAAGCAATGAGTTCCGGGCGTCAATGAGTCCCGGACATCAATGAGTCGCGGAAATGTGCCGCCGAGTCAACCGTCGATCGTGGAGCCGTCGTATGTCCCAGCCCTATGTCCTGCTCTCCGCCGCGATCTCCCTCGACGGTTTCCTGGACGACACCGGCCCCGAGCGGCTGCTGCTGTCGTCACCGGCCGACTTCGACCGGGTGGACGAGGTCCGGGCGTCCAGCGACGCGATCCTCGTCGGGGCGGGCACACTGCGGGCGGACAACCCCCGGCTGCTGGTCAACTCCGCGGAACGCCGCGCGGCCCGGGTGGCGGCCGGAAAGCCTGAATACCCGCTGAAGGTGACCGTGACGGCCGCCGGAGAGCTGGACCCCTCCGCGAACTTCTGGCACACCGGCGGGGAGAAGGCCGTCTACACCACGGACAAGGGCGCCGAGCGTGCCGCAGAGGCCCTGGCCGGCCTGGACGTGGACGTCGTCGCGGTCGGCCCCGAGCTCGAGTGGCGGAACGTACTGCACAACCTCGCGGAGCGGGGTGTCGAACGGCTGATGGTCGAGGGCGGCGGCCGGATACACACCCAGCTGCTCCAGCAGGGACTGGCCGACGAACTGCAGCTGGTCCTCGCGCCGCTCCTGGTGGGAGCACCGGACGCGCCGAGGATGTTCGGGCCCGGCGCCTACCCCGGTGGTCCCGGCAGCCGGATGCGACTGCTGGAGACGCGGGCGATCGGCGACGTCGTCCTCATGCGGTACGTCCCGACCGCGCCCGGCACCGGGAGCCTGCCCACCGCCGCGGACCGGCGCTGGCTGGCGCTCGCCTGCGAGCTGGCGGACCGGTGCCCGCCCTCGACGACGGCGTTCAGCGTCGGTGCGGTGGTGGTGGCCGCCGACGGCACCGAGCTCGCCCGCGGCCACTCCCGCGAGGCGGGCGATCCGGTGGTGCACGCAGAGGAGGCGGCGCTGGCGAAGCTGGACCCCGCGGACCCGCGGCTGGCCACCGCCACGGTCTACAGCAGCCTGGAACCGTGCGCTCGGCGTGCGTCCCGTCCGGCACCGTGTGCCCGGCTGATCCTGGACGCCGGCATCCGCCGTGTGGTGACGGCCTGGCGCGAGCCGAACACCTTCGTGCCCGGGGCGGACGGCAACGGGCTGCTCGCCGCGGCGGGGGTCGAGGTGCTCGAGCTCCCGGAGTACGCGGAGTCGGCCGCGGCCCCGAACCGGCATCTCGTGGGGTGAGCCGCTTCCGGTTCGGTCCGTGTCCGGTGTGGCCGGTCAGAAACCCGTGCGCGGGGGGCCGCGCACATGGCGTACACTGGAATCACCGACGCGGGGTGGAGCAGCTCGGTAGCTCGCTGGGCTCATAACCCAGAGGTCGCAGGTTCAAATCCTGTCCCCGCTACTGAAGTCCGAAGGCCCGGATCCTCAAGGATCCGGGCCTTCGGTGTGTTTCGAGGATGCGGGCCCGCGGTTGTTCCGGGCCTTCGGCGCGCTGCGGACCAGCTCGTTCACCCACATGGGGACGGCTCGCGCGACACGCGCACCCGCCTGGCCACGTCGCATCGCCCCGCGCCCGCACCCCGGCCATGCTGGACCGCGACCGGCGGCAGGAGAGGTAAGCGGTGGGCCAGCGAGGCGAATCCGGGGAGAGGCCCGACACCCGGTCCACGGGCAGCGTCGCGGATCCGGGATTCGGCGGTGGCGAGGCTCCGCCGCCCGCACCGGTGGCGCGTGGGATGTCGTACAAGCTCGTACGGGCCCTTCCGGCGGTTCTCGTCGTGCTCGGGGTCGGTTACGACCTGCTGACGCCCCAGGAGTTCAGCGCGGTGCCGTTCTTCACCGCGGCGCCGCTGGTCGCGGCCCCGCTGTACTCGCTGGGTGGCACGCTGCTCACCGGAGCGGCGGTCATCGCGGCCGTGTTCACCGTGCATCTGAGGTTCGATCACCCGTTGGACGCCGACGCGATCACCGGGATGGTGACCGTCGCCACGGTCGCCGTCCTCGCGGTCGTCATCAACCGGCTGGTCCGCCGCAGCGGCGCGCAGCTCGCTTCCGCCCGTGAGATCGCCGAAGCCGCGCAACGGGCCGTACTCCCGGCGCCGGCCGGACGCATCGGCGGTCTCGACATCGCCGCCCGCTACGTGGCCGCCCAGGCCGGAGCCTTCATCGGCGGAGACCTGTACGCGGTGCAGGACACGCCCCACGGCGTACGTCTGGTCGTCGGCGACGTACGCGGCAAGGGGGTGAGCGCGGTGGCTGCGGTCGCCGTCGTCATCGGTGCCTTCCGGGAGGCCGCAGAACAGGAGACGACCCCGGAAGCCGTGGCCCAGCGCCTGGAACGCGCGCTCACCCGCGAAACCACCCGGCGGGGTGGCCTGGAGGCCTTCGAGGACTTCACCACGGCCGTCCTCGCGGAGCTCCCGCACGGCGAACAGACCGTACGGATCGTCAACCGAGGCCATCCGGACCCGCTCCTGCTGTACGCGGACGGCGTCCTGGACGTCCTTGTCGAGGAGGAGCCGGCACTCCCACTCGGCATGGGAGAACTGGGTGCCTGGCCCGACCGCGCCCGCGAGGCCGCCTTCCCGCCCGGCGCCACCCTGCTCTTCTACACCGACGGCCTCTCGGAGGCGCGCGACGAGAACGGCGTCTTCTACGATCCCGCGAACCGGCTGCGCGGCCGGACCTTCCCCGGTCCGGAGGCGCTGCTCGACACGATCGTGGAAGAGGTCCGACGACACACCGGGGGCGGCACGACCGACGACATGGCTCTGCTCGCCGTGCACCGGCCGCGGGAGCGACCGGCGGCACCCCGGGCGTGAGAAAGGCCACATCCGCGCCGAAAGCCCTCGCGGCTGAGACAACGGGCGTCGGCCGCCGTATTCATTGGCACGCGACCTTCACGCGACCTTCGCATGCCCTGAATCCATCACTCCCCGTGAGTGAACGACCGCCCTCTGCATAACAACTGACACACCGTCACAAGAATTTGGAACGCCGCATCAAGGTCAACTCGCCCGGTTTGGGCCCCGCATGACCCCTTCGTGCAGGCCAAACTGCCTTAATGATCAAGAGCAACCGCTTGGAATCCACTACCAACGTCTATTAACGTTCGATAACGCAGCGCGGTCGTCCCAGCCGTCACAAGAGGCGGCTCCGTGCTCATGCGCCGAATCCCGCAAGGGAACCGGGGAACCACCAACTTGGGGTGAATCGGGCGGATTTTGCGGTGGAGACACCGTGATTGACGCGCGTAGGAGACCTTCCTGCTCCGAACCCGTCAGCTAACCCGGTAGGCGAGAAGGAAGGAAAGGAGTACGCCCACGTGGCGTCAAACCGGCCTGGTTCCGCTACCTCGTTCGCGCCCAACGACACGCAAACCGCCTTCGTCTTCGGACGGCAGGGCGACGGCGACGGGGAGACGTGGGAGGAATGGAACCCCACCGCGGAGACCGTCCGCCCGGTCCGTGGCCGGCACCGCGTCGCCAAGCAGCGCGGTGGAGGGCTCGCCCGTAGCTCCACGATCCTCGGTGTCGGCGTCATAGCCGCCGTCGGCGGTGGCGGGATGGCCTCCGCGCAGAGCGGCAAGGCACCGGTGGCGATCTCGATGCCCGACCTGGCTTCCATGCCGGGCGTGGGCTCACTGATCTCCGACGAGGACGACGAGCCCAAGGAGTCCGAGGAGTCCACCACTCCGCTCACCCAGGTGAGTGTGACCACCCCCGAGACCGAGCAGGGCAACGCCGACGCGGGCGAGGCACTGCGGGCGCGGATCATGGCCCAGGCCGAGCGCCAGCAGGACCAGGCCGACGCCGCGATCCAGCAGGCGGCCGAGCAGGCCGCCGTGAACAAGGCCGCCGCGGACGCCGAGGCGCTGCAGAAGGCCGAGGCTGAGAAGGCCGCCGCCGCCAAGGAGAAGGCGGAGGAGGAGGCCAGGCAGGAGGCCGAGGCCAAGCGCCTCGCCGAACTCTCCAAGAGCTTCTCGCTGCCGACCTCCTCGTACACGATCACCTCGACCTTCGGGCAGTCCGGCGCCCTGTGGTCGTCCGGCTATCACACGGGCCTCGACTTCGCGGCCCCGTCCGGCACGCCCATCAAGGCCGTCCACAGCGGCACGATCACCCAGGCGGGCTGGAGCGGCTCCTACGGCTACCTCACGGTCCTCACGCTGGAAGACGGCACCGAGGTGTGGATGGCCCATCAGTCCTCCATCAACGTCAGCGTGGGCCAGAAGGTCAACACGGGCGATGTCATCGGCCGCGTGGGCGCGACCGGGAACGTCACCGGAGCCCATCTGCACATGGAGGTCCACCCGGGCGGGGCCTCCTCGGGCATCGACCCGATGGCGTGGCTGCGGAGCAAGGGCCTCAACCCCTGAATGTGAAGATTTCGTCGCACGGGGAGGCTGGTGCCGCTTCGGCGGAATGCCGGCCTCTCCGCGCACGCTGAACCTGAGCATGACTTCTCTTCGCACACTCGGCTCCTCAGAACTCGAGGTCTTCCCACTCAGCCTGGGCGGCAACGTGTTCGGCTGGACCGCCGACGAGGCGCAGTCCTTCGCGGTGCTCGACGCCTACACCGCCGCGGGCGGCAACTTCGTCGACACCGCCGACGTCTACTCCGCCTGGGCGCCGGGCAACCGGGGCGGTGAGTCGGAGACCGTCCTCGGCAACTGGCTGGCTGCCCGCGGCAACCGCTCCGAAGTCGTCGTCGCCACCAAGGTGGGGGCGCATCCCGACCACAAGGGCCTGTCGGCGAACACGGTCAGGGCGGCGGCCGAAGAGTCCCTGCGTCGTCTGCGTACCGACTACATCGATCTCTACTACACGCACTACGACGACCCGTCGGTGCCGGTCGAGGAGATCCTCACCGTGCTGGACGGGCTGGTGCGCGAGGGCAAGGTCCGCGCGATCGCCGCGTCCAACATCAGCGCCGGTCGCCTCCAGGAGTCCCTGGACTTCTCCGACCGCGAGGGCGTGGCCCGCTATGTGGCGCTGCAGCCGCACTACAACCTGGTCTCGCGCGACACCTACGAGGGCCCGCTCCAGGACATCGCCTCCCGCGGGGGCCTGGCCGCCGTCCCCTACTACGCGCTGGCTTCGGGCTTCCTGACGGGCAAATACCGCCCCGGTGCGAAGGTGGACAGCCCCCGGGCCGCCGGCGCGGGCGAGCACCTGCAGACCGAGCGCGGCGTACGGGTCCTCGCGGCCCTGGACCGGATAGCCGAGGAGCGGGGCGCGGAAGTGGCCACGGTGGCCCTGGCCTGGCTGGCCGCCCAGCCGACGGTTGCGGCGCCCATCGCTTCGGCCCGCACGGTGGAACAGCTTCCCGCACTGCTGGCGGTGGCGGACCTGACCCTGAAGGACGACGAACTCGCCGAGCTGACGCGGGCTTCCGCCTGACCGGCGCCGTGCGTCTCGGGTGGGCCTCAGGTCCGGTACGGGTTGTACGCCGCCGGGTGGGACACCGGCTGCCCGTACAGCGGCTGCCCGTACGGCGCTGGGGCCTGCCCGTACGGTGTCGGCGGCTGTCCGTACAGCGGGGCTCGATCCCCCGGCCCGTACGGCAGCACACCCGGCCCGTGGAGCGGCATCATCTGCCCGTACAGCGGCCACGGGGGCGGCATACCCACGAACGGGGTCGTCGCCCTGGCCCCGTAAGCCAGGGCCGGGCGGGCCGTCTCGCGGCGGTTCCACAGCTCGGTGAGCAACTCCCGTTCCCGTACGACGAAGTCGGCGCCGGCCCGGCCGCGGCGTCCCCTGCGCCGCAGGAAGGCGAGCGACGTGGCGTACGCCTCGTACTCGGCGACCTCGCGTCCCGCGGCCTTGCCGCCGTGGTGCGTCGCGAACTCCCGGGCCAGCCGCCTGGCCTTCATCGACCCCAGCGCCGACGGCTCGGGCGGCAGCAGCCAGCCCGCCATCACATAGGCCGGCAACTCCTCGCGGACCGTTCGCAGTTCGCGGTGTCGCGTCCAGATCGCCAGCCAGCTCAGCAGCCCGAACGCCGGCACCATGAACGCGAGGTAGACGGCGAAGAACCCGTAGTCCCCGAACGTGGATGACCCGTTCCACACGGAGTGCATCCCCATCGCGAGCAGCAGCCCGCCGAGGGGCGGCAGCACCCTCCGTAAGTGCTGCCGGTCGCCCGACAGCGCGGCGATGCCGAACCCGATGCCGGTGAGCACGGTGAACAGCGGATGCGCGAACGGCGACATCACCACCCGCACGAAGAAGGTCGCCGCCGTCATCGAGGCGAGCCCGTGATCACCGCTCAACTGGTCGGTGCCGAAGGCCGTTCCGAGGTAGAGGATGTTCTCGGTGAAGGCGAACCCGGTGGCCGTGACGCCCGCTATCACCATTCCGTCGACGATGCCGCTGAAATCCCGTCTGCGGAACAGGAACACGAGTAGCACCGCGGCGGCCTTCGCGGACTCCTCCACGATCGGCGCGATGACGGTGGCTCCCAGGGTGTCCGCGCTGCTGCGGTCGGCGGTGGCCGTCTCGATCCATCTGGTCGCGAAGCTGTTGGCCACGATGGCTATCAGCGCCGCGGCGCACGCTCCCCAGGCGAAGGAGAACAGCAGGTTCCGCCAGGGGCCGGGCCTCACCCCGTCCAGCCAGCGGAAGGCTGCGACGAGCAGCGGCACGGGCAGCACCGCGAGACTCAGGCCGACCAGGAAGCCGTCCGTTCCGGTCTGTTCGCGGACGAGGGCCAGGATCACCAGACCGGACAGGGCGAGCAGGACGCTCAGCCCGCCGTAGCGCACCCATCGACGTTGCCACCAGTGAGCGTGCCGGGGTACGGCCCCGCCGCCGGTGAAGGCGTGGGGTGTCGCGTGAGGGGGACAGGTGGCCACAGCAATGACCCTAACGAGGGAGCGGTGTTGACCGCGACGGTGCGTTGTGTCGTGTGTGAGGCGGCTTCGTCGGCACTGCCGCCGGTGTGCTCGACCGGGGTGGGACGCTGTACGGGTGTTCAGCTGGTGCGGTGTCAGGTGGTGAGGTGTTCAGGTGGTGAGGCGGTGAGGTGGTTGGCCCTTGAGGCCTTGAGGCCGTGAGCCCATGGGCTGGTGGGCCGGTGGGGTGGTCAGCCGGTGGGCTGTTCGCTGGTCAGCTGTCTGCTGTGTGCGCGATCCGCCGGAAGAGCAGGTCGTGCACTACATGGCCTTTGTCCAGGCCCTGGCTTTCGAAACGGGTCAGGGGTCTGAAGTCCGGCCTCGGTGCGTATCCGCCGTCGGGGCGGGTGTTCTCGAACTCCGGGTGCCCGGTCAGCACTTCGAGCATCTGTTGGGCGTACGGTTCCCAGTCCGTGGCGCAGTGCACCAGCGCGCCCGGCCTGAGCCGGGAGGCCGCGAGGGTGAGGAACTCCGGCTGGATCAGCCGGCGCTTGTGGTGGCGCTTCTTGGGCCAGGGGTCCGGGAAGTAGACGCGCAGTCCGTCGAGCGAGTCCGGCGTGAGCATCTCGCGCAGCAGGATGATCGCGTCGCCGTTGGCCACCCGGATGTTGGACAAGCCGTTCCGGTCCGCGAGATTGAGCAGGTTGCCCTGGCCCGGGGTGTGGACGTCGACGGCGAGGATCCCGGTCCCGGGATCCGCGGCGGCCATCTGCGCGGTGGCCTCGCCCATGCCGAAGCCGATCTCCAGCACGACGGGGTTGGTGTTGCCGAACAGCTCCGTGAGGTCGAGCGTGTGCCGGCCGTCGATGTCGAGGCCCCATTTCGGCCAGAGCCGCTGCAGCGCGTCGGCCTGGCCGTGGGTGACCCGGCTGCGCCGAGGCTGGAAGCTCCGGATCCGTCGCTCGAAGTGCGCGCCTGCGGGGTCGGCCTTCGGG
This sequence comes from Streptomyces cavernae, assembly GCF_004023625.1. Classification (GTDB taxonomy): domain Bacteria; phylum Actinomycetota; class Actinomycetes; order Streptomycetales; family Streptomycetaceae; genus Streptomyces; species Streptomyces cavernae. The sequence goes on along the minus strand of NZ_RPDJ01000006.1, from coordinate 19,412 downwards.
CCGTCGGGAAAGCGGGGCTCGCCCTTGGCGCGAGGGCGGCTCGGCAGGGCGGGGCTGGGGCGGGAGTCAGACACATCAGACACAGTGAGTCCGATTTTACGGCCCTGCGGATTCCTCCGGTCGGGGCTGGTCCTGCCGGGCGGATTCGTCCGGTCGGGGCTGGTCCTGCCGGGCGGATTCGTCCGGTCGGGGCTGGTCCTGCCGGGCGGATTCGTCCGGTCGGGGCTGGTCCTGCCGGGCGGATTCGTCCGGCCGGGGCCTGGACCTTGGCCGGGCGGACAGGTTCGTCGGGGCGGGGTGTGTTCCCTGGCGGGCGGAGGTCCGGCTTGGTGCGGGGTGGGGGAACAGATCCCGTCCCCGGCGCCCTCGCCCTCAGGTTCGTCGGGCCGCGGTGTGTTCCCTGGCGTACCGATCCTCCTCCGCTCCTCGGCCTGGCCGTGGCGGCATCGTCACACCCGCCCCAGCGCAGCCAGCACCCTCCGCCCCACCTCCCGCCCGATGGGCAGCGAGGCCGTGGCGGCCGGTGAGGGGGCGTTCAGGACGTGCACCGCCCGCGGCCCCTCCTCGATCAGGAAGTCGTCCACCAAGGTCCCGTCACGAAGAACGGCCTGGGCCCGCACTCCGGCCGGCGCGGGGACGAGGTCGTCCGGCGCGACGGCGGGCAGCAGCCGCCGCACCGCCTGTGTGAACGCGGCCCGGGACAGCGAGCGCCGGACCTCTCCGGCCCCGTAGCGCCAGTGCCGGCGCGCCATCCGCCACGCCCCCGGCCAGGCGAGCGCCGCCCCCAGCTCCCGGGGGCGCACGGTCCGCCACCCGTAGCCCTCGCGGGCCAGCGCCGGCACCGCGTTCGGCCCGACGTGGACGCCCCCGTCGATCCCGCGGGTCAGATGTACTCCGAGGAACGGGAACGCCGGGTCCGGAACCGGATACACCAGGCCGCGCACCAGTTCCGGCCGCCGCAGGGAGTAGTACTCGCCGCGGAAGGGGATGATCCGCGCCCCGGCGTCGTCCCCGGTCAGCCGCGCCACCTCGTCGCAGTGCAGCCCGGCGCAGTTCACCAGGACCCGTCCGCGCACCACGTCCCCGTCGGCCGTGCGGACGGCGACTCCGAGGTCGCGGCGACGGTCGACCTGTACGACGTCCGCCCCGTACCGGATCTCCGCCCCGGAGGACTCCGCCAGCTGCCGGGCCACCGCCGCGAAGTCGCAGATCCCGGTCGTGCCGACGTGGATCGCGGCGAGGCCCCGTACCTCCGGCTCGTACTCCGCGATCTGGGCGGGGCCCAGCTCCCGCACCGGGATGCCGTTCTCCCGGCCGCGCTGGACGAGGGAGTGCAGCCGGGGCAGCTCGGAGCGCTCGGTGGCGACGATCAGCTTGCCGGTGACGGCGTGGGCGATGCCGTACTCGGCGCAGAACTTGACCATCTCGGCGGCGCCCCGGACGGCGTAGCGGGCCTTGAGGGAGCCCGGTCGGTAGTAGATGCCGCTGTGGATCACTCCGCTGTTGCGGCCCGTCTGGTGGTGGGCGGGGCCCGGCTCCTTCTCCAGCACCGTCACCCGTGTGCCCGGCGCGGCCCGGGTGATCGCGTACGCCGTCGACAGACCGACGATCCCGCCGCCGATCACCAGCGCGTCACAGTCGTGAGCGATCTTCTGCCGCACCGTGTCCACCTCCCGGCTTCGATAGTGCACTGCGCCACTGACAGTGCGCTCAAACCCGTGGAACACGGCCGGTCACCTGGAGTCAATGCCCTGGCCCCCGAAGGCCCCGGAAGGCCCCGGCCCCCGAAGGAGGAGCCGGAGCCATGGGGACCCCTCTGCCGGAGCCATCGGCACGCCCAAGCCCGAATCACGGGCACCCCGAGCCCGGGCCATGGATACCCTGCGCCCGAACCATGGGCACCCCGAGCCCGGGCCATGGATACCCCCGCGCCCGAGCCACGGGACCCCTAAGCCGGAGCCATGAGCAGAGGCCTGGCCCGCTCCCGCAGCTCCACCACGCGTGGTTCGTCGCCGTACGGCTCCAGCCGGTGCAGGAGGTCCTTCACGTACTCGGTGGTGCGCGCCGAGGAGATGCGCCCGGCGACCTCCACCGCCCGTACGCCCTGCTCGCACGCCGCGTCCAGGTTGCCCGACTCCAGCTCGGCGACCGCCGACACCACCAGGCGCAGGCCGTGGGAGCGTACGAACTCCTCCGTCGGCTTCGACAGCGCCTGCTCGGTGAAGCGCCGCACCTGGCGCGGGGCCTTGAGGTCGCGGTAGCACTCGGCGGCGTCGGCGGCGAACCGGTCGTAGGAGTAGAAGCCGAGCCAGGACGGGTCGTTGTCGCCGTCGCGGGCCCGCTCCAGCCAGCTCTCGGCGGCCCGCAGGGCCCCTCCGGCCGCCTGTGCGTCACCGGCACGCGCGTGCGCGCGTGCCTCGACGAGGCGGAAGAAACTCATGGTGCGGGCCGTCGCCAGGCCCCGGTTGCGTTCCACGGCGGCCTGCGCGAGGTCGACGCCCTCGTCGCCGAAACCGCGATAGGTGGCCTGGAGCGACATGGAGGCGAGGACATAGCCGCCGAGGGGCACGTCCGCGGCCGCGCGGGCCAGCCGCAGCGCCTGGATGTAGTAGCGCTGGGCGGCCTCCTGTTGACCCGTGTCAAAAGCCATCCAGCCGGCGAGCCTGGTGAGTTCGGCGCTCGCACCGAACAGCGCCCGGCCCACCTCGTCCGAGTAGGAGCCCAGCAGCAGTGGCGCCGCCTCGACCCTCAAGCACTCGGGGACCATCGACGAACGCCAGTCGCCACCGCCGTACTTGGAGTCCCAGCGCCGGGCGTCCTCGGCGGCCTCGCGGAGCTTCAGCACATCGCTGTGGCCGACTTTCAGCGGCGAACCGCTGCCCTCGGCGGGCCCCACGTCACGCGCCACCGAACTGTCGGCCGGGGTTATCAGCCAACGTGACGCGGGCGTTGCGTACGCGCTCACCGCGAACGATCCGGCGAGCGACTGCCATATGCCGCCGCCGCCGGCCCGGCGCCCGGCGAGGTCGAGGCGGTACAGCTCGGTGGCCGACTTCACCGCCTGACCGACGTCCCTGGGGAAGGCGAGGCCGACCTCCGGTGCGGGATCCGCGTCCGCCAGTCCGATCTCGTGGAGCGGTACCGGGCGGCCGAGTTTCTGCCCGATGGCGGCCGCGATGAGGTGCGGGGCCGCACCCTGCGGCACCATGCCCTTCGACACCCAGCGCGCCACCGAGGTCTTGTCGTAGCGAAGTGTCAGACCGCGCTGTGCGCCAAGGTCGTTGACGCGACGGGCGAGGCCTGCGTTGCTGATTCCCGCGAGGGCGAGAACGGCGCCGAGTTTTTCGTTCGGCCCGCGTTGCTCCCTGGACATGCGCCACCCCTCGACACAGACGGCTGCCGCTCTGGCATAACCACGCGGCATTCGTAAACCCAGCGTAGTTCGCTGCATCCCAACCGTTAAGAGGCATAGTTCCGGATGGCGAGATTGTGGTCCGTGCGGAAGTACGGAGTGTTGCGGCGTGCTCCCGCTGTGTGGCCGTGCGCCCGTCCGTGCGCTCTTCTCCGGCCACGAGTGGAGCGCTTCGATTGCTCTTGCGTGGGTCGGCCCGCTGTACTGGATCCAGTGGGCTGGGGGACACCGCCGCCTCAATCCCCGCGGGCGGCGGACCAGTCCGGGAGGCGAGTCCCGCCTCCCGGACTGTGCGCTGCGCGGAGCCGGTACGGAGCGTGTTCGAATCCGGGCTCCTTCTGCTGATTTGGCCGAAAATCAACCCCTCCAAACGATGCCAATTGGCCCTCTCACCACGCCACTTGACGGCGCGTTGGGTGTTCACAGGGGGCGTATCAGGGGCGCATTCACGTCGCAGTTGCGATGTCCCACGCGTGCCTCGTCCCGATCGGGGGCATCTCCCAAGGGGCGCACTCCGGGGAGCGCAAGGGGCGCCACCGCCCCTCCCGTCCGCTTCCTTCGTGGCAGCATGGTGCCCAGTTCGTACGGTGCACTGGTTGTCCACAGCCTGTGGAGGCGGCGATGCGGTGGTTGGTGGGGTGGAGCAGTACCGCCGCGCAGGCGCCCGTGATCGGTGCGGCCGGCGCCACCGGGAGCGATGGCGAGACGGTGCACCCGGTGGGTTCCCAACTGCTGTGGGGCGACCCCGATCCGCTGTGGGCGGTCGGCGACTGGCGGCCCGACGAGGTCCGCGTCGTCAGGGCCGACGAGCAGACCCGCATAGCGGTCCTCGGCATCTGCGGCGCCTCCGACGAAGAGCTGCGCGTGGGCCTGTTCGCCGCCAGGGGAGGCGCACTGCGGCATCTGACCGCCTGGGCCGGCAGCTACACGGCCGTCGTCCAGGTCGGCCGGAGGATCACCGTCTGCGGCGACCTCGCAGGTGCCCGGCCCGTCTTCTACACGCCGTGGGCGGGTGGCACGGCCTATGCCACCGCCGCGCTCCCCCTCGCCGACCTCATCGAGGCGAACCTCGACTTCGGCCATCTCGCGGCCCTGCTCGCCGCCCCCGAGGTGCCGGCCGCCCTGCACGACTCGACCCCGTACGACGGGGTGCGCCGCATCCCCCCGGGACACGCGCTGATCCTGCGCAACGGCGCCCGGGAGATCGCCGGATACGAACCCGTCGCCTCCCTCGCCGTCGCCGCACCTCCCGCCGACGCCGACAGCGCCGTGGACGCCATACGCGACGCCCTGGTGGAGGCCGTACGGGCCCGGCTCGCCGCGCCCCGGCACGTGCCCGGAGCCGACATCGACCCCGGGCCGGTGCCCGGCATGGGACCCGCCGAGCGGCGCGCCGCGCGCGGGATGCCCGTCCCCGGCATCGGAGCCGACCTCTCCGGCGGACCCGCCTCCGGCACCCTCGCCCTGCTCGCCGCCGGTCTGCCCGGAATGCCGGGCACGGTCCTCGGGCACGGCACGGGCGCCGGTGAACGCCTCCTCGCGGTCACCTTCAACGACCTGGCCGTACGCGGCCGGGAAGCGGAACTCGAGCGCGCAGGCTCCCTCGCCGCCAACCCCCGGCTCCACCACGTGGTCGTCGCCGGGGGCGAGGAGACGCTCCCCTACGCCGAGTTGGAGGGCCCGCTCACCGACGAACCGGGCCCTTCCCTGGTGACCGCCGCCCGGCACCGGGCCCGGCTCGCCTCCGGAAGCGCCGACCACTTCACCGGCTACGGCGCCCGGCAGGTCCTCGACGCGCACCCCGCCCGCCTCGCCGACCTCCTCATGGACCGCCAACGCCGCCACCTCGTGCGCCCCGTCGCCGCGCTGGCGAAGGCCGAGGGTGGCTCCGTCATGGTGCCCGCGCGCGTCTACGCGGCCGCACGCAAACTGGCGCGCACGCCCTACAAGACCGGGATCGACACACTCGCCGACCGGTTGCTCCACCAGCGGCTCGACGAGCCCGGAGGCGCCGTCGGGGCGTCACTGGCCGCGCTCACCTGGGGCAGACCCGGGCCCGCGGCGCGCTGGCTGACCGGGGAGGCGCTGGCCGAAGTATCGGTTCGTCTGCACAGCGCGCTGGATCGTCCCGTGGTGGGTCCCGGACAGCGCCCCGGCGACTTCCGCGCCCGTGCCGCGCTGGCCCGGCACGCCGGAGACCTCCGCGTCCTGGAGCAGGCCGCGGAGATCCGCTTCCAGCGGCTGCACGCGCCGTTCCTCGACAACCAGGTCGTGCGGGCCTCCCGGGCGCTGCCCGAGGCCCTGCGGGTGCGGCCCGGGGCGCGCGCGGTGATCCTCCGCACGGTCCTGGAGGGGGCGGGCGTCGGCGAACTCCCCCCTGGGTGGGGCGCGCCCTCCAACGCCTCGTCCGCGGCCGCGGCGCGGGCCGGACTGCGGATGTCGGTGGACACCCTGATAGCTCTGTTCGACACGCCGTTGCTGGCACAGGCGGGGCTGGTCGAGGCCCGGGTGGTGCGCAAGGCGCTGCGGGGCGCGGCGGAGGGGGAGGCGCTGCCACTGGACGGGCTGGCGGATCTGGTGTCGCTGGAGCTGTGGTTGCAGCGTTTGCTGGCGCGGCGGGGGACGTGCTGGACGGGGATGCCGGCGCGGGCTCGGGCCGTTCCGGCGGGCATCACGCCTCGGCGGGGGGCGTTGGGCGCGGGGGCGCGGAGGGTTTGACCGGGCGGGGACAGGCCGCCTGCGTGTGGCGCGGTGCGCGACGGGGACAATGGGTGGGTGCGGTACAGGATCCTGGGGGTGGCCCGGGCCGAGGATGAGCGGGGGGCTCCCGTCGGGGTGGGAGGGCCCCGGCTGCGCGCTCTGCTCACGGCCCTCGCCCAGCGGGCGAACCACACCGCGGGCCGGCAGACACTTATCGACGAGGTGTGGCCCGACAGCCCGCCGCACGACGCCCCCGCCGCCCTCCAGGCCCTGATCGGCCGCCTCCGCAGGGCCCTCGGCAAGGACGCCATCACCTCGGAACCGGGCGGTTACCGCCTCGCCGCCCAGCCCGAAGACGTGGACCTCCACCGTTTCGAACGCCTCGCCCGTGACGGCAGGGCCGCCCTGGTCGCCGGCGCCCCCGAGGCAGCGGCCCGCACCCTGCGCGAAGCCCTCGGCCTCTGGTACGGGCCCGCCCTGGCCGACCTCCCCGACCGCACGGCGGCCGCCCGTCCCGAGGCACTGCGCCTGGAGGCGATCAGGGACCGGGTCGCGGCCGACCTGCTCTGCGGCCGAGCCCACGAGGTCATACCGGAGTTGATGGAACACACCGCGACACACCCGTACGACGAACCGCTGCACGCCCTCCTCATCCGGGCCCTCCACACGACGGGCCGCACCGCGGACGCCCTCGGCGCCTACGAGGAACTGCGCCGGACCCTCGCCGACACCTTCGGCACGGACCCCGGGCCGGAACTACGGGCACTGCACGCGGAGTTGCTCCGCCCGGAGGCACGGCTTCCGGAGGCGCGGTCCCCGGAGGCGCGGTCTCTGGAAGCACGGCCCCTGGCAGTACGGTCCCCGGAAGCGCGGTTCCTGGGATCACGGCCTCTGGCAGCACGGTCTTCGGAAGCACGGCCCCCCGAAGCCCGGCCCCGGACAACGCGCCCCAGTACAACGGTTGACGGGGCCGGGCCCCGTCAACGGCGGAGCGGCGGCGTCACGCCGACGTGGGGCTCCGACGCGGGTCCGGCGGCCCGGCGGAACGGCAACCTCCGTCCGCGGCTTACCTCTTTCGTGGGCCGGGAACCCGAACTCGCCGCCATCCGCTCAGACCTGCGCAAAGCCCGCCTCGTCACGCTCACCGGACCGGGCGGCTCGGGGAAGACCCGCCTCGCCGAGGAAGCCGCCGCCGTGCTGGAGCAGGCATGGCTGGTCGAACTGGCCCCGCTCGACCGTCCGGAGGCGGTGACGGATGCGGTCGTCAGCGCCCTCGGCCTGCGCGAGACCGTGCTGATGACAGGCGACCTGGCCGTTCCACAGGACGACCCGATCGCCCTGCTCGTCGAGTACTGCGCCCCGCGCAGCCACCTGCTGATCCTCGACAACTGCGAACACGTCATCGACGCGGCGGCCGAACTCGCCGAGACACTGCTGACGCACTGCCCCGGCCTCACCGTCCTCGCCACCAGCCGGGAACCCCTGGGCGTGCCAGGCGAGAGCGTGCGCCCGGTCGAGCCCCTGCGACCCGACTCGGCGCACCGGCTGTTCATGGAGCGCGCGGCGGCGGTCCGTCCCGACGCCGGGGAACTCCACGACCCGGAGGCGGTCGACGAGATCTGCCGCCGGCTCGACGGTCTGCCCCTGGCCATCGAACTCGCCGCCGCGCGGCTGCGGTTGCTCACCCCACGGCAGATCGCCGACCGGCTCGACGACCGCTTCCGGCTGCTCACCTCCGGGAGCCGTACGGTGCTGCCCCGCCAGCAGACGCTCCGCGCGGTCGTCGACTGGTCCTGGGACCTGCTCGACGAGCGGGAGCGGACGGCGCTGCGCGAGGTCTCCGTGTTCGCCGGCGGCTGGGACCTCACGGCGGCTGAGGCGGTGTGCAGCGGTCCCGCGGCCGACCTCCTGGGTGCGCTCGTCGACAAGTCCCTGATCGTGGCGGCCCCGTGCGAGCGCGGGCGGAGCGGTATGCGCTACAGCATGCTGGAGACGATCCACGAGTACGCCACCGAGCGCGCGGCCGAGGTCCCAGAGCTGCGTACCGCGGCCGAGCGGCGGCACCGCGACTGGGTCCTCGCCCTGGTGGAGGAGGCCGATCCCCGACTGCGTTCGGCCGACCAACTCCCTTGGATCCAGCGCCTGGAGAGGGAGCTGGACAACATCCGCACCGCCCTGCTGCGCGCGACGTCCTCCGGCGACGAGCAGACGGCGGCCCAACTCGCCCTCGCCACGGGGTGGTTCTGGTGGCTGCGCAATTTCCGCCGGGAGGCCACGGAGTGGGTGAACCAGATCCTGCTCCTGGGAGCTGACGCGGACGCGGCCGCCCGGGACGGACGGCCGCTGGAGCGGGAGCGGAATCCGGCGCCGGACGCGAGGACCGGGTCGGACGCGGGTGCGGTGCCGGGCCCACAGGCGGAAGCGGGACCGCGGTCGCCGGATGCGGGGAACGTCTCCGCGACATCGTTCGGCGGGTTCGCCGCGATGAACGCCTTCCTCGACCATCCCGAGCCCGTCTCGCACCCCCGGTACCGGGCGCGTATGCAGCTGCGGCTGCTGCATCTCTTCCTGGTCGCAGAGGCGGGTGCGATCGGGGTGCCGGAGGACGCACGGGCGCGGGAGTACGTCGGGCGCGTACGGGCGGCTTTCGAGCGGCAGGGACCGGACTCGGCCAGGTTTCCGGGACTGATGTGGCCACTGACCGCGTACATCCTGGACGGCCCGACGGCTGTCCGGCCGCTCGTCGACGCCGCGATCGAGAACTGCCGCCGCCACGGAGACGACTGGAGTGTCGGCGTCAGCCTGATGTTCCGTACCCACATGGCCATGGACACCACGCCGGGCGGTGCGCACGGAGTGGACGACGACGTGGCCGAACTGCGGGCCATCAGCGCCAGGACCGGAGACCGCTGGTTGCGCGCGCAGGTGTGCGGAACGGCCGGAGAGGTGGCGTTGGCACACGGTCGCTTCGACGAGGCGAAGACGGAGTACGAGGAGGCGCTCCGGCTCGCCTACGAGGTGGGCGCGCTCGCCGAGGCACCGATCCTGCTGGCCCGCCTCGCCGAGATGGCGTACTACGCGGGCGACCGGGACGGTGCGCTGACCGCGCTGGACGAGGCGAGCGCGGCGGCGGAGCGTCATGGCGTGGCGGACTCCCGGGCCTTCGTCCGGCTGATGCACGCCCAGCTGGCCTTGGACGACGGGCAGATCGCCCGGGCCCGTGAGCTGTGTGACCAGGCGCGGGCCGAACTCGTACGAGGCACACCGCCGCCGCAGTTCATCGCAGGGCTGAACGGGCTGGGCGCGCTGATCACGGCCGCCGAGTCGCAGCCGGAGCGAGCGCTGGCGCAGATGAGGGACGCGCTGAGCGAGGCGGTCGAGAGCCGCTGCTCGGATGTGATCACGGCGGGGCTGGTCGACGGTGCCGTGCAGATCCTCAGCCGCCTCGGTGACCATGCGCGCGCGAGCCGGCTGCTGGCCGCCGCGACCGCTCGGCGGGACGGCCACCCGCTCCCGATGCCCCAGCGCAGGGCGCTCCGGAGAGCCGAGGAGGCCGCGATCACGGCGCTGGGACGCTCACGGTTCGAGGCCGAGCGCGCGGCGGGAGCCGCCCTTGCCACCGGCGACGTGCTGCGGGAGATCGACGGACGTCTCGCTCGGCTTCCTTCCGCGGTCCCGGCCGCGGACGGCTGAACCCTTCGATTTCGTCTCGCCGGGCCGCGTCGCCGGATCCGGCCCGGGGCGTGGGGCGCGAGTGGAGCCCCCGCCTCCGGGCGGCTTGCGACCCTCACGGCCGACGGGCGGCGGGAGCGCGGGTGCACCGTCTTTCTTCTTCGGGCGCGGGGCCCCTTTCTCAGGGCGCGGGGCCGCCCCCTTCTTCCGGTTCGGGGCCCCCTTCTTCGGGTGGGGGACCGCTTTCTTCTTCGGGTGCGGGGCCGCTCCCTTCTTCGGGTGCGGGGCCCGCGGGCCGCCGTCCTTGACCTGGGGGACGGCCGGTCCGCCGCCCTCGACCAGCGGGGACCGTCCGTTCCGGTCCTTCTTCCGCTTCCCGGCGGGGGAACGGTCCCGGCCGTGGTCGTGGCCCGCATCGCCGTCGGCGGCCGATGCGCCGCCGGGCGAGGGGCAGTCGCCCTCGGGCCTGCCCGGGGCCCCGGCAGCCCCGGCAGCCCCCGCACCTTCGGCGATCGACGGGCCGCGACGCGCCTTGCCCGCCGCAGGGGTGTCCTCACCGCCCGCGGGTGAGCCCACCTCGGTGGTGTCCCCACCGACCTCGGAGGAGTTCTCGACGACTTCGGGGGCGTCCTCACCGGTCCCGTGGACGGACTTCGGCTTCGCGGCCGGTTCGCCGTGCCCGGCCGGTGCCCGACCGTTTTCAGCGAGCAGCTTCCCCCGCCCGGTGACGTGTCTGGTGGGAGCGAGTCCCCGCCCGTTCCGGTCGGAGACCACCGAAGCGGACGGTCCCGGAGGCAGCGGCCGTGCCGCCGCGGGGGCGCGAACCCGCTCCGTCGCACAGGGCGCCGATAAGTCGCTCGGTCCGCGCTCCGCACGTCCGGCGTCGGACTTCTCCCGTGCTGCCTCGGGGTTCCTCCTGGGCGGCAGCGGGAGCCGGGCCCGTCCGGGTCCGTCCGGCTGCGTCACCGGCGGCCCGGCGTGCGCTCGCCCCGGGGGACTGTCCCTGGTCGCCAGCGAAAGCACCATCGCGGCGGCGGTCACCGCCACGACGCTCGCCGCCACCCCCGCCTTCGCGGGGATTCCCAGCCCTTGCGAGATCAGCGACCGGCCGCCCGCCACGGCGGGACCACCGCCCGGCACAACACAGACACCCGCGCCGCCGGCTGCCGCGCTTCCGGCCGCTGTGCCGCCGACCGCCGCGCTTCCGGCCGCCGTGCCGCCTGCTGCCGCGCTTCCGGTCACCGCGCCGCCGCTTCCGGTCACCGCGCCGCCGGCCGCCGTGCCGCCGGCTGCTGCCCCGCTCACCGCGCCCCCGCTCACCGCGCCCCCGGCCACCGCGCCCACGGAACCGCCGACGAGTGCCGCGACCTTTCCGTACCCGGCGGTGCCGAACCAGCCGATCACCGCGATCGGTACCACAGCAGGGATCCCCACGGCCACGTCCTCGATCTGGCGCGCCGCCAGCCGGCACTTGGCACACTCCGCCAGGTGCTTGCGCAGTCCCCGCTCTGCTCGGGTGCGCAGGCTGCCGCGGGCGTAGGCGCCGAGCCGGTCGGCGTAGCCGGCGCAGTCCGCGTCGGTGGCGAGGGCGGCGCTGACGTGGGCCTGGAGATAGGCCTGCTTGAGACCCTCGCGGGCCCGGCTGGCGAGCACGCGCGTTCCGTTGGCGTCCAGGCCGAACAGGGTGGCGACCTCGCTCGGCGACTCGTCCTCGACCTCGGTGTGCCACAGCACGGCCTGCCAGCGCTCCGGCAGCGAACGGAACGCCCGCATGGCCAGGGACTTCTCGGCGGCGTGCATCGCACGCACGTCCGCGCCCGGTGCGCGTACGTCCGCGCCGGGGCCGAGCCGGCCGTCGTCGGGGCAGTCGCGCGTGGACTGGGCGGCGAAGACCGCGAAGTCGTCGATCAGTTGCTCGCGCTTCGCGGACGTCGTCCAGTGCGCCGCGACGCGTCGTACGGAGGTGAGCAGATACGCGCGCACGGCGTGCTTGGGGCCCGAGCCGCCGCGCACCGCCTGCAACATGCGGGCGAAGACCTCGGCGGTGAGGTCGTCGGCCGTGTGCGCGTCACGGCAACAGGTGTGCGCGTAGCGGCGCACCGCGCCCTCGTGGCGCCGGTACAGCTCCTCGTACGCCGTGTCGTCGCCAGACCGCATCCGCTCGATCAGGTCGCCGTCCGACGGCGGCGGCACATGTTCCGTACGTCCCTCGCGCTGTGCGGGGACGGTCACGATGCCGTCGTCGGCCGAGATGCCCGAGGCGCCCGGTCTCGGCGCCCGCCCTACGGCCCCGGGGACGCAGAGCGCCTCCTCCTGCGACTCCTCCCGCCCGTCAACGCCCATCGAGGACAGCCCCTGCCTGCACATACGACCCGAACACCGGGAAAGACTGCCATACGATTCCCCGGCATCCCCTCGCCCGAACGGGCCAACCACTCGTCCGAGCGGCTCCGCCCTGCGGTGCGTGTGATTCACCCGTTGGTGGAGCCTCTCCCTGCCCGACCGCGCTTGGCATCGCTCGAACAGAGGAGCCCATGGAGACGCACGGAGCAGGGCCGGGGGGGGCCCCCCGGGGGGGGGGGGGGGGGGCCCCCCCCCGGGGGGGGGGGGGGGGGGGGGCGGGGCCCCCCCCGCCCCGGGGGCCCCCCCCGGCCCGTGCTCCGTGTGGCCGGTGTGGTCGCTGCGGTGCCCACCCGGAGCCGACGGTCAGGACGGCCGCGAGCGCAGGCCCTCCAGCAGGATGTCCAGCAACCGCGCCGAGGCCGCCGCCTGCTGCGCCGCGTCCGGCAGCGACGGCGCCGCCGTGGCGATCACCAGCAGGACGTCGGACACCGTGACGTCCGGACGCAGTTCGCCCGCCGCCCGGGCCCGGTCGACGAGCCGGCCGACGACCTCGAGCAGCTCGGCCGCGCCCGCGTCGTCCGCGACCACCCCCTCCTCGCTCGACGGTGTCCGCTGTTCGACCAGCCGCAGTTCCGGCCCGGCGGGCCGGTGCGGCGCGACCCGCGTCTCGTCCCGTACGGCCACCGAGTCGTCGGCGACGCCGACCCGCAGCACCTGCGGCGGCAGCAGCCGCCCCGCGCCCGAGGCGACCGACGTCCGCAGGAAACGCGAGAGCGCCGACCACGGCTCGTCCTCCTGACCGAGCGCCGCCCGTGCCTGGTCGGTCAGCCGAGAGGTCTCCTCCTCGGCTATCCGCCGCACCAGCACGTCCTTGCTCGGGAAGCGCCGGTAGACCGTGCCGACCCCGACCCGGGCCCGGCGTGCCACGTCCTCCATCGGCGCGCCGTATCCCAGCTCGCCGAAGACCTCCCGTGCCGCGCGCAGTACGTGCTCGAGGTTGCGCTGGGCGTCGACGCGCAGCGGTGTGCTGCGTGAGCCGTCCCGGCCGTTCATGCTCGTCGTACCGACCGTTGCCCCGGAACCGAGTGCCGTGCCGGAACCGAGCGTGGATGCGGACGACCAATGAGTGTCCTGAATGTGCATAACGTTCCCCCGGTAATGACGTCTCCCCCCGGAGACTCTCCCCGCCATTGGAAGTCGGAGCACGCGGATCATGCATTGCGTGCAGGCCCGTCCCCCGAACCCGCCGAGTGCATCCCCCTACACTCCGACGACACACGAACATAGTTGAGCCAGGGTCAATTCAGAAGGGGCAGGTTCCGCACGGCGTGCCCCCCGATCGGACCACGAGCCGCATGTGTCCCGATTGCGCCAATCTCCATACCCCCCACATCCCGACTGACCTGCGGATTTTTCCGGAGCTTGGGAGATTCGGCCAACCCTGTGGACCGAAGAGTTCCGGTCACACAAATTGCCGGGACTGTGGACAAACGCCGGAGCCGGGTGCGTCATGGGATGGTGAAGGAACCTGTGCGCATTCTCATGGTCGGCGGCGGCTACGTCGGGATGTACACCGCGCTGCGGCTCCAGCGGAAGCTCAAAGCGGAGCTGAGGAGCGGCGAGGTGGAGATCGTCGTGGTCACACCCGACCCGTACATGACCTATCAGCCGTTCCTGCCGGAAGCGGCCGCCGGCTCGATCTCGCCACGTCACGTCGTCGTACCGCTGCGCCGCGTCCTCGACCAGTGCCGGATCCTGATCGGCGAGGCCACCGCCATCGACCACGCCAAGCGCACCGCGACCCTCACCACGCTCGCCACCGAAGAGGAGGGCACCGGCTCGATCCGGATGACCTACGACGAACTGGTCCTCGCGCCCGGCTCCATCTCGCGCACCCTCCCGATCCCCGGTCTCGCCGAGTACGCGATCGGCTTCAAGACCGTCGAGGAGGCCATCGGCCTGCGCAACCACGTCATCGAACAGATGGACATCGCCTCCTCCACCCGCGACCCCGCCATCCGTGACGCGGCGCTGACCTTCGTCTTCGTCGGCGGCGGCTACGCGGGCGTCGAGGCGCTCGGCGAACTGGAGGACATGGCCCGCTACGCCGCGCGCTACTACCACAACGTCACGCCCGCCGACATGAAGTGGATCCTCGTCGAGGCCAGCGACCGCATCCTGCCCGAGGTGGGCGAGGAGATGGGCCGCTACACCGTCCGCGAACTGCGCCGCCGCAACATCGACGTCCGGCTGGAGACCCGCCTGGAGTCCTGCGAGGACCGGATCGCCGTCCTCAGCGACGGAGCCCGCTTCCCGACCCGCACGGTCGTGTGGACCGCCGGCGTGAAACCGCACCCCATCCTCGCCGCCAGCGATCTGCCGCTGAACGAGCGCGGCCGCCTCAAGTGCACCGCCGAGCTGACCATCGAGGGCGTAGAACACGCGTGGGCCGCCGGCGACGCCGCCGCCGTCCCCGACGTCACCGCCGGCGAGCCCGGCAGAGAGACCGCGCCCAACGCCCAGCACGCGGTCCGCCAGGCCAAGACCCTCGGCGACAACATCGCCCGCTCACTGCACGGCCAACCGCTCGAGACCTACGCCCACTCCTACGCCGGCTCCGTGGCCTCGCTGGGGCTGCACAAGGGCGTCGCACACGTCTACGGGCGCAAACTCAAGGGCTATCCCGCCTGGTTCATGCACCGCGTCTACCACCTCAGCCGGGTGCCGACCTTCAACCGCAAGGCCCGCGTGCTCGCCGAATGGACGCTGTCGGGTCTGTTCAAACGGGAGATCGTTTCCCTGGGCTCACTCGAACATCCCCGTGCGGAGTTCGAACTTGCGGCCGGTGGAAAGCCCCCGCACCACCCGAAGGGGTCGTCCTGACCGGAGCTCGGAACTCCGCCGTAACACGCGACGTCTGACGGATGCCGTTCCGGTCGGCCAGACTGGTCCCTGACCATGGGCGGGCCGCATGTTGAATCGCCCGCCCCTTGACCTCCACGAGGCTTGTCCCACAGTGAACTTCACGCGCTGGAGCGCCCGGCTCCCCGGAACGCAGCGCCGCGCCGCAGCGCGGACCGACCACGGCGTCTCCCCGGCACCACGAGTGGACTCCGTACCCGCCGCCCGCGCCGAACAGCTGACCGGCGACGAATCGCTCGGCCCCATGGTCGAGAACCTGCCGGTCCGCGAGGTCCTCGACCGCATCCCCGCCCTCGTCGCCCTGGTGCACGGCCCCGAGCACCGCATCGCCTACGTCAACGACGCCTATGCGGCGGCCTTCGGCGTCCGACCGCCCGGCGCGCCCGCCCGCGAGGCACTCCCCGAACTCCGGACCCTCGGCCTGCTCCCGCTGCTCGACCAGGTCCTGCGCAGCGCCAAGCCCCGCACCGTCAAGTCGCGCAAGGCGCCCGACGGGCGCTCGTACACCTTCACCTGCACCCCCGTCACCCTTGAGGGTGAAGGTGTCCTGATCTTCGCCGCCGACGTCACCGACCACGCCGAGGCCGCCGAACGGCTGCGCGCCAGCGAGCGCACCCAGCGCGAGACCGCCGTCACCCTTCAACGCTCCCTGCTGCCGCAGGAACTGGAGCAGCCCGACGACCTGCGCATCGCGGCCACGTACCACCCCGGAGGTACGGAGACAGCGGTCGGCGGCGACTGGTACGACGTGATCACCCTCGGCGGTGGTCGCACGGCCCTCGTCATCGGCGACGTCATGGGGCGCGGGGTGCGCGCCGCGGCCGTCATGGGCCAACTGCGCACCGCGGTCCGCGCGTACGCCCGCCTGGACCTGCCGCCGCACGAGGTGCTGCAACTGCTGGACGGCCTGGCCGCGGAGATCGACGCCAACCAGATCGCCACCTGCGTCTACGCCGTCCACGACCCCAACGAGGGCCGCCTGGTCTACGCGTCCGCCGGCCACCTCCCGATCCTGGTGCGGGACGAGACCGGCCATGTCCTGCGCGCCGACGAACCCACCGGACCGCCGCTCGGCACCGGCGGCTGGATGCACACCTCGGGTTCCGTGCCGCTCGGCCCCGGCTCCACCGCGGTCCTCTACACCGACGGCCTGGTCGAGCGCCGCGACGAGGACCTCGACGAGGGGATCGCCGCCCTGGAGCACGCCCTCGTCGACGCCACCGGCACACCCCAGGTGGTCTGCGACCGACTGGTCCGGGCGGCGGGCGTCAAGGCCGACCACGACGACGACGTCGCCGTCCTCGTCCTCCAGCACCCGGCCCGCACCGGCCCCGACGGAGAACTCTTCCGCAACGCCGCCCTGGAACTGCTCGGCGGTGTGGAAGCGGCACCCCGCGCGCGTGCCTTCGCCTCCGGCGTCCTGACGAGCTGGCGCTTCCCCAGGGAGCTCCATGACCTGGGTGTCCTCGCGGCCAGTGAACTGGTAGCCAACTCCCTGCAGCACGGCACCCCGCCGATGCGGCTGCGCCTGCGCCGCACCGACCGCCGGCTGATCATCGAGGTGACGGACGGCGACGACCACCTGCCGCGCCGCCGCAGGGCCGAACCGGGCGACGAGAACGGCCGCGGTATCGCCATCATCGCCACGATCGCCTCCAACTGGGGCGCACGACGGGTGCCGGACGGCGGCAAGGCCGTGTGGTGCGAGTTCGCGTTGCCGAAGGAGACCTGAGCGGCGGCGACCCGGCTGACGAGCTTTCGCGCCGACCCTGCTGAGAGCCGTCCGACCGGACCGGGTTGCCCTCGGTCCGCCGGACGCGATGACCGTCAGGCGCGGGACGACAGCTCCGCCGGTGTCCCGCCCCGGGCCACCACACGGCTGGGCGCCGACGACGGCTGGTTCTGCAGGGATGTCAGCTGCCGCCCCAGCCGTATCGCCAGGACGCTGATGCCCAGGGACATGAGCAGGAAGGTCACGATGTACGGCGCGTGCAGGGAGGCTCCCAGCGGTCCGCCCACCGCGGGCCCGACGGCCAGCGCGAGCTGCTTCACCAGGGCGAAGGCGGAGTTGTACTGCCCCGCCATCCCGTCCGGTGCCAGATCGGCGACCAGCGGGGCGACGGTCGGCGACAGCATCGCCTCACCGAGCCCGAACAGCGCGTACGTGGACACGAACGCCGCGGTCGCCATGGTCTGTCCGGCGTTCGCCAGGCCCGCGTATCCGGCGGTCAGCCAGGCGAGGGCCCAGATCAGCCCGACGGCGGCGATCACCCGGGAGCGCCTGCGGCGCTCGACGAACCTCAGCACCGCGAACTGCGCCACCACGATCACCGCGGTGTTCGCCGCCAGCGCCGTACCGAGCGCGGAGGTGGATATCCCGGCCGCCTCGACGCCGTACGCACTGAGTCCCGACTCGAACTGGCCGTAGCAGGCGAAGAACAGCACGAACCCCAGCACACACAGCTGCACCATGGCCCGGTTCCTCAGCAGCTGACGCCAGCTGCCCCTGCCCTTCGTGACCGAACCCGCGATCCGCGGTGCCTGCGGCACCCGGACCGTTGCCATGATCACGACGAGCACCAGGAACATCGCCGCCTCGATCGCGAACAGCAGCGTGAAGGAGCTCGCGCGAGAGGCGTCCACAAGATGGCCGCCGATCAGACCGCCCACACCGAGCCCGAGGTTCTGCAGAAAGAACTGCGTCGCGAAGGCCCGCGAGCGGGTGCCCGCCGGCGAGCAGTCCACGATCATCGTCGCGAGCGCGGGCTGCATCACGGCCTGCCCCGCACCGAGCGCCCCCGCCGACAGCAGCACCGCCGCCGCTGTGCTCGCCACGCCCAGACTGAGCGCACCGAGGGCGGCCGTGAGCAGGGCGGCGATCAGCACCGGCAGGGGGCCGCGCCGGACGATGGCCCGCCCGGCGAAAGGCAGCACGATCAACGCGGCCACGGCGAAGACGGCGAGTACGAGACTCGCGGTCATGGCACCCAGGTCCCGCACCTGTGCCACATAGACGTACAGATACGGGACGGTGAAGCCGAGGCCGAAGGCACTGAGTCCGTTGCCCACATGAATCCGGCGCATCACCGCGCCCACCCCCCTCGTCACGTTCACCTTCCTCAGGACTGAAGTCTGAAGACTTCGAAGCTAAAACTTAAGACTCTGAACAGTACACCTCGAAGGACTTCGACGCCAAGCGCCTGCATGTCATACTTCGGCCATGGGCGACACCCCTGGCGTCGAGGAGCCGACGCTCGAAGAGCAGATCGCGGTCTACCAGCGGGAGTTCAAGGATCTCGATCCCCAGGTGGAGAAGATCGTCTCGGCCCTCGGTCGCCTCAACCGCCGGATGAACGTCGCCTACGGCCGCCAGACCGCCAACCTCGGTATCAGCAACGCCGAGTGGGAGGTCCTCAAGGCCCTCGTCCTCTCCGGCCCGCCCTACCGCATGGGCCCCAGTGACCTCGCGAAGCGCCTCGGCCTGACGCCGGCCGCGATGACCCATCGCATCGACCGCATGGTGACCGAGGGGCTCGTGACCCGGGAGCGCGACGGGAACAACCGGGTGCGAGTCATCATTGAACTGACGACGGGCGGCCGCGAGAAGTGGCTCGAGGCGATGCGCAAGGCCAGCGTCTTCGAAGAGGACCTGCTCCAGGACCTCACTCCGGTGGAACGCACCACACTGGGCGAGGTCCTGACCCGGCTGCTGCGCCGGGTGGAGGACTCCCAGCCGGACGCAGGGGGGCGGCTCAGCGACCTCGACTGAAGCCCGGCCCGAGAGGCCGTCCGAAGTCGCAGGTCAGGGGTTGTTGACATCACCCCGCTGAGTCCGTAAAGTACTTCGAGTTGCCACGGGGCCGTAACGGTTCTGCGGCAGCACTCCCGCCGCTCAAGCGGCAAACCAAACCACCAGCACGATCTCCCAACGGGGTCGAATTCGGCATGCCTGAATTCAATTCCGTGGATGCGATTGCAGAGGCGATTATGAATCGCCGGGAGAATCCGCTAAGGTTTGAGACGTCGGAACGGCCCAGCGGCCGCAAAGACAACCCAGTCCGACTGGGAATCGGGTCCGAAAGGATCTGATAGAGTCGGAAACGCAAGACCGAAGGGAAGCGCCCGGAGGAAAGCCGCGAGAGAGTCTCTCGGGTGAGTACAAAGGAAGCGTCCGTTCCTTGAGAACTCAACAGCGTGCCAAAAGTCAACGCCAGATATGTTGATACCCCGTCCATCGATTGATGGTCGAGGTTCCTTTGAAGAAATACACAGCGAGGACGCTGTGAACGGCCGGGCTTATTCCGCCCGGCGGTTCCGCTCTCGTGATGTGTGACCGGGATGACCCGGAAAGCATTCACGGAGA
>NZ_RPDJ01000005.1 GCF_004023625.1 Streptomyces cavernae | reverse complement strand
GCGTGGGCATCACACCGGTCCGAGCCCTGCTGGAGGAACAAACGGCCGGCGACGTCGTCGTGCTCTACCGGGTACGCAGCCAGGACGACGCCGTACTGGCCGGCGAGGTACAAGCCCTGCTCGCGGACCGCGGCGGACGGCTGCACCTGCTCACCGGCCGCACGGGAGAGGGAACCCCGCCGTTCGAGCCCGACAGCCTGCGCGCCCTGGTTCCCGACATCACCGAACGCGACGTGTACGTCTGCGGCCCGCCCGCCATGACCTCCGCCGTCCTCAGCGGCCTGCGCAGCCTGAACGTCCCCCGCCTGCAAGTACACGCCGAGAGATTCGGCCTGGGCTGAGGATCGATGGCCGACGGAGGTGGGCCCCGGTGCCGGGTCGGGGTGCCGCCCCGGCATCGCCGCGTCACTCCTCGTCGCGCAGCCGGGCCGCCAGGGAGATCAGGGATCGAGATCACGATCGCCGGCTCCATCGCGGACCGGATCCGCGACGAGCTATCCAACCACAGCAACCCCGCCCGGTCCCGTCGCCGGTGGTCCGCTCGCCCCCGGCCGTCCTCCGGGGGCACCGCGCGGCGTTTCGGAACCTTCACCATCGCTTGTCCACCTCATCCTCGGAGTCGCTCGCTCCGGCGAACCTTCACCGCCTGACGAGGAACGAAGGCCGTGTCACTGAGCGTGGGCGGAGGTCTGGACGGTGAAGGCGGCGGTGCGGACCACGCCCGCGTGCTTGAAGTCGAGGAAGAGCCGGTAGGTGCCGTGACTGGGCGCGGCGGCCATGAAGGAGATCTCCGGCCCGGGCTCGGTCGTGCCGTCGCCGGGCTCGCCTTCGGGGTGGACATGGAGGTAGGCGAGGTCTCCGGAGCGCAGGGCGACGAGGTGGCCATAGGCACCGAGATAGGGCTCGAGGTCCCTGACGGGTTTGCCGTCCCTGGCCACGCTCAGCCTCAGCTCGCTCATCGTTCCGGGAGTGAGCTCGCCGTCGAGGGTGACGGTGTAGCCGTCGACTTCGGCCGTGGGCTTCTGGGCGGGCAGGTCATGAGGCTCGTAGGAGCCGGAGACGGCAAGGTCCGCGCCGAGTGTCAGGGCTTTGGCTCCTTGTCCGGCCGGGGTGAAGTCGGCGAGAACGCGGTAGTCGCCCGCGGCGGGCAGCTCGACGGGAATGCTCCAGTTTCCCTCGGGCCCGAGGGCGGGGTGCACATGGCGGAAGGTGTTCAGGTCCCGCGAGGCAAGGATCAGGTGCAGGTCCTTGTCGTGGACCGTCGTGTAGTCGGTGACGGCCTTGCCCCTGTCGTCTGTGATGACGAAGCGCAGCGGGGCCTCCTCGCCGGCCTTGATGCGCGGGGTCTTCAGCTCGATGGTGTAGCCGTCCTGGGAAACCTGAAGTCCGCCGGGTAGCGCGGTGGCGTGCTCTGCGTGCTCTGCATGCTCCGTGGGCTGAGCGTGCTCAGTGGGACGAGCGTGCTCGGCGTGCTGTGCGTGCTCGGTCTGCGCTCCGCGCTCGGTGTGTCGGCCGCTGTGGTTCATCTCTTCGCTCCCCTGGCGTGCGGCGCGTCTTGGGGTGGCCGCGATTGTCCGTGGTTGGCCGTGACTGTGGTGCTGGAGGTCGAGTGCCGTGCCTACGCCTGGGTGGTTCCGAACGGCGCCGCCATGGCGGCGCCATCGTTGACGGCACGGCCCGTCCTCTGCTGGTTCATCGTCTCTCTTCCAGGCTGGGTGGGCACAGCGCAACAGGTACCCGCGTGGGGGGCGACAAGGGGAAGATCGTCAGGGGACGTCACTCCCGCGCCGCCGACCGGCGGCTCACGCGGTCGACCGGTGTCCTCCCCTTCAGCCCGAGGAGTCGGAGGGGGCGGCGGACAGCCCCTTGAAGGGCTTGGACGGATACCCGGTGTCGAAGTGCATGTAATCGGGCACTTTGATGTCCTGCCAGATCCACCTCTCCGCCGTGAACGCCCGCCAGACCGGGCCTCCCTCGAGGATCTTGCCCTTTCCCCCGGTGCGAGCGGCGTACTTGGCGCTCGGCGACCAGTTCTTGGTGCGCAGGTCCTTCCACGGGTTCTCTAGGGGGTTGATGTCGATCGCGCGGCCGTTGGCGTGCGGGGACTCCTTGAACGGGGCGTTGATCTGGTCGGGCCGACGGCAGTTGAACGCTGATGTGTTGTCGGCGCGCAGGCTCGAGTTCAGGTCCCCGCCGTAGGCCTCCATCGGCTCCATACGGCGGATGGGGAAGCGTTCCTCGAAGAGCTTCGTGAAGACGCGGACGACGCCGGCCGTGACATCGGCGTTCACCACGAGGACGCCTCGGTGGACCTTGCCGTCGAAACCCACGTAGTTCATCTCCACGCGGCGCAGCTGGTCGCGGACGTCGGGACACCCCTTGCGCCACAGGTCCGCCGCCACCATGCGGGACCACTGGGCGTCGGTGATCTCCTTCACGGCAGCGTCCACGGAGGGTGCGGGCGAAGGGGTGGGGGTCGGACTGGGCGTCGCGTCGGGCAGCGCTGATGTTCTGTCGGGGCCGTCGGCACCCGGCGTGGACGAGGCGGCCCCTGATGCCGACGAGGACGAGCAGCCGCTGACGAGAAGCGCCGTGGCAGCGAGCAGCATGACTACTCCCCCACGGGTGCGCTCGCGGCTCCGCGTGCGGGCCGACGACGCCGTATCCCGGCTCGGGTGGTGGAGGTGGGCCGCGGCGCGCATGCGCTCCGCGGCCGGGGTGTGGCTGGTCAAGCGAGAATCTCCGGACTGCTTCTGGGACAACCGTGCCGGGCACGGCCGTTTGATACGGGAATGGTTCCGGTCGGACGGGGCCGCCGTGTCACTCTTGCGGTCGGCCTGTGTTCAACGCGAAGTCGTAGGCGAGGAGGCGTCGCCCCTCGGGCGTGCTGATCTCTCCCCGACGCTGCCAGCCGAGTCGCTCGTAGTACGGCCCCGCCCCGCCCTCCGCAGCGGTGACGAGCGTGACACGTGCGCAGCCGGCTTCGGCCGCGTCCCGTACGAACTGCGCGATCAGGGCGGCCCCCGCCCCCCGGGAGCGGGCGTGCTCGACCACGGCGACGTAGTCCAGAACGGCGGTTTCACCGACGTGGCCTGCGGTGGGAGCGGACAGGGCCGCCCGGTTCGGTATCAGCTTGCGGCAGTAGCGCGCCAGTCGCGTACGGACGAAATGCAGCATGAGACGGGGCCGCAGACACAGGCTGCCCAGAGCCCGGAACAGCAGTCCGCGCCCGTGTCTGCGGAGCACGTGGCGGCGGTGCGCCGCCGGGTCGGTCCCGCCGATGAGGAAGCCCACCGGCTGCCCGCCGCTCTCCGCCGTGTAGGAACGCGCGCCCGGAGCGGTGAGGTAGGTGCGGTTGTACGCGGTGAGGAATCTCGGCCCCAGGCGGGCGAAGAACCCGTCGGGAAAGTGCCTTCGCTGCTCGGCGACCACGAACGGGAGATCGTCGGGCTCCATGACCCGTATGCGCAGTTCGCCGCGCTCCTGGAGGTGGGCGGCTGCCGCCACCGGAATCGAGGGCCCGGTCGGGAGCTGACTCCGGGCGGGCGGGGCAGGGCTCGGATGTGCGACTGAGTGCGTGTCGGCGTCCACGAGCCGGAATCTACTACACTTCTAAGCATCTTAGTAGTTGAGTAGTGCGGCTGGTGCGATCAAGCCGTGCACCTCTGACATGTCATTGTCCGGGCCCCGGTCGGCCGGACCGGGCCCCGGGCAAGGCAGTTGTCGTGCAGGTCCCGGCCCCGGGGAGTGCGCCGCCGAGCCCGGCGCTCGTCACTCGGCCCTCAGGCGCAGGTGACTTCGTCGCGGGGCACGTACCGCGTCTTGAAGGTCTCCCGGTCGACTTCCCTGCCGTCGTTCTTGAAGATCCGGTCGACCGCGACGTCGAAGCCTTCGAGCGGGGTCTGCGGCACGCACTTCTCCCCGGACCCCTCACGGCTTCCGGGCTGCTGCACGTTGGTGCGCGGACCCTTGACCGCTTCGACCTCGTCGTACTTCTTGGTGCCGAGGAAGGTGACCGTGACGGAGGTGTCGGTGGCGCGTGCGTCGATGTAGATGGCGTTGCCCGAGTCGTTCCTGAACTTCAGGTCGAGGCTTCCCCAGGCCACGGTCGCCTCCCGCCCCTCGGGGTAGCGCTCGATGTAGAACGAGTGGGCCCCGTACTCCACCGGCTTCACGCCGGCGAAGAAGACGGCGTTGAAGACCGTGGTGGCGACCGTGGAGACGCCGCCTCCGGCCGCCTTCTCGAACTGGTTGTTGTTGATGATGATGCCTTCCACGAACCCGTTGGCCTCGGTCCGCTCACCCACGGTGCCGTTCAGGCTCCAGGTGTCACCGGGCAGCACGACCGACCCGTCGATCAGTTCCGCGGCGCGGCCGATGTTCGTGACGCGGTAGGCCTCGGGCTCGAAGTTGACCGTGAAGCTCGACATCTTCTCCTTGATGCCCAGACGTCCGACGTTTTCGCGGGTCAACTCCGGCCGCACCCCCTCGGTGGCCACTGCCCCGGTGCGGGCCGTCCCGGTCTTGGTCAGCAGCGGCAGTACGGCCTTGCGGAGCGCCTGGGCCGTGACCTCCTGTCCGCTCTCGCCGTCCGACGCCACCACCACTCGTCCGCCGTCCAGCCGCAGCTTGGCGTTGACCGCCTTGTCGGTGGCGAGCGCGAGGGGACTTGCCACCACTGGATCGGCCAGGAGCCCCTTGCCGTCCAGGACCGGGGTCAGTCCCTTGTCCCCGTCGGGTTTCATGGTGAGGTGCTTGCCGAGCGTCGACGGGCTGATCTCGATCTTCCGGCCGCCTGCGGTGAGGGTGACCGGTGCCGACATCGCCGGGCCGGCGAACCGCTTCATCGCGCGGTTCACCTCCGCCGCGCCGACCCGGGGTTCTGTCGTGCGAACCGGCAGTCGCACCGGCCCCTTCCGCTGGCCCGGTACCGTCGCCGCCAGCGCCTCGATCGCGCCGTCCACGTCCAGGGACCTCCCGGTGACCGGCCGCTTCGCCACCGGCTTGCCGGCATGGAAGGTGACATCACCCTCCCGTGCCTTCCGGTTGTACGCCTTCGCCTTCCCGGCCAGTGACGCTCGGGCTGCGGCCTCGTCCACCCTGGTCACCGGTTCGACCTCCCGGTCACCGCTCGTGAACAGGCGGCCGATCACGGTGAACGGGTCGGACCCCTCTTGAGCGGCACGGGCGACGGTCTGCTCACTGTCCAGCGAGATGCCGGCCACGTCGACGGTGCTGACAGTGCCGCCCACGCGCACCTCGACCGGCTCCGACCAGGCCCTGCCCAGGCTGCTGTCCAGCTTCTCGCGCGCCTGCGAACGGCTCAGCCCCCCGATGTCCACACCTCCCACCCGGGTGCCCTCGGGGATGTCGTCACCGGAGGCCAGCAGGCCCACCAGGTACAGGCCGCCGAAACCGACACCCGCCACTCCCGCAACGAGCGCGGCACGGCGGCCTATTCGGCGACGGCCGGCCGACGTGGTGTCGGCAGGTGGGTCGAGAAGGGATGAGCGACTCACTGGTTCTCCTCGTCTGTGAATGTCGCGTGCCGCGGTCACGGGCCCGCGCGGAGGGCCGCTTGCCGGGCGATGGCGGGAAGAGGCTTGCGGCGGTCCGTAAGCTCCTTCGCCGGTCCGGGGCGCCCTAGGCCCTGTCGCCAAATACCGCCCTCCGGGCGAGCCGAGGGAATTTGACGACAGGACCTAGCGGCGGGTGCCGTTCCGCTCGGACGCCGGGCCGTACCTGGGCCGGTCGACACCTTATCTCCTAGCCAACTAAGTCAGTTAGTTGAATGACGGTAACGTCGGTCACGGCCGACGACGTGCGAGAGGGCGGCTCCTGGAAGGCGAAGCCGTCGCCCGTCACCGCGGGTCGAGGACGCGGAGCGCCAGCCCCGCCGCCGGCTTCGGACCGAACGAGGTGGACTTGCGGGGCAGCAGCACCCCGGCACCGGCCAGCTCCCGCACCTGATCCTCCGTGATCGCGGGGAGCAGGAGGGCGACGCCGTTTCCGGGTGTGGCCACGTCCGCGACCGCCCTGTCCGCGTTGTGGACGTACCGCACAGCGCCCGGCAGGTCGGGCACCGACCAGACGTCGGCCAGCAGCAGGTGGTCGCCGATGGCCGCGGGAAGCGTGGCCCACTCGGATGGCTGGGTGGCGAGGGTTTCGCGCAGTGCCTCGGGCTCGGGTTCGGTGATCGTCCATGCCTGTCCCGCGCCGGCGAGGACCAGCTCGCCCGGGCCAGGTGGTCGTGGCCCTTCCGGCAGGGGCCGCACGCGGGCCACCCCGGCCGCCGCGGAGGCCGCCTTCTCCGGGTCGAGCCCGGGTACGACCCGGTGGATCGCGGAGAGCCGCAGAGGATGGGTGACGGTGTCGACGAGCAGCGCGAGGCTGCTCCCCCACGAGCCCCCGGCCTCCGCGGCGAGGCGTCGGCAGGCGGCGTACCGATGGTGGCCGTCAGCGATGAGGACTCCGCTCCGGGGCAGGCCGCCGGGCACCAGCGAGGCCTCCTCATCGACGTCACAGGCCCACAGCGTGTGGGTGATCTCCCCGAGCCGGGCGACCGCCGTCGGCGTACGGCGGGTGACGTGATGCATGACCTGTGCCGCCGTCGACTCCGTACCGCGGTACGTCAGCAGCAGCGGCTCCACCTGGGCGCGCAGGCCGGACAGGTGCGCGGCGCGCTGCCGCACCACATGGTGAGACACGCCTTCGTGGGGCAGTAACACGCCTTCGGCACTGCCGCCTGGAGGCGGCAGCACGAGGTCGCCGATCAGGCCGCGCTGCAGGATTCGGGCACCCCGATGCTGCTGGTAGACGTAGACGGCGGGCCGCTCGTCCCGCCGGAGTACGCCGCGGTGCAGCCAGCGCCGCAGCTGCCGGGCGGCGGCCTGCGGATCGTGCGTGTGGATCAGGCGGGCGATGTGGTGCGGGTAGACGCGCAGAGCTCGCAGCTGCTCCGGGCTGAGCTCGTCATGAGGTGGGGCCAGAACATGGGCGAGATCACCGACACGGTCCTCGTCGTAGCGCACCGCTCGAAAAGGGCGGAGCCGCAGCGCTGTCGGTTGCTGTGCCGGTACGGCAGGGGTGGGCATTGATCACTCCTGTGGTGGGCGCGGCCCGGCAGGGGCGGGCGCCGTGCGGCGCCCGCCCCTGGTCCGCGGAGCGGAACGAACTGGCTCAGGCTGCGACGGCCCGTGGCTCGGGCTCGGGCGTCGCCAGCCGGCCGGTGCGGTGCAGGCCGTACAGGGCGGCCGCGCAGGCGAGGCCGAGGGCGCACAGTGAGATCCAGGGCAGCGCGGGCATGCCCGCCTCGCGGGCCGCGTCGAGCGCGGCGCCGGTGAGCAGGTTGCCCAGGGTGATGCCGACCCCGCAGATGGTGTTGTACAGCCCGTAGTGCGTGGCGACGAGACGGTCACCGGCCAGGCGGACGATGGTGTCCATCTCGAAGGGGTACGCGATCATCGTGCCGATCGCTAGCAGCAGCGCGGCCAGCGTCGGCGGCACCGCCGCCAGCAGCCACAGGGCCATACCGGACTCGGGTACGGGCACGGCGGTGGCCGCCAGCAGCGGCACGAACGCCAGGCCCATGACGGCCAGCCCCCGGGTCAGCGCCTGTCCCGGCTCGAAGCGGGCCTTGCACCAGGCGGTCACCCTCGTCTGGCCGACGATGGTGCTCAGTCCCGAGACGGCGAAGAGCATCGCCACCGCTGCCGTCCCGAACTCGCCGTCCCCGCCGAGCCGGCGCACCTCCAGCGGCAGGGACAGATACACCTGGAAGGTGAGGACGTACGAGCCGATCATGGCGCCGGAGAAGAGCAGGAACGGCCGGTTGGCGAGGATGCCGCGCCACTGGGCGAGCACACTGTCCCGGCCGCTGCTCTCCTCGCCCGCGGTGTCCTCGGCCCGCCGGGTGGGCAGTGCGCGGATCTGCACGATGCTGAGCAGCGCGAAGATTCCGGCGGCGACGAGGCAGGTGATACGGAAGTCCACGCCGGTCAGCACCATGCCCACGAGCGGGCCGAGCAGGATTCCGGCCTGGTAGAAGACGTTGAACAGCGCGAACGCCTCCACCCTGCGGTCCCCCGCGTCCGCGGCGAGATACGCCCGGACCGCCGGGTTGAACAGCGCCCCCGCGAGTCCCGTGGCCGCGGACGCGGCGATCAGCGCGGCCAGTGAGTCCACCAGGCCGAGTGTCGCGAATCCGACGGTGCGCAGTACGCACCCGGCCACGATCATCGGCTTGTAGCCGAGGCGGTCGGCGAGCGT
The DNA here is from genome assembly GCF_004023625.1 of Streptomyces cavernae. GTDB lineage: Bacteria > Actinomycetota > Actinomycetes > Streptomycetales > Streptomycetaceae > Streptomyces > Streptomyces cavernae. The sequence goes on along the minus strand of NZ_RPDJ01000005.1, from coordinate 416,676 downwards.
CCCGCCGACCAGGAACATGCCCTGCTGGCTGAAGTTCCGTACGCCGAGGACGAGTCCGACGACCCAGCCGGCGAGTCCGAGGGTGCCGGACAGATGGGCGGCCAGGTAGGGCATCAGCATGTAGAAGCCGAGGTTGATGGTGAACTGGTTCACCATCAACAGCTGGACGCTCCGGTCGTAGGAGCGCATCTGTGTGAGTGCCGTCTTCACCGCGAACCATCCGTCTCCGCGATGGTCTCCGTCATCAGAGCGACCGGATCGGAGACCGCCGTGCAGCGGGTCCAGCGGGTGATCTCCTTCTCGTCGGGGCGGCCGACCACGTCCGGTTCGGGCGCCGGGGTCACACCCAACAGCCCGTTGCGCGAGCAGTATTCGTCGTCGTAGACCGTCTCCAGGTAGCGCTGGGGGCCGTCGGGGAAGATGGCCACGATGCGGGCGCCCGACGGTGTCGTACGCGCGACCCAGCCGGCCACCAGCGCGACCGCGCCGACGCTCCAGCCGCCCGTGGCGTAGTGGGAGGCGGCCAACTGCCTGCAGGCCCAGACGGACTCACCGGGAGCCACCCAGTGCACCTCGCTGAAGTTCTCGTACGCCACGTTGCGCGGGTAGATGCTGGAGCCGAGGCCGCGCATGAGGCGGGGCCGTGCGGGCTGGCCGAAAATGGTCGAGCCGATGGTGTCCACGCCCACCAACCGCATCCCCGGGTACAGCTGTTGAAGGACGCGCGAGATGCCGGCGGAGTGGCCGCCTGTGCCGACGCTGCAGACGAGTACGTCGATGTGGCCCATCTGCGAGGCGAGTTCGAGGGCGAGCGGGGTGTAGGCGGCGACGTTGTCGGGGTTGTTGTACTGGTCGGGGCACCAGGCTCCGGAGTGTTCCGCCATCAGTTCGGCGACGCGGTCGCGGCGGGCCTGCTGCCAGCCTCCGGTCGGGTGCGGTTCGGGGACCATGTCGACGGTCGCGCCGTATGCGGCGAGCAGCCGGTTCATCGACGGCTCGAGGCCGGGGTCGGTGACCAGGGTGACGGGGTGGCCATGGACCATTCCGGCCAGGGCGAGGCCGAGGCCGAGGGTGCCGCTGGTCGATTCGATGATCGGGCGTCCCGGCCGCAAGTCGCCGCGCGCTCGGGCCCGTTCGACCATGTGCAGGGCGGGACGGTCCTTGATGCCGCCGGGGTTGAAGCCTTCCAGTTTCGCCCAGAAGCCGCGGCCCGGCTCGGTGAAGGGCTCGGAGATCTGCAGAACGGGTGTGTTGCCGACGAGCCCCTGGAGCGTGGAGCCGGCAGGGGTGGGGTCGCTCGTGGTCACGGAGTGCATGTCTTCGCTCTCGTATCGATGTAGATGCGTGCGGATGCTCATCTCGCGCGACGGCCGAGGCGCGCCGCGCGGCGGGTCGGCAAGGGCCGGACCCGCGGGGCGGCCTCTATATGCGCCACCTGCAGATGGCGGTGAGAGCGGACCGGCCGCCGCCCGGCAGCAGTCTTCGGACGGCGGCAGAGGGCTGGTGCACCGGAGGTGATGTGGCGTCCGTCAGCGACAGCGCGGAGACGGCGGCTGACGGGACTCGGGGGGACGGCTGTGGGAAGAGGGCCTGCGGCGGACCGGGTTCGTGGCATTGGTCGGGAAGCCGGTCGCGGGCAGACGCGTCGAGGTTCTCGCCGTCCGAGCCCTCGAGGGGCCGTGGGGCTTCACTCGAGACCGCGGCCCCTCGAACGGACGGCTCAGGTATGTGGCGTTGATCGCCGAGGCAGGCCAGCAGCAGGAACAGCAGGGAGAACAGGGAGAACAGGGAGAACAGGGTGCCCCGGACGAGCAGGCTCCTCCGGAGCGGACGTAACCATGCGGTCTGGGCACGGGAGAGGGCAGGGGTGAGCGGCACAGGTCCTCCGTGCGGGGCGGTCACTGCCCGGACGGGAACGCTCCCGGTCGGGGCAGGGATCGGTGGGCTGTGGGATCAGTGGGGATGCGGGATCCGTGGGGATGCGGGATCCGTGGCGGTGAGGGTCTGGGGGCGGTGGATCAGGGGAGAGTGAGAACGACAGCCGTCGACTGTCCCCCGGGCCACGCCGTGGGGCGCGGTCCGCAGGAGGTCAGAGGTCATGGATCGGTCGCTGGGAGAAGGCGTGACGGGGCCTTGGGCCGAGTCCGGGTATCCCGGGCAGGGTCGACCGATTCGTCAGGCGCCGACCTACATACGAAGGACTGAGGAATCCGCCGCTGCGGTTCTCGCGGCCGCGAAGTCCCGTGCCACGCCGGCGTGACGGGCGGATGCGGGGCCGGTCCCCCCGTCACCGCTCCCCGAGCTCAGCGGAGACAGGCAGGGCACTGCCACAGCGGGCGCCTGCGAGGGCTGCCCGACCGCGCAACTCTCACCGGCGGGCAGCTGTCCGTGGCCGTCGTGATGGCCGTCCCGCTGCTCGCCCATCGGCTGCGCCGACGTGGCACTCGCAACGTACTCGCGGTCGGCGATGGGCTGGAGATGAGCGCCCGACGCCGAAACACCCTTCTGGGAGTCGAGGTGACTCACCGAGGTGTCAGGACTGGCCGCATGCGTATACAGCAGACCGAAGAGGAACAGGCCAAGCCCCAGTACACGCCACAGAGCCGCTGATGAGCGGCTCCACGACGCGCAAGAAGGAGACCAGGCCGTAATCACGCTGTGATCCTAACCCGACCGTGAGGCCCCGGTGCGCCGCCCCGGGAGAACATTGCGTGAACCCAGCCACATGACGGCGCGAGGGCCGTCATGTGGGGCCAATCGCGCCGAATGTCCGGGGACTTCACAGTTCGCAAACATCTTGTTCCGCCTCAGCCACGGCCGCGCAGAACGGACAAAGGGTGGTCGGACGGCAGGGGCGGCCCTCTACTATGGAGTTGCGTACTCGGTGGCGAAAGGAAATCACGGCGATGCGTCGGCTGGGGGATCTCGAAGCAGAGATCATGGATCGCCTCTGGACGTGGAACCGTCCGGCGACGGTGCGTGAAGTGGTCGACGACATCAACAAGACCCGTCCCATCGCGTACACAACGGTGATGACCGTCACCAACATCCTGCATTCCAAGGGCTGGCTGGTACGCGGCAAGCAGGGCCGCGCCTGGCTGTACACCCCCGTGCGCAGCCGCGAGGCGTACGCCGCCGCACTGATGGAGGACGGCCTGGGGGAGAGCAAGGACCGCCCGGCCGCGCTGGTCCACTTCGTCGAGAACATGTCCGAGGAAGAGCAGGCCGCCCTGCGCAAGGCCCTGCGGACCGTGGGACGACAGGCCAAGGCCGAGTCGTGAACGCGGCCCCGGCCCTGGTCGGCTACACGGCGGCAGTGGGGTTCGTGGCTCCGCGCCTCATGCTCCGCGGCAGCTGGCAGCACCGTGCCCCCGCGCTGGCGGCGGCTGTGTGGCACGCCCTGGCGGTCTCCTTCTCGACCGGGGCCGCGCTGGCCGCGTACAGCCTGGCCAGGCCGGCCGAGCACCTGCACGCGGGGCTGGTGGGGCTGCTGCACATCTGCGGAGTGAACGTGGGTACGGCCCAGCCCGACCCGAACACCGCGGACCGGCTTGCTGTCGGCGCCGCCGCCGGCATCGGGATCGCCCTGCTCGGGAGCTTCGCCTTCCACGTCGTACGAGCCCGTCGGGCGCGGACGGAGCACCGGACGGCGGTGGACCTGGTGGGCCGCCGTTCGGCCCGGCTCAGTGCCACCGTCCTGCCGTACCACGTGCCCGCGGCGTACTGTCTGCCCGGCCGTGATCCGCGGATCGTGATCAGCGACGCGGCGGTACGCGAGCTGACAACCGAGCAGCTCGCCGCCGTGCTGGAGCACGAGCAGGCCCATATCGTCGGTCGCCACCATCTGTTCCTGGCCGCCATGGAGGCGTTCCACTCGGTGTTCCGGTGGCTGCCGCTGGCCCGGCACGCGCGGGAGCAGACGGCGCTCCTGCTGGAGATGGTCGCGGACGACCGCGCACTGCGCAGCCACTCCCACGAGGCGCTGGCCACGGCGATGTACGAGATGGCGGCGGCCCGCACTCCGAAGGGTGCGCTGGCGGCGGGCGGCCAGAACGTGCTGATCCGTCTGAAGCGAGTCCTCGGTCCGCGCAAGGCTCCGCACCCGGCCCTGTGGGGTTCCGGGGCTGCCGCGGTCGTTGCAGTGCCGCTGCTGCCGCTGCTGGTCGCCTGCCCGCCAGGCCTCGGGTGACGCCGGTCGCGGGTCTGTATGCCTACGCCGTCGACGGGACTTCCGATGCCGGTGTGACCGGGAGTCACTTGCGATGCGTAGTACGAAGCTACTAAGTTCTATTACTGTTCGTTGAATCCGGCGCCGGGGGGGGCGGCGTGGGGGGGGGCCGGGGGGGGGGTTGGAAGCCGCGGCGGGGGGTGCACACGGGTCCGCGCCCGGCGCCGGATTCAACGGGGACCGTGCCGAAGCTGACTTGTGTCGCCCGACGACCGGAGTCCGTCGCTCGGCCGCAGACGCGCAGAGGAGTCACTCCACGATGGGATTGCACCGTCGGCCGAAGCCGCCCAGCCGCGCTCGGATCGCCACGCTCGGCATGGCCGCCGGCGCCGTCAGCCTCCTGCCGACGCAGAGCCAGGCGGCCCCCAATCCCACGGTGGACGAGGTCCGCAAGGAAGTGGAACGGCTCTACGAAGAGGCCGAGGCTCCCACCGAGGAGTACAACGCCATCCGCGAAGAACAGAAGAAACTGCAGCGCGAGGTCGACCGCGCACAGGACAGCCTCAGCCGTAAGCAGCAGGAGATCAACGAACTACGCGAGAAGATAGGCCCGTTGGCGGCCGCGCAGTACCGCAGCGGCAGCATCGACCCGAGCGTGCAGCTGTTCCTGTCCAGTGATCCGGACGACTACCTCGGCCAGGCCGAAATGCTCGACCGTACGAGCAGCAGGCAGGCCGAGGCGCTGGAGGCGATGCAGCGTAAGCAGCGCGAGCTGGCACAGGAACGGGAGACCGCGCGGGAACAGCTGCAGTCCCTTCAGGAGACGCGCGCCAAGGCCGCCAAGACGAAGGACGAGGTCCAGGACAAGCTCGCGAAGGCGCGCAAGCTCCTCAACAGCCTGACGGCAGCGCAACGCGCCAAGATGGAAGCGGATCAGGAACGCGACGACGCGTCCGCGGGCGCCAGTGACTCCCCCGCGACGTACAACGGACCGGCGAGCGGCCGCGCCAAGGCCGCGCTCGATTTCGCGTACGCGCAGCTCGGCAAGCCCTACGAGTGGGGCTCCACCGGCCCCAACTCCTTCGACTGCTCGGGGCTCACCGGTTCTTCCTGGCGTGCGGCGGGCGTCTCGCTGCCGCGCACCGTCAAGCAGCAGTACGACGCCGGCCGCAAGGTCGCCAAGTCCGATCTGCAGCCCGGCGACATCATCTACTGGTACAACGACAACCAGCACAACGGGATGTACGTCGGCAACGGCAAGGCCATCCACGCGCCGCGCACCGGCAAGAACGTCGAGATCGTCCCGTTGGACTCCATGCCGTTCTTCGCGGCCAGCAGGCCCTGAGAGCCTGTGTCCGAGCCACCGCCCGTACCGCCGCGAGAAGAAAAACCACGGCTGTCCCGTCTGCTGTGGCTCACGATGGTGCTGTTCGGCCTGCTGTTCGCCCATGGCCTGCATGGAGAGAGTGCCGCCGGACACCTCGCAGCGGGCGTCACAGCATCACTTGCCGTTGACGCGCCTGCGCCTCCGGCCGACCACGAGCACCACCAGCACCAGGGCGGCGCGGACGGCGAGTTGGCGGACTCCGCGCACAACTGCGCCCCGAGCCAACCGAATGCGGCTCCGGATGTGCCTCCGCCCGGCGATTCGTTTCTCGAAGTGACCGCGCTCTGCCGCCTGTTGCCGTACTCCGGCATGAGGTCCGGCATGACGGATCCGGTCACCCGTCCCGTGACCGCGACCTCCGTGTTGCGCATTTAGAGAGACCGAGGGTGCAACCCCGTCCCGCGCTGCTGACGAGCACCATGCTCCAGCACCGCGAAGGGCTTTGCTTCGCATGCCACCTCCCAGCACCGCGAGGGGCTTTTCTTCGCATGCCCTGAAGCAGTGCATGTCCTGAAGCAGCGCATGCCCTGAAGCAACGCGGCAGCGACGCATCCGCGCACCCTCGACCGCGGCCGAGCACCGCCATGGCGCTCCCGCCCGCAATCGCCTCCTTCCGAACTTCCTGATTCACGAGTCGCCGAAAGGCCCCGCCTTGTCCCTGGTAACCGACCGCCCAGCCCCCTCCGCACCCCAGCAGCACACCGAAGGCGGCCGAGCCGCTGCCCGTCGCGCGCGCTCACGCCACCGCGCCCGCAAGCCCGCACCGCTCGCGGGCCGCTACATCGGATACGTGCTGTACTTCGTCGGGGCGGGCCTCATCAGCGGCGCCGTGGTCCACCACCCGTTGGATCCGGCCCGGTACACAAAGATCGCCATCATCGGCGTCCTGGTGTTCCTGGCCGCGACAGTGGTGAACGAGTTCCTTCTCGCCACCGAACGGCCCGCGCTGCCGCGCGCGATCCTCGTCATCGCGGCTTCCCTGCTGCTCTCGTTCGGCATCGGCATGCTCAGTGGCGGCCTGCAGCACTTCCAGGACTTCCCGGACCGGGGGGCCGTGCTCGTTCCGCTGGGGATAACCGTCTCCTTCATCGCCTTCGTCCTCAAGGACGCCCAGTCCTCCTGGCGCCGCGTCTTCGGCCCCATGGGGCTGGCCGTCCTCCTCACCGCGGCCGTCAGTTTCTTCGGTCTGCGGGCGGTGGCGGACGGTCTTGGCGAGTCGTCCGGAGAGAGCGGACACAGCCACGGTGACGGTACGGAGACGTCCGACGAGCACGCCACCAAGGAGGAACCCCCGGCTGCCGACACCGGATCCGCGACCCCGGAGACGAGCGCGTCGACCGACGCCGAGGCCGGCCGCACGGAGGACGGGCACAGTCACTGAGACGCGGGCCCGGCGTCGCGCGCGATCGACAGAGCCGCGACGCCGGCACGCACGGCGTGTCCGGACGGCCCCCGCCAGCCGATGGGCCCGTCCGGACGACGCTGTGTGAAGGTCAGGCCGGATAGGCAACGTTCGCCATCATCCCGGCCTCACCGTGGTACGCGTTGTGGCAGTGCAGCATCCACTGGCCCGGGTTGTCGGCGTCGAAGAAGACGGACAGCTTCTTCTTCGGCAGCACGATCGCGGTGTCCTTCCGGGGACCGGAGGTGCCGATCTGGTACGTGTGGCCGTGCAGGTGCATCGGGTGCCACATGTCCGTGTCGTTGATGAAATCGAGCCGTACGCGCCGGCCCTCCTCGATCATGATCGGGTTCGCCTCGGGGTTGCCCATGTCGAAGGGCTTGCCGTTGATGGCCCAGTTGTACTTGGCCATGCCGCCGGTCAGCTTGATCTGGTGCGTAATGTCGGTCCTGGCGGACTCCAGGCGCACGTCGTCGGCGGCGCGCAGCTCGGAGGCCGTCATGATCATGCCGTCGAGTTCCCTCGGGCGGACGGTCGGCTTCGGGGCCCTGCCCGAGCCCGTGCGTACCAGGGCGAAGCCGTTCGCGTCCTTGCCCTCGGCCGCGGCGACGAGCGGGAAGACCCCGTCCCCGAGGGTGACGAGGACGTCATAGCGCTCTCCCATGCCGACGAGCACGGCATCCACCTCCCGGTGCCGGACGGGGAAGCCGTCGGTGTGGGTGATGGTGAGCTTGTGGCCACCGAGGGCGACACGGTACGCGGTGTCCCCGCCCGCGTTGATGATCCGCAGCCGCACCTTCTTGCCGGGCTTGCCGGTGTAGACGTCCGGATCAGTCGCCACCCGGCCGTTGATCAGGTGGTGCGGGTACTTCACGTCGCCGGCATCTCCGCCGAGCAGGTCGCTCTCGGCGCCCATGAGCATGAATTTCATCGACATACCGCCGGACGGGGAGTCGGAGGCCGAGGGGGACTCGGAGTCCCCCATGTCCATCCCGCCCATGTCCCCCATGTCGTGGCCCTCCATCCCGCCCATTTCCCCCATGTCGTGGCCCTCCATTCCGCCCATGCCCTGCTTCAGCTCGGCGAAGACCTCGTCGGGTGTGCCGGTGACACCGTCGACCCAGTCGTCGAGGAGAACGACCCATTCGTCGTCGTACGACAGCGGCTCCTTGGGGTCCTCGACGATCAGCGGGGCGTACAGGCCGCGGTCGAGCTGGACGCCGACGTGCGGGTGGAAGAAGTACGTGCCGGGCGCGTCGGCGATGAAGCGGTACGTGAAGTTGGAGCCGGCCCGGACGGCGGTCTGGGTGGTGGGGGGCACGCCGTCCATGTCGTTGCGCAGGGCGATGCCGTGCCAGTGGATGGAGGTGGCGGTCTTGTTCGGGAGCTGGTTCGACAGGTCGGCGACCAGGGTGTCGCCGACCGAGAGCCGGATCTCCTTGCCCGGGGCGCGTCCGTCGAAGGCCCAGCTCTTGGGCATGACGCCGCCGCCCAGATCGATCACGGCCGGTGCGGCCGTCAGGGTGACGTTCTGCCGGCGTCCGGTGCTCTTGCGCTTCTTCTCGGTTGCGGCGACCGCCGAACCGGAGGGGTTGACCAGGGCCTTGCCGCTGCCGGAGTCACTCGCGCCGGTGCAGGCGGCGAGCGCTCCGGTTCCTGCCGCTCCCAGCCCGGCGAGCAGGACGGAGCGGCGATTGATGCTGTTCATTGTGTTGGGTCCTCTGTTCGGAAACTGCCGATGTGGTCACGGAGGGACGGCACATCACGCGGTCACGCGCCGTCCGGCGCGCGGCCTATATGCGCAGTTGCGAGAGGACGGAAAGATCGGGCGGGGGGCGGGCGACCGCACTGGCGGGCGCACGGCCTTCCGCGGCCGGTTCAGGGTCCGCGGGCGGGCCGAAGACGCTCTGGCCCGGTGCGGCGAGTTGCACGGAGCTGACACTCACCGTGGTGCAGTGCTGCATGCCGGGCATGGCGCAGGCGCCGGAGTCAACGCCGTGCGTGGGCGATGAGGCGGAGGGTGCCCCATACGCCGTCGCGGAGGGTGTCCCATGGCCCGCCGTCGCGGAGAGTGCCCCGTGGGCGGCCGTCGCGGAGGGTGCCTCCTGGCCCGCCGTCGCCTGAGCCGCGGCTTGCATCGCATGAGCCGCGTGGGCGGGAGCCGTCGTGGGAGCAGACTCCGCCATGGGCGACGAGGCTGCCATGGACGTCATGGACGTCATGGACGTCATGGACGTCATGGACGTCATGGACGTCTCGTGGTGGACGAGCACGGCCAGCGCGACGCACAGGGCGAGCAATGCCCCGTACGCGCAGCGGACGGCCATGCCGCCGCCGTGAGCCACTCGTCTCACCATGAGTTCCACCTGTGCCTTGCTTCATGGACACCGCATCTTACCCCGAGGGGGTACCTTACGCCTCACGGCCCGACGAGCCCGGACAGCCGCGGCCGCCGCCAATCCCGGAGTCTGTTCCAGGATACCCCTAGGGGGTATCCTGGCAATGTCGATCGTCGTTCAACCACGAAGACGGGGGCGGGACATGAACCGGCTCATCGCAGCGGCAGCGGGCGGACTGCTGGCACTGTTCAGCATGTACTGGGACGACTCCCTGCACACCGACGTGGGCCGGGACACCTTCTGGAGCGCACCGCACGTACTGCTCTACGGCTCCCTCGTGGTGACGCTCGCCGCCACCGCGTCCTGGGGCATCGGGAGGGTGCGCGGCCGTGGCCTTCGTACCGCCACGGCGGATCCGCTGCTGCGGTGGGCGGTCGTTTCCGCCGGGGCGATCGGTGTTTCCGCCCCGGCGGACGAGGCATGGCACACCTTGTTCGGCCGGGACGCGGTCCTGTGGAGTCCGCCCCACCTGCTCGCCGTCATCGCCACGTTCGCCCTGGCCGTCACCTTGTTCCGGGCGATCGCCGCCGAGGGCGGCGGACGGCCCCTGATGCTCGGCGGTGGACTCGTCATGGCGGCCTCGCTGGCACCGGTCATGGAGTACGAGTCGGATGTGCCGCAGTACTCGGCCGTCTGGTTCCTGCCGGCCACCACCACCGGGCTCACCCTGGCGATCGTGCTGATCCGGCGGTTCGACCAGCATCCGTGGGCCGTCACGCGCGCGGCCCTGGTCACCACATCCGTGCGGCTGGCCGTGATACCGGTCCTGGCCGCTCTCGGGCACTCCACACCGGTCGTGCCGCCCGTGCTCGCCGTCGCGCTCGCCACCGACCTGGTCCGCAGGTGGCGGACATCCCCGTGGTGGCCGGCGCTCGTCGTCCCGGTGGCCGTGCACGTCGTCTACGTGCCGCTGCTCCCCCTGCTGCCACACGGCACGACCGTCGCGGCCGACCAGATCGTCCCGTCCCTGCTCCTCTCGCTGTGCGGCTCGGCACTGGTCCTGCTCGCGGCCGAGGGGCTGCCGCGGCCTCGTCTCCCCCTCGTCCGGACGGCCGGGCTCGTGGTCGTCGCGCTGACTCTCGCGCTGCCCCTGGTGTCGGCCGGGCGCGCGTCGGCCCATGACCCGGGTCAGGGGACGGAGGCGGGCGAGGCCGACTGGCGCACGACGGTCCGCGGTTCTCGGATCGACGTCACCGTCACCCCCGAGCCGGGCTCGTCCGACAGTGCCGTCCTCGTCGCACGCCGCGCTGGACAGGAGGTGTCCGCGCCCCTCACGACATCCCGCGACGGCGTCTACCGTGGCGACATCACGGTGCCGGAATCCGGCCGCTGGTTCCTCTACGCCACCTTCCGGGACACCGGGGCGTCGGCGACGGAGACGACAGAGACCTGGATCCCGGTCGAGGCCGACTCCGCCCAGCGCCTCGAGGAGTCCCGGCCGCTCTACGTGCCCCCTGCTCCGCAGCGGGACGGCGCGGGCCGGACGGCCGCCACCGTCGCGCTCTACGGGCTGTCGGGGGCGATCCTGGTCGCCGTCGCCCGCTCCGGTCGCCGTACACCGCTGCCTCAGGGCTGAGCGTGGGAGTACGGGCAGCGGCCACGCCCCAGCTCACGGCGCTCGGGGTCCAGATAGAAGTTGGGGCGCTGATCGGCCTGGTCGTAAGTGCGGTGGAAGACCGGTGTGATGCCGCCGGAGACGGGAGGCACGATCCAGGTCCAGTCGGCCGGGACGGTGCGGCCGGCGCGCCTCTCCTTCTCCACGTGCGTCAAAAAGCGCCGGGATTCCGTGTGGTGGTCGCTGATCTTCACGCCCGCCTCGGCGAACGAGTGCAGGACGGCTACGTTCAGTTCGACCAGGGCACGGTCGCGCCACAGGGTGGTCTCGCTGCCGGTGTCCAGGCCCAGCCGGGCGGCGATCAGCGGCAGCAGGTCGTAGCGGTCCTCGTCGACGAGGTTGCGGGCGCCTATCTCGGTACCCATGTACCAGCCGTTGAAGGGCGCGAGCGGGTAGTCGATGCCCCCGATGCGCAGGCGCATGTTGGAGATGGCCGGCAGGGCGTGCCAGCGCACCCCCAGTTCGGCGAACCACGCGTGTTCCGGGTGGCTCAACGGGACTTCGAGGACGTCGTCGGCGGGGACGTCGAAGAGCTGGGGCTTGGTGTCGTGAGTGCTGATGATCAGGGGCAGGACGTCGAAGGGGCCGCCCGGGGCGTTCCAGCCCATCCTGCTCACGAGTTCGGTGAACTCGGCGTACGCGGGGTCGCCGACGACGCTGCCGTCGCTCTGGCGGTAACCGGCGTACCGGATGAGCTGGTCGTTCCAGACCCGGGGGCCGGGGCGGCCGGGGGCGTCGGGGGCGAACACCGAGATGGTCGGGCGGATGCGTCCGCCGTTGGTGCCTTCACGCAGGTGGGTGATCAGGTGCTGGTGGATCTCCTCGGGTGCCGTGGCGTCGCGCAGGTCCAGGACTCGCAGGCTGTGCCAGTACAGGCGGCCGATGCAGCGGCTGCTGTTGCGCCAGGCCACGCGGGCGCCGAAGACGAGTTCGTCGTGGGTGTGACGGTAGGTGCCCGTCTCGTGGATCTGACGGCGGATCTCCAGCAGGCGGGCGAGGAGGGGTCCCGGCTGGTCCGGGTGTTCACGGTGGTGGCGCCGTACGAAGTCCTCGGCCTCCGCGAGGTCGGCCCGGCCCGTGCCGGAGGTGACCGGGCCTGGGTTCGGGTGGTCGTGCGGGCATCCTGTGATGGCGGCCCGGAGTCGTGTGAGGGGCTCCGTCAGGGTGTCGGAAGGGTTCATGGCCTCGTCCTCGGAGGGGGCAAGCACGGCTTGGAGTGCGGTGCGGAGTGCGGCGGTGGACGGCCGGCCCGCAAGGGTGTTGCGTGGGCGCCCGTGCTCGTGACCGGAGCCGGGCATCGACGACGGGTCGCGGTCCCGGCACGTGGCGCGGGCGCCCACGCGGCTGGTGGCGGGTGGCGTCAGGCGCCGCGGCGGGACGCCACCTCGGCGGGCTGCCCGGTGCGGGGCATGCGGGAGATGGACGTGCCGAACAGCTCGTCCCAGTACGGGGCGCTGATGCCGAAGCCCTTGCTGTCGTCGCGGAAGTGATGCCGCATGTGGTACTCGCGCAGGGTGCGCAGCAGACGGTTCCTGGGCTTGCCGTGGTGCAGGTAGAGGTGGAACAGATCGTAGGCGAGGTAGCCGACGGTGTATCCGGCGCCGAAGGTGAGCGGCAGGCCGGCCACCCCGCTGGAGAGGCCGAAGGCGGCCCCCACCATGGGGATGCTCAGCAGCGGGCTGAGGATGGAGCGGCGGGCGTCCTGCGGGTAGTCGTGGTGGACCCCGTGCAGGACGTAGTGGAGCTTGGCGCCGAAGCCGCGCTCGGGCTCGTAGTGCAGGACGATCCGGTGGCCCCAGTACTCCGAGAGGGTCCAGGCGACGTACCCGGCCAGACCCCATCCCGCGAGGGACCAGCCGCTGCCGCGCCCGCTCACGACGGCGAGTGCGGTGCCGGCGGCGGCGACCGGAGCGAACATGGCGACAGTGGTGGACGGGCGGACGTGGATGATCCGGTCGAGCAGGGCGCTGCCGGTGACGGACGGTGCGTTGCCGCGCCGCACGGCGCCCTTGGTGGCCGAGGAGCGCCCGGTTTCCGGCCGCTTGGAGCGTGGCTGCTTGGCGGAGAGCCGGTTGGTCGGGGTGGTCACAGCGCTGCCTCCCGCCGCTGCGTGGTGTGGCCGAGCCGGGCCTCGTAGCCGGTGCGGGCCTGGAAGTCGGTGGTGCGCAGCAGTTGGTCGGCCTTGAGCAGCCGGCCCAGGGCGTCGCGCCACGGCTGTGGCAGCAGGAACAGGGAGCGGGTGACCGGGTTGGTCCAGCCGGGCACGTACCGGTTGTAGACCGGGCGGCGGGCGGTGCGCACCACGGACCTGGCGATGTCCTGCGCGGTGAGCAGGGGCACGAAACGGCCCTTGCCGACGCCGGAGGTCAGCTCCGTCTGGGCGGGGATGGGCAGCACGATGGACAGGTCCACGCCGGAGCCGCGCAGTTCGGCCCGTACGGCTTCCGAGAGGCCGACGACGCCGTGCTTGGCGGCGGAGTAGGTCGCGCAGCCGGGCAGACCGACCATGCCGACCGCGGACACCATGTTGATGATGTGCCCGTGGCCGCGTTCGCGCATCGGGCCGATGGCGGCCTTCATGCCGTTGAGGGTGCCGAGCAGGTTGACCTGGATCTGGTGGAGCGTGGCTTCGTCGGGCTCGTGCTCCAGCCTGCTGACGATCATCTCGCCCGCGTTGTTCACGAGGATGTCGATCGGGCCGAGCTCGGCCTCGACCATCTTCCAGAACTGCTGGACGGAGCCGGGGACGGTGACGTCCAGCTGGTAGGCGCGGGCGCCGATGTCGTCGGCGGTTTTGGCGGCGAAGTCGAGGTTGCGGGCACCGATGGCCACCTTGGCGCCTTGGCGGACGAACAGTTCCGCGGTGGCGCGGCCGATGCCGCGGCTGCCGCCGGTGATGGCGACGACCTTGTCGGTGAGGTTCCTGGGCACGAGTCCTCCTGTGATGGAACGAGGGTTGTGAAGAAGCGGTGCGGTGCGGGTCAGGCCAGGCTGTTGAAGCGGCGCGCGTACCAGATCAGGGGCCGGCTATGGGTGTGGCCGAGGGCACGGATACGGCCGGTGACGATCATGTGGTCGCCGCCGGGATGGGTCTCCTCGACCCGGCAGGACAGCCAGGCCAGTGCGTCGTCGAGGATGAGCGCCCCGTCCGCCTCGTGCCGGTGGGCGGCCGCGGCGAACCGGTTGTGCCCGCCGGTGTCGGGGTCGGCGAACTTCCTGGCGATGTGCTCCTGGTCCTGGCGCAGTACGTTGACGGCGAACGTGCCGTGGTCCAGGAGACGGGCCAGAGTGCGGCTGCGGTTGGCGAGGCAGACCAGGACCAGGGGCGGGTCCATCGACAGGGAGCACACGGCGCTGGCGGTCATTCCGGCGGGTCCGAGGGGGCCGTCGGTGGTGATGACGCTCACGCCCGCAGGCAGATGGGCCAGCACGTCCCGGAACTCCTGCGCGGAGGGGCGGGGACAGACCGCTGTGGGCGTGTCCGCCGGACCGGAGAGGGCAGCGAGGCCAGGGAGGGCGGGGAGCGGCGGCAGAGCGGTCGGTACGCGCCAGGTCATGGCCTGCCCCCTGCGCTGCCGGTGTTCACGGTGGCGGGCTCGGGCTCCTGCAGCGTGATGCCGGAACCGAACAGGCCGCGTGCGATGAGCCCCATCGTGTCGAGAAGCGTGCGAGTGGCTATGGGGTCGATGAGCGGGGCGAGGCTGGGGATGCCCAGGTCGAACGTGGCGATGAAACGGGCGGTGGCGCCGGCGCCGTCCTCCTCGACGTACCAGCCGCCTTCGAAGCGTTCGAAGTCGCCGTCGGTCTGGGTGAACTCGATGGTGAGCGCACACGGGTCGATACGGTCGCGCTCGCTCCAGCACAGCACGCCGTTGCGGAAGTTGGCCGACCACTGTGAGTCGATGGTGGTCTCGTCCACCTCGGTGACGCGGACCTCGCGGATGGCGTCGGTGAACTCGGGGTAGGCGGCGAAGTCGCGCAGCCGGTCGAAGACCTGCTGGGGCGAGCTGTCGGGTACGTGGACGTCGAGGGCTACTTCGGGCATGTCGGTCCCTTCGCGATGGCGGTGGCCGCGGCGGCGAACGCCGTGGAGATCTGGTCCAGGTCGAAGCGGGTCAGGACGGCCGGAGGGGTCAGGCGCACGACCTTGTGCGCGTTGAGGGAGTGGTTGACCAGCAGTCCGGCTTCCAGCAGGTGCAGGACGAGTTCGCCGGCGAGGCACTCGTCGCGCATCTCGACACCGATGAGCAGGCCGCGCCCGCGGATGTCGGTGACCGCGTCGCCCAGCGGCGCCAGGGCGTCCCGGACCCGGTCGAGGATGTCCAGGCCCAGCACGTGGGCCTGCTCGACGAGGCCTTCTTCGGCAATGGTCCGCACAGCGGCGCGGGCGGCCGCCATGGCGACCGGGGCGCCGGCGAAGGTGGAGGTGTGCAGGTAGGGATCGCGGTCGAAGGGCGCGTACGCCTCGGCGGTGGCGACCGCGGCCGCCACAGGGATCACCCCGCCGCTGAGGTTCTTGCCGGCCAGCAGGACGTCCGGCCGTACGTCCTCGGCGTCCGCGCCCCACCAGGTGCCCAGGCGGCCGAGGCCGGTCTGGATCTCGTCCAGGACGAAGAACGCGCCGTGGGCCGCGCACAGTTGCTGGACACGGCGCAGATACCCGGCGGGCGGCAGGACGACTCCGCCCTCGCCCTGTACGGGTTCGACCACGACGCAGGCCGGGGGCCCGTCGGTCAGGGTCTCCGCGAGGGCGTCGGCGTCACCGTAGGGAACGTGCTCGGCGGGCAGCAGCGGGCGGAACGGGTCCTGGTAGAAGGCCTTGGCGGTCAGGGCCAGGGCGCCGGTGGTCTTGCCGTGGTAGCCGCCGGTGGTCGAGACGAGCCGGTGTCGTCCATGGGCGCGGGCCAGCTTGATGGCCGTCTCGGTCGCCTCGGCGCCCGAGTTGACGAAGTGTACGTAGTCCAGGCCCGGCGGGGTCACTTCGGCGAGCGCGGCCGCCGCACCTGCCGCGACCGGTTCCACCAGCAGACGCGTGGCCAGTGGGTGGCGGCACACCTGGTCGACGACGGCCTCGACGACCCGTGGGTGGCAGTGGCCCAGCAGGAAGACCCCGTAGCCGCCGCAATCCACGTACTCCTTGCCGCCGGTGTCGAAGACCCGGGCTCCGTAGGAGGAGACCTCCATCACCCCGCCGGTCAGCGAGGCGAGCCGGGCGCGGCCGCGGCCCAGGTGCCTCCGGTAGGCGCCGAGGACGTCGGCCGCCGTGTCCTGCGGTGTCGCCTGGCGCAGGGTCGGCGCGGTCATGCGGACACCTCCTCGGGCACGGGCACCAGCGGCGCGCGGCCGGACGCGGTGCCCAGGCGCTTGGTCAGCGCGAGATGGCGGAGGGTGTGGCGCAGCGCCGCTTCCGCATCGGAGCGGAGCAGCGGTGGCGGTCCGTCCGGCAGCCGGCCCAGCGAGGTGGGGAACTCGGGGGCGTCGGCGAACAGGGCGGTCATGGCGAGCATGTCGTCGAAGCGCCGCAGGGTGCGCTCGGGCAGACCGTCGGCCAGGAAGACCGGGCGGATGAGGCGGTCGACCATGTCGGGGCCGACGAACCGCGGCACCGGTGGGTTCAGTCCGAGTCCCGCGCAGGCATCGATGACCGTGTCCAGGACCTGTTCGGCGCGAAGCGCCTGCGGACCGGCCGTCACCCACACCTCGCCCTCGCGTCGGTCCGCGGCGATCAGGGCGGCGATGGTGCGGGCCACCAGGTCCTGCGGCACGAAGTCGATGAGCGAGGCGCGTGGGAGCGGGACGAGCGGCATCAGGCCGCGCATGAGCATGAGCAGGATGGTGTGCAGGCCCTGGAAGGCGGAGATGTCCCCGGTGCGGGAGTCGCCGATGACGATCGAGGGCCGCACGATCACCGAGGGAAGGCCGAAGGAGCGGACGACGTCCTCGGCCGCGCGCTTGGAGTCCAGGTAGTCCTCCGGCCGGGCACCGGCCGTCCCCGTGTCACGGCCCAGCCGTGAGCGGGTCAGCTCGTGACGGACGACGAACGCGGTGGAGACATGGTAAAGCGTGGCTCCGGCGTCGGCGGCGAACTCGGCCACGGCCCGGGTGCCGGCCTCGTTCGTCGCGCGGGCGGCCTGAGGCCCGCTGGTGAAGTCGGTGACCGCGGCGCAGTGGACGACGGCGTCCACCCTGCGGGCCAGAGCGCGGTACGTCTCGCGGTCGAGGCCCAGTCCAGGAGCGGTGAGATCGCCGCGGAGCTGGTCGTCGGCCATCGTGCAGGGGCAGCGGTGAACCAGGGCCGTCACCCGGCAGGAGGCGGGGAGTTCGGCCAGCAGGGCAGTGCCGAGCACGCCCGAGGCTCCGGTGAGCAGGACGGTGGGAGGGGAAGAAGACACGATGGGGCACCTCGGGAGTCGGTCGGCAGGGGCGCAGCGCGAGAGGGCGCCGTGTGAGCGGATGCGGGGCAGCACGCCGGACGGCAACCGGCCGGCGCACCGCGGAGGGCATCAACTACCAGGAGAGGTAGGGTCGTTGGTCGTTCGTCGCGGAGAGCGGCTGACACAGTGGTCGACGCGGCGGTGTGGGAAGTGCCCGTGACGGCAGGGCCGTTTAGGACCCGTGACGGCAGGGCCGTTCAGGAGGGGATACGGAGCGGGCCGCCGGTGAAATAGGCGGCCAGCGGCTCCGCCATGCGGGCACGGGACGGCGGGTGGAAGGCGAGCGCGCGGCAGGCCGAGTTGAGGTAGGCGATGTCGCCGGACGAGACGAAGGCCATGCCTCCCAACGCCTCGACGCAACTGTCGAGTACGCGGCTGATCGCGTCCTGCGCGGCGTACCGGCAGACCAGGGCGTGGGCGAGTACGTCGTCCCCGACCGGTCCCTCGGCGGCCTTCGCGGCCAGTCCTTCGAGCATCAGGGCCACGGACTCCACAGCGGTCGCCGCCTGCGCACGAACGGCCGCGGACGTCCGCGGGTTGGCGAGCGTACGCTCGACGAGGGCCGAGGCGGCACCCAGGTAGGCGGCGGTCATCAGGGCCTCGAACCACACGAACCCGAGCGTGTTGAGGCGGTCCAGCTCGCCGTCGGCGGTGACCTCGGTGCGTACGAGCAGTTCGGTGGGGACTTCGACGTCGGACAGCACCACCTCGTCGCTCTCCGCGCCGGCCAGTACGGGGCTCTTCCAGAAGGGCCGCACGTTCAGTCCGGGGGCATCCGCCGGGACCACGGCGACGGCCAGCCGCGGTGTGCCGTCCTCGTCCGGGAGGGCGACGGAGGTGGTGAGCAGATTCATGGACCAGGCGAGGCTGCAGGGTTTCTTCGAGCCCGTCAGCCAGACCTTGTCCCCCTCGACCCGCGCGGTGATCGCGGGATCGAGGATTCCCTGGCCGGTGCGGCCCTCGGCGAAGCCCGAAGCCAGGAGCAGGTTCTCCTGGGCGATCGCGGCCACGAGCATCCACTCCAGGCCGTCGCCGTGCGCGGCGGTCTCCACCAGGGAGGCCATGGAGAAGTGATGCATGGTGGTGGCGACCGCCAGGGAGGGCGACCGCGAGCCCACCGCGCGCTGGATGCGTATCGCGGTCAGCAGGTCGGCGCCTTTGCCACCGTGCTCGGCGGGTACCAGAAGGGCAGGTCCCCCGGCCTTTCGGAATTCCTCGATCCCCGGGTTTCCGGGCGTCTCCCAGGTCTGCAGGCCGGAATCGGCCAGAGTCCCGTCGAGACCCGGCAAAAGGTCTTCGAGGACTGTGCGTTCGTGTTCCAGGAATGTCATGTCCGCGCGTCCTCATGTCGTGTCGGCAAAGTCGCAGGATGTTCGGGGCGCCGCGGCGATGAGGTCGGTTCTCCTCTGCCTGGCGACGAACCACACGCTATGCACCCGTGGTGCAACGGCAGTGCAGACGGACGGCAAGGAAACATCAGGACTTCCCGCCGTGAATCACACCTCCGCTGGGACTCGCTTGAACGTGTCGTCCGGGCCGCCGCTGACGTTTCATCCGGGTCGCCCTGCGCGTTTCGTCCGGGCCGCCCCTGCGCGCTTCATCCGGGCCGCCGTGGAGGCAGGCCCGGCGCCGCGCCGCGGACTCGCGGGTGGCCTCGGTCGTCCACGCGCGCCTTCGGCCCGGACTACGCCGGCTTCTCTGCCGCGGCCTTGAGCCGTGTCAGGGTGAGATCGATGTTCCTCTGATTGCGGGTGCCCCGGTCGACGACGCCTGTGACCGCGACGGAGATCAGGCACATGGCCCTGCCGCGCAGGTCGCGTGTGCTCTCGGTGACCCGGCTGCCGCGTTCCGTGGGAACGATGTCGTAGCGCCACGTGGACACCGCTCGACCGAAGCACGTCACCTCGAAGGCGAGAGTCCGCATCGGCTCGGCGTGCAGCACGGTCGTGGTCGTGCGCCACAGCCACAGACCGTTGCGGTTCCACGCGCGGAACGTCGCCCCGGGAACGAGTTCGAGGGGGAGGACACCGGCGGGCACCCGTGTCTCGACGGCGAACCTGTTCCAGGACGAGAGGTCTGTGATCAGGCGGTACACCGTGGCCGGAAGGGCCTCGATCTCGATGCTGCCCACGAGCGCCGGCTGGCGCATGGCGCTCCTTCCCGGGCCGGTCACTCCCCTTGTTCCCCAAGACGCGGGCCGTGGGATTCTGCGGGGAGACACCACGGCCGAAGTCAGCGCTTCCGGTGGTCAGTTGGGAATCTACTGAGCGGGAATGCAGCGCATTTGCAGATGGAGTTCAAGTGGACGACAAGTCTCTTCCACTGCGTGTCGCGCTGTTGGCCGGTTATGCTCTGCTCCATTGCGTTCCACGCTTCAACGACCTTCATGGGGGTGGGGGTTCATGCGTGTACTGCTGGTCGAGGACGATGAGCACGTGGCCGATGCTCTGGGCACCGCGCTGCGCCAGCAGGGACACGACATCGTGCCCGTGACGACCGCCGCGGAGGCGCTGGACGGTCTGGACGGCATCGAGCTGGTCCTCCTCGACCTCGGGCTGCCGGACCTCGACGGTCTTGAGGTGTGCAAGCGGATCCGGGCCATGAGCCCGGTACCGATCATCGTCCTCACTGCCAGAACAGACGAGATAGACAAGGTTCTGGGGTTCCACGCCGGAGCCGACGACTACGTTCAAAAGCCTTATTCCCTACACGAGTTGAGGGCGCGGATGGAAGCCGTGACCCGACGGGTCTGCCGGTGCGGGATCGACTCCCCCGGCCATCCGCCGTCCTGCCACGAACCGCGGGAGCTGGTGACCGCCGGTCCTCTCTCCCTCGATGTGCGCAGCCGGGACGTCACACTGAAGGGCCGCCCCCTCCAGCTGACGCGCAAGGAGTTCGACCTGCTCGCGATGCTGATGGAGGAGCCCGAGAAGGTGCACACCCGCGAGGACATCATCTCCCGGGTGTGGGACGAGAACTGGTACGGCTCGACACGCACGCTGGACGTTCACATCGGCGCGCTCCGCCAGAAACTCGGGTCGTACGAGTGGATCGAGACCTCGCGCGGCGTGGGCTTCCGACTCGGCACCCCGCCGGACGAGTCATGACCGCGCCTGCCGGGAGACGCCCGTAGTGCGCCGCCGTCTGCTGATCACGTACCTCGTCTTCACCGCGGTGCTGTTGCTGGGCACGGAGATCCCGCTGGGCTTCAACCTGGCCATGAACGACTATCACCACCTGGTGATCCGTCAGGTCTCGGGGACATCCGGCCTGGCCTCCGCCGCGGAGACCGACACCCCGGAAGGCGGGGTCCGCGCGAGTGCGGCATGGCAGGCCAGAGCCGACGCCTACGGCTCGGAACGCAACGCGACGGTACTGCTGTTGGATGTCCGAGGACGGCAGGTGTACCGCACGCGCTCCGGTCCCCGGGTGGAGGACGAGGCGGAGTGGAAGAAGGTGCTGGACAAGGCCCTGGCGGGCCAGAGCAGCGTGCCCATGGACTACCCGTTCAACATCAGCGCGCAGCCGCTGTTCGTGGCGGAGCCGGTCCTCCAGCACGGAGAGACAGTGGGAGCGGTGGCCACCATCACTCCCACACGGTCCCTGCGAGCGCAGGTCGCCACGGACGCCCTGCTGCTCCTGGCGGTCGGGCTGGCCGGCCTGCTGGCATCCGCCCTCATCGGCATACCACTCGTACGGTGGTCACTCGGCCCGGCCCACAGGCTCCAGGAAGCCGTGCGGAAGATCTCACGGGGCGAGTACTCCGTACGCGCCCCGGCCGACCGCGGTCCGATCGAGCTGCGCGAACTCGCGGAAGCGGTGAACGCCATGACGGACCGTCTGGTCTCCGTCCTGGAGGCACAGCGCAGCTTCGTCGCCGACGCCTCCCATCAGATGCGCAATCCGCTGACCGCGCTGCGCGTACGCGTGGAGTCCCTGGAGGGCGTCGTGCCGCCGCCGGGTCAGGGCAGTCTCCGGGTGGCCATCGCGGAGGCGGACCGCCTCAGCCGCATCCTCGACGAACTCCTGACACTGGCTCATGCCTCGGCGGGCGACGCGGGCACGGCCACGATCGAGGTTCGCTCCGTGGTGGAGTCCCGTGCTCAGGCGTGGAGCGACCAGGCGGCGGGCGCCGACGTCACCATCGCGGTCCAGGGCCGCCCGGCCGCCGCGGCATGCCTGCCCGGCGCCCTGGAACAAGTCCTCGACGTGCTCCTGGACAACGCCATCAGCTTCTCGCCGCCCGGCGGGCGGGTCACCGTACGAACCCGCTCCGACAACACGTGGGTGTACGTGGAGGTCGAGGACGAGGGCCCGGGCATGGCGGATGCGGACAAGGCCCAGTCCACCAACCGGTTCTGGCAGGGGCGCCAGCCCGCCGGCCGGAGAGGTTCCGGTCTGGGGCTGGCCATCGCCACGGCCTTGCTGAGCACCAGCGGTGCGCGGCTGGAGATGGAGGACGCCCGGCCGCACGGCCTGATCGTGCGCGCGGTACTGCCCCGGCTCGTTCCGGCCTCGGCGCTGTCGCGGAGCACCGAGGCCGGATCCGACTCCGGCGGCCCTTCCTCGAGCGGCCCTGACGTCACGGCCGCCGTGCGGCCGCACCGGGGTTGACGGCGTCGTCGGCCCTCAACAGGTTCTCCAACTCGGTGGCCGCCGCTTCGGCACCGCCCGCGCCACGCAGACGGGCCGCGACGCGTTCGGCCTCCGGCTTCTTCGCCACCGCCTCGCGCACGGCCTGGCGCAGCCGCCCGGCATTGAGCCGGCCGGCGAGCAGCCGCGTTCCGGCCCCGGCGAGTTCGACGCGGCGTGCGACCTCCAACTGGTCCCGCCCGAACGGGACGATGCACACGGGCACCCCGGCCAGCAGTGACTTCTGGGTGATCCCCATCCCGCCGTGGCACACCACGGCGGCGGCCTTCCGCAGCACCAGGCTGTGCGGCACGAACCGGTGCAGGTGGGCGTTGGCCGGGGCACGGAAGCTCGCGGGATCGATCGACGCCGTGGTGACGACGACGTCGTAGGGCTCGTCCGCCAATGCGTCGAGGGCGGACTGGATGAGCTTGGCGTCGTCCTGGAACACCGTCGAGACGGTCACCAGGACGACCGGCCGCTCGATCCGGGCCAGCCACTCCGGCTCGTCCTCGTCCTGGGCGGGGTCCCAGCTGCTCGGGCCGACGAAGCGTACGGATGCCGGCAGTTGGGTGCGCGGGTACTCGAGCGGCTCGGCGGTGTACGACAGGACCAACGGGGCCGTCATGTAGAGATCCGGTACGTGCTTGACCCTCGGCAGCCCCAGACGGCGCCGCAGCCGGTTCACCGGCGGCAGCGCGATGTCGAACAGCGGTACGGCGCCCTGCCGCAGCACCTCGTCGCGCATCCGGCCCGGCCATCCGGCCGCGGGCTTCAGCCCGAGTCCGAAGGGCGGCGCGTCCCGGGTGGTCAACGGCAACAGGAAGGTGGCGAGTTGTGCCCACGGCAACCCGGACGCCGCGGCGGCGGCCGCCGCGCCCCAGCAGTTGTTGTCGAGGGCGACGGCGTCCGGCCCCACCTCCGCGATGGCGGCCTGCACGTCCGTGACCTCGTGCTGTGCCCGGTCGACGTACATCGCCACCGATCGCCGCAGCGCGCCGATGGGAGTGCGGGCCTTCCAGGTGTCGTCCTCGCGCCGCTCGATCTCCGGGGCGATGGGCAGCGCCGTGAAGCCCTGCTGCCGCAGGGTGTCCAACAGCGGTTCCTCGGCGCAGACGACGGCCTCGTGGCCGCGACGCCGCAGTTCGTGGAGGGTGGGGATCAGCGGGTACAGGTGACCGCTGCCTGGTGCGGTGTAGAAGAGGAAACGGCTCATGGCGGGGGCCTCTCAGCTGGTGGTCGGTGGGCTTGTCCTGCGCACTCCCGGATCGGCCGGGCGTACTCTGCTCTGCCGGTTCGTCCGGGGGCTGTTCGGTTCAGTGGGCGGGTACCTGTACGGCAGGCTGGTCCTGGTCCGGCGCCGGGGGTTCCTTGGGGAAGTCGCGCTGGCGCATCAGGGCGAAGCCGAGGAGGCCGCCCACGATCGCGACGATCCCGCCTACGCGCATGACGAGGTCGAGGCCCGCGACGAACGCGTCGTTGGCTGCCGTCGCCACCAGCGCGCGCTGTCCGGGAGGTACGGCCCCCGCCACCTCGGTAAGCCGGCCGGCGGACACCATCTCCGCCAGCCGGTCGGCGGCCGCCCCGGAGAACTGGCCGGAGGCGGCCACGGCGGTCGAGAAGTCCTCGGTCATCCTGCTGTGCGCCACCGAACCGAGCGCGGCGACGCCCAGGGCGACGCCACCCTGCTGGAACGTCTCGCTCATGCCGGAGGACATCCCCGCCTTCGACACCGGCACCAGGGCGACGGCCGCAGCCGCCCGTACGGGGTTGAACACGCCCATCCCGAACCCCGCGAGCAGCATGCCCGGAAGCAGGTCGGTCCAAGGAGAGGTGGCCGTGACGCTGTCGGCGGCCAGCATGCCCAGACCGAGCGCGACACACCCGAGGCCGACGAGCAGTCTGGCGGGGATGCGGTCGGCGAAGGTGCCCGAAACGGCGGCGGCGAAGAACACCGCGAGGGTCAGCGGGAGATAGCGCAGCCCCGTGCCGTACGCGGAGAAGCCCAGGATGTACTGCATGTACAGCACCTGGAACAGGATCGCCGTCATCAGGGCCGCGTTGGCCGCGACGGTCGCGATCGCGAGGCCGTTGAAGGACCGGACGCGGAACAGACGGAGGTCGAGCATCGGGTCGCGCCGCTTCCGTTCGATCAGCACGAACACGGGCAGCAGTACCGCGGCACCGGCGAACAGCCCGAGGATGAGCGGATCGGTCCACCCCTGTGCCTCGCCCCGGATGAGCGCGAAGACGAGCATGGTGAGCACGACCGAGAAGACGGCGAGACCGGGCCAGTCGATACGTCGGCGCACCGGGTCCCGGGACTCGGCGACGCGGGTGAGCATGACGGCGGCGACGAGGACACCGATCGGCACGTTCAGCAGGAAGATCCATCGCCAGCTGACCGCGGTGAGCGCTCCTCCCAGCAGCGGCCCGACGGCGACGGCCAGGCCGGTGACGCCGCCGGAGATGCCGAAGGCGACGGCGCGCTGCCTGCCGTGGAAGTGGCTGGCGATCAGAGCGGGTGCGACGGCGTACATCACCGCACCGCCGATCCCCTCGGCACCGCGCGCGAGATTCAGCATCAGCGGGCTCGTGGCCAGGCCGCACAGCAGCGAGGCGACCGTGAATACGGCGAGCCCGACGATGAAGACCCGCCTGCGGCCGAGCCGATCGGCGAGGGTGCCGGCGGCGAGCAGGAAGACGGCGAGGGTGAGCGCGTAGGCATCGATGACCCATTGAAGGTCGAAGAAGCTGGAGTCCAGCGACTGCTGGATGTCCGGCAGCGCCACATTCACCACCGTGACGTCGAGCAGCAGCATGAACGTCGCCACCGAGACGGCGGCGAGCATCCACCACTTGTTCGAGCGTACGCGGGGCTTCGGCGCGGAGCCGGGCGGATCTGCCTGGGCAGTGACGTCATCGACCATCTCTGGCACTCCGAGGGGGAAGAGGCGAGCAATTCGTACGCGGCGACGGCGCGTTCGCGTCAACGACCCTAGGGAGACGACCGGCAGCGGCAGCCAAAGCTGGTTGCAGGAGAGTGTTAAGAATCCTCGGCTGCGCGGTCTGTCTCTACGCAATACCACCCGCCGCCTGAACATCCTCCGGCTCCGCAACGTACTAAGGGCGATAGCAGTCAACGCCCCACGTGGCGCCTCGCGGTGCTCCGTACGACGAGGCGGCGTCGGCGGCGCAGGTCCGCCGGCTCGGACGAACCGGAAGGTGAAGATGGGAATGCTCGCGCTCAGTTGGGCCATCGGATTGGTCTCCGCACTGGTGGCCGCCGTCAGCGCGGTCCGGGTGGTGACCAGCAGCGGCGAGACCCGGTTCGCGGCGGGCGGCGATCTGCTGATGGGGCTGTGCATGGCGGCGATGGCCCTCCCCGCGACGGTTGGGTGGTACGCGGGCTACGGCATGTGGTGGTCAGTGGCGTTCGGACTCCTCGGGCTCGGGGCTGTGGCGATGGCGGTCAAGCACACGCGCTCGTCCGGGTGGAAGCACGGCCGTCACTGGGTGCACCTCATCGTCGGCAGCTTCGGCATGGTGATCATGACGCTGGCCATGACCAGCACGTCGTCCGGTCCGGTGCTCGCGCTGGGCGGCGGGCACTCCATGGCGCACATGCCGGGCATGGAGAACACGGCGAACTCGACGGGCACGGCGGGCGCGCACGATATGGGCGGCATGAAAGGCATGGAGGGCATGGAGGGCATGGGCTCCATGCCGGGGATGGGATCCTCGCACGGAATGGACATGTCCGGCATGACGAACGCCGCGGCCAACGCCGGTTCCTCCGACGGATCCGGTTCGATGTGGCGGTTGGTGATCGCGGCTCTCGCCGTCTACTTCCTGCTGTCGATCGGCGCGTCCGTGTGGGCGAGGGTCCGGGGCACCAGGCGGGGCGGCCGGGCTGCCGGCTCCCGGGGAGGCTGGATGCGCTGGCTGCTCGCCATGCCGGACACCGTGCTCGTCTACCTGGCGTCGCTGACGCTCTCGGTATGGGGCAGCACCAGGACGGGCCGGCGCTCGGGCCACGGACGGCGCCGCAAGCTGGGAGCCGCGCCGGACGCGGCGCTGGCAGCGCATATCGGCATGGGCGGGACGATGTCCGCGATGCTGCTGATGATGGTCGCGTGAAACCCGGGCGAGTCTCCACGACCGGTGGACACCGCCGCGGGTCGGCGTCGGGTTCAAGACCGTGCGTCAAACAGCCGGCAACTCCGATGCGTGCCGCGCTCAGCCCAACTCCCCTGGAAACACGATTAGGTTACAGGCCTTTACCATGTATCAGCCTGCTAAGTACCTTCGCGGTGCTGGTCAGTTGGTGACCGGCATCACCTCGTTTCGGGGCCGGTCACCCGGCCGCACGAGTGGAGGTCAAGCATGCGCAAGGCCCACAGACAGACCGGCGTGGGCGTACTCGCGGCGGTGCTCTTCACCACGACCGCTCTCGCCGGTTCCGCACAAGCACATGACGGTGTCTCGGCATCGGACGGCGCCATCGACAACGCGGCGGCCACACACGGCCACGACCAGCACGGCGGCAGCGAGGGACATTTGCCGGCCACTCGGAAGAACGTCCGACTGGTCAGCAAACTCAAGCTCAGCAACGTGGCGGAAGGCAAGATCGCTGACGTAGGTGTCCACAAGGGCTACGCCTACCTCGCCTCCTGGGGCGGCGTCGGCTGCGACAACACCGGTGTGCACGTCGTCGACATCCGCAAGCCCGGCAAGCCCAAGGAAGTCGGCTTCATCCCGGCCCCGGCTGGCAGCGCCCCCGGCGAGGGCATCCAGACGGTGCACCTCTCCACACGGTCCTTCAACGGTGACGTGCTCGTCAGCAACAACGAGATCTGCGGCGACACCGGCTCCGGCGGCGTGAACATCTACGACGTCACCAACCCTGCCAAGCCGAAGGCACTGGCCGAGGGTGTCGGCGACTTCACGCTGGACGGCGAGGCGACGGAGGTCGCCCGCCAGACCCACAGCGTGTTCGCGTGGGACGCGGGCCGCAAGGCGTACGCCGTGATCGTCGACAACGAAGAGGGCACGGACGTCGACATCATGGACATCACGGATCCGACGAAGCCGCAGCTCGTCGCCGAGTACGACCTCGACGAGACGTTCCCGCAGATCGTCCAGGCGGCCCCGGACAACCTGACCGAGATGTTCCTGCACGACATGGTCGTCAAGAACATCCGCGGCCGCCAGGTCCTGCTCGCCTCCTACTGGGACGCGGGCTACGTCGCCCTCGACGCGACCGATCCGAAGAACCTCGAGTACATCGGCGACACGGACTTCACCGATCCCGACCCCGAGGGCACCGCAGGCGGGCGTGATGTGGCACCCGAAGGCAACGGTCACCAGGCCGAGTTCACCCTCGGCAACAAGTATGTGATCGGCGCCGACGAGGACTTCGGCCCGTACGCGCTATCGGCCCGCAACCTCGACGACGACACCGCCGTCACCGCCGGCCAGGGCGTCCCCCTGGAGGCGGGCAAGACCATCACCGGCGACACGGTGTACGTCGGCCTGGGCTGCGACGCCGGCCCCGCCGTCCCCGCGGGCGACCCGGCAGCCGTGGACATCGCCGTCGTGGAGCGTGGCGTCTGTGCGTTCACCGAGAAGACCGCCAACGTGGAGGCGGCGGGCGGTTACGACGCGGTACTCGTGTTCAACCGCACCGGCTCGGACGCCTGCGACACACAGAGCGGCATGACCGTCGAGGGCACCCTGCCGACCTTCGGCGTCGCACCGCGGAGCCAGGGCTTCGCCGCCTTCGACCAGCCCTACGACAACGAGGACTGCCTCGCCGGCACCGGTCCCGCGACACTGCCGGTGGACATCGGCACCAAGGGCGACCGGCTCACCTTCTCCTCGTACTTCGATGGCTGGGGCTACACGCACCTCTACCGCAACAAGGGCGGGAAGATGACCGAGCTGGACACGTACGCCATTCCGGAGGGCCAGGACCCCGCGTACGCCTCCGGCTTCGGTGACCTGTCGGTCCATGAAGTGGCTACCTCCGGCGTCCGGCCCGACCTGGCGTATTTCGCCTACTACACGGGCGGCTTCCGGGTCACGAAGATCAAGAACGACAAGCTCGTGGAGGTCGGCCGCTTCATCGACGAGGGCGGCAACAACTTCTGGGGCGTCCAGACCTTCACCTACTTCGGCAAGGAGTACGTCGCGGCCTCCGACCGCGACTTCGGGCTGTACATCTTCGAGTACACGGGTCCCTGAGTCGATCCGAGCGCGGCGGGGCCCCACGGCGTCAGAGCCACGGCCGGGGCCCCGCCCCCCTCCGCCCGCCCGGGCGGGCGGAGGTCGGCCGTCGGCATCGCGCCCTCGCTGTACCAGGACACCATGGCCGGACTGGCGCCGACCTCCCCCGACTATCTAAACTTCTTAGTAGATCGTGTAGTGGGTTCGGCGAGCGACCCACGCTCACCCGGGAGGCCCTCATGCCTCAGTTCCTGTATCCACTACTCCTCCTGGCCTGCCCGACAGTCATGGGCCTGATGATGTGGTTCACAACGCGCGGGGGCCTGCACACATCACGGCGGAGCGACTCGATCGACTCGAAGCGAAACACTGCGAACTGATCCTGGTTGTACCGTACGGGGGTATGGTAATTTGCTGTTTCGTATCACCGTCACCACCTGGCGATTGCAGGCCCGTTGACACCGGCCGGTTCGTAAGGACTGGCAGGCGTACGCCAAGTCGTTGACGGGCACCACCGCTGGAGACAGTTGACGCCCGGGAGGGAACACCTCGTCAGCCTGGTGTCGCAGGTTCCACATGTCACGTTCGGCTGACATGCTGCCGACGGGGTAACCGACCGGGGCAATCGTCGCTAAGGGGTCCGCGTGCAGACATCCGACTGGCAACCGGTCCTGCTGCTCCTCGTGCTCGTCGTCGCGGCCGTCGTGCTGCTCCATGCCGTGTCCGTCGCGCTGCGGGCGATCCGCGCGCCGCTGCACACCGGGCCGTTCACCGGAGGGCTGGAACCACGGGAGCATCCCCTCTCCCGGTTCCACGTGCGCTGGTATCCGGTCACGATGGTCTTCCTGGCCTTCGACATGGAGATGCTGTTCATGTATCCGTGGACGAAGGTCGTTTCGGCCATCGGTACGGCAGCGGTCGTCGAGATGTTCCTCTTCCTGGGCATCCTGCTCGCCGGTGTCGGTTACGCCTGGCGGGAGGGGGCCTTCCGGTGGAGTTGAGGCGCAGGCTCCTGCGGACGGCCGTTTCCCGGCCGGGAGTTCTGCTGGCGGTGTCCCCCGGAACCACTCGCGAGCGGCTCGCCGTCGAGGCGGAACTCGTACGCCGAGGGTGGCCGTGTGTGAGTGCCCCGGCGGAGGCGGATCTGCTCGTGGTCCTGGGCGGTCACCACGCCGAGGAGAGCGACGGCGACGCGGGGAGCGACTGGGCGGCGAATCTGTGGCACGCCATCCCGGCGCCCAAGGCCCGCGTGCCGGTCAGGGACGCCGGACAGGTCGCCGAGGCTCTCGATCGCGGGCTGGCCGAGCTTCGGCGCGGAGAACCGCCCCAAGAGCCTCACCAGGAGGACGACGCGCACTCTCACCGCGGCGAGCACGGGGAGCACGGCGACCACCAGCACGGCGACCACGGCCAGCACGAACAGCACGGCGACCACGGCGACCACGGCGACCATGGTCACAACGACAACTCGGCCACGCATGAAGGCCATGAGCCCGGACCGCACGAAGGCCACAACGGTCATGTGGATCACGACGGTGAAGATCGCGGTCACGAGGGGCACAACGGCGGACACAGCGGTGACGACGCGAACAGCGGGCATGACGTGCACAGCGGTGACGACGGGCACAGCGGTCATCACATGCACAACGGCGACGACACGCACAGCGGCCATCACATGCCTGGCAATGGCGACACGCACGGTGGCCACGACGGTCATGCCGGCCACGACATGCACGGTGCCCACGGCGGCCATGCCGGCCACGACATGGGCGTCGTCGCCGGTCTGCCCATGGCCGATCGCGCCGACGACCGCGACGGGCTGAGGCTCGACCGGCTTCATGTGCCGCTCGGCCCGGCCCTCGCCGACTGGCCCGCCGGGCTGATTCTGCGCGTGGCTCTGCAGGGCGACATCGTCCAGCAGGTCAGCGCGGAGGCGGAGGGGTCCGCATCGCCGTACCCGCCTTTCTGGGACGAGCCATGGCTCCGGGCCCTCAGCGGCGAGCGGGTATCCCATGGGGAGGCCGCGAGGCGGCTGTGCGCCGCGCACCTGGACAGTCTGGGCAGGTTCTTCGCCGTGACGGGGTGGACCGACATGGCCGCCCGCTTCCGGCACGTCCGGGATCGTGCCCTGGCCGGAGCCGACGCCGCTGAACTCCGCGGCCTCTTACGTCCCCTGATCCGTCGGGCGGAGCGATCGCGGACCCTGCGGTGGCTGACCGCCGGGCTCGGGCCCCTCACCGCCGAGCACGCGCGGCACCTGGGGGTCACCGGCCCGGCCCTGGTCGCCGACGGAGATGTCCACGCCCGGATGCGCGTATGGCTCGGTGCCGCCTGGCGTGGCGCGGACGAGTGCGACGACACCGAGGCGTTGGACACGGCCCAGGTCATCGGGCCGCGGGGGCGGGTCGACGGGCCGGTGCCCGCGTCACTGGCGCTGCTGGATGCACTGCCCGGGCTGCTGGAGGGCGCCGAGTTCGCCGGTGCGCGGATCATCGTCGCGAGCCTCGACCCGGACCTCGACGAACTCGCGCACGTGCCGGCGGTGGGGATGGCCCATGGCTGACAGCGCACCGTTGTGGGCGGTCTTCGTCCTGCCCGTCCTCCTGCTCGTGGTCGCGCTGGTGACCGCCGGATTCGATGCCGTGCTCACGGCCGGTGCGAGGGGCGGGCGAGCGGGGTCCGTGCGCGAGGCGGCCGTCCGGGCGGCGGATCCCGCGCGGGAGGTGCTGCGGCAGCTCGTGCAGCAGCCGCGCCGGACCCGCGCCTCCGATGTGGCGTTGGCCCGCATCGGGGCAGCTCTCCTGCCCGTCGCCGCGATGCTCGCTGCCGTCGTGCTGCCGCTCGGTTTCCGGTCGGTGAGCGATCTGCCGGAGGGGATCGTCTGGTTCAACGCGATGGAGGCGTTGGCCTGGGCGGCGGTGTGGCTGGCGGGCTGGGGGCCCAACTCGACGCTCTCGCTCATCGGCGGTTATCGCTTCCTCGCGCAGGGGCTGGCGTACGAGCTGCCGCACATGCTCGCGATCACCACGGCAGCGCTCGGGGCCGAGTCCCTGAGGGTTGGTCAAGTCGTCGACGCGCAGGACGGGTTGTGGTTCGCGCTGTGGATGCCGGCCGCGTTCGGGATCTATCTGCTGAGCGCAATGGCGATGGCGTTCTGGGGGCCGTTCGACCAGCCCGCCGGGCGGGACGTGGCCGGTGGAGCGGCCGCTGAGCTGTCGGGCGCGGACCGGGTGCTCTTCCTCGGTGGCCGGTGGCTGCTGCTGGTCGTGGCCGCGGCGTTCAGCGTGCCGCTCTTCCTGGGGGGCGGGTACGGGCCGTGGTTGCCCGGCTGGCTGTGGACCGTGCTCAAGACCGGGGCCGTACTGGCGTTCCTGGTGTGGGTTCGGCGCAGGGTGCCGACCGTGCGGATGGAGCGCTATGTGGAGTTGGGCTGGGTGGTGTTGACGCCGCTGGCCATCGTGCAGGCGCTGGTGGTGGCCGTGGTGGTGCTCAACCGGTGACGTCCCTCGACCGAGGTTCAGGATGCCCATGACTAGAGCGAGGTGTCGTACGTAAATGGATGTCGCGGTCTTCTGGGTCCTTGCCGTCCTGGCGGTCGTCAGCGGCGCGATGGTGTTCCGGTTCGACTCCATGGCCCGTGCGACGTTCTCCCTGCTGACCTCGCTGCTGTGCGTCGGCGGGCTGGTCGTGCTGCTGGGACTGGACTACCTGGGGATCGTCATCGTGCTGATGATGACCATCGAGATGGCCATCATGGCGGTCTTCATGGTGATGTACATGATGAACCCGGCCGGGCTCATGCCGATGACGATGATGCACAACAAGCGGGGCGCGGCCGTCGTCTGCGGCCTCGTCTTCCTGCTCCTCGCCGCCGGGATCCTGTTCGCCCCCTGGCCCGCCCGACGCGGGAAGTCCTCCGCCGATCCCACCATGGAACTCGGTATGTCGCTCATGGGTCCGCAGATGCTGACCATGATGACGCTGGGCATGGCGCTGTTCGCGACGATCGTGGCCACGGTGGTGCTGGCCACCCGCCGGGGACGCTACGACCGGCTCGGCGACGACCTGCGGGCACGGCGCGCGGACGATCCCGTACGAGGCGGTGTCGGCCGATGACGCTGGAGCTGTTCCTGCTGTCGGCAGCCGCGCTCTTCTGCGTCGGGCTGTTCGGGGCGCTCACCCAGCAGTCGATCGTGATGCTGATGATGGGCCTGGAGCTGATGCTCGGCGGGGTGATCCTGGCCGCGGCGGCCGCCTGGCACTACATCGCACCGGCCACCGCCGACGGACAGGTACTGATCGTCCTGGCGGTCACGGCGATGGCCCTGGAGATGGCGATCGGATTCGCCGTCGTCACCGCCCTGTTCCGGGCACGGGAAGTCGACATGACCGACATGGCCGCGGAGTTGAAGGAGTGAGCGCCCTGCTGTGGGCGCTCGTCGCCGCGCCGCTCGGTTCAGGTGCGCTGCTCTTGGCGGTGGGGCGCAGGGCCGACCGGATGGCAGCCGGCCTGGCGCTCGCCGTGGCGGCCGCCGCCACGGGACTCGCCGTCGCCGTGGCCTTCCGGCATCCGGCCGCCGAGGCCCCGCTCCTCGACGGACTGCCGGTACGGCTCGCCGTGGACGGGCTGTCCGGTCTGCTGGCCGTGACGGTCACGGCGGTCACCCTCGCCGTGCTCGTCTTCAGCGCCGCCGAGTTCGGCGCCGGCGAGGCGAGGGCGCGCTTCTTCGGACTGATGCTGCTGTTCGCCGGCAGCATGCTCGTCACGGTCACGGCCGCCACTCTCCCGGTCCTGCTGATGGGCTGGGAGGTCATGGGCGCCACCTCGTGGGCGCTGATCGGCTACTGGTGGCCCGATCCCGAGCGCACGCGCGCGGCCGACACCGCGTTCCTCACCACCCGTACCGCGGACCTCGGTCTGTATCTGGCGGCGGGCGCGGCCCTCGCGAGCGGCCGCGATACGACGCTGTCGCTGGACGGACTGGCCCGCGCCGACGACCCGTGGCTTTCGCTGATCACGGCGGGAATCATCGCCTCCGCCCTCGGCAAGTCCGCCCAACTCCCCTTCAGCTTCTGGCTGTCGAAAGCCATGCAAGGTCCGAGCCCGGTCTCCGCGCTGCTGCACTCGGCCACCATGGTCGTCGCGGGGGCGTATCTGCTGCTGCGGACCGGACCGCTGCTGGACGCCTCCGGCTGGGGCGACGACGTGGTCGCGTGGACGGGCGCCGCCACCGCGCTGTGTCTCGGGCTGGTCGCGGTGGCGCAGACCGACCTCAAACAGTTGCTCGCCGCATCGACCTGTGCCCAGATCGGCTTCATGGTGCTGGCCGCCGGGACCCACGCGACCTCCGGCGGCACCCTGCAACTCATCGCCCACGCGGCGGCGAAGAGCCTGCTCTTCCTGACCGCCGGTGCCTGGCTGACCGCACTGGGCACCCAGCAACTCCCCGCGCTGCTCGGCGCAGCGCGCCGGCACCGGACGGTCGGTGTGGCCGTCACCGTGGGCGCGCTCTCCCTGGCCGGTGTTCCTCCGCTGTCGCTGTGGGCCGCCAAGGACGTCCTGCTCGCGGGAGCCCTGGAGACCAGCCCCTGGCTGTACGCCGTCGGGCTGGCCGCCGCCCTGTTGTCGGCGGTCTACAGCGCAAAGATCCTGTGGTTCGTTTGGCAGCCCGCGATGCCGAGCCCCGATGCTCGTCGCATCCCGGTCGGTGCCGTGGTGCCCCTGGTCCTGCTGGCCCTGGCCTGCCTCGCGCTGACACCGGTGGCTTTCCCCCCGCTGCGTGACAGCGTCGGGCGGGTACTCGCGCCCGACGGTCAACCTGACCCAGCGGCTTGGGAGTTCGCGCTCTCCGGGGCGCTCGCCGTGTTGGCGGCCGCGGTCACCTGGGCCTGGGGCAGGCGCCCGCTGCCCCTTCCCGAACGTGCGAAGTCGGGCTTCGCGGACTGGCTGCTCCTCGAGCGTGCCGCTCATTTCCTGCTGGTGGCTCCCGTAATGCGGCTCGCGCACGCCGCCGCGGCGTTCGACGACCGGGTCCTGGACCGTGCCGTCGACGGTTCCGCCTCGGTCGCCGTGCGGTTCGCCCGCTGGACGGACGGCGCGGTGGAGCGCGCCATGGACGGCACGGTGACCGCCGTCGCGTCCGGAACCCGCGCTCTGGGCCGCTGGGCGCGCCGCCCGCAGACCGGGCAGCTGCACCAGTACCTCGCCCAGGCCGTCGCCGCCTTCACCGTCCTCGCCGTCGTGCTCGTCCTCATGAGGTGACCCGCTTGCTGACCGCCCTAGTCTTCGCGCCCACGGCCGTCGCACTGCTGCTGTTCGCCTTGCCTCGCCGTACGGCACCGCAGGTCTTCCGCACCGTGTGGGTTCTCACGTCCGCGCTCGAACTGGCCCTGGTCATCGCCCTGTGGGCCGGGTACGAGGCGGACGGCGGCATGCAGTACGAGGAGCGTGCCCGCTGGATCCCCAGCGCGGGCGTCGGCTACCACGTCGGGGTGGACGGGCTGTCGCTGCCGCTGCTCGCCCTCACCTCCCTGCTGTTCCTCGCCTGCGCGCTGTACTCACTGCGCGAGGACCGCCGCATCCGCGATTTCGCCGCGCTGTTCCTCTTCCTGCAGACCACGTGTCTGGGGCTGTTCGCGGCCCTCGACCTGATCCTGTTCTTCGTCTTCTTCGACCTGTCCATCGTGGCGATGTACTTCGTCATCGCCGGCTGGGGCCACCGGCAGGCGGGCCGTGCCGCGCTGAAGTTCTTCCTCTACACCTTCATCGGCTCCCTCGCCCTGCTGCTCGGCTTCATCGGCCTGTACCTCGCCGCGTCCCCGCACACCTTCGACATGGTCGAGCTGACCGAGCAGAACCCCCTCGCCGGGCGCTCCGTCTACGGCGCCCTGGTACTGCTCGCGGTGGTCGTCGGACTGGCGGTGAAGACACCCACGGTGCCGTTCCACACCTGGCTGCCGCCGGCGCACGTCGAGGCGCCCGCCGCCGGTTCGGCCATCCTCGCCGGCGTGCTGCTGAAGATGGGCACCTACGGGTTCGTCCGCTTGGCCATGCCCATGCTCCCGGAGGTCTGGCGGCGCTACGCCCTCGTCCTGGTCGTCGTCGGCGTCATCTCGGTCCTCCACGGCGCCCTGGTCGCCCTCGCCCAGACCGACTTCAAACGAATGGTCGCGTACACCTCCGTCAACCACATGGGCTACATCGTGCTCGCGGTCGGCGCCGCAGCGGCGACAGCGGACAGCTCCGAGCAGGCACGCTCCCTGGCCGTCACCGGTGCGGTGACGCAGATGGTCAGTCACGGACTGCTCACCGGCGCGCTGTTCCTCCTCGCCGGGGTGCTCTACGAACGCGGGAGGACGTACGACATGACCGCCTACTCCGGAGTCGCCGCGGTGGCCCCGGCCTTCGCGGCCATGACCGGCGTGGCGGCCTTCGCCTCGCTCGGCCTTCCGGGGTTCTCCGGCTTCATCGCCGAGTTCCAGATCTTCACCGGCAGCCTCGGGCCGCGCCCGCTGGCGACGGCACTGTCGGTACTCGGCATCCTCCTCACCGCCGGGCTGTTCCTGCGCGCGCTGAGGCAGGTGTTCACCGGGCCGCTGCGCCTGCCCGACGCACCGGGCACGCCGCGGGCGTTCCCCGACATCCGAGCGCACGAGAGCCTCGCCATCGTCCCGCTCCTCGCCCTGGCCGTCGTCCTCGGGGTGGCACCCCGCTTCCTGCTCGACGTCATCGAGCCGGCCTCACGGTCCGTCCTGGAGCTGCTCGCCCGATGACCGAGATGAACGAGAACCCGCTCGACCTCCTGCCCGAGGTGCTGCTGGCCGCCTCGGCCGTCCTCGGGCTGCTGCTCGGATCCTGGTTGCCGCGTGCCCGGCAGTGGATCGTGGGGTGGTTGGCGGCCGTGGCGTGCCTGGCCGGGATCGTCGCCGCGTCGGTGGCCGCAGCGGAGCCCGCCCTGACCGCCTTCGGCGAGGCCTTTTCCGTCGATGCGGTGACGAGTACGTCCCGGATCGTGGTCCTCGGCGGCACGCTCATCATCCTCGGCGTCTCCTTCCGTCCCCTGAAGGGGGACCCGAGGGAGACGGAGTTCTACGTCCTCGTGCAGTTGGCGGCGCTCGGCGCGCTGATGATGGCGGGCGCGCAGGATCTGCTGCTGCTCGCCGCCGGGTATCTGCTGGCGAGCATCCCCGCCTACACCCTCGCCGGGTTCCGCAAGGACGGGCCGGGTACCGAGGCGGCCCTCAAGTTCTATGTGATCGGTGCCCTGTTGGGCGTACTGATGCTGACCGGCATCACGATCCTGTACGCGACCGGACGCGGCACCGCGTATCCGATGCTCGGGGAGGTGTTCCGCGACGCGCCCGAGGCACTGGTCGCCGCCGGGACGACGGGGCTTCTGGCGGGCGTGCTGTTCAAGGCCGGAGGTGTGCCGGCGCATTTCTGGGTTCCCGACGCCGTGCAGGGCAGCAGTCCACCGGTGGCGGCGCTCCTCACCACGATCCCGAAGATCGGCGCGCTCGCCGCGCTCTTCCGCCTCGGTGACGTCGTCCTCGCGGACAGCACCCTGCCATGGCCCGCGCTCATCGCCGTACTCGCCGCCGCCTCGATGACCCTCGGCAACCTCGGTGCGTTCTTCCAGCAGGACGTCAAACGGCTGCTCGCCTACTCGACGATCAGTCAGGTCGGGTATCTCCTCATGCCGATCGCCGTCGCCGGACGTGCGGACCTGGCCCAGCAGGCGCTGCTGTTCTACCTGGCGGCCTACGCGGTGACCAACCTCGGTGCCTTCGCCGTGGTGTGCGCTCTCCCCCGCGCCCACACGCTGGACGACTACCGGGGGCTCGCCAGGGAACGTCCACTGCTGGCCGCGAGCCTCGTCGTCTGCCTGCTGGGGCTCGTCGGTACGCCGCCGACCTCCGTCTTCCTGGGCAAACTCGAGGCGTTCAGCGCGGCGTTCGACGGCGGGTACGCCTGGCTCGTCGTTGTCGCCGCCGCCAACACCGTGGCGTCCCTCTTCTACTATCTGCGCTGGATCGTGCCCGCGGTCTCCCGGGGCGGTTCCTCGGGACCGTCCGAGGGCGATCGTGCGGCGCGCGTCGTCGCGTACGCCGCCACCTTCGCCTCCCTCGGACTGGGGATCGCCGGCGGGCCCGTGCTGGATGTGCTCACCGCGCCGATCACCCGCTGACACACGCGCGATGCGACCGGCCTGAGCAGCACGCCGAGGCCGCGGCCGTCCACGCCGCAGTTGTCCGACACGACCTCCAGGCCCGTGGCGCCCTGCTCGTACAGGGCCCGGACAATGACCTCGGGGACGCCGCTGAGGCCGAACCCGCCGACGGCGAGCGACGCACCGTCGGGGATGCCGGCGACCGCCTCGCCGACGCTGGACTGACCTTGTTCGTGGGGGAAGTGTTTTTCGGACGACGGCACCAGGGGAGCACGGACGACCAACCATCGCCGTCGGCCCTCCTCAGGGTGTCTCCTCGCGCAGCGCGTCGGAGATGGACTTGGCGCCGCCGTGCGCGGTCAGTCCGCCGTCCACGGGGATCTCCGCGCCGGTGATGAAGGAGGCCTCGTCGGAGAGGAGGAAGACCACGAGCGGGGCGACCTCGTCGACCGTGCCGGTACGGCCGAGCGGTGTCTCGCGGAGGTTCGCCTCGCGGAAGGCGGGCGCGGCGGAGGCGGTCATGTCGGTCTCGATGTAGCCGGGGTGGATCGTGTTCACGCGGATCCCGCGAGGGCCGAGCTCCGTGGCCGCGGACTTGGAAAGGCCGCGCAGCGCCCATTTGCTGGCGGTGTAGGCGACCGGGTAGTGGCCGGTGAGCGCGGCGGACGATCCGACGTTGACGATGGACGCGCCGGGCGGCATCAGCGGGGCGAGGTGCTGGATGCCCAGCAGCGGGCCGGTGACGTTGACGGCGTGGACGCGGGCGAAGTCCTCGGGGCGTACGTCGCCGACGCGGGCGCGCCAGGTGATGCCCGCGTTGTTGACGAGGCCGTGGACCTGGCCGTACGACTGCCTCAGTTCCGCGGCCAGTTCGGCCCACTCCAGCTCACTGGTGACGTCGAGGCGACGGCAGTCACCCTCCGGCCGGGCGTCGGTGGCGATGACCCGGGCGCCCTCCCGGACCAGGGCCTCGGCCTCGGCGGCGCCCTGGCCGCGGGCCGCGCCGGTGACGACCACGACCTTGCCTTGGAGTTTCTTGGGGTGCGGGTCGGTCACGGCCGCTCCCGGGGGCGTCGCCGTGCGGTCGGCAGCGGCACCGGTTCTCCGCCCGCGACGACGGTGTTGGAGACGGTGCCGATGCCCTCGACGGTGAGCGTGACGGTGTCACCGGGCTTCAGCGGGGGCGGGGACTGCTCACCGCGTACGCCCCACAGTTCCGCCAGGCAGCCGCCGTTGCCGCAGGTGCCCGAGCCGAGCACGTCGCCGGGGCGGACGGCGGTGCCGCGCGAGGCGTAGGCGACCATCTCCTCGAAGGTCCAGCTCATGTTGGACAGCAGGTCCTTGCCGACGACCTCGCCGTTGACCTCGGCGGTGAGCGCCAGGCGCAGGAAGCCGTCCGGGTCGCGGTAGGGCTCCAGTTCGTCGGCGGTGACGAGGTACGGGCCGAGGGTGGTGGCCGTGTCCTTGCCCTTGCAGGGGCCGAGGCCGACCCGCATCTCGCGGGACTGGAGGTCGCGCGCGGACCAGTCGTTGAAGATGGTGTAGCCGATGATGTGGTCGCGGGCCTGCTCGGGGGTGAGGTCGCGGCCCTCGCGGCCGATGACGGCGGCGACTTCCAGTTCGAAGTCGAGGACCCGCGACCCCGGGGGGACGGGCACGTCGTCGTGAGGGCCGATGACCGCGTACGGGTTGGTGAAGTAGAAGGTCGGGGCGTCGTACCAGGCCTCGGGCACGCCGCCGACACCGTCCACGGACCGCCGTATGCCCTCGACATGCTCCTCGAAGGTGACGAAGTCGCGGACGGTGGGCGGCTGAAGCGGCGGCAGCAGGCGTACGTCGGTCAGCGGCACACCGGGGCCGACCGGCCGGACCCCGGCCGCCGCGTCGAGCGGCGAGGCCCCCTCGGGCAGTGCGCGTACGACGGTGTCCTCCACGACTCCGCAGCGGCGCCGACCCTGGTGCAGGTAAGTGGCGATACGCAATGGTCGGCGCCCCTTACACCGGAGGGGCGACGAACACGCCGCGGTCGACGTCGTTGAACGACTCCTTGGCGACCAGTTCGTTCATCGGGTTGGCCGTGCCCCACTGGTCGGAGACCTCGGGCTGGGAGAAGTCGTAGACGTGCGGGTGCCAGGTGTCCTCGTCCAGCACCTCCAACTCCGTCGTGTACTCGACCGTGTTGCCATGCGGGTCGAGGAAGTACGTGAACGTGTTGTCGCCCGCGAGATGCCGTCCCGGACCCCAGATCTTGCGGAAGCCGGCCCGCATCACGCGGCCGGAGCCGCGCATGTACTCGTCGATGCCGCGCATCTCGAAGGAGATGTGGTGCAGGGCGGTGTGCGGGCCCTTGGCGATGGCCATGGAGTGGTGCTGGTTGCTGATCCGCATGAAGTGCATCGCCTCACCCATCCTCGGATGCATGAGGGTGTCGGAGAGGCGGAAGCCGAGGTGGGTCTCGTACCACTCCCGCGTGCGGTTGAGGTCCGGGGAGTTGAGGACGACGTGCGACAGCTTGACCGGGATCGACTCCTTCTCCTCGATCCTGCGGTGCTGCCGCACCCCGACGTCGGCCGAGACCTCGATGGTGCGTCCGTCGACGTCGAAGAAGCGGAAGCCGTAGCCGCCACCGGGGGTGTCCACCTTCCCCGGCTGCGAGATCAACTGCACGCCCCCGGCGAGGAGTCGCTCGGCGAGGGCGTCCACGTCGGCCGCCGAAGCGGCACCGTAGGAGACCATGTCGAGCCGCTTCTCGTCGGCCTTCCGCAGCCGTACGACGTAACTCTCGGGGGAGCCCTCGGCGGCCAGGAAGGAGATGCCGGAGTCCTCGGCGACCTTGGTCAGGCCCCAGACGCCGGAGTAGAAGTCGAGCTGCTTGTCGTAGTCGGGCACGGCGAGGTCGACGTGCCGCAGGTGGGTGAGCAGGCGGGCGCTCATGGTGTCAGTCCTTCCGGAGGAGGGCGGCGGCGTTGCCGCCCCGTACGGCGTGGAAGTCGGCGTCGGGCAGCCGGGCCGCGCGCAGCGCGCCGACCGGGTCCTCGGTGCCCATGTCGAAGGGGAAGTCGGAGCCGAGCAGAACCCGGTCCGCACCGACGGCGCGGATCAACTCCCGCAGTACGTGGGGGTCGTGGACGAGCGAGTCGAAGTACAGGCGCTTGAGGTAGCTGCTGGGCAGGTGGGCGCAGCCCGCGCCCGCGTCGGAGCGGGCGGTCCAGGCGTGATCGGAGCGGCCGATGTGGGTGGGCAGATAGCCACCCCCGTGCGCGGCGATCAGCTTCAGCTCCGGGTGCCGGTCCAGCGTCCCGGAGAAGATCAGATGGGACAGTGCGACGGCGTTCTCGGTGGGCTGGCCGACGGTGTTGGACAGGTACCACTGGTCCAGCCGTTCGTCGAGC
Source organism: Streptomyces cavernae (assembly GCF_004023625.1). GTDB lineage: Bacteria > Actinomycetota > Actinomycetes > Streptomycetales > Streptomycetaceae > Streptomyces > Streptomyces cavernae. The sequence continues at coordinate 375,849 of NZ_RPDJ01000005.1, read as the reverse complement.
GTGCAGCCGAAGGGGTGCAGGAAGAGGATCGCGCCCGTCTCCTCGGCCCTCGACCAGAAGGGCTCCAGCGCCGGGTCGGACAGTTCCCGGCCGGGCGCGTGCGAGGAGATCTCCACGCCCGACAACCCTTGTTCCAGGGCGTGTTCGAGGGCGTGCACGGCCAGGTCCGGGTGCTGCAGGGGGACGAGCCCGAGCCCGTGCAGCCGGTCGGGCGCCTGGGCGCAGTGCGCGGCCGTCGCCTCGTTGGCGAGCCGGTACACCTTCTCGGCCGTCTCCTCGTCCGCCCAGTAGTGGTAGTGCGAGGGCGACGGGCTGACCAGCTGGACGTCCACTCCCTGCGCGTCCATCGCGGCCAGCCGTACGGTGACGTCGGTCAGCTTCGGGATGCGCTCACGCACCATGGGGCCGTTGACCGCCAGAGCGGCGGGGCCGTTCCGGCGGGCGTCCAGCGCCCTGGCCTCGGCGAGACCGGGAAGCCCGGCCACCAGTGCCTCGACCTCGGGCAGCAGGAGGTGCGCGTGCACGTCGATGGTGGGCGCCGTCACGGCAGTTCCTTCAGGACGGCGCTGGTGGCGCCTATCAGCCCTGGCACGTCACCGCGCACGCCGTCGAGCTGCCACTGACCGATCTGGAGGGAAGCGTCGACGACCGTCCGGACCCGGTCGATCCGCCGCTCGTAGTACCGGGTGAGCAGTTCCTCGTCCCACGCCGACCCGCTGGTCAGCAGCTGGGCCAGCACCCAGGCGTCCTCCAGGGACATCGCCGCGCCCTGCGCCATCGTGGGCGGGCAGCAGTGGGCGGCGTCCCCGACGAGGACGACCCGGCCCCGGTGCCAGGACCCCTCGACCAGCAGCCGGTCGAACCAGGTGTAGTTCACCTGCGCGGGGTCGGTGATCGATGCGCGGATCTCGTCCCAGGCACCGCCGTAGCCCTCGGCGAGACGGCGCATCTCCTCCGCGTAGGACTCGGGCGGAATCGTGGTGCGGTCGCGGTTGGGCTCCACCAGGTAGGCGTAGATGGTGTCCTTGCTGGTGGGTGTGTAGCCGGCGATGAAGCAGGGTCCGCCGTGGGCGAGGTCGCTGCGCTCCACGCCCGCCGGGCGGGGCGCCGGGGTACGCCAGATGGCCATACCGGTCGGCTCGGGCTTGTCGTCGATGCCGATGGCGGCGCGGGTCGGCGAGTTCAGGCCGTCGGCGGCCACGACCAGGTCGTAGCGGCCCGCGGTGCCGTCGCTGAAACGGACGTCGACGCCGTTGTCGTCCTGGGTGAGGATCTCCGCGGTGGTGCCGAGCCGGATGCTCGCGCCGGATGCCTGGACGGCCTCGGTGAGGATGCGCTGGAGCACCGGGCGTTGCATGCCCAGGGTGGCCGGCAGGTCGTCCCCGCCGATGCGGATGCCCTCGCTGACGTGGAGCACGGTGCCGTCGGGCGCGGTCAGGCCCAGGGAGTCGAAGCCGAAGCCGTGCTCGCGGACCTCGTCCCACACGCCGATCTCGCGCAGTACGCGCAGGGCGTTGCCCTGCAGGGTGATGCCGGAGCCGCGCACGTTCCAGTCCGGCTTGATCTCCACGAGATCCACCGCGATGCCCGCCCGCCGCAGCAGTACGGTCATGGCGTTGCCAGAGGTGCCCCCTCCGACGACCAGGACGCTTCTCTGTCTTTCCATGGCCAACTCCCTCGTTGGGCGGGTCACTTGACGGCTATCGGGTTGACCGGTGAGCCCACGGCTCCGGTGATGGGCAGGGGTGCGGCTGTGAGCCAGAACTCGTACACGCCGTCGTGCGCGCAGTCCTCGGCGAGCGCTTCGGGGTCCCACATCTCGCCGATGAGCAGGCCGATGTGGGGGATGACGACCTGGTGGAGCGGCTGGAAGGCGTTCTCGAACTCGTTCGGCCGTACCTCGAAGCCCCAGGTGTCGGTGGCGATGGCCGCGATCTCGGTGCGGTGCAGCCAGCCCGCTGTGGTGAACGACAGGCCGGGCGAGTCGCCGCCCGCGTAGTCGCCCCAGCCCTCCCGGCGGGCCCGGGCCAGCCGCCCGGTCCGTACGACGACGATGTCGCCGCGGCCGACGGTCACGCCATGGGCCTCCGCGGTCCGCGTCAGGTGTTCTTCGGTGATGGCGAAGCCGTCGGGCAACTCGCCCTCCTGGCCGATGACTTGGCCTACGTCAAGGAGTACGCCGCGTCCGGCGACGTACGGTGCCATGTGCTCGATGCCGGTGACCAGGTCGCCGTCGGAGGTGACGACCTTCTCGGCCGGCCGCCCGTTCCAGGCGTTGCCGTGGTCGAAGATGTGTCCGAGGCCGTCCCACTGGGTGGAGCACTGCAACGGCATGCTGATCATGTCGTCCGCGCCGCCGATGCCGTGCGGGAAGCCCTGGTTGCCGAGTGCCGCGTCGGTGCCGGTGTCCAGCATGGTGTGCACCGGGTTGGTGCGCCGCCGCCAGCCCTTCTGGGGGCCGTTCATGTCGAAGGACTGCGAGAGGGAGAAGCTCACGCCCCGCCGGACGAGCGCGGCACCCTCGCGCCGCTTGGCCTCGTCGAGCAGGTTGAGCGTGCCCAGGACATCGTCCTCGCCCCAACGCGCCCAGTTGGAGAAGGACTTGGCGGCCTCGGCGATCGCGCCCTCGGGGTCGGTACGGTCGAGGGGGGCGGTCATGACGCGGTCCCCTCCGCGACACAACGGGTGCGCTGGCCGCCGAGCCCGGCGATCGAGGCGTCCATGACGTCGCCGTCGCGCAGCAACCGCCCCCAGTGCATGCCGTTGCCCGCCGGGGACCCGGTCAACACCAGGTCACCGGGGAGGAGTTGAGCGGTCTGCGAGGCGTACGACACCAGCCGCGCGATGCCGAAGATCATGTCCTTGGTCGACTCGTCCTGCATGGTCTCGCCGTTCAGCTTCAGAGTGACCCGCAGATCCCCGGGATCGGCGATGGACTCGGCGAGCACGATCCACGGGCCGAGCGGGGTGAAGCCGGGCGCGTTCTTGCTGCGCAGCCAGTCGGTACCGATGGCCTTCATGTCCCGGCGGAAGACGGTGGCCCGGTCGGTCAGGTCGTTGGCGATCGTGTACCCGGCGACGTGCCGCAGCGCCTCTTCAACGGAGACCCGATAGGCCGGCTTGGCGATCACTGCCGCCAACTCCAGCTCCCAGTCCGGCTGTTCGGCCCACGCGGGCAGCACGACGTCGTCGTACGGGCCGGTGATCGCGGTCGGCAGGCCGATGAACACGTAGGGCAGGTCCTCGGCGGCCCGCCGGTCCATGACCGCGGCGATCTCGGCGCGGGCCTCCTCGTCCGTGCGCGGGTCGTCCGCGGCACGGTGAGCCACTTCCAGGTCGATCACGTGCTGCCGGTAGTTGGCTCCGGACTGGAAGACCTGGCGCGGCTCGACGGGGGCATGTACCCGCAGACCGTCGAGCGGCCGCCAGGCGTCACCGGTCGCGTCCGCCGCCAGGGACCGCAGGCGAGGCAGCTCCTCGTCCCAGCGCTCGAAGATCCCCCGGGTGGTCAGGACGGGCTCGCCGAGGGCCGTACGAAGGTCCAGTACGCGCCCCTCGGGGACCACAAGACCGGGGAAAGGTGCCTGGTCAGGGGCGGATAGGGTGCCGAGGGCAAAAGGGCCGGCGAAGGGCGCGGAAGGGGCTGCGGGTTTCACGGGCGTGTCCTCCAGATTGCGGTGTGCCCAATCTGGCGTCGCCCCGCATAATCTGGGAAATCGATTCTTCTTATATTGATCATCTGCCGTGCGAATAGAGCGCAACAGAGCTGCCTCTGGCGGCTTCGGTCTGGAGGCGTCGTGTCCCTGTCCAGCCTCGATCTCAATCTCGTCCTGTCCCTGCGCGCCCTGCTGGAGGAACGCAACGTCACCCGCGCCGGGCAGCGCGTCGGGCTCAGTCAGCCCGCGATGAGCGCGGCCCTGGCTCGCCTGCGCCGTCACTTCGACGACGAGCTGCTCTCCCGCGTCGGCGGACAGTACGAACTGACGGCTCTCGGCCGGGCTCTGCTGGACCGCACGGCCACCGCCTGCGACCTGCTGGAACGTGTCTTCAGCAGCAGGGCCGAATTCGTGCCGGGCAGCGAGGAGCACGAGTTCACCCTGCTCACCTCCGACTACGCCATCGCCGTCTTCGGTGCCGAGCTCGCCCGAACCGTGCACGCCCAGGCACCAGGCGTCAGGCTGCGCTTCCAGCACATGCCGACCTCGGTCACGGAGGAGACCGCGACGCTGCTCAGCACAGCGGACGGCCTGTTGATGCCGCACGGCGTCATCAGCGGATTCCCCGCCGTCGAACTGTTCACCGACCGGTGGGCCTTCCTCGTCGCCGAGACCAATGACGAGGTCGGCGACAGGCTCACCATGGAGGACCTGGCACGGCTGCCCTGGGTCACCTACCAGCGCACCTACGACGCTCCGGCCGCCCGGCAGCTGAGCATGCTCGGCGTCGATCCCCACGTCGAGGTCTCCGCCGACAGCTTCCAGGTCCTGCCCTTCCTGGTCGCCGGTACCCGCCGGATCGCCCTGGTGCAGCAGCGCCTGGCCGAGCTGCTGAGGGGGGTGGCCCCCGTACGCATCATGGAACCGCCCTACGAGGCGGTGCCTCTCCAGGAAGCCATGTGGTGGCATCCGGTCCACACCCAGGACGCCGCCCACATCTGGCTGCGCGAGACCGCCGCCCGAGTGGGGGCGGAGCTGGCCCCGTCCGCGCCCGGCCGTATCGCCCCAGCGACGAAAACGGAGCAGTCGCCCGGCTGACCGAGCTCACGTCCGGCTGACGGAGCAGGTGTCCCGCTGACCGAGCAGGCGTCACCCTGACCGAGCAGGCGTCCGGCTGACCGAGCAGGCGTCACCCTGACCGAGCAGGCGTCCGGCTGACCGAGCAGGCGTCACCCTGACCGAGCAGGCGTCCGGCTGACCGAGCAGGCGTCCCGCTGACCGAGCAGGCGTCCGGCTGACCGAGCAGAACCGTGCGCCGCCGCGGCTGCGGCTGGGGTGGCGAGGGCCCGGCAGCATCCAGGACACGAATGATCCGCATCTTCGATCTCGATCGGACGGGGGCTAGGCAGGACCAACGCGGTACCCCATAGTCGTGTCGACCCGGCGCCTGAGCCGCACAACGCACCGCTGCCGGGTCGGCGCAGGCGCCCGGCAACCCGGCCCGTCGCGACGCCACGGCAGTCATCGGTGCGCCCCGCTCCGCCCCTGCCTCACGCCCGGGGCGACCCCACACACGTGCCGCACCTCCCCTTCCCCTTCCCGCTACGCCAGGTGGAGTTCCCGCATGCCTGCACCCGTGCCCCCGCTCCCGTCCCCGACGCTCGCAGCTGTCGAGGACGGCCCGTCCGAGGAGACCGTGTCCGGTCTCGGCCACCTGCTGCGCATCACACTGCTGATGGCCGGCAGCTGCCTGCCCATCCTGGGCGCCGTGCTCATCGCCCCTGTCCTGCCGCAGATGCGCGACCACTTCGCCGCCGTGCCGGGCGTGGACGCGCTCGTCCCGATGGCCCTGACGGTCCCCGCGCTCTCCCTGGCCCTGCTGGCCCCCTTCGCCGGCGTCATCGTCGACCGGCTCGGCCGCAAACGCCTGCTCGTCGTCTCCACCGTGCTGTACGCGATCCTCGGCACCGCCCCGCTGTGGCTGGACTCCCTCGGCGCGATCGTCGCCAGCCGCGCCCTCGTCGGCGTCGCCGAGGCCGCCATCATGACCTGCTGCACCACTCTGATCGGCGACTACTACTCCGGTAAGCAGCGCGACCGCTACCTCGCCCTGCAGACGATGTGCGCCTCGATCTCCGCGACGGCCTTCTTCGTGCTGGGCGGCGCGGCCGGATCGGCCGGCTGGCGCACACCGTTCTGGGCCTACGCGGTGAGCCTGCTGCTCGCCCCCGCCATGGCCGCCTTCCTGCCCAAGCCCCGTCCGGCCGACCGGACCGCCGCCCCCTCCCCCGCCGCCACCATCTCCGAGCCGGTCAAGCGGGGCTTCCCCTGGCGGCCGCTCGCCGGGACGTGCGCGCTGACCGTCTTCGGCGCCGTCGTCTTCTACACAGTCCCGGTCGAGATGGCCTTCCTCCTCGACGACATGGGCGTGACCGACCCCGGCATGATCGGTCTGGCCACCGCCGTCTCCAGCTTCGCCGTCGTGATCGGCGCCGGCGTCTTCGCCAAGTCGGTCCGCACCCCGTCGAACTGGCTGCCCCCCGTATTCGGCCTGTGCGCCCTCGGCTTCGCGGTGATGTGGCTCGCTCCCAACCCCGTGGTGCTGACCATCGGTGCCGTGATCAACTGCCTCGGCGGCGGCATCATGCTGCCGAGCCTGCTCACGCTGGCGATGTCCAAGCTCGAGTACGCCGACCGGGGCCGCGGCACCGGCCTGTGGACCGGTTCCTTCTTCATCGGCCAGTTCATCTGCCCGCTCGTCGTGCTCGCCCTCACCGCCGCCGTCGGCAGCCTGACGAACGCGGTGGGCGTACTCGCGATCGCCGGTACGCTCGGCGCCGCCGGACTCGCCCTCTCCGCCCGCCGCCGGACGATGGCCGCTCCGCAACCGATCGAGCAGCCGGCCGGCTGACCGGCTGGATTCACGCCGAGAACCTCCTACGAGATCGGCATCGCGGACCTCCCCCGCGATGCCGATCGTCTCTCTGCGGCAACACGGTCTGTGCGCGTACCCGGAGAACGGCGCCACCGCAGTGTTCCAGGAGTGCCTCAGGTTCTCAGCCCCGCCTTGTGCAGGCTGCCGAGCTCGCCGGGACCCTCCTCGGGCAGCGGCTGTTCGGCCCAGATCGTCTTGCCGGCGGAGGTCTGGCGGCTGCCCCAGCGCTCGGCGACCTGGGCGACGAGCAGCAGTCCGCGTCCGCCCTCGTCGTAGACACGGGCCCGCCGCAGATGCGGGGCGGTGCTGCTGCCGTCGGAGACTTCGCAGATGAGCGCGTCGGCGCGGATGAGCCGCAGTTGGATGGGGGCACTGCCGTAACGGATGGCGTTGGTGACCAGCTCGCTGACGATCAGCTCGGTGGCGAACTCGAGGTCGGCCAGCCCCCAGGTGTCCAGCTGCTCGGCCACCATCTTGCGGGCCCCGGCGACGGCCGCGGGATCCACGGGCAGCTGCCAGGTGTGGACTTGGTCCGCGCCGAGCGTGGAGGTGCGGGCCAGGAGCAGGACGATGTCGTCGGCAGGGGGTGCGGGCGGTACCCTGCGCAGCACTTCGTCGCAGGTTTCCTCCAGGTCGGCGGCCGGGCGGCGCAGCGCTTCACTCAGCAGGTCGAGTCCGACGTCGATGTCGCGGTCGGGGACCTCGATCAGGCCGTCGGTGTAGAGGGCGAGCAGGCTGCCCTCGTCCACGTCGATCCGGGCGGCCTCGAAGGGCAGTCCGCCCAGGCCGAGCGGCGGTCCGGCGGGCAGGTCCAGGACTTGTGCGGTGCCGTCGGCGGTCACCAGGACGGGCGGCGGGTGCCCTGCCCGCGCCAGGTCGCAGCGGCCGGCGACGGGGTCGTAAACGGCGTAGAGGCAGGTGGCCCCGACCTCTCCGGAGGCCCCCTCCGCCTGCCCCCGCGTCTCCGGGCCTTCCTCCCGGTCGAGGCGGATGACCAGGTCGTCCAGCCGGGTGAGCAGCTCGTCGGGCGGGAAATCGGCGTCGGCGAGGGTCCGTACCGCGGTGCGCAGGCGGCCCATCGTGGCCGAGGCGTGCACGCCGTGGCCCACGACGTCGCCCACTACCAGCGCGACCCGTCCCCCGGACAGTGCGATGACGTCGAACCAGTCCCCGCCGATCTCCTCGCCGGAACCTGCGGGGAGGTACCGGTAGGCGAGGCCGACCGCCTCCGCACCCGGCAGCCGCTCGGGCAGCAGGCTGCGCTGGAGGGTGAGCGCGGTCCGGTGCTCGCGGGTGTAGCGGCGGGCGTTGTCGATGCTCACCGCCGCCCTGGCGGCGATCTCCTCGGCGAGCAGCACATCGTCCTCGACGAAGGGATCCGCGGTACGGTGCCGCACGAGCTGCATCACCCCCAGAGTGACGCCCCGGGCGCGCAGCGGCACCATCATCACCGAATGGGTCTTGAACCGTCTCATTCTCTCGGCGCGGGCCGGGGAGGCCGTCGACCACTCGCGCAGCAGCGGGTCGCCGACACGATAGGAGGCGCCCCGGCCGGTGATGAGTGCCTGGGCCGGCGGGGAGCCGGGCGGGCAGACGTCGGTGTCGCCCGCCGGGACCACGGATTCCGGGCACCCCGGGAGCACCGACCGTTGTGCGGTGCTGCGCAGGACGACCGGCGTGTCGGGCGCTATCGGATGCGGCTCGTGTCCCTGGACGACCGACTCCAGCAGGTCGACGGTGACGAAGTCGGCGAACCCCGCCACCGCCACCTCGGCCAGTTCCTCGGCTGTCCGGGTCACGTCCAGAGTGCTGCCGATGCGCACGCCGGCGTCGTTCAGCACCGCCAGGCGACGCCGGGCCCAGTACTGTTCGGTGATGTCGATCACCAGGGCCGACATTCCCAGCACCCCGCCCGCCCGGTCCTTCAGCGGGGAGAGGAAGAGCGACCATGCGTGATCGCGGACCTCACCGGAGGCCCTGAAGGGCTGCTCCTCGCGGAAGATCATCTCGCCGGTGCGCACGACCTGCCGCTGAAGGCGGTCGATCTCGTCCAAGGGCGGGGTGGGATAGATCTCCCACAGTGTCAGGCCCCTCATCTCCTCCGGCGTCAGCCCCATGGCACGGCTCATCACCTGGTTGCAGGTGACGAACCGTGCCTCACCGTCGTAGACGGCCACAGGCAGCGGGAGCTGCGCGAGTGCGAGGTCCCACAGCTGTGCCGTCCCCGCGTCGGACGGTCCGGAGGCGTACGTCACCGCTGCCGGGGTGACGACCCAGTGGGTCCTGCCGCGCGCGTCCGCCAGCGGGGTGCCCCGGAGCTGCACGGTGACATGGTCGCCGTCCCGGTTGCGCAGCGCCACATCGCTCGTCCACGGTTCCGTGGCGGCCAGGTGGCGCCGCAGCGCGGTGGGCAGCTTCGCGGCCAGCAGGTCGGCGGCCGGCCGTCCCACCACTTCCTCGGGCTCGTACCCGAGCAGTCTGCGGGCTCCGTCGCTCCACACCATGACGGCTTCGCGGTCGTCGATGACGACCGCGAAGTCCTCGGGCGCTGCCGCGCCCTCTGGTGTGGTGTCGGGTTGGTCGTCCATGGGAGTGTCCCGACTTCGTTCCCCGCCGCGCCCCGGCACGGCGCTTGTCACCCTTCGCGGGCGCTTCCTCCAGCATCCCGCGGCAACATTCCCCGCTCAACCGGCGGCACCAAGGTCCCCACCCATGGACACCTACGGCCGGACTGCCGGGTCGTCGCCGCTCTCCCCCGCTTCCCCCGGACGGCGTGGAGACCGTAGGGCGTCGGACGCCCGGGGAAGGCGGTTCCGGCCGGAGTCGACACGGCTGGAAACACGGCCGGAAAGACGGCTAGAGGGGAGTCGACGACGACGGCACGAAGGGTTCCCCGTGTCCCGGCACGATCAGGGCCGGGCCGAGGCCCAGGACCTTCTCTCTGGCTGCCCGCAGTTGTTCGCGGTCGGGCGCGAAGGGGTCGTCGGCCGGTCCCTGGGCGGTCCACCACAGATGGGTCAGGACCACCAGGCCCTCGGTGGCTGTGACCAGGGTGCTGACGTCCTCCGCGGTGTGCCCGGGGGTCGTCATGAGCGCGATCGACGGGGAGAGCCGGTACCCGTCGGCGTTCCGGTCCTCCCAGATGTCGTCGTGGTAGATGGCCATGTGGTCGTGGAAGCGGGCTTCGGGAAACAGGGCCGCGTTCAGCGTGTGGTCCGGGTGATGGTGGCTGAAGATCACGTCCGTGACGTCCTCAGGGGCGAGTCCGCGGTCCTTGAGCGGATCAAGGATGAGTCGGCGATCCGCGACCATGCCGGGGTCGACGATCGCCACGGTCTCGTCGTCGACGAGCAGGGTGACGGTACTGGCCACCCTTGTGTCGGCGTAACCGGTGGTCAGCAGATGGAAGGAGGCGGTCATGTCGGGCTCCTCGCGCGATGGGTGTGGGTGGCCGTGCGATCCGGTCACCGGGAAGGGGACGCCCGGAGGCCGGTGAGCAGCGCGGGGAGAGCGCGGCCGGTGGAGGGGTTCGGCCGACGAGGCCGGCGAGTCCGGGCGTTGGACCCGACGGCATCCTCCTCCCCGGCACGCAGCGACATAACAGGTCGCCTTTCACACTTGGTTGCCCCGAAAGGTCGTTCAGCGGCTTCAGATTAGACCAATCCTGAGGTCGCGACCGGAGGACCGCGCATTCTCCGAACTCCTGTGGCACGCCTGCCAAGAGGACATGATGAAGCCCCCTGTCGAAGGCTGTCCCCCGGGTTGCCCCCTGTGATCGGCACTGCGGGCAGAATGGACGCGTGCTGCCTTTGGACCCGTCCCGTTTTCGGCTGCCTCGAGGCGCCCGCGCTGACGCCGCGCTGGCCGGCGGCGTGTTCGTGGTGGTGGCGCTTGGCGCTGAGGGGCAGCGGCTGAACAGCGGCGGGGACTCGATACCCCTGCTGATCACGTCCTGGCTACTGATCACGGCGGTGTGCGGAGCGCTGCTGTTCCGGCGCCGGTACCCGGTGACGGTGGGTTGGTGCACGGCGGTGACCACGGGCGCCTATTACCTGCTGAGCGACATCGACGGGCCGCTGATCATCGTCCCGATCGTGGCGTTGTACGCCATCGCGGCGCAGGGCCGGATGCAGGCGGCCATCGCCATGGCGGCGACCATGGTGATCGGTGTGTCCGCGGGCACCCTCGCAGGCAAGGGCGATGTCAACGGCACGGCCGTGTTCATGCTCGCCGGCTGGCTGGTGGCCGTCGTGGCCCTCGGCACCGTGCGGCACAGCCGGGTGGCCTACGCCGAGGAGGAGGCGCGGCTCCGGGCCACGGAGGAGCGGCTGCGCATCGCCCGCGAGCTGCACGATGTGATCGGGCACAACATCTCGATGATCAACGTGCAGGCGGGTGCTGCACTGCACCGGCTGAAGAGGGACCCCGCCCAGGCCGAGGAGGCGCTCGGCGCGATCAAGGCGAGCAGCCGGGAGACCCTGCGGGAGCTACGGGCCACCCTCGGCGTGCTCCGCCGGGTCGACGAGGAGGCGCCCACGGCACCCGCGCCGGGGCTGGCCCGCGCGGACGAGTTGGTGGCCTCGGCGAAGCTGGCGGGGCTCGAGGTGCGGATCGAGCGGACCGGGGCTGAGCGCTCGCTGCCCGCCCCGGTCGACCTGGCCGCGTACCGGATCGTGCAGGAGTCGCTGACCAACGCCGCCAAGCACAGCGGCGCCGGACAGGTCACCATCCGACTCGCTTACGGTAACGGGGAGTTGACCCTGACTGTCGAGGACGACGGCCGGGGCTCGGCGGCCCGCCCGGCCGGGGCGGGTGGCGGCAGCGGGATCGCCGGCATGTCGGAGCGGGCGCGGGCACTGGGTGGCGAACTGACCGCGGGCCCGCGGTCGGAGGGCGGATTCGCGGTGCGGGCACGGCTGCCGTACGGGATCGCAGGAGAGCCGATGGAGTTGGGGTAGCTGATGATCAGGGTCCTGCTGGCGGATGACCAGCGGCTCGTCCGGGCCGGGTTCCGGTCGATCCTGGAGGACGAGGACGACATCGAGGTGGTGGCGGAGGCCGCGGACGGGCAGGCCGCGGTCTCGGCCTGCCGCGAGTTAGGGCCGGACGTGGTCCTGATGGACATCCGGATGCCGGGGATGGACGGTCTGGAGGCCTCCCGGGTGATCGCCGGTGATGAGCGGCTGGTGTCGGTGAAGGTGGTCATCCTGACGACCTTCGATGTGGACGACTATGTGTACGGGGCGTTGCGCGCGGGGGCGACGGGCTTTCTGGTGAAGGACACGGAGCCGGAGGAACTGCTGCAGGCGGTGCGGGTCGCCGCCCGGGGTGATGCTCTGATCAGTCCGTCGGTCACCCGGCGGCTCATCGCCGAGTTCGCGGGCCGGGTGAGGGGCCCGGAACCGGATCCCCGGCTCGATGTCCTCACCGACCGCGAGCGTGAGGTCATGCGGCTGGTGGCCGCGGGGCTCACGAACGACGAGATCGCGGCGCGGCTGGTGCTGGCACCGTCGACGGCGAAGACGCATGTCAGCCGGATCATGTCGAAGCTGGGGGCGCGGGACAGATCGCAGGTCGTGGTGCTGGCTTACGAGTCCGGAATGGTCAGCCCGGGCTGGCTGGCGGAATAGGCCGACGGGCGGCGGCGACGGTTCGGCGGGCGGGTCGGCGTGGGTCCGGCGGGGAGGACGGCCGTCCGGCGGGCGGAGTCGGCGTGCGTCCGGCGGACGGGGACGACGGTTCGGCGGGGACGACGGTCGTCCGGCGGAGACGACGGTTCGGCGGGCGAGGCCGGCGTGGGTCCGGCAGTCGGTGACGACAGCCGTCCGGCGGGGACGACGGTCCGGCGGGCGGAGTCGGCGTGGGTCCGGCAGCCGGGGCCGGCGACCCGCCCGGCGGAGTAGGCGACCGCCCAGCAGGGCCGGCAACCGTCCGGCAGGCAGACGATCCGCCCCGCAGGGCCGGCGACCGTCCAGGCAGGCAGACGGTCCGCCCGGCGGACCGTCTGCGGCACGCCCCGCAACTCCTGGGGTACGACGCGGCGGCAGGCTGCATCCACTGGGGTACGCCTGGTGTCGGCCGGAGGCTGACGACCCCGGCCCCGTCGCGCATGCACGATCAACGGCATGAACGAACCCACTTCCCCCGCACGGGCATCGGCGGCATTCGTCGGCGCGCTCGTCGGGGCTGCCGCCGGAATTCTGCTGGTCACGGCCGCCGGGGCCCTGTTCCTGGAGATCGGCGGGCTGTTCGCCGTCCTGGCGATCGGCGTGCCCACGTTGTGCGGCGCCGTAGTGGGCGCGTTTCTCCCGCCCGGCCACTCACGCTGAATCCGAGGTATTCACGGATGTCTCCCACCCGCGGCGCAGCCGCGTCCATTGCCCCACCCGCAGCGGGCCGACCCGATCCGCCTGAGCGGCCGCCCGGCGGACGGTTCGGAGCCCTCGCCAGTTGGGCGCAACGGCACCGCTGGACCGCCCTGCTGCTCTGGGTGGCCGTCCTGGCCGCCGTCACGCTGGGTTCGCAAGCGGCAGGCGCCGCCTACAAGAACAACTTCGCGCTGCCGGGCACCGACTCGCAGACCGCCACCGACCTGTTCACGAAGCACGGTTCCGACCAGGCCGGGGACAGCGTCGAAATCGTCCTCAAGGACAGTCAGGGCATCGACGCGCCCAAGGCCGCGGTCGAGAAGATGCTGGCCGAGGTGAAGCGACTGCCGAGCGTCGCCGATGTGCGCAGCCCGTACGTCGACGCCTCTGCCGTGTCCAAGGACGGCACGATCGGCTACGCCACCGTCACGCTCGACGGCAAGGCCGAGACCGTGCCCAAGGAGGACGTCGCCAAGATCATCGACACCGCCAAGGGCGCGGCGTCAGTCGATCTCCAGGTCGAGGTCGGTGGCGAGGCCGTACGCGGCGCCGAGGAGAAGGGCAGTCCGACAGCGGAGTTGGCGGGCATCGCGGCCGCCCTGGTCATTCTCGGGTTGCTCTTCGGCTCCCTGGTAGCGGCTGCTGTGCCGCTCATCACCGCTCTCTTCGCGGTCGGCTCAGCCCTCGGCCTGATCGTGCTCGCTTCACACGTCTTCACTGTCGCCGATTTCACGCCGCCCATCACGATGCTCGTCGGACTCGGTGTCGGCGTCGACTATGCCTTGCTGATCTTCTACCGCTACCGGCAGGAACTCACCGACGGTGCCGAGCCGGCCGATGCCGGCCGCAAGGCCCTGGACGCCGCCGGCCGTACGGTCTTCTTCGCCGGCTGCACCGTGATCATCGCCCTGCTCGGGCTGGTCGCGCTCGGCCTCGGCTCGCTGCAGGGGGTGGCCCTCGCGCTGGCCCTGACCGTGCTGACCACCATGGCCGCCTCGCTCATCCTGTTGCCCGCACTCCTGGCGCTCTTCGGCAAGCGCATCCAGCGCCATGTGCTCAAGCACGCCGCCAAGACCGCCGTCAAGGGCAAGGCCGAAGGACGCCGCTGGCGGGCCCTGGCCTCAGCGGTACAGCGTCGGCCGTTGCCGGCTCTGGTGGCCGCCACCATCGCCCTGCTGGCGCTGTCCGCACCGGCGCTCGGCATGCGACTCGGCTTCGCCGACGCGGGCAACGATCCGAAGACCACGACGTCCCGGCAGGCGTACGACCTGCTCGCCGAGGGCTTCGGCCCGGGCTTCAACGGTCCGCTGGTCGTCCTCACGCAAGGAGACGCGGCAGCCGGCAAGACCGTGTCGTCCGCACTGGCCAAGACCGACGGTGTGGCGGCGGCCAGCCCTGCGGTGCCCTCCGAGGATGGCGCCCTGTCCACCGTGTTCGTCTACCCGACGACGTCACCGCAGGACAAGGGCACCGCCGACCTCGTACACCACCTGCGCGACGACGTGGCCCCGAAACTCGAGCGCGACACCGGTGCCAAGGTCCTCGTCGGCGGGGCCACCGCGGCCTCCCAGGACTTCTCGGAGACCGTCTCGAAGCGGATGCCGCTCTTCATCGCCGTCGTGGTCGGGCTGTCGTCCCTGCTCCTGATGATGGTCTTCCGGTCGATCCTGATCCCCATCAAGGCAGCGCTGCTGAACCTGATCTCGATCACTGCCGCGCTCGGCGCCATGACCCTGGTGTTCCAGCACGGCCTCTTCGGGGTGCAGCCGGGCCCGATCGAAGCCTTCCTCCCCGTGCTGATCTTCGCGATCGTGTTCGGGCTCTCCATGGACTACGAGGTGTTCCTCGTCGGGCGCATGCACGAGGAGTGGGAACGCACGAAGGATCACTCCCTCGCGGTGCGGGAGGGACTGGCCGCCACCGGCAAGGTGATCACGGCGGCCGGGGCCATCATGATCGTGGTGTTCGGCGCCTTCATGCTGAGCGCCGACCGGATGCTCCAGGAGTTCGGCCTGGGCCTCGCGGTGGCGATCCTGATGGACGCGCTGGTCATCCGCTGTCTGATGGTCCCGGCCCTCATGCAGCTGTTCGGCAAGTGGGCCTGGTGGCTGCCCGCCCCGCTCGCCCGATGGCTGCCCAAGGTGGCACTCGAGCGCCCCGCGGAAAACTGACTCGGCTTCATCGGGCGGCGCCAAGCCCACGCATGCGCTCGGCTGGGGAGTCCGGCCGAGCGCTTCGCGTCGACGGTCCCAACTCGTCGCCGTATGAAGGAGCTTGACGGTCACTCCGTCCTGACTGTCGGCTCAGCCCTGAGCGGCGGACGCCTGCGCCCTGTCCGCCGCGAGCAACGTCGCGAACCGCGCCAACCGGGTCCCCTGGAAACGAGCGCAGTCCAGCGTGACCTCGTCCGGGGCCGTGGAGGGGAACCCCGCGGGCCACGATGTTCCATAGGGGTTTCCACCGGCGGCGTAGACGATGTCGTCCGTATAGCCGAGGGGGACGATGACCGCCCCCCAGTGGTAGAAGACGTTGTTCAGCGACAGGATCGTCGACTCCTGACCGCCGTGCCGCTCGGCCGAGGAGACGAATGTCGTCACCGGCTTGTCCGCCAGCTTCCCTTCCTGCCAGAGGCCTCCGGCGGAGTCGATGAACTGCTTCAGCTGCGCCGCCGGAGCCCCGTAACGCGTCGGTGTGCCGAAGGCGTATCCATCGGCCCACTCGAGATCAGCGAGTTCGGCGACCTCGACGCTCGATTCCGTCTCCTCGCGATGCCTGACCCAGTCCGGATTCGCGGCTATCGCCTCGGCGGGAGCGAGTTCAGCGACCCTGCGAAGCCGTACCTCGGCTCCCGCGGATTCAGCTCCTTCGGCCACAGCCTCCGCCAGCCGATGTACGGACCCGGTCGCGCTGTAGTAGACGACCAACACGTGTGCTGACACAGAAAACCCCTTCCCGAGGCATGAAGATCAGTCAAGAAATAGCGCTGTTCGGCCTGTTCACTTGGCCGGCGAATAGGACAGGACGGCAGTGACCGTCTTCTCCTCCGTATTCGCTTCGATGCCGGCCCAGCCGAGTTCCCGTCCCTGACCGCTGAGTTTGGAACCGCCCCACGGCAAGCGGGGATCGAGCGGCGCCCAGCCGTTGATCGCGACCGCACCCGCCCTCACCCTGCGAGCGACCACATGTGCCCGGCTGACGTCCGAAGTCCACAGGGTCGCCGCCAGTGCGTACTCGCTGTCGTTCGCTATCGCCACCGCGTCCGACTCCGCGTCGAACGAGATGATCGCGCCCACCGGCCCGAAGATCTCCCGGCGGGCGATCGTCATCGAGTTGTCCACCTCGGCGAACAGTGTCGGTTCGACGAAGAATCCCTTGCTGTACGGTCGGCCGCCACCGGTGATCAGGCGGGCGCCGTCGTCGGTTCCCGCCGTGATGTACTCAGAAACCCGTTCCAGTTGCCGGGCGTTGATCAACGCGCCCATCGTGGTGCCTTCGTCGAACGGATCGCCGACCTTGATGTCGCGCGCACACGCCACCAGACGTTCGACGAATTCGTCGTACACGGAACGAGCGACAAGGATCCGGCTGCCCGCGGCACACACCTCGCCCTGATTGGCGAAGATTCCGACCGCGACTCCCCGCGCGGCCTCGTCGAGGTCCGCGTCCTCGAAGACGATCTGGGGGCTCTTGCCGCCGAGTTCCAACGTCGTGCGCCGGAATCCCTTCGCGGCCGCCACGGCCACCTTGTAGCCCGTCTCGGGGCTTCCGGTGAACGAGATCTTGTCCACCCCCGGGTGATCGGCGAGCAGGTGCCCCGTCACGGCTCCGCGCCCCGGAAGCACACTGAACGCTCCCGCCGGGAACCCGGCTTCCTCGACCAGAGACGCGAGGAGCAGCGAGGTGAGGGGCGCGTCCTCCGGCGGCTTCAGGACGACGGCACAGCCCGCGGCGAGTGCGGGTGCGATCTTCCATGCCCCGATCATGGTCGGCGAGTTCCAGGGCGTGATGGCCGCGACGACTCCGACCGGCTCGCGCACGGTGTAGCTGTGTGTGGGCCTGCCCATGTACGGGGACGTCGGGATGGAGCGACCCTCCACCTTGTCCGCCCAGCCGGCGAAGTACCGGAATGCCTGGATCGTCTGGGGCAGGTCGATCGCGCGCGGCTCGAAGCCGGGCTTGCCGATGTCCAGCGACTCCAGCGTCGCGAACTCCTCGCTCCGCGCCTCGATCAGATCGGCAAGGTGGTTGAGCAGCCGCGCCCTGCCGCTCCCGTCCGTCCTTCCCCACACGCCCTCGTCCAGAGCGGACCGAGCGTGGGACACGGCTTCGTCGACTTCGTGGGCGCCGGCAGCCGCCACGGTCGTGAGCCGTCGTTCGGTGACCGGATCGATCACGTCGAAGGTGTCGACGCTGTGGCTGCTGTCCCATCGCCCGGCGATGTAGGGCTCCGTCGGAACCGTGCTGACCAGCTGTTCGGCTTCAGTGCGTGCTAGCATGAGTACGATTACCGTTCTATGTGGACGATATTCGAAACCATAGGATGAGGGTGACGCCCGGTCAAGGGTTCGTCGGCAGGGGACGGTTCGGGCGGCCGTGACATGATGTGCGGCACGGAAGAGCAGGAGGCGAGAAGAGATCGTGGCGGCAACCGGTGGGGAAACGTCCCTGACTCTCGACCGTGGTCTGACGGTGTTGTCACTGCTCGCCAGGAGCGCCGACGGTCTCACCGCGGCGGAACTCGCCGAGCGTCTGAGCATCGCCCGGGCGGCGGTCTACCGACTTCTGCGCACGCTGGAGGCGCACAGTCTCGTCGCCCGTATCGACACGAGGTACATCCTCGGATTCGGTGTGGCCGAACTGGCCGGGCAACTCAAACCACGACTGCAGGCCACTGTGCTGCCCATTCTGCGGCGGCTCAGCGAGCAGACCAACAGCACGGCACTGCTGAGCGTCGCCGACGGCGACCAGGCCCTGATCCTGCTGACGGCGGAGCCGCCGCACTCGACCATGCACCTCGCCATGCGGGAAGGTGCCCGGCACGCCCTGACCATCGGCGCGGACGGAATCGCCATTCTCGCCGGCAGGCCGGAGAGCGAGGAGGACACCGACGACGTCCTCGAGGCGCGTCGTCGCGGCTACGCCGTCAGCGTGGGCTCGATCCAGGAGGGTGCGATGGGCATCGCCGCCCCCATCCAGGTGTCGGACTGGTCGACCGCGAGCCTGGGCGTGGTGCAACTCGGCCTCAAGCTCATCGACGAACAGGTTCCGCACATGGTGACGGAGGCTGCCAGGACGGCCGCGACACGGCTCGTCGGGGCGCCGCGCCCGGAAGCAGTCAAGCGATAGCGCTCGCCGGTGCGTCGACCCCGCAGGGGCCACAGGCCCGTACTCGTCCGGCGGACGGGTACGGGCCTGGGACTTGTCACTCGTCGCCCTGGTCACCGTGCTGAGAGCCGGAGTGACAGTGCGTCGCCCCGTGGCCCCGCGGAGGCGGCACGTCCAGTGAGGGATTGCGGTCGAAGAATCCCACCGGCTTCAGAGCGAAGCCGACGTATTCGCACGGCATGATGGGCCAGTCCTCCGGTCGTGGCAGATGGGAGGTGCCGAAGGTGTGCCAGAGCACGACGTCCGTGTCGGCCAGATCGCGTTCCTGCTCGATCCACTTCCCGATCCCGTCTCCAGGGTGCTGGTTGGGGTAGTCGCCGGCCGCGTGCAGTTCGTCCGGGCTGTACCGGGTCACCCACAGGTGCGCCCGCGCGAACTCGGCGCGCCGCGCCAGATCGCTGTCGGGAGCGGCGAGCAGCGTCGGGCCGACGAAGGGGACGAGCTTGTAGGCGACGGGCTCGCCGAAACGGTTTCGCACGCCGGGATTGGTGATCTTCCAGGTGCGGGCGGTGCGCGGGTCGCACATCCTGCGCCCGTCGCGCTCGTTGGTGATCTCCGTGCGGCGGGCGACGATCGCGTTTCCGTACGGATTGTCGGGCCCCGTCGGAAGACCCACCGCGTCGACCTCCACGACCGTGTTGCGCGGCCCGTCGACCTCCATGTCCAAGCGCATGTTGAACAGGTGCTGGTGGTTCGGCGCGTCCAACTGCGGCGCCACGAGCGTTCCGTACGCGGGTACCTCTCCGGGAGCCACCGCGCGCGTCTGGACGATACCGGTCAGCTTGGCCTCGAACTGGATGGTGCCGTCGAGGTAGAAGTACCAGAAGAAGCCGTACTCGTAGTTGCCGATCGTGTGGATGGACGACACCACGAGACGCCGGGAACGCCTGACCTCCGCATGCTCGACATAGCGGAAGTCCCAGTGCTTCCAGAGGATTCCGTAGTCCTCCTCATGCAGACAGATGGCGTTGGAGATGGTGTGCGGGTTGCCCGACTCGTCGGCGAGCACCGCGTCGAGGTATCGGATCTCCCCGAGGCAGTCACATCCGAGAGTGAGCGAGCCCACCGTCTTTCCCAGGTTGTACTCGCCCGCGTCGAAGACGTTCCGGAAGTAGAAGTCGTCGCTGGTGTCACCGTAGGGCACCACCATCTCGCTGATACCGGCCCGGTGCACGATCGGGCGTCGGCGACCACCGTCCAGATAGGAGACGTCACTGATGACGAGGCCTTCCACCACGTCGACGTGGGCGTGCAGTCGCCATCGCTGCCACTCGATCACGTTGCCTGACACCGTGAACGAGGGTCCTTCGGGTTGGGTGATCTCGATCGGCCTGAGGTCGTCGCGCAGCGGCCCCACGCTCTCCAGGTCGTAGTTTCCGCTCTCCGGCGGAAGCGGCAGGGGATCCCCTTCCAGGATGGCGGCCACGGAACGGGCGTCGCAGTCGATGACGAACACGAGGTTTCCGACGGGCCTCGCGTAGCCGTTGTCCTCCTTGAAGTGCCGGACGTAGGCGCTCGCCCGGATCACTCGTCGTCGCGCGTCCACCCCCTCGATCGGCAGGGTGCCTGTCGACCAAGGGTCGAACTGCACCTGCGAGAGATCGTCGACACCGTGCCGGACCAGGGCCTCGACCGCGGCCGGATCCTTCTTCACGATCTCGTCGAGCGCCATCAACTCGTCGATCATGATCGCCGGCTGCACCCCGGGGAGGTGTGTCCAGGAGGCCAGGGTGTTGCCGGTGAGATCGACCCGGGCCTCGAACGTCGCGCTTGCCTCCGGATCGTAGACGACGAGGAACGCCACGCGAGGGATCGGGCGGGACGGATCGTACTTCCGCACCTTCTCCTTGTCCGGGAGGTCCAGGCGCACCAACGGGAACGTGATGGCCTTTCGTTGAGACTGATTCGCACGCACCACACCGACGGCTTGGGCTATTTCCTCGGCCTTCAACGGATCGTACGGGTGCGGCGTGGCGGTGGTCACTGCCATTTCCTCCTGCTGACTGTGTGTGGGGTGGATCGAAGGTGAGAAGCAGCCGGTGCTCCCGGTGTCGTCAGGGTGTGGTCAGCTCTCCGGACTTTCGCGCGGGCTCGTCGGCGACACCCTCCTGCCGGGGTGATCGCCCACGTGCGGCGAACGACCACACCACGCCGAGTGCCACCCACCCGAGCAAGGCCCAGGGAACGGTGTCGAGAGGGCTCGGCGCCTGGTAGACGGCACCGAACACCGCGCCCGCCGACACCAGCACTCCGACGCTCCCGGCAATGAGCAGTTTGGTGCGGCTGACATGCCGCCAGAGGCCCTTCACACCCACGGCGCCGACGACGAGATACATCAACGCCAGGCCCGTTCCGCCGAAACCGGCCATCCAACCGAACGCCGGCGACCACTGTGGTTGCAGGACACCGGGCTGAGCGGACTCGCGGGAGAAGATACCGTCCCCCAGGCGCACGCCGATGATGGTGACGCACGAGACGACGCCCAGCAGGGCGGCCCCCCAGACGGGAGTGAGGAACCGGCGGTGCAACTCCGCCAGCTTCGAGGGCAGTCCGCCACTGCGGGCCATCGAGAGCATGCCCCGGGTCGACGCGACACCGACGCCGATCGCCACCGCGAGGATGTCGAGGATGATCAGGACCGCCATGAAGTTCCCGAACCCGGCAGACCCGAACTCCTCGCCGGAGGCGAGTGCCTCGAGCGGGAAGACGCTGTCCTTCCATGCCTGCGCGTCAAGGCCGAAACCTATGTCCTGCGCGTAGGCGACGATCACGTAGTAGACCCCGACGATGGTGAGCGAGAACATGACCGCCCGGGGCACATGGCGCTTGGGGTTCGCGGTTTCCTCGGCGAGGTTGGCTGCCGACTCGAACCCGATGAACATGTTGATGCCGTAGAGGACACCGTAGAGAAGATCCAGGCGCCCCACGGAGAAGGGATTGAAGGGTTCGCTGGACAGGCCCTCACCGCTGCCGCCGACCCGGTAGACGATGACCAGGGAGAAGACGAGCACGACGACGATGGTGGCCAGGGCGAGAACGAGCTGCGCCCGGATGGACACGTGAACGCCGACCACGAGAATGACGACGACGACTGCCGCGTATCCCAGTGACAGCGGCCACCACGGTATGTCCAGGGACATGGCGTTCCTGAGCCACGTCTGCGTGAGTCCGCCGAGGACCAGGAACGTCGACGCTCCCAGGACCATCATGGCTCCGTAGTAGAGCCACCCGGCGATGACACCGATGCGCGGTCCGGCGCTGTCACTCACATATTCATAGAGCGACCCGCACAGATGGATGCGTTTCGCGTACTGGGCGATGACCCATCCCACCCCGCACATGCCGACGCCTGCGATGACGATCGCTGTCGGGGTGGCGACGCCTGCGCCCCGCCCCGTGGCCGACAGGCCCACGACCAGGGGCAGGAGGGCGGCGACCGAGAACACGGGTCCCATGAAGCCGATGGATTGGGTGAGGACGCCGATCAGTGACAGGCGGCCTTGGGCCAGGGTGGTGCGATCAGGGCTTGTCATTCCCGATCAGCCTCCAGTTTTGCCGCTGTGCGATTTTCGTACATGGTGTACGTTTGTTGAAAGCACATGGTGTGGGGGCCTGTGTGGGGTGTCAAGGCCTCAGGCGGTATCCGACGGCCGGAGGCAGGCGGGTCCGCTTCGCTCGGGGTGACACCGAACGACTGCCCGCCGGGTCCGGGCATCACGGTCGCAGCGGGCGCCCGTGAGTCTCACCATCCGCGAGTCTCAGAGCCCGCGAGTCTCAAAGCCCTCGAGTCTCAGAGCCCGCGAGTCTCAACGACGGCCGCCGTCCGCCGTGGAGCCGGGCGCGCAGGGACGACCGTCGCCGCCCGCCGGATCGATGCGGCCGTCTTGCGGAGGAACCAGTGCCCCGGTGGCAGGCAACGTTGGGGCGAACGTTGCCTGCCACCGGGGCACCGGCCCTCGGGCGCGGCGGCCGTCGAGGAGACGGCGGCGGCTGCTCGACGCGCCGGCCGTGGAACGGACCGCGGCGCGTGCCAAGTAGCCGAGCTCGGCCGGCCCTACCTGGTTCCCAGCAGGAACGCGCGGGCCGCCTGCGCGGCGGAGACCACATCCGGCGTGGCATCGTCGACGCGGTCCCGCCGGTGTGAAACGAACGTGACACAGGCGTCCAGCACGTCTCCGTCGCGAGCGAGCGGGGCCGCGACCGCATGAGCTCCCGGTTCCACCTCGCCGTGAGTGGTCACCCAGCCCCGGCGGCGCGCCTCACGGACGGTGACAGAGTCGTCGTCAGCCGGCGCCCGTCCGGCCCGGATCGCGCACGGGGCGGCCCCGCGGTCCAGCGGTTGGCGAGATCCCTTGCGGTAGGCGAGGTGGTAGTCGGCGTCCTGGGGGACCGCCGTGGCAACGGCGACGACACTGTCCGGTTCCGGGAAGAACAGGATCGCCGTACCGCCGTACCGGTCCGCAAGCTGTTGCAACAGGGGCTGGATGAACTCGGCGAGGGTGGGCCGCGAGGTGCCCGCGAGCGTGTGCAACTCTCCCCCGGGCACGTAGACGCCGTCCGCGGTCTTCACCAGGAACCCTTCCGAGGCGAGAGTGCCGGCGAGCCGATGCACCACGGTCCGGTGCAGTCCCGTCCGGGCAGCGATCTCCGCCACCGTCAGACCACGGGGCTGGTGAGCGACGGCTCGCAGGACGGCCAGGCCTCGGACGAGGGTTTGCGACGGGGGCTGACTGGGACGCTTCGCCCCTTCCTCGGGCCCGCCCTCGGAGTCGTTCCCCCTGTCGTTCGCGGCCTCTGTCCGCACGCTGCCTACCGCCTTCCGGGATCCGCTCACGCGTTCAGCGTATGGCACGGGTTCGCAGGGCCCGAGGTTGGCGCCGGGGCCCGAGGTTGACGCCGCGGGCCTGAGAGTTGACGCCGGGGCCCAAGGGTTGACGCCGGGCCATCCCGTCCCCATGCTGTGCACTATACGCACGGACGGTGCGCATAGTGCACGGAGGAAGCATCCATGACCCACGGCACCACCGTCTGGCAGGCGAACCGGTCCGGCGGACTGACCGGAGCCGAGGCCCTGATCGAGACCTCACTCGCCGCCGGAGTCGACGTCTGCTTCGCCAATCCGGGGACCACGGAGATGCCTCTCGTCGCCGCGCTCGACTCGATTCCCGGCACCCGCGCGGTGCTCGGGCTCTTCGAGGGCGTGTGCACCGGTGCGGCCGACGGCTACGCCCGTCTCACCGGCCGGCCGGCGATGACGTTGCTCCATCTCGGCCCCGGTTTCGCCAACGGCATCGCGAACCTGCACAACGCCCGGCGGGCCAACTCTCCGGTCTTCAACGTCATTGGAGATCACGCCAGTTGGCATCTCGCCCATGACGCGCCCCTGACGTCGGACATCGCCTCGCTGGCGAGCCCTGTTTCCGGCTGGCTCGGCACCGCCGCCTCCGGCGCGGACCTGGCCCGGCTGACCGCCCGAGCCATCACGGCCGCCAGGACCGCGCCCGGTTGCGGGGCCACGCTGATCGCCCCCGCCGACTTCCAGCAGGAGGTGCTCACGGCCCCGGTCGACGTCGAGTTGCCCGGCACCCGGCGTCGGCGGCGAGTGGCGGCGGAGGTCATCGACCCGATCGCCAAGCGGCTGCGCGCCGGGGAGCGCGCCGTCTTCCTGCTGGGCGGCACGGCACTCGACGAGCGCGGCCAACGGGCGGCGGCCCGGATCGCGGCCGCCACCGGCGCCGTCCTGTACAGCGAGACCTTCCCGGCCGCCGCCGAGCGCGGCGGCGGCCTTCCGGACCTCGACCGGCTCCCCTACTTCCCGGAGAAGACCGTCGAGGCCCTCGCGGATGCTCAACTGATTGTGCTGGCAGGGGCGTTGGAGCCCGTGTCGTACTTCGGATACGAAGGGGTGCCCAGCCTGCCGGCTCCTCCGGGCACGGTGGAGGTCCTGAGCACGCCCGAGGAGGACGGCGCACTCGCTCTGGAAGCCCTGGCTGACACGCTCGGTGCTCCCGCGACGGCACCGCGGCCCCAGCCCTGCGACGAAGGGCTTCCGGACGGTGCGCTGACACCGCAGGCGGTCGGCCGTATCGTCTCGGGGCTGCTGCCCGAACACGCCATCGTCTCGGTGGAGGGCGGCACGTGCGGCTACCCCTTCTTCACCGCGTCATGGAGCGCCGCTCGCCACACCGCACTGACCAATACCGGCGGAGCCATCGGCCAGGGCCTGCCCGCCGCACTCGGCGCCGCGATCGCCGCGCCCGACCGCAAGGTCGTCGCCCTGCAGTCCGACGGAAGCGCGCAGTACACCATCCAGTCGCTGTGGACGATGGCCCGTGAGCAGCTTCCCGTCGTGACCCTCATCGCCTCCAACCGCGCCTACAACGTGCTGCGCACCGAACTCGGCCGGCACGGCCAGAGTCGACCGGGCCCCAAGGCGACGGCACTCACCAGCCTGGACGGACCGGCCTTCGACTGGCCGGCGCTGGCCCGTGGCTACGGCGTGCCCGGCACCCGGGTGGAGACCGGCGAGGCACTCCGGCGCGAACTCGGCCGCGCGCTCGCCGCCGACGGTCCCCAGCTCATCGAGATGGCCCTGTGAGAGGAGCCGCCATGCACAGCGCAGCAGACCCGGTCGCCCGCGCGGCGGACTCGGTGAGTCGTTTCCTGGCCGAACCGCGGACCATGTTCATCGGCGGCCACTGGGTCGGAGCCCTCTCCGGCCGCTCGTTCCCGAGCATCGACCCCGCCACCGGCACCGTTCTCACCACCGTTCCCGACGGCGATGCCGCCGACATCGACGCGGCCGTCGCCGCGGCACGCCGCGCCCTCGACGATCCCGGCTGGCGGCGGATGAGCCCCTTGGAGCGGGGCGCGCTGCTGAACCGTGTCGCCGACGTCGTCGAGGCGCACGCCGATGAACTGGCCCTGCTGGAGTCACGCGACAACGGCAAGCCGGTCTCGGTGGCGCGGGCCGTGGACGTGGGCACCAGTGCGAAGCTGTTCCGGTACTTCGCGGGCTGGCCGAGCAAGCTGGAAGGCAGCACGATCCCCGTCTCGCCGCGCGGCGGACTGCGGGTGCTGAACTACACGACGCGGCAACCGGTGGGCGTGGCCGGTCTGATCGTGCCGTGGAACTTCCCTGTGTCGATGGCGTGCTGGAAGCTCGCGCCCGCGCTGGCCGCCGGCTGCACGGTCGTCCTCAAGCCGGCCGAGGAGACCCCGCTGTCCACGCTGCGGTTCGCCGAGCTGCTCCAGGAGGCGGGGGTGCCGGACGGCGTCGTCAACGTCGTCACCGGTCGCGGTGCCACCGCGGGAGCCTCCCTCGCCGCCCATGACGGTGTCGACAAGATCGCTTTCACCGGGTCCACCGAGACCGGCCGCGCAGTCGTCCACGCCGCCGCGGGGAACCTGAAGAAGGTCTCCCTGGAACTCGGGGGCAAGTCTCCGAACATCGTGCTTCCCGACGCCGATCCCGAGGCCGTCGCCGAGGCCGCCGCGCAGGCCGTCTTCTTCAACCAGGGCCAGGTCTGCACGGCCGGCTCCCGGCTGTATGTACACCGGAAGATCTTCGACGAGGTGCTGGACGCGGTGGCGGAGCGCGCCCGGGGGATCGTCGTCGGGCCCGGCAGCGACCCGGCAACCGAGATGGGCCCGTTGGTGTCCGCGAGACACCACGAGAGGGTCGCCGGATTCATCGCGGCCGGGCGGGAGCAGGGCGCCAGGCTGGTGGCGGGCGGCGGGCGGCCCGAGCTCGACGCGCCGTACGACGGTGGCTACTTCCTCCAGCCGACCGTGTTCGCGGCGGGCGACGACGGCCTGCGCATCGTCCGGGAGGAGATCTTCGGTCCGGTGCTGGCGGCGATGAGCTGGGACGACGTGGACGAACTGGTCGAGCGGGCCAATGACTCGCCGTTCGGGCTGTCGGCCGGCATCTGGACCTCCGACCTGGGCCACGCCCACCGCATCGCCGACGAACTGCAGGCGGGCACGGTGTGGATCAACTGTTACAACCTCACGGACCCCGCGTCGCCCTTCGGCGGGTTCAAGCAGTCCGGCTGGGGCCGGGAGATGGGCCGGGCCGTGCTCGACCTCTACACCGAGGTCAAGAGCGTCTGGGTCAACCTCGGCTGACATCCGAAGCCCATGTGGGCGAAGCCCGTTGTTGGCGAAGTCCCGTGTGGGCGAAGCCCGTGTTGGCGAAGCCCCTTGTTGCCGATCACCCCTGTGGGAGTCACGCATGGACCTGGAACTGGGCGGCAGGACCGCCATCGTCACCGGCGGCAGCCTGGGCATCGGCCGAGCCACTGCCCGCGAACTCGCGGCCGAAGGCGCGACCGTCGTCATCACCGCACGTCGGCTGCCCCTGCTGGAAGCCACCGCGAAGGAACTCGAGGCCGAGACAGGCGGCCGGGTCATCCCTCTGGTCTCGGACACCAACGACACCGAGTCCGTACGCGCGATGGTACGGCGCGTGGGCGACGAACTGGGGCGGATCGACGTCCTCGTCAACGGCGCGGCCGCCCCTTCCGGGCTGGTACGCAACTCGGTCGAGGAAGCCGACCCCGAGCTGCTGCTGGCCGACATCAACACCAAGGTCGTCGGCTACTTCCGGTGCGCGCAGGCCGTCACCCCGCACATGAAGGCGGGTGGCTACGGCCGGATCGTCAACATCGGTGGACTGACCGGCCGTTCCAGCCACGCGCTCTCCGGCATGCGAAACCTCGCGATCGTCCACCTGACGAAGGCGCTCTCCGACCAGCTCGGACCGTCCGGCATCACCGTCAACACCCTGCACCCCGGCGTGGTGGAGACCGAGCACATCCACGAGCTGTACGAGAAGGAGGCCGTCAAGCGCGGCATCACCGCGGCCGAGGTCGAGGCGGACTTCGTCGCCCGTACCCCGATCCGCCGGGTTCTGGAGGCGGTCGAGATCGCCCAGGCCGTGTGCTTCCTGGCCTCGCCGCGGGCCGCCGCGATCACGGGAGAGTCGCTGGGCGTCGACGGCGGTCTCACGCGCGGCGTCTTCCTCTAGGGCCTGGTGCGACAGTCCGGGCCAACCAATCACCCCACTCCCCTTGTTCCGCAGTTCCGAAAGGAAGCCCACGACATGGAAGGCACCATCCTGGTCGCCACCGCAGGCCAGGGCGTCCTGCGCTCCTCCGACGACGGGGCCACCTGGTCCCGTCTCGGACTCGGGCAGGACCTGGAATTCGACGCCGTCGTACGCTGCCTGGCCGTACACCCCGAACAGCCCGACGTCGTCTGGGCCGGCGCCGACGCGGGTCTCGTCCGCAGCGGCGACGCCGGCGTCACCTGGCACCGCGTCGACTCGCCCATGAACGGCCGGACCATCTGGTCGCTGGCGATCGACCCCACCCATCCGGACACGATGCTCGCCGGAACCGGCGCTCCCTCCCGGGCAGCCGTCTTCCGCACCACCGACGGCGGGGCGACCTGGGAGCAACTGCCGCCCGAGATCCCCGAGTTCTGTGCGGGCGTCAACCGTCCAAGGATCCTGACCTGCGTCGTCGACCGCTACGAGCCCAAGAACATGTGGTTCGGCATCGAGGAGGGCGGTCTGTGGCGCAGCGGCGACCGGGGTGACACCTGGGACCGGATCGACGGCACACCCGCCACCCTGCCGCAGGGCGTCACCAACTCCGACATCCACTGCGTGCTCGTCCTCGAGGGTCCTCCCAAGACGATCGTCGTCGCCGTCGTCAACGCGCTCTTCGTCAGCCAGGACGACGGTGCGACCTGGACCCGTACCGACTCCCGCAAGACGTTCGGCATCTACTACACCCGGCTGGTCAAGCAGCTCCCCGGCACCAACGACCTGCTGCTCGGCATCGGCGACGGCACCCCCGGTACCACCACCAGGATCCTGCGCTCCGAGGACCTGGGGCGCACCTGGCAGGACACCGCCCTGGACACACCGGCCAACTCGACCGTGTGGGCCTTCGGAACGCACGCCGCCGACCCGGAACTGGTCTTCGCGGGAACGAAGTACGGCCATCTCCTCCGCTCCACCGACGCCGGTCGCACCTGGCGCAAGGAGTGGCGTGAGTTCAGCGAGATCACCGACGTGACCTGGACTCCGGCAGTAGCACCCGCCACGGAAGGACACTGACATTGGATCCCGACGAGCGCATACTCGACCCGCACGAGGAGCCCACGCCGATCCCCGCCGACCCGCGGGACGCTCCGAAGCCGCGGGTACGCCGCACCCATCTGTCGCTGTTCGTCCGCGACCCGGAGGCGTCGGCCCCGTGGTACGAGGACGTCCTCGGCATGGAGGTCACCGCACGCGGCCCGCAGTGGGTGTTCCTGTCCTTCGGGAAGAAGCACCATGACATCGCCCTCATCCGCGCCGAGGACGGAGCCGTCACCGGCGGAGTCGGCCTTCAGCACTACGGGCTGGAGGTGGAGGGCGACCTCGACGAGTGGCGGCGGCTGTACGGGATGCTGCTGGCCAAGGGCGTACCGGTGGTCAAGACGACGGACCACAAGATCGGCTTCGGCCTCTACTTCACGGACCCGGACGGCAACCGCTTCGAGTTCTTCCACGAGACGGTCACCGACGACGAGGAGGGCAAGCGCATCCTCGGTCTCCACGGCGCCCCCAGCGACCCGGTGGAGATCGAACCGCTCCGCGGTTAGTGCTGCCGCCACCTGTGCCGCGTCCCGCCGTCGTTGGCGTCCCGCCCGCTGTCCCGTCCTGCCTCTTCACGGAGCCAGTCATGCCCGCATCGCACCGCCCTGCGCACCCCGAGGAAACACCCGTGCCCCAGCCCAACTTCGCCGGCTACCACATCCGCAAGTGGTTCACCCAGACCGAGGACACCCTCGCCAACGAGACGGGCGTCCTCGCGGACGGCGAGCCCGTACGCAAGATCGTCATCGCGGCGGCCATCCACAATCCCTACGCCGGCCGGTTCAGCCAGGACCTCGGCGACATCGTCGCCGACTCGCCCCAGCTCGGTGAGGAGTTCGGCCGACGGATCAAGGAGGCGGCCGGCGGCCGTGCCATCCAGAGTTACGGGAAGGCGTGTCTGGTCGGCACGGCCGGCGAGTACGAACACGGCAACGCCTTCCTCACAGCGGTCTTCGCGGACCCGGTGCGCGAGGCGGTCGGCGGCGGGAAGGCGTGGGTGCCCTCGACCGGAAAGCGCGGCGGGCCCGGCACCGTCCTCGACGTTCCGCTGGCGCACAAGGACGCCCTCTACGTCCGTTCGCACTACGACACCGTCACGGTGAGCTTCTCCGACACCCCGAACGCGGACGAGGTGGTGGTCGTCTTCGCGTTCGCCACACGCGGCCGGCTGCACGCCCGGCTGGGCGGCATCAGTGCCGACGAGGTCCACGGCCAGGACGGGCTGCACTGAGATGGCCGCCGACACCACCTCTGTCGGGCAGGACCGATTCCTCACCATCAACGGCCTGCGCACGCACTATGTCGAATGGGGCGAGGCGGACCGGCCCGCCATCGTCATGCTGCACGGCCTGCGCAGCTACGCCCGGACGTTCGAGCCGCTGGCGGAGCGGCTCGGCCACCGCTACCGCGTACTGGCCCCGGACGCCCGTGGGCGGGGTGACAGCGACTGGGACCCGCGAGGCGAGTACTACACGGACTCCTATGTCGCCGATCTGGAGGAGTTCACCGACCGCCTCGGGCTTGACCGGTTTCTGCTGCTGGGCCATTCCATGGGCGGCACCACCACGTACGTCTACGCCGCGCGTCACCCCGAGCGGGTCGGCGCGGCGGTCGTCGAGGACATCGGGCCCGGCTCGTCGCTGTCCGGCGAGGGAGCCGAGCGCATCAAACGCGAAGTGGCGAACACTCCCTGCGACTTCCCCAACCGGGAGGCGGCCCGCGCGTACTGGCGCGGCATCCGTCCGAACATCTCCGAAGAGGCCCTCGAATCCAGGCTGCGGCACACGCTCGCTCCCGACGGAGAGGGACGGTGGCATTGGAAGTTCGACCTGGCGGGTATCTCGGCGGCCCGCCTCGACCCGGATCCGGCCCGCCAGGTGGACCTGTGGCCGTACGTCGAGGCCCTCAGGTGCCCGACCCTGGTCGTCCGGGGCGGGGAGTCGGACTTCCTCCCCGCCGCCACCTTGGCCGCGATGGCGCAACGCAACCCGCGCGTCCGCACGGTGGAGATTCCCGGTGCGGGCCACTACGTGCACGACGACGCCCCGGATCTGTTCCGTCACCACCTCACAAGATTCCTCAGGAGTTCGGAGGTTGTCCGATGACCGAACCGGTCGCACACCGCACCCAGGTGGTCGTCGTCGGTGCCGGACCCGTCGGAGCGACGGTCGCGAACTACCTCGGCCTCTACGGAGTGCGCACGCTGCTGATCGACCGCAGTGAGGAGATCGTCGACTACCCGCGTGCCGTCGGCATGGACGACGAGTGCCTGCGCAGCTTCCAGGGCATCGGGCTCGCCGACGAGATGCTGGCCGACATGATCCAGAACGTGCCGCTGAAGATGTTCGCCGCGAACGGCCGCTGTCTCGCCGACATCAGGCCGGACACCAGGGAGTTCGGCTGGCCCCGGCGCAACATCTTCATGCAGCAGCTCGCCGAGCGCACGCTGCGCGCCGGCCTGCGACGCCATCCCCATGTGCGCCCTCTGCTGGGGCACGAACTCGTCCGCGTGGAGCAGGACGGCACCGAGGCCCGGCTCCACGTCAAGGGCCCCGGGGGCGAGCGCGTACTCGTCCACACCGAGTACGTGGTCGCCGCCGACGGCGGCCGCAGCACCGTGCGCGAGCAACTCGGCATCCCACTCAGCGGCGACACCCATCCGCGCAAGTGGGTGGTCATCGAGTGCGACAACGATCCGCTCGACGCCCCGTACACAGGGCTGCACGGCGACCGGAAGCGCCCTTACGTCTGCCTCGACCTGCCCTACAACTACCGCCGTTGGGAGTTCATGCTGTTCCCCGGCGAGGACGCCGAGGTCATGCTCCGGCCGGAGAAGGTACGCGAACTCCTCACCGGGCACGTTCCTGATCCGGCGGCGCTCAACATCATCCGAGCCCGCGTCTACACGCACCACTCGCGGGTCGCCGACCGTTTCGTGGACGGCCGGGTCTGCCTCGCGGGGGACGCCGCCCACCTCATGCCCCCATGGGTCGGGCAGGGCCTGAACACCGGTGTACGGGACGCGACCAATGTCGCCTGGAAGCTCGCGGCGATCGTCACCGGGCGCGCCCATCCGAGGATCCTTGCCAGCTACGACACCGAGCGGCGCGAACACGCCCAGGCCATGGTGGACCTGTCGGACACCTTCGGCCGGTTTCTGTCACCGACGAGCCCGGCGGTGGCCCGCGTCCGCGACGTCCTGTTGCGCGGGCTCACGGTGGCACCGTCGGTGCGCGACTGGGTGGTGCAGATGAGGTTCAAGCCCGTGCCCCGGTACGCGGAGGGCGTCATGCTGCACCGGCGCGGGCCGGTGCGGAAGGATTCACCGGTGGGCCGGATGTTCATCCAGCCGAGGGTCGAGACCGCCGACGGGCGGGTGCTGCCGCTCGACGAGACACTCGGCGAGTGGTTCGCCCTCATCGGCTACGGCACTGATCCGCTCGTGCATCTGGATCCCGGCACCCGTGCCTTCTGGGACCGCATCGGCACGCGCTACCTCACCGTCGTCGAATCCCGCTCCGGCCGGTCCCGTACCGAGCGGCGCACGTCGACGACCGACTCGGTGACGGTGGAGGACATCGACGGCACGCTGCGGGACTGGTTCGCCCAGCACGAGGGCACCGTCGCCGTGATCCGCCCCGATCGGTATGTCGCGGCCCTGACCGATCCGCGCGACCTGGCTTCGGTGAGCGACGCCTTCGAACGGCTGGTCGCGCCGTCGTGGTCGGCGGAGTTCAAGGATGCCTGGCACTCGCTTCCCGTCACGGAGGGGGAGGCGTCGTGATCATCGAGCGACGTCGCGGCTTTCGGGGGCCGCGTGCGTGAGCTGCCGGTGCGCCGGACCGACCGACTCCTCGTCCCCGCCACACCCCATGTCCGCACCGCCCCGTAGGAAGGAGGCCGAGGATGACCACGGACACGGTCCCCTCGAAGGCCGCACAGGAGTACATCGACGCCATGGCCCGCGACCGCGGGTACGTCCTCGACTATCACAAGGTCATGGCGCAGCACGACTTCGATGTCCTGCAGGCGACGAACGGCCTGGTCAAGGCCGCCTATCTGAGACCCCGCACGCTGGACCGCCGTACCAAGGAACTGTTGTTCATCCTCAGCCTCACGGTGATGAGGGCCGCCAGGGAACACATCCAGAGCCATATCCGGGTGGCCCTCGGCCTCGGTGTCACTCCGCAGGAGATCCTGGAGGCCATCGAGATCGCCCTCCCGGAGGCGGGCATCGTCGCGTTCCAGGCAGGCCTCGAGGCCTGGCGGGAAACCGTCGGTGCCACCGGAATCGAGCCGAGGACCACCGCCCAGGAAGGCGGTTCCGGCACGCCGGATTGAGCGGCACGACCGTCGCCCTGTGAGCATCGGCGTGCTACTTCCACAGCGTGCCGGTCAAGGCGATGCCCGCGAGCAGGCCCCAGCACACCAACAGCGCGAAGTGGCATCCGCAACCGACGGAGCACGACAGGTGGATCATCGCGCACCGGCCAGGAGTTGTGGGGCAGCCAGCTGCGCGTTCGGGCCGAGGGCGACTGTGCAGCGGTGCGGCCGGACCTGCGCGTACAGCGCATTGAACGTCTGCCGCGCGGCCAGGGGCGCATCAGACGTCGTCGCCGGGTTGGAGGCGGTGTTCACGAGAGTCTCCTACGGTCTGTCGGTCACCGCGTCGGCGGTCACTGCCCGTCCTCTTGACCTGCGCCGCCATCCCATCGCCAGTCCCTCGGGCATTCAATCCCCCGACCAGCGGGACCACCCCCGCCGACAGGGTGGACTCCGAGCGTGCGCAGACGTGCCGGTCAGCGTCGGCGCAGCCTCTGCCCCGTCGCGGTGGTCACCGTGGCCGTGCCGGAGACGGCGAGGACGGAGAGCAGGACGAGTGCGCATGCCGGGCCGAGTACGGTCCAGGGCGCCAGTTCCACGTACGGCTGGTTCTCCGACAGCAGGCGGCCCCACTCCGCGGTGGGCGGCTGCTCGCCCAGTCCGAGGAAGCCGAGGGAGGCCAGCACGAGGACCGCGGTGGGCAGGCGCAGGAGGGCGTTGCGCAGTACGGCGGGCAGTACTGCGGGCAGCAGATGATGACGGAACAGATACCCCGGGCCGGCGCCGAGGGAGATGGACGCGAGCATGTGGCCGCTGGCCCGTTCCTGTTCGAGCAGGGCCGCGGCCTGGGCCGCGTAGGGGGTCCAGCCGACCAGGCAGACCGCGCAGGCGGCACCCCAGGCCGACGGGCCGGTCACCGCGGTCGTCAGCAGTCCGGCGAGGACCGCGGGCAGCGTGGACACCACTTCCGTCAGGCCCGCGCCCACCTGTGCCGCCATGGCGAGCAACAGCCCGGTGACGACGCTGACCGCCGTTACCGCGAGGGCCACGCCCACCGTGCGCAGTGCCCCGTGGCCCAACCGGGCCAGCAGATCACGGCCGAGCGAATCCGTGCCCAACGGGTGGGCGGCGGAGGGCGGGAGCAGCCGGGCCGCAGTGTCGACGTGCAGGGGATCGCGCAGCAGGCCGGCGATGACCAGGGTGAGCAGGGACACGGCGCAGGCTCCGGCGACCCAGCGGGCGGAGCGCCCTCGCGGGAGTGCGGGCGCGTGCAGGGCGGGCAGGGCCCCGTCCCGTAGGGCCGGGCCGAGCAGGGCGCGGCGCAGGGCTTGGATGAAGAGGCCGGCGGTGATGCCGAGCAGGATGAGGGCGAGTGTCGTGGTCTGCAGGGGCGGGAGGTCCTGGGCGATGGCGGCGTCCAGGGCGAGGCGGCCGAGCCCTGGAATGTTGAAGATCTTCTCCACTGCGACGGCACCGCCGACCAAGGCCACGACGGTCGGCAGCAGTTGCGGCAGGACGCCGGCCAGCGTACGGCGCAGCGCGTGCCGGGCGATGTGGCCGGGCGCGAACCCGTAGGCCTGCCAGGTCCGGGCCCACGGCTCGTTGAAGGCGGCGGGCAGTGACTGGTCGAGCAGACCGCCGATCATCGCCCCGGACGGTACACCGAGGGCGAGCGCGGGCAGCACCATCGACGGCGGTCCCTCCCACCCGCTGGACGGGAACCAGCCCAGCCACACCCCGCACACGGTGGCGAGCAGTGAGGCGAGCAGGAACTTGGGCAGCGCGGCGAGGACCGCGGCCCCGGTGGTTCCTCTCCCCCGGTGCAGCCGTCGCCGGGATCCGCGATACAGGGTGCGGGCGCTGACCAGCGCGGCGACCGCGATGGTGACCACGAGCGCGCCGAGCATCAGCGTGAAGGAGACGGCGAAGGCGGCCGTCACCTGGGGCAGGACCTCTTCGCCCGATACCCAGGAGGTGCCCGCCTCGCCGCGCGGCAGCCCGCCCAGCCAGTGCGCGAGGTGGGTGAACGGCCCCTCGTCGAGGCCCAGTTGTTCACGGACGGCGGCCAGTTGCGCGGGGGTCGGATCCTGGTCGGCGGAGCGGGCCCGCAGCACCGTAAGCGCGGGGTCGGTCCCGGACAGCCAGGGCAGCAGGGCCACGGCCGTCAGCAGCGCCGCGCCGGCGGCGAGCCGGCCGAGGCCCGTGCGCCACCGGATCGGGCGGACACCAGCAGCGGCACCGGCACCGGCACCGGCCGATGTGACGCTCATCGGCTGCTACTTCAGGTGGGTGTCGACGTCGATCAGCGAGCGTTCGCGCGGGTCGAGGAGCACGTCCTCGACCTTCGTGCCGATGCCCTGGACGACCTTCTCGTGGACCAGGGGTACGACGGCGTCGGTGCGCAGGATCTCCGCCTCGGCCCACATGATCCGCTGACCGCCCTCGCCGGGCACGAAACAGCCTGCCAGCAGCGGGGTGAGAGCGAGCGCCGCGAAGAGGCCACGGGAGGTCGTACGCATGGGAGTCCTGTCGTGCGGGAGAAGAACGAGCCATGACAGCATATAAGGTAAGGCTTACTTAACTTCACCCGGACGGCGCGAAATCTCGATCAATGAGACCGTTGTCCTTCAGAACGCCGTGTAGCCGCCGTCGACGGGAAGGACGGCACCCGTGATGTACGACGACTCGGGGCAGGCGAGGAAGAGGACCGCGTCGGCGACCTCCTCGGGCGTGGCGAGCCGGCGGAGCGGGATGGAGTCCTCTCGCACGCGCCGGTAGGCGGCGGGATCGGGACGCCGCTGGAACGAGGCCTCGATGACCGGAGTCACGGTCAGACCGGGCGCGACCACGTTGACGCGGATGTTGCGGGACGCCCACTCGACGGCAGCGCCGCGCGCGAGGGCGATGAGGCCGCCCTTCGCGGCGGAGTACAGGGTCTGGTCGGGCATGCCGACCATGCCGAGGCGCGAGCTGACGCACACCATCGACGCGCCCGGCTCGGGCGCCAGCGGCATCAGGTGCTTCATGACCAGGAACGCGCTCAGGAGGTTGCTGTGGAGCACGTCGCGTGCGTCGTCGGCAGTGGTCTCCGCCAGCGGGCCGGACTTCTGGAGTCCGTGGCAGAGGACGACCACTCCCACTTCCCCCAGGTGATCCGCCGCTCGAGCGGCGAGCTCGGAGACGAAGGTCTCGTCGTTGAGGTCCCCCGCGAGGTAGAGATCGTCCGGATGGCCCTCGGGCAGCTCAGGTCGCCGTCCGGTGAGCAGGAGGTTGGCGCCCTCGCGGCGGAAGTGGGAGGCGACCGCCTGACCGATCCCGCTCGATGCTCCGGTGATCACGGCGTTGACGTCCTGCAGTCTCATATGCGTTCCTCGTCAGTCGTCGGGCGGACCTCCCCCGGCGACAGGCGGCACCCGTTCGTATCGTTGCGCGAGCACGGCGATGCCGGAGGGCGGGCCTGAGTCCCGGCCGGTCCCGGTGCCGTCGGCCCGTCAGGCCAGTACCTGTCCACTGCCGGCCACTACCTCGGGCCGCAGCAGGCCGGCGAGCGTCTCGGCGGGCAACAGGCCTCTCTCAAGGACGAGTTCGGCGACGCCCCGGCCGGTGGCGAGGGCTTCCTTGGCGATGTCCGTGGCCGCCGTGTAGCCGATGTGCGGGTTGAGGGCGGTGACCAGGCCGATGGAGTTCTCGACGGTCGCGCGCAACGTCTCGGTGTTGGCGGTGATGCCGGACACACAGCGCTCGGCCAGCGTCACGCATGCGTTGCGCAGGTGGGTGATGCTCTCCGACAGGGAGTGCAGAATGATCGGTTCGAAGGCGTTGAGCTGAAGCTGCCCGGCCTCGGCGGCCATGGTGATGGTGACGTCGTTGCCGATCACCTCGAAGGCGACCTGGTTGACGACTTCGGGGATGACCGGGTTGACCTTGCCCGGCATGATCGACGAACCGGCCTGTACGGGCGGCAGGTTGATCTCGCCGAGTCCTGCGCGCGGACCGGAGGAGAGCAGGCGCAGGTCGTTGCAGCTCTTGGAGAGCTTGACCGCGATCCGCTTGAGCACGCCGGACATCTGGACGAACGCGCCGCAGTCCTGGGTGGCTTCGACCAGGTTGGCGGCGGTGACCAGCGGCAGCCGGGTGATCCCGGCGAGATGGCGGCGGGCCGACTCGGCGTAGCCGGCTGGGGCGTTGAGGCCGGTGCCGATCGCGGTGGCACCGAGGTTGATCTCGTGGATCAGCTCCACGGCCTCGGAGAGCCGGCTGCGGTCCTCCTCGATCATGACCGCGTAGGCCGAGAACTCCTGACCGAGCGTCATCGGCACCGCGTCCTGGAGCTGGGTGCGGCCCATCTTGAGGATGTCCCGGAACTCGACCGCCTTGGCGGCGAAGGCGTCCTGGAGTACGAGCATGGCCCTGAGCAGGCCGTGCACCGCGAACACCGTCGCGATCTTCACGGCGGTCGGATAGACGTCGTTGGTCGACTGGCCGAGGTTGACGTCCTCGTTGGGGTGCAGGTGCTCGTACTGGCCCTTGGCGTGGCCCAGCAACTCCAACGCCCGGTTCGCCACCACCTCGTTGGCGTTCATGTTGGTGGAGGTGCCGGCGCCGCCCTGGATGACGTCGACGACGAACTGGTCGTGCAGCTTTCCGGCGCGTATCTCCTGGCAGGCCGCGACGATCGCGGCCGCTTTCCCCGGCTCCAGCAGGCCCAGTTCCTCGTTGGCGAGGGTGGCGGCCTCCTTCACCGCGGCCAGGGCTTCGACGAGGTACGGGTACGCGGAGATCGGTGTGCCCGTGATGGGGAAGTTCTCCATGGCGCGCAGGGTGTGAATCCCCCAGTACGCCTCGGCGGGGACGTCGCGGTCGCCGAGCAGGTCGTGCTCGCTGCGGGTGGCTGCGGCGGCAGTCATGGCGGTACGGGCCTTCTCTCGGAGCGGGGCGAGGCGGGTTGAGGGGGTTGAGGCGTGGGGTGAGGCGGTGGGGAGGCGGCGGCGACTCTGCGGGGACTTCCCACGACCGCTTCGCGGAAAGTCCCCGCAGTGTCACCGACATCGGCGTCGGCATCGGGCCGGCGTCGGCTCAGAGGAACTTGTCCTTCGCCTTGTAGTAGGCGCCGCCGAACGGCAGGAACCAGGCGGTGCCGTTGTAGAAGGGGACGGGGACCTTCGGGAAACCGAAACCGCGCAGCGGGTTGGCGTCCGGGCGGCCGTCCATCATCTCGGCGACCGCGCGGCCCATGTAGGTGGCCATCTGGACGCCATGGCCGCAGTAACCCATGGAGTAGTACAGGCCGTTGACCTCGCCGGCGTGCGGGATGCGGTCCCAGGAGAAGCCGACCATGCCGCCCCAGACGTAGTCGATGCGCACCCCCGCGAGCTGCGGGAAGATCTCGGTCATCTCCCGCTTGAGGATTTCACCGCTCTTGATGTCGGAGGCCGGGTTGGAGGGGGCGAATCGGGCCCGGCCGCCGAAGGCGAGGCGGTTGTCCGGGGTGAGACGGATGTAGTTGCCGACGTTCTTCTGGGCGACCAGCAGGCGGCCGTTGGGGATGAGTTCCTTGGCGCGCGCCTCCCCCAGCGGCTCGGTGACGATGATGAAGCTGCCGACGTTGATCAGCCGCTTGCGGAACCACGGCATCGACTTGTCGGTGTAGGCGTCCGTCGCCGCCATGACCTGCTTGGCACGGATGGTGCCGTGCAGGGTCTCCACCGAGAAGCCGCCGCCAGGGAGGCGGGTGAGGCCGGTGGCGGCGTTGCGCTCGTGGATCTCGGCACCGGCACGCTCGGCGGCGTCTGCCAGGCCGACGACGAACTTGCCCACGTGCACGGCTGCGCCGAGCGGGTCGAGCAGGGCGCCGTGGTAGTAGTCCGTGCCCAGCTCGGCGCGCAGCTCGCTCTTGCTCAGGACGACCGTCTCGTGGCCGAAGTTCTCGGCCAGGTCGCGCTGCTTGGCCTGCAGGCCCTCGAAGTGCTGGGGCTTGACGATCGCGCCGAGGCGCCCGGCACGGTGGAAGTCGCAGTCGATGTTCTCCTCGACCGCGATCTCCTCGACGAGGTCCACAGCGTCGCGGAACGCGTCGTAGAGCTCGCGAGCACGCTCCTGCCCGTAGCGCTTGCGGGCCTGGGCCGGGCTGATGGTGATGCCGGGGTTGCAGTGGCTGCCGTTGCGCCCGGAGGCGCCCGAACCGACCTGGTCCTTCTCGACGAGGACGACCCGGGCACCCTTGCGGGCGGCGTGGTAAGCGGTGGACAGGCCGGTGAGGCCGCCGCCGATCACCACCACGTCCGCCTCGTCGGGCAGGTCCTTCCCGGAACGGTCGGGGAGGGCGGGGGCTGTGTCCATCCAGTAGGGGATCTGCTTCATGGCGTGCGTCCTCTGTGTTCTCAGTCCTGTGTCGCCGGTGTGCCGTCGGTCAGCAGCCGAGGAGCTTCGGCAGACCCGACAGGTCGGGCAGCTCGTCGTACGGCTGGTAGTCGGCGCTGCCCTTGCGGCCGTAGCGGTTGATCCACACCCGGCGCTTCAGGCCCAGGTCGCGGGTCGGGATGTGGTCGTACTCCCAGCCCTGGGCGACGTGAATGACCTGCGACGACTCGACACCCATGGTCCGGAAGGCGTGCTTGAAGGTCTGGCGGTCCGGCTTGTAGGCGCCGGCCTGCTGGGCGGTGATGACGTAGTCGAACTCGACGCCGATGTTCTCGACGTTCCGCGCGATCAGGTTGTCGTCGGAGTTGGAGATGATGGCGATCTCGTACTTGGTCTTCAGCTTCCGCAGGGCCTCCGGGACCTCCGGCCAGGGGCCGAAGGTGGGGACGGCGTCCACGAGGGCCTCGCCGTCGGTCTCGCGGTACTCCAGGCCGTGCAGGCGCATGGCGTTGCGCAGGCTGGAGCACAGGACCTCGTGGTAAGGCCGGTAGGCCTCCAGGACGGCCTGGAAGCGCATGACGCGGAAGTCGTCGAGGAACTCGTCGACATCCAGGTTGTCCAGGTCGAGCCGGTCCTCGAGAACCTTCAGGGTCGTGGGGCCGAGCTCGAAGTTGATCAGGGTTGCATAGGCGTCGAAAGTGACGATCTCTCGCATGGTGTTCAGCCTCAGTCTCGCGTATTTCCAGAGGGAGTGGGGGACTCAGACGACGCGTTCGCCAGGGGTGACGATCGCGTCCAGGGCGGCCAGGTCGGCCGCGTGGGGGATCCAGTCGGCCGCCGCAGCGTTCGCGGTGACCTGTTCGGGGTTCATGGCGCCGCAGATGACGGAGCCGACGGCGGGCAGGGCCGCCAGTCCGCCGACGGCGACCTGGAGGAGGGTCAGGCCGCGTTCGGCGCCGTACGCGGTGAGCGCCTCCACTTTGTCGAGGGCCGCGTCGGTGAGCCAGCCCTGCCGCCACGACAGACGGCTGCCGGGCGGGGGCCGCTCGCCGCGCCGGTACTTGCCGCTGAGCAGGCCGTTGGCCAGCGGGTAGTACGGCAGCAGGCCGACGCCGTGGCGCAGGCAGGCGGGGGTCAGGTCCTGCTCCACACTGCGGTCGAGCAGGTGGTAACGGGCCTGCGTGGACACGAAGGCGTCCGTGAGCCGGCCGGCCTGGAGGTTGGAGCAGCCGATGTAGCGGATCTTGCCCTCCTCCACCAGTTCCCGGAGCGCGGCGACGGTCTCCTCCAGCGGGGTGACGCCGTCCGGCTCGTGGTACTGGTACAGGTCGATCCGGTCGGTGCCGAGCCGACGCAGGGACGCCTCGACGGCGTTCCGGATGTAGGGGCGGGCGCCCCGCCGGCCGTACAGGTCGGCCTCGGGGCCCATCTCCATACCGAACTTGGTGGCCAGGACGACGTGGTCCCGGTGCCCCTTCAGGGCGGCACCCAGGAGCCGTTCGCCGTCACCGCGCGAGCCGCCGGGCCCGCTGCCGCTCTCGCCGGACCCGCCGTACATGTCCGCCGTGTCGAACAGGGTGATCCCGGCATCCAGGGCCGCGTGGACGACGGCCTTCGTGCCCTCCTCGTCGAGGCGGGAGCCGAAGTTGTTGCCGCCGACACCGACGACGGACACGGCCGGGCCACGCCCGCCCAGGATGCGGTACCTCATGACCTGCTACCGAACCCGATGCAGACGTTCTTGGTCTGCAGGTAGCTGTCCAGCCCTGCCAGGCCCTTCTCCCGGCCCCAGCCGCTGTGCTTGTAGCCGCCGAAGGGGAGCTCGACACCGGTGCCGACACCGGTGGCGTTGACGTAGACCTGACCGGCCCGGATGCCCTCGGCCAGCCGCATCGCCTTGTCGATGTCACGCGTCCAGACGTAGGAGGCCAGGCCGTACGGACTGTCGTTGGCGATGTCCAGGGCCTCCTCGACCTCGTCGAACTCGATGACGGTGACGACGGGGCCGAAGATCTCCTCCCGGGCGCACCGGGCGTCGTTCGTCAGGCCCGTCAGGACAGTCGGCGCGACGAAGTAGCCGTCGGCCAGCGCCGGGTCGGACGGGGCACCGCCGACGCGGACCGTCCCGCCCTCCTGCCGGGCCACGTCCAGGTAGCTGAGCACCCGGTCGCGCTGCCGGGCGGCGACCAGCGGACCGATGTCCGGGTCGCTGAGCCCCGGGCCGACGCGCAGTGACGCGGCGTGCGCGACCAGCTTCTCGAGGAACTCCTCGGCGCCGCGCTGGAGCAGCAGCCGGGTGCCCGCCGAGCAGGTCTGGCCCGCGTTGCCGAAGGCCGAGGCCGCGACGGCGGTCAGCGCGAGGTCGAAGTCGGCGTCCGCGAAGACGACGACCGGCGACTTGCCGCCCAACTCCGTTACGGAAGGCACCACGTTGGCCGCGGCCGCCTGGGCGACCTTGATGCCGGTGGGCACCGAGCCGGTGAAGGTGACCTGGTTGATGTCGGGGTGGCCGGCGAGGGCCGCGCCCGTCTCCCCGTCGCCGGGGACGACGTTCAGGACGCCCGGCGGGAGACCGCACTCCAGGGCGATCCTGCCGATCTCCAGCGGGGTGAGCGGCGCCTCCGGCGACGGCTTGAGCACCACCGTGCAGCCCGCGGCCAGCGCGGGGGCGGAGCCCCTCGCGGTGTTCTGCAGCGGGTAGTTGAACGGGATGATCTGGCCGGAGACACCGATCGGCTCACGGACCGTGTAGTCGATCAGGCCGGGGCCGAGCGGGATCGTCGTGCCGCCGAGCTTGTCGGCGGCGCCCGCGTAGAACTCGAAGTAGCGGGCCGCGGCTTCGACATCGGCCTTGGCCTGGCGGAGCGGCTTGCCGACGTCCTGGCTCTCCAGCCGCGCCAGACGTTCGCCCTGGTAGCGGATGGCCTCGGCGATCCGGTACAGGATCCGGCCCCGGTCGGCGGCACGCATCCCGGCCCACTCGGGGGAGGTGAAGGCCGCTCTCGCCGCCGCCACCGCCTGGTCCACGTCCGCCTTGCCGCCCAGAGCCACCTGGGCGATCGCCGTCCCGTCGGACGGGTCCACGACGGTGAAGGAGCGCCCGTCGGCCGACGGGACCTGCTTGCCGTTGATCAGCAGCTCGGTCAGCTCAAGTTCAGCGCTCACGGCCGGATCTCCCCGAGGACCTCACCGAAGATGACGACCTCGTCGCCCGGACGGACCGTACGGATGCGGCGCACCCAGAGCACGATGCCCTCCTGCGGGGCGACGACCTCCTCCAGCGTGTTGCCGTAGTGGTCGGTGATGGTGGCGATCAGGTCGCCTTCCTTGCAGGTCTCCCCCGGCTCGGCGCGGGCGACGAAGAAGCCGCCGGCGGCGGACCGGGCGAAGGTGCCGGAGACGGTCGTGTAGGTGTCCCGCAGCACGGCCTCGCCGTCGATCATCTTGAGGCTGCGCAGGATGTTGCGGATCGAGTTCATGTGGTGCTCGACGTTGGCCTCGCGGTACGTGGCGCCACCGCACTCGATGGTGATGGCGGGCTTGCCGGCTTCGAGGACGGGGTGGCGGACCGTGCCGCCCCACTTGCCGCCCTTCCAGACCAGCTCGTGCCCGGCGGCGAGGGCGATGTCCGTCGCCAGGTCCTCGTAACCGCCCTGGAGGATGACGAGCGGGGCGATCTCGCCGTAGGCGCCGCCGGTGTGCAGGTCGACCACGGCGTCGACGACGGGGACGACCTTCTCGACGAAGGTGGCGGCCAGCCGCTGGGAGTACGAGCCCTCCGCGTCGCCCGGGAAGATGCGGTTGAGGTTGAGGTGGTCGATGCCGCTGGCGCGGGCCGCCGCCTCGAAGGCGGGGGTGTTCAGGCAGGGGATGCCGACGACGGTGCCGCGCAGGGTGGCCGGGTCGATCTCCGCGAGGACCCGGCGGATCGCCTCCTGGCCGTCGTACTCGTCGCCGTGCACGCCCGCGTCCACGC
Organism: Streptomyces cavernae; assembly: GCF_004023625.1. GTDB lineage: Bacteria > Actinomycetota > Actinomycetes > Streptomycetales > Streptomycetaceae > Streptomyces > Streptomyces cavernae. The sequence goes on along the minus strand of NZ_RPDJ01000005.1, from coordinate 332,693 downwards.
ACAGGACCGGACCGTCCTGCACGCCGTTGACGACGATCAGCGGAATGCCGAGCTCCACGCCGTAGCTGCTGCTGCCGACCGGGATCAGGCCCTGGGCGCGCTCGCCCGGGGCGACGGTCAGGGGACCGATGGAGTACATGTGGTTCCTTCCCAAAACGTGGATCAGATGCGAACGGACGCCTCGGCGAGGGTGCCGGCGATGATCGCGGCGATACGGTCGAGGACGGCCCGGTCGCTGATCAGCGGGGGCGCGATCTGGACCAGCGGCGCGGAGCGGTTGTAGACGCGGGCCAGCAGGCCGGCCTCGCGCAGCCGGCGAGGGATCAGGTCGACGATCAGTTCGGCGCGGGCGGGGTCGCTGAAGCCGCCGCCGTCGAGGTCGCCGACGAGTTCGCAGGAGTAGAAGAACCCGGTGCCGCGGACGTCGCCGACGATTCTCAGGTCCTTGAGAGCCGCCATGCGCTGCGCCAACTCGCCCTGGAGACCGCGGACGTTGTCCAGAATCCGGTCCCGTTCCATGATCTCGAGGTTGCGCAGGGCGATGGCCGCGCTCAGCGGGTGCCCGGCGAAGGTGTAGCCGTGGTTGAGCACCTCACCGGGCCGGTTGATGACCTCGGTGACCTTGGTGCCGACCAAAGTCGCACCCAGCGGGGCGTATCCGGAGGTGATGCCCTTGGCGACGGTGACCATGTCCGGGCGGGCCCCGTAGAGGTCACCGCCGAACCACTCGCCGACCCGGCCGAAGCCCGTGATCACCTCGTCGGCGACGAGCAGGAAGCCGTACCGGTCGGCCAGCGCCCGCAACCCCTGCCAGTAACCCTTGGGCGGGGTGATGCATCCGCCCCGGTTCTGCACCGGCTCGGCGATCAGCATGGCGACGGTCTCCGGGCCCTCGGCCAGGATCGTGGCCTCCAGCTCGGCGAGCAGCCACGACGTGAACACCTCGTCGTCCGCGAACTCGGGTGCGAGACCGAAACGGCTGGTGTTCGACACGAACCGGGTGTCGATCGCCGGCGGACCGTACGGCTCCGTCAGGCCGGGGTCGTCGGTGAGCGACAGGGCGCCCACCGTCAGCCCGTGGTAGGCGCCGCGCCGGGCGATGGCCTTGGTGCGGCCCGGCTCCCCGCGCAGGGCGTGGTACCGGCGGGCGATTTTCCACGCGGTCTCGACGGCTTCGGCGCCACCGCTCGAGAAGAACGTGTGCTCGATGTCCACCGGGGCGATCCGGGACAGCCGCTCGGCGAGTTCGATCGCCGCCGGGTGCGCGGAGCCGGTCCACAGCGGGCTGTAGCACAGCTCGCGCAGTTGCCGTTCGGCGGCCTCGGCGAATTCGGGACCGTAGGAGTAGCCGAGCTGACAGCAGTACAGCCCTGACAGGCCGTCGATGTAGCGTCTGCCGTCCGCGTCCTCGACGTACGGGCCCTCCCCTCGCCGCACGACGAGGAGGTCCTCGCCCTCGGGGCCGAGCGATCCGTTGGCGGTCATGTTCAGCAGCAGGTGCCGCTGAGCGGTGGCGGCGGTCGGCTGAGCGGTGGCGACGGTCATACGGTCTCGCCTCCGGGGGTGGCGACGCCTGCCGTGTTCTCGACCGAGAGCAGGGAGCCCTGCCGGCCGGAGCCGATCCAGCGCACCAGGGCCACCAGGCCGAGGGCGAGGATCGCGAAGGCAGTGAGGAGCGCACTGACCGCGGTCACGCTGGGGTCGATCTCGAAGGTGAGCGAGTTGTAGACCCGCACCGGCAGGGTGACGGTGTCGACCGAGGAGAGGAACTGCGAGATGTAGAACTCGTCGAAGCTGGTGATGAACGAGAAGATCGCCGCCGCGATCATTCCCGGCGCGGCCAGGGGGAAGGTGATCTTCCGGGCGATCGTCAGCCGTCCGGCGCCCATGCTCGCGGCGGCGTCCTCCAGGCGTTCGTCGATGCCGCGCAGGGTCGCGATCAGGATCAGCACCGCGATCGGCGAGGCGAGCACGGTGTGTCCCAGGGCGATGGCGATCGGGCTGCCCAGCATCGCTGCCGGCTCGAACAGCAGGAACAACCCCAGCGCGGTGACGATCTGCGGGATGACCAGCGGTCCCAGGACCAGGGCGAAGACCGCCGAGCGCAGCGGGAGTTCGCTGCGGACCAGGGCGGTCGCCGCGGTGACACCGATGATGAGGGAGAAGACGGTGCTCAGGGCGGCGACCAGGGCGCTCAGGGACATGGCGGCCGGCCACTTGCTGCCGTCGGCGAACAGGGCCTTGTACCAGTTCAGCGTCCATGCCTCGGGCGGGAAGGCCGCGAAGGCGTTGTTGCTGAAGGAGGTGACGAGGATGACGACGATCGGCAGCGCCAGGAACAAAAGGATCACGGTGGCGACGGCGGTCAGGGCGATCCGCCCGGCGAGACTCTTGCGCAGCTCCATCAGGACCCACTCCTCTTCTTACGGCTCGCGCCGAGGGAGCTGACGAGCTTGACCAGCAGCAGTCCGGCGAGGGTGAGCAGCAGCAGGATGACGCCTTGCGCAGCCGCGCCGTTCCACTGGTTTTCCTTGGTCACCTGCTGGTTGATGAGGGTGGCGATCATCGTCTGGTTGGGTCCGCCCATCAGGGCGGGGGTGATGTAGTAGCCCAGCGAGAGGATGAAGCTGAGCAGTCCGGCACTGGCAAGCCCGGGGCCGACCAGCGGCAGGTACACCCGGCAGAAGATCGTCACCCGGCCCGCGCCCATGCTGGCCGCGGCCGCCAGCAGGCGCCGGTCCACACCACGCATCACCCCGTACAGCAGCAGCACCGTGTACGGGAGCATCATCGACGTGGTGCCGATGACCACACCCAACTCGTTGTAGAGCAGCTGGAACGGCGCCCCCGGCGCCCACGCCAGGGTCTCGTTCACCATGCCCTTGTCGCCGAGCATGATGATCCAGCCGTAGGTGCGTACCAGGGCGCTGATGAAGTGCGGGACGACCACGACCAGCATCGCAAGTCCCGCCCACAGCGGCTTGAGCCGGGTGATCGCCTGGGCCAGGACGAACCCGAAGACCAGGCTCAGCACGGCGGTCTCGGCGGAGATCCTGAGCGTGGTGAACAACACCGACAGGTTCACGCCGGAGAGGGCGTCGGCGTACCAGTGCAGGGTGAACGATCCGTCGGCGTCCTTCAGGCTCAGCAGCAGCGTGCTGAAGATCGGGTAGACGAACAGCAGCAGCAGATAGACGACGACCGGCAGCGCGTAGAGGATCCCGACCCGGGTCCTGCGTGAGGCGAGGAGCTTGCGCGGCCGGGCAGGCGCGGGAGTGGTGGCGGTGAGGGCGGCCATGGCTCACCCGCCCTGTTCGTCGGCGAAGAGGTTGACGTCCTCGGGGTCGGTGGTGATCCCGACCCGCTCGCCGGCGACGGGGCCCCGGCCTGCCGGTACCTCCAGGCGCAGCAGCGGCGCCTCCTTGCCGTCGATGCGCACGCCCGCACGGACCAGGGTGCCGACGTAGGTGGCGGTCTCGACCGTGCCGGTACAGAAGCCGTCGTCGGTGGCACAGGCCCGCAGCCGGCCCGGCTGCACGGCGACCTTGACCTCGGTGCCGGGGGCGAGCTGATGACGGCGCGCCGTGATCAGGCCACCGGAGTTGTCCAGGCGCACCAGGGTGTGCTCGCCGTCGTGCTTCTCCACGCGGCCGGGCAGGAAGTTGGCCGCGCCGAGGAAGTCCGCCACGAACGGGGTCTTGGGCCGTTCGAACAGCTCCCTCGGGGTGTCGAACTGCTCGATCAGGCCGTTGCGCATCACCGCGATGCGGTCGGACATGACCAGCGCCTCTTCCTGATCGTGCGTCACATAGATGACGGTCAGGCCGAGTTCCTGCTGGATGGTCTTGATCTCGACCTGCAGTTGGTCGCGCAGCTTCTTGTCCAGGGCGCCGAGCGGTTCGTCCATGAGGATGACCGGCGGGCGGTAGACCAGCGCCCGGCACAGGGCGACCCGCTGCTGCTGACCGCCGGACAGCTCGCGCGGCTTGCGGCCGCCGAACCCGGACAGGCCGGCGATCTCCAGCGTCTCCCCGACCCGCTTGCGGATCTCGTCCTTGCCCACTCCGCGCAGGGTGAGCGGGAAGGCGACGTTTTCCTGCACCGTCATGTGCGGGAAGAGCAGGTACTGCTGGAAGACGAAGCCCAGGCCCCGCTTCTGCGGCGCGAGGCGGGTGACGTCGCGGCCGCCGACGGTGATGGTGCCGGAGTCGGGTTCGCAGAACCCGGCGATCATCATCAACGTCGTGGTCTTGCCCGACCCCGAGGAGCCGAGGAAGGTGACGAACTCCCCGGCCGCGATCTCCATGGACGCCTCGTCAACAGCGACGACGTCCCCGTACGTCTTGCGCAGGGCCACTACCGACAGCGCTTTGCCGGTCGCGGTGGCCGGCGTGACGCCGGCCACCTTGACAGACGGTGTGGCAACACCGAATTCAGCCACGAGCCCACTCCAGCCAGCGCTTGGTGACGGCCGCTTCGTTCTTCAGCCACCAGTCGACATCCGCGTCAAAACCCTTGTCGTAGTACTGCGGCGCACCCGCCAGCGCGTTGCGCTCGGCCTCGGTGAGCTTTTCGTAGGCCAGCGGAGACGACGGGTTCGACGGGAAGGCCTTGGCCAGGTTGGCCTGGCTCTCGGCACGCAGCGAGAAGTCCATGAGCTGGTAGGCGTTGTCCACGTTGGCCGCGCCCTTGGCTATGGCATAGCCCTGGAACTGGCGGCGCATGCCGTTGAGCTGACGTTCCACCGGGACGCCCTGCTTCTGCAGATCGGCGATCCGGCCGTCCCAGACGGTGGACATCGTCACCTCCTCGCGGCTGAGCAGCACACCGGGCAGCGGGCCGCTGTCCCAGAACTTCTTGATGTTCGAGCGCAGCCGGGTCAGCACCTTGAACGCGCGGTCCACATCGAGCGGGTACAGCTTGTCCATCGGCACACCGTCGGCCAGCAGCGCGAACTCCAGCTCGGGCAGGTCACCGTCCGGGTGGACCATCGCGCGGGCACCCTTGAACGCCTTGGTGTCGAAGAAGTCCGCCCACGACTCCGGCTTCCTGCCGCCGAAGGCGTCCGTGCGGTACGCGATGCACTGACCGTAGAAGCTGCTGCCGATGGCATGGTCGGTGATCTGGTTCTCGGGGATCTTCGCGCTCTTCACGCTCTTGACCCGCTCCAGGTCCAGCGCCTCCAGCGCGTCCTGCTTCAGGTACTTGGTGTGGGACATCATCGAGTTGTTGATGAGGTCGCACTGCGGGCGGCCCTGCTTGATCTGGGCCAGCAGCGGGGCGTCGTCCAGGTTCAGCACCTTGACCTGGATGCCGGTCTCCTGGGTGAACGGCGTGTAGATCGCCTTCTGCAGGGCCGCGCCGTAGGAACCGCCGCTGTCACGGACGACCACCGTCTTGCCGCCGCCATTACCGCCACCGCCGACGGACCGGCTGGTGCCTGTGCCACAGGCGGCGAGCGAGGGAAGAGCAGCGAGGGCGGCGAGGCCGCCTGCTCCGCGCAGAAGCGCTCTACGACCGATCACGGCATCACTCATGACAATCTCCTGGAAGTAGCGCAATGGGGGACCAGCTCGGTGGGACAGGGGGAATCAACGGGCGAACGTGCGGCCCGTCAGTGGTGCGGAGTGGCGATGGCGGCGAGTTCCGTGCCGGGGCGGACGGAGAGTCCGTTCATGCCGTAGATGATCTTTCCGGTGGCGGTGGCGGTGACCTTGTGCTCGGCGCCTTCGATCGGGTCGATGATGCGGCCGATGGTCTGTCCTTCGGTGACCTCGTCACCGGTGACCGCGTCCGGATACCACAGACCGGTGACCTGGGAGGCGACCTCGCCCGTCCAGACCCAGTCGCGCGGCTGTACGGTCGCCGGCTTGACGTGCTCCGACGCCTCGATGACGCCGAGGTGGTGCAGGATCCGGTACAAGGCGTCGAGCAGCCTGCGCACGGTGGCGGGGTCGCGGTCGCCGAGTTGACCGGTCTCGACGAGGATCGCGGGGATACGCTGACGGTTCGCCGCGGCGTGGCTGTTGCCGCCGTCCGCGCTGGTGCCGAAGATGACCAGCTCGTATCCGACCGCGTGGGCCATCGCCTTGTTCTTCGCGTCGAGCTCGTCGTCGCCGGTCAGGCGGTAGCCGACGAAGTCGAGCAGATGCTGGTCGATGCCGCCGCTGTGCAGGTCCACATAGGCGTCGGCGCCGTCGATCAGGTGCTCGAACAGCCAGGCCGCCATCCGGTCGGTGGGGCCGCCGTCCTTGTCGCCGGGGAAGACGCGGTTGATGTTCACGCCGTCCAGCGGGGAGACGTTGAGCCTGCCCCCGTAAACGGCCGGCGGATTGGCCACGGGACAGATCACCAGTTGGCCGGCGACCTGGTCCGGTTCCAGCAGCCCGGCCAGGCGGGTGGTGGCGTCGAGGCTGATGAACTCGCCGCCGTGGACACCGCCGGTGATCACCACCCTTGGGCCGGGACGGGATCCGTTGACGAGGATCAGGGGCACCTCCACCGTCGTGGAGCCGAGGTCGGCGGGCAGGCTCCCGCGGGTCTTCTGGCCGGGCTCGGCCCGCAGCGGGCCGATGCTCAGGGTCATGTCTTACCTCGTTCGGACTCAGGCCGCGGCGCGGCCGTGTGTGGTCACCGAAGGTTTGTCGGGGCGGGCTCAGGCCGCGGTGCGGCCGACGGTGGAGATGAAGTCGATGGGTTGCGGGGAGACTCCGTCCAGCGCGAGGTCGGCCGCGATGTCTCCGAAAGCGGGCGCGAGCTTGAAGCCGTGGCCGGAGAAGCCGGCGAGCAGGACGACGTTCTCGGCGCCGGGCAGCGGGCCGACCAGCGGGCGGCTGCTCTTGGTGTAGCCCTCCATGTAGACGGACAGGCGGGTCGGGTCGGGGTGCAGGTCCGGCAGGTGGCGGCCGATCAGCTCGGCGAAGATCTCCAGTTCCTCCGGCTGTACGGTCCGGTCCAGCTTGTTCGGGTCGCCCGCGGGGCGGTGCAGGGCCTGGGAGAGGCCGAGCTTGACCGAGATGCCGTCCGGGGAGGGCAGGCCGTAGCAGTGGGTGGGCGCGGTCCGGATGAAGGCAGGGCGCTCCTCGCCGAACCAGGCGTCGGTGGTGGGCACGAACCAGGCGCTGACCAGGCGGCGGATGTCCACCTCCCACGGCAGGTCGGGCAGCAGGTCGCCCACCCAGGGGCCCGGGGTGACCACGGCCGCGTCGAAGCGCTCGCTGCCGGCGTCGGTGCGGACCTCCACGCCGCCCGCGACGGGGACGATCTCGCGGACCGTGGTGTAGCGGTGGATGACGGCGCCCAGTTGCTCGGCGCGGCGGGCGGCGGTCTGAATGGTCAGCTCGGGGCGGATGAAGCCGGCGCGGCGGTCGAGCACGGCCGCGTCACCGTCCTCGAGCCGGTACTGCGGGAAGCGCTTGGCGAGGGCCTCGGCGTCGAGCACCTCGTGGTCGAGGTCGTGCTCGGCGATGGACTCGAGGACGGTGGCCATCTGCTGGTGCTCGGTCGGCCCCATCAGCAGGCATCCGGTCAGGCGGCGCAGTTCGCGGCCGGTCTCCTGCTGGAGCTGCTCGTACAGGGCGTCGGCGTGCTTGAGGAGCGGGACGTACCGGGAGTCCTCGAAGTGTGCGCTGCGGAAGATCCGGGTCTCACCGCCGGCCGCGCTGCGGTCGTGGCCGGGAGCGTACCGGTCGTATCCGACGACCTCGGCGCCACGGGCGGCCAGGCGCCAGGCGGCCTGGCTGCCCATCGTTCCGACACCGACGACGGCGACGCGCTTCCTGGCAGCTGACACAGGACTTTCCTTTCGTATCGCCGGGGCGCATGCTGGGCACCCCGGCGTGAGGTGTTCGATTCGCGATGTTTTGGACGGGGGCCGGGCCCCCTCGTCAGGCCCAGGGCTCTCAACGGCCGCGTCTCGCAGGTCCGGCCCACTTCTTCGGATCTTTCTTCCGCGAGCCGTGCCACATTGTGGAACGCTGTGCTAGAATCTGGCACAGACAATGACAGCGGCACGGAGGGGAGTCAAGAGGGTGTCCACAAGAAATTCCGAGGATTAAGTGGGGGAAACCGGATGGAAATGAAGAGCGTCACCAGGTCGCTGCGGGTCCTGGAAGCGGTCGCCCAGCATCAGCCGGTAACCGTAGGGGAGTTGACGAAGATCTTCGGCCTCCCGAAGTCGACCGTGCAGCGCACCCTGGTCACGCTGGCCGAGGCGGGCTGGCTGCGGGCCAACCGCAAGGACACCACCCGCTGGGAGATCGGCGCCCGCGTGCTCGCCGTACGACCCGCCGCCCTGCAGGGATCCAGCCTGTTCGCCGCCGCCCGGGAGCCCATGATCCGCCTTCGGGACGCGGTGAACGAGACCATCCACCTGTCGGTGCCCGACGCACTGCAGTGCATGGTCGTGGTGGACCGCGTCGACTGCGACCACGCCGTACGGACCTTCCACAACATCGGCGACACCTCACCCCTGCACGCCACGGCCGTCGGGCGCGCCATACTCGCCCACCTTCCGAAGCAGGACCTCGAGGAACTCATCGCGCGCGGACTGGAACGCTTCAGCGACACGACCCCCGTCGACTCCGACGAACTGCGCGCCGAGCTGGACCGGATCCGCGCGGACGGCTACACGGTCAACCGCAACCAGTACCGCCCAGGCGTCTGCGCCCTCGCCGCGCCCGTGCTCGACGAGAGCGGAACACCGCTGGCCGCCGTGGCCATCTCCATGCCCGACTCCCGGTACGACGCGGACCGAGTACCCGAGTGGAGTCACCTGGTGGTCGGGACGGCCGCGGAGATCACCGGGCGCCTGGCGGGCGTCTGAAAGGAAGGCGGCGGCCCGAAAGCCCCCGCGCCGGTCAGGGCCGGCTCCCACGCACCAGCGCGGGGGCCGGCCCTCAGTGCTGTCTGCGGCGACCATACGTGCGCCCCACCGGGGGCAGGCCCGGCCCGGGCAGGATCCGGACTGTATGCCATATTGTGGAACGCCATGCTAGAATCCGGCACGATCGCGCCGAGGCTCCAGAAGGGAGTCACGAACGTGAGCACGACGAAGCCGGACAACTGAACGGGGAATCGAATGGAGATGAAGAGCGTCACCAGGTCGCTGCGCATCCTGGAAGCGGTCGCCCAGCACCAGCCTGTGACCGTGGGAGAGCTGACGAGGCTCTTCGGCCTGCCCAAATCGACCGTGCAGCGGACCCTGGTCACGCTCAACGAGGCGGGCTGGCTGCGGGCGAACCGCAAGGACACCACCCGCTGGGAGATCGGCGCCCGCATCCTCGCCGTACGACCGGCCGCCCTGCAGGGATCCAGCCTGTTCGCCGCCGCGCGCGAGCCCATGACCCGGCTCCGCGACGCGCTGAACGAGACCATCCACCTGTCGGTGCCCGACGCACTGCAGTGCATGGTCGTGGTGGACCGCGTCGACTGCGACCACGCCGTACGGACCTACCACGCCATCGGCGACACCTCACCCCTGCACGCCACGGCCGCCGGGCACGCGGTCCTCGCGCATCTGCCCAAGTCCGAGGTGGACGAGGTCGCGGCGGGCACACTCGAGGGCTACGGCAAGGAGACCATCACCGACCCGGTGGAGCTACGTGCGGAGCTCCGGCGCGTCAGAGACCGTGGCTACGCCGTCAACCACAACCAGTACCTCCAGGGCGTCTGCGCCATCGCGGCACCCGTCCTGGACGGTGACGGCGTGCCGCTGGCCGCCGTGGCCGTCTCCCTGCCCGACTCCCGCTTCGAGCCCCGCCGGCTCGCCGAGCTGGGGCGACTGGTGACCGACACCGCGGCGGAGATCACCGCTCGCCACCTGCGCTGAGAGCGCGGCCCCCGCGACCCCACGCCCGGCCAGGAGGACAGGCCGACCGGGCGCGGGGTGGCCCGCGTGGCGCGCGACGGGACGCGTGTCAGGGCAGGGCCGCCACCGTCATCGCACGGGCACCGCGAGGTACTGGTACTCCAGGAACTCGTCGATCCCGACCCGGCCGCCCTCGCGGCCGAGCCCGGACTGCTTGACGCCACCGAAGGGCGCGGCGGGGTTGGAGACGAGGCCGGTGTTGAGGCCCACCATGCCCACCTCCAGGCTTTCGCTCACGCGCAGGGCGCGGTCGAGTCCCTCGGTGAAGACGTAGCCGACGAGACCCCAGGGGGTGTCGTTGGCGCGGCGGACGACCTCGTCCTCGTCGTCGAAGGTGAGGATCGCCGCGACGGGGCCGAAGATCTCCGTGTCCATCAGGCGGCTGTCGGCGGCGACATCCGTCAGCACGGTCGGCGGGTAGAAGCAGCCCGGGCCCTCGGGCTTACGGCCGCCGACGAGCACCCGCGCGCCGCGCTCCACCGCGTCCGCGACCAGTTCCTCGACCTTGGCCCGCCCGGCGGTGTCGATCAGCGGGCCGACGTCGACGCCGTCCCGGGTGCCCGGGCCCACGACCAGCGCGCCCATCCGCTCGGCCAGGCGCCGCCCGAACTCCTCCACGACCGACCGGTGCACGAAGAAGCGGTTCGCGGCGGTGCACGCCTCGCCCATGTTGCGCATCTTGGCGACCATGGCGCCGTCGACGGCCTTGTCCAGGTCGGCGTCCTCGAAGACGATGAACGGCGCGTTGCCGCCCAGCTCCATCGAGGTCCGTACGACAGCGTCGGCGCACTGGGCCAGCAGCAGCCGCCCGACCCCCGTGGAGCCGGTGAAGGAGAGCTTGCGAATCCGCCCGCCGCGCACGAGCGGTTCGCACACCTCCCCCGCACGGGAGGTGGTGACGACGTTCAGCACGCCGTCCGGCAGCCCGGCCTCCTGGAGGATCGCGGCGAGGGCCAGGCTGGAGAGAGGGGTCTGGGGGGCCGGCTTGAGCACCATCGTGCAGCCCGCCGCGATCGCGGGCCCGATCTTGCGGGTGCCCATGGCCAGCGGGAAGTTCCATGGGGTGATCAGCAGGCAGGGGCCCACCGGGCGGCGGGAGAGCAGCATCCGGTTGCGGCCGTCCGGCAGGGTGCCGAGGCCGCCGTCGATGCGGACGGCTTCCTCGGAGAACCAGCGGAAGAACTCCGCCGCGTACGCCACCTCTCCCCTGGCCTCGGCGAGCGGCTTGCCCATCTCGGCCGTCATCAGGTGCGCGAGCTCGTCGGTGCGTTCGAGGATGATCTCGTACGCGCGGCGCAGGATCTCACTGCGCGCCCGAGGTGCTGTACGAGCCCACTCCTGCTGCGCCTGCACGGCCGCGTCCTCCGCGAGCCGGGCGTCCTTGGCGCCGGCGTCGGCGACGTGGCAGAGGATCTCGCCGGTAGCGGGATCGTCGACGGGCATGGTGGCGCCGTCCGCGGCGTCCACCCAGGCGCCACCGATGAACAACTGCGTGGGTGTGTCGGTCATGAGGATTCTCCTGGTCGGTCGGCGGCGGGGTCGAGCAGTTCCGCGAGGTGCACGGCGTGGATGCCTCGGTCTCCGGCGAGGTGGTCGATCTGGGTCGCGCAGCTGAAGCCGTCGGCCACGACGACGGCCGGTGCGTCAGGGCCGATGCCGTCGAGGCGTGGCTTGAGGGCCAGGTCGGCGACGGCCATCGAGGTGTCGTAGTGCTGTGCCTCGAAGCCGAAGTTGCCGGCGAGTCCGCAGCAGCCCTCCGCCTCGTCGACCTTCCGTACGCCGAGGCGGCCGAGCAGGTCGCGCGGGTGGCGGCCCTGGAAGGTGGCGTATTCGTGGCAGTGGGTCTGCAGGACGACGTTGTCCGGCAGCCGTGGGGGCGACCAGCCGGGCGCGGCGAGGTCGGTCAGGGCCCCGGTGAGGGTGTGGACACGGTCCGCCACGCGACGGGCCGCGCGGGTGCCGAGGAGTTCGGGCACGTCTCGCTTGAGGGCTGCGGCACAACTCGGTTCGGCCACGATGATGGGCCGGTCGTCGCCGTTGTCGAGGCGGGCGACGGTACGGGCCATGATGCGGCGTGCGACGGACAGCTGGCCGGTGCTGACCCAGGTCAGGCCGCAGCACAGGCCGTCCTCCGCGGTGCAGGGGATGCCGGCGTCGGCGAGTACGCGGCTCGCCGCTCCCGCCACCTCGGGCCGGAAGGCGCGGGTGAAGCTGTCGACGAACAGCAGCGTCTTCGCCGGTTCACCGGTCCTCGCCGTGCGCAGGGCCCGGCGTAGCGATCGCCGGGAGGCGAAAGCCGGGATCCGGCGCTGCGTGGTGACGCCTCCGAGGCGGGCGAGCAGCTTGCCGAGCGGGCCGCGCAGCAGGGCGTTGACGGGGCGGGCCGCGTACCCGGTGAGGGCCGATGTCAGGGGCAGCCAGCCCAGCGAGTAGTGGGAGCGGGGCCGGAGCCTGCCCTTGTAGTGCTGGTGCAGGAACTCCGCCTTGTACGTGGCCATGTCGACGCCGACGGGGCAGTCGCTGGAGCACGCCTTGCACGACAGGCACAGATCGAGGGCGTCACGCACCTCGGTCGAGCGCCAGCCCTCCTGTACGGTCCCGACCCGCACCATCTCCTGGAGCAGGCGAGCCCGGCCCCGGGTCGAGTCGTTCTCCTCGCCCGTCGCCCGGTAGCTGGGACACATCACGCCGCCCGCGTCGCCGCGGCAGCGGCCGACGCCGACGCAGCGGCGTACGGCGCCCGCGAAGCCGTCCTGGTCGTGCGGGAACGTGAAGAGCGTGTCGACGGGCAGCAGCTCGGGGGTGTGCAGTGCGAGGTCGGCGTCGAGCCGGGCCGGCGCCACGATGACGCCGGGGTTGAGCAGTCCCTCGGGGTCGAAGACCTCCTTGAACTCGGCGAACGCCCGGATCAACCGGTGGCTGTACATGACCTCCAGCAGCTCGCCGCGGGCCCGTCCGTCACCGTGCTCACCCGACAGCGTGCCACCGTGCTCGACGACCAGGGCGGCGGCCTCGGAGAGGAACCGGCGGGTCACGGCCCGGCCGGTGTCCGTGGCCAGGTCGAAGTCGATGCGCACATGGACGCAACCCGCGCCGAAGTGCCCGTACAGCACGCCGGTCAGGCCGTGCGAAGCCAGGAGCTTGCGGAAATCACGCAGGTAGGCGGCCAGGTCCTCGGGAGCGACCGCCGCGTCCTCCCAGCCGGGCCAGGACTCCCCGCCGTCCACCAGACGGGCGGCGAGCCCCGCCCCGTCCTCACGGACCCGCCACAGCGAACGCCGCTCGGCCGGGCTCCGAACGACCCGACCGCCGGTCATCCGGCCCTGCGCCTTGAGCACGTCCAGCAGTTCGGCGGCGCGGGCGTCGACCGCCGCCTGGTCGTCACCGTCGAGTTCGACGTAGAGCCAGGCACGTCCCTCCGGCAGTCCGGTGACGGAGTCCGCGCCGCGCCGGGCACGCATGGTGGCGACGATCGCCTCGTCCATGCCCTCCACGGCGGTGGGACTCCAGCGCAGGATCTCGGGGACGTCCTCGGCGGCGTCGACGACGTCGTCGTAGCCGAGAGTGAGGAGCGTCGAAGCCTGTGCGGTCGCCACCAGGCGGACCGTCGCCGCGGTGACGACCGCACAGGAGCCCTCGGTGCCGACCAGAGCGCGGGCCATGTCGAAGCCGTTCTCCGGCAGCAGGTGGTGCAGCTGGTAGCCGGAGACCTGGCGCGGGATGCGGCCCAACTCGGTGCGGATCGGCGCCAGATGGGCGTCGATCAGTCGGCGTACGTCCGCTTCGAGGCGGGCGACACGCCGGCCCGCGTCCGTGTCGCCCGGGTCGGCCGCGCGCAGTCCGGTGCGGTCGGCGACAGCCCGTACGCCGTCGGCCGTCACGATCTCCAGGGCCTCGATGTGGCCGCTGGTGCGCCCGTGCCGCACCGACCGGTTGCCGCACGCGTCGTTGCCGATCATCCCGCCGAGGGTGCAGCGGCTGTGCGAGGACGGGTCGGGGCCGAAAGCCAGCCCGTATGGGATCGTCGCGCTCTGGAGGGCGTCGAGGACCACGCCGGCCTCGACCCGCGCGGTACACGCCTCCGGATCGATGTCCAGAATCCTGTTCATGTACCGGGAGAAGTCCAGGACCATGCCGGGCCCGATGGCGTTGCCGGCCATGCTGGTGCCTCCGCCTCGTGCGGTGACGGGGGTGCCCGTCAGGCGGCAGGCACGCAGCACGGCCGACACGTCGTCGGCACTGCGGGGGAAGGCCACCGCCTGCGGCGGGACCCGGTAGTTGGAGGCGTCGTAGGCGTACGGGCCGGTCCCTCCCGCACCGGTCTCGATCCGCAGGCCGGGAGCGGTACGGGCGAGCTCGTCGACCAGGCGCGGGAGGGAGTCCGTCATCGCTGTGACGCCCCCGTGCCGGCCTCCACCGCGGTCGCCCACGCCTGGAGGCCCTCGTCCACCGCCGCCTCGTCGATGACCAGCGCCGGGATCATGCGTACGACCTGGTTCCAGGCCCCGCACAGCAGCAGGAGCAGTCCCTCGTCGACGGCGGCGCGCTGCACGCGCGCGGCGGTCTCGGGGTCCGGGCTGCCGTCCTCGGTGACGAACTCGGTCGCGAGCATGAGCCCGAGGCCGCGTACATCACCGATGCCGGGGGTCCGGTCGGCCACCGCCTCGAGACCGTGGCGCAGCCGCTTGCCCATCGCCTCGGCGTTCTCGACGAGCTTCTCGTCGCGCACGACGTCGAGGGTGGCGCAGGCCGCGGCGCAGGCGACGGCGTTGGCACCGTACGTGCCGCCCTGTGAGCCCGGCCACGCCTTGGTCATCAGCTCCTCGGAGGCCGCGATGCCGGACAGGGGGAAGCCGCTGGCCAGACCCTTGGCGGTGACCAGGATGTCCGGGGTGACGCCGAAGTGCTCGTGGCCCCAGAAGCGGCCGGTGCGGCCGACTCCGGTCTGCACCTCGTCGAGGATGAGCAGGAAGCCGTGGCGGTCCGCGCGCTCCCGCAGGCCCTCCAGGAAGGCGCGGGTCGCGGGCACGTAGCCGCCCTCGCCGAGCACCGGCTCGACAATGATCGCCGCCGTGTCGGCGGGCGAGGAGATCGTCTGGAGCGTGTAGTCCAGCTCCTTGAGGGCGAAGCGGGTGGCTTCCTCCTCGTCCCAGCCGTAGCGGTAGGCCGCCGGGAAGGGAGTGACGACGACGCCGCTCATCAGCGGGGAGAAACCGGACCGGAAGCGGGTGCCGGAGGTGGTCATGGAGGCGGCGGCGACGGTACGGCCGTGGAAACCGCCGTGGCAGACCAGGACGTTCGGGCGGCCGGTGGCCTGCCGGGCCAGCCGCAGCGCGGCCTCCACGGCCTCGCTGCCGGAGTTGGTGAAGAACAGGCTGTCCAGGCCTTCCGGCAGCACCTCGCCGAGCTTCTCGACCAGTCGGCGAAGCGGCTGGTGCATGACGGTCGTGTACTGGCCGTGGACGAGCGTGCCCACCTGCTCCTGGGCCGCCGCGACGACCTTCGGATGGCAGTGCCCGGTGCTGGTGACGCCGATGCCGGCGGTGAAGTCGAGGTAGCGGCGGCCGTCCTCGCCGTAGAGGTGGACGCCCTCGCCCCGGGCCGCCACCACAGGTGTGGCCTGGCGAAGGTGCGGCGACAGTGCGGTCATGTTCGTCTCCCGGCCTCGGTCCGCGATGTGTGTGTCTCGGATGTCGCGTTCTGGATGTCTGTTGCTCGGATGTTGCTCGGTTGTCTGGTGCTCGGTTGTCTGGTGCTCGGTTTTCTGTGTCTCCCGAGCATCTCGGCGGCCCCGGGCAGCGCCAATACGTGATCTGTCCAGCCGGGAGGCGGTGTCCGGACGTTGTGTCAACCCGGCCGGCCCACATGCACTGCCCGTGCTCCCCCTGGACCGTCGCGCCACGCCCCTTGCGCAGGTCAGCGGCGCTTGTCACAGTGGCCGGGCACTCCCCCGAGCTCATGCCTCCGCTCGAGCAGGGGACCCATTGGGAGACCCGTGAACGACAACCACCCCGCCGCCAACGGGCCCGCCCGTCCGCTCACCGTGGCCGACGTCCTGGCCCTTCCCGTCCTGGCCGCCGGACAGCCCCAGGTCGTCACCGGTGTGCCACACCTGGACCGGCCGGTCAGATGGGTCCACATCACCGAACTGACCGACCCCGCGTCCTTCCTCAAGGGCGGTGAACTGGTCCTCACCACGGGAATGCCCCTGCCGGACGACGCGGCCGGTGTGCGCCGGTACGTCGACGAACTCGCCGACATCGGGGCCGCGGCGCTGGTCATCGAACTCGTACGCCGCTACCACCGCCCGCCGGACGCGCTCGTCGACGCCTGCCACCTGCGTGGACTCCCCCTCGTCACCCTGGCCAAAGACGTCAACTTCCTGGAGGTCACCCAGGTCGTGCACGCGCTCCTGCTCGGCAACCAGGCGGAAGCGATGCGCCGCACCCAGCACATCCATGAGGCGTTCACCGCCCTGACACTGCGCGGTGCCGGACCGGAGGACGTGCTGAGCGCGGCGGCGGAGATGAGCGGCCGCACGGTCGTTCTGGAGAACCTCGTGCACCAGGCGCTGATCTGCGAACCGTCCGGAAGCACGGTGGAGGAGGCACTCGCCGGCTGGGAGCAGCGCTCCCGGGCGACCGGGCCCGGCGACCATACGGCGATACGCGGCCCGGAGGGCTGGCTCACGGCGCCCGTCGAGTATCAGGGCGAGCGCTGGGGCCGGGTGGCCATGCTCCCGGGCCGCCATGACCGAACCGACCGCACCGACCGCCGTGACAGTACTGACCGCACTGACGGGCCGACCTTCGGGCCGGAGGACATCACCGTCCTGGAGCGAACGGCGATGGCCCTCACGGTGGCCCGCCTCATCCACCCCACCTCCTGGGAACGCACCGCTCACCGGAACGTCCTGCGCGACCTGGTCGAACAGCGCCACCGCTCCCCCGCGGACGCCCGCACCCGCTGCGCCGCACTGGGCCTGCCGACCGATCGGAGTCGCTTCGTCGTGACCCTCGTGGACCTCGGCACAGGCCATGGGGGAACCGAGCCAGAGACCCGCCTGTTCCAGGAACTCCGGACGGCGGGCATCCCGGCCCTCGTCGGCGAACTGGCCCCCGACCGCCTCGGCATCCTGCTGGCCCTGCGGCCCTCCCAACCCTGGCGCCCCGTCGTGGAACGCCTGTGCAGCACCGCATCGGGCCTGGCCCCGCAAGCAGTCGTGAGTGTCGGCTCGGAGGTCACCGACCTCTCCTACACCGCCCGCTCCTTCCGCGAGGCGGTCCGCGTCGCCGAGGCAACCCCGCCCGGCCAGCCCCTCCCCCCGGACCGGTCCTTCCACGAGCTGTCCGACATCGGCCTGCGCCGCCTGCTGTACGCCCTCCGCGAGGACACCCGGATCCAGGAGTACACCGAACAGCGGCTCGGGCGACTCGTCGATCACGACACCCGGCACGGCAGCGAGCTGCTGACGACCCTGCGCCACTACCTCGACGCCGCCGGCAACAAGACCACCGCTGCTCGCCGGGGCGGCCTTTCCCGCGAAACGTTGTACCAACGGCTGCGCACCATCGAGCGTCTCCTCGACTGCGACTTGGAGTCCGGCGAACAGCGCACCGAATTCCACGTGGCTCTCGCGGCACTCGATGTGCTCAGGGCCCACTGACGAAGAACCACCTCCCGGTGCCGGGGCGGGCGGTGCGGCGCGGTCCCGGTGCGGTGCGGTCGCGGTGGCAGTGCGGTCGCGGTGCGTTGCGGCTCAGGGTCCGGTCAGCA
This sequence comes from Streptomyces cavernae, assembly GCF_004023625.1. GTDB lineage: Bacteria > Actinomycetota > Actinomycetes > Streptomycetales > Streptomycetaceae > Streptomyces > Streptomyces cavernae. The sequence goes on along the minus strand of NZ_RPDJ01000005.1, from coordinate 315,049 downwards.
GGTCGTGCTCCTCCACAGCCGCGAGGGACAGCGTCTTGTAGCCGACCTGCTCGAACAGCACGACGACGCGGTCCTCCTCCGTGCGCATGACCGTGCCCGCACCCCATTCGCTGTGGCGGACCCTGTCGTTCGGCTCGTACGGCGCACGGTGCCCGGCGGCGGGGGCGGATTCCCGGTGCCCGGCCTCGGCGCGGCGGTCATGGTCCTCGTCGCACCGGTCGCACCCGTCGCACCGCCCGCACCGCTCGTCGAGCTGTTCGCCGAAGTAGCCCAGGAGGTACTGGCGGCGGCAGGACAGCGTCTCCGCGTAACCGCGCATCATCTCGATCCGCGACCGGTCCGTCCGGCGCCGCCGCTCGAACACCTCCCCTGCCCGTTCGGCGGCCTCGTCCGGCGTCCGACCGGGAAGCGCCCGAACCGCGCGGCGCCTGCCTTCGACGGTCACCGCCCCGGCCTCTTCCAGCAGGTTCAGCAGATCGGTGGTTCTCCGACGGGACAGGCCGCACGACTGCGCCACCCGGCTACGGCTCACGGGGACGTCCTGGCCGAGCAGTGTGGTCATGATCCTGCCCAGTCCCTCGGTGTCCAGCACCCGAGCGGTGAGGAACTTCTGCAACCCCAGGTCCTCGGGGCGGTAGAACAGCACCGCGCGGGCCGGCTCCCCGTCCCGGCCGGCGCGACCGATCTCCTGGTAGTAGGAGTCAAGCGACTCCGGGACGGACGCGTGGGCCACGAACCGTACGTCGGGTTTGTCGATGCCCATCCCGAACGCCGAGGTGGCCACGACCACGGCGGGACTGCCGGTCATGAAGCCGTCGTGTATGCGGCGCCGGTCCGCTGCCTTCACCCCCGCGTGGTACGCCTCGGCGTCCACGCCGTCGTCGTCCCGTAGTCGCGCGGCGTATGTTTCGGCGTCCTTGCGGGTGGCCGTGTAGAGGATGCCCGGGGCGCGTGCCTCGGCCGTCCAGTGTGAGACGGCGGCGCGTTTGGTGGCGTCGTCGGTGAAGTTGTGTACCGCCAGGTGGATATTGGGCCGGTCGGCTCCGGTGGTCACGACATGGGCGTCGCGCATGTGCAGGTGCTCGACGATGTCGGCCCGGACCGGCGACGCGGCCGTTGCCGTCAGCGCGAGCACGGGTGGGCGGCCCAGCCGTTCGGCGGCCTCCCCGAGAGCCAGGTAGTCGGGGCGGAAGTCGTGCCCCCAGGCGGAGACGCAGTGGGCCTCGTCGACGACGAATAGTGAGGGGCGCAGCTCACCCAGCCGCTGCAGAACACTGTCCTTGGCGAGCTGCTCCGGTGACAGGAACAGGTACTCGGCATCGCCCTCCCGGACCGCCCTCCAGCCCCTGTCGGTGGCCGACTCCGGCTGCGCGGAGTTCACAGCCACGGCGTCCGGCGCCGCGCTCTCCCGCAGTCCGGCGACCTGGTCGCGCTGGAGGGCGATGAGCGGCGACACCACGACGGCGGGGCCGCCGAGCATGACGGTCGGCACCTGGTAGATCGCCGACTTGCCGGAACCGGTGGGCATGACGACGAGCACGTCGCGCCCCTCGAGCAGGGCTCCCATCGCCTCCGTCTGCTCGGGGGCCAGGTCGGTCCACCCGAAGCGTTCCCGGGCGATGCGGCGCAGCTCGGCGATCCGGTCGTGCGTGCCCATGGCCACCCCGGCCGGCCGGCTCCCGGTTCTCCGGTTCATGGCGTGCCCGGACGGTCCGCCGTCCGCCTGTGCGGTCCGCACCGGCGGAGGTCAGTGGTAGTGGCTCCCACTTGCACGGTCACGAAGCCTCCTTCACGGCCCCGAGACACTCCCGCGAGCCCGGTCCGGGTACCCCCCGTGGCCGCCACGACTCAGGGGTTCGCCGACCCACGCGAAGTCAAGGCGTTCCCACGGCCTTTGTGGCTTCGATGCCGCCGTTCGATTCCGCCGTTCGGGCCCGAGCGGTCGCGGGTGCCCGTCACCAGGGAGAACCTGGACGAGCCCAGTTGGCCGATGCTCCGGGCCGACGCACTCGGCACCGCACCTCATGGAGGACATCTTGACCGACGCCATGCCCGACCTCGACGACGCCGGCGAGGACGACGACGTCGTGACGCTGCTGATGCAGCAGCACAACCACATCCGTGACCTCTTCGCCGAAGTCGAGAACGCCCGCGCCGGCGACCGGGCGGAGGCGTTCCGCAGACTCGTCCGCTTCCTGGCCGTCCATGAGACCGCCGAGGAAGAGGTGGTCCACCCCTCGGCCCGCCGTTTGTTGAAGGACGGTGAGCAGGTGGTCGACGACCGTCTGGAGGAAGAGAGGGCGGCGAAGGAGAAGCTGAGCCGGCTCGATGACATGAGCCCCGACGACCCCGGGTTCATGCCCGCCTTTCGGGAGTTGCGCGCGGAGGTGCTGCAGCACGCGGCCTCCGAGGAGCAGTACGAATTCCCCAGGCTGCGCGAGAGCGCCGGAGCACAGCAGCTTTCCATGATGGCCACGGCTGTCCGGGCGGCTGAGGCGATGGCGCCCACCCGCCCGCATCCGGGAGTGGAGACCGCGGCGCAGAACATCGCCGTCGGCCCCATGGCAGCCGTGATCGACCGGACCCGCGACGCCGTCCGCAAGGCAATGGGCAGGGACAGCTGATCGGACCACGTCAGCCTTGGCGGTAGCCGGGTTGTGCCGCTGTGCACTGTGCGGGCTGCCCGCGTCGGCCCGGGTCGGCCGGCGTCGGCCCGGGTCCGCATCGGGCAGATAGCGCAACGGAGTCGGGGTACTCGCCGCGCACCGGCGCTCACCGGGACGCGCCCCGAGCGAGAAGGACTCCCCTGACCACGGGCACCCAATCACCGGCCGGCCCGACTCCCATGTCCCCGCGCGGGTTCTCCAGCGGCTGACCGGCCTGCCCGAACGGCCCGGCACACAGCCGCTGCCGGTCAACTGGGCCATGCACTTCGGCCAGGCCGCCCTCCTCGGGGTGCTGCGGTCGATCATGGCCCAGACAGGACTGCGCGGACCGGCCGTCTCCGCCGAGTTCACGGTCGTCCGCCTCACCAACGACCAGATCCTCGAGAACGCGACCGGCGTCGGTGCCCCACCCCCCACCTGGCCCCGCAAGGAACTCGTCGATGGATGTCCTGCACAAGGCCGTCTACGCCTTCGCCACCGGGGCCGTCGCCGACGCGCTCGCCGCCCGCAACGGCCCCGGCCCCGGACAACGCCATGCCGCCGTCCGCCCCGGCCGCCATGCCCACCTCGGACCCCTGCCCCGCGGGCAGGCTTACGGGGCGTGACCCCGGCGCCCCACGTCTCCCGTGGGGCGCCGCGCCCTTTCACGTCTCCCGTGGGGCGCCGCCGTGGATGGGGCGCGCGGCCGAGCAGGCGGGGTTCGTCCTGGAGGAGCGCGCCGACGGCTGGCTGCAGCGCACGACCCGGCGGGGAGGACCCCACTCGCTTCGTACCGTGTTTTGTCTTGTTTTTCCTGTTTCTCCTGTATTTCCTTGATGCCCTGGGGAAGTGCTCCCTAGCCTTGAAAGCCAGGTAACGCCAGCGCAGAGGAGAAAGCCATGAAGATCCGCAGGGCACTGGCAGCGCTCCTGCTGGCCGGCTTCGCGGGGTTCGCGGCCGCGGCCCCCGCCATGGCCGACCCTCCGGGACCGGGCGACAAACAGTGTGTCCCGGGCCAGCAGGGGAACCCGCATCCTGGCTTCAAGGCCGGAGCATGTAGCAACCCGTAACCGAGTGACCCCGAGGACCCCGTCCGCCGGAACGGCGAGGCGGGGTCCTTTCATGCCGGCTCGCCGCACGCATCCTCAAGAGACGGCCTGCGCCGCAAGGCAGGGTGTTGGTCGGCGGCACCCCACGGGGAGGCGTGGACCGGGGGCCCATAGTCGGCACCCCACGGGGAGGCGTGGACCGGGGGCCCATAGTCGGCACCCCACGGGGAGGCGTGGACCGGGGGCCCATAGTCGGCACCCCACGGGGAGGCGTGGACCGGGGGCCCGTGGTCGGCGGCACCCCACGGGGAGGCGTGGACCGGGGGCGCCCCAAGGGAGGCGTGGTCGGGCCAGGTGTCCCCGTGCCGCGGGTCCTTACTCCGGGCCGAGCGCCACCACCGTCGTGACTCGGGTGACGGCGGGGTTCCTCGGCACCGAACCGAATCCGAACAGCACGGGCGGTTCCACCGGTGCCATGGCCCCGAGGTCCGCACCTTCCCAGGAAGCCGACACCGCACGGATCGGGCGCAGGTCCCGGGCGCCGTACCACTCGCGACGGCCCCCACCGGCGCTGCCGCGGGTGCGCACGCCCGGCAGCAGCAGGCGGGCGGGCGGGTCCGTGAGCGCGCTCCATGCCGGACTGCGTGCGAGGACTCCTGGAACGGCATGCAGCACAAGGCCCAGAAGCCGTCGCCGGCCGGTGGTGAAGCGCAGGTCGAGCGGCCCCGCGGTGACGGTCCAGGTGTCGTCCTTGACACTCACGTCGACCGGGACGACACGCACCGTGTCGAAGACGTAGGTGCCGCTGATGAAGTCCGCTGTCTGCTGCGTGGGGGCCAGCAGCAGCCTGTTTCCGTCGGGGCGTTCCGCCATCACGTCGCTGAACGGTCCGAACGGTGACCGTTGCCAGTGTCCGAGCACGATCCGCGTGCCGGAGGAGGTGCCCATGCCCGCGATCCAGCCGTCGAAGCGCGGCCGCGGGCGGCGTGCGATTCCCCCGGCAATCCACCTCATCCGGCCGTGCTCGCTCGACGGGCCCGTGGAGCCTTGGCCGGGACCAGGGCCCGGGCCTGCCCGAGCGTCCTGAAGGCCGGGGGAAACACCTGGGACGGGGGGCCTGGAGGGCCTGAGCCGTCCATGCCTGACTCCTTCCGAGATGCGCGCCAGGTGCTCGCCGACCGGCATCCCTCGGCCGGCGGCGTCAAGGCATGGTGCTCTGGGCGATGACCAGGTCGGTGACTGCCCGCAGGCCGCCTTCGGCGAACGCGGCGCGTTGCCGGTCCGCGCCGGTCCCGTTCTGCAGAAGCCGGTGGAGCAGGGCCGTCACCTGCCGGCTGTCGCCGGACGCGTCGAGCGCGGGAGTGACGTACCGCAGGAGCTCGTACAGGACGTCGCCGGCCCGGCGTGGTCGGCCGATCGGGTCGACAAGGGTACTGCTCAGGCCGTGGCGGGCGGCGTGCCACATGCTCGCCTGCAGCAGTTCCGGGGCGCAGTCGAGCGCCGGAGCACCGGCGGTCACCTCCGCCAGGACGGTATCCACCAGGGCCCGGACGAGCCCCGTGAGCATCACCGCGTCATCCGCGCCCAGCTGAACGTCCAGGCACCGCACCTCTACGGTGGGATACCGCGCCGAGAGGCGGGCCTGCCAGTACAACTGACCGGTGTCCGATATCGCACCGCTGTCCAGCAGTTGTTGCACGCGCCGGTCGTAGTCGGCGACGTCGGAGAAGTACGGGGGCATGCCGCTGACCGGCCAGCGACTGAAGATCATGGTGCGCCAGCTGGCGAAGCCGGTGTCGCGGCCGTCCCACAGCGGGGAGTTCGCCGACATGGCCGTGAGCGTCGGCAGCCAGACGCGGATCCGGTTCAGGACCTGCACGCCCGTCTCCCGGCTCGGTACCGCGACATGGACGTGCATGCCGTTGACCAGCTGCTCCGCCACCAGCTGGGGCGCCTGGGTGAGCATGGCCCGGTAACGGGCCCGGTCGGTGACGGCCACGGGGTGGCCGTGGCGCATCGGGGGTGTGGCGCAGGCCGCGATGCGGCAGCCGTGCGTCTCGGCGGCCGCCCCCACGGCGTGCCGCAGCCGCAGCAGGTGTCCTCCGGCCTCCTCCAGCGTGCCGCACACCGGGGTGGCCACCTCGACCTGCGCCTGCAGCAGCTCGCTCTGTACCTCCTGGTCGGCCACGAGAAGTCCAAGTCCCGCGGCGGCGCGCACCTTGTCGGCCAGGGGTACCGGCAGGCCCGTGACCGGGTCGAGAAGCATGTACTCCTCTTCCACGCCGATCGTCGTCATCGATCGCCTTCTGTTCCGCCCGCTGCCGGACTGACTGGATCTCGATGGGCCCGGCCGGTGCATGTCACACAGCGTTGGTCACCTCGGAAGGGGTCACACACACGCCGCGCGTGACCCGAGTGCCGCAGTCACTTCATGACAAACCATGACACAGTCATGGACCAGACCGCTCGCGCACGATTTGGTGATCTGCCGTCCCTCGGTCAGGTTGAGTTTGGGCTGCGAGCGACTCCCGCCGCACTGCCCGAGACCGCGGCACCGGTCCGCGGCCTCGGGCTCCTGTTCCGCTGCCGACGACGACCGATCGCCCCGTGTCCGACGACCGGTGTCACCTGGTGGCCTGCCCGGGCCGCCCGGGCCGAGCCGGCGTAGAGAGCCGGCTCGGCCGGGTCGCTCACGCGCTCGCGGAGCATGACGACGTAGGCGCTCACACACCGCCCTTGGTGACCAGCTCGATCAGGGCGTCGGCCGCGGGGGCGGAGGAGGCGGGGTTCTGCCCGGTGATCAGCAGACGGTCCGTCAGGACGTAGGGCTGCCAGTCGCCGGCCTTGGAGTAGACGCCTCCGAGCTTGGTGAGTTCGTCCTCGACCAGGAAGGGGACGACCTCGGTGAGCTGGACGGCCTCTTCCTCGGAGTTGGCGAAGCCAGTGACGTTCCTGCCGTGCACCAATGGGGTGCCGTCCTCGTTGACGGTGTGCCGCAGGACGCCCGGTGCGTGGCACACCAGTCCCACCGGCTTGCCCGAGCGCAGGGTCGTTTCGATCAGCCGGGCGGAGGCGGCGTCCTCGGCCAGGTCCCACAGCGGTCCGTGCCCGCCGGGGTAGAAGACCGCGTCGAAGTCACCGGCCGCCACCGCATCGAGACGCACGGTGTTGGCCAGTGCCTTGGTCGCCTCAGCGTCGGCCTCGAAGCAGCGGGTGTCGTCGGTCTGGAAGCCGGGCTCGTTGCTCTTGGGGTCCAGCGGCGGCTGCCCGCCTTTGGGCGAGGCGAGCGTGATCGCCCAGCCGGCCTCCTTGAAGCGGTAGTACGGCGCCGCCAGCTCCTCCAGCCAGAACCCCGTCTTGCGGCCGGTGTCCCCCAGCTCGTCGTGCGAGGTGAGAACGATCAGAACCTTCATGACACACTCCTTGTCTGAGTAGACCAGTCTACTATTACGGTCGAAATGAGCTCCCATGCCCGGGGCGGGCATGGGACACGGGCCTTCTACAGGTGCAGAAGATTGCGGGTCACCGTGGTGACGGTGTCGAGCGGCGCCAGGCTGCGATGGATCTTGGCCATCACACTCGCACCGAGCCACATGTCGTACAGCGCCTGCGCGACGTCGCGGGCCTCACCGTCGACCGAGAGAGATCCGTCCTCCAGGCCGCTGGTGATGGTTTGCTCGAGGCGGTCGACGATGGCGCCAGTGCCTTCCTTCAGAGCCAGACGCATCGACTCGGACAAGTCCGCGACCTCGGCGCCGAGTTTCACAGCCAGGCACCTGCCCTGGCACTCCTCGACGCTCTGCGTCTCCCGCCACTGCTGCCAGTAGGCCATCAGCCGCTCGGCTGCCGACCGGCCGGACCGGGCGAGAATAACGTCCATGTCCGCGAGGTAGTCCGCGAAGTAGCTCCTCAGCATCGCTTCACCGAAGGCGTCCTTCGAGGCGAAGTAGTGATAGAAGGACCCCTTCGGTACGCCGGCCTCCGCGAGAACCTCGTTTATACCGACGGCGGAATAGCCCTTGCGGGCCATGATCCCCTGGGCGGTGTCGAGGATGATCCGACGGGTGTCTGTGTTCCGTGTGGTGACCGGCATGCATGAACCATAGCACCCAAGTAGACCAGTCGTCTAGCACAAGGGCGGCCGCCCATTCGGCGGCCCGAACGGGAACCGCCCGGACGGGGCAAGGACGAAGCTCGTCCCCATGAACTCGGTGCGGTGCTGCATGCCGACGGCACTGATGGGTACGCCGTCGGCGTCGGCACTCACCTCCTGACCGGGAGGCACCATGTCTTTGTGGTCATGGGTCCGCGAACATCTGTGGGGCCGCTCGACCGAGCCCGCCACGCCCGCCGGAACCGCAGAGGTCCAGTCGGGCAGGCCGGAGGACACGGGCGGGAAGCGGGAAGAGGCGGCGGACCGGCACAGCACGACAGGAACGACACCCAACGACGTCTTCGTGGGCCGGGTCGCCGGCGACGACCCCGGCTACCTGGAGACGGGCGCCGAGAAGCGCGCCGAACCGGATGCCGCGCAGGTGGCGAGACCACGACATCCACGGAGCGAGGACACCGGCATCGGCTGACTCGGCCGAGGACCGGTGCGCTCGGTGTATGGGCCATGACCGGACCGACCTTGTAGGCCACCGACCTTTGTAGGCCGCATGTCGAAGCCGCGCACGGAGCTGATCACCTTCGGTCACAGCACTGCCGACCGGGCAACGCTGGCGAAGCTCCTGCGCGAGGCCGGCGTCACCGCCGTCGTTGACGTCAGGACAGCGCCCGGCAGTCGGCGTGATCCGGACCTGTCGCGGCAGCGGCTGGCCCGGTGGATGCCCGAGGAGCACATCGCCTACCGGTGGGAGCGGCGGCTGGGCGGGTTCCGCAGGCCTGTGGCGGACTCACCGGACACGGTCTGGCGCAACGAGTCGTTCCGCGGCTACGCCGGTCACACCCGCAGCCCGGAGTTCGTCACCGCGATGGACGCGCTGATGCGGCAGGCGGGCGAGGAGCGCACCGCGGTGATGTGCAGCGAGGCGGTGTGGTGGCGATGCCACCGGCGCTTGATCGCCGACTTCGCCGTCCTGGCCCGCGATGCGCTCGTCCTCCACCTGATGCACGACGGACGCCTCACGGCGCACACTCCGACGCCAGGCGTGCGCCTTCGCGGTGACGGCCTTCTCGTCTACGACGCGAGTCCCCCTCAGGAGTCATTACCCGGGGCGCTGTCCAGCTGCGACGCGGAGTGCCGGTGGATCGGGCCGTCGGTGGAACGCAGTGGACGTCCCGGTGCGCCGGTTCGGGCGGAGACGATGCCGGCGGCTATGGAGACCGCGGTCTCCTCAGGGGTGGTCGCGCCGATGTCGAGGCCGATGGGCGAGTGGAGGCGGGCCAGTTGGGCCTCCGTCAGGTCGGTCGCGCGCAGGGCCTGAAGTCGCTGGGCGTGGGTGCGGCGCGAGCCCATGGCGCCGACGTACGCCAGGGGCAGCCGCAGGGCCAGTTCCAGCAGGGGCAGGTCGAACTTGGCGTCGTGGGTGAGGACGCAGACGACGGTGCGTTCGTCCAGGGCGCCCGCGTCGGCCAGGGAGCGCAGATGGCGGTGCGGCCAGTCGATGGTCACCTCGTCGGCGTCGGGGAAGCGCTCCGGGGTGGTGAACACCTCGCGGGCGTCGCAGACGGTGACGTGGTAGCCGAGGAAGCCGCCGATGCGGGCCACGGCGGCGGCGAAGTCGATCGCGCCGTAGACCAGCATGCGGGGCGGGGAGGCGTACACGGCGGTGAAGACGGTCAGCGTGCCTGATGCCATGGGGTCGCAGCCGCCGTCGACGGCGAAGCGATGCGTGCCGTTGGAGCCGCGCGCGAGCAGGGCCCGGCCGGCCCGGTCCGCGTCCGGGTGGGCGGGTGCGTCGCCTGCCGCGGCGGAGGCTGTGAGGGCCCTGACCGCGCCCAACTGCTCCATTGGGCCCTCCACGACGGTGGCCAGCGCGACGGCCCGGCCCTCGGCCAGGGCGTCGAGTACGAGCCGGACGGCTTCCCGGGAGGGCTTGTCCGCGACGCGCCGCACCAGGACGTCGATGACCCCGCCGCACGACAGACCGACCGCGAACGCGTCGGTGTCGCTGTAGCCGAAGGAGACTCTGTGCGGGACCCCTGTCTCCAGCACCTCCAGCGCGAGGTCGTACACGGCGCCCTCGACGCAGCCGCCCGAGAGGCTGCCGAGGACTCGCCCCGCGGCGTCGACCGCGACGCAGGTGCCCGGCGGCCGGGGCGCGCTGCCCTTGACCTCGACGACCGTGGCCAGCGCGAAGGTACGGCCGTCCGCGCACCACTCCCCCAGTTCCGCGGCGATGTCGATCATCGAGGTGTCTCCTTGTCGAAGTGGTGGCGTCGATCGCGCCGGCGCCGCGGATCACGTCAGCCGGGTCGGCGTCACCTTGTTGCGCAGCTCTCCGAGCCCGCTGACCCGGGTGACGACCACGTCGCCGTCGCTCAGGAAGATCTGCGGCTCCCGGGCGTTGCCGATGCCGCTCGGGGTGCCGGTGAGGACGACGTCCCCGGCCCGCAGGGTCATGCCGTGGCTGAGTTCGGCGATGATCCGGGCGAAGGAGAAGGCCATCTGGGCGCTGGACGCGTTCTGCAGCAGACGGCCACCCACCTCGCACTGCACCTGGAGGCCGGCCAGGTCGTCGATCTCGTCGGCGGTCGTCACCCAGGGACCGAGCGGCATCGTGGCGTCGATGCTCTTGCCCTTGAGCCACTGGCCGCCGTGCGCTCGTTGCAGGTCGCGCTGGGAGACGTCGTTGGCGACCAGGTAACCGAAGACGTGCTCCAGCGCCTTCGCCTCGGGGATCGACCTGCCGTCGCGGCCGATGACCAGGGCGATCTCGGCCTCGTAGTCCCACTTGGCGGACACTACCGGGTCATAGGCGATGTCGTCGGTCGGGCCGATGACGGTGTCCGGGCCCTTGGTGAAGAAGGTGGGGTGTTCGGGGCGGCCGGACGGGTCCTGACCCTCGCGCTTGCCCCGGGACTCCTCGAAGTGGTCCCAGTAGTTCCAGCCGGTGCACAGGATGTCACGGTTGAAGCGGTGCAGTGGCGACTGAAGGCGGACCTCGCCCAGTGACAGCAGTTGGGCGGTGGGGAGCGCGGCGCGTGCCTCGTCGAGTGCCGCGGGTCCGCCGCGGACGATGTCGTCGACCGTACCGAGCGCGAGGGGCAGCAGCGCCACACGCTGCTCGGCCTCGTGCACGGCACCGGCCCGCCGGACACCGTCCACGGTGAGGGCAGCAAGTTTCATGACGGTCCCTCAGTTCCCTATCGATGCAATGGCGTTGATCTCGATCAGGTAGTCCTTGTTCACGAACTTCGAGACCTCGACCATCGTGGACGCGGGCGCGACACCGGTGAAGTACTGCCTGCGCACGGCGTGGATCGCGTCGAAGTCCTCCATGTTGCGGACGTACACGTCGACCCGGGCGATGTCGTCGAGCGTGCCGCCCGCCGCCTCGACGGCTGCCTGGAGGTTCCGGCAGACCTGGTGGGTCTGTGCGGTGATGTCGCCGACGCCGGTGACGGTGCCGTCCTTGGCGCGGGCCGTCATGCCGGAGATGAACAGCAGCCGGCCGCTCGTCTCGATCACCGTGGCCTGGGCGAAGTGACCGTTGGGTACGGCGAGTTGGGGCGAGATGACTTCTTGCTTGGGCATGGAGGTTCCTCAGCGGGCGTCGTCGGGGCTGCTGTACCAGTCGGGCTGGGTGGGGTAGTGGGGGCCGTCGTAGACCTCGAGGAGGATCGACTCCTCCTCGGCCAGGGTCGGGCCGTGCAGGCTGCCCTTGGGGTTCCAGTAGAAGGAGCCCTCGGTGAGGGTGAGGCCCGTCGGCAGGTAGGTGTAGCGACCCTTGAGGCAGAACATGAACTGGTTCGAGGCGTGGGAGTGGCGCGAGGGGATGCCCGATCCCTCCTGGAACCGGACGAGGGACATCGAGGCGCCGGTCTCCTCGTTGCGCCACAGCGCCTTGTGGGAGAGCCCGGCGAGGGTCTTGTCGGCCCACTGGAGGTCCTGGGTGTTCAGCAGGATCTCGCGGAAGCGGTAGAGGGCCTCGCCGTTCGGGCCCGAGGCGGCGAGTTCACGGGAACGGTCGGGGCCCTCGCCGCCGTACTCAGCCGGCTCGGAGAGGTTTTCCGCCCACTCCTCGGGGGAGATGGCGTCGGGGCGCGGGGGCGGGGACACCAAAGCGGGTGCGGTCTCAGTCATGCGTGGGCTCCTGCGTCAGGTTCTCGCCGAGTACCTTCAGTTCGACCAGCCGGCTGCGGTAGCGGGTGGTGCCGCGGTTGGTGAGCATGTGGATCTCGCCGGGCTCGCGGTACACGACTCCGCCGGCGGGCTCGTGAACCAGTCGGGGATCGCCGCCGGCGAGGGCGTCGATGCGGTTGTCGGCGGCCTCGAGGGCGATGACGAGGTATGGGTTGAGGTGCTGGTGCCAGGGCTGGTCGGCACCCGGTTCCAGGGTGATCTCCCAGACCCGTACGTGCTCGTTCTCGAAGACGATCTCCTGGCCGACGGGGGACAGTCGGACCTCGCTGCCGTCGGGGGCGGTGACGGTCGTCATGGCGGGTGAACTCCTTTTTGTTTGCCGGCGCGGCCGGCGCGCGCTTCGCGTGCTGATGTGCCGACTGGTCGTCAAGTACGCGGTACCGGGCGTCCGGTGATCCGCTCGTACAGCTCCGCGGCGCGGTCCCGGCCGTGGTCGCCCGTCGGGTCGTAGGGCACGATCGCGGCCACGTGGCCGTCGGGGCGGAGGAGGACGAGGGTGTCGTCGGCGACACCGAAGCGGCGCCGGACCCGCTCCCCCGGGTCGAACAGCGCCCGGTCGCGCAGGCCGGAGTCGTGCGGGGCGTCCCAGCGGCTGACCGCGTAGTGGCGCAGAGCCGGGGAGTTCTGGGCCGGGATCGCGGGGCGGCGGCGGGTGTCGGTGAAGTACAGGGCGACGAAGGAGTCGGCCGTCAGGTCGTGCAGGTACACCTGGCTGTGGGTGCCGAACAGCGGCAGGTCGGGGGCACGGTCGCCCGCCGCCACGGGGCTGGGCCGGTCACCGCTCTTCACCATCGACCAATCGCCGGAACCGTCCACGTCGAGCCGGACACCGAGCAGGGACCGTGTGAAGGCGTTGCCCCAGTTGCCGTCGGTCATCGCTTCGAGCGCGCCGCCCCTGCGGTCCATGTAGGCGCGGGCGGCCTCGGCCATCTCGCCGCTGCCCCGCACGGCCACGGGTGCCTGCTCCTTCTCGTACGCCTCGAGCAGCGACTCGTCGGCCCAGCCGCGCCGCACCCAGGCGAGCCGCCAGGGCAGGTTGGAGGCGTCCAGCACGCCGGTGTTGAGTCCGAGCGCCCACATCGGGGTGATCAGGTGGGCGGCGTCGCCCAGGAGGAAGATCCGGCCGTCGTGCCAGTGTTCGGCGACCCGGTGGTGGACGGTGTAGATGTTCGTGCCGAGGATCTCCAACTGCTGGACGTCGCCGATGAACCGGCGTGCTTTCGCGGCGAGTTCCTCGCGGTCGGGCTCGGGCCGTCCCGGGGCCAGCGGGTAGAGGAAACGCCAGCAGTGCGGCTGGCGGACCAGGATCATCCATTCCTCGGGGTCGCCGAAGTAGGCGAGGTACGGGTAGTCCCGGGGTTCGTCGACGTCCAGGTCCACCTTCAGGTCGACCAGCATGTAACGCTCTTCGAGCGTGCGGCCCTCGACCGTGATGCCGAGTTCCTCGCGCACCAGCGAACGGCCGCCGTCACAGGCGAGCAGGTGGCGCGCCCGGACCGTGCGCTCACCGCGGGGTGTCTCCAACCGGAGTTCCACATGGTCCTCGTGCTGGGTGAAGAAGGTCAGCCGGTGGCTCATGTGCAGCGCGCCTGGTGCCTTCTTCTCCAGCGTGGTGCGCAGCACGGGTTCGAGGTGGTGCTGGGGGATGTTGATGACGAAGGGGAAGCGGGTGTCCTCCGTCAGGTCTCCGGTGCGGACGCTGAGCGTGGGGGTGTTGGTGGCGCGATCGAGCTCGCCGATCTCGTCGACCCGTAGCGACGCGTCGAGCACCTCGCTCAACGCCCCGTAACGGTGGAGGACTTCGAGCGTGCGGGTCAGGACGGTGCCGGCCTTGGTGTCGAGGGACAGCCGGTCGTCCTCTTCGAAGACGACGACGGGGACGCCGTACTGGACGAGGCCGAGCGCGGTGATCAGGCCGATGGGTCCGGCGCCGATCACGGCGACGGGGAGCTCGTCGGCGTCGCCCGGAGTGAGCTGTTCGGTCATAGGTGTCTCACTCCTTCGTGAAGGCCCGGTCGCGGGTGAGGGTGGAGCCGGTCATCGTGGCCGCCTCGGAGAGCAGGAACAGCAGGGGGCCGACGACGTCCTCGGGGGTGCCGATGCCTGTCGTGCGCGCCCAGTGCTCACGCTCGCCGCCGTCGGGGTTCGCGGCCCGGAACTGCGGGGTGTCGATGACGCCGGGGAAGACGGTGTTGACGCGGATGCGGTGCTCGGCGACCTCGGCCGCGAGGGACTTGGCGAACGGGATGAGGGCACCCTTGCTGGCCGCGTACGCGGAGGCCTCCGCGCGTCCCATGTGTGCCAGGCCGGAGGCGAAGACGAGGATCGCGCCGGACCGCCGCTCGGTCATGTGCGGGAGCACCGCCTGACAACTCCACACCACGCCGTCGAGATTGACGGCGAGCGTGCGCCGCCACTCCTCCGGGTCGGTGTCGACGACAGGGGTGCGCGGCTGTACGGCGGCTCCGGCGACGAGCGCGTCCACACGCCCGTGCGTGGCGACGACGTCCCGTACGGCGGCCAGCACGGCGTCGCGGTCGGAGACGTCGGTCCGGACCTGCGTCACTCCCTTGACGCCGTCCAGCTCCTCGGAGGGGGAAACGTCCAGGATCACGCTGTGTCCGCCGGCGGCTGCGTAGCCGCGGGCCAGGGCCGCGCCGATGCCGTGGGCTCCGCCGGTGACGACGAGGACCTCGTCCGACGCGTCGAAGAGGACTTTCATGAGGTGAGGGCTCCTACGGGTTCCGGGTCAGCGGCGGGGGCGCGAACGCCGACTCGTGCGGATGAGCTGCTGTGCCACGAGGTGGCCCGAGCCGCCGCCGAGGCCGGGGCCGGGGTGGGTGGCGGCGCCGATGTGCCACAGGCCGGGCAGCGGTGTGGCGTGGCGGGACGCGCTGGGAAGGGGGCGCCACAGCAGGTTCTGGTCGAGTTCGGCGGAGCCCCCGTACGGGTCGCCCGCCACGGCGTTCGGGTTGTCCGAGACCAGCTGGGCCGGGGTGATCGCGCTCCAGTTCAGCACCTTGTCCGGCAGGTCGGGTGCGTGCCGGGCCACGCGTGAGAGGACTCGGCGGACGTAGCCGTCGGTGAGTTCCTCGGTCCAGCCACCGGTGACGTCCAGCTCGCCGGCGGAGTCGCCGGCCGGCTCGTACGGCAGCTCCTGCAACTGGAGCCAGAGTGCTGCGGCGCCCTCGGGCACCCGGGTCGGGTCGAGGACGTGCTGCTGGCCGACGACCACTGTGGGCCGACGTGGCAGCAGGCCGGCCTCGGCCTCCGCGCAGGCGATCGCGGTGCTCGCCGAGCCGTCGCCGACGTGCAGCAGCGGCACGCTGCCCAGGCGGTCGTCGTTCCAGGTGAGCGGGGCGGAGAGGGCGACGTGGACCTGCATCGCGGCGCGCCCGTAGCGGTACCGGCGGGCCTGGGCACGGACGACCGGCGGTACCGGGGCTCCGGCGGGCAGCAGCTCCCCGTACAGCGCGGTCGGGGACACGGAGGTGAGGACCGCGCGGCGGGCGCGGACGGTCTCGCTGCCGCAGACGACCCCGGTGACCTTGCCGTCGGTGAGGAGCAGTCGCTCCACCGGCTGTCCGGTGCGGATGTCGACCCGGAGTTCGGTCAATAGCGCCTCGAAGGCGCGGACGAAGTTCTGGGCGCCGCCCGCCACCACCGGGAGACCGAAGCCGTGCAGGGTGGCGGCCAGGATCGGCAGCATCAGACCGCCGGAGGCGTGGTCCGGGGAGAGGCCGGCGTGCAGCAGCCACGGTGCCCACAGCAGATCCACCTCGTCGCCGGTGAACTCACGGCGGCAGTAGGAGCGGGCGCTGGTGAGGGTGTCGCGCAGCCAGGTCTCGGTGCCCGCGAGACGCTCCCGGCGGAGCATCCGCACGGCGGGCCGCAGCATCGCGCGGGAGCGCGGCTCACCGCCCAGGAAGGCGCCGATGGACTCGGCGTTGTCGAGGAACCGCTGGAGCATGCCCGCGTAGGCGGACCGGTCCTCCACATGGGCGAAGCCGTCCGCCGTCGTCCTGGCGTCGCGGTGGGCGAGGACCACGCGGCCGTCGTCGGTGACGGTGCCGGTGACGAAGCCGTCCGTGTTGCGGTACTCCAGGCCGTGGCGGTGCAGGTCCTCGCCGAGGGCGGCGTAGGCGCCGCCGGAGACGAAGAGCGGGTGCCAGGAGGAGTAGGTGTCGTGGAGGTAGCCGGGCAGGGTGCGCTGCTCGGTGGCGATGAATCCGCCGAGCCGTGTGTTGCCTTCGACCAGGGTCACCGACCAGCCGTCCTTGGCCAGTTCCGCCGCCGCGACCAGGCCGTTCACACCGGATCCGACGACGACGGCGTCGACCGTACGTGGCATGGGTACTCCTCGGGCTCGTGGTTCGGGGGTACTGCTCAACGGGGATCGCCCAGGGCGACACCCACACCGGAGGCGGTCTCGCGCAGGGCGTCGAGGACGCTCGCGTCGAGCGGGACCCCGGTGTGGCGCGCGGCGGCCTGTCGTGCCGCCTCCAACTGGCCGGGCAGCAGCAGCCGTTCGGTGCCCGGCGCCTTCGGCGATCCGGTGATCTGCTCGGCGAGCTCGCCGACGCGGTGCTCGAAGCCGGCCTGTTCCCCGAACGCGGAGACGTCCAGCGCGAGGAAGAAGTGCGCGCAGTCGTTCGGGGTCGTGGTGTCGGCGTACAGGCCGCGGACGCCGCCTCCGAAGGCTCCACCGGACAGCACACCGGACAGGACGTCGACGACCAGGGCGAGGCCGTAGCCCTTGTGTCCGGCCGCGGGCAGGAGCAGTCCGGCCAGGGCCTCGGCGGGGTCCGTCGTCGGTGTGCCCTCGCTGTCGGTGGCCCAGGTCGGCGGGATCGGGCGGCCTTCCTGGGCAGCCAGCCGGATCTTGCCGAGGGCCGCCTCGGACAGCGCCATGTCGAGCAGGATCGGTTCGCCGTCACCGGTGGGGATGCCGACGGCCAGTGGGTTGTTGCCGACCACCGCGGCCGCGCCGCCCGGGGCCGGCATGAGCGGGCGGGTGTTGGCGGCGGCGACGCCGATGCAGCCGGCCGCCGCGGCCGTACGGGCGTAGCGGTAGGCGCCGCCGAAGTGGAAGGCGTGACGGACCGTCACCGCGCCGATGCCATGGGTGCGGGCCTTCCCGACGGCCAGGTCCATCGCCTGGTCGCCCGTGAGCTGACCGAGAGCGTGCCGGCCGTCCAGCACGGCGATCGCACCGGTGTCGAGCACGACCTCGGCGGTCTCATGTGTGCTCACGGAGCCCTTGCGGAGCCGCTCGACGTACATCGGCACGAGGAGGACACCGTGGGAGGGGGTGCCGCGGAGGTCCGCTTCGACCAGACTGTGCGCCACCGTCGCGGCGGCCCTCGCGGAGAGACCTGCAGCGGCGAAGACGGAGCCCACGGATTCGACCAGCCACTCGGGCGAAACAGTAATACGACCGCTCATCAGAGATCTCCGCGTGGTGGCTGACAGTGGGCTGCCAAGAAATTAAGTGCGCGTGAATTGAACCGCTATCCGCGAAACGCGGATAGCCGTCCACTTTCCGCATGCCGCGGCGTCGCTTCTGATGGGTGGAGCGTTATCGGGGCAGGGCTTGGCGTTCGGCGCCAGGGTGCGTGCGTTCGGCGCCCGGCGGGAAACCGCAATGTTCCCAGCCTGAAACGGATCGGAGCGGCTTCCCCTGCCCGGTGCCGCACATCCCCCCGGGCCGTGGGCCCGGTCCGTCGCCGCGACGGCGATCAGCCGCGCAGCGTCTGCGACGGGTGCTCCCCGAACCGCTCCTTGTACGCGATGGCGAAGCGTCCCGGGTGGAAGAACCCCCAGCGGTACGCCACATCGGTGACCGTCGTGGTGCCCGGCGAGGCGGCGGTCAGCTCCGCCCGCACCCGGTCGAGCCGGACCTCGCGCAGATACGACACGGGCGTCGTCCCGAGGTGTCGGCGGAAGCCCTCCTGCAGAGCCCGCACGCTCACACCCACCGCCTCGGCCACGTCCTCCACCGTCAGCGGCTCGGCTGCATGACCCTCGATGAGCTCCATGGCCCGACGCACCGTGGGCGGCGCGACGCGTGGCTGCTCGCCGTGCAGGGCGGGGGTGTAGTTGTGCGGCTGGGTGAGCAGGAGTTGCGTGGTCAGCAGGTATTCGAGCTGCTTGACGACCAGGGGCTGACCGAGCATGCCGTCGGTGTTGTCCGCGTCGCGTCGCAGCAGGTCGACGATGCCGAGCCAGGAGCGGGCCCCGGGCGTGGTGAGGTCCATGCCGAGGTCGAAGCGGACGGGCATCCGGGGTTGCCGGCCGAGCAGTTTGCCCAGGTGGTCCTCCAGCGCGGATCGCCTGATCCAGACGATCAGCTGCGGGTTTCCCGCACGCCAGCGCATCGCCAGCGCCTCCGTCGGTGACGGCACGGAAGCCACCCGGGGCGTGGAGATGATCTGCTCGCGGCCGCACGTGATCTCGGCTGCCCCGGCGAGCGGCATCTGGACCAGGTAGAAGTCCTCCAGCGCACCCGGGGTGATCATCACATCCGCGCCGTAGTCCAGGTAGTACAGGCCGGTGTCGCCGAAGGTGACGCCGTGCAGCCGCGCGTCCAGGCGGGCCGACCGACCGACCAGCCGCAGGTCGTGAGGACGGAAGGCGCGGCCGACCTGCGCCTGCGCCACCTCCACGTCGGAGGTGCGGAAGCGCTCGTGTGCGCCGAGCGGGATCGGCGTGCTGGTGGACATCCGGGCCTCCGCTGCCGGGAGCGCGATCTGGACAGGGAACGGCGTGTTGCGGATAGCGGCCCGTCGGAGCCGCGCCTAATTTTTCGTCAACTCCCGACGAAGCCCAGGAGACAGCATGAGTGGATTGGCGGTCAAGACCGCGGTTGTTACCGGCGGGTCAACCATTATCGGGAAAGCGGTCGTCCGCGCATTTCACGCGGCCGGGGCCAATGTCGTCGTCGCGGATATCGACAAGGACGGCGGCATGGAATTGGCGAATGAATTGGGCGAGCGTGTCCTCTTCGTTCAGACGGACATCACGGACGACGCCCAGGTCGCCGACTGCGTCGCTCGCGCCGTCGAGACCTTCGGCCGACTGGACGTCCTGGTGAATCTGGCCTGTTCGTACGTGGACGAGGGTTTCGTCTCGACCCGCGACCAATGGATGCAGGCCCTCGACGTCAACGTGGCCAGTGCCGCCCTCATGGCCAGGGCCGTGCACCCACATCTGCTCGCGCAGGGCGGCGGCGCCATAGTCAACTTCACCTCCATCTCCAGCAAGGTCGCCCAGCCCGGACGCTGGCTGTACCCGGTGAGCAAGGCGGCCCTGGTCCAGCTGACCCGCAACATGGCGGCGGACCTGGCGGCCGACAACATCCGGGTCAACTCCGTGAGCCCCGGCTGGACCTGGTCCAAGGTGATGGACCAGCTCACCGGTGGTGACCGGGCGAAGACCGACCGGGTCGCCGCGCCCTTCCACCCGCTCGGCCGCGTCGGCGACCCCGAGGAGGTCGCCCGCGTCGTCACCTTCCTGTGCTCCGACGAGGCGTCCTTCGTCACCGGCGCCGACTGGGCCGTCGACGGCGGCTACTCGGCCATCGGCCCGGAAGGCCTCGTCCCCGCGATTCCCCAGCTCGCCGAATAGTCCGCGGACGGCTCAGAGCCTGTGTCACTTCCCCGGCCGGGCGCCCGCCGCCTCACTCTCTCACCGAGCCTCCCCGCTGAGCCCCGCTCCCACCGTCTTCATCCGGACCGGAGGTCCACCCTCATGCGCAAGATCACCATCGTCGGAGCCGGCCAGGCCGGTCTCCAGCTCGGCATCGGGCTGCTGGACAACGGCTACGACGTGACCGTCGTGTCCAACCGCACCGGACAGCAGATCCGCGAGGGCCGGGTCATGTCCAGCCAGTGCATGTTCGGCACCGCCCTGGCGCATGAGCGCAACCTGGGCCTGGACCGCTGGGACGCGGACTGTCCGCCGGTCCAGGGCATCTCCTTCACCGTGCCGGACGGCACCGGCGGCAAGGCGATCGACTGGGCGTCCCGCCTGGACGCGTCCGCCCGCTCGGTCGACCAGCGCGTCAAGATGCCCGCCTGGCTGGAGGAGTTCGAGCGGCGCGGCGGCAAGGTGGAGCTGCGCGACGCGGACGTGGACGACCTGGAGTTCTACGCCCGGGAGTCGGACCTGGTGGTCGTCGCCGCGGGCAAGGGCGAGATCGCCGGACTCTTCGAGCGCGACGCCGAGCGCTCCACGTTCGACACCCCGCAGCGCGCCCTGGCCCTCACCTACGTCACCGGCATGAAGCCCCGGGACGAATACTCCGCGGTCAGCTTCAACATGGTGCCGGGCGTCGGCGAGTACTTCACCTTCCCGGCGCTGACCACCACCGGCCCCTGCGACATCATGGTCTTCGAGGGCGTCCCCGGCGGCCCCCTCGACTGCTGGCAGGGCGTCACCTCGCCCGAGCAGCACCTGGAGCGCTCCCTGGAGATCGTGCGCACCCACCTCCCCTGGGAGGCCGAGCGCTGCGCCGACCTCCAGCTGACCGACCCGAACGGCGTCCTCGCCGGCCGCTTCCCGCCCACCGTGCGCAGGCCCGTCGGGCAACTGCCCTCCGGCGCCGTGATCCTGGGCCTCGCCGATGTCGTGGTCCTCAACGACCCGATCACCGGGCAGGGTTCGAACAACGCGAGCAAGTGCGCGGCGTCGTACCTCTCCAGCATCCTGGAGCACGGCGAGCGCCCCTACGACCGCGCCTTCATGCAGGAGACCTTCGAGCGGTACTGGGACTACGCGCAGTACGTCGCCGCCTGGACGAACGCCCTGCTGGGCGCGCCGCCCGAGCACGTGCTGAAGCTGCTCGGCACCGCTACGAACAGCCCGCGGATCGCCCGCCGCTTCACCAACGGCTTCGACGACCCGCGCGACTTCTTCCACTGGTTCATGGACCCGGTCGCCGCCGAGTCCTATCTCGCCGCCGTCGCGGCCTGACGGACTCCGGGAGTACGGCCATGCGGAGCATCGCTGTCATAGGGGCCGGCCAGTCCGGCGCACAGCTCGCCCTGGGCCTGCTGGACCGGGGCTACGACGTCACCCTCGTCACCGACCGGGGACCGGACGAGGTCCGGCACGGGCCGGTCATGTCCAGCCAGTGCATGTTCGACACGGCCCTGCGTACGGAGCGCGCGCTGGGTCTGGACGACTGGCAGCAGACGTGCCCGCAGATCTCCGGTATCACGCTGTCCGTCACGGACGACGAGTCGGCCGCCGAGGTGCTGTGGAGCGCCCCGCTGGACGCGCCCGCCCAGTCCGTCGACCAGCGCGTCAAGTGCGCGGCCTGGCTGGAGCGTTACGAGCAGGCCGGCGGCAAGCTGGTGGTGCGGGCGGCGGGCGTGGCGGACCTGGAGGAGTACGCCCGCGCCCATGACCTGGTCGTCGTCGCGACGGGCAAGGGCGAACTGGGCCGGATCTTTCCGCGGGACCCGGAGCGCTCCCCGTACGACCGCCCGCGCCGTGTCCTCGCCCTCACGTACGTCACCGGTGTGCAGCCCCGCCCCGGCGCGCCGGCCCTCGACCTGCGGATCCTGCCCGGCGTCGGGGAGTACTTCACCTTCCCCGCGCTCACGGTCTCCGGGCCCTGCGAGATCATGGTCTTCGAGGGCGTGCCGGGCGGACCGATGGACTGCTGGGACGACGTCCGCACCCCCGACGAGCATCTGGCCCGCTCGCTGGAGATCCTGCGGCACCACTTCCCCGACGAGTACCAGCGCTGCCGGGCGGCGAGGCTGACCGACGACGGCGGGGCCCTGCGTGGGCGGCTCACCCCCACCGTGCGCCGTCCGGTCGCCCAACTCCCCTCCGGACGGCACGTGTTGGGTCTGGCCGACGCTGTGGTCCTGTGCGACCCGATCACCGGTCAGGGCTCCAACAACGCGGCGCAGGCGGCCGAGCACTATCTGGACGGCATCGTCCGCCACGGCACCGAGGAGTTCACGCCCGCCTGGATGCGGCGCACGTTCGACGGATACTGGCGCGGCTGGGCCCAGTGGTCGGTCGCCTGGACCAACTCCCTGCTGGAGGGACTCCGTCCGCACCAGCGGCGGCTCCTCACCGAGGCTGCCGGGATTCCCGCTGTGGCGAGCGCGGTGGTGAACGGGTTCGACGACCCCCGCACGCTCTACCCCTGGTGGTCCGAGCCGGACCAGACCGAGCGGCTGCTGGCCGAGCAGGGCGCCCGGCGGGACTCGTCCCTCGACGTACGTGACCTGCGGCGGGCGTTCGGCCAGTACGCGACCGGAGTCACCGTGATCACCGCCCGGGGTGCCGACGGCCGCAAGGTGGCGATGACGGCGAACTCCTTCACCTCGGTGTCGCTCGACCCGCCGCTGGTGCTCTGGTGCCCCGGCAGGAACGCACCGAGCACGCCCGCGTTCACGGCGGCCTCGCACTTCGCGGTCAACGTCCTCGCCGCCGACCAGCACCACCTCTCCCGCCGGTTCGCCACTCCGGCCGACGACAAGTTCGCCGGTAGCGCCGTCACCGAGGGCATCGCCGGTACACCGCTGCTGGATGGCACCGTCGCCCGCTTCCAGTGCCGGACGGTGCAGTGCCTCGACGTCGGTGACCACGTCGTCGTGATCGGCGAGGTCGAGGCGTACGAGGCGCCCGGCGGGGAGCCCTTGGTGTTCCACTCCGGCCTCTACCACTTGGCCGCCAAACACCCCGACCTGTGACCGAGTGAGGCCCCGATGATCCTTCCTCCCGTGCGCTATGTGCGCCCCCAGTCCGTGGCCGAGGCGGCGAGTCTGCTCGCCGCGATCGACGGAGCGGCCGTGCTCGCCGGCGGCCAGACCATGATCAACGCTCTCAAGCTCGATCTGGTCCAGCCGACGGCTCTCGTCGACGTCCATCGCCTCGAAGAGCTGCGTGGCATCGAGGTCGCCGACGACGGCTCGCTCGTGATCGGCGCGGCCACCACGTATGCCGAGATCGCCGCTTCCCCTGTCGTACGGCACCACCAGCCGTCGGTGGCCGACATGGCGGCGGGCCTGGTGGACAGGCAGGTTCGCAACCGGGGCACCATCGGCGGCAACTGCTGCCTGAACGACCCGACCAACAACTTCCCCCCGTTGCTCACCGCGCTGGGCGCCTGGTTCCACATCACGTCGACGGCCGGCTGGCGCAGCATCACCGCCGACACGCTCTTCGCGGGCAGCCTGGCGACCGCGCTGCGGCCGGGCGAGTTGCTGATGTCCGTCCGTCTCAAGCCACTGCCGGAAGGCACCCGCATCGTGCACCGGCACCTGCAACTCGCGGCCGATTCCTGGGCGTTGGCCCGGGTTGTGGTCCGGCTGGACGTGATCGACGGGAGGGTGGAGGACGCCCGGGTCGTCCTCGGCGCGGTGCCCGGCTCGCCGCTCCGGCTCGCGACTGTGGAGCAGGCACTGCTCGGGCACCCCGCCGACACCCGGCTCACCGACGCGGCCCTGACCGCGTTCGACGAGGCAGACGTGGAGACCGTGGGCGACGCACACGCCTCCGCCGCCTACCGCCTGGAGATGACCAGGGTCCAGCTGCGCCGCGCGCTCGACGACGCGGTGGAAAGGAGTGTCGCGGCATGACCGTCGCCGACCACACAACCGTCGAGAGCCCGGCTCCCGACGTCCATGCCATCGAGGTCGTCGTCGACGGCCGCACCGAGGAGGGCACCGTCTCCTCCCGTACGCTGCTCGTCCACTGGCTCCGCGACGAACTCGACAAACGCGGCCCGAAGATCGGCTGCGACACCGGCAACTGTGGTGCCTGCACAGTCCGTTGGAACGGCCGTCTCGCCAAGTCCTGCATGATCCTGGCAGTCCAGGCGGACGGCACGGAGGTGGACACGGCCGCCTCGCTGGCCGCCGAGGACGGCACCCTCAACAACCTCCAGCAGTGCTTCAAGAAACACCACGCCCTGCAGTGCGGCTACTGCACCTCGGGCATGCTGATGACCGCCACCGACCTCCTGGAGTCCGGCGAGGAGATCACCGACCGGTCGGTGCGCCGCGCCCTGAAGGGCAACATCTGCCGCTGCACCGGCTACGAGAACATCGTCCGCGCCATCCGCGCCGCCGCCGGCCAGGACGTACAGAAGCCCCACGGCCACGAGGAGGGCGAGGCACAGTGAGCACGACCACCCAGACCTCTACCGAGACCGGCACCCGGGCATGGACCGGCAGGGCCATGCCCCGCAAGGAGGACGACCGGCTGCTGCGCGCCGAGGGCGAGTTCGGCGACGACACGCCGATCCACCGGCTCGGACACGTCTTCTTCGTCCGCTCCCCGTACGCCCATGCCCGCATCACCGGCATCGACGTCTCGGCCGCGACCCGGGTGCCCGGCTACCTCGGCTGTCTGCTGCCGGAGGAGGCGGCGTCCCTCACCGAGCCGTTCATGGAGATCCAGGGGCCGCCCGAGGGCGCCGAGCCGGAGGTGGACCGCTGCCTGGCCGGCGGAGGGGTGGTCCGCTTCGTGGGCGAGCCGGTCGTCGCCGTCGCCGCGGACTCGCGCGAGGCGGCCCGAGACGCCGCCGCGGCCGTGGCCGTGGACTACGAGCCGCTCAGGCCCGTGGTCGACGCCCGCGACGCGGTCACCCCGGACGCTCCGGTGATCCACGCGCAGACGAAGACCAATGTGGCGTGGGAGGGCCTGTACGACTGGGGCGACGTGGAGTTCGCCCTCGAACACGCCGACCACGTCATCAGCGTCGACGAGTTGCACTTCCACCGCTTCAGCTCCACTCCCCTGGAGTGCATGGTCGTCACCGCCCAGTACGACCCCGGCACGGACTTCTTCCACATCACCGGCGGCTGCGCGATGCCGCAGATCACCACGCTCATGATGGCGTCCGCGATGAGGCACCCCGCCGAACGCATCCGTATCGTCAGCAAGGACATCGGCGGCTCCTTCGGCGTGAAGATCGGCATGTACGTGCCCGCCACCGCGGTCGCCCTTCTGGCCCGCAAGCTGCGCCGCCCGCTGCGCTGGACCGAGACCCGCACCGAGCACCACTACATGGGCGGCCACGGCAACGAACGCTGGTTCCGCGACGTCAAGCTGGCGGTGCAGGACGACGGCACGGTCCTCGGCCTGACCTACGAGGCACTGGACGACGTGGGCGCGTACACCCGCTACGAGCCGCTCGGCGCCGCCATCTGGACCCAGGTCGCCAATGCCGCGTACCAGCTTAAGCATCTGAAGGTCCGCTACCGCTCCGTCTACACCAACAAGGGCCCCGTCCACCCCAACCGCGGCTACTCACGCCTGCAGCACATGTGGGTCGTGGAGCGCATGATGGACATCGCCGCCCACAAACTCGGCTTCGACCCGGTCGGGTTCCGCCTCAAGAACTACGTCCAGCCGAACCAGTACCCGTACACCACCGTCAACGGCTGCGTGTACGACTCCGGTGACCTGCCGCTGTCCCTGCGCAAGGCCCTCGACCTGATCGACTACGAGGACGCGAGACGGCTTCAGGAGCGGGCACGCGGCACGGGCAAGCGCATCGGCATAGGCATCGGCTCCACCCTCGACTCCGGCACCAACAACTTCGCGCAGGCCCGCCTGATCAACCCGCACCTGCCGTTCGCCGGCAACACCGAGGGAGGCCTGGTGCGGCTCGGCGCGGACGGCACGGTGTACGCGGTCACCGGCGGCGTCGCCTTCGGGCAGGGCCACGAGACCACGGTCGCCCAGGTCGTCGCCGACCTGCTGGGCCTGACGTACGACGACATCACCGTGCACCGGGGCGGTGACTCCGCCCTGTCGGCGCAGACCGGCTTCTCCGGCTCGTACGCCTCGCAGTTCGCGGTCACCGGCATCGGCGCGATCATCAACGCGACCAGGAAACTCAGCCACGAGATCCAGCTCGTCGCGGGCGCGGTGCTCGGCGCCGCCCCGGAGGACATCGTCCTGGAGGGCGGCCTGGCCAAGGTCCGCGACGACGCCGAACGCGCCCTGCCCTTCGACGCGATCGCCGGCATCGTCCACTTCGCGCCCGGCTCCCTGCCGCCGGAGGTGGCCGACGAGGTGGGCCTCGTCGGACGCGCCGTCTACCGGGCGCCGTTCGAACTGCCCGACCTGGAAGAGAAGTTCGGCAATCTGACCCTCACCTACGCCACGCAGATCCACGCCTGCGTCCTGGAGATCGACGAGGAGACGGGCCAGACCGCCATCCTGCGCTACGGGATGGTCGACGACTGCGGTACGCCGATCAACCCGATGGTGATCGAGGGCCAGGTGCACGGGGCCACCGCGCACGGCATCTCGGCCGCGCTCTTCGAACACTTCGGCTACGACGCGGACGGCCAGCTCACGGCCGCGAACTTCTACGACTACCACGCGGCGACGGCGTACGACATGCCCAGCCTGCGCTACGACAACGTGGTGAGCCCCTCCCCGTTCACCCCGATCGGCGCCAAGGGCATGGGCGAGGGCGGCGGCGCGCCGCTGCACGCGATCTGTGCCGCGATCCAGGACGCCGTCGGCGACCACGGAATGATCCTCGACTCCTACAACCCCCCGGAGCATGTCCTCCGGGCCCTGCGCGGCGCCGATGCCGAGAAGGTCAAGGTGGACTGATGCGCCTCACCGGAGAGTTCACGACCGCCGGGTCCGGCGCCGCACTCGCGGCGCTGGCCGGCCGCACCGACGAACTGAAGGCCGTCGCCACCCTGGACGAGGTGACGACCGACGCGGACGGCGCGGTGCGCGCCCTGTTCACCCCGGCCACCCCCTTCGGCCCGCTCCCCCTGCGGACCCGCATCCGCACCGAACGCGCCGACGCGTCCGGAGCGGTGCTCGCGGTGCACGCCGTACGGGCCCAGCACGCCGTGGACGTGCGCATCGAACTCGCCTTCACCGCCGGGGAGTCGGGCAGTCGGGTCACCTGGTCCGCCGAGCTGGCGCTCCGCGGACCGGCCGCCAGCGTCGGCCAGCGCGTGGCCCGCGAGGTCGCGAACCGGGCCATCGCCGAAGTACTGCGGGGCGCGGCGGCCCTGGCCTGATCTGTTACCTCGCGCGATCGGAGTGTCACTGTGCCCGGCATCGACCTGCACACCCACCTCGCCCCGGACCTCGGCGAACACGCTCGCAACACCGACGGCCTCGTGTTGATCGACGGACACCCGGTCGGCCCACCGGATCTCCACCGGCCCGACAGGCTGGTGGAGTACCTCGACGCGGCGGACCTCGACGAAGCGGTCGTCACCATCCCGCCTCCCTTCTTCCGGCAGGACCTCGACGAGGACACGGCACGCGACTGGGTGCGTTCCGTCAACGACGGCCTGCTGAGCGCACTGGACCGCCATGACCGGCTCACCCCGCTCGCCTACCTCCCCCTGGAACACCCCGGTCTCGCACTCGACGAGTACGCGCGCATCCGCGACGACGAGCGGTGGG
Source organism: Streptomyces cavernae (assembly GCF_004023625.1). Classification (GTDB taxonomy): domain Bacteria; phylum Actinomycetota; class Actinomycetes; order Streptomycetales; family Streptomycetaceae; genus Streptomyces; species Streptomyces cavernae. Next base: position 287,624 of record NZ_RPDJ01000005.1, on the reverse strand, counting down.
CCGGACTGACCGCCGCGGCCGGCGGCGGCTCCTACTCACTCGCCGATCCCGCGCTCACCCCGCTGTGGAAGGCCCTGGACGCCGACGACCGCACCCTGCTGCTGCACCCCGGAACCGCCCCCGACCCCCGCCTCACCCCGTTCTACCTGGCCAACCTCCTGGGCAACCCTGGCGAGACAGCGCTCGCCGCCGCCCAGCTCGTCTTCGGCGACGTCCTCGCCACACATCCTCGCCTGCGGTTCGTGCTGGTGCACTGCGGCGGCCTGCTGCCCGCCGTCGTCGGCCGCTGGCAGCGCGGCGCCGACACCCACCGCCCCGGCGTCCCCGACCTGACGGAATCCCCACGCACCGCCGTACGCCGCTTCTACGTCGACTGCCTCGCCCACGACCCCGCCGTGGTGGACCTCGCGGTCACCACCTTCGGAGCCGACCACATCGTCCTCGGCAGCGACTGGCCCTTCCCCATGGGCACCCGGGACCCTCGCTCACTGGTGGCTCACCGCGGCGAGGCCTTCATCCGCTCCTCCGAGCTGCGCACGGCGAAGGAGGCCCTCGGCCGGCCCTGACCTCGCGCCCTGACGGGCAGGGGCCCCGCCTCCGAGGTGGTCCGAGTGGTCGCGGTCCCGGAAGGCTTCCTTCCCGCTTGGTCACCGCGTAGGAACTGCTCCAGAACAGCGCGGCCGCCATGACCGCACACACCGCCCACACCGTGGGCCGGCGCCCACCGGACCCTCCTCCTCGTACGCGCATATCATCCGCTCCCTGCGCAGGAGCGGCATCCTGACGGGATTTCACGCGGAGGCGGACCTCACGGCGATCGGCCGCGGGCTGCAGGCGGTGATCGCCGCACGGGTCCGCCCACCGACACCTGCGGTGATCGAGGCCTTCCAGGCCTTCCTCGAGGGGATACCGGAGGTCATCTCGATCTTCATCCTCACCGGGAACGACGACTTCCTGGTGCACGTCGCCGTCCGGGACACCGACCATCTGCACGCAGTGGTCCTGGAAAAGCTGACGAAGCGCCCGGAACTCGCCGACGTCCGGACGTCGGTGGTCTGCGGACACCTGCGCAAGAAGGTCATCGGCCCGGCCTGACGCACCGTCACCCGCAGCCGCCGCTGCGGTCAGCGGATCGCGGCGGGCGCCTGGGCCGGAGCCCTACTCGCTGTGCACGATCTGGATCAGGTTGCCGCAGGTGTCGTCCAGCACCGCGGTGGTGACCGTGCCCATCTCCAGCGGCTCCTGGGTGAACCGCACCCCGAGTTCACGCAGCCGGCCGAACTCCGCCTGCACGTCGTCGACGGCGAAAGAGGCGGCCGGGATGCCGTCCTGGACCAGCGCCGTCTTGTACGGCTGCACCGCGGGGTGGCCGGAGGGCTCCAGCAGCAGTTCCGTTCCGTCGGGATCTTCCGGCGAGACCACGGTCAGCCATCGGTCCTTGCCCAGCGGGACGTCGTGCTTCCTCACGAAGCCCAGCACGTCGGTGTAGAAGCGCAGGGCCTTTTCCTGGTCGTCGACGAAGACGCTGGTGAGGTGGATCCTCATCGGGTGCTCTCCGGTGTATCGGGCCTGAGCCATCGGGTCACGATGAGCTGAAGCGGTTCGGGGTTCAGGACATGGAACTTTAGCCGTCACACCCGTCGAAAGTTGGCTCATACCCGACTGAGAGGAACACGCTGTGCGTTCACGTACACGTACACGTATACGCAGACACCCTGCCGGGCCAGTTGTCCTGGCTGTCGCCGCGGCGGGATCCGTGCTGGCAGTGCCGACCGGTTCCGCTTCCGCCTCGGAACCTCCCGCCCGCGCCGTCGCTGACACTGGGGGACGTGCCGGCGGCCCGCCCCACCCCCGGCGGGCCGCCCCGGCGTTCGCCGCTCAGCGCGGAGGGTGCGCGGGATCCGGCGCGCGCTCTTGCTGAGACCGGAGAAGAGGTGGACACTCCGGACCGTGAACCTCGTGACACAGGTCTTCGCCCTCGTCGCGGCGTTGACCCACCTCGTCGTCGGAATTCTGGAACGGTTCTTCTACGACCGTGCCGCGGTCCGCGTCTTCCTCACGACCTCCCCCGCCGACGCACCCGAAGTCGCCCTGTGGCGCTCGGGGGTCGCCGTCTACAACATCCTTCTCGGCCTCGGTCTCGTCGCCGGAGTCGTGGCCCTCCACACCGGCGATGCCACCGTCGGCCGCTCCCTGATCGTCTACTTGTGCGTGTTCCTCATCGCCTCCGCGATCGTCTTCGTCATCTCCTTCCCACGCCTGTGGCGTGGCGCCCTGGGCCAGGGCCTGCCGCCGGCGATCGCTCTGCTGGCGACAGCCGTGTTCTGATCCGGAAACTGGCGGCGCGTCAGTCGTGCGCGGCGTTGTCGGCTTCCCAGCGCAGTAGGTCACCCGGCTGGCACTCGAGCACCTCGCAGAGCGCGGCGAGGGTCGTGAAGCGCACCGCCTTGGCGCGGCCGTTCTTGAGCACGGCCAGGTTGGCGGGCGTGATCCCGACGCGGTCCGCGAGTTCGCCCACGGACATCTTCCGCTTGGCCAGCATCACGTCGATGTCGACGGCGATCGGCATCAGATCACCGCTTCCAGTTCGGCCTGCATCTGTGCCGCCTCGACGTCGCGTGCCACCGCCTGGGCGAGCAGCATCCGCAGCACGAGGACGATGAGCGCAACTCCCAGGACCGCCAGGCCCACCCCGCCGATCAGCAGCACGATGCCCGGGGGCACGGCCTCGCCCGGCGCCAGGACCACTCCGAGCGCGAACACCAGGAGCGCCGCCGTCACCGTCGCGCCGATCACGATGTGCACGTACCGGAAGGCGGCGTGGGAGAACACCGTTCCGCGTCGCACCATGGTCACCAGCCGCCACACGCAGACCAGGACGACCTGAACCGTCACCATCCCCAGGACCACGATCAGGAGGGTCGGGGTGCGCAGGTGCGCAATGTCGGCGTCGAGGTCCTCCAGGTCACTGGCCAGCAGCGGCACCATCACCGCCTGGACGAACACCGAGCCGGCGAGCAGCCCCGCGAGCACGACTCGCAGCGCAAGCACCGTCAGCTTTCCCATCAGCCCTCCCTCAATCGAATCACGATGGAAATCTATCGATAGTCGATAAGCAAGGCAAGGGCGCAGCCGCCGAAGCAGCCAGGACTCCGCGCGCCCCCGGGTCGCGAGGCGCGCGGAACTCGGAGTGGAGTCGGTCAGGCCAACGTCACCTCGACCGGCAGCTTCTTGATGCCGTTGACGAAGTTGGACCGCACGCGCGGGACGTCACCGGCCAGGCGGATGTCCGCGAGGCGCGGGATGAGCTCTTCGAACATGATGCGGATCTCGGTGCGGGCGAGCAGGTTGCCCAGGCACAGGTGGGGGCTGCCCTTGCCGAAGGTGACGTGGTCGTTGTTCTCACGGGTGACGTCGAAGTCGTAGGGGTTGCCGAAGACCTCCTCGTCGCGGTTGCCCGAGGCGAACCACATGACGACCTTGTCGCCCTCCTTCACCTGCTTGCCGCCGAGTTCGACGTCACGCGTGGCGGTGCGACGGAAGTGGTAGACCGGGGAGGCCCAGCGCAGGAACTCCTCCACCGCCGTCGGGATCAGTGACGGGTCGTCCTTGAGCCTGGCCAGCTGTTCGGTGTGCTGGAGCAGGGCCAGCATGGAGTGGGAGATGGTGTGCCGCGTGGTCTCGTTGCCGGCCACCACCAGGAGCAGGAAGTAGTTGTCGAAGTCCTGCGCGGACAGCGGGACGCCGTCGCGCGGGGTGGTGTTGACCAGCTTGGAGACCAGGTCCGTGCCGTCCTTGCCGCGCCGCTGCCGGGCGAGTTCACGGCCGTACTCGAAGACCTCGATGGACGCGGGTGAACGGAAGGGCAGATCGCGGTACTTCTCGCTCTCCGCGCTGTGCAGGAGGACGTCCGCGTAGTCGGGGTCGGTGTTGCCGATGATGCGGTTGCCCCAGTCGATGAGCCGCTGGTTGTCCTCCGGCGGTATGTCCAGCAGCCGGGCCAGGACGTTGATGGGGAAGTCCGCGGAGACGTCGGCGACGAAGTCGAAGGTGCCCTTGGCCAGGGCCGCGTCCAGCGTCTTCGCGGTCAGCCCGCGCAGGAAGTCGCTGTAGCTGTTGATGACGGCCGCACCGAACTGGCGCTGGATCACGCTGCGCAGGGCGCGGTGGCGGACGCCGTCCAGCTCCAGGATGGAGGCGCGCTTCTTGATCTGGTCCTCGTCGACTTCTTCGAGGTTGACGAACTTCGCCGAGGTGAAGGTCTCCGGGTCGCGGTCGACGCGAGCGATGTCCGCATGCCGGGTCACCGCCCAGAAACCGGAGTTGGGGGCCTCCTCGGGCTGCCAGTGCACCGGGTCCTCGTGCCGCAGGGTGTGGAACATCCGCCACGGTTTGATGCCGTCGGCGAAGTTGTCGAGATCGGCGAGGTCGACCTGGTCGAGCGGCAGGGGCTCGTCGAGGGCGGCACGCAGTTCGGCCCGGGTGACGGGGACGGCGGGGGCGGTGGGGCTGGTCATGGTCGTGGATCTCCTGGGCGGGGGCGACGGGCGACGAGGGCTCGGGCCTTCGGCGGAATCACAGGTGGTAGGCGTACTCGGTGAACTCCCAGTCGGTGACATGCCGGCCGAAGCGTTCGAGCTCGTCCCGCTTGTACGTGAGGAAGGAGGTGGTGAAGTCCTTGCCGAGGACGCCGGTCAGGGCGGTGTCCGCCTCGAGTGCGTCCAGCGCGGCGGCCAGGTTCGTCGGCAGCAGGGCGGAACGGGCGGTGTCGTAGCCGTAGCCCTCCAGCGGGGCGGGCGGCTCCTCGCCTGCCTGGACGCCGAGCAGTGCGGCGCCGATCGTGCCCGCGATCAGCAGGTAGGGGTTGGCGCTGGCGTCACCGAGGCGGAGCTCGATGCGGGCGCCGCTGCCGCGCTCCGGCGGGATGCGGACCATGGCGCTGCGGTTGTCGAGCCCCCAGTCGATCAGCCAGGGCGCGAGCGTGTCGGGACCGAAGCGCTTGTAGGAGTTCACGGTCGGGTTGGCCAGCGCCGCGAGCGCGGGGGCGTGGGCGAGGATGCCCGCGAGTGCGTGTCGCGCGGTGGCCGAGAGGCCGTACGCGCCCGCCGGGTCGTCGAAGGCGTTGCCGGCGCCTTCCTCGCCGGAGGTCTCGTAGGACAGGTGGAGATGGAAGCCCGATCCGCCCGCGTCGCCGAAGGGCTTGGCCATGAAGGTGGCCAGATTGCCCTCCCGGCGGGCCAGTTCCTTGACGGCCGCCTTGAAGCGGAACGCGCGGTCGGCGGCGTCCAGGGCGTCGGAGTGGGTGAGGTTGATCTCGTACTGGCCGCCGTCGAACTCGTGGTTGCCGGTGACGACGCCCAGGCCGAGGTCGCGCAACTGCCGCAGGGTGCGCAGCAGATGGTTCTCCGGGTCGGCGCGCAGGCCGGCGGTGTAGACGGCGCCGGCCGTCTCCGGTGCGCGGCGCCAGCCCTTGAGTGTGCCGGGGGCGGGCTCCAGCAGGAAGTACTCCAGCTCGGGGCCGACGACGGGCCGCAGGCCCTGCTCGGCACACCGGGCCAGGACGGTGCGCAGCAGGTCGCGCGGCGACTCGGCGGCCGGAGCCCCGGTCACCGGGTCGCTGACCTCGCCGAGGCAGGTGGCCACGCCGGGCTCCCAGGGCAGCGGGACCGCCGTGGACAGGTCGGGGTGTACGCACACGTCCGGCAGGCCGGCGTCCAGACCGCCGGCGACCGGGACGACGTCACCCTGCGGGCTGGTGTGGTACACGGCGCGGCAGAAGGCCAGGCCGTGCTCGGCCGCCGACGGCAGGTGGTCCAGCAGGACGTCGCGGGCGCGGTCGGTGCCGATCAGGTCGGGGTACATCACCCGGACCACGTCGACACCCTCGGCGGCGAGCCGCTCCATGTGCCGGCGGATGTCTGGGTTGTCGGATGCGCTCACCGGTGTCTCCTTGGGCGGGAAGGTGGTCTCTCCCATGCCCGGTGGCCAGGGGATGGGGAGGGTGCGGCGGACGGGAGCCGGGGTGGAGGGAGAGCGCACCCCGCTAGTCGTTTGACTCCGAACGGTATGAACGGAGCAACCGTCCCGCAAGGGGGTGGGGAAAAAATTTATCCACCTGGACAGGTCTTGACCAGGGCCGAGTCGCTTCCTATGTTGTTTGAAGCCAAACGAGTCACGGCGCGGCTCCTCGCATCCCATCGGCCGAGGGCACCCGGTGGTGACCGTGGCCGGGCCCCTCCGCCCCTCTTCCCCCTCCCCGTTCCCTCGCCCTCACCCCTCAGGAGGACCGCGATGAAGGTCGTCGTCGACATGAACAAGTGCCAGGACCACGGCCAGTGCGTCTTCGCGGCCCCGGACGTCTTCTCGATGGACGACGAAGGGCACCTGGTGTACGTCTCCGACGCGGACGACACACTGCGCGACGAGGTCGAGGAGGCCGCCGACGTGTGTCCGCTCCAGGCCATCCGGATCGAGGCCTGAGTCCCATGACCGGACGCATAGTCGTCGCGGGCGCCTCGATGGGCGGCCTGCGGGCCGCCGAGCAGCTGCGCGCGGCGGGGTGGAGCGGGGCGATCACGATGGTCGGTGACGAGCCCCACATGCCGTACAACCGGCCTCCGCTGTCCAAGGAGGTCCTGGCCGGCAAGGCGCCCTTCGAGTCGCTGGCCTTCACACCGAAGGCGGCCGCCGCCGACGTCGAGTGGCGGCTCGGTACCAGGGCCGTCGCGGCCCGGCTCGCCGAGCGGACCGTCACACTCGACGACGGCTCGACGCTCCCGTACGACGGACTCGTCATCGCCACCGGCATGCGGCCCCGGCGCCTCGGCTGCCCCGGCCCGCTCACCGGCCGCCACACGGTCCGTACCCTCGCCGACGCCCAGGGCCTCCGGGACGCACTGACCCGGCCCGGTGTCCGGGTGGTCGTCGTCGGAGCCGGATTCATCGGCTGCGAGGTCGCCGCCACCGCCGTGGGACTCGGCGTGCGCGAGGTGACCGTCGTCGACCCGCTGCCCCTGCCCATGGTCGGACCGCTCGGCGAGCAGCTCGGCCGCGCGCTGCTGAAGCGGCACGAGGAGCGCAGGGTGCGCTTCGTGCTCGGCACGGGCGTCGCCGGTTTCGAGGGCGACCCGGGAGCACCTCCCAGCGGTGGCGGGGGGAGGGTGACCGGAGTCGTGCTGAGCGACGGCACCGTGCTGCCCGCCGACGTGGTGGTCGAGTCGGTCGGCTCGGTCGCCAATGTCGAATGGCTGGAGGGCAACGGCCTCGACCTCTCCGATGGGGTGCTCACGGACGGGCAACTGCGGGTCGGCGGCCGGCCGGAGGTCGTCGCGGTCGGTGACGTCGCCCGCTTTCCCAACGCCCGCTACGACGGCGTACCCCGGCGCGTCGAGCACTGGTCCATCCCCACCGACACCGCCAAGCACGCCGCGAAAGCCCTCGTCGCCCATCTCACGGGTGCGCAGGCGGAGTTGGCGCCCTTCGCGCCGCTTCCCACCTTCTGGAGCGACCAGCACGAGTTCCGGCTGCAGTCCTTCGGGGCGCCGGTCCTCGGCAAGGACGACGTACGGATCCTGGACGGCGACCTCGATGGCGACGTTCTGGTCGGCTACCACGCCGGCGGCCTGCTGGTCGGCGTCGTCGCGCTCGGCGGCCAGGCCGCCGCCATGGGCGCCGCCCGCTACCGCGCCCAGCTGCTGAAGCAGCCCGCCCTCACCGCGTAAGGAACCGTAAGGAATCCCGCCATGCCCCCTGTCCGTGGTTACTTCCATCCCAAGACCGCGAGCGGCGCCTCGTCGCTCATCCCTTCCCCGCCCTGGCGCTACTCCGGTGACCTGCTCACCGTCGAGTACCGCACGGATCCCTCGCGGGTACGTGAACTGCTGCCCGAACCACTGGAGCCGGCGGACGAGGACCCCGGCGCGGTCGCTTTGATCTGGGCCGACTGGCAGTCCTGCTCCACCTCCGGTGACGAACTGCTGGACCCGGTGCTCTCCCAGTACAGGGAGGCGTTCGCGGTGGTCCGCTGCAGCTACAAGGGGCAGACCTACACCCGCTGTGTGTACATCTGGGTCGACAAGGACTTCGCCATCGCCCGCGGCCTGCACCAGGGCTACCCGAAGAAGCTCGGATCGATCCACCAGACCCGCCCGCACCCGTACGGTCCCGCTCCGCGCATCGAGGCGGGGGCTCGGTTCGGGGCGACCCTGGCCGCCGCGGACCGCCGGTTGGCCCAGGCCGTGGTGACCCTGCGGGAGCCGTCGGAGACGAACGGGTTCGTCAACGGGCACCCCATGGCCCACCACCGCTGGCTGCCCTCGATCGAGAAGGGCAAGGGGCTCGCCCTCGACGAGCTGATCGAGTCCGGTGCCGCCTCCTTCGAGGGCGGGCAACCGTGGGTCGGCGACGCCGAGTTGGAGCTGTTCGAGGCGCCCACCGAGGAGCTCGCCCGGCTGGAGATCCGCGAGCCGATCGCCGCCTACTACCGCCAGGTCGGTGTGGTCTGGGACGGCGGCCGCCTGTTGGAGTCCGGCACGTCCGGAGCCGAGTGACCACCTTGCGCAGCACAGGACTTGGAGACCGGACATGACCGAGCACACTCTCACGGTGGCCGGCGTCGCCGTAGACACCCGGCACTGGATCGGCGGCGAACGCGTCGCCTCCCTTGAAACGTTCACCGATGTCTCGCCGATCGACGGCAGCACGATCGGCGAGATCTCCCGCGGCACGGCGACGGAGACCGCGGCCGCGGTGGCCGCCGCGAAGGCCGCCTTCCCGGCCTGGGCGGCCACCTCCCGCGCCGAGCGCGCCCGCATACTGCACGCCATCGCCGACGGTGTGGAGAAGCGGATCGAAGAGCTCGCGATCGTCGAGACCACCGACAACGGCGCCCTGCTGCGCTCGCACCGCCGGGGCGTGATGCCCCGCGTCGCGCACAACTTCCGGTTCTTCGCCGACTGGCTGCTGAAGCTGGACCACGAGGACTTCGAGACGCGCGGCCACACGAACCACGTCTCGTGGGACCCGGCGGGCCCCTGCGTGCTGATCACCCCGTGGAACGCCCCGCTGATGCTGGCCACGTGGAAGGTCGCACCGGCCCTCGCGGCCGGCAACACCGTCGTCCTCAAGCCGGCGGAGTGGTCCCCGCTGACGGCCTCCCTGCTCGCGGACATCGCCGCGGAGGCCGGACTGCCCGCCGGGGTGCTGAACGTGGTCCAGGGCTACGGTTCCGAGATCGGTGATGCCCTCACCTCGCACCCGGACGTCCGCCGGATCAGCTTCACGGGCTCGGTGCCGACCGCCCGGCGGATCGCCGAGTCGGCCGCCGGCAACCTCACCCCGCTCAGCCTGGAACTGGGCGGCAAATCCCCGCTGTTGGTGTTCGCGGACGCCGACCTGGACCTCGCCGTCGACCTCGCTGTGGAGCAGTACGACAACGCCGGTCAGGTGTGCCTGGCCGCCACGCGCTTCCTGGTCGATGAGTCGGTCGTCGAGGAGTTCACGCGCCGGTTCGTGCTGAAGGCCACGGCCTTGAGGCAGGGCGACCCGCGCGACGAGGCCACCGACATCGGGCCCAACATCCACCCGCGCCAGCTGGAGAAGATCGACGGCTTCGTGCGGCGGGCGATCGCGGCCGGGGCGCGCGCGGTGATCGGCGGCCATCGCAAGGACGGCCAGTACTACGCGCCGACCCTGCTCGCCGATGTCGCCCAGGACTCGGAGATCGTGCAGGAGGAGGTCTTCGGGCCGGTCCTCACCCTCCAGACCTTCGCGACCGAGGAGGAAGCCGTCCGCCTCGCCAACGACACCCGCTTCGGCCTGGCCGCCACCGTCGCCACCGGCGACCCCGAGCGTGCCGAACGCGTCACCTCGCAGCTGGTGGCCGGCACGGTGTGGGTCAACTGCTTCTTCGTGCGCGACCTCCAGGCACCCTTCGGCGGCTCCCGCCACTCCGGGGTCGGCCGCGAGGGCGGCACCTGGAGCTTCGACTTCTACTGCGACGTCAAGAACACCGTGACCGCCCCGAACGGATGGAAGAACCATGGGTGAGATCGTCGGGGCGGGTCTCCTCGCCCATGTCCCCACCATCGTGCTCCCGGAGGCCGAGCGGCTGGAGCTCAACGAGGGCAAGGAGATCACCCTCGTCACCGGCCTTCAGCAGCTCCGCGAGGACGTCTTCGAGCGCGCCGACGACTACGACACCGTCGTAGTCCTCGACTCCCACTGGGCCACGACGGTCGAGTTCGTGGTCACCGCCCAGCACCGCCGCGCCGGCCTGTTCACCTCCGAGGAGCTGCCGCGCGGCATGTGCAGGATGCCCTACGACTTCCCCGGCGACCCCGAACTCGCCCGGAACATCGAGAAGTTCGCCGACAAGCACGGCACCTGGATCACCGCGATCGACGACGACTACCTGCCGATCTACTACGCCACCATCAACCTGTGGAAGTACCTCGGCGAGGGACTGCCCGACAAACAGTGGGTGACCATCGGGGTCTGCCAGACCGGTGACATGGAGGACCATCTGCGGCTCGGCCGTGCGCTCGCGGACGGTATCGCCGCCACACCGGGACGGCGGGTGCTGCTGATCGCCTCCGGCGCCCTCTCGCACACGTTCTGGCCGCTGCGCGAGCTGCGCGACCACGAGGCCAGCGACCCGGTGCACATCTTCACGCCCGAGGCCCGTGAGGCCGACTACGAGCGGATCGCGTGGTTCAAGGAGGGCCGTCACGACAAGGTCCTCGACACGATGGACGAGTTCTGGAAGTTCAAGCCGGAGGCGAAGTTCTTCCACTACCTGATGATGGCCGGCGCCCTCGGCGAGCAGGCATGCGTCGCCAAGGCCCGCCAGTACGGCGAGTACGAGAACTCGGTCGGCACCGGTCAGGTCCACCTCTGGTTCGACCGCCCCGCCGACGGCTGGACCGCACACCACACCCCCGCACAGGAGTCCTCCCATGCCTGAGTACCGCCGCATCCTCCTCGACGGCGCCGCCGTCCAGGTCACCGTCGACGGGGACGAACTCGTCGCCGGCGACGGCCGCCGTGTCAAGGTCGAGGAGGCGCAGCACCGGCCGCCGGTGGTTCCCTCCAAGGTGATCGCCGTCCACCTCAACCACCGCAGCCGCGTCGACGAGTTCCAGATCGACCTCCCCGACACGCCGACGTACTTCCACAAACCGACCTCGGCCCTCAACTCCCACAAGGGCGCGATCGTCCGCCCCGAGGGCTGCAAGTGGCTCAACTACGAGGGCGAGGTGGCCATCGTCATCGGGAAGACGGCCCGCAACATCTCCCCGGACGACGCGGGCGAGTACATCGCGGGCTACACCGTCGCCAACGACTACGGCCTGCACGACTTCCGCGACACCGACGCCGGCTCCATGCTCCGGGTGAAGGGCTCCGACACGCTCTGCCCGCTCGGCCCCGGCCTGGTCACCGACTGGGACTTCCACGGCAAGAGCCTGCGGACGTACGTCAACGGCGAGGTGGTGCAGGACGGTTCGACCGACGAGATGAAGTGGGACATGCACTATCTCGTCGCGGACATCGCCCGCACCATCACCCTCCACCCCGGCGACGTACTGCTTTCGGGCACCCCCGCCAACTCCCGGCCGGTCCAGCCCGGTGACGTCGTCGAGGTCGAGGTGGAGGGGCTCGGACGGCTCACCAACCACATCGTGACCGGACCGACCCCCATCCGCACCGACGTCGGCGCGCAGCCCACGGAGTCCGAGGAGGTGCTGTCGACCGCGCTGGGCGGCGACTGGGAGTTCCGCGGCATCCGCCCGCCCCGGCGCTGATGCCGCGCGACGTGCCGCACCGGGCCTGTCGGCCGAGGCACCCGGTGCGTCACGTAACGGTAGGGTCACCGCATGACCGATTCCGCTGACGACGCCGGGAGCCGGCAGCCACGCAAGCGCCTGCACTACGGCGAGGGGCGCGAGGCCCTGCTGAATGCGGCCGTGCGTGTGGTGGCGCGGGGCGGACTGCGCAAGCTCACCTACCGGGCCGTGGCGGAGGAGGCCGGTGTCACCCACGGCCTCGTCGTGCACCACTTCGGTTCGCGCGACGCACTCGTCGAGGAGGCCCTCGCCCACACGATCCGCACCTCGCTGAGCACCAGCGCCCTCGAACCGGGCACCGGCGACGTAGCGGACTTCTCGACCGGACTGTCCGAGATGGTCACGGCGGATCCGGGCACACAGGCGTTCCAGTACGAGCTGCTCCTCGAGTCACGGCGCAGGCCGGAGCTGCTGCCGCAGATCCGCGCGCTGTACGACGAGTACTTCGACGCCACCCAGCGCGAGCTGAGTCGAATGCTGCCGGCCGGCGCGGACAGGGCGCTGACCCGGCTGGTCTTCGCCGCGCTCGACGGTCTGGTGCTCCATCAGCTCGTCCTCGGCGAGCCGGAGGTCACGGACGCCGCCCTGGAAGAGCTGCGCTCCCTGCTGAGACTCCTCGAAGCCGACGCCGACGCGAACGCTGACGCCGACACCCACGCCGACGGCGGCGGCGAAGCCCCCGCATGACCATGTGACGCGCAGCGAGGACGACGTCCAAGCGCGCTGTTGGGATGTAGACCACATTTCCGGAGCTGATGGCTGACGACCCGCAGCAGGAGTCGGCGGAGCCCGACCTCGCACCCGCTCTCAAGGGCATGTGACACCCTGCCGCAACGCGCCTTCCGGCGTCGCCCGGGAGGCCCGAAAGGTTTACGCAGGGCAGCGCCGCAGCACCACGGGGCTCGGCGTCAGCGATGATTCGGGTACGCGTCGTTGAGCGCGGCGAGCCGGGAACGTGCTTGTCGGCGGAGGTCGCGGGGCTCTTCTTCTGCTGTGTCGAGCAGGTAGAGACTGGGCAGCCGGCGGAAACCGATCTCCTCCCAGACCGCGCCGATCGCCGCGGACGACGCGGGCGGCCACGGCATGCCCGCGGTGAAGCCGTGGTCGGGACACGCATCGGGGTGAAGGTCCGCCACGACGGCGCAGCACCCGTCGGCCAGGCTCCAGATCGCTTCGGCCGTCAGAGCCGCTTCCAGGCCGAATCCCCGCCAGGCCGCGTCGAGGTGAACGATGTGTACCACCAGCAGGTCTCCGTCGGGGGACGGGACCCACCGCACGAATCGCTCCCGGTAGGTGCTGTCCCAGTCGATCAGGAACAAGGCGAGCTGGAAGAGCCCGTGATCGAAGCCTTCGGCCACCTGGAGCGGGCCGATCCCCGATGAGCTGTCCATGCGGAGCCGGTACAACGTCATGGACCCCACCTCGGCGCCTGCCGTCCGTCCCGGAAGCCGAGAGACGGAGGCCGTTACCGTCCACTCCTCCACGGCGTCGTCCCCGTCGCGGGGAAGAGCGGAAGCCCGCATGCGGTAGTCGAGTCGCAGCCTTCCGGGATCGGCGGGAAGTTCGCCGGCAGGGCGTAACGGCGTGTCCATGACGGGCGAACCTATCAGGAGGCCTCCGGAGGAGCGGGTGGGGGCGAACAGGACCTGGTCCAGCTCGTCGAGCCCGTCCCGCCGCGAGGCTCGGATCAGCCTCCGGTGGCGAAGCCGGGGAAGAGGGTCATTCCGCCGTCGACGTAGAGCGTGCTGCCGACGACGTAGTCGAACAGGTCGGACGCCAGGGCGACGACGGCGCGGGCGATGTCCTCCGGGTCGCCGACACGGCCGTACGGGATCAGCCGCAGGAGCTCGGCCTCGGCCTCGGGGGTGGACCAGGCGTCGCGGTTGATCGGTGTGCGGATGGCGCCGGGCGCCACCGCGTTCACCCTGATCCGGTGGGGGGCCAGCTCCTGGGCGAGGGTCTGCATCAGCATCCCGACCCCGCCCTTGGAGGACGCGTAGTTCACATGCCCCGCCCACGGGATGGTCTGGTGGACCGAGCTCATGCAGATGATCTTTCCCGCCGAACGGGACACCTCCTCCACCACACCGCGCCGCACGAACTCCTTGGCGGCCTCCCGCGCGCACAGGAACTGGCCGGTCAGATTGACGTCGATGACCTTGCGCCACTGGGCGAGCGTCATCTGCGCCAGCGGCGCGTCACGCTGGAGGCCGGCGTTGGCCACCATGATGTCGATCGTGCCGTACTCCTCGACCATCCGCGCGACCATGGCGGTCACCTGGTCCTCGTCGGACACATCGGCCTGGTGGGCATAGGCGCGGACGCCGAAGCCCTCGATCTGCTCCACGACCTTGTGGGCCTCGTCCTCACCGACGACGTAGTTGACCACGACGTCCGCTCCGGCGCGGCCCAGGGCGATGGCGGTCGCCAGACCGATGCCCGAGTTCGCACCGGTCACCAGCGCTTTCTGGCCCCTGAGAAGCTGCGCGTGGTCGGTCTGACGGTTCGCGTCGGCACTCCCTGCCACCACGATTCCTCCTTGGGCACTTCGGACGGGACGCCCCTCGGGCGATGCGGACGGCACGCCCTCGGGGAACGGGCGGCGCACATCAAAGGCCGGGTACCCGCCGGCATGCCGGTCACAGGAGCCGGCGCACGCCCGGCCCCCAGACGTAAGCACCCGGTGCCACGGGCGGTCCGGACCGGCGCGCCGCCCAGCCGCATTTCGGCCGGGCAGCTCACACGGCCGGGCTACGCCTCGCCCCGCGAACCGACGGCAGGGAGGGTTGTCCGTGGCGGCCGAAGCGTCCGCATCCGAGACGTCCGTGTTTCGCGCGGTGTGCGCGGTGGCGCGAGTGAGGCGGCGGTGTCAGCATCTGCACATCGTCCAAGTGCGCTGTCCAGCGGGGGCGTTGAGAGTGCAGGCGTTGGCCGACGACGATCCGCGGCGGGTGGGCGAGTACCGGTTGTCGCACCGCCTCGGAAAGGACGGCACGGGCTGTGTGTATCTCGGGCGGGCGCCGGACGGCCGGATCGTGGCGGTCAAGGTGGTGTACGCGGAGATAGCCGACGTTCCCGGCTTCCGGGAACGGTTCGCGCGCGAGGTCCGTGCGTCCCGGGCGGTCTCCGGGCCGGGCCTGGTGCCGGTGCCGGCGGCGGACCGGGACGCGCGGGTGCCCTGGCTGGCCTCCGCCTACGTCCCGGGCCCCTCCCTCCCGAGGCCGTGCACCAGCACGGACCGTGAGGCGGCGGTCACCCCGTATCAGGACGACGTGCGGTTCCGGTGGCCGGATTGATCAGGATTCGAGAAGCGCCGGCCCCCGAGCGCCGCCTAATGTGACCGGCATGGACGTCACCGTTCGCGCGAACGGGCTGGTGCCGGGCGGTGGACCGCAGGGCCGGGAGGCGGTCCCGCAGAACAGCGGTCACACGTAACAGATGGAGACAGCATGAGCATGGCCACGAGGACGGACACGCAGTCACCTGCGCCGCACGTTGCCGACAGTCACGATCTGATCCGCGTGCACGGCGCGCGCGTGAACAACCTCAAGGACGTCAGCGTCGAGATCCCCAAGCGCCGGCTGACGGTGTTCACCGGCGTCTCGGGCTCGGGCAAGAGTTCGCTGGTGTTCGGCACGATCGCCGCGGAGTCGCAGCGGCTGATCAACGAGACCTACAGCGCCTTCGTGCAGGGCTTCATGCCGACGCCGGCCCGGCCGGAGGTCGACGTACTGGACGGGCTGACGACCGCGATCATCGTCGACCAGCAGCGGATGGGCGCCGACCCCCGCTCCACGGTCGGCACCGCCACCGACGCCAATGCGATGCTGCGCATCCTCTTCAGCCGGCTCGCGCGGCCGCACATCGGCCCGCCCAGCGCGTACTCCTTCAACACCGCCTCGGTCCGGGCGAGCGGTGCGATCACGGTCGAGCGCGGCGCCAAGACCAAGGCCCAGAAGGCGACCTACGAGCGCACCGGCGGCATGTGCAATCGCTGTGAGGGCCGGGGCAAGGTCTCCGACATCGACCTCACCCAGCTCTACGACGACTCCAAGTCCATCGCGGAGGGCGCGTTCACCATCCCGGGCTGGAAGTCGGACAACGTGTGGACCGTGGGGCTCTACGCCAATTCCGGATTCCTCGACCCGAACAAACCGATCCGCAGGTTCACCAAGAAGGAGATGCACGACTTCCTCTACCGGGAGCCGACCAAGGTCAAGGTCAACGGCGTCAACCTCACCTACGAGGGGCTGATCCCCAAGATCCAGAAGTCGTTCCTGTCCAAGGACAAGGAGGCGATGCAGCCGCACATCCGGGCGTTCGTGGAGCGGGCGGTCACCTTCACCACTTGTCCCGAGTGCGACGGCACCCGGCTCAGCGCGGGGGCCAGATCGTCGAAGATCAAGGGGATCAGCATCGCCGACGCCTGTGCGATGGAGATCCGCGACCTGGCCGCCTGGATCCGCGGCCTCGAGGAGCCGTCGGTGGCGCCGCTGCTCACCGCGCTCCAGCACACCCTCGACTCGTTCACGGAGATCGGCCTCGGCTATCTCGCGCTCGACCGGCCGACGGGCACCCTCTCGGGCGGCGAGGCGCAGCGCGTCAAGATGATCCGCCACCTCGGTTCCTCGCTCACCGACGTCACCTACGTCTTCGACGAGCCCACCATCGGCCTGCACCCGCACGACATCCAGCGGATGAACGAGCTGCTGCTGCGGCTGCGCGACAAGGGCAACACGGTGCTCGTGGTGGAGCACAAGCCGGAGACGATCGCGATCGCCGACCACGTGGTCGACCTCGGCCCCGGCGCGGGGACGGAGGGCGGCACCGTCTGCTTCGAGGGCTCCGTCGAGGGGCTGCCGGCGAGCGACACCGTCACCGGCCGCCACCTCGACGACCGTGCCACGCTCAAGGAGACGGTGCGCGAGCCCACCGGCCGGCTTCCGATCCGCGGCGCGACGACGAACAACCTCCGCGGCGTCGACGTCGACATCCCGCTCGGTGTGCTCTGCGTCGTCACCGGCGTCGCCGGCTCCGGCAAGAGTTCACTCATCCACGGGTCCATCCCGGCGCCGGAGGGTGTGGTGTCGGTGGACCAGACGCCGATCCGCGGCTCGCGGCGGAGCAACCCGGCGACGTACACGGGACTGCTCGATCCGATCCGGAAGGCGTTCGCGAAGGTCAACGGGGTGAGCCCGGCGTTGTTCAGCGCCAACTCCGAGGGCGCCTGCCCCACCTGCAACGGCGCCGGTGTCATCTACGTCGACCTGGGGATGATGGCCGGCGTCGACACCCCCTGCGAGGACTGCGAGGGGAAGCGGTTCCAGCCGTCGGTGCTGGAGTACCGGCTCGCCGGTCGTGACATCAGTGAGGTGCTCGCGATGTCGGTGACGGAGGCCGAGGAGTTCTTCGGCAGCGGGGAGGCCGCCACCCCGGCCGCGCACCGCATCCTGGGCCGCCTCGCCGACGTCGGCCTCGGCTACCTCACTCTCGGCCAGCCGCTGACCACGCTGTCCGGCGGCGAGCGGCAGCGGCTAAAGCTGGCCACGCACATGGCCGACAAGGGCGGTGTCTACGTCCTCGACGAGCCGACCGCCGGACTGCACCTGGCCGACGTCGAGCAGTTGCTCGGTCTGCTCGACCGGCTCGTCGACTCCGGCAAGTCGGTCATCGTCGTCGAGCACCACCAGGCGGTCATGGCGCACGCCGACTGGATCATCGACCTCGGCCCCGGTGCCGGCCACGACGGCGGCCGGATCGTCTTCGAGGGCACACCGGCCGGACTGGTCGCCGCCCGCTCCACCCTGACCGGCGAACACCTCGCGGACTACGTCGGAACCTGACCGAGGCCCGGACCGGCCGGTGTCACCTGATGTCGTCGAGGCCGAGGTCGGTCCCCACGACGAGAGTGACCACGCCCGCGGCGGCGTCCGCGTCCTGCGAGGCGCGGGCGCCGGGCAGCCGGGAAGCCAGCACCCTCGCCTGCTTCCGCAGGGACTGCGGGTAGGTGACCGTGGTGCTACGAGCGGTCTCGGGTGCGTTGCCCGTGCCGGCCACGGTGAAGCCGGCCTCGCGCATTTTCCCGGCGACGGCGGCGGCGCGGCCCGGGATGCCGGTGCCGTTGAGGACCTGGACGCGTACGGCGGACGCGTAGACCAAGTCCTTGACGGCGGCCTGGAAATCCTTCTTGACGACCTCCTTGTCCTTGGCCAGGGAGGTGAACAGGTCGGCGGCCTGCGGGTACTGCCACACGATGTTCGCCTTGTCCGTGACCACATCCGCCTCGCGCGGATAGTTGGGGACGGTGACGAAGGTGAGCCGGTCGCGCGGTATGCCCTTGAGTTCGGAAGCGAGACCGTACAACTGCTTGATGCCGGCGAGTTCCTGATCCGTGGTCAGGGACTTGGTCGCCGAATCCAGGAAACCGTAGAGGGAGTTGGGGCTGGTCAGCTTGGTCTGCGCCTTCGCGGCGAGCGCCTCCATGAACTCCTGCTGGCGGCCGATGCGCCCGATGTCGGAGCCGTCGCCGACGCTGTAGCGGGTGCGCACGTAACCCAGCGCCTTCTCGTCCTTGATGGTCTGGCAGCCGGCTTGCAGGTTCAGGCGTGCCTTCTTGTCGCGGATGGCCTGCTCGGGACAGACCTCGATGCCGCCCAGGGCGTTGACCATTCCCTTGAAGCCCTGGAAGTCGACGGACATGAAGTGGTCGATGCGCAGACCGGTGCTCGCCTCGACCGTCTTGATGGTGCAGGCGGCGGCGTCGGCCACCTTGCCGCTGGTGCCACCGATCGCGAACGCCTCGTTGATCTTCGCGTGGTGGGGGGCTGACTTGGTGCCGTTGCCCCGGTCGCACTCGGGCAGCACCACCCAGGAGTCACGCGGGAAGGACACCACGGTCGCCCATTTCCGGTCCGCCGGGACATGCAGCACCATCAGGGTGTCCGACTGCATGGTGGTCAGGTCCTTGCCGTACTCGGCGTTGGCCCCCTCCCGGCTGTCCGAGCCGACGACCAGGATGTTCTTCGACCCCGGGCTGAGGTTGGCCGGACGGTCCTCGCCGAGCTTGTTGTCGAGGTCGGCGGCCTGGATGTTGCCGTCCAGGTTCTGGTAGATCCAGGCGCCGACCCCGGCCGCACCGAGGATCAGCACGGCGCACGCCCCCGCGACCCAGGCGAGGATCCGGCCCCGCCTGGTCAGTCGCATCGATCCGCCACCGGCACGCCGTTGTCCCCTACCGCCCACAGGCGCCCCAATCTCCCCACCCAGGCCGCACCGACCGGTCAGCCGCTCACGAGTGTCCGGCGCACTCGGGCACCGGACAGCGAAACTCTACGTCCAGGTAGGTATACGGGCGGGCCCCAGGGGTGTCTCACCGGGGTGACCCGAACGACACCCCGTGGGTGAAGGCCGTCCGGGGCGAGTGGTCCGCGGTACCACTCGGCCTCCGAAGAGTCCCCTGCGGTCCCACGGTCCGGGCCGGCCGGACTCGTAGCTTCGAACGCGAAGGCCGCGGTGCTCGTCCGTGGCGGGATGTCGAGGCGAGGAAGGCCGACAGCCATGATCGAGGCACGTGAACTGACGAAGCGGTACGGGGACAAGACCGTCGTCGACCACTTGAGTTCCCCCGTCAAGCCGGCTGAGGTGACCGGCTTCCTGGGCCCCAACGGTGCGGGCAAGTCCACGACCATGCGCGTGATCATCGGTCTGGACTCCCCCACCGCCGGCTCGGTCACCGTCAACGGGCGCTCGTACGCCAGGCACGCCGCACCGTTGCACGAGATCGGCACCCTGTTGGAGGCCAAGTCCGTGCATCCGGGGCGTACGGCGGTCAACCATCTGATGGCGCTCGCGCACACCCACGGCATTCCGCGCCGCCGGGTGGACGAGGCCATCGAGCTGGCCGGGCTGACCAGTGTGGCCGGCAAGCGGTTGGGTGCCTTCTCCCTCGGCATGGGTCAGCGGCTCGGCGTCGCCGCGGCTCTCCTCGGCGCCCCGGCGATCGTCATGCTCGACGAACCGGTCAACGGCCTCGACCCGGAGGGCGTGTTCCCCGTCCGACCCATGCTCGAGAACCTTGCTTGACAGGCGTCGGATCACACCTGGATCCGACAGCCGTCAGACCGCGCGACCTCATCTCCCGATGTGACTCAAACCACGACGAGAACGATGCCGTTTCGACAACGGCAGGACTAGTGTGGCCCTAAGTGAACGAAACAGTTTCGTTCCTAGCGGGGTGTGCATCACCGTGTCGCCGTGCTCGTCCCGTCGGCGAAGTCGGTGTTCACCCCCTCGTCCAGCATGGAGAAGACAGGCATGGTCTCCGTACTCATCGTCAACGACCAGTCCCTGCAACGCGTCGGCCTCCGGATGCTCCTGGCCGCCGAGCCCGACCTGGCCGTCGTCGGCGAAGCGGCGACCGGAGCCGAGGCGGTCCGGCTGAGCGCAACGCTCCGTCCCGACGTCGTCCTGATGGCCGACCGCCCCTCCGGGACGAACGGTGTCGAGATCATCCGGCGCGTCGCACGGCCCCCACTCCTCCCCCGGTCACCCGAACCCGCCGGCGCGGAAGAGCGCCCACCGCGTGTACTGGTGCTGACTCCCACCGAGGACGAGGGATACGCCTCCGCCGCCCTGCGCGCCGGAGCCGCTGGGTTCCTCCTCAACGACGCCGCCCCTGACGAGCTGACCGCGGCCATCCGGGTCGTGGCCGCCGGAGACGCCGTCATCACCCCGGGACTGACCCGGGCGCTCATCGACGCCGTCCGCCGGCAGCGCACCACCCGCCCCCTGACCCGGGACGTCGAACTCGGCACCCTCACCGGGCGCGAACGTGACGTCCTCACCGCTGTCGCGTCGGGCTGGTCCAACGCCGAGATCGCGGCGTGGCTGTCCATCTCCCCGACCACCGTCAAGTCCCACGTCAGCCATATCCTCGCCAAGATCGGCGCCCGCGCCCGTGTCCAGGCGGTGGCCTTCGCCTACGAGTCCGGCCTGGTTCAGCCCGCGGCCTGACGCACGGGGCGCTCCTGATGTCCCAGGTGGCGCAGGGCCCGTGCGGCGGCGTTGGCGCCGCACATCCCGTGTGCTCCGGGACCGGGCGGGGTGGCCGCGGAGCACAGGAAGTGGCCGGGGAGTCCGACGTCGTACGGCTGGAGGGTGGGGCGTGGTCCGAGGAGCAGCTGGGTGATGTCCTTGGCGCCGGTCATGATGTTGCCGCCGACGTAGTTGGGGTTGTACTCGGCGAATCCGGGTGTCGTGCGGACTTCGGTGCCGATGATCCGGTCCCGGAATCCCGGGGCGAAGCGTTCGATCTGGGCGGTGATCGCCGCGGTCGCGTCGCCCGTGTAGCCGTGGGGGACGTGGGCGTACGTCCACACCGGGTGCACCTCGCCGACCGATCGGGAGGGGTCGGCCAGATACTGCTGGCCGACCAGGACGAACGGCCGCTCGGGCATCCGTCCGGCGTGGATGTCGCGCTCCCCGGCGGCGATCTCCTCGTACGTGCCGCCGACGTGCACGGTGCCTGCCCGCCGTGCCGCCGCGGCGGTCCAGGGGACCCCGCCCTCGACCGCGAAGTCGACCTTGAACGCGCCGGGGCCGTACCGGAACCGCCGGTAGGCCCGTGCGATGCGGCCCGGCAGCAGATCGCCCAGGATGTCGGCGAGGGCCGTGGGCGTCACGTCCCACACGGTCACGTCCGCTTCCGGCAGCGCGGAGACCGATCGCACCCGCGTTCCGGTCTCGATCCTGCCGCCGAGATCGAGCAGCAGCGCGGCCATGGCGTCGGTGATGCGGCGTGAGCCGCCCTCGGCCACGGCCCAGCCGTACCGGTGCCCCGCGGTGATGATGCCGAGGCCGATGGCGGCGCTGAGGGGGCGGTTCAGCGGGTGGAAGGCGTGTGCGGCGATCCCGCCGAACAGGGCCCTGGCCTCCTCGGTCGTGAACAGCTTCGCCAGCAGCGACGCGGGCGCCAGTGCGGGGATGCCGAAGCGGGCGAGGCGGAGCGGGCGCCGGGGGAAGCGCAGGAGCGGGCCGAGGATGTCGTCGCTGAGGCTGTCGTACGCCGCCGACGGGCCCTCGAACAGGTGGCGCCAGCGCTCGCCGTCCGGGCCGAGACCGGCGGCGGTCCCGGCGACCGAGCGGTGCAGCACCCCCGCGGTGCCGCCGTCGAGCGGGTGGACGCAGTCGATCTCCGGCCATGTCCACCGCAGCCCGTACCGCTCCAGGTCCAGGCTGCGCAGGAAGGGCGATCCGACGGCCATGGGGTGGATGGCCGAGCAGTGGTCGTGCAGCAGGCCGGGAAGAATCGCCTCACTGGAGCGGGTGCCACCGCCGATGTCGTCGGCCGCCTCCAGCACCGTGACGCGCACCCCCGCGCGGGCCAGGGCGAGGGCGGCGGCGAGCCCGTTGGGGCCCGCGCCGACCACGGTTGCCGTACTCATGTGGTGCCGGCCCGGGCGGTGGGCGGGGTGGCCGGCTGCTGCTCGCGGGTCCAGGTGACGTCGAGCGGGATCGGGCCGTTCGGCAGCCAGGGCTGTTCCGCGACGGCGTCGGCGACCTTCCACGTACCGCGCTCGACCACACCGAGCGCGGCGTCGATCACCTGGTAGTGCTGTGTTCCACGGTGAATGGCCTGCGACTCCACCCACACGATGATCCACTCCCCCGGGGCGAACCCCACTTGGGACTGCACGGCGTTGATGAGATCCAGGTTGTGCAGATGACC
Source organism: Streptomyces cavernae (assembly GCF_004023625.1). Lineage (GTDB taxonomy): Bacteria > Actinomycetota > Actinomycetes > Streptomycetales > Streptomycetaceae > Streptomyces > Streptomyces cavernae. The sequence continues at coordinate 265,055 of NZ_RPDJ01000005.1, read as the reverse complement.
GTCGCCGAAGTTGAAGCCGATCAGGGAGTTGCACCCGAACTCGGCCTCGCGCACGGTACGCCGGTCCAGGTCGGGCAGGTTCTTCATCAGCACTGAGAACAGTCCGCGGCCCTGACTGTGCATCGACCGCCAGGCGATGGTCTGCTGCATGGTGATCTCGGCGACCGCCGGGGGATAGCCCATCGCCTGGAGCTGGTCGACCTGGTTCGTCGTCGGCCGGTGCGGCAGTGAGTTCAGCTTCTGCTCCGCGCCGGGCGCGAACACCCATAGCGCGGAGGCCCAGTTGCCCGCGTACTGCCGCATCGATGGCAGGAAGGACACCAGGTCGGGGCGCAGGTTTCCGAGGACCGGGAAGAACACCAGCGCGGCGGTGACACCGGCGGCCGGCCACGGCGAGGACATGTCGCCGATGCCGTAGCCGTCCTGGGCGGGGAAGCCGAGGAACAGGAAGACCGAGAGGTAGGCGAAGAGGACGTTCCACTCCAGTGGCACCGCCAGCGGGAAGGTGGAGGTGATGAACAGGTGGAACACGACCATCAACGCCGCGCCGGCCAGGGTGAGCCGGGGGTCGGTGGAGAACAGCAGCACCAGAGGGGTGATGATCTCCACGGTCGTCCCGCCGATGTGCGCGAGGAGCGAGGCGTTCCTCGACGGTCGGATGTCACGGGGGAAGTCGCGGTAGTTGAGCCGCTTCAGCCACTTCGCCGGTACACAGGGGCTGTTGGAGACCATGGGCGGGACCACATGCGTGAAGTGCGACCCGAACTTGGACACCCCGGCGCCGATCCAGACCACGCAGATCAGCAGCTTCCCGGCGACGATCATGTCCGTGAACGGCAGGACGGCGAAGAACACCAGCGCCGGCAGGTACTGCTCACCCCGGGCCGCGAGGAAGATCGTCTTGTCCCGCACACCGTTGACCAGGTACAGCACGATCGGCGCGATCAGCAGCGCCGGGCGCACCAGTCCGGAGGTGTTGTCCGGCAGTGCCTCGGTGAGTGACGCGCTCGGCGCGCCGGGCAGCGCGACGGCCGTGAGCAGGGATGCCAGGAAGGCCACGTAGAGCAGCACGTCGGCGGCCGTACGGCGGTGGCCGCCGGTGAAGGGGACCCGCTTCCAGGGCCGCAACCGGATCGTGCCCGGCCGGGCCCAGAACAGGATGCCCCCGGTCATCGGCCTGAACTTGCCGGCGATCGGGCCCCAGGACCCGGCCACTCCGACCGCCTCCAGGAACACCGTCCACAGGACCAGCTTCTGGTAGACGATCGGCTCGTTCCACCAGTGCGCCACGTCCCAGAAGGGGCCGACGCCGGAGGTCCACGTGGTCAGTGCGGTACCGGTGAGGACGTACAGGAAGAGCACTTTGCACACATAGATCGCCGGAATCATCTTCGGCGTGCCGAAACCGTATTCCACCCAGTGCAGGGCCAGTGTTCGGAGGCGTTCCTGGAGAGGCTTTTCCAGGAAAGTCTCCTGATCGACCGGCGGAAAGTCGCCTGTTTTGAATCCCATGGAAACTACCTCTCTCATCGGTTTTGGAGCGCGCTGGTCCGGCTCCCGGTAATCACCGGGTGTTCACGAATACTTGGTATTGCGGCGCGCGGACTTTCAGGAATCTGCGACGAGGACTCGGAGCCGCCGTTTGTCGATCTTCCCCACCGGGTTCCGCGGCAGTGCCTCGGTGACGAGGACCGAGACCGGCACCTTGATCCGGGACAGCGAGCCGCGGCAGTGTTCGACGAGTTCCTCGGGGGTGACCGCGACGCCCGGCAGCGGTACGACGTGGGCGACCGGGACTTCGCCGAGCACCGGATGGGGTGAGCCGACGACCGCCGCCTCCAGCACGGCCGGGTGGGCGTGCAGGACGTTCTCGATCTCCTTGGGGTAGATGTTCTCCCCGCCGCGGATGATCATGTCCTTGATCCGGTCGACCAGGACCAGGTAGCCGTCCTCGTCGAAGCGGCCGACGTCGCCGGTGTGCAGCCAGCCGTCGACGACGGTCCTGGCCGTCTCCTCCGGCAGCCCGAGGTAGCCGCGCATCACGTTCGGGCCCCGGACCACGACCTCGCCCACCGCTCCGTCGTCGAGCAGGTGGCCGTCGCCGTCCATCACCGCGACCGACTGTCCGGGCAGCGGCAGTCCGACCGTCCCGGGTTTGCGCGGACCGTTGGGCGGGTTCAGTGTCGAGGCACAGGTGCCCTCGGACAGTCCGTATCCCTCGACGACCGGCACCCCGAACCGGTCCTCGAACCGGGCGATCAGCTCCGCGGGCATGGGCGCGGCCCCGCAGACCACGCGGCGCAGGGACGCGGTGTCCGGACGCACGTCGTCGGGCAGTGACACGAGCCTGGCGTAGATCGCCGGCACCGCGGAGAAGTACGTGGGCCGGGCGCGCTCGACGGCGAAGAGGAACTCCGGCGCCCTGAACCGGCCGGCGATCGTCGTCCGACCGCCGGCCAGCAGCGGCGACAGCACGCTCACCACGATCCCGTTGACGTGGAACAGCGGCAGGACCAGCAGGCTGTGATCGGTGCCGTCCAGTCCCAGGCCATCGATGATCATCCGGCACATCGCGGCGACGTTGGCGTGGTCGAGCATCACGCCCTTGGGGCGGCCCGTGGTCCCGCTGGTGTAGATGATCAGGGCGAGACGGTCCGGCACCTGGACGACGGTGCCGGCCTCGTCCTCCGCCGCTTCGGCGGACAGGGCGGACAGGGCGGACAGGGCGGACACGTCGAGGGTCGGGAACGCGCGTGCGGTGGTGCCGTCGGTGATCACCACCTTCGCCGCGGAATCCTCGATCTGATGGCGCGCCTCCGCATCGGTGAGTTCCGGATTGACGGGCGTGACCGCCGCGCCCAGACGCCAGACTGCGAACATGACGACGACGAGTTCCAGGCGGTTCGGCAGAATCACCGCGACCACGTCATCGGCGCCTATTCCGTGTCCGCGCAGGGCAGCCGCCGCTTTCCGCACCCGCCGCAGAAAAGTCCGGTTGTCCAGCTGCTCGTGATCGTCCGCAATACAGGGACCCATGGGATTCCGGCAGGCCCGGGCGTCCGGCAATTCGGCGATGTGCTGCACGTTTTCCTCACCATCGAGTCGCAGTGACGAATGCGATGAGGAAAAGGTAGGGACGGCGTGCCCGGTCGGCCATGGGCTTGTGCACCAGTGCGGACCCGTGCCTTTGTGCCGCGGTCACAAGGGATCGGCCACCGGTGCACGAAGGGGTCGCGTGGTCGGGGCCGCCCGGTATCGTCCCGGTATGAGCACCGACGTGGACGGAATCGTCCGGGATGTCGCCAAGGCCATCCAGACCGACCTGGACGGCCTCACCACCGAGATGACGTCGATGTTCGTCGAGGTCATCCCGGAGTTCCGGCATGACGACGCCGTCCGTCGGCTGATGATCGCCAGTACCTCGTCGAACCTCGGGGCCATCTGCGACATGCTGGCGCTGAACATCTCCCTGGACGACATCACCGTGCCTCCGGCCGCGGCCGAGTACGCCCGCCGCTTCGCCCAGCACGACCTGTCCCTGGAGGCCCTGCTCCGCGCCTACCGCCTCGGTGAGCACATGTTCGTGCAGTGGGCCATGACCGCCCTGCGGTCTCTCCACCTGCCCACGGACGAGGCCTTGACGACGACGAGCCGGATCGCACTGCTGACGAACAGCTACATCGACCAGGTCATCGAGGGCCTCATCGACATCTACGAGAGCGAGCGCAGACGGTGGGACGCGCGCTCCGACGCGGCACGCGCGGCCCAGGTCCGGGCCGTGCTCGACACCGAGGGTCTCGATCTAGCGTCGGCGGAGCACATGCTGTCGATGTCGCTCCGCGGCTGGCACCTCGCCGCGATCATCTGGACCAGGCCCGGCTCCCCCGACCACACTCGGGCCGAACTCGGTGCCGGTGCGGCGTTGTTGGGCGCTGCCGCCGGAATCGCCCCGCTCACGATCTCCGCCGACGAGCAGACGTACTGGGCGTGGATCTCCTCCACCGGCAGGCCGGTCCTGGACACCGGCCGACTGGAGCGCGAGTTGGGCGGGCATCCGGCGCTCCGGATCACGGTCGGTGACCCGTCCTCCGGCCTCGACGGTTTCCGGCAGACTCTCAGGGACGCACAGCGCGCCCGGGCCGTCGCCGTCAGCGGGGCCGCCCCCGACCGCGCGCTCGTCCTGCACTCCCAGGTCGCGCTGGCGGGCCTGCTGGTGGATCACCTGCCCGATGTCCGGGCCTGGGCCTCCCGCGTCCTCGGTGACCTCATGCGCGACGACGAGGCCACGATCCGGCTGCGCGAGACCGTGCAGGTGTTCCTCGACGCGCGCGGCAGCTTCACCGATGCCGCCGCACGCATGCACGTCCACAAGAACACCGTCCACTACCGCGTCCGCAGGGCCGAGGAAATACTCGGCCACCCGCTCACGGAGAACCGCCTGGACATCGAGGTGGCACTGCTGGCCTGCGCACAGCTGGGACTCGGGCCCGCGGAGGGCCCGTAGCCCAGGCGGCCGGGAGCCGGGGAACGCTGGACCACTTGCCCCGGAGCTTCCGGTACGCCTCACCGGGGAGGGAGCGGCAACGATGTACGTCACCTCCGAGTCATGGAGCGCTGAGCACAGATGACCAGCAGTCCGCAGGCCCGCGACCCGCGGCCTTCTCCCCCGGCCGCCAAGCGTCCCGCCAACCCTCCGGCCAACCCGCCGGCCACTTCCCCCGACGCTCCCGACAACGGGCCCGCGGTCAGCCGCGAGGAGTTCGACACGCTGTTCGCCGCGGTGCGTACCTGGGGCCGCTGGGACGCGGCCGTGGCCGACCGCGGCGCCTGGAACCGGGTCACCCCCGCCCATGTCCAACGGGCCACCGCCCTGGCCCGCACCGGCGTGACGGTGCCCCTGGCCCTGCCCTGGAACACCGTGCCCGGCCCCGACAACGGCAAGCCCGCGCTGCACTACATGTCCGACCTGGGTGACGTGGAGGCACCGGAGCCGTCCTGCCACAAGGACTTCATCGCCGCCGACTACCACGGCAAGGGCGTCAGCCACCTCGACGCGCTCTCCCACATCGCCTACCGCGGGCAGCTCTACGACGGCCGTACCGCGCGCGAGGTCGTCGACGCCGCCGGCGCCCACTTCGGGGCGGTCTCCTCCCTCGGCCCCCTCGTCACCAAGGGCGCCCTGCTCGATCTGCCGGCCGTGCGCGGCACCGGCTGGCTGGAACCCGGCACGGCCGTGCATGCCGACGACGTGCTCGCCGCGGAGAAGGCGCTCGGTGTGACCGTCGGGGACGGCGACGCGGTGCTGCTGCGCTCGGGACACGTCCGCCGCCGCGCCGAACTCGGCGCCTGGAACCCCGACAACGCCAGCGCGGGCTTCCACGTCCACGCCGTACCGCTGTTCGCCGAGCGCGGTATCGCACTGCTGGGCGGCGACGGAGACAGCGATGTGCGGCCCTCGCCGGTCGAGGGACTCCACTCGCCCGTCCACGCCCTCGCGATCACGGCGATGGGTGTGCCGCTGCTGGACAACCTCGACCTCGAAGCGCTCAGCGCCGCCTGCGCGGAAGCGGGCCGCTACGAGTTCCTCCTGGTCGTCGCGCCGCTGAACATCCCCGGCGGCACGGGTTCGCCGGTCAACCCCGTCGCGGTGCTGTGATGGACGGCGGCACGCGGACTGCGACACGTTCCGGGGCCGGCGTCAGCAGCGACTTCCTGGACGCCGACGGCCGAAAGGTGGCCTGGGGGTCAGGGAGGTCAGACGCGGGGCAGATGGTGGCTGAGGAGGGCCAGCAGCCGCTCCGCGTCCTGCGGGGAGTGCAGCCCGCGTTTGGGCAGCACCTCAACGAGCAGGATGTTCGGGTCGCGGCTCAGCAGCACCACGTGGTCGCGGGTCTCGCGGTACCCGCGGAAGACCGACCAGCGCTGCAGGAGCGTCGCGTGCTCGGTTTCGGCCACGATCCCCGTCCCGCTCACGGACGTGCGGTACTGGCCCTGCCAGGAGACTGTGCGCAGCGCGTGGTTGGCCTGGATGTGGGGGATCGACCAGACCCAGGCGGCGCAGAAGACGGCGGTCGCGAACGACAGCGCGGAGCTTTCCGGTGAGGTCACCACGAGCACGGCGCCGGCCCCGAAGAGCGCCGTGAAGCCCCACCGGACCAGGTGGAGGCGCCGACGGCGCTCACGCAGCCGGACGCCCGCGAGGGTGTCGGCGCGCGTCGGCCGGTAGACCAGCTCGACCGTGTCCTGTCTTCCGTCCCGCCCCATGTCCACGACCATGAGACGGGATCGTACTGCCCGTGCCGCTCCCGTGATCAGCTGCGTCAGCCGGTCATGCGGCGGACCGACCGCGGCACCGCCGGCCAGCGGCGGACCGGCCACGGGACTACTGGCTAAGCCTGGCCCTGGGAGCCGCCCGTGTGGGCGAGGGCGCTGGGGGTCTGGCAGCCGACGATCGCCGGGGCCTCCTGGACGAGCGCGTCGTTGGTGAGGGCTTCCACCATGAACAGCGCGAAGTCCACCCGGCGCGTCAGGTCGCTGGCCAGTACCGGGTCGCCCACGTGCCGGCTCCACACGGGCAGGCCCTGGCTCTCGCCCTCCTCCAGGGAGCTGCCGCGCACCACGGTCCACCGGGTGTCGCTCGCGAAGACCCGGCGGCACGCCTCGACCTGGTCGTCGATCTCGACGGCGCGGACGAGTTTGCCCAGCACGGCGGCGATCCGGACGCCCATGGTGAACATCCGCGAGTACTTGTCCTTGCCGTCGCGCGTGATGTGCCAGCCGCAGGAGAAGACCAGGCGCGCGCCCGGCCGTGCGTGGTCGAGCACCGCCTGCGCCGTGCCCGACGCGTACTGCCGCACACCCCAGGGCACCAGCACCGTCAGAACCCCGTCGCACCCGGCGACCGCCCTGCGGATCACCTCCGGGTCGTTGGTGGGTCCGGGGACGACGGTCATCCGGCCTTCGAACGCGGCCAGCTTCGGCACGCTCCGTTCCCTGCACACGCCGACCACCTCGTAGCCGCGTTCCAGCGCGTGCCGGACCATGTACTGGCCGAGCTTCCCCGAAGCGCCGACGATGCAGACCTTTTTCATTTGATCCGTGTCCATGGCGCAGCCCCTTCGTCAGGATGCCAACCTTATGTTGTAAGGCAAGGTAGCCTTATGCTGTAAGGCGGTCAAGAGGAGCGGGCGAGGAGCCAGAAGGAGGGGCGGATGCGCGAGGGAGGCAAGGGCCGCCGGCGCGGGGCGTCGGCGCGCACTCCGCTCAGTCGCGAGCGCGTGATTCGTACGGCGGTGGCGGTGGCGGACGAGAAGGGGGTGGCCGCGCTCACCATGCGGGCCATCGCCGAACCGCTGGGAGTCGAGGCGATGTCGCTCTATCACCACGTGGCGGGCAGGGAGGACATCCTCGACGGCATGGTGGACGCGGTGTTCGGCGAGATCGACCTGCCGCCGCGCGACACGGACTGGAAAAGGGCCATGCGCCACCGCGCGGACTCCGCCCGTGCCGTCCTGAGGCGCCACCCCTGGGCCATCGGCCTGATGGACTCCCGCTCCCAGCCCGGCCCCGCGACCCTGCGCCACCACGACGCCGTCATCGGGGCGTTGCGGGCCGGAGGATTCTCCGTCCCGATGGCCGCGCACGCCATCTCGCTGATCGACAGCTACCTGTACGGCTTCGTGCTCCAGGAGCTGAGCCTGCCGTTCAAGGGCGCCGCGGAGCTGGAGGAGGTCGCGGGCGCCATCCTGCGCGAGATGCCCGCCGACACCTACCCCCACCTCACCGAGCTGGCGGCCGAGCACGTTCTCAAGCCCGGCTACGACTACGCCGACGAGTTCGAGTTCGGCCTCAATCTCATCCTCGACGCCCTCCACCCGGACGAGACCGGGAGCGCCACGTCGCGGGATTGAGTCTCATTCGTGTTCTTGAGGGAACGTGCTCTTGAGGGAAAGTGCTCTTGAGGGAAAGTGCTCTTGAGGGAAAGTGCTCTTGAGCGAACGCCACCGAGCGGGCGCGCGATCGCGCGCCCGCTCGGTGACCACCTCGCCGGAAACGGCCCCCTCCCCCCTCCCGGCGAGGGACGGTTACGCGGTCCGAGCCCCGGCCGTTACCTGAGGTCCACCTGGAACACCTTGTCCGCGCCGTCCGGCTCGCCTCCGTTGTTGTCGGCGTTGGTCGTGGACAGCCAGAGGGAGTTCTTGCCGGGGACCTGCTCCACCGTGCGCAGCCGGCCGTACTGTCCGACGTAGTAGGAGGCGGGGGTCCCGGCGCTGGTGCCGCTCACCGGGATCCGCCACAACCGCTCGCCGCGCAGGGCCGCCATGTAGATGGCGCCGTCGGCGTAGGCGACCGCGCTCGGGGAGGCCTCGCTGACGGTCCACTGCCGTTTGGGGTTGGTCATTCCGGAGGTGGAGCAGTTGCCCTCGCAGGTCGGCCAGCCGTAGTTCTTGCCGGACTCGATCAGGTTGAGCTCGTCGTACTTGCTGTTGCCGAACTCGGCCTCCCACAGCCTGCCTTGGGCATCCCAGGTGATGCCCTGGGGATTGCGGTGGCCGAGGGAGTAGACGAGCGTGCCGAACGGGTTGCCGGGAGCGGCCTTCCCGTCCGTCGTCATCCGCAGGATCTTGCCGTTGAGGGAGTTCCTGTCCTGGGCGAGGCTGGTGTTCTGTGCGTCACCGGTGGTGGCGTAGAGGTAGCCGTCCGGACCGAACTTGATGCGCCCGCCGTTGTGGTACTTGCTCTTGGCGATACCGGTGACCAGGACCTTGTAACCGCTGAGCGACGTGCCGTCGTACTTCATCCGGACGATGCGGTTGTCGGAGGCCGCCGAGTGCATGAGGTAGACGTAGCGGTCGTTGTTCCAGTTCGGTGAGACCGCTACGCCGAGGAGGCCGCCCTCACCGTTGGTGGTCACGACGTTGGGCACCGTGCCGACCGAGGTCTTGGTGCCGGACTGGGTGAGCTTGAACAGCTTGAAGGAGTCCCGTTCGGTGATGAGCGCCGATCCGTCGGGCAGCCAGCTCAGGCCCCACGGAATGGTCCAGCCGGACGAGACCGTGCGGATGGCCGAGGGGACGGAGTCGATGCCGCTGTCGGCTGCGCTGTCGCCGCGGGCCGTGGCGTTTCCGGCGCCGGCCGCCGCGCCGAGCAGACCGGCGGTCAGTGCCGCCGCGGCTGCGGCCGATGTGATGGTTCGGAATCCGCGCATGGGCGAGCTCCTCGGGTGGGGGGTGTCGGATATCCGTGGCTGGCACGGAATCTGATGAGACGTCAGCTCATTGGAAGGTAGAAGGTAGGACGTATGCAGTGGAGGGTCAAGGGGAGTTAGAGCCAAAGGTTCATACCTTCGGTGCAAGTTCCGACGCCCATCACCCTCTTAACAGGAGAGATGGCAAGTGACCCACGCCCGGCCGACCTTGGGACGTCCAGATTCAGCCAAAGATAGATCGGAGCACTTTTGTGCCGACCCATTGACCCGGCTGGCTCGGCTGGCGATTCTGCAACAGAGCACCACACGCGGCCGCCAGGCACACCGGTATCCCACATCGGAAGGCAGGCACGGCTCATGACCGAATCCGTAACTCAGGCTGAACCTCAGGCACACCCCATGGGCAGCGAGGCTCCGGCCTGGCAGACCCCCGACTACGCGGTCGTCGAGACCGCTCTGGAGGTCACCGCCTACGCCCTGAACAACCGTTAGTCCGCCGCCGTGCTGCTGCAGGTGCTCGGCACTGCGGCGGGCGGAGGCGTACCCCAGTGGAACTGCGCGTGCCCCGGCTGCTCCGGGGCACGCGCTCACCCGCACTGGCGCCGCCGCCACGCCTCACTGGCCGTACAGGCGTCGGAGGACCGCTGGTATCTCGTCAACGCCACCCCCGACATCGGCGACCAGATCGAGAACTGCCCGGCCCTGCACCCCGGCCCCGGTTCACGACGGACCCCGATCGCCGGACTGATCCTGACCGACGCGGAACTCGACCACACCCTCGGTATCGCCCGGCTGCGCGAGGCCGGTGCCGGCGGCCTGGAGTTGCTCGCCACCCGGCCCGTACGCGAGGCACTGCTCACCCGGCTGCGACTGGAGGCCGTCATCGGTCCGTACACCCCGCTCACCTGGCGGGAACCATCTCTCGAAAAACCCGAACCACTCGCCATTGACTCCCCCGGCTCCCCCGATTCCGCTGATGCCCCTGATTGCGCGGTCACGATCAGCGCGATCCCGGTCTCCGCCAAGCGGCCGCGCTACGCGGCGGATCTCCCCGGTTCCGCGGGGGATCCCTGGGTCGTGGCCCTGCTGCTGACCGACCGCGCCACCGGGGCGAAGGCGGTCTACGCCCCCGCGCTGGCCGCCTGGCCCGACGCCCTGCAGTCCGCTGTCGCCGAAGCCGACTGTGTGATCGTCGACGGCACGTTCTGGGACGACGAGGAGCCTCGCCGCACGGGCATCTCCACACGCACCGCGACCGGCATGGGACATCTCCCGATCGACGGGCCGGGCGGCACCGCGGAGCGCCTGGCGCCGCTGAGGGCCCGCTGTCTCTACACCCACCTCAACAACACCAACCCCCTCGTCGATCCGAGCGCACCGCAGCACGAGCAACTGGCCGGCCGGGGCATCGAGGTGGCCGGAGACGGAATGGTGATCCAACTGTGAGCACAGGCATCGGCACGAGTACGGAGGCAGCGTTCGAGGACCGGCTCAGAGCCGTGGCCCGGGACCGCTACCACGACCGCCACCCCTTCAACGTACGCATGCACCAAGGCGAGTTGAGCCCGGACGAGCTGCGCCGCTGGATCCTCAACCGTTTCCACTACCAGCGGCACATCCCCGTGAAGGACGCCCTCGTCCTGGCCAAGCTGGACACCCCGCGGCTCCGCCGCATGTGGCTCCGGCGGATCGAGGACCACGACGGCCGGAGCGAGGGTGAGGGCGGTATCGAGCGGTGGCTGCGACTGGGTGAGGCAGCGGGAATCGACCGCTCCGAGCTGTTGTCCGGCGAGGGAGTGCTGCCCGGCGTAAGGCTGGCCGTGGACGGATACGTCAACTTCTGCCGGCTCCGCTCCCCGCTGGAAGCCGTGGCGGCATCGCTCACCGAGCTGTCCGCACCGGGCATCATGCGCACCCGCATCGCCGCTTTCGAACGCCACTACCGGTGGATCGACCCCGACGGGCTCGCGTACTTCCGCTCCCGCGAGCCCCAGGGGCGCCGGGACAGCGCGGAGGCGCTGGGCCTCGTACTGGACTGGGCGCGCACCGAGGCCGACCAGGAGCGCGCGGTGGGGGCCCTCGCCTTCAAGTGCGACGTGCTGTGGTCGCTGCTGGACGCGATCGACCACGCCGACGGGAAGGAGCGGCCGTGACCGGATGGCGGCCGGCCCTGGCGCGCTCGGTCGTGCTCCGCCACGACCGGGTACGCCGGACGGACCTGCTGGTCCTGCCGGAACGCGTGGTGGTCCTCAGTGGCCGGGCGGCGGACGTCCTGAGGCTGTGCGACGGCCACCGGCAGGTCGGCGAGATCGTCGACGAGTTGGCGGCCCGTTTCCCCGGCGCGCCCGTGGCGGCCGAAGTCCCCCGGTTCCTCGACCGGGTACGCGAGGAGGGCTGGCTGCGATGACCGACCCGTCCGGACCGGACACCTCTCGGCCACTGCCACCGCCCTTACCGCCGCCACCGCCTCCGTGGGCCCTGCTGGCCGAACTCACCCACGCCTGCCCGCTGCACTGCCCCTACTGCTCCAACCCGCTGGAACTCGTGCGCCGTTCCCGGGAACTGTCCGCCGAGGAATGGGAGGACGTACTGCGGCAGGCCGGAGAACTCGGCGTCGTCCATACCCATCTCTCCGGTGGCGAGCCACTGCTCCGGCCCGATCTGGCGGCCATCGTCGGCGCTGCCGAGTCGGCCGGGATCTACACCCAACTGGTCACCAGCGGAGTCGGGTTGAGCGAGCCGAGGATGTCCGAGCTCGCGTCCGCCGGACTGCGCAGCGTCCAACTGTCGGTGCAGCACGCGGACTCGGCGGCGTCCGACCGGATCGCCGGAAGCCGGTCCTACGCGGCCAAGGAGCGGGCCGCCGCCGTCGTACGCGACGCGGGACTGCCGTTGGGCCTCAACGTCGTCCTCCACCGCGACAACCTCGACGCGATCGACGACATCGTGGACCTCGGTGTGGCCTGGGGCGCCGAACGGATCGAGCTGGCCAACGTCCAGTTCTACGGCTGGGCCCTGCGCAACCGCACCACGCTGCTGCCCACCCGTGACCAGTTGTCCCGCGCCCAGGAGACGGTGGAGCGCCGGCGGAAGCAACTGGGGGACAGCACCGAACTGGTGTGGGTGGTGCCGGACTACTTCGACGGGGTGCCGAAGCCGTGCATGGGAGGCTGGGGAGCGGTTTCGCTGACCGTCGCCCCGGACGGCGTCGTCCTGCCGTGCCCCGCGGCGGGCGCCCTGCCCGGGCTGGACGCACCGAACGTACGCGACCGATCCCTGGAGTGGATCTGGAACAGTTCCCCGGCCTTCAACCGCTACCGCGGCACGGACTGGATGAGCGGACCGTGTGGTGAGTGCCCGCGCCGGGAGGCGGACTTCGGCGGCTGCCGCTGTCAGGCCCACGCGCTCACCGGCGACGCCGCCCGCACCGACCCCGCCTGCGCGCTCTCCCCCGACCACGGCCTCGTACGGGCCCTTGCGGAGGCACCGCGCCCCGATCCCGCGTCCGCCGACGCCTCGCGCTACGTCTACCGCGGGCCCGATCGCCACCACACGGATGTCACGAGGGGTGTCAAGCGATGAGCAGAACGCACCGTACTCGCCGTACGCACGGAGGGATCGCCGCCGGAACGCTCGCCCTGGTGCTCGTCACCAGTGGTTGCATCTCCGGGTCCGGGTCCGGTTCCGGGGACTCGGCCGACGATCCCATAGTGATCGGCGTCTCCTTACCGCTCACCGGGGACTTCTCCGAACCCGGCAAGGGCGTCGAACGCGGCTACAAGGCCTGGGCGAAGATCGTCAACGACAACGGCGGACTCCTCGGCCGCAAGGTGGAGTTGAAGATCCTCGACGACCAGTCCAACGCCGACCGCGTCGTCTCCGACTACGAGCAACTGATCGGCCGGGACGAGGTCGATCTGGTCTTCGGGCCGTTCTCCACCCGGCTCGTCGTCCCGTCCGCGCGCGTGGCCGAGGAATACGGGATGCTGTTCGTCGAACCCGCGGGAGCGGCCCCGGAGGTCTTCCAGCAGGGCTTCAAGAACCTCTTCTACGCCGCTCCGGCCGTCGCGAACGACCACTACAACCACCTCGCCGAGTACATCCTGGCCATGCCGGAGGGCGATCGTCCCAAGACGGTCGCGTACGCCGCGATGGACGACCCCTTCGCGCAGGGGACGGCCAACGGGCTGAAGGACAAGCTCGAGAAGGGCGGGGTCAAGACCGTCGCCGACGAGGTCTACCCGCCCAACACCACCGACTTCGGCAACATCGCCGCCAAGATCGCCGACTCGAAGGCCGACATGGTGGTGGGCGGAACCCAGTACCAGGACGGCGTCAACCTGATCGTCGCGCTCCAACAGCTCGACTACCAGCCGAAGATGGCCGCCTTCTCCACCGCACCCACCGAACCGGAGTTCGCGAAGGCCATCGGCAACAAGACCGAAGGCATCCTCGCGCCCACCGGCTACACCCAGAAGGCCGACTACCCGAGCAACAAGGAGTTCGTCGAGAAGTACACCGAGCAGTTCGGCAAGGCCCCCGAGGAGGACGAGGCCAACGCCTACACCACCGGCCAGGTGGTCGCGGCGGCCGTCGAGGCGGCCAAGTGCGCCTCCCAGGACCCCGATTGCCAGAAGAAGCTGGTCGAGTGGCTGCGCGGCAATACCGTGGAGACCGTCGTCGGGCCACTGAAGTGGGACGACAAGGGCCGTCCGCAGAGCGCTCACATGATCCAGCAGTGGGTCGGCGGGCAGATCCAGATCGTGCTCCCCGACGCGCAGAAGGAAGCCGATCTGATCTACCCGAAGCCGAAGTGGTGAGGCCGGCATGCCTTCCGCGAGCCTCGTCTTCCAGAGCGTCGTCCTCGGTGTGCTGCTGGGCGGGCTGTACGCCCTCCTGGCGGCGGGCCTCACCCTCTACTTCGGCGTGATGCGCGTCGTGATGATCGCCCACTCGGCCTTCCTGATCCTCGCCGCGTACCTCGCCTGGTACGCCCACCGGGAGATCGGTGTCGACCCGCTGCTCACCCTGTTCGTCACCGTGCCGCTGTTCTTCGCCGCGGGGGTCGTCATGCAGCGGCTGCTGCTGACCCGCCTGCGCCCGGCGACGCTCACCATGATGTCGGTGCTGCTCACCTTCTCGGTGGCCCTGGTCATCGAGGGGCTGCTCGGGTACGCGTTCAGCGGCACCCAGCGCCGTATCCGGCTCGGCTACAGCTCCGCGTCCATCGAGTTCTTCGGGGCGCGGATCGCGGTGGTCAAGCTGATCGCCTTCGGCATGGCGGCACTCGCCCTGCTCGGGCTGTACGTCCTGATGAAGCGCAGCCGGTTCGGCCAGGCGCTGCGGGCCACCATCCAGCACCCCGACGCGGCCCGGCTGCTCGGTATCGACACCGACCGGATCGCCGGGTACGGCTTCGGGCTCGGCCTCGCCACGGCGGCCGTCGGCGGCACGGCGCTCTCCCTCGACACCACCATCTACCCGTCACTGCACTGGCACTGGATCGGCCCGCTGATGGCCATCATCGTCGTCGGCGGACTGGGCAGCGTACCCGGAGCGGCCATCGCCGCGATGACGCTGGGCATGCTCCAGAGCCTGCTGCAACTGGAACTCTCCACCACGTGGGCGCAGACCGTCTTCTACGTCGCGCTCTTCGCCACCTTGGCCGTCAGGCCCCAGGGATTCTTCGGGGGGCGGCTTGCGCAGCGGTTCTGACACCAGGTGGCTCCGTCTCGGCGTCCTGCTCGTCGCCGTCGCCCTGGCCCTCTCCTTCCCGTCCATGGCCCCGAGCCCCTACGAGATCACCGTGGGCATCGCCATCCTCAACTACGCGGTGCTGTCCACCTCCTGGAACTTCGTCGGCGGCTTCACCGGTTACATCTCCCTCGGCCACGGGGCCTTCGCGGGACTCGGCGCCTACGGGACCGGACTGCTGGTCACCAAGGCCGAACTCCCGCCCTTCGCAGCGCTGTTCGCCGCGGCGGCCGTGGTCGCCGCGCTCGCCGTACCGGTCGGCTACGCGGCGCTGCGGGTGCGCGGCGCCTCCTTCGTCATCGTCTCCATCGCCCTGGTCCTGATCCTGCTGCTGGTCTTCCAGTCCTGGGCGTCCTTGACCGGTGGCTCCCGGGGACTGGTGGTACCGCGGCCGTTCCCCGGCATGCTGCGTTCCGAGCACCACCGCACCTTCTACTTCCTCTTCCTGGCGCTGCTCGCGGTGGCCCTGCTGGTCTGGTGGGTCATCGACCGCTCACGGTTCGGCATGGGGCTGAAGGCGATCCGCGAGGACGAGGACAAGGCCCAGTCCCTGGGCACACCCACCTTCACGTACAAGCTGGTGGTGTTCGTGGTCTCCGCCACCTTCACGGCGCTGGCCGGCGGGCTCTACGCGCTGTGGTTCGGCGATCTCGACCCGGTCTTCCAGTTCTCCATCCTCAGCGGGGCGTACATGGTCCTGATGGCACTGCTCGGGGGCGTCCGCAATCTCTACGGGCCGCTGCTCGGGGCGCTGGTCGTCGGGTACGCCCTGGAATACGCCAAGGTCGAGTTCGGGGACACCCCGCTGCACCTGGTCGTGGCGGGACTGCTCCTCGGTGTCGTCGTGACGTTCATGCCGGACGGGGTCATCCCGGCCGCCACCGCCCTGCTCGGCCGGTTCCGCAGGACCGGCGAGACCTCCATCCGGGAAGTGACCGCCGCGGAACTGCGGGAGCGGCGCGAGGAAAACGACACGACGGAGGTGAGCAGTGAGCGGAGCAGCACCTGAGAGCGAGCCCGAGCCGAGCCTCGCGACCACCGGGCTCACCAAAGCCTTCGGCGGGGTCACCGCGCTCGACTCCGCCACCGTGACCTTCCACCACGGCAAGGTCAACGCCCTGATCGGGCCGAACGGTTCGGGAAAGACGACCTTCTTCAACTGTGTCACCGGGATGATCCGTCCGGACTCCGGCCGCGTCACGTACCGCGGCCGGGACCTCACGGGCAGGCCCCCGCACCGGATCGCCCGTGCCGGCCTCGGGCGCTCCTTCCAGCTCTGCCGGGTCTTCCCCCGGCTGACCGTGCTGGACAACCTCCTCGCCGCCGTCCGGCCACGCGGTCTCACCGGGCAGCTCGGTCGCTCGGGAGGGCGGGAGGAGACCGAGCGGGCCCGTTACTGGCTGACCCGGATGGGCATCGAGCACCTGGAGCACGCGGAGGCCCGCCAGCTCTCCTGGGGACAGCAGAAGCTGCTGGAACTCGCGGGTGTGCTCATGAGCGAGCCGGAGCTGATCCTGCTGGACGAGCCCGCGGGCGGGGTCAACCCGGCGCTCATCGACCGCATTTGTGACCTGGTACGCGAACTCAACGCCGAGGGACGGACGTTCCTGATCGTCGAGCACAACATGGACATGGTCATGAGTCTCAGTGACCACGTCGTCGTGTTCGACCGCGGTCGGCCGATCGCACAGGGCCCGCCCTCGGTCATCCAGTCCGACGAACGAGTCCTCGGGGCATACCTTGGCGTCTGACTCCCACTCCCATTCCGAACCCGGTTCCGGCCCTGCTTTCCTCCTCGAACTCGACGACGTCCGGGCCGGATACGGCCGGGCCGCGCTGGTCCTGCGCGGGCTGACGGTGCGCGTGCCGGCCGGGGCGATCGTCTGCCTCGTCGGACCCAACGGCGCGGGCAAGTCCACCGTCCTGAAGGTCGCCAGCGGGCTGCTCGTCCCCCGCTCGGGCCGGATCCTCGTCGACGGCGAGGACCTCACCGGCCACGGACCGCAACGGATGCTGTCCGCCGGAGTCGCCCATGTCCTCCAGGGGCACAGCGTCTTCCGGGAGATGACGGTCGCCGAGAACGTCCTGCTCGGCGGCTACACCCTGCGGGACAAGGCACTGATCGCCGAACGGGCCGACTTCGTGCGCGCCCTCTTCCCGGTCGTGGCCGAGCGGTGGACGAGTCTGGCCGGGCTGCTCTCCGGCGGCCAGCAGAAGCAGGTGGAGTTCGCTCGTTCGCTGATGGTCAAACCCCGGGTGGTGCTCCTCGACGAGCCGTCGATGGGCCTCGACCCCAAGGCGACCGGTGTGGTCTTCGAGCAGATCGTGCGGATGCGGGACGCGGGAACCGCCGTCCTGCTGGTCGAGCAGAACGCGCGGCGCGCCCTGGAGGCCGCCGACACCGGCTGTGTCCTCGACCTCGGGCGGGTCCATATCGCGGGCCCGGCACGGGAGTTGCTAGCCGACCCGCAGCTCGGCGAGCTGTATCTGGGCGGCCGGCCCGCACGCCGATGACTCCAAGGAGAAGTTCATGCGACGCAAGAGGAACACGGTCACGGCTTTCGCCGCCTTCCTGACCACCCTCGCCACGGTGACCACCCTCACCGTGGCGCCCGCCGAAGCGGGGGGCCGGGTGGCGCCCACCGAGGCCGGGGGCCGGGTGGCGCCCACCGAGGCCGGGGGCCGCCCGGGACTGACCGGCAAGAGCCCCGTGCATCCGGCGCTGTGGCCCCACTTGGCGGCGTACTACGACTTCGAGCACCCCGTGCGCGGCAACCCGGCGAAGGAGCGGGACCTGGGCTTCTCCCGTACCGACATCGACCTCGTGGGCGGCGGGGCCCGGATGCGCACGAAGGACGGGGCGCACCGCGGCAGCCGGACCTCGCTCCAGGTGCGGCAGGTCACCCCGGAGGCCAAGGGCAACGACGACTGGAAGGCGGGCGTGTACGGGCCTTCCGGTGTGCCGACGCTCAGGGCCTTCAACGCGGTGGACGGCATGACCGTCATGGGCTGGTACAAGATGACCGGCCCGAATCCCAGCCCCAACAGCAACTCGGCGTCCCCGGACGACCTTTACGGTGCCGTCGGCCTGGCCGGGGTGCTGTCGGGGGACTCCGACGGCCACGCCGTACGGGGGCTGTTGGAGATCATCGAGGTGAACGGGGAACTGCGGCTGGTCGCCCTCGGCCGGCGCGTCGACGGGGGGAGCTCGCAGACCTTCGCCGCCTCGCAGGACTGGCGGACCCTGCTGCCGGTCGGCGAATGGGTCTTCCTCGCCGCCACCTTCGACTTCGGCACCGGAGCCATGGCGCTGTACCGCAACGGGCAGCGCCTGGACGGCTTCTACACCGTTCCCGGCGACCCCTGGGACCTCTCGGGGCCGGGCCCGCACCGCGCCTCACCGACCGATCCGCGGGGCATCAAGATCGGCGGCAGCTTCCCGCAGAACACAGCCGAGCGCAATCCCTGCGACTGCCGCATGGACAGCCTCATGTTCTTGGACAGCGCGGTGAGCGGCGACCGGATCCGGGCCCAGTACCGGCGGGTGACCGGGACGGGCTGGTGACCGGCACGGGCGGGTGATCAGCGCGGTCCGGCGACCAGCACGGTCCGGTGACCTGTACCGGCCGGTGACCGGCCACTGACGATCCCGGCAACGACGCACGTCGACAAAGGAGTTGCACCCATGGTCCCATCTCCCGATGCCAGACCGAGAGCCCTACTGCTGACCCCCCTCGTCATCCTCGCGCTGTTACTGTCCGCCCTCGTCTCCCTCCCCGGCACGGCGCGCGCCGCCGCCGGCCCGATCACCGATCCCATCCCCGAGCGGCCCGCGGCCTCCGGCATCGGACTGACCGTCGAGGAGTACGCCTCCTTCCCGAAGACCGAGCCGCTGCCCGGTCCGGTCACCGACCCACGGCTGGTGCGGCAGGCCCGCATCAACTACCTCAGCGAACTGCCCGACGGCTCCGGCCGGAAGGCCGTGCCCGACCTCAACGGCAAGCTGTACTTCGTCAAGGACGGCGGCAGCCCGCAGGTCTACCTGGACATCGCCGCCACCTTCTCCCCCGCCTTCTTCGCCAGCAGGGGCCTCGGCCAGGGCTTCGGTTTCGTCACCTTCGACCCCGGCTTCAAGCGCAACGGCCGCTTCTACACCGTCCACACCGAACTGGCCTCCGTCACCACCGCCGTACCCGACTTCCGGCAGCAGGCGGCGAGCGTCTACCACGGCATCATCACCGAGTGGACCGCCGACGACCCCTCGGCCGACACCTTCCGGGGCACCCGCCGCGAGATCCTCCGCATCGGTTTCGCGGGCACCATCCACGGCATCCAGCAGATCGACTTCAACCCCACCGCCGGTCCCCTCGATCGCGACCGCGGTCTGCTCTACGTGGCCGTCGGCGACGGCGGTCAGGGCGTCCGGAACGCCGAACCGCAGGACCTCTCCCTGCCGCACGGCAAGATCCTGCGCATCGACCCGCGCGGCACCAACAGTGCCAACGGCAAGTACGGGATCCCGGCCCGAAACCCGTTCACCGGCACCCCCGGCGCGCTGGGCGAGATCTACGCGTACGGCATGCGCGACCCGCACCGCTTCAGCTGGGACCCCGCCGGCAGCCACCGCATGTACCTCGGTCACATCGGGCAGCACGCCGTGGAGTCCGTCTACGAGGTGCGCGCGGGCGACAACTTCGGCTGGAGCGAACGCGAAGGCGCGTTCGTCTACGACAAGACCGCCGCCAACCCCTGCGACCAGATCCTCCCCCTTCCCGAGGACGACGAGAAGTACGGCTACACGTATCCCGTCGCCGCCTACGATCACGACCCGCCCGCCGACTGGAACTGCACCTCCGACGTCGGCCGGGCCGTCGTCGGCGGCTTCGTCTACCGCGGCCGTGACCTGCCCGAGCTGCGCGGCAAGTATGTCTTCGGCGACATCGTCGACGGCCGTCTGCTCTTCGCCGACACCAAGGACATGCGGCGCGGCAGCAAGAAGCTGGCGCAGTTGTACGACCTGTCGCTGTACGACGCGAGCGGCAAGCGCGTCACCATGCGGGACCTGGCCGGGAACACCCGGGTGGACCTGCACTTCGGGCGGGACGCCAAGGGCGAGTTGTATCTGCTCTCCAAGGCCAACGGGAAGATCTGGAAGGTCACCGGCACCCGGAAGTTCGCCTCCTGCGACACCGACGGCTCCCGGCTCACCCATGTCATGGACGGCAGGAACTGGGCCCCCGTCACCCCGTCCAAGTGGCGGTTCCCGGGCCGCGAGGCCGTCCTCGCCGAGGCCGGAGTCCAGCGCCCCGGGCCGCGCCGCCCCTTCGAGTACGCCGTGCTGACGGCCGGCCCTGAGCAGGGCGACGTGCGGATCGACGCCGAAGTGCGGCTCGACACCCCGGTGGAGATCACCAACCGGGACGTGATCCTCGTCTTCGGGTATCAGTCGGACACGAAGTTCTCCTACGTCCATCTGTCCTCGGACAACACGATCTATCCGCACAACGGCATCTTCGTCGTCAACGACGCGGACCGGGTGCGAATCGACGACCAGTGGAACGGCAGGACGGGCGCCCCGCCGGCCATCACCGACGCCGACTGGCACAAGGTGCGGGTGGTGCGCTGCGCGAGCAACGGCGAGATCGCGGTCTACGTGGACGGCTCGAAGCGGCCTCTGATGACCGCCGTCGACACCACCCTCACCTCGGGAAGGGTGGGCTTCGGGTCGTTCGACAACATCGGGCGGCTGCGAGGCCTGAAGGTCTCCTCGCCTTGATGTCGCCTCCCCTTGATATCCCCTCTCCCTGAGGTCCCCTATCCCTGACGTTTCCTCTCCCTGACGGACGCGGGCGTCTGCGGTTGTCGCCGCATTCGCCCGCTCCGCCGTGGAGCCGTAGAGCCCCGGAGCCGTGCCTGGGAGTCGGGTTCAGGGGGCTCGGCGGTCGCAGGAGAGGTCCTCCAGCCGCACCGAGTCCGCCAATGCCTGCATGCCGGTGTCGTTTGGATGGATGTGATCGCCGTTGTCGAAGAACGGCAGGAGCCGCTCGTGGTCGTAGGGGCTGCGCAGGATGCGGTCGAAGTCGGTCACCGCGTCGAACTCGCCGCCATTGCGGATGAACTCGTTGACCTCCTGCCGTACGGCCTCGGCCTGCGCGTCCCACTCGTACCAGCCCTTGAACGGCCCGACCGTGGCCCCGACCACACACACGCCCGCCGCGTGCGCCCGGTCGATGATCCGGCGGTACCCGGCGATCAGGTCCCCGGCGGTGACCCCGGTGTGGGCCTTGATGTCGTTGACGCCTTCGAAGACGAGGACCGTGCGGACCCCGGGGTGGGCGAGCACGTCGCGCTCGAGTCTGTTCAGGGCGCTCTGCCCGGCTCCGTCGGCGAGAACCTTGTTGCCGGAGATTCCCTCGTTGGCCACTCCCTCGATGCGGGTGTCCGGGTCGGCCCGGAGGCGGCGGGCAAGGTAGTCGGGCCAGCGGCGGTTCTTGTCGGTGCTGGACTGCCAGCCGTCGGTGATGGAGTCGCCCAGGGCGACCACCGCGCCCGTGTCCGAGCGGGTCCGTACAGTGACGGCGTCGAGGTAGAACCAGGAGCCGGTGGTACCGGTCCAGTTGTCGGGGCCCTCCTCCGCGACGTGGTCGCCCGTCGTGGTGTAGGAGGTCTGCATGGCCATGCCGTGACCCGTCGCCGGGCCGCCGGCCTCGGCCGTGTACAGGCTGACCACCAGCGAGGTCGCGGCGGGCAGCCGTCCGGGCAGTGGATCGCTGAGCGCGGTCGCACCGGCCGGCACGGTGACGGTCCGCTCACCGCCGAACGTCAGCCGCCGGTTGCTGCCCCGCACCAGGGCGGCGCCCTCCTTCTGCACGCCCGCGTACGCACGGCCGAACGTCACGGGCCGGTCGCCGAAGGCGTTGGACAGGCGCACGCGCAGGTCGGTGCCGCCGGCGCTGGTCCGCACGACGAGCCGGTAGCTGCGGTCCGCGGCCGCCTCACCCATGCGATCGGCGCTCGCGCCCCAGGTGACGATGTCGTGGGTCGCGGCCGACGCCGCCGCGGCCGTTGCCTGCGTTGCTGCGGTCTCCGTTGCTGCAGTCTCCGTGGGTGCAGTCTCCGTGGGTGCGGTCTTTGTGGGTGCGGTGAACAGGTGCGCCACGGCGGCCGACGCGACGACCGGTACGGCGAGTCTGCGCAGCAGCCGCGGCACGGCCGCCCGAGGAGTGTGACGACGCACCGGTTCACCGCCCCAGGTCGCGCAAGGTCACGGACCGGCCGGGAGACAGGGTGAGCTTCCGTGAGCTCTTCCCGTAGGCCACCGTTGTCGTCCGGCCGCCGACACTCGTCACCGTGACCTCGGTCGGCCTCCCGGCCTTCCAGCTCATGTCGACGGTGAAGCCACCGCGCACCCCCACGCCCGTGATCGATCCGGACGCGGCCCAGGCGCCGGGGAGCGCGGGCAGCAGTTCGACACGGCCGGGACGCGAGTACACCAGCATCTCGATCATCGCGGCGGGTGTGCCGAAGTTGCCGTCGATCTGGTGAGGAAGAGGCGTTCCCTGCCGCCGTCGGGGTTGAGCCCGGGGTACTTGGAGCACGACAAGCGCAAACCACCACACGGTGATCAGCGAGCCCTGCACCCCCCGGATGTATCGGACATGAGGCTGCCCGATGTCTTGACGTGTCCATTTCTGCCGCTCAGCATGCCTTGAGCTCGATTGCTTCTGGTCGGTTCTGTTCGTCTCTGTGTTTTCGCCTCTGTGTTGTGGAAGGGAGTGCCGTTGTCCAGCCGGCATCGCATCATCCGGGCGTTGGCGCCGACGATTCCCCTGGTGCTCGGCGCTGGTCTGGTCGCCGCGCCCGCCGCCACGCCCGCCGCCGCTGACGCGCCGCCGCAGCGCGGTCACGGTGCGGATCGATCCGTCCTACCGCCAGCAGGAGTTCGAGGGATGGGGGACGAGCCTCGTCTGGTTCGCCAACGCCACGGGGCGCTACCCGGACCCCATCCGAAGACGGCTCGTCGACATGCTGTTCGGCGAGGACGGTCTCGGCCTCACCATCGCGCGCTACAACATCGGCGGTGGCAACGCCCCTGATGTCCGCAAGGACTACATGAAGGCGGGCGCGACCATGGAGGGCTTCTGGAAGGCCCCCGAGGGCACCACCCGGCAGGACATGGACTGGTGGGACCCGAACAACCCGGATCACTGGAACTGGGATGCCGACGCGGGCCAGCGCTGGTGGGTGGACCAGATCAAGAAGAAGGTCACCCGCTGGGAGGCGTTCAGCAACTCGCCGCCGTGGTTCCAGACGGTCAGCGGTTATGTCTCCGGCGGCTTCGACTCGAACGCGGACCAGATCCGCACCGACCGCGTCGACGACTTCGCCACCTATCTGGTGCGCGTGACCGAGCAGTTGGAGAAGAGACACCGCATCAGGTTCGACACCATCGCCCCGCTCAACGAGCCCAATACGAACTACTGGGGCACCCAGATCGGAGCGGACGGGCAGCCCACGGGCGGGCGTCAGGAGGGTGCGCACGCCGGGCCGGAGCTCCAGCAGAAAGTGGTCCTCGCGCTCGACAAGGCGCTCGACGGGGCGAAGACCCGCGCCATGATCTCCGCGATGGACGAGACCAACCCGAGCATCTTCACCCAGAACTACAACGCCTACGGCGCTCCCGCACGAGCCGCCGTCGACCAGCTCAACGTGCACACCTACGGCACGAGCATGCGCACCAGCGCACGCGACATCGCCAAGGGCGCGGACGAGAAGCTGTGGATGAGCGAGGTCGAGGGCACCTGGGGCACGGGCACCGACTTCACCGGGATGGAACCGGGGCTCGGGATCGCCACCCGCATGGTCGACGACATGCGTGAACTGGAGCCGTCCGCCTGGGTGTTCTGGCAGCCGGTCGAGGACGCGATCCCCCAGGCCGCGGCCGGCAAGAACTGGGGCAGCATCCACATCCCGTTCAACTGCACGGCCAAGGACACCCTGGAGACCTGCCCGATCCGCACCAACTCGAAGTTCCACACCATCCGTAACTTCACCCACCACATCCGTCCCGGCGATCACTTCGTGAAGGTGGACGATCCGTCCAGCGTCGCCGCGGTGCGGAAGTCCGGCCGCGCGGCGACGGTGGTCCACGTCAACAGCAGTACGTCCGCGCGTTCCGTGACCCTCGATCTCTCGCGCTTCGGCAGGGTCGCGCCACGGGCCACCGTCACGCCCGTGGTGACGAGCACCGACGGAGCCCTCGTACGAGGCAACCCGGTCCGGGTGACCGACCGGTCGGCCACGCTCGTCGTGCCTGCGAAGTCGGTCACGACCTTCCTGGTCGAGGGCGTCAGCGGCGTGGCGAAGGACGCCGCCCTCGTCCGACCGGGCCATGTCTACCGGCTGCAGGGAACGCAGAGCGGCAAGTCGCTCACTCCGTCCGACGACGGCAGCGGCGTCGTCATTCGCACGACCGGTCAGACCGGCGCCCGGGGCGCTGAACAGCTCTGGTCCGTCGAGCAGTTGACGCGCGGCACCGGCAACCGCGAGCGGTACACCATCACCAACGCCAAGACCGGCAAGCGGCTCACGGTGCGCGACAACCAGGCCGTGCTCGAGGAACCGCAGGGGGGCCGGGCCGACGAGGCGGCCCAGTGGATCATGTCGACGACCGGCGACGGCTCATGGACGTTCGTCAACGCCGCCACCGGCCGCCTCGTCGATGTCACCGGGCAGTCCTCCGCGGACGGCGCCAAGGTCTCCACGTACACCCCGACCTCGGCGGCGAACCAGCGCTGGACCGTGACCGACGAAACGGTGCTGCGCACCGACACGGTCGAGGCGTTCACCGTCCCCGGTCTGCCGCCCAGGCTCCCGGAGACGGTGACGCCGGTGTTCCGGGACGGCGCCCGCGGCTCCCTCCCCGTGGTGTGGACGCTCCCGCCGGACCGGAAGTGGCGCGAACCCGGGACGGTACGCGTCACGGGCAGCGCCACGGACCCCCTCGGGCGGAAGATCCCCGCGAAGGCGGTCGTCACCGTCGACACGATCGCCTCGACCCTCCCGGGCCGGGCCAAGACCTACCCGGGCGGGAAGCCCGAACTCCCGGCCGTCGTCGTCGGCGTCGGCAGGGACGGCGGCAGGGCCGACCTCCCGGTGGCCTGGGAGCCGGCACCTGACGGGGCGTTCGACACCACCGGCGTGGTGACGCTGCGCGGCGCCGCACGGGTCGTCGACGGCAGCACCGTCGACGCGGCCGTACGGGTCCAGGTCACCGAACCGGTGGAGACCAACATCGCGCCGGACGACGGGGCCTCGGTCGGCGCGACGTTCACCGAGAGCGGGTACTCCGCGGAACGCCTGCGCAACGGCGACCTGTCCGAGAAGGCCTGGTCCAACTGGAAACCGGGGAACACGAAGAACCCGTCCGACACCGTCACCTTCACGCTGCCGGCGGCGCGCGACCTGAGCCGGGTCGTGGCGCACTTCCACCGGGACGGGACCAACGTCTCCTTCCCCGTGACTCTGAAGGTGCAGGTGCGGACGGCCGGCGACGGTCCGTGGGCCGACGCGAGCGACGACATCCCGGTCGGGACCGAGGGCACACCCGTGGTCGACGTACCGCTGAAGGCGGGACCGGCGACCGCAGTGCGGGTGGTCATGACCGCACGTCCGGGCGGCTACATCACGATGAGCGAGATCGAGGTGCACGCCAAGGCCCCCGGCGTCTCCTCGGACGCCGCCGCCGCGTCGATCGAGGTGGCCGGGGTCCCCGTGGCGCCCTTCGACCCCGACACGACCGAGTACCGGGTGAGCACCGCCGACCCGAAGCGGAGCACGGTCACGGCGACCGCACGCGACCCCTACGCGAGCGTGGTGGTCGACAGGGCCGGAGCCGGCGGGCCCGGTCGGGCGTCGGCCGTCGTTTCGGTGACCAGTGAGGACGGGACACGGACACGGAAGTACCGGATCGAGCTCGTACGCGGGAACCGGTGACGTCCGGGGGGCGTTTCGGCCGATTCGCACGGCGGCGCGAAGTGCTCACGTCCGTACATTGACCTCTTCCGCGTACTGCCCGACGGTGGTCCCCCCTACCCGGCGGATGAAGGGAAGTCCCCGTGCGAAGACGGCAGTTCGTCAGTGGATTGATCGGTACCGCGGCAGGACTGGGTCTCACCACCGCGACGGGCCCGTCAGCGGCCGCCGGCAGTGCCGCCGCCGCGTTCCCCGCGGGATGGCAGCCGGTGGCCGTGCCGAGCGGACGGGAGGCCGCGCAGTTGGTCGACGTGGCGGCCGGCGGGCCGGGAATCGCGTGGGCCGTGGGTGAGGAGGGGCGGAGCGGAAGCACACGGGGCAGGCCCCTGTCGATGGTGTGGGACGGTACGGCGTGGAGCCGGACCGATCTCGGCCATCTCGGGTTCGCCGGACAGTTGCACTCCGTCGCCGGCTCCCCGGACCAGGCGTGGGCCGTCGGCACCGACACCTCCGGCGGCGGACACCTCCTGGCCTGGGACGGCTCCACCTGGCAGGAGACGCCGTACCCGGGGCGGGGTGCCGCCGGAACCGTCCTCACCGGTGTCACGGTCGCCCCCGACGGGCGCGCCTGGGTCTCCGGGCGCACCAGTGCCGGGCACGCACTGCTGCACTGGGACGGACGGCAGTGGGGCTGGGACGCACCGCTGCCGGGCACGGTGAGCGGGGCCCCGTCAGGCGTCCACCGCACCCCCGGCGGCGAGATCTGGGTGTACGGCACCGGCTTCGCCGCCCGCTGGGACGGCGGCGGATGGACGCAACTGGCGCCGCCCACGGGAATCCGTCTCGTCGTCACGGGGCTCCTCGCCCGCGCCGTCGACGACGTGTGGCTCACCGGATTCGACAACGGGGTCGGCGGTCCGCCCGGCAGGCCCCCGAACTGCGTGCTGCGGCACTGGGACGGCACCACCTGGAACAGCGTCACCACGCCGTTCACGATCGGTCTGCTCAGCGGAGTCACCGGCGACGACCAGGGCCGGCCCGACGCCATCGCAGGCTGGGACTTCTGGGACGAGACCCGCGCGCACTACCTGCGGTGGAACGGCTCGGCCTGGGTGAGCGAACGCGGACCGACGTCGACGACTCCCGTCCTGATCAACGCGCTCGCCCGGATACCCGGCACCGGCGAGTACTGGTCGGTGGGCACGACGTCCTCCTACCCCTACCCGCCCGCCCAGGTGCGCGTGGAGCACTTCGGCCGTAGCTGAGCCCCTTCTCACGCAGGACCGCGGAACTGCTCACGGGAGACCGCCGAACTGCTCACGGAGGACCCCCGAACCCCGGGAAGCACGCATGACACAAACCGCCCCGACGTGATGTCGGGGCGGTCATGCCGTGGGGGGTGTCAGCCGCGGCGCCGAGGCCGCGGGGCCAGCTTGTAGAGCGCGAGGCCGGCCGCCAGCAGGGTGGTGGCGGCGACCACCAGGGCCATGCTGTTGATCCAGATGCCGGTGGCGGCCAGCGCGGCCCCGCCGGTTCCGGTGGTACCGGCGCCTACGACTCTTCCGTACATCGTGTTCCTCCAGGCAGTGCAGTACAAGGTGGTGCGGTTGGAAGGTGGTGCTGGTGGATCGTGGGGGCTGGGGGTGGAGTGGGAACGTCAGGTGGCGACCCACTTCTCCTCGCTGCGCCGTACCAGGCCCCACAGGGAGGTGAAGTACACGGCGTGCTGAAAGAGGTCGTAGAGCATCTCCGGAATCATGAGCAGTGCCACGAATACGGCCAGCGGGCCGGCCCGGCGTACGGAGACGACCTTCTCGACAACGAAGATCAGACCGATGGCGGTCCAGAACGGCGACAGTCCCGGCCAGCCGTATGTGCAGAGCACCAGCGTCATGTAGGCCAGGTAGATGGCGAAGCTCAGCGCACCGAAGCCCATCATGAACTGCTGGACGAAGTAGCGGGCGGTGACCCGGGTCCAGCCGTAGTCACGGAGGTTCTCCAGGGCGCCGCGCTGCCAGCGCAGGCGCTGGTGCCACAGCTTGGGAAGGGTGGTCATGATCTCGGTGGTGACGGCACAGCCGGCCGGGGACATGGTGCGGTAGCCGAGGGTCTTGACCGCCTTGGTGATCTCGTCGTCCTCGGTGAGTGAGGCAAGGCTGTAGTAGTCGGTCCCGCCGCCGATGCGGCCCGAGCGACGGGCGGCGCGGACCTCACGCAGCACCCGGGCGCGGAACATGGTGCCAGTGCCGGTGAGGACCTGGGCCTTGCCACCGGTGCGCTCCATCTCCCACGCGTAGCGGTGGAACTCCATGCGCTGCAGCAGCCCCAGCAGTCCCCCGCCCTGCTCGCCGTAGAAGACACCGCCGACCGCGCCGACACGGCGGTTGAACGTGCGGACGGCGGTCTCGGCGAACCACGGGTTGAGGACGGTGTCGGCGTCCTGGACCAGCAGCAGATCGCGGTCGGCGAGGTGCGGCAGCATCCAGGCGACGGCCTGGTTGAGGGCTCCCGCTGCCGGAGCTGCCGAGGAAGCGGGATGGGCGAGCGCGCCCGCCAGTCGGTCACGATCCGGATCCCGGCCGGCACCCGGCACGGCAGCACCGTCCGGGTGCGCGGCAAGGTGCCCGCCACAGGAACAGGCATCAACCCGCCGGAACCCGGGACCGGTTGACGCGGCTCGGCGTCGTGTAGAGCACGTGCATCGGCTTCTTGCCCTTCCGCGTGACGGGCTGCCGCGACTGCCGGACCTCGCCCTGCCACGCCTCCCAGACCAGCATTTCGTGCCGCCGCTCCCACCAGGCGGTCCAGCCGGCACGCAGGAAGGGAATCACCGAGAAGAACAGGAGGACGATCCGGGCGTCGACGACGAAGAAGGCGATCACCGAGTAGAGGACGGCTTCCAGCACGAAGAACGCCCCGTAGCGGGGGCCGAAGTGGCGCAGGCCCCGCCGGCCCCCGGCAAGGATGGTGTCAGGGTCAGCGAGGGGGACGGCCGCACTGAAGGCGGCCTTCACACCGAAGACGCCGACGGCCATCAGCCCCTGAAAAACGACGACCATCGCCAGGAAGAAGGCGAGGATCCGCCAACCCGGAAGCAGGGTCTCGGTTCTGTCGGCGACGACGACCAGGCCCCAGGCGATGAGCCCGGCCACGGCCGAACTCGACCCACCCGCCAACTGCAGATCCCTGAAACGGACCAGAACCCTCGCGGACCCTCGCGGACCCTTGCGGCAGCTCCGGCACTCCCGACGTTTTCCGTAACCAGGACGAATCGGACGGTTCCGGCACAGCATCCCCCATCCACCATCGGATCAGTCGGATTCATCAGCGATGACGTCGGTTCACCCCGGGACGGTTCTGACCGCGCAACTCACTTCTCGGACACGTCCGCTGCGCTAGTCTCACGTTCACACGCGCCACGCGAGAGACCGGGATTTACATGCCAGAGCAGAGCCGCGGCAGGTCGGACACCATGGCCTACGCGGCGATCGGCATGGAACCGACGCCTCCGGTTCCGTTGAGGAAGAACGATCCGACGCGGGTGGGTCCGTACGTCCTGGAGTCGGTGCTCGGCAGCGGCGGGATGGGCCGGGTCTATCTGGGCCGGAACACCGCGCGGCAGGGCCGGGCCGCGGTGAAGGTGATCCGGCCGGAGTACGCGGAGGACCCGCAGTTCCGCAGGCGTTTCGAGCGGGAGGTCGCCGCGCTGGGCCGGGTCCGCAGCGCGCACACCGCCCGGCTGATGGGCAGCGGCTGCGAAGAGGCCCTGGTGTGGGTGGCCACCGAGTACATACCGGGGCCCACTCTCGCGGACGCCGTCACCGAACACGGACCGATCGACGCGGCGGCGGCCTGGCGGTTGGTGGCCGATCTGGGCCGCGCGATCGAGGCGATGTGGCAGGCCGGGATCGTCCACCGCGACCTGAAGCCGTCCAATGTGATCCTCGCGGCCGACGGCGCCCGCCTCATCGACTTCGGCGTCGTCCAGGCCGCCGACACCACCTCGATCACCACCACCGGCCAGCACGTCGGAACCCCCGCCTTCATGTCACCGGAGCAGGTCAGGGGACATGAACTGACCGCGGTCTCCGACGTCTTCTCGATGGCCTCCGCCGTCAGCTACGCCGTCGCGGGACAGGCGCCCTTCGGTGAGGGCACCGGTGTGGACGTGCTCCACCGGGTCGCCTTCGATCCGCCGAAGGAGGAGGTCGTCGCCAAGGTGACGGCCGCCGACCCGCAGCTGGCCGAGTTCCTGGGCACTTGCCTGGAGAAGGATCCCGAACGCCGGCCGTCCCCGGAGACGGTCTTCCGGACCGCCATCGGACACCAGTTGTCGGCCGGATCAGCCGGTAGCCCACCACGTTCGGGCACGACCGGCACACGGGCCGGAAGCCCCGCCCGCTCCGCTTCCCCGGCTGCTCCCCCGGTCACCTCCGCCGAGAGCCCGACCCGGCCCACCGCGCGGCGCACCACCGCAGACGACCCGCACCCGACGACAACTGAATCCGTGCCGACGCCGGACGGCCGGCCCGCAGCCCCCACGCGGTCCGGCCGCCGCGGACGCAGGAACGTCGACGGGCACAGGTACGTGGACGGGCGCAACAACGACCACGGACGCGACGACGACGGCGCACGCAACAACGGCGGCGGACGCGGAAGCCTCGACGGACGCGGCAGCGTCGACGAACGCGGAAACCTGGGCCTTCGTGAAAAGGTCGGCGGACGCGGAAACCTGGGCCTTCGCGAAAAGGTCGGCGGACGCAGAAACGTTGTACTGGCTGCCGCGGCGGCCGCCCTGCTCGCCGTGGGCACCGCGGTGGCGCTCTTGCCGCAGGGCGACAAGCGCGCCACGGCCGACCCGGGGCCCGCTCCTGCCGTAACGGTGGTCGTGACCGCGACACCCACCACGTCACCGACGGCGAGCCCCGAGCCGTCGCCCACCGCGACGCCCTCCAAGTCGAAGAACACCCCGACGACACCGGAGAAGCCTCCGAACCCCGGGAACCTGGACATCCGCTCGGCCGCGTGCCCCGCCCAGATCGTCTCGGGCGACCGGGGCGACTGCGTGGCCGCCCTGCAGCAACTCCTCGTCGGCTACGGTCTGAACGTCACGGTCGACGGTCGGTTCGGCGCGCAGACCCTCGCCCGGGTCAAGGTCTTCCAGACCGAGGCCGGGATCACCGCCGACGGCAAGGTCGGAGCGCAGACGAAGAAGGCGCTCTACAGCCGCCCTCGCGGCCCGGTCCGGACGGGCTCGCTCACAGTGGACGAGAGCGTCAACGGCACGTCCGTCGCCAAGTGCCTCGACACCGGCACCGACTCCGTGAGCGGAGGCGGCCAGGAGGTCCGGGTGTCGGATTGCACGGGCGTCGCCAAGCAGCGTTGGGCGCTGCACCGGGTACCGGGCGGCCTGCTGCAGTACACCATCGTGAACCAGGGCACGTTCGGCTGCCTGGACGCCGATGCGACCACGAACGCCGTGAACGGCCAGCGGATCCTGACCAGGCCCTGCGACGGACTCAAGGCCCAGCGGTGGACGCTGGGCCTCCCGAGCCTGTTCGGCGGTCAGGCGCTGGTCAGCATCACCGACGGCTTCTGCCTGGACGCGGAGGCCGCCACCTCCGGCCAGAACGGCCGAAGGGTCCAGGGCTGGGTATGCGTGGGCAACCCCAACCAGTCGTGGAACTGGGAGTGAACCGTCGCACGGCGACAACCCCCGACACCGGAGCGGCCCCACGGCCATCGCCCCCGCGAGACGGCGGCAGGACTGCACCGCGGTCCTCCCCCCGTCACCCGGAACAACGCCCGCATCCCGATCACAACGTCCCGGCAAGCTCCGTATCCTGAAGCGCGCGCGCCGCTGAGCGGAGACCTCACCGTTCCGCTTTCCGCACGCCGGCACAGACCTCACCGGTCCCCATCGGAGGCGTCCCACCGTTGACCACGGATCTGAGCTCCCTCACCGGCGTACGGCAAACACTCGCCGCCATCCTGCCCGTCCGGCTCACCGCCCCTCCCCCGTGGTCCACCGGTCCCATACCCTTCGACCTGGGCAGTCGCCGGACCGATGCCGGTACCCGTCAGACCTACTTCACCCCGGCCGCCGCCCGTGCCCTCTACGGCACTCCCGAACGGCCCTGCCGCTGGCACCGGTTCATGGACATTCGCGACGAAGCGCTGCGTCTGCGGGGCATCGAGTTGCTGCGCACCTCCACCGCGCGACAACCGCACCACGCCCTCGCCGTACTGCACTTCTCCGTGGAGGGGCCCGCGCTGCTCCCGACGCTGCGCGCCATCGGCCACCGGCCCCTCGCCGGCCCGGACCCCCTCGAAGGCGCGTTGTCCCCGGCGGCGCTCCTCGGCAGCGTCGCCGAGCCGCGCGTCGCCGCCCCGTTCGCTATAGCCCGCCCGTACACGATCGCGTTCCTCACCCCCGACGCGGAGCACACACCAGCACTGCGGCAGGACGGCAGGCTGCCCGACACTGCAGACCGCTGGCTGTGGTCGCTGGCGTCGCGGTCGACGGACACGGACTTCCCGGTGCCGCTCGAGCACTGGCCGGAGAAGTCCGCCCAGGCGCTTCGTCTTTCGGCGGACTGGAGCGCCCTGGTACTGCGTCACGGCGCGGCCTTCCTCGGCCATCGCGCCGACACCGGCGACGGCGACTTCTACGCCTTCGCGGAGCTGCACTGCCGCACCGTCTACCTCGACGCCCTGCTGCTCGGCACCATCCAGCGCGACCACATCGACGAGCTCACCAACGGCCTCTCGGGCATCTTCGAAGGTCCCCGACTCGCCCGCCGGGTGTCCGCCCTCGAACGGCACATCGCCGCCTTCCGCAGCACCTACTGGCGCCAGCACCTGACGGCGCACGGTCCCGCGAACGACCTGCTGCTGGCTTTCCAGTCACAGCACCGTCTGCCGGCCCGATTCGACGAAATCCTGGCCGAGGCGGCCGACTACGCCCGACTGGTCCAGACCCAGGAGAGCCAGCAGATCGCCGGAGCCCTGGGCCTTCTCACCATCCTGGGGCTGCCCTTGAGCACCTCGCTCGGCATCCTGCCGCTGCTGGACCTCAAGGGAGCCGTCCCCACCGCCCTCGCCCTCACCACAGCCCTCGCCGTCACAGGCCTGGCCCTCACCACACGCTACGGCCGCCTCGTCCTGTCCTCACTACGCGGCAGGGGCCCGGGCGAGGGCCGCTGACCGTCAGGCTCGGGGCTCCGGTGCTGTCCGGGCCGCCCGCTCGACGCACCCGCACGACCCCTGACCCTGCCTGAGCTCGCCGTGGATCCTCCGGCAGAAGAGCGTCACACGAGCCGGAGAGTGCCCGCCGAGGCGCGGACTGGGTGTCATGGGTGTCAGAGGTACACGGTCTGTGTCTGTTGGTAGGCCGTGAGGCCCTCCGGGCCCAGTTCTCGGCCCAGGCCGCTGGCCTTGACGCCGTCGAAGGGGGCCGCGGGGTCGGGGATGTAGCGGTTGACGCCGATCGTTCCGGTGTGGACGCTGCGGGCGACGGCCGCGCCGCGTTCCGGGTCGGCCGTCCAGACCGTGCCGCCGAGGCCGAAGTCCGAGTCGTTGGCGATGCGGACGGCGTCGTCGACGTCGTCGTACGCGATGAGGGACAGGACCGGGCCGAAGATCTCCTCCACGCCCTCAAGTCTGCGGGTCACCGGGTGGGTGATCGGGTGCCCGTAACAGCTGAAGCGCTTGAACGGCTCCAGGTAGCGCTCATCGCCGTGCACCGCGAGACCACGTCGCAGTTCGTACACCGTGGCGATCAGACGGGACGGGGACCTCGTGTCGGTCGTACGGAGGTGGGGCGCCCAGCGCCGCTCCACGGCCGCCGAGTGGTGATCCGGGGCGGCTCGGACCCCAGATCGCAGGTGGCGGGGGCATCGCAGCAGGGAGCGTAGCCGCCGTGGTGGGCGGCGGCAAGATTCGGTAACGGGGCGCTTACGACGGGGAGTTCCCGGTGGAACGGGGTGGGCCAGGCGGGGCTGGTAGGCCCGGTGAGCCGCGGTGGGCCCGGGTTTGCCGGGTGAGTCGGCTGAGCCGGGTAGGCACGTAGGCGGGTGGCGGGCAGACCCGTGAGCGAGGCCGGATCGATGAGCAGGACCAGCGGGCCGAGGCGGACCAGTGAGCCGAGCCGGACCAGCGGACCGAGCAGGACCAGGGGGCCGGGTAGGCCGGGGGGCGCTTACTTCGGGGAACGCGCACCCCGGCGGCCGGTGATAACCGCACGACGCCGTCAGTGCGTCGTCTCGGCGGCGTCGCAGGTGTGGCACACCACCCTGCGTGCCGGGAGGCGGCTGTGGGATGCCCCCATGGCGACCTGACGGGCGACGTGCACCTGACGGATGCGGGCGTGGTTCTCGCAGGTGGCCAAGCCGCAGCGCGAGCACACACCGATGCCGTCGGTGTCGCTGCGCGCCTCCTGGAGGCAGTCGTAGCACCTCATGTCCAACTCCGTTCTCAGAAGGGGGCCGGGTGCGACGACTGAGAGAGGAATGGCTGGTTCCCGACACCGGCGCGCGCGCCACTACGGGAGCCAATACAGAGAATTCCCCCCAGATCGCACACACGGGATCAATGGACTCGAAAACTAGCCCCCAGATTAGACTCTGTCAAATGTAGGACTTCGTTCACCTCCCATTAGGGCAAGAAGCCGAGGGGTGCAGCGAGTTGCCAGGAAACAGAGAGGTTCCAGTCGTGACCTGTCGTGACCTGGTGTGACGTAGGTAACGAACCACGACTTGGGGCTTTATTCCACGTATCATCATGAATGCCCGGTTCGACTTGACGAGTGACGGATGAGTGGGGCGAAACGTGGTTCGTTCCAGCAAGGAAGCGACGCAGACGGGGCTTGCCACCGACGGCGCGGGGCCCGTCAGCGCTCGTGAGCGGTTCCTGCAGGGCGAACGGTTGGAGAAGGGCGTCCGGCCCTCGATCCTCAACTCGTGGCAACGCTGCCGGACGCTGGGCCTCTCACCGGATCAGTCCGAACTCCCCTTCCGGGACGACTTCGATCCGGACGCTCGGCTCGTCCGCGCCGCGGGTCCCGTACTCGACCGGCTGGAGTCCAGGTTCGCGGGCAGCAAGATGAACATCTCCGTCGCCGATGCGAGCGGGACGGTCCTGCTGCGCCGCTTCGGAGAGGCGTCCCTGGCCAGAAGCCTTCCGGCGATCCAGCGCGTGCCCGGATTCGTGTTCGCCGAATCAGTCGCCGGTACCAACGGGATCGGTCTCGCACTCGCCGAGCGACAGCTCATCCAGGTCTACGGGGCCGAGCACTTCGCTGAGCGCTCCCAGGCGAGCGCCTGCCGTGCCATCCCCGTCCGCGACCCGCTCAGCGGGCGCATAGAGGGCGTCCTGTGCCTCGGCTATCCGCGCAGTGCCGAGGATCCCGTGCTGGCCACGGTGATACGCAGGGCGGCCGACGCCATCGAGCGGCGACTGCTCGAGCAGAGTTCCGCGCGGGAGCGCGCTCTGCTGCGAACGTACCTGGAGACCGCGGCCGACGCCGGTGTGGCCTTCGGCACCGATACGGCCGTCGGCACCGGCCTCGACCCCGCGACCGGTCTCGACCTCACCGCCGGCCTCGACCTCGCCACCGGCATCGGGATCGGCATCGGGCCGGCCACGGCCACAGCGACGGCCGCAGCCACCGGCATGCTCACCGGAACCGGGGCGGGAACCGGGACCGGAACCGGAACCGGAGTCGGACCAGGTACCGGTACTGGCACTCTGCCCGACCGCACCACCGCCGTGGACCAGCTGGCCCGGAGTCTGAACCGTCGCGACCAGGCGCTGCTGATGGACAAGGCCGCCGAACTGATTTCCACCGCACAGCGGGCCGCCATCGAGGTGTCCCTGTCCGACGGCCGCCGGATCACCCTCGTGAGCCGCCCGATGACGAGCGCCTCGGGAGTGACGGGCGTCGCGATCGAGGTGCTCCTGCCCGGCGGTGCCCCCAGGGCGCCGCGCGCCATTCCGCGCCAGATCGAGCAGGTGGTCCCCGCCCACGCCGATGGCACGAGCGGCGAACGCCCCGGACGGACGACCGCCACCCGTCCCGGACCGACGTTCAGCGCCCACCCCGAGCGGGCATCCGCCCCATCCTCCGGGCCTCCCCCCTACGCCCCGCCGTCCGGCGCCCTGCCGACCGTCCCGCCGTCCGTCCCGGCGTCCGGCGCCCCGCCCGCCGCCCCGCCGCCCGGCATCCCTTCCGGTGCCCCTTCCAGCAGTCCTTCCCACGCCCCTTCCGGTGCCCAGCCCCCGGCCAGGGGGCTGGTGCTGCTCGGTGAGCCGGAGGTGGGGAAGTTCGCGCTTGCCGCTCGCCGCCGCCTTGAACTGCTGTCCGAGGCCAGTGCCCGTATAGGCACCACCCTGGACGTGCCCCGCACCGCACTGGAACTCGCCGAGACGGCCGTCCCGCGGCTGGCCGACTTCGTCACGATCGACCTGCCGGAGGCCGTACTGCGCGGCGACGAGTCCGCCGACCCGCGCAGCGAGCTGCGCCGCACGGTGGTCCACGGCATTCGCGACGACCTCCCGTTCAGTCCGGTCGGCAAGCGGATCGACTTCCGGCCGACCACGCCCCAGCTGCGCTGCCTGGCCCACGGACAGGCCGTACTGGAGCCGGATCTGAAGGACGCCGCCGGCTGGCTGGACCAGGACCCCGAACACACCGAGCGGCTCCTCAGCCACGTCCACTCGCTCGTCGCCGTCCCCCTGGTCGCCCGCGGTGTCGTCCTGGGTGTCGCCAGCTTCTACCGCTCGCAGGACCAGGCGCCCTTCACCGACGACGACCGCTCGCTGGCCCAGGAGCTCGCCGCCCGCGCCGCGCTGTCCATGGACAACGCACGCCGCTACACACGCGAACGCACCATGGTGCTTGCCCTGCAGCGCAGCCTGCTCCCGCACGGCGTGCCCGAGCAGAACGCCGTCGAGGTCGCCCACCGCTATCTGCCCGCCGAGCACGGGGTGGGCGGCGACTGGTACGACGTGATCCCGCTGTCCGGCACCCGGATCGGCCTCTTCGTCGGCGACGTGGTCGGACACGGCCTGCACTCCGCCGCCACCATGGGCCGACTGCGCACGGCCGCGCGCAACTTCGCCGAACTCGACTTCCCGCCGGACGAGGTCCTCACCCACCTCGACAACCTCGTCGTGCGCCTGGACCGGGAGGAGGGCCAGGACCGGGAGGGCGGCCGCAACCCCGCCGAAGCGGACGCCGGCATCATCGGCGCGACCTGCCTGTACGCCGTCTACGACCCGACCTCGCAGCAGTGCACCATGGCCCGCGCCGGCCATCCGCCGCCGGCGCTGGTCCGTCCCGACGGCACCGTGACCTTCCCCGACCTGCCCGCCGGGCCCCCGCTCGGTCTCGGCGGCCTGCCGTTCGAAACCGCCGAGATACACATCCCGGAAAACAGCCAGCTGGTCCTCTACACCGACGGACTCATCGAGGACCGGCAGCGCGACATAGACGTCGCCCTCGAACACCTGCGCGGGACCCTCGCCCACTCGGACCGCACCCCCGAGGAGACCTGTCAGGCGGTCCTGGACACCGTGGCGCCGTCCCACCCCTGTGACGACATCGCCCTGCTCGTCGCCCGCACCCACGCCCTGGACCCGCGCCGGATCGCCATCTGGGACCTGCCCGCCGACCCGGCCCGCGTCAGCGAGGTCCGCGCCGCCGCCGCCCGGCAACTGACCGAATGGGGTCTCGAGGAGACCGTGTTCGCCGCGGAGCTGCTGCTCAGCGAACTGGTGACCAATGCCATCCGGCACGGCGCCGGGCCCATCCGAGTACGGCTCCTGCACGACCGCACCCTGATCTTCGAGGTCTCCGACACCAGCAACACCGCACCGCACCTGCGCCGCGCGGCCAGCACCGACGAGGGCGGGCGGGGCCTCTTCCTCGTCGCACAGCTGACCCAGTCCTGGGGGACGCGCTACACGCCGGAAGGCAAGGTCATCTGGGCCGAGTGCGCGGTGGACGCCGCCTGAGAGCACCCGGTTGTCACCCGGGCTGCCACCCGGATTGCCACCGGGCTGCCACCGGGCTGCTGCCACGACCGGAAAACCGGGTTACGAGCCGCGCAATGTCTGAAATGCTGTAATTAGTACAGTATTCTCGCTCGTGTCTCGTCACGCGTTCTCACCGTGTCTCGTCACGTCGGGAAGAACTCGCTTCGCCAGGCCGACCCTCCGGAGATGTCCGTGCACGACGCTCCCGACACCTCTGTGAACGCGTTCCCGCCCCTCGGCGCGGAGCCCCTGGTCCGCATCCGCGGACTGGGCAAGCGATTCGGCGGCACCCTGGCGCTGGACGGCGTCGACCTCGACGTGCACGCGGGCCGGATCCTCGCCCTCCTCGGTCCCAACGGCGCCGGAAAGTCCACCCTCATCAAGGTCCTCGCGGGTGTCCATCACGCCGACGCCGGAGAGATCACGGTGGACGGACACCCGCTCGGGACCCATGCCGCCGCCCTGAGCATGTCGTTCATCCACCAGGACCTGGGCCTGGTGGAGTGGATGTCCGTCGCCGAGAACATCGCCCTGAGCACGGGATATCCACGGCGTGCCGGTGTGATCTCCTGGCGGCGGACCCGGGAGCGCTGCACCGAAGTCCTGAGGACCGTCGCCGGACACCTCGACCCGGACGCGCGGATCGCCGACCTGGCACCCGCCGACCGTTCGCTGGTGGCCATCGCCCGGGCGCTGGCGTCCCGCGCGAAGCTCATCGTCCTCGACGAGCCGACCGCGAGCCTCCCCGCCGCGGACTGCGCCCGGCTCTTCGCCGTCCTGCACACCCTGCGCGACCGGGGACACGGCATCCTGTACGTCAGCCACCGTCTGGACGAGGTGTACGAGGTCGCCGACAGCTTTGTCGTCCTGCGTGACGGACACGTCGTCAGCCACGGCCCGCTGGCGGGCCACAGTCCGGTCCGGCTGGTGCACGACATCGTCGGTGAGGAGTTGACCGGGCACCGTCCCGCCACGGTTCCCTCCGGCCGTCCTCCCGTGCTGACCCTCGACGGGGTGCGGACCGCGGGGACGGGGCCGGTCGGTCTGGAACTCCGGGCCGGGGAGGTGCTCGGGCTGGTCGGTCTCACGGGCGCCGGACACATGGACCTGGGCCGCGCCCTCGCCGGGGCCCGCCCCTTGCTGGGCGGCCGCGCACTGCTCGGCGGCCGGCCGTACCGCCCGCGTACGGTGGCCGACGCCGTCGGTCTCGGGGTCGGCATCGTGACCGGCAACCGGCAGTCGGAGGGGTGCGCCGCCGAGCTGACCGTACGGGAGAACCTCCTGGCCAACCCGCGCGCGGGAGGCCTGCCGGCGCTGCGCTGGATCGGCCCGCGCCGTGAGCGTGCGGAGGCCACCGCCCTGATCGACCGCTTCGCGGTACGTCCCCGCGACAGCGAGGCCGTCATCGCCACCCTCTCCGGCGGCAACCAGCAGAAGGTCATGGTCGGCCGCTGGCTCCGGGTGGGGCTGCGCCTGCTGATCCTCGAGGAGCCGACGGCGAGCGTGGACATCGGCGCCAAGGCCGCGATCCACCGGCTGCTCGACGAGGCGCTCGGCGCCGGTCTCGCCGTGCTGCTCATCTCCTCCGACTTCGAGGAGGTGGCGGGGGTGTGCCGGCGTGCCGTGGTCTTCGTGCGGGGAGCCGTGACGGCCGAGCTGAGCGGCACGGCCCTCACCGTCGCCGGGCTCACCGGGGCGGCCTCGGCCGTACCCCCTGCCAGAACCCCGACGAACCGATGACCGCCTCCCCCCCTCCCCGCGCCGCCGGACGCCAGGACCGGCTTCCTCGCCCCGCCCACGCCCCGCAGCCACCGGTGGAACCGTTTCTTGCACCGCGGGTACCGGGGGCGCCCGAGGCACCGGAGCGGGTGGCGGGAGCGGAGCGGGTGGCCACATCGGAGCGGGTGGCCGCACCGGGACGACCTGATGAGCCGGAGAAGCCGGAGGAGCCCGGGGCGCGGGGCGAGTCGGACAGGCCGGAACAACGCGGCCGTCCGGAAGACGGCCCGGTTCACCCTGGTGGGCCTGGTGGCCCCGGACAACCAAGCGGACCCGACGGACCGAACGGACCCGACAACCCACCCCCGCCCGGCGGACCGAACGGACCCGACAACCCACCCCCGCCCGGCGGACCGAACGGACCCGACAACCCACCCCCGCCCGGCGGACCGAACGGACCCGACAACCCACCCCCGCCCGCAGGGCTGCGAAGGCGCGGTGGCGGTGGGCATCTCATCGGCACCTACGGCCTGCTGGCCCTCACCGCCCTGCTCTTCCTGGTCTTCTCGCTCACCCTGCCGCGGACCTTCCCCACGCTGGACAACATCGACTCGATCCTGTCGACCCAGTCGATCCCGGCCATCCTGGCGCTCGGCGCGATGGTCCCCATCGCGACCGGCAAGTTCGACCTGTCCATCGGCTACGGCCTGGGGCTGGCGCACGTGATGGTGATGCAGCTCATCGTCGCCGAAGGCTGGCCCTGGCCGCTCGCCTGCCTCGCGGTGGTCATCGGCGGCGCGGTGGTGGGCGTCCTCAACGGGATCATCGTCGAGTTCGGCCAGATCGACTCCTTCATCGCCACCCTCGGAACCGGCAGCATGCTGTACGCGGTCACCGGCTGGGTCACCGACGGCGGCCGGATCGTGCCCGGCCCAGAGGGCCTGCCGCCCGCCTTCACCGACATCTACGACTCCTCGTTCCTCGGCCTTCCGGTACCCGCCTTCTACGTGCTCGCCCTGGCGGTCGTTCTCTGGCTGGTCCTGGAGCGGCTGCCGCTCGGCCGGTACCTGTACGTCATCGGCTCCAACCCGCGCGCCGCCGACCTCGTGGGCATCCCCACCCGCAGGTACTCGGTGTACGCCTTCGCCACATCGGGGCTGATCGTAGGCTTCGCCGGGGTGCTGCTCGCCGCGCAGCAACAGATCGGCAACCCGAGCGTGGGCCTCGACTATCTGCTGCCCGCCTTCGTCGGCGCCCTGCTCGGGTCCACCGCGATCAAACCGGGCCGGCCCAACGCCCTCGGCACCGTCGTCGCCGTCGCCGTCCTCGCCATCGGCCTCGCCGGTATCGGGCAGATGGGGGCCGACTTCTGGGCGACACCGCTGTTCAACGGTGCCACCCTCCTCGTTGCCGTCGGCCTGGCCGGTTACTCGGCCCGCCGCCGCCTCCGTACCGGCGCCACCGCCG
The DNA here is from genome assembly GCF_004023625.1 of Streptomyces cavernae. Lineage (GTDB taxonomy): Bacteria > Actinomycetota > Actinomycetes > Streptomycetales > Streptomycetaceae > Streptomyces > Streptomyces cavernae. Next base: position 223,897 of record NZ_RPDJ01000005.1, on the reverse strand, counting down.
CCCGCGACTCGCCCGCCCCATCGCCGGCGCCGCCACCGCCGCCGGCACCGCCGACAGCGCCTCCGTGACCTCCGGTCACGCCAAGGCCCCTCTCCTCGCAAACCCGCAAGGAGCTCCCGTGCACTGCAATCACAGGACCGGCAGCCTCAGGATCGTGCCCACCCCCGGCACCCGCAAAGCACCGTTCGTCGCCACCGCCCTGCTGGCCGTGACAGCGGTCCTCGCCGGATGCGAACGCGGCTCCTCGGACGATCCGGCGGACACCGCCACGGGCCGCAGCGGCTGCCCGGCCGTCCAGGACGCGGCCGAGGCCGCCGTGAGCCGGGCCGAGCGGACCGACATCCCCTGGGACGGCCCCACCAGCGGCCCCCCGGCGGTGTCCGGCAGGACCATCGTCTACGTAGCGCAGACCATGACCAACCCCGGAGTCGCGGGTGCGGCGAACGGTGTCCGGGAGGCCGCGCGGGTCATCGGCTGGAACGTCCGGGTGATCGACGGCGGGGGCACGCCCGCCGGCATCCAGTCGGCGCTGGGCCAGGCCGTGGCCCTCAGACCGTCGGGCATCGTCATCGGCGGCTTCGACCCCAACTCGACGTCGCAGCAGGTGGCACAGGCGAGCGCCGCCGGTATCCCGCTCATCGGCTGGCACGCGGTCGCCTCCCCCGGTCCGAGCAGGCAGCCGCCGCTCTTCACCAACGTCACCACCGAGGTGGACGAGGTGGCGAGGATCAGCGCCCAGTGGGTCATCGCCCGTTCCAACGGCAACGCGGGTGTCGTGGTCTTCACCGACGCCTCGATCCCGTTCGCCAAGAACAAGTCCGAGCTGATCCGGAAGGAGCTGGCGACCTGCTCGGGCGTGCGGCTGCTGGCCTACGAGAACATCCCGATCCCGGACGCGAGCACCCGCACGCCCCGGGAGATCTCCGCGCTCCTCTCCCGCTTCGGCGACGACTGGACGTACTCCGTGGCCATCAACGACCTGTACTTCGCCGACGCCGCCGCCGCCTTCCGCGCCGCCGGCAAGGAGGGGTCCGGCCCGCCCTTCAACATCGGCGCGGGGGACGGCGACCCCTCGGCCTTCCAGCGCGTCAACAGCGAGCGGTACCAGGCCGCCACCGTCCCCGAGCCGCTGTCCCTGCAGGGCTGGCAGATCATCGACGAGTTCAACCGCGCGTTCTCCGGCCGGCCCGCCAGCGGCTACGTCGCTCCCGTGCACATCAGCACGGCCGGCAACAGCGAGGGCGTCACCACCTGGAATCCGTCGGGCTACCGGGAGGCGTACCGCGAGATCTGGCGCAGGTGACAAACCGTCAATACCAACATCAACAACTGACACACCCTCAAAGCGCCCTCCCTCTTACCCCGATCCGGCGTCTCCATGCGTGTTCGATCCGTGTCTCCCCGCCGGGCCCGAGATCTTTGCACTGCGCTTTGGTTGTCGCACGGCAACTGAGTTAACCTGCGGCGTATTTTCTCCTCGGGAAGATCCGTGAGCTGCGGAAACACCGAGGGGAATGCGGGGGCGACCAGCGGGGCCGTTCGCGGGCCCGGCGCGGTTCCGAGTTCTCGTACGAGGACTCTTGGGGAGCGGAACGAGGGTGCGCATGACCAGCAGGACCACTGAGGCCACGGAACGGGCTCCGGGCGAACAGGAGTTGCGGCAGTTGCTCGCGGGGCTGACCGCCGTACGGGACGGGGACTTCGGCACCCGGCTGCCGGATGACGGCGAGGGCCTCCTCGGGGACATCGCGACCGTCTTCAACGGAATGGTCGACCAGTTGTCCGTCTTCACCTCCGAGGTGACGCGTGTGGCGCGCGAGGTGGGCACCGAGGGGACGCTGGGCGGGCAGGCGGAGGTGCCGGGGGTCTCCGGCACCTGGGCCGATCTGACCGATTCCGTGAACGCGATGGCGGGCAATCTGACCACGCAGGTCCGGGACATCGCTCAGGTGGCGACGGCGGTGGCCAAGGGCGACCTCTCCCAGAAGATCGACGTGGACGCCCAGGGCGAGATCCTGCAGCTGAAGGAGACCGTCAACACGATGGTCGACCAGCTGTCCGCCTTCGCCGACGAGGTCACCCGCGTCGCCCGCGAGGTCGGCAGCGAGGGGCGCCTCGGCGGCCAGGCGCAGGTGCCCGGTGTCGGTGGCGTCTGGCGGGACCTGACCGACTCCGTCAACTTCATGGCGGGCAACCTCACCGCCCAGGTCCGCAACGTCGCCCAGGTGACGACCGCGGTGGCCAAGGGCGATCTCTCCCAGAAGATCACCGTGGACGCGCGGGGCGAGATCCTCGAGCTGAAGAACACCATCAACACGATGGTCGACCAGCTGTCCGCCTTCGCCGACGAGGTCACCCGCGTCGCCCGCGAGGTCGGCACCGAGGGCCGCCTCGGCGGTCAGGCGGACGTCCAGGGCGTCAAGGGCACCTGGCGCGATCTGACGGACTCCGTCAACTTCATGGCGGGCAACCTCACGACCCAGGTCCGCAATGTCGCCCAGGTGGCGACCGCGGTGGCCAAGGGCGACCTGTCGCAGAAGATCAGCGTGGACGCGCGGGGCGAGATCCTCGAGCTGAAGAACACGATGAACACGATGGTCGACCAGTTGTCCGCCTTCGCCGACGAGGTCACCCGAGTGGCCCGCGAGGTGGGCACCGAGGGCAATCTGGGCGGGCAGGCCACCGTCCGCGGTGTCTCGGGCACGTGGAAGGACCTGACGGACAACGTCAACGTGATGGCGTCGAACCTGACCGGTCAGGTCCGTTCGATCACCCAGGTGGCCACGGCCGTGGCGCGCGGCGACCTCTCCCAGAAGATCACGGTCGAGGCGAAGGGCGAGGTCGCGGCGCTGGCGGAAGTCATCAACACGATGGTCGACACGCTGTCCGCGTTCGCCGACGAAGTGACCCGCGTCGCCCGCGAAGTGGGCACCGAGGGCCGCCTCGGCGGTCAGGCGCACGTGCCGAACGTGGCGGGGACCTGGAAGGACCTCACCGACAACGTCAACTCGATGGCGAACAACCTGACCGGTCAGGTCCGCAACATCGCGCTGGTGACGACCGCGGTGGCCAACGGTGATCTGTCGAAGAAGATCGACGTCGACGCCCGCGGCGAGATCCTGGAGCTCAAGACCACGATCAACACGATGGTGGATCAGTTGTCGTCGTTCGCCGCCGAGGTGACCCGGGTGGCGCGGGAGGTCGGCAGCGAGGGGCGGCTCGGCGGCCAGGCCGAGGTGGAGGGTGTCTCCGGCACCTGGAAGCGGCTGACGGAGAACGTCAACGAACTGGCCGGGAACCTCACCCGGCAGGTCCGTGCGATCGCCGAGGTCGCCAGCGCCGTCGCCGAGGGCGATCTGACGCGTTCGATCACCGTGGAGGCGTCGGGCGAGGTCGCCGAGCTCAAGGACAACATCAACTCCATGGTGGAGTCGCTGAGAGAGACGACACGGGCCAACCAGGAGCAGGACTGGCTGAAGACCAACCTCGCCCGGATCTCGGGCCTGATGCAGGGGCACCGTGATCTGCCCGTCGTCGCCGAGCTGATCATGGATGAGCTGACGCCGCTGGTGTCGGCCCAGTACGGCGCCTTCTACCTGGCGGAGGACACCGACCGGGGGCCCGAACTGCGGCTGGTGGGCTCCTATGGCTTCCCCGACGACGACTCCCGGCCCAACCGCATCCCCGTGGGGCGCTCGCTCGTCGGCCAGGCGGCCCGCAACCGGCGGACGATCGGCGTGGACGAACTCCCGCCGGGATACGTGGCGATCTCCTCGGGGCTCGGCCGGATCGCGCCGACCGCGCTGGTGGTGCTGCCCATCGTGGTCGAGGACCAGGTCCTGGGCGTCATCGAGCTGGCGTCGGTCAGCCGCTTCACCGAGACCCACCGGGACTTCCTGGAACAGCTGATGGAGACCATCGGCGTCAACCTCAACACCATCGTGGCCAACGCCCGGACCGACGAGCTGCTGGAGGAGTCGCAGCGTCTGACGGCCGAACTGCAGGAGCGTTCCGAGGAACTGCAGGTACAGCAGGAGGAACTGCAGCGTTCCAACGCCGAGCTGGAGGAGAAGGCGTCCCTGCTGGCCGACCGGAACCGCGACATCGAGGCGAAGAACCTTCAGATCGAGCAGGCGCGGCAGGAACTGGAGACCAGGGCCCAGGAGCTGTCGCTGGCTTCGAAGTACAAGTCGGAGTTCCTGGCGAACATGAGCCACGAGCTGCGCACCCCGCTGAACAGCCTGCTGATCCTGGCCCAGTTGCTGGCGCAGAACCCGTCCCGCAATCTCACGCCGAAGCAGGTGGAGTACGCGGGCATCATCCACTCCGCCGGATCGGACCTGCTGCAGCTGATCAACGACATCCTCGATCTGTCGAAGGTCGAGGCCGGCAAGATGGACGTCACTCCGGAACCGGTCGCGCTGCGGCAGCTGCTGGAGTACGTCGAGGCCACGTTCCGGCCGATGACCACGCAGAAGAGCCTGGACTTCACCATCACCACCGCCACCGGCGCGCCCGCCGATCTGCTCACGGACGACTCGCGGCTGCGGCAGATCCTGCGCAACCTGCTGTCGAACGCGGTGAAGTTCACCGAGCGGGGCAGCGTGGAACTGCGCATCGAACCGGCCGCCGCCGACGAGGTGCCGGCGGAGGTTTACCGGGGCGGCAGCGTCGTGGCCTTCCGGGTGAAGGACACCGGTATCGGCATCCCCGAGCAGCAACTGGAGACCATCTTCGGGGCGTTCCAGCAGGCGGACGGTACGACGAGCCGCAAGTACGGCGGCACCGGTCTCGGGCTGTCGATCACCCGGGAGATCGCCCATCTGCTCGGCGGCGCCGTCACGGTGGACAGCACGCCGGGGCAGGGCAGTACGTTCACGCTGTTCCTGCCCGTGTCCCGCGCCGACTTCGAGGAGGTGCTGGCGGGCAGCCGGCCGGCCGAGCAGCCCACTGCCCAGATCGCCTCGGACGCCGTGGTGGTACCCCGTCCGGTGGTCGGCCTGCCCGGCCTGCCCGGGCAGCGCAGGCGCCGGCTGCTGGTGGTGGAGGGCCGCACGCGGGGGCTGCTGACACTCGTCGCCGAGAGCGCGGTCGCGGACATCGCCCGCAGCCGGGGCGACGGCGACCCGAGCGAGGCGATCGACATCATCACGGCAGCCGGAGCGCAGGAGGCGGCGAGTGCGCTGGCCGCGGAACCCTGCCACTGCGTCGTTCTGGAGCTCGGCATGCCGGACGACGAGGCGTCCCGTTTCCTGCAGGCCGTACAGGGCGACTCGGCGCTCGCGAGCGTTCCCGTGCTGGTGCACAGCGGTCACCGCATGGATCTCGCGCAGGAGCGGGCTTTGCAGTCCCGTTCGGCGGGCCGGCCGCTCGACTTCCTCTCCAGCCTGGACGAACTGCGTGAGCGCGTCGTGCTGCACCTGTCCGCTGAGGAGCCGGGGGACGCACTGTCCCTGGTGCGCGCGGAGGAGCCGCAGCACACGGCGGCGCAGCCCGTGGACGACGCCTTCGTCGGCCGCACCGTGCTGGTCGTCGACGACGACGCCCGCAATCTCTTCGCCCTGAGCGGGATCCTGGAGCTGCACGGCTTCCGGGTCCTGCACGCGGAGAACGGCCGCAAGGGCATCGAGGCGCTGCTCGCCCATCCGGAGGTCTCGATCGTCCTGATGGACGTGATGATGCCGGAGATGGACGGCTACGCCGCCACCGCCGAGATCCGGAAGATGCCCCAGTACGCGGACCTGCCCATCATCGCCGTCACCGCGAAGGCGATGCCGGGTGACCAGGAGAAGTCCCTGGCGTCGGGTGCCAACGACTACGTCACCAAGCCCGTCGACACCGATGACCTCATCACCCGCGTCAGGCGCTGGCTGCTGCCCTCATGAAACGGGTGAGAAGTCAGCACGGTGAGGAACCCGCCGTGCGAACCCGCAGTGCCGACACCACCCGGCACCAACACCAACACCGGCAAACCGACCCTACCGCGTCCCCGGACGTCCCAGCCGACGACGAACAGGCACACCGTGAGCGATGACCAGCAGCCGTCCGAGCCGGCCGGCGTGCGCCCGGTCGGCGAGCCGACTGAGCCGGCGGGCGTGCCCCCGTCGCCCGTGGGCAGGCTGGCCGCCACCGTGGAACGTCTGCGGCGGGAGGTGCGGGCGGCGCAGGCCGAGGCCGACGGCCGGGCGCTGATCGAGCTTGCCAAGGGCATCCTGGTCGAGCGGTTGAGGTGCGGGCCGGCCGGGGCGGCCCGGCAGCTGGCCGAGTTGGCCGAGCAGGCGGGTGTCACACAACTGGAGTTCGCCGTCGAGGTCATCAACCAGGCGTCACGTGACCGTGTTTCGGAGGTGACCACGGCCTTCCTGGCCGCCGCGGCCGGTTCCGCGGCGGCGGAGGACGGCTCCTCCGCGGTGCGGCTGCGGGCGGCCGAGAGCGGTGTGCTGGCCGCGGACGACACGCAGGCCGTCGCGGACTCCCTGCTGGAGCACGCGCTGACCCCGCTCGGTGCGGTGGCGGTGGCGATCTGGGCCGCGGGCACCGACGGTTCCCTGAGTCTCGCGGGCAGCGCCGGGTTCTCGTCGGCGGAGGCGGGACGCTGGCGCTATGTGCCTCCGGGTGTGGCGACCGTGGCGCGTTGCGGTCTCGCCGAGCGCGCCGGGCAATGGATCACGTCGCTGGCCGAGACCGGTCTGCCGTCCATCGGCCGGCACCACCATCCGGAGGGCGGTCGGGCCGCCCTTCCCGCCGGTACCGGTGGTCGTGTCCACGGGGTCCTGGAGATCGCCTGGCCGGCTCCGCTGCCGCCGCAGTCGCCGCAGATCGTCCGTCAGGTCGAGGCCCTGGCCGAGTTGTGCGCCCACACGCTCCAGACCCATGCGCCGGCGCACCCCGACGACGGGTTCCCCGGGTCGCTTGTCTCGCCGGACGCCGCGGAGTTGATGGATCTCGCCGACGGGCTGCACGATCCCGCGCTGGTGCTGGTTCCGCACCTCGACGCCGCAGGGGATCTCGTCGACTTCCGCATCCGGCACGTCAACAGCCGTTTCCTCGACCCCGCCGGCCGGCCGCGGGGTGTCGTGAGCGGTGCGCTGCTGCTGGAGGCCTACCCGATGGCCGCCGGGGAGAGCGAACTCTTCGACCGTATCGAGCGCGTCTACGCCACCGGCGAGCCCTTCCGCGCCCACCGTATGAGCCTGACGGCGCTGGTGGACGACGTCCCGCTGGCGGCGGTGGCCGACATAAACATCAGCCGGCACGGCAACAGCGTGCTGCTGATCTGGCGCGTGGAGGACGAGACGGCACGGCTGGCGAGCCTGCTGCAGCACGCCCAGCGCCTCGGCCGTATCGGCGGCTTCGAGGAGAACCTGCTGACCGGCGAGATCACCTGGAACGGCCAGCTGTTCAGCCTCTACGGGAAGCCGCAGTCGAGCGCCCCGGTGCCGCTGGAGGACCTGCCCGCCCACGCCCACCCGGACGACGCGGTCGCCATCGGCAGGTTCCTGCGCGCGCTGCTGAACCAACGCCGGCCCGCGTCCGTGGCCTTCCGGCTGCAGCGCCCCGACGGGGTGACCCGGCACATCCGGGTGGCGGCCGAGCCGGTACTCGACGCCGACAGCCGGCTGTTCGCGGTGCGCGGCGCCTACCAGGACATCTCGGCCCAGCACTGGACGGAGGTGGCGCTCGCCGCGACGCGTGACCAACTCGCCCACACCGAGCAGCAGGCGTCCGAACGCAACCGGCTGGCCCTGCAGTTGCAGCACGCCATCATGCCCCCGGCGCACGCCCCGCTGCGGGCCGAGGGCCTTCAGGTGGCCGTGCGCTACCGGCCCGCGGAGACCGAGCAGTTGGTGGGCGGCGACTGGTACGACGCGGTGCTCCTGCCGTCCGGCCTGGTGCTGTTGTGCGTGGGTGACGTGGCGGGACACGGCATCGAGGCGGCGACCAGCATGGTCGTCCTGCGCAACGCGCTGCGGGGGCTGGCCGTGACGGGCGCCGGGCCGGGTCAGTTGCTGTCCTGGCTCAACATGGTGGCGCACCATCTGACGGGCACGGTCACCGCCACCGCGGTGTGCGGACTGTACGAACCGGACAGCCACACACTGCGCTGGGCCCGGGCCGGTCATCTGCCGCCCGTCCTGGTGCGTGGCGCCGAGGCCGCGCCGTTGCCGCTGCTCAAGGGCCTGCTGCTGGGTGCGGTTCCGGAGGCGGTGTACGAGGAGCACGAGGTGCGTCTGGAGGCCGACGACACCTTGCTGATGTACACGGACGGCCTGGTCGAGCGTCGTGACCGTTCGGTGGAGGAGTCGCTCGCCCATCTGCTGACCGAGGCCCGTATGGTCTCGCCGACGCTGGACCAGCAGTTGGACCGTCTGCTCACCTACAGCAAGTCGGACACGGACGACGACACCTGCATCGTCGGCATCCGGGTGGGGTGAAGTCCGGTGCGGCGGCCCGGGGTGTGTCCGAAGGCGCGGCGGAAGACGTCGATGAAGGCGCTGGCGGACGACCAGCCGCACCGGTGCGCCACGGTGGTCACGGGTGTGCCCTCGGCGAGCAGGACCAGCGCGTGGTGGAGGCGTAGTTGGGTGCGCCACTGCGGGAAGGTCATGCCGACGTCGGCCTTGAACAGGCGGGAGAGGGTACGGTCGCTCGCCCCGACCTCCCTGCCCAGTTCGGCGAGGGTGCGGTTGTCGGCCGGGTCGGTGTGCAGGATGGCGCTGAGCGCCCTGAGTTGGGGGGCGGTGGGGGCGGGCAGGTGCAACGGTTGCTGCGGTGAGGCCCTCAACTGGTCGAGCAGGACGGCTCGCAGGCGGGCGCGTTCGGGGCTGTCGTCGTCGGGGGCGCGGGTGTAGGCGAGGATCAGCTCGCGCAGCAGGGGGGCGACGCTCAGCACGGTCGGTTCGGTCAGGTTCAGCGGGTTGTCGGCCGCGGGCAGGCCGACCAGGTGCAACTCGAGTTCGCCGTGGGCCTGGTGGGCGTGCACGGTCCCGGCCGGTACCCAGATGGCGCGGGTGGCGGGGGCGACCCAGGAGCCGGCGTCGGTGGTGACGGAGAGCACACCGCGGGCCGCGTAGACGATCTGGTGGTCGTGGTGGCGGTGGGCGTCGATCGCGGCCCCGGGCGCCAGCCACTGGCTTCGGGTCGGGGCCACCGGCTCATGGCGGGTTTTCGGCATTGTTCGGCAGTTTATTGGAGGGCCGACGGGGTGCTCGGCCGTGAGCATGACGGGTGTGCGAAGGAATCGAGGAAACCGAGAGAACCGGCATGACCGGCAGGGCCGGCAGGACGCGAGGAACGAGAAGGACGAAGGGAACAACGGGAAGGACCAGGGGAAAAGCAGGAAGGGTCGGGGGCTCGGTGGGTATGCCCACTGACCGTCCTCCGCCGCCGAGTTGGATTCGACGCGGACGACCGGCCGGAGTTGCCGCACCCCGTCACGAGCACGGCCACCCCCAGCGCGATCCGGACCTCCCGTACCAGCCACGGCGCAATCGGTCCGACCCCCGTTTCCCGGCGCCCGCCCCGGCCGAACAGGGCGCGCGTCACCGGCTTTTCGGCGAATGTAGCCCGGCTTCCGCCCTTGCGGCCCGGCCGTTTCCGGGGTCGATCGAACTCGGTCGAGGATTACCGATTCACGTCCTACCGCCGACCGGAAAACGCGTTTTCGACCGCCGGACAACACCGGTCGATCGCCGGACACCACCGTCCGTACCGCCGGGCACTACCTGGCCATACCGCCGGGAACCAACGGGCCATACCGCCGTTCTCCCGGCGTGAGCCCATCGCGCACCGTGGCCTCTCACTCGCACAGCGCGAGAACGAATCCACGACAGGAACATCTGCCACATATCTCGCATATGATCCTAGGAATCGTGCTCCCTGAGTGACCCGAGTGAGCGGGACGAGCGCCATGACGAGATCAGCACCCGCAGCCGGGGACGACGGCCATCCCGCCTGGTCGGAGGAGCTCGTCGACGAGGCGGCCACCGCCCGGGTCACCCTCGACCGGCACGGCATCGTGACCGGGTGGAACGAGGGAGCACGCCGACTGCTCGGACACCCGCCCCAGGACGTCGTCGGCCGGGCGGCCGCCGCGCTGCTCGCGGACGGGCCGCCCTCCGGTGCGCCGCGCCCCACGGCAGCCGCGCCGCGGTGGAACGGCACGGCGACGCTGCTGCACCGGGACGGCCACCCGCTCACGGTGAGCCTGCTGGCCCATCGGCTGGCACAGAACACGGACCACGCGCACTGGCTGCTGGTCACACCGGTGACCCGCCCCGCACCCGTCCTCGAGGACGAGTCGTTCGAGCAGTGGGCGTTCACCCAGTCCCCGTGGACCATGGCCCTCTACGACAGCGGCCTCAGGCTCCGGCGCGCGAACGCGGACATGGAACGCGTGATCGGCCTCACCGAGCAGGAGATGCGCGGGCTGCGCGCGTCGGAGATCGTCCACGCCCCGGAGAGCGAGCGCACGGAACAGGGCATGCGCCGCGCCCTGCAGACCGGCGAGCAGCAGCACCTGCAGGTCGCGCTGCGGCTGGCGGGCCACGAACGGGAGAGCGTGTGGACGGTGTCGCTCGCCCCCATTCGGGACTCCGGCGGCGCCCTGCGGGGCGTGCTGCTGTCGGCGCACGACATGACCGAGCAGCATCTGGCCCGGCAGCGGCTGGTCCTGCTGAACGACGCGAGCATCCGCATCGGCAGCACGCTCGATCTGGCCCGTACCGCGCAGGAACTGTCCGATGTGGCCGTCCCGCAACTCGCGGACTTCGTCACCGTGGATCTGCTGCCGTCCATCGAAGGCGGCGAGGATCCGCCGCGGGGCGCCCCGCGCAGCCCCGTGATGCTACGACGCGTCGCCTACCAGTCGGTCCTCCCGGGCTGCCCGGAGGTCGCGGTCGGGCGCGGCACGGTGACGGCCTACCCCGACGGCACACCCGCCGCCGTGTGCCTGGCCACCGGACGTCCCCTCGTCCACCAGGTGACCCCGTCCGCGCTTCAGGAACTGGAGCGCCATTCACCGGACCGTGCGCAACGCATGCGGCGGTTCGGCTTCCACTCGGTGATCGCCGTGCCGATGCGGGCCCGCGGCCTCACCCTGGGGGCCGCCACCTTCTCCCGGCACCGGCGCCCTGAGCCCTTCGAGCAGGACGATCTGCTGCTGGCCGAGGAGATCACCGCCAGGGCCGCCGTGTGCATCGACAACGCCCGCCGCTACTCCCGTGAGCGCTCCACCTCGCTCACGCTGCAGAGCAGTCTGCTGCCGCAGCGGCTCCCCGAGCAGGCCGCCGTCGAGGTCGCCTCCCGCTATCTGCCCGCGAGCACCCGGGCCGGGGTCGGCGGCGACTGGTACGACGTGATCCCGCTGTCCGGGGCCCGGGTGGCACTGGTGGTCGGTGACGTCGTCGGCCACGGTGTCCAGGCCTCGGCGACCATGGGGCGGCTGCGCACCGCGGTACGCACCCTGGCCGACGTCGATCTCCCGCCCGACGAACTGCTGACACACCTGGACGACCAGGTCGACCGGCTGGCGACCGAGGCCGAGGCCGTGGGCGACGCGGGGACCGGCAGCACGGTCGGCGCGGCCGGCGAGATCGGGGCCACGTGTATGTACGCCGTCTACGATCCGGTCTCCCGCCGCTGCACGCTGGCCCGCGCGGGCCATCCGGCGCCCGTGCTGGCCACCCCGGACGGCACCGTGGACTACCTCGACGTGCCGGCGGGTCCTCCGCTGGGACTGGGCGGCCTGCCCTTCGAGTCCACCGAGCTGGAGATCCCCGAGGGCAGCGTCCTCGCGCTGTACACGGACGGGCTCATCGAGGCCCGGGGCCATGACATCGACGAGGGCGCCGAGACCCTGCGTGAGGTGCTGCGGCGGACGAGCGCCTCACTGGAGGACACCTGCGACATGGTGCTGCGGTCGCTGCTCCCGGACCGTCCCACCGACGACGTGGCGCTGCTGCTGGCCCGCACCCGGGTACTGGACGCGTCGCACGTGGCGACCTGGGACGTGCCGCCCGACCCGGCCGAAGTGGCCGGGGCACGCCGGAACGCCTGTCGGCAACTGGCCGAATGGGGCCTGGAGGAAGCCGTGTTCATCACCGAGCTGGTCGTCAGCGAGCTGGTCACCAACGCCATCCGGCACGCCCGGCCACCCATCCAGCTACGGCTGATCCATGACCGCAGCCTCATCTGCGAGGTGTCGGACGGCAGCACCACCGCGCCGCACCTGCGCCGGGCCCGCACGTTCGACGAGGGCGGCCGCGGTCTCCTGCTGGTCGCCCAGCTGACGCAGGCCTGGGGTACCCGGCAGGGGCACAACGGCAAGACCATCTGGGCCGAACAGCCGCTGCCCACGGTCTGACAGCGGCTGCCCGCAGTCTGACGGCAACTTCATCCGCGGTCTCACGGCTGCTGCCCGCCGTCGGGCGGCCGCTGCCCGCAGTCTCACTGCCGCCGCCCGCGAGCCGACGGCTGCTGCCGCCGCCTGACAACTGCTGCCCGCGCAAGGCCGATGGGCGCGCGGAGGTGGACGCGGCCGTCCCGCCGACCCTGATCGGGGGAGGCCGATAAGGCATCAGGGACGGCGGGCACCAGGGAGTCGGCCTCAGAACTTCACGCGCGGCCGCACCTCCCATCGTTGTGCGCCCCCGTCCCGCCTTCAATGGGCTCGCGGTAAAGCTCCCGGCAGGGCTTCGCCATGAAACAGGCGGGTGCGCGCCACGGAAAGGGAAACCGACAGGCGACGTGCGTCCCGTACCGGGCCGGGACCGCTCCCGCAGAGTGCCGCGGCTACCGGCGGGTGGTGCGCGAGACGGGCATTGGCGGCAACCCGTACCGATTGTCAGTGGCCACCGCTAACGTTCCGTGCATCGTCGCACTGGGCCGGAATTGCCCCGGCCGAACTGTGCTGATTTCCGGTGCCCTTGTCGCGCGCCGGTTGTGCTCTTGATGCGGAAGGCGGGGTTCCGGTGGGCTGGCTGGCAGCGGGTGACGGGTACGAAGTCGCCCTGGTGGAGGGGCGGGTGGCGGCGAGGGCCACTGCGGGCCGGGCGGCTGGGCGGCAGTTGAAGTCGCTCCCCAAGGCGCTGCGGGACCATCCGGAGGTCGACCGGCTGCGCCGGCTCACCGAATGGCTGGACCGCCACGCGGCCGCCTGTGTCGCCCAGGTGGACACCTGGATGGTGTCGTCGCTGCCGGTGCCCACCGGGCTGCTGGCCCGGGTCTGGCCGGACGAGGCGTGGCAGTCGGCGCTGCGCGATCTGGCCGTGGTCGGTGACGACCCGGAGGAGGTGGGCTTCCTGCGGGGCGCCACCGACTCCGGTGAACTGCGGCTGGTGGACCTGGACGGCGAGACGGTCCGGCTGTCGCCCAGGACGGTGACGCTGCCGCACCCGGTGCTCCTGCCGGACCTGGAGGACCTGCGGGAGTTCGCGGCGGAGCTGGGGATCGTGCAGCGCGTCGAGCAGATTCACCGCGCCATATGGCGCAAGCCGGACTCCCCGGATGACATCGACGCCGGGGCGGGTGCGGTGCGGGAGTTCTCCGGGGGCAGGTTCCCCTCCCGCTTCACGCTCGCGGCCCGGGCCACCTCCCTCGGCTACCGGGTGTCGGGCGGCTACGCCACGGCCCGGGTACGCGACGGCGGGCACACGGTGGAGGCGTCGGTGTGGATCGGGGAGCCGTACTGGGACGAGGAGGTGGAGACCGGCAACCTCACCTGGCACGGACCGGACGGGCGTTCGCTGCCGCTGCGTGAGGTCGGCCCGGTGGCCTGGTCGGAGGGGATGCGGATGGCCGCCGCGCTGTATGCCGGACGCACGATCGAGGAGGGGAAGAGCGCGTGAGCGGGGGAACGGGCATGACGGACACGGAGATGGGCGCAGGCGAGGCGCGGGACCGGTACGAGGACCTGCTCAAGGCGGGGGCGGTCCTGCCGCCGGGCACCGAGGCCGCCGACGATCGGGCGGTGCCGCTGACGGCCCGTACGTACCGGCATCCGGGGCTGGACGACCGCGTGGTGGTGCGGCTGGTCGCCGGGGAGCTGGGCGCGGCGGAGGACCTGGCCGCCGGTTTCCTCGGCCTGGAGCCGGACGCGGAACCGGCCGAGGTCGGACTGGGGCTGCGGCAGTCGCTCGGCTTCCCCGAGTGGGTGCTGGTGCACCACCCGGAGGACGGACACCACGCGCTGGGCGTCGTACCCGAGTTGGAGCGCGCGGCCCGGCAGGCGAAGTCCAGGCCGAAGGCGGCGCTGGACGCCTACGGTGAGCTGGCCGCCCGGCTGGCCGCCGCCGTACCGCACTTCCTGCCGACCTTCTACGAGCAGGCCGGGCGCGTCTTCCTGGCGCACGAGAACGCGCAGTACGCGGCGCAGATGTTCACCCGGGCCCGCACGGCGGAGGCCGAGCACGGGCTGGCGGTGGACGAGGAGCGGCTGGACACCGTCTTCCTGGAGTTCGCGCTGGCCGGGGCGCTTCCCGTGAAGGTGCTCTCGGCGTACGCCAGGGAACTGGCCGCCCGGGTCCCGCCCCAGCAGGCACTCGACCGCTTCACCCGGCTGTGCCTGCGGCGCACCGGAGGCGGTCTGCCACCGTCCGCGCAGATGGCGAACGACCTGCGCAAGCTGGCCCGCGCCGCCGGTCAGGACGCGGATCTCGTCGAACAGGCCTGTCTCGGCGAACTGCTCGGCCTGCCGGCCACCCAGCGCGCGGCGGCGGGCTGGTGGAAGGGCAGCCGTGCCGCCCTGGTCGCCCTGGCCCGGCGCAATCCGCGGGTGCGCGGCACGCTGCTGAACCTCGTTCCGGGCTGCTCCGACGAGGAGATGCCGCAGCTGTGGCTGGAGATCCTCGAGGAGAGCGGGGCCACCGCGGGGCTCTGCGACGCGGCGCTGCCGGTTCAGGAGCGGCCGCAGGACGGCACGGCGGGCTGGCTGAAGCGGTTCCTGAACTTCCGGGAACGGGCGCGGTCCTGGAGCGCCACCCCGCGGCTGCCGGAGCTGTACCCGCTGGTGGAGCGGATGGCGGACGTACTGCGCGCCGAACTCACCGCGTCCGGTGGTGGGCTGGGGATCCTTCATGACGTCGATCTGCTCGACCAGTTGCTGTCCCTTCGGGTGCCGGTCGCCGATCCTTCCAAGGAGGCGTACCTGTGGCTCGAGGAGTGGGCGAAGGGCGACGGACAGCGTGAGCTGCTGGCCGTGGCGGCCGACGCCCGGTTCCGGCCGGCCTTCCTGCGCGGTGCCGATCGGTGCACCAACGACCAGGACGGGCTGCAGGCGATCCGCATGTTGAGCCGGTCGCCCGGTGGCCGCCCGATGCTGGCGGAGTGGATGCGCCAGGTCGCCCGGGAGTCGTCAGCCGCCGGCCTGCCGCAGCTGCCCGCCGCGCTGCACCGACTGCGGTGGCTGCCGGCCGAGGCCCTGGTCCTGGCCGAGGAGGAGGTGCGCGAGGCCGTCGGAACCGATCTGGCGCCGGTTCTGGCGCGCACCCTGCGGGCCGGCCTCTTCGATGAACTCGGCTGGCCCGCCTGGGAGGAAGCGGTCGAGCACCTCGTGCCGAAGAAGCGCGTCCAGGACCTGATCGTCGCCGACGCCTGGCCGCACCTGATCGTGGCGGGCGGCGCCCGGGCCCGGGTGATCGGCGCCGAGGGCACCGTGCTCACCCATGATCTGCGGATCCCCCGCAAGGACAGCTGGGGCGACCCCGGATTCCACTACGTCGACGGCGAACTGCTCGTCCACTGGAACACCCGGGACGACGGACTGCGCGGCTACTGGCACCACCGTGCCGACCACCCGCAGCAACTCGAGGGCCGGGGCACGCGCGGTACGCAGATGAACTGGTACGGCGGCCACATGGCGATCAGTCTGCCGCTGCCGGGCGGCGGGCGGGCCGCGGGCGGCGGGATCCTCCACCGCGGTGACACGACGCTGCCCGAGGAACGCTCGGTCATCACCGACGGCATCTCGTTCTGGTCCTGGACCTCGGTCAACTCCGACCAGGGCACCATCGGGTGGTACGAGTACGACCCGGCCACCGGCGAGCGCGGCCGCAAGGGCCTGCCCTCCTTCCTCTCCGACGCGCTGCGGGACGCCCCCGCGGGCAGCACCTTCCGGTCGGGCCGGCTACTGCCCGCGGCAGCCGGCGCCGGCCCCGCGTGCGCCCCGGTGAACGGCCTGACCGGCTGGCGCGTGGTGAAGCTGCCGGACGGCTCCCAGCGCGGCCAGGACCTGTCCGGACGCACCGTCACCGTGCCGGACGGCTCCGGGAACCCGGTCCTCGCCGTGGTGTTCCCAGGCGACGAACGACCCCGGGCGGTCGCCCACAACGGCTGGCGGCTCAACCTGGTCGACCCGGACGGTGTCGTGACCTCCGAGGTCCACACGGACCGGTCACCCGGTGTCTTCGCGGAGGGCTCCCTGCTGCTGCCGCCGGTGCAGTACTGGGAGTGCCTGCGGCCCCGTGATCCGCAGGGCTCCGAGGCGCTGCGCCGGATCGACCGGGACACGGCCGCGGCACTGCTGAAGGCCGCCGCGTCGGAGACCGCCGGGGACAGGGCGGAACTGCCCACCACGATCCGTACGCTCCTGCCGGTCACCGACGACCGGCTGGCCGCGGGTATCGCCGGAGCGGTGCGCCACGCCGCAGCCCAGCAGGCCGTCCTGGACGCGGCCGCGGACCGCCTCGACCGGGCGCTGACCGGCGGCCTGGAGGACGAGGGACCGGTCGGCCCCTCGGACGGACTGCTGCACGACGCGCTCGGCGGACTCGGCACCTCCAGCGGCTACTGGTGGAGCCGTCCCGGGGACGCGGAGCACACCACCTTCCGCGGACTGCGCGTGTTCGGCCGGGCGGCACGGCGGGCGGCCGGGCCCGTACCGGAGGGACCGGCCGTGCGCCTCCACTTCGACGGGCCGGAGGTGCCCACCGGTCCGGTGAGCCTGGAGACCCTGCTCGACCACGGCACGGCCCTGGCGGTGCGGGCCGCGTCGGCCACCACCGCACCGGAGCACCGGGCGGCCCTGACGGAACTCCTCCGCGAACTCGACTCGCTGGGGGTCGCGTCCGGGCGCCTGCGCAAGACGCGGCTGCACCTCGACGCCGCTCATGTTCTTACGCCCGCGGACGAATGGCGCGACGGCAACGCGCGCGGGGTGGTGCCGCTGGGCGGCGGCGCCTGCCTCGCGGTCGTGGACCACGAGTCGGCGAGCCGGAAGAAGGGCTGTCTGTTCACCGCGTACGTCCATGACCCCGCGGGCGGGTTCGAGGTTCCGGCGCCCTACACGGTGCGTTCCTCGTCCGCGGTCGGCGAGGACCGCGAGGCGGGCTGGCTGACGGCGTTCCTCACCGAGCTGACCGAGCGCGGCGCCGCCGGATGGTTCCCGGAGGCGGCCGAGGAGTTCGCCCGGCTCACCGGTGTCACGCCGACGATGGCACGGCTGGTGGTGGCCGGGCTGCCACAGGTGGACACGTACCAGAGGTCGTTCCTGTCGGCCGAGGCGCGGACCACTCTCGGGGTGAAGGTGGCCGAAGCCGCCGTCGCCAAGGACGAGTTGAGCGGGCTGGACGCGGACGTCCGGCGGGCCGTCGTGGCCGCCCTGCTGCCCGCCGACCCCGCCCGGCTGTGGACGGACGGTCCGGACGTGGCGGCCGCGGCCGAGATCTGGAACAGCAGGGTGGGCCGGCGTACGGCAGTCCCCGAGGCGCTGCTCTCCGAGGCCAAGCGTGCGCTGCGGCCCGCGCACTGGGACGTGGGCCGGGCGCTGCCCGCGCTGCTGGACCCGCCCGCCGCGCCCGAGTTGAGCCGTGACCTCGAGTGGAAGGTCAAGGGGGACCGGGTCCAGCCCGTCGGCAAGGACACCCAGGGGTTCACCGCGGACACCCTGACCGGTTCGGTCGCGCTGCTCGCCTGGCTCGCCCACCGGCTGCCCGTCGGCGACCCGGTCCGATCCGTGCTGCCCGGCGCGCTGGCGGCGGTGCGGGACCGGCTCGCCCATCCCGGGCTGATGCTCGACCTCGGCCGCTACGTCAGCCTCCCCCAGTTCCGCAAGGCGGCGGGCACGCCCACCGAGGTCGGCAAGGGCTTCGAGCGGTACGGCGCGGTGGTCCTCGCCACCCACGACGACCAGCCGGCACCGGGCATCCGGACCGCGTTGCTGGACGCCGCGGGCCAGGACCCGTATCTGCCGGTGCTGCGGCTGGACGACCAGCGGCCGTTCCCCGCCGAGGTGGCGCTGCGGACCGCCCGTGACCCGCGGTTCGCGGCCCTGCTGGCGGAACCGGGCGAACCGGTGGCGGGCGAGCGGGGCAAGGACGGCACCTGGTGGCCGCAGGACCCGAGCCGTTCGGTGCCCGGGCTGGTGACCGAGGCGGCCGAGGCGTACGGCATCGGCGAGGACGCCGCCACGCTGTATCTGACCCTGCTCGCGATGCCCGACCCCACCGACCGCAACACGGCCCGGTGGACCGGGTGGCGGCCTGCCCGGCTCAAGGCGGCCCGGGCCGAACTGGCCGCCACGGACCTGGTGGTGCAGGCGGACCGGGCCCGGGCGGGACGGTCGCTGTTCCTGCCGGGCGGCTGGACGGTCCTGAGTTCCCCGCGTCTGCCGCTGGAGCAGTGGAAGCTGCCGCTGTACGACCTGACCAGCGGCGAACACGCCCTGCTGGGCGTGGTCGTGCCGGGCGAGCCGGCCGCCGAGCTCTACCGCAGGACCTGGCAGCGGATCGAGGACGGCGACGCTCCGCGCTTCGAGGAGCTGAAGCTCAGGCGGGGGCGGCGGCGCCGCTGAAACGGCCGGTGGCGACGCCGCCGCTGCTCCGGAGAGGACGGCGGCGCCGCTGACCGGCGCAGGCACCGCGGGGGCGCGGTGCCTCGCCGCTCCCTGCCGCAGAACGCACGGCAGCCGCCGACCCCGCCGGATTCGTGCCCCGCACGAACCCGGAACCCGGATCCCGGACCAACCCGAACCCTGAACCCCCGGACGGCCCCGGAAGCCTTCCCCCAGACGAACCCGGAGCCCGTACCAACGCGGAACCCGGACCCCAGCAGATCCGGACCCCGAACCCCCCGTACCAACCCGGAACCCTGAACCCGAACCCCGGCAGACCCCGGACCCCAGCAGATCCGGACCCCGAACCCCCCGTACCAACCCGGAACCCGGAACCCGAACCCCGGCAGACCCCGGACCGAAGTACCGCGGTCCCGCACAAGATGCCTGACAGCACGCGACACGACACGTACGACCAAGGACGACCATGACCTCGACCGAAACGGTCCCCACCACGCTTCCGCCCCGGCAGACACTGCCCGCCGAGGAGCGCCACGCCACCGAACTCGCCTTCCTCGCCGCCCACGACGACGGCCCGCGCCCGCCGGGGTGGGCGCTGACCCCGCGTGCGGTGGTGACCTTCGTCTGCGGCAGCGGCGGCGAGGCCCTCACCCTTCCCAAGCCGCACGAGTCGCTGCCCGACCGGCTGACGATCGCCCCGAAGTTCGTCGGCGAACGCGCCCTCGTGGAGCGCTGTGTGGTCACCCTCGCCGGGGAGCGCGGTCTGCTGCTGGTCGGTGAGCCCGGCACCGCCAAGTCCATGCTGTCCGAACTGCTGGCGGCAGCCGTGTGCGGCACCAGCGCCCTGACCGTGCAGGGCACCGCCGGCACCACGGAGGACGCCTTCCGGTACGGCTGGAACTACGCCCTGCTGCTCGCCCAGGGCCCGACCCGGCAGGCGCTGGTGGACTCGCCGGTGCTCAGTGCCATGCGCACCGGACGGGTGGCCCGTGTCGAGGAGATCACCCGCTGTCTGCCCGAGGTGCAGGACGCACTGGTGTCGATCCTGTCCGACCGGCGGGTGAGCGTGCCCGAGCTGTCCGGCACGGACGACGCGCAGGTCGCGGCCGCGGCCGGGTTCACCGTCATCGCCACCGCGAACCTGCGGGACCGGGGCGTGTCCGAGATGTCGGCCGCGCTGAAGCGCCGGTTCAACTTCGAGACGGTGCAGCCGATCGCGGACGCCGACGCGGAGACCGCGCTCGTGCGCGGCCAGGCCACCGCCGCGGTGCAGCGGGCGGGCGCCGCCTTCGGGGTGGACGACGCCGTGCTCGACGTGCTGGTCACCGTCTTCCGCGATCTGCGCACCGGGCGGTCGGCCGAGGGCTGGGACGTGGAGCGGCCGGGCACGGTGATGTCCACCGCCGAGGCGGTGCAGGTCGCCACGTCCCTCGGGGTGTCCGCGGCCTACCTCCCCGGCGGCGACACCCTCGACCTGGTGCCCGGTCATCTCCTCGGAGTGGTCCGCAAGGACGACCCGTCCGACCACGCCCGGCTGCTCGGCTACTGGGACGGCCCGGTGCGCCGCCGGGCGGAGGACGGCTCGGCGATGTGGCGCCGCCTGTGGGACCTGCGGGAGAACCTTCGGTGACGCGGGCCATGCACCTGGAACCGCGGGCGGCGCTGGCCGGTCTCGCCGGCTCGGTACGGCCGTACCTGCTCGGCGTACGCCACCACAGCCCGGCACTGGCCGCGGTCGTGCCCTCCCTGCTGGACGCCTCCGGCGCCGAGGCCGTCTGCGTGGAGCTGCCCGCCGACTTCCAGTCCTGGCTGCCCCATCTGGCCGACCCCGGCACCCTCGCGCCGGTGGCCGTGGCCGGGGCCCGGGAGGACGGACGGCTCGGTTTCTATCCCTTCGCCGACTTCTCCCCCGAGCTGGCCGCCCTCCGGTGGGCCCGGGAACGCGGCGTCGAGGTCGTGGCCTGCGACCTTCCGCTGTCGGATGCCGGCTGGAACGCGGAGGCGGTCACCTCGGCGGAGGGTTCCGCGCCGGAACGGGCGAGCGGGCCGGGGCCCGTCTTCGCCGACGCCCTCAGCGCCGCCGGCACCGGCCGCGACGGTGACGACCTGTGGGACCGCGCGGTCGAGGTCCTCGCTCCCGGCTGCGCACCCGACGCGGTCCGCCGGGCGGCCCTCGGCGTCGGCTGGGCCCTGCGCCGCGACGCGGAGTCGTCGGGCGGGGTGCCGCCGGTGGACCTGGCCCGGGAGGCGTACATGCGGACGGCGATCGCCCGCGCCGCGGCCGGGGGGCGCCCGGTCGCGGCGGTGGTCGGGGCGTTCCACGCTCCGGCGCTGGTGGATGCGGGCGCGGAGGCACCGACGTCCGCGGAACCGTCGCCCGCCACCGGGCAGGCCGGGGAGTCCGTCGTCACGTCCCTCGTCCCTTACGCCTTCGACCTGCTGGACTCCCGTTCCGGCTACCCCGCGGGCATCCGTGACCCACGGTGGCAGCAAGCAGTCTTCGCCTCCGGCGGCGATCCGGAGCGCGTCCGTGACGCCGCCGCCCGGGCGATCACCGACGTGTGCCGTCAGTTGCGTACGGCGGGGCACACGGCCGGTACCGGTGAGGCCGCCGAAACCCTGCGCATGGCCGGGGATCTGGCCCGGCTCCGGGGGCTTCCGGCGCCCGGGCGCGGCGAGTTGCTCGAGGCCCTGACGACGGTGCTGGGACAGGGGGAACCGCTCGGCCGCGGCCGAGCCCTCGCACGGGCGCTGGAGGTGGTCCTGGTCGGCGCCGAGCGCGGCCGGGTCGCGCCCGGCACCCCGCGCTCGGGCCTCGGCCCCTCCGTGGAGGCGGAACTCGGCGAGCTGCGGTTGCCCGGCCCCGACGCCCCGGAGCCGCGTGAGCTCCGTCTGGACCCGCTGCGCTCCGCGCTCGACGGCCGCCGCGAGATCCTGCTGCAGCGCCTCGCGGTGTGCGGTGCCGGGTACGGCGAGGCCGTCGAGGTGACCGGCACGGGCGACGGAACCGCGCTCACCACCCGCTGGCGGCTGGCCTGGACCCCGGCCGTCCCCGCACGGCTCGACCTGGCCGGAGTACGGGGTGTCACCCTCGCCCTGGCCGCGGCGGGCACGCTCCGCGAGACCTTCCGGCGGGAGACCGCCGACGGTGGCGCGACCTGCGCCCAGATCATCACCGCCCTGCGCGACGCCGCCCGCTGCGACCTGCCCGGCCTGGTCGCCGACCGGCTGGCCGACGCGCGTGCCGTCCTTCCCACGGCCGCCACGCTCGCCGAACTCCTCGAAGGACTGGACGTGTTGGAGGCACTGCGGCGGGGGCATCTGCCCGGAACCACGCCCGGCAGCAGGAAGGAGGCCGTCGAACTCACCGAGGCCCTCCTCGAAGCGGCGGTACGCGCCCTGCCCGGTCTGGCGGGCAGCGACGAGCCGGCGGACGCCACCGCGCTGATCGCCCTGTCCGCCCGGGCCGGTGAACACCGCCTCGGGCTGCGCGTGGACGATGCCCTGGGCACGCTCGCGCGTACCGGCTCGCCGCTCATCCAGGGCGCGGCGCTGGCCGCCCGGGTACTGCTCGACCTCGACGGCCCCGACGAGCTGGGTGCCCGCGCCGCCGGCTGGATCGACACCGCCACCACCCCGGAGGGGCGCCATCGGCTGGCCCGGCTGCTGACGGGTCTGCTCGGCGCGGCGGCCCCGTTGCTGCAGTCGTCCCCGGCCGCCGTCGTGCCGTTGCTGGACCGGATCGACGGGCTCACCGACCAGGGCTTCCTGGACCGGCTGCCCGCACTGCGCGGCGGGTTCGACACGCTGACACCCGCCGGACGCGACCGGCTCCTGGCCACCGTCACCGAACGTCTCGGCGACCGGCTCGATCTGTCCCTCACCGCCCCGCCCCATCTGCTCGCCCTCTGGACGGAGGCGGACGCGGCGGGAGTGGGGGCGTTGCGGGCGCTGCGGCTGCCGTCCCCGGCGGCGGAGGCCGACGCCTCCGCGTCCGAAGCCCCGGCGCCCGCCACGCCCACGCCGGCCCGGGCGGTGACCTCCCCGCCCTCCGCCACCGAGGCAGCTCTGCGTCTCTCCCCGACCGAGACATCCCTCCGTCCCTCCGCCGCCGAGACAGCCCCCTGTCTCTCCCCCGCCGAGGCGCCCCGTCGTCTGTCGCCCGCCGACCGGTGGCGTCTCCTCCTCGGCCGCCAGACCGAGCGCCTGCCTTCCGGAGCCCGCCGCTACGCGCACGCACTCGACGAGCTGTACGGCTCGGGCCGCGGCGAGGGCTCCGCGGACTTCGGGCAGGACTGCGGCCAGGGCCGGGGCGGCGGTCAGGAAGCCCCGTTCCCCACCGCCCGCGAATGGGCCGCGGAGCTCGACGCGCTGTTCGGGACGGAGGTCCGCGAGGAGGTGCTGGCGCGGGCCGCCGGCCTCGGGCGCGGTGACGTCCTCGCGGAGCTCGACCCCGACACCGTGCGCCCGTCGGTGGAACTGCTGACGTCCGTGCTGTCCCTCGCGGGTGGCATGCCCGAGCAGCAGCTGGCCCGGCTGCGTCCGCTCGTCCGCCGTCTGGTCGACGAGCTCTCCCGCGAACTCGCCACCCGTCTTCGGCCCGCCCTGACCGGGCTGGCCACTCCGCGGCCGACCCACCGCCCGGGCGGCCACCTCGATCTGCCCCGTACGCTGCGGGCCAATCTCGCGCACACCCGCAGGCTCGACGACGGCCGGACCGTCGTCGTCCCGGAACGGCCCGTGTTCACCACCCGTTCGCGCCGGGAGGCGGACTGGCGGCTGATCCTGGTGGTGGACGTGTCGGGCTCGATGGAGGCGTCGGTCATCTGGTCCGCCCTCACCGCCGCCGTACTGGGTGGCGTCCCGACGCTCTCCACCCACTTCCTCGCCTTCTCCACCGGCGTGATCGACCTGACGGACCGGGTGGACGACCCTCTGTCGCTGCTGCTGGAGGTGCGGGTCGGCGGGGGCACGCACATAGCCGCCGGACTCGCCCACGCCCGCTCTCTGGTGACGGTTCCCAGCCGCACTCTCGTGGTGGTGGTCAGCGACTTCGAGGAGGGTTACCCGCTCGGCGGGCTCCTCGGCGAGGTACGCGCCCTCGCGAGTTGCGGTGTGCACCTGATGGGCTGCGCCGCCCTGGACGACACGGGCACCCCGCGCTACTCGGTGCCCGTCGCACGGCAGTTGGTCGCCGCCGGCATGCCCGTCGCCGCCCTCAGTCCCCTCGCCCTCGCCCGCTGGGTGGGCGAACGCCTCCGCGGAGAAGCCCGATGAACCCGGAACTGCCCCCCGTGGCCCCCGACGTGGTGGCCGCGGCCGTGGAGGAACTGACCTCACGGCTGCGCAGGAAGCTCGACGCGGCGATCGAGCGGCACGCCGCCGCGCCCGTCGTCAGGGACGGCGACATCGTCCGTGTGGGCTGCGGCGCGGACGCCGAGGTGACCTTGGCCCCGGGGCCCTCGGGTGTGCTCACCGATGGCGGGCAGGCCGTGTGCAGTTGTCTGCTCGCCCCGCGCTGTCTGCACCGCGCGGCCGTTCTCGGCGCCTGCCCGGTCGCCGACCCGGACACCGCTGACGAACCGGCCGACACCACCACCGACGCACAGGCCGACACCAGCACCGACGTACCGGCCTCCGCGGCAATCACCTCCCAGGCGGCCGCACCACACACGACCGATCCACACACGACCGACCCACCGACGACCGGGGCGCCGGCTTCTGAGCCACCGGCGACCGGCCCGCGGGCAGCCGCCCCCGAAACGGTCCAGGAGACCGACGGCTCCCGCGCGACGGGCCCCACCCGGTCCCAGGTGAGGGCGGCGGCCGCCCTGTGGGCCGCCGCCGCGGCCGTTCTCGCCGCCGGGGTGCCCGCCGCGGGCGCGGTACCCCAGGCGGAGTTGCTGCGGGCCGCTCACACGGCCCGGCTCGCCGGACTGCACCGCGCCGAGGCCGCGGCGCTGCGCGTGGTCCGTGGTCTGCGCGGCGCCCGCGAACGCCACGACGGCCACCGCCTCGCCGATCTCGTCGCGAACCTACGAGAACTCCTGCTCACCACGGGGCTCTTGGCGGCGGCCGACCCCGACCCCGCCCTCCTCGGCACCGCCCGCCGGGGCTACCGGCCCGGTGGCGGTCTGCGCGTGTACGGCGTCTGCCGGGAGCCGGTGATCGCCGCAACCGGCTACGGCGGTGTGGTCACCCACGTGGTGACCGACGACGGCCACTGGTACTCCGTGGCCGACGTCAAACCCGGTGGCCCGGCCCGGGCCCGGGGCGCCGCCACGGCCCCCGTCGCCATCGGGGCCGCCGCACTGGACCACGCCCAACTCGCTCGCGGCGGTCTGCTGATTGCCGGTGCCACGGTCTCCCCCGACGGCCGCCTTGGAGCCGGGAAGGGAGTCCGTGCCACCCCCGTCGCCGGACTGGCCTGGACCTCGGGCCCGCTCTCCGCCCTCTTCGCCCGGCCGCTCGCCGACGTCGTCGCGGAGCGGCTGTCCACGACCCCGGGCGCCGACCCGGAGGGCGCGGACCAGGCGGCCCGCGAGCTGATCGGCTGCGACCTGATTCTCGTCGGCGCCGCGGGGGACCACCTGCTGGCCCGCGAACTGGCCTCCGCCGGTCAGCTCCCTGACGCGGAGGGCCCGTTGATCCGGCTGGTCCCGGCCAACGCCCATCCCGATCTCGCCCACACCGCCAACTTCCTTCAGCTGGCGTCCCGTCCGGGTCTCCGGCTCCGCGTGATCGGCCGCCTCGCTCCGGACCGGGCCGCCACCCTGCACCCCCTCGCGGTGGGGCCCGTACCGGACACCGAGGCCACACTGCGGCTGCCCGCCGACTGGCTCGGCCGTGCGGACCTGGGCTACGACCGCCTCCAGGGTTCGCAGTTCCCGCCTCCTGAGGCACTGCTTCCCGTGGAGACCCCGGTGGTGGCACCCGTGTCAGCCGCCGCGACGGTACCCGCGGCGGGCCTCTCATCCACGGCCGGCGCGTCCGATCCCCTCGCCGACGCTCCGTTGTGGCGGGTGCGCCGTCTCGTCGAACTCGCCGTCTCCGGAGGCCGGCGGGCGATCGCCGAGACCTCGCGCGGCGGGGACGTCCGTGCGACGGGGGCCGTCCTGCGCGGCAACGGTTTCCGCACCGCCGCGGACCTGGCCGTCACGCTGACCACAGAGGCAGACCGCCGCACCCGCGACGTCTTCGGCCGGCTGAGCGATGCCGATCCCGACCGGTACGCGCGGGCGTGGCTCGCCACCGCGGTCTTCCTTGCGGGCGCGGAACGGTCGTTGGTCCGGGCCACTTGGCGCGCTCGGGAGTCCCCGGCGCAGGAGTGGCAGGCCTCGTGAAGGAGCAGGAGCACGAGGTCCCCGGCGCCGACCGCGCCCCTCGTCGGACGGTGCCGCCCCCCTCGGACGGTGCCGCCCCCCTCGCAACACCCCTCGCAACCCCCTTGCAACGTCGTGGCCGGTTCAATGGGGGCACCCGGCGCTCCGAGGAGTGATGCATGTGAACGCCACGTCCCCCCGTGTGGAGTTGACGCCCGACGCCGCCGATCTGGTGCGGCGATTGCGGGAGGCGCACGGACCGTTGATGTTCCACCAGTCCGGCGGCTGCTGCGACGGGAGTGCGCCGATGTGCTATCCGGCGGGCGAGTTCCGTACCGGCGACTCGGACGTGCTGCTGGCCGAACTCGAGGTGGACGGGGTTGCCGAACCGGTGACGTTCTGGATGTCGAAGAGCCAGTTCGATGTGTGGAGTCACACCAGGCTGATCGTCGACGTCGTGGCGGGGCGCGGCAGCGGCTTCTCCCTGGAAGCACCCGAAGGAGTGCGTTTCCTCATCCGTTCGCGTCTGGTTGACGCGCAGTAGCCGTTCTTCTCACCGTCCTCTGGTGAACTCCCCCTGTGCACTGGGACAGTTGGAGAAACCATTGGGGGGACAGTGACGCTTCGTAGCGAGCGGCTCGGAACCAAACGGATCGGAACGCCCGGCGAACGAGGTAGACGAAGAACGCGCGGAAACAGCGGTACGCGCAGAACACCCGGGACGGTTCTGTCTGTTGTCGCGGCGTGCGGTGTGCTGGCCGGTGCGGCCCTGTTGGGGGCGGCACCGGCCGCTGCTGTGTCCGGGGCACGGATCGCTCCCGGTGTTACGTACACACAGTTCGACATCCAGGCGGCGAAGGGGGTGGCCCACGCACATGTGCTCACCGTCGACCTGCGCAATCCGCGGGTGCGCGTGGACCTCCTGTACCCGGGCGCGGTCGCGTCGCGGGACCGGGTCTCCCGGCTGGCCGACGCGCGCGGCGCGGTGGCGGGCGTCAACGGCGACTTCTTCAACATCACCGAGGCCCAGCACCCGGGTGTTGCGGCGACCAACGCGCCCGTCGGTCCGACGATCGCGAGGGGACGGCAGTTGAAGGCGGCGGTGCCGAACGGCCAGCGCTTCGGCCCCGCCCTGCCGCCGGGCACCACCACCCAGGACGTGCTCGGCATGGGCGCCGACCGCACGTTCCGTCTGGACGGCCTCGGTCTTGACGGCTCGGTCCTCACGGACGACGGGAAGCTGCCGCTCGGCGGCCTCAACCAGTACGCGCTGCCCGTCGGCTCCATCGGCGCGTACACCCCGGACTGGGGCAGCGTGTCGCGGGTCCGCGCCACCTGCGGCACCGACACCGACCGTGCCGCGGCGTGCAGTTCGGACACCTACGAGGTGACGGTCAGGAAGGGCCGGGTTGTGAAGGTGGCCGACCGGCCCGGCGGCGGACCGATCGCGTCGGGCACCACCGTGCTGGTCGGCCGGGAGGCGGGCGCCCAGCAGCTGCGGCGGCTGTCGAAGGGTGAGTCGGTGCGGGTGCGCAAGCGGCTGGTGGCGGCGAAGTCCCGGATCCCGTACTGGTTCACGGTGGGGGGCTATCCGGTGCTGCGCGGCGGGCAGGCGCTGCCCGGCCTGGACGACCGGACCTCGGCCGTCAGGACGGCGGCCGGCTTCACGGACCGGGGCCGCCGGCTGGTCCTGCTCGCGCTGGACGGAGCGCCCGAGTACCGCAGTGGACTCACCATCGCGGAAGTGGCCACCACCATGCGCCGGTTGGGCTCCACGCACGCGTTCAGCCTGGACGGCGGCGGGTCCAGCACCCTGGTCGCCCGGAAACCGGGGGCGAGCACCGTCTCGGTACGCAACCACCCCAGCGACGGCACCGAGCGCCCCGTCGCCAACGGCATCGGGGTGTTCTACCGACGGTGACCCGAGCCGAGGCACCCGGCCGGGGTTCGGCCCGGGCCCTCGGCATCTTCGCCACGCGCACGGCGGCCCTGACCGCCGCGGCCCTGGCTGCCTCCGTCCACCAGGACCTGAAGACGGTTACGTGATGGGGCCGGCGTGGTTCCAGGTCGTCGTGCCGAAGATCTGCGGGTCTTCGATGCTGATGTTCAGATTGCTGATTTCCAGCCGGGTCTGGGTCGGGGTCATGCCCTCGGGGCAGTTCACCTCGACGATGTCCCAGAAGTTGACGTACCAGTTGCGGGTGAGCTTCTGGGCCGGGTTCTGCCGGGACGAGTAGATCATCTGCGACACGCTTCCTTCGGGGTACACCCACGACAGCCGCCGCTGGGTCTCGTTCACGACGAAGGAGGTGGACTCGTCGAAGCTGCCGTCGGGCCGCTGGCAGCCGAAGGTGCGAGAGGTGTCGGCGTGTGCCGCGAACTCCCCGGCGCCGTTCAGCCCCGCCAGATACCCGGGCTGGTTGCGCACATTGTTCAGAGTGATGCCGAGCCGGAAGCCGCCGCAGCCGTACGAGCCCCGGAAGTCGCGGAAGTACAGCTGGCAGGAGGTCGGCTCCCAATACGGAGCGTGTTGGTCCGGGGTGTACGGCTGGGGCACGACGGCGTCGTGGAAGTCGACGGTCACCGAGACCCCGCCCTCGGTGGGCGCCGGGATCTCGACGATGCTGTCGGCGTGCGCGGCGCCCGGTCCGGTCATGGCCAGTGCGGCGCCCGCGGTCAGCGCGACGGCGAGCCGCGCGAAAAACCTGTGCAGTCCCTGCGTCTTGCGCATGGTGATTTCTGTCCCCCTGTGATGGTTGTTCGTGGTCAACCGAACAAGTACCTGGGCAAGTTAGCGTCGTCGCACAGCGGCACACCAGACGATCAGACCAATCCCCACAACCGGAGTACATTCCCTCCGCGCGGGCCCGGTCCCTGCTGGACACTCCGGTCGTGGCCCGGCCATTCAGACCAGGTACTCGGCGACCAGGGCGGCGAACTCGTCGGGGGTCGCGAGGCGAATGCCGAGTTCCTCGGCCTTGGCTTGTTTGGACCCGGCGTTGGTGCCGGCGACGACCAGCGTGGTCTTCTTGGAGACGCTGGAGGAGGAGCGGCCGCCGGCCCGTTCGATCAGCTCGTTCATCTCGTTCCGGCTGAGTTTCTCCAGCGGCCCCGCCATCGCGCCGGTGACCACGACCGTCATCCCGGCCAGCGGCCCGCCCGCCCCCTCGTCGCTGCTGTGGTCGCCGTCGGCATCGGTCGCGGCGGGCTGTGGCGGGGTGGCGCCGGGCTCGGTCATGTTCACCCCGGCCGCGGCGAGCTTGTCGATGAGCGGGGCGAGCTCGGCGAGTTCGGAGACGATGGCGGGCGCCTTCTCGGTGCCGATGCCCTCCACCTGCTGCATGGCCGCGGCGTCGGCGGCACGGATGTTGTCCATCGTGGCGAAGTGCCGGGCGATGCGCCGGGAGATGGACCGGCCCGTGCCGCGGACGCCCAGCGCGCACAGCACCCTGGACAGCGGCTGCTCCTTGGCCGTGGTGAGCGCGGCCAGCAGGTTGTCGGTGCTGGTCTCCCCCATCCGCTCCAGCTTCAGCAGCTGCTCGCGGGTAAGGACGAACAGGTCGGCGAGATCGGCGACCAGGCCGGCCTCGACGAGCTGGATCACACGGGTGGCGCCCAGGCCTTCGATGTCGAGTTGGTCGCGGCCCGCGGCGTGGGCAAGGGAGGCCACCAGGTGGCAGTTGCGGCCCTGCTCGCAGCGCCAGCGCTCTTCACTGGTGTCGATGCCGGACCCGCAGCGCGGGCACACCTCGGGGAAGGTGATCGGCTGTTCGTCACCGGTGCGCAGGTGGACGACCGGGGCTTCGATCCGGGGAATGACGTCACCGGCCCGGTGCACCATGACGTGGTCGCCCAGCCGGAGGTCGCGGCGGGTGATGTCGGCCGGGTTGTGCAGCGTTTTGTAGGGGGCGATGTTCTGTGGTGTGACATGGCATGACAGTCTCTCGAAACGCAGTGTGCAACACACTTGTTGGGGTGTGGCTCATGTTGCATGGCGTACATCAGTTGAGAGAGAGCACCAGGTTGAGAGCGTTTCCTGTGACCTTGCCTTCGGGGCAGAGGTACTGGACGGTGTTGGACCAGTTGTTCGTTCCAGTGGCGGCTGCGGATCGGTTCTTGCAGCATGTGCGGTTCGGTAGGGGCAAGGCCGAATCGACTACGGAGACCTACGCGTACGCGCTCGCGTTGTTCCTGCGCTGGTGTCTGCGCACGGACCGGGACTGGCGCACTGCGGCACCGGACTTGGGTCTGTTCATGACATGGCTGCGGCACGCGCCGAAGGGCATGTCGGGCATTGAGCAGTCGCCGTGCGCCAGGAGCGCAGGCGTCGGAAGCTGCACGACCAGCTGTATGAGACGGCGGTCGGTCTCTTCGTCGCCGAGGGGTACGAGGCGACCACCATGGAGCAGATCGCCGAGGCCGCCGATGTCGCCCGGGCCACCGTTTTCAACCACTTCGCGCAGAAGGTCGGCTTCCTCGAGGAATGGGGAATCCGCCGCTGTGCCCGCGTCGCTGAGATTCTCGGCGCGGAGCACGCCGAGGACCTGCCGGTCGGCGACCGGCTGCGCCGCTACCTGAAGGAGATGGGCGACCTCAACGTCGCCTCCCGTGCAGAGACCGCCGTCCTGCTGGACGCGTCAGCGCGGTATGGGCACCTCCTGCAGGACCCGTCCCTGGATATCGAACTCGCCAGGATCGTCGAGCAGGGGCGGCAACGAGGGGAGATCAGGTCCGGCGTCGACTGCGACCAGGCCGGCCAACTGCTGGCCGCCTGCTACTTCTCGACGATCCTGCGCTGGATCCGCGAGGAACCGGCCCCCTTCGACCTGCACGAGCGCCTCGCCGGGGCGCTCGACATCATCCTGCTGGGCCTTCTTGCCGACGAAACACATGCCGGGGAACCCTGACGGTTCTCCTCACCACCCGCCTTGAGGCAGAAGGCCGGTGGGGCCCGTCAATTAAGCAAGCTCGTGACTCCTGCGTGATCGTTCTGCGGAGAGAACAGAAATGATCACGCAGGACAGCAACACGAACTGTGACGTCCCGTCCGCAGACCGAGCCAGCGCACCGCTCAACTTCGAAGACCCCAATACGGACGCCGCCCCGCTTCAAGAGCCAGGCCGGCACCGGCATCGCGGAGCGGACCTCGGCCCGCTCCGCGTCCGTCATGTCACTCGGATAACGCCGTGCCCGCTGTCCCGGAGCGATCGAACCGAACCTGTGCACGTAACACCCAGGGGTGACCGCGGGGGACGCATACGCAGAGATACTGCTCAACTGATCAGGCAACGTGCTTCCTTGGTCGTGCTGGTGTCGTAACCGCGTCACTGCCAAGGGGCCCGTTCTCTCATGCCCGCGACCACACCCGAACCTCCGTCCAGATGATCACCCGCTGCCGCTCGAACAAGATCCGGTTTGCCACAACGCACTCAGCGAGGACCGTGCCCCTGGCTGTGCGGTGAACTGACCTCTCGGATCTCCCGCAGATGCCTTTCCATGGCCGCAGCAGCCATGTCGGCGTCGCGTGCCGAGATGGCTTCGTAGATCGTGTGGTGCCCGCTCACGGATACCCGACGGCCAAGCAGAGTCTGATGCGACAACTCCCTGGTCTTCTTGGTCCATTCGGTCGTCATGGTGCACAACGTGACGAGAAGAGGGTTCTGGGCAGCGTGCGCGAGCAGTGTGTGGAAGTCCACGTCCAACTTGAGCGACTCTTCTGGGGCGAGACTCTCGTGGGAGCGCAGCAGCACCTCTTCCAGGGAAAGAAGATTCGAGTCCGCCGCTCGCAGCGCCGCTAGCCGGGCGATGCGTGGCTCGACCAGTTCTCGCAGCTCTGTGGCGTTGGCGATTTCGACGTCCAGTTCGGACAGGTTCTCGTAGAGCTGCGCGGCTTCCTGGGAGATGTCCGCAACGACGCTTCCTCGGCCCTGGTGACGCTCGATCAGTTTCTTCGACTCCAGTTCGAACATCGCCTCGCGCAGTGAGGCGCGGGAGACGTTCAGGCCGGCCGCGAGCTCGCGCTCCGGCGGCAACCGGTCGCCGGCACGCAATTGGCCGCTGGTAATTAGCTTCTCCAGATGTGCCGCGACCTCAGCGCTCACACTACGGGAGCGCCGCAACAGGGGAGGGATGGACGCCGTCATTCCGAGCTCCACGTGTTGAGAGATCTGTGATCAACCACTTTTTGGCTCACTGGTCTGACCAATGTCTATCACTTGTCTCGCCGCACTGACAAGCCGGGCAGTCCCTCGGTCCGGAACGGCTTGCAGCTGCTGCTGAGGGGTGTCCCGGGCCGGTGAGTTGCCGGGACGTAAAAGGGATGTGACGTTCACCGGCCGGGCTGGCGGCTGCGCAGGCAACTCCCTAGCGTGGCCAATACATCGGACGGTCTGACCAATTTCTTGGGAAGGGTGTCCGATGCGCGAGTACATGCGGAAGGTGCACGAGTGAACGCAAGGGCATCACAGGGCTTCCCGGTTCTGCAGTCGGGAACCGGCATCGCGGCGGGCAGGGCCTACCTGCCCGCCGAACCGCCGCACGTGCTGTGGGGCCGTCTGCCCTGCCGTGACGACAAGCCGGTTGCCACGGTCTTCCCGGGCCAGAGCATCATTGCCGACACCGTCAGCCACGAAGGCATTCTGGAGGACCAGGGATCAGATCCCGTCGCCTTCTTCGGGCGCCACGGGATCGAGCCCGGCCAGGTCCTGTCCGACACTGTCGAGATCGCCGCCAGGCGGAGACGGGATACTCGAACAGACGGTCCTCACGTCGTCACCGGGCCTGTCGCCGTCGTCGGCGCCCGGCCCGGTGACCTGCTGGCCGTCCATGTCGACGCATTGGAGATGCGTGCCCCGTACGGGGTGGTCTCCACTCGGCACGGGCGAGGGGTACTCGCGGGGAATCCGCTGGTGGACGCCGGATACAGCACGTTCTGCAGGGTGATCGAGAGGGGCGACGGCTGGGCGGGGGCGCTCCCCACGCGCAGGGGTGGAACCGATCAGGCCACCTTCGCGCTGCGCCCTTTCCTCGGGATCATGGGCGTGGCCACGGACACCTCCGACAGGGCTCATTCGGTGCCGCCCGGGATGCACGGCGGCAATATGGACATCAAACTCCTCACCTCCGGATCCACCCTGTTCCTGCCGGTCCAGGTGCCCGAGGCGTTGCTGTACATCGGGGATCCGCACTACGCGCAGGGCGACGGCGAGGTTGCACTGACCGCCCTGGAGGCGCCGCTGCGCGCTCACCTCACGGTCGACGTCATCCCGCGTGCTGAGGTGACCGAGCACCTGGGCCAAGTGCGTGGTCCGTTCGCCGCTGCCGACGGATTCCTCATCCCTACGGGCATGGACCTCGATCTCAACGTGGCCCTGCGCCGGTGCGTGACCAACGCGGTGAACCTGCTGGTCGCGTGCTTCGGCATGGAACCCCGGCAGGCGTACCTCTATTTGAGTGCCGCGGGCGATTTCCACATATCCCAGGCCGTGGACCTGGTCGCCGGCGTGCACGGCACGATGAACCTTGCCGATTTCGCGACCGTGAGCCCCACGGCTCTCGGCCGGCGAGTTCTGGAGAGCGTCCGGTGACCCGGTCCGTGATTCCCTCCAGCGCCGGACAGGGCCGGCAGGCGGCCGGTGCCAGTGTGCACAGTGACCACCCCCTCCCCGCCGACTTGATCGATGCCTTCTGGGCGTATGACCGTGCCCTGTTGTCGAACGACACCGTGGCCCTCGACGCCAGTTTCGCTTCCGGCGGCACGCCCCTGCGCGCCGACGCATTCGGCGTTCTGGTCGGGCACGAGGCGATCAGCGCTTTCCGCTCCGCCCGGACCACCATCCCCAATCGACGCGTCACCCGTGTCCACGTCCGGCTCCCCGCCGCCGGACTCGCGATCATCATGGCGGAGGTAGCAGGTCCCCGAGGTGCGCGAGGGCTGCAGACCCAGGTCTGGCAGCGCATCGACGGGTGCTGGCGGGTGACCGCCGCCCACGTGAGTGCTCCCGCCGAACCACTGGACAGCAGCGTATGGCGGGCAGTCGGTGCACCTCTGGTCCCCGCGACAGGCGACGGAGGCCTGGCGGGACAGACCGTCGCCGTCAAGGACGTGTACGCCGTCGCCGGATTCGCCACTGGCGCAGGAGTGCGGGATTACCTGGCGGAGGGGCAGGCGCAGCCCGCACACGCGGGCGTCGTGGCCACGTTGCTCGACGCGGGAGCCGACATCATCGGTATAGCCCACACCGACGAGTTCGCCTACAGCATCACCGGGCGCAATGGCCGCTACGGTATGCCGGTCAACCCGGCCGCCCCCGGAAGAGTGCCCGGTGGGTCCACCAGCGGCCCGGCCGTCGCTGTCGCGCGGGGGGACGCGACGGTGGGGCTGGGCACGGACACCGCCGGTTCCATCCGGGTCCCCGGCTCCTATCAGGGGCTTTGGGGAATGCGCACCACACATGGCGCCGTAGACCCCACTGGCATGGTGCCGCTCGCCCCCTCGTTCGACGCCGTCGGCTGGCTGACACGCGACGTGGACACACTGCTGAAGGTCGCCGAAGTCCTGCTGCCCTGGAGCGCCGGCGACGCGGTACCAGCCGATGAACTCGTGACCTTGCCCATGCTCGACGAAGTGGCCGACCCGGGCATCACGGCCGGTGCCCACGCCGCCGCACACTCCCTCGGTGCGGTTCCCCTCGTCCTCGATGCGGACCTCGAGGCCTGGTACCGAGCCTTCCGTACCGTGCAGGCATACGAAGCATGGTGCGTCCACGGCGCGTGGATCAGCAGCCACCCCGACGCTCTGTCCGCGGAGGTGGCGGCCCGCTTCGCCGCAGCTGCCCAGGTCACGCAGCAGCAGGCAGCGGCGGCCCGACGCGACGTGGGGCAAGCCGGGGCAGCCCTCCGTTCCGCGCTCGGCGACCGCTTCCTGCTCCTCCCCGCAACGGCATCGACGCCACCGGTGGCCGGCACCGGTCTCGCCGACTTGGAGAGCGCCCGCGACAGAACGCTCCGGCTGACCTGCCTCGCCTCACTGGCGGGCCTTCCCGCGCTGACCTTTCCCGCGCTCCGCGTCGACGGGATCCCGGCCGGGCTGAGTCTGGTGGGTTGGCAGCACTCGGACGTCCGCCTGATCCACTTCGCCCGCAAGGCCGCGGCCGTCCTGGAAGGCCGCTCTCTGCGCCCCCGAGAGGATCATCGATGATCGTCAACGACCCGGCGACGGTGGCCGAGACCCGGGCCGCGTTCGAGCGGTGCGAGAAGGCCCTGGTCAGCCATGATGTCGCGGTCCGGGACGAGCTGTTCCGGGATCACGGGAGCACGGTGCGGTTCAGGGCCGCGGAGGAGCTCTTCGGGTTCACCGTGACCAGGCCCTTCGGCGCCCTGCGCGCTCCGAAGGGCCTGCCCCGCGAGCTCGGCCATACCGAGATCGTCACCTTTGGAGACTCCTTAGCCGTGGTCGGCACCACTCGCACCTGAACGACCACGCCCGGCATCCGCCGCCAGCCGCAGGTCCTGGGCCCAGCCCCCCGAGGGCTGACGCATCGTCAGCCCCCACGAGCCTCCCGCATCCCCGTGCTGAACCCCTTCACCCCAGGGAACATCCATGATGACTTTCTTCTCTTCGTCCCGGCAGAGAACGATGATGACTTCCTCCTCGCGCGCCCTCTGCGCCGCCGCGGTCCTCGCCCTGCTCGCCGGCTGCGGCTCCTCGAAGTCCACCAGCTCGGCAAGCCCGGATCCCAAGGTCAAGGTGGGCGTCCTCATTCCCGGCTCGATCAGCGACGAGGGCTACATGCAGTCGGCCTACGAGGGTGTGGTGCGGATCAAGCAGCAGCTCGCCGGTCAGGTCGAGATCTCCTACATCGAGAAGGTCCAGCCCGCGAACTATCAGCAGGCGCTGGTCCGCTTTGCCTCCACCGACCAACTCGTCATCTCGATCGGCGGGCAGACCGACGCCGACGTGCGCAAGGTAGCGCCGAAGTTCCCCAAGGTGAAGTTCGTCGAAGTGGGCGGGCCGACCACCACGCTGCCCAACCTCGCGATGTACGACCCGAAGCAGGGCGAGATCGCCTTCCTCGGTGGCGCATACGCGGCGCTGTCCTCCAAGACCGGCAAGGTCGGATTCGTCGCCGGAGTGGAGATCCCGCCGATCGTCGCCACCGCCAAGCAGTTCGCCGCCGGAGCCAAGTACGCCCGGCCGGACGTCACCGTGCTCCCGCCCCAGTACACCGGCGACTTCGACGACGTCGCCAAGGCCAAACAGGCAGTACAAGCCGATGTCTCAGCGGGCGGCGACGTCTTCTACCAGATCCTCAACAACGGCCTGCAGGGCATGCTGCAGGGCGCCAAGGAGACCGGCACCCACGTGCTCGGCGGCCCGCTGGTCCAGCCGTGCGGCGCCAGTCCGGTCTTCATCGGGCACACCAAGTCCGACATCGGCGCGGCCACCGAGTACGCCGTAAAGCAGTACCTCGCCGGGACCTGGAAGGCCGAGGCCAAGTCGTTCGGGCTGAACTCGGGCACCGGCGCGAGCGACATCAAGCTGTGCGGCGCCGCGCCCGGCGTCTCGGCGAAGATCGCCCAGATCAAGGCCGACCTCACCGCCGGCAAGATCACCACCGGCTGATGAGCCCCGCAGCCCTTGAGATCACCAGCATCGGCAAGACCTTTGGCGGCGTCACCGCGCTCGACGCGGTGACGCTCCGGGTGCAGGCCGGGACCGTGCACTGCGTCCTTGGCGAGAACGGCGCCGGCAAGACCACACTGTGTGACCTGGTGTACGGCAACTACCGGCCCGACACCGGCTCCATGACCTTGTACGGAGAGCCGTACGCGCCGGCCCGGCCGGCCGAGGCCCTCGCCGCCGGAGTCGCCATGGTGCACCAGCACTTCAGTCTGGTGCCGACCATGACGGTCGCGGAGAACCTCATGCTGGGCGACGGCCTGCGGCTGCGGCTCCCACGCCGCCGGCTGGAGGCCCGCCTCGCCGCGATCGCCGAGTCGTACGATCTGCGGGTAGAGCCGGATACCGTCGTCGCCGACCTCCCGGTGGGGATCCGCCAGCAGGTCGAGATCATCAAATGCCTGGTCCGCGATCCTCGGCTGCTGCTGCTCGACGAACCGACCGGCGTCCTCGCCCCGGCCGAGATCGACGCGCTGCTCACCACCTGCCGCCGGATCGCCGCCGCGGGCAAGGCGGTCGTCCTGGTCACCCACAAACTCGGCGAGGTCGCCGCGGCGGGCGACGCCGCCACAGTCCTGCGCAACGGCCGTGTGGCGGGCGGCGGCCCGCTGTCCAAATTGCCCACGAGAGAGCTGGTTTCGTTGATGGTCGCCCGTTCCCCCGCCACCCTGGACCCCCTCCTGGCCGCCAGCCTCGGCCTGGCCCCCGCCGATCTAGAGACCACGGTCCCGTCGATACGCCTGTCACCTCAAGATAGGCGAAAGAAGGCGGCGCTGCGGCTCAGCGGGGTGACGGTCGTTCGGGGTGACGGGACCACCGCACTCGACGGGGTGTCGCTGACTGTCGCGCCCGGCGAGATCGTCGGGATCGCCGGGGTGGAGGGGAACGGGCAGAGCGAGTTGGCGGCCGTCCTCGGCGGGGCGCTGCCCGTCGCGGCGGGCACCATCGAGGTGGGCGGAGCCGACCTCACGCAGGCGCCGCCGCGACGGCGTACCGAGGCCGGGCTGGGGGTGATCCCGGAGGACCGGCTGCTGGACGGGTGCCTGCCCGGCATGACGGTCGCCGACAACCTCTGTCTGGGGCGGCTGAGCGAGTTCCGTCGGTTCGGCCTCCTGAACCGGCGGGCCATGGACCGCGCGGCCACTGCGGTGCTGACCGACTACGCGGTCCGGGCCGCCGGTCCCCGGGCTCCCCTGCGCAGCCTCTCCGGCGGCAACCAGCAGCGGGTCGTGCTGGCCCGGGAGCTGGCCCTGGATCCGCTGGTCTGCCTGCTCGCCGCGCAGCCCACCAGGGGCCTGGACATCGGCGCGGTCGACGCGATCGTCGGCCGGCTCCGCGCGGCGGCCGCCCACGGGGCGGGGATCCTGGTCATCTCCAGCGAGTTGTCCGAACTGCTCGCCCTCAGCGCCCGGGTGTACGTCTGCTACCGGGGCCGACTGCTCGGCCCGGTCGACTCCGACTCACCCACCGCCCGGGACGATCTCGGTCGGCTCATGTCGGGAACCGACTCATGACCGCTGAATCGACCGCCACGGTGCCACGCCGCCGACTCCCATCACCATCGATGCCGGACCTGATGCGCCACCCGCTGACCGTCGCCGCGCTGGCCTCGGTGCTGGCGGCCCTGGTCGGGGCCGGCTGCGTGCTCGCTGCCGGGGTGAGCCCAGGGGCGGCCGGGTCGGCGCTCTGGGACGGCATGTTCGGCACCGACTACGCGATCGGGATCTCGCTGAACCAGGCGGCGCTGCTCATCCTCGTCGGCGGCGGGTTCGTGGTCGCCGAACGGACGGGGCTCATCAACATCGGCGGCGAGGGCCAGATCTGCATCGGGGCACTGGCCGCGACGGCGGTCGGCGTCAACGCGGGCGGGCTGCCCGCGGCGGTCGCGGTGCCGCTCGTCCTGGTCGCGGGCTTCGCCGGTGGCGCGGTATGGGCCTTCCCCGCCGCCTGGCTGAAGGTACGCAGAGGTACCAGCGAGGTGATCACCACCCTGTTGCTGAACTTCGTCGGGCTCGGGCTGGTCTCCCTCGCCGTCCACGAGAACGCGCTGCTGCGGCAACCGGTCACCTCGGCCGAGACGCTGCCGCAGTCCGAACCGCTGGCGGCTGGTGCGCACCTGCCGCTGCTCGGCTTGGTGACCTCGCCCGCCACCATCGCGATCGTGCTGGCCCTCGTCGCCGCGATCGGTCTCGGCATACTGCTGCGCGGCACGGCTACCGGGCTGAAGCTGACGGCCGTCGGGCTGTCGGCGCCGGCGGCGGCCCGGCTCGGGCTGCCGGTCACCCGGCTGGAGATGGCGAGCCTGGCCTGCGCGGGCGGGTTCGCCGGGCTGGCCGGGGCGGCGCTGGTGGCGACCGCGCCGTTCGTGCTCTCCGACGGGTTCTCCTCCGGATACGGGTTCCAGGGGCTGGTCGTGGGCCTGCTCGGCCGCGGCTCGATGCTGGGGGTCGTCGCGGCCGCGCTGCTGTTCGGCTTTCTCAACTCGGGTGGCATCAACCTGCAACTCGTCGCGCAGGTCCCGGCGGCCACCGTGCAGATCGTGCAGAGCCTCCTGGTCATTTCGATCGCCGGGGCGATGCTCTGGACCCGGGAGGCGAACTCATGAGCGCGGTCGTCGATCTGCTGGCGGGTGGGGTCACCATGGCCGTCCCGGTGTTGGTGGCGGCGAGCGGCGAACTGGTGAGTGAACGCACCGGAATCCTCAACCTCAGTCTTGAGGGCATGGTGCTGACCAGTGCTTTTGCCGCGGTGTACGGGTCGGGCCAAACGGACAGCCCGGTGCTGGGCACGCTGTGCGGGGTACTCGCTGGGCTGGTGTTCGCCGGCGGGCAGGCCGTGCTCAGCGTCACGGTGCGCGCGAACCAGATGATCGTCGGCATCGCGGCCAACACGCTTGCCCTGGGCATCACCTCGTACGGCTCGCGGGTGCTGCTCGGCGACGCCCAGGGCAGGACGGTGCCCGGCTTCCAACCGCTGAAGGTTCCCCTGCTGCACGACATCCCGGTACTGAGGCAGTCCGGGCTCGCCTATGTCGCACTGGCACTGGTGGTGGTGCTCGGAGTGCTGGGCAGCCGCCGGACCGGGCTCGGGCTGGCGCTGGACGCGGTCGGCGCGGACGCCGCCGTCGCCGACCAGGCCGGGCTGCCGGTCCGCGCGGTCCGGTACGGGGCCGTCCTGACCACCGGGCTGATGGCCGGGCTGGCCGGAGCGCAGCTCGCGCTGTCGGAGGTCCATGCCTTCACCGACAACATGACCAGCGGGCTGGGCTACCTGGCCATCGTCGCGGTCATCGCGGGCCGCTGGCGGATGGTGCCGATGATGCTGGCCTGTCTCTTCTTCGGAGTCGCGCAGGCGCTGCAGTTCACCGCGCCCGCCATGGGGGTGAACCTGCCGGTCGCGATCCTGGTGGTGTCGCCGTACCTCATCGCGCTGCTGGCGGTGAGCGGGCTGGCCGGCCGCAGTCGCGCGCCGGCCGCGCTGGCTGTTCCGTTCGTCCGGAAGGGGTGAGAGCCGTGCTGTCGGCGACCGAAGTGGCCCGGGCGGTCCGGGCAAAGGAGATCTCTCCGGTGGAAGTGGTCGAGGCGGCACTCGCCCAGGCCGCACTGTGGGAGGAATCCATCCACGCCTTCTGCACGCTGGACGCGGACGGTGCCCTCCGTACCGCAAGGGCCCAGGCCGAGGCGCTGGCCCGCGGCATCGACCCGGGACCGCTCGCCGGGGTGCCGGTCGGGGTCAAGGACCTGATCGCGACCCGCGGGCTGCGCACCACATTCGGCTCATGGTCGTATCGGGACCACGTACCGGACGCCGACGACGTGTCGGTGGCGCGGCTGCGCGCCGCCGGGGCAGTTGTGCTCGGCAAGACCAACGCCTCGGAGTTCGGCTACGCCGCGACCGGCGACAATGAACTGTTCGCGAGTACGCGCAACCCGTGGAACCCGGCGCTCAGCCCGGGCGGCTCCAGCGCCGGATCCGCGGCGGCGGTCGCGGCCGGGATCGTGCCGCTGGCGCTGGGCAGCGACGGGGGCGGATCGATCCGGATCCCGGCCGCGCTGTGCGGGATCACCGGGTTCAAGCCGTCGATGGGCCGGATCCCGGCCTACCCGGGGTGCAAGGACGAGCGGCTGCCCGGAGTGTCGAGCTGGGACGCGCTGGAGCACATCGGCCCGATGGCGCGCACGGTGGATGATGTGGCGCTGGCCTACCGGGTACTGACCGGGCCGGACCCGCGGGACCGGTTCAGCCTGCCCCTCTCGCCTCCTGTGACGCCGGGTTCGCTACGGGGCAAGCGGGTTGCACTGTCGATGGGCTGGGGATACACGCCGATCGACCCGTCCGTCGCGGAGGTGGTCGAGACGGCCGTCCAGGTCTTCACAGACGAGCTCGGCTGCGAACTGGTCGTCGCCGACCCCGGGTTCGACGACCCGTTCACCGCGTTCGGCGCGCTGATCGCGAGTGAGACAGATCTGCGCGGGATGCGGGAGCTTGCCGCGGCCGGGCGGACCAGTCCGTACGTACGGGCGGTGCTGGACCGGACGTGGACCGCGGAGGACTTCACCGACGCCCGGCGGTCCCGTCAGCAGGTGTGCCGGGTGATGGCCTCCTTCATGGCCGACTACGACCTGCTGCTCACCCCGACATCCCCGGTGCCCGCGTTCCCGCCCGGCGACATCGGCCCGACCGTGATCGACGGCCGGCCGGTCCACCCGGCGTACTGGCTGTCCACCACCCTGCCGCTCAACCTCACCGGTCAGCCCGCCATCTCAGTCCCGGCCGGCTTGACCGCCGAGGGCCTGCCGGTAGGACTGCAGATCGCCGGCCGTCACCTTGCTGACCAGGGCGTCCTGGCCGCCGCCGGCGCCTACGAGTCCGTACGCCCCTTCGTGATCGGGCCGCCCGGGGCATCACATCCTCGGCCTGCCGCCGAGTGAAGAGGGCCACAGCCGATGCGGAGTGCGTATCGCAGCACGGCCCAAGACCGATGACGGATCTTGCAACTCTGTTCCGCCAGGACGATACGAGGGCCCGAGCTCACACGCGGACCCTTTGCCGTGCCGCCGGGCATCCGGCCGGACGGCGCGAATGTTGGGCGGGACATGAAGCTGAGCAAGACCGGGTCGCGAGTAGAGCAGCACGCGGAGGCTGTGGCCGACGCTGTGTGCGAGCTGGTCGACGCGGTATCTCCGAGCACATGGAGCATGGGCGCGGTCGAGGATGCGGCGGGCGCCATCGACATGCTCGCTGAGGCCGTGCGGCTCGCCGCGCCGGGCGATCTTCGGGACGATGCCGCGCTCGCGCAGACGACGGCGGTAGACGTCGTGGTCGTAGCCACGGTCGGCATACAAGGTGCGGGGCTTGCGCCGGGGCCGGCCCCGCTTGCCCCGCACCGGCGGCACGCCGTCGACCAGCGGCAGGAGCTGCGTGACGTCGTTGCGGTGTCCGCCGGTCAGTGACACCCGCAGCGAGATGCCGTGCGCGTCGGTCAGCACGTGATGTTTCGAGCCCGGCCGCGCACGGTCAACCGGACTCGGACCGACTTTTGGGCTGCTACGCCCCCGCTTGGCCTGCACATGGGAGGCATCAACGGTCACGCGGGAGAAGCAGCAGCACCAACTCCGGTACCAGGTAGGGGATCCCGTCCGCCGTTCGCTCAATGATCGCGTCGTACGGCAGCCGCAGCCGCTCGTCCCGCCGGAAGATCCACGTCCTGCCCTCGTGCGGCTCGCGGAAGACGTCAAACAGGAACCGACCGCTCGCCGGATCCCGCAGCCAGGTCTGGTGCGTGGCCGCCAGCTCCTCAGCTCCCGCCCCCGACCAGACCCGCCCCGAACCCACCGCGTCAAATGTGAACTCGGGGAAGTGGTGCCGAATCTTCGGGAACCCCGCCGCGGGTACCGAGATCTCCAGATCGCCGTGTGGCCGCGACTGTTCCCCGCGGAACAGATCCAGCGCCCACCCCGCCGCGATGCACCAGGGCGGTCCGACCCCATCCAACCGCTCCGCGACTTGTTCCGGACGCCAGGCGTCCGCCCAACGGGCCTCCAGTTCGTCCACATCGAGCACAGCGCCGCCGGACGGCAGGGATTCGGTCATCGGCACAACTTACTGCCGCAACCCGAGCCGGGTACGGCTATTTGTAGGCACCGGAGCCAGGCCACTACCCAAGACGGATACGACTTGATCGCGTTGGTCGCTCTGGAAGAGGCGCGCCCATCGCTCTGTGAGCAGAGCTCACTTGCACGACAGCTGTGGCACTCGATAACCTCAGCCCATAAGGCATCTGAGCTGCATCTTTTGAGAGTTGACGAGCCCCGTAGAGCCGAGTCTCCCCTACAGAAGCAGCGTGGCGTACGTGATGGTCGATCCATCGATCTGGACCGGCTCCAGGACGCCGCGCGGGGCGATGATGCCGGTGCGGCCCACGTTCCACTCCACCTCCAGCAGCCGGGTGACCTTCTCGACCGCGGGCAGTTTGTAGGCGATCGCCCACCGTGGCGCCCGCGACCCGGATCCGGCCGTCTGCTGGTCGGCGGCCAGATCAGCCTTGATGACGATGCCGTCGATACCGAACGGCAATTCCGCGCGCAAGCCGGCGATCTCCTTCACCCGGGCCAGGACCTGTTCGCCGGTCTCGGCGGTGACACCGGGCACCGCGGTCGCCGCGGTGGTCTTCACCCCCAAGGCGGCCGCCTGCCGCATCAGTTCGCTGTGCGCGGCCTCGCCCAGCCGGGCGGCCAGGGCCGCCTCGGTGTCGGCGAGCGGCAGCAGGCCGTAGCCGAAGAATGTCATCGGCACCGTGTAGGCGCGCTCCTTCGCCCGCAGCGTGCCCGCCGCCGCGTTGCGCGGGTTGGCGAACGGCTGCCCGCCGTGCGCGGTGCGCACGGTGTTGGCGTGTTCGAACTGGTCAGTGGTCATGAGGACTTCACCTCTGACCTCCACGCTGACCGGTTCGGACAGCGCTTCCGGCAGGCCCTCGATGGTGCCGATGGCGTGGGAGACGTCCTCCCCGGCCGTCCCGTCGCCCCGGGTGATCAGCTGTATGAGACGGCCGCGGGTGTAGCGGGCGGCGACCGCGAGCCCGTCCAGCTTCGGCTCCACGCTCCACTGGGACACGTCGCGTCCGATCCGCCGG
This sequence comes from Streptomyces cavernae, assembly GCF_004023625.1. GTDB lineage: Bacteria > Actinomycetota > Actinomycetes > Streptomycetales > Streptomycetaceae > Streptomyces > Streptomyces cavernae. The sequence continues at coordinate 179,975 of NZ_RPDJ01000005.1, read as the reverse complement.
GTCAATGACCGCGTCCACGCGGTGAACTCCTCGGCGGAGAACACGTTGTCCAGGCTCAGCATCGCCACCGTGTGCGGGATGTCCCCCTCGACGGCGCCGCCGGCGACCTTTCCCGTCGGCGAGTCGGGCAGCACCTGGTCGGGGTGTTCCGCCTCCCAGGCCTCGATCCCCCGTACCAGCCGGTCGTAGGTGTCGTCGTCCAGGGGCGACGTGCCGCCCGCGTAGTAGGCGGCCGCGGCCTTCACCGCGTCCTCGACCGCCTGGGCGTAGGCGGCGGCATCCACGATCTGCGCAACTGGTGTCGTCATGCCCGTCATCCTGCCTGCCACCACTGACAACGGGCCCTGGGTGGCGGACCCCGACGACTCACCGTTCCGTCTTGGCGGCGGCGTGAACGCGTGCGGCTTCGCGTACCGCGGCGAGGTTCTTCTTGCCCTGCCGTGACCCGGCCAGCTTGGCCCTGATGTGGTCCCGGACCGTGATCGGTTCGTAGGCCGCCCCTGAGGCGTCGCGGTGACTGTCCAACGTCTCGATGACGGCGTCGGGGTTGCCGTCGTGGAAGAAGGCGGCTGAGCGGCGGCGCTTGATCGTGCCGTCGACGATGGGGGGTTTGACCCGGTGCAGGGTCGACATCCATCGGTCGTTGGTGAGCCGGGCCGTGAGGTCGCCGAGGTTGACCAGCAGCGCGCCGTCGGCCGGTACGACATCGTGCCAGCGTTCGTCCCGGCCGAGGACCTGAAGGCCTCTGACCTGGTCGGCCCAGAGGACGGTGACGATCCCGAAGTCGGTGTGCTCCCCCATCCCGGTGAGGTCGCCGTCGAGGGTGACCGTTCCTTCCGGCAGGGCGTAGTTGTTCATCCGCAGCACGTCGATGGAGTGGTCGGTGAGCCGCGCGAAGAACTCGGGATCCACGCCGAGGGCGTCGGCGAAGATCCGGGTAAGGGTGCGGGCGACCCGGGCGGCCTGGTCGAAGTAGGCCTGGACGTTCTCGCTGAACTCGCCGATCTCGGGCCACAGGTTGATCCCGTAGTCCTCCTCGGACAGGTCCCGCGAAGCGAAGGAACGTGCCTCCACGCCGACGTTGAAGGCCTCGAAGAAGTCGTTCATGCGGCCGGCCGACTCGACGCCGAGGCTCAGGCTCAGGGATTCGCTCTTGGGTGGGCTGTAGCCGCGGTTGGCGCCGGTGACGCGGTAGGTCCGCTTCGTTTCCAGAGGCAGGGCGAAGAAGGCGTCCATCGCCGAGGCCATGCCGGCGATCGCCGAGTCCGGGATGGCGTGGCCCAGGATCTGGATGAAGCCCACACCCGAGCAGGCGTCGTCGATCTCCTGCGCGACCCTGAGGCGCTCCGTCTCCGGCCCTCCCTGAACGTAGGGGGAAATGTCGACCACCGGTACGGTGAAGTGGTCAGGCACCTGTGGGGACATCTGGTTCCCTGCCTTTCTCAGTGTGGGTCCGAACTGGTCGTTCGTAAGATCGGTGAAGTCGATCACGCCCGAGTCGCCCGAGCCTCCTGCGCCACAGTGATCCCCGCCCGAAGCGCGGCGACCGGATCGGGTGCCTCATCGAGCTCGATGAGCACGATGGCGGCGCCGGGAGTGCGTGACATTTCGTCGGCCCACCCTTTGAAGTCCACGATGCCCTTGCCCAGTTCTGTCATGTAGGGCTGTTGTTGAGCGAAGACCGTCTCATCGATGGTGAGTTCGACGTCGATCGGCTTGACCGCGTCCTTCCAGTGCGCCAGTGCGATGCGCTGGGAGTGGCGGCGCGCGACGGCGACGGGGTCGCCTCCCCCGAGCGCGATGTGACACGAGTCGGGGCACAGCCAAACGTAGCGAGGGTCGGTCAGGACCATGAACAGGTCGATGTCCCTCTCGTACCAGAGCGTGCTGTTGGACTCGGTGTGGAAGGCCAGCCGCACACCGTGCTGTGCGACGGCCTCCCCCACCGCGTGTGCGATGTCGGCCATCCGCGTCATGTAGGCGGCGTCGACGAAGAAGGGCGGACGCGTACCGAACGTCGCGCGCATGGGCAGTCCGGCGACGAGAACCTCCGCCCCCACCTCGGTGAGGAAGGCCGCACGTCGCTCGGCGTCGGCAACGATCGCGGGCAGGTTCGTGCCGTGCCGCCAGTCGGGGCATTCGCTGGAAGCGATGAAGGCGCTCACGACGGACAGCCCCCGGGCCGCAAGGTCGCGGCGGAACGACGGGGCGTCGCCGAAGGCCCGAAGGACCGAGTCGATGTCGCCGGGCGCGAAGGTCAGCTCGATGCCGGTGACACCGGCCTCGGTCAGCGCGTCCAGCACCCGTTCCCAGAACCGCTCGGGGTTCTCGACGGCCCAGTCACGGAAGTCGCCGGCGGACTCGAGTCCCCAGAATTCCGGGTGGTAGAAGGTCACGATGTCGGTTGCGAAGCGGGGTGCGGCGGTGTGAGCCTCCGGGCGGTTCGGTCCTGTCATTCAGCACCTGCGCGGGCGTTGTAGACGACGATGCCGTCGGCGTCGACGGCTTTCCGGTAGGCGCGGAACACGGCGAGCGCCTCGTCGCGGAGCACGTCCCGGGTGACCTCGATGCCGCGCGCCTCGAACTGCTCGGCCCAGTCCGCGCCGAGCGGGCCCTCGTCGAACGTGGTGATCTCCTCGAGTTCCGGGCCCTCGCCGGCGACCACGAGGCCGCGCACACCGGACCACATCGCCGCGCCGTAGCACTGGACGCACGGACGCCAGTTCACGACCAGTTCGTGGGCCGGCATTCCGTCGCCGCCGAGGTCCCAGGTGCCGACCGCCGTCTGGGCCAGTCCGAGGGCGACGACCTCGGCGTGCGCGCTGGAGACGCCGGAGGCGAGTACGACGTTCACTCCGGCCGAGAGGATCCGCCCGGTGTCCCGCTCGGCGACGAGCGCCGCGAACGGGCCGCCGTTGCCCTCGCGCCAGTTGCGGTCGGCGAGTCGGTGTACGAGGCGCATCCGGTCGTCGCGGCCGGGTATGACGGCGGGCACGTCGGCGAGTTCGTCGTCGATCCACGCGGGCAGCGCCACGCGGTATTGCTTCGGGATGTCCACCATGGCGGGGATTCCTCTCAGTGAGCGGCGAGTGGGTGCGCGGCGAGCGCGCGGGATCGTTCGGCGACGGCACGGGCGGCGCGTACGGCGGTCACGGCACCGGTCAGGGTGACGTTGGCCGCCATCGCGGTGGGGATGACGCCGTTGCCGGCGAGGTACAGGTTGTCGTAGCCCCACACCCGGCCGTCCGGGTCGCACACGCTGGTGCCGTCGTCGGTGGCGCCTGCCCGGACGGTGCCGGTCTGGTGCAGGGACGAGCCGGGCGGCAGCACGGCACGTTCGGTGGCGGGATCGAATGTGCCGAACGTCTCGGCGAGTGACCTGACTTCCTCGAGTGCCCGCCGGATCGACTTGCGGTCGGCGGCCGAGTAGCCGAACTCGACGCTGATGCGCGGCATCCCGGCGAGGTCGGTCTCCGTCGGCGAGAACACGAGCCGGTTCTCCGGGCGCGTCTCGACCGGGACGTACAGCGACAGGCCCACCGAGTGCGCCAGGGGCCGGCCGTCGTCGTCCACGTACGTTCGGTTCATGATCTGGCCGTGGAACGGCTGTGCCGCTCCGTTCCGGGGCAGCCAGAGCGAGTCCGTGCTGAACTCGCCGGGGCGCGGCAGCGGCAGGGCGTCCCGGTCGATGCCGAACCGGTCGAGGTCGAGCAGTACCCGGGCGGTGATGAACGCGTGCTCGTTGAGGTACCGGCCCAGCGCCTCGGGCCGGATGCCTGAAGCGAACAGCAACTGTGGGGTGCGCAGCGCGTCGGCGCAGACCACCACGGTGTCCGCGAGGAGGTCCGACTCGGCTCCGTCGGCTATGCGGCGCAGGCGGACGCCGCCGACCCGGTCGTCGTCGCGGACGATGAGCGACGTCGCGAGCGTGCCGGTCACCAGGGTGAAGGCCGGATCGCCGCCGGTCGCGATGGCGGGGAAGATCATTCCCGGGGCGGTGCGCGGCATGGGACCCGACGCCGTCGGGGTGACCGCCATGGGCATCGGCTGGGGGCGCCGGTCGTCCGGTCCGACACCGTCGAAGCGGCGGCGCAGGACGTCGAGGACCGTCCGGCCGACCTCGGTGGGGCCGATCGCGGCGGGCGTGACCGCGAGCAGCCGGCGGGCGGTGTCCAGGTCCGCCGCCCAGCGGTCCGGGTCGCCGAAGTCGAACACCTCGTCCCCGGCGGGCCACGGTGTCGCGGCGGTCCAGTGCACACCCATGCCGCCCGCGTTCCACGAGAGTGCCGTAGCGGGCATCGCCTCGGCGTCCTGGCCGAAGGCGAGCGCGTGGAACATGCCGGGCTTCAGATCGACGAGGCTTCCGGGGATGTCACGCACCACCTCGGCGCCCGTGTACATGCCCTGGATGCCGGTGGCGACCTGTTCGTTGTAGCGGGACCAAAGGACCGGGTCGTCGAGGTCGTGCAGATGCAGGCCGGGGGTCTCGCCTATCGCGGAGCCGCCGTCGACCATGGTGAGGTTCAGCGCGGGGTCGGCCTCGCGCAGCAGTCGGGCCACGACGGAGCCCATGATGCCGCTGCCCACGATGAGTACGTCGGTGCGGGGGGTGTCGGTCACAAGGAGACTCCATGTCTGATGCCACAGGGCGGATGTGTGCGGGGGTCACGCGCCGGTGACCAGCGGGCCGAACAGTTCGGTGTCCATACGGTCGAGGGCCAGCTTGACGGCGCCGACGAGTGCGGCGTCGCGGCCGAGACCGGTGGCACGCAACTCGACCGCGGGTGTGCGGGCGTCGCGCAGCGCCTCGCGGACCCGGGGCAGCAGCACGTCGGCGGCGTCTTCCAGGCCGCCGCCGAGCACGATGAGCGAGGGTGCGACGGTCCACGACAACGTGGTGAGGATCGACGCGATGTTCTCCACGAATTCGTCGACCTCCGCGAGCGCGATCGCATCGCCGGCCCGGGCCGCGTCGAAGCGGTCGAGCGCGACGCTCCGCCTGGCCGGTTCCGGTGACGTCAGCCAGGCCACCGGGCGGTTCTCGATCGAGCCGGTAGGGATCGACCGTGCCTCGACGATCTCACCGGCGGCACCGTCCAGACCGCGGTGCACGGCTCCGCGGATGAGGATGCCGAGGCCCGTCCGGTTCCCGAGGATCGCCCATACGATGTTGTCGTGATCACCGGCGACGCCCCGCCAACGCTCCGCCAGCGCGCCGAGGTTGGCGTCGTTGTCCGCGAACCACGGCATCCGGATCCGGCGCGCGAGCTGTTCGGGCAGGTGCACGCCCTCCCAACGCGTCGTGTGCACCAGGCGCCGTACGACTCCCTCATCGTCGATCGCGCCTCCGTTCGCGACCGCCCCGGCGCGCAGCCGGTCCGTCGAGCCGCGCGCGTCGTCGAGCGCGTCGAGGACCAGTGCCGCCGCGTCGTCGAGGGTGACCTGCGGATCCTGGTAGGCGCGCAGCAGCCGGTGCGCCCGGCCGAGGATACGGCCGCGCACATCGGCGACGACCGCGGACACGTCCGAGGTGGTGATGCACACGGCTCCCAACAGCGCGTTCTCCGCCCGTAGTTCATAGCGGCGAGCGGGGCGTCCGACGCAGCCGCTGGTCGGCGCGCGATCCAGCTCGGTCACCCAGCCCGCCGCCACGAGCGAGTCCAGGATGAGTTCGATGGTGCGGCGGGAGAGGCCGACGTGCTCGGCGAGCGCGGTCAGCGTCGTCGGCCCGGCCGACACCGCCAGTGCACGGAGGATGACCGAGGTGTTGACGCGTCGGACGGCGCTCTGATTCATCCCGTTCATCCGGGGCATCAGCACACCTCCGCCCTCTTTGTGGCCGTGGCGAAAGGCGGCACCTTCCGCGGGGCGGGGCCGTGCCGGGACGCGTCGGGTGATTCCGTCCGGTCGTCCGACGGGGTCACCGCATTCCCGTTCCGGCGATGCCCTGCACGAAGTGACGCTGCAGGAAAAGGAAGAGCACCAGTACCGGCAGCATCACCACGATCGCTCCCGCGAGCATCAGTCCGTAGTCGGTGACGTGGGCCGCCGCCTGACTGGTGGCGGCAAGGCCCACCGGAAGCGTGTAACCGGATGTGCTCTGGGCCACGATGAGCGGCCAGATGAAGTAGTTCCACGAGTTCAGGAAGGACATGATCGTGATCGTCGCGACGGCGGGGCCGGCCAGCGGCAGGAAGATCCGGAAGAAGATCCGGAACTCGCCCGCGCCGTCGATCCGGGCCGCCTCCAGCAGTTCGTCGGGGATCGACAGCGCGTACTGCCGCATGATGAAGACCGACAGCGGCATCGCCACGCTGGGCAGGGCGATGCCGGCGAGGGTGTCCGCCAGACCCAGGTCGACGGTGATCACGAACTGTGGGACGAACACCGCGGTGAAGGGCACCATCAGCGCCGCCATGACCGCGCCGAACGCGATCCGCCTGCCCGCGAAGTCGAGCTTCGCGATCGCGTAACCGGCGGCCGAGGCCGCCACGATGTTTCCGGCCACCACGATCGCGGCAACCACGATGCTGTTGACCAGGAACCGGCCGAAGCCCGCGGTGGCGAACAGCCGGGTGAAGTTGTCGAGGGTGACGTCGTCCGGCAGCCAGGCACCGGGGTCGGAGCGGATCTCGTCGAGGCTGCGCAGAGATCCGCTGAGCACCCAGAGGAACGGCAGCAGTGTGAGCAGGGCGCACAGCACCAGGGCGCCGTACAGCAGGGGCCGGGCGACGGACCGGTGGCGCACGGCGATCCGGTCGGTGGTGGTCGTGTCGGCGCTCTTCGGCTCGGCGTTTTCCAGCGTCGCTACGGCGGTCATGTGCGGGGCCTCAGCAGCCGGAACTGGACGACGCTCACCAGGGTCACGAGCACGAGTGTCACGAAGGACGCGGCCGAGGAGACCCCGAACTCGCCGGATCCGAACTGGTGGTACGTGTACAGCGCCACCGATTCGGTGGAGCCCAGCGGGCCGCCGTCCGTGAGCAGGTACGGTTCGTCGAACACCTGGAGGTAGAAGACGGTCAGCAGCACCGTCACCATGAGGGTGGTGGGCAGCAGCAGCGGCAGGGTGATGTGCCTCAGTTGCCGCCATCGGCCGGCCCCGTCGATGGCGGCGGCCTCGTACACATCCCGTGGAACCGCCTGCAGACCGGCGAGGAACAGCACCATCGCGGTGCCGAAGTTGCGCCAGACCCCGAGCAGGATGACCACGGGCATGGCCAGGTCGGGGTCGTCCAGCCAGTTCGGTCCGGCGAAGCCGACGGCGCCGAGCACCTCGTTGACGGTGCCGTTGGCATTGAAGGCGTACTGCCAGATCAACGCGACCGCGACGACGTTCGTGACGACCGGAGCGAAGAAGACCGTTCGGAACACGCCGCGCAGCCGCCGGATGCCGGAGTTCACCGCGAGAGCCAGCGTGAACCCGACCCCCATGGTCAGCGGCACCCCGACGGCCACGAACAGTGCGGTGTTGAGGAGGTCCCGCAGGAAGCTCTCGTCCCGGAACAGTCGGAGGTAGTTGTCGAGCCCGATGAAGTCGACGGCGAGCGGATGACGCAGATCCGTGCCCCGCAGGTCGGTCAGGCTGAACCCGAGCGCGGCGACGGTGGGGATCGCCGTGTACAGCAGGAACGCGAGGGTGAACGGTGCGAGGAACAGCCATGCGACAGCCGTTCGACGGGCGCCCCGGGAGCGCCGAGCCTTGCGCGGGGATCCCGCGATCATGGTGGTCATCCAGGAGTCACCCCGTACCCGTGCCGAGACTCTCGGCGTACGACTGCGCCCTCGCAGCCGCCTTCTCGGCGGTCTGGGTGCCCTTGGCCACGGCCTCCATCTCCTTGCCCAGCCGGGTCGCGACCTGCTGCCAGGTGCTCACCTGCGGGAACGCCCGGGTGTTCTTCATCTGCGTGAGGAAGGCGTCCAGCAGCGGCTGGTCCGCGATGGCCGGGTCGTCCCAGGCGGAGATGACGGCCGGAAGCGAGCTGTACGCCTTGTACTGCGCGACCTGTGTGCTCGGCTTCGCGATGTGCCGGATGAGCTTCCAGGAGGCGTCCGCGTTGCCGCTGCCCGCGAGCACGCCCCAACTGCCTCCGGCGGAGAAGGAGGTGCTGCCCGACGATCCGGCCGGCAGTGGTGCGGTGGCGACGTTGGACGCTGCCCAGCCGTCCTTCTTCGCGGCGGTGTCGAGCTGACCGACGACCCAAGGGCCGGTGATCATCGTGGCGGTCTTGCCTGCGACGAAGTACGGCTGTGCGTCGAGGAATGTGGGACCGCTGGTGTCGGCGGCGCCCGAGGTGAAGAACGACGCGTTGAACTTGAGAGCGTCGACCATCGCCGGAGTGTCGAGGGTCCACTTGCCGCCGGCGGAGAGCAGCGAGCCGCCTGCCTGCCAGGCGTACATGGCGACGTCCTGGCCGTTGAAGATGTCCCAGCCGATGTCGGCCCCGAGGCCGCGCGCGGCGCCCGCCTCCTGGAGCGCCTTGAGGAACGGCACCATCTCGTCCCAGGTGGTGGGCGCCTTGACACTCGCCTTCTTGGCAAGGTCGGCGCGGTAGACGAGCGCGTAGGTGTAGGCGTACCAGGGCACCGTGTAGGCGACGCCCTTGACGACGCCGGCGTCCCAGAGGCTCTCGAAGAAGCTGTTCGGGTCGACGAGGCCGTCCGGAACGGGCTGAAGGATCGACGGATCGAGGAACTGCACCTGCGACTCGGGGAAGAACTGGGCCACATCGGGTCCCTTGCCCGCCGCGATCGCCGACTGGAGCTTGGTGTAGTACTCGGCGTTCGGGATCAACGTGAACGTTAGGTCGAGGTCGGGATTCGCGGCCTTGAACGGTTTGATGACCTTGTCGAGCACGTCGGCATCCCCCTGGGCGGCCCACACCTTGACGGTGCCCGTGGCCGGGGAGCTGTCGACGGGCTTGGCGGAGGCTGTCGCAGCGGTGTCGTCGCCGCGCCCACAGCCCGCCAGGGCGAGGGTACCGAGGACAGCCATGCCGCCGGTCAGCCGTAGGGCGCCGCGTCTGGAGATGTTGGACACTCGTGGCTCCTGCCTGATGAAGGTGCGGGGCGGTGAGGGGATTTCCGGTGGAAGTAGCTTTTTTGATCCGCCGGACCCGATGAGCCGATGGACTTGACGGCCCCGATGGGGAATCTGTGCCGTCGACAGTGACGGTAGGAATGGTGTGTTTCGGCGGCGTGCCCGGAAACGTCCCCGATAATTTCGGAACTTGTAGCTAAATTGCTTCGTCACACTGAGTCGCGACTACTGCCTGCCGCATTGGTAAATTCTGGGGCGGTATGCCCGCTTCATGCGATTGACGACGGCACCTCTGTCACGTTGGGTAACACCCTGGCGGCGGCATCGACAGCGTCGGGACGCTCACCTGTGGTCGCCGTGGTAGCCGTCGGCCCGGTGCCCGCCGAGCCGGCAGCGGTCCCCTGGGGGTGTCGTCGCGACCGTGTCAGCAACCCGCGCGGCGGCCCATGGAACGCCGGAGCGAAGCGCGGGTTTCAGTGAGGAAACACCCACTGCTCAACGCACCCACTGATCCGACCCGGCGGGGCCGGTTGATGGAGGTTGCCACGGCAAGCAGGGAGGCTTACCGTGGCGTTCGCCTGCGCGGGAGTGCGTGCGGGACGCCATGTGTGGCGGGGGGCTGCGGGGATCCGGATCGGCGCGAGCGCCGGTGGAATCTCGCGGAGGGGAGCTTGCATGTTCGCGTCGTTGCGTAGGCCGGGGCCCGGCACTGTGACGGCCCGCCGGCTGTGCGGGGCGCTGGCCGTCACCGTCCTGCTGGCCGCCGCGGGTCCGGCGCAGGCAGTGGTGCCGGAGTCGTCGCGGGTATCGCAGTCCTCTGCATGTGCCACCCACTCAGGGAAGCAACTCGCCGGGAAGCACCTGACGCAGCAGGACATCGACTCCGACCACACGTTCCGCTGCGCCGATCTGCGCGGTGCCGACCTGGCCGGCCTCTCGCTCACCCAGGACGACTTCACCGGCGCGGACCTGTCCGGCGCGGATCTGCACCAGGCAGACCTCACCCAGGCGGAGTGGGTCGGCGCGACGCTGGCCAAGGCGGACCTGAGCCATGCCGACCTCACCCAGGCGAACGTCTCGCAGGCGGATCTGACGGGCGCGAACCTCACCGGCGCCGACCTGACCCAGGCGGATCTCACCGGGGCCCGACTGGACGGGGCCGCCCTGTCCGGGGCGCAGTTCACGCAGGCCGAGCTCGACGATGCGACCTTCGAGGGTGTCACCGGAGTCACCCGCTGGGACCTTTATCTGCTCATCGGGGCTGCGGGCCTGTTCGTCGTGCTCGCCCTGCGGCTGCTGGTGGTCGTCGGCCGGGCACCGGCACCGGCGGCTGTCCGGGCCCGCCGACTCGTCTTCGGCCTGGCGGGCAGGCTGTTGGTCGTACTCGCCCTGCACATGTTCATCGGATTCATGATCGGCCAAGTCGTGGCCTCCGGGGTCGGCGATCCCGTTCAGCAGACCTGTCAGGGCCCGCAGTGCGCGGTCGGGGTCGGCCTGGGCATGGCGGGGCCATATCTGGCGGTGGGCGCGGGCGCCGTCGGGGTCGCCATGCTGACCTGGGGACAGATGAGGACGGCAGCGTCGGCGAGGCAGATGCTTCTGCGGTGAGCGGAGCGCGGCCCCCTCGTCCGGGGGCCGTAGTTACCCGTCGGCGGGAATGAACCTGCGTGAGATGCGTGAGATGCGCGCCGATGCGCGGAGCGGCCCGGGCCTTCGTGGAACTCGACGTGGCAGACATGGGGTCACCTCATGGTCCTGCGTGTCCTCGACGGAGGTGTGTGAGTAGCCTGTCCTCACGACCGTCCACTTGTCGTGCCCCTGCCGAAGCAAGCGGTGCGCGGCCCGCCCGCAGCCGACTGCCCTGACGGCACGTCGAACGGCCCGGAAGTGCGCGGCGGCGTGACCGCCCGTATGCCCCGAAGACCCTCGTCAGGCCGAAACCCGTCCGGCGATACTCCCTACTCATGAGGCGTGATGATCCGCAGCGGAAAATCCCGGCCGCCGCAGGGCCCCGGCGTCACCGCGCCGCGCGCTCGACTCGGCGCCCGGAGCTGTCATCGCGTCAATGATCCCGGCACGGCTGAAATGCCCCTCGGTGATCTCAACAAGGACGCCGTCGCTGTCGCCCGGTCCATCACTCGGCGGACCACGCGGTCCCGGCTCAGGGACCTGCCCGACGTCCGCGTCCACCCCCATGCACTGGTTCGGAAATCGTTGTGGAGAAACACCTTATGAACCTCGCCAAGCGTCTCGTTCTCACCACCGCAGCACTCGCCGCAGTAACCGCCGGCACGCTCTCGAGCGCGACGGCCGACCAGGCCGCGGCGTCGCAGCCCACCCGCGTCGGCGCCGACGTTCCGGCCGCGCTGAAGGTACCCGACGGCAACCGGCTCACCGGCGTCTTCGCCGCCGAAGGCGTCCAGGTCTACACCTGCACCGACGGCGCCTGGAAGCTGCTGGAGCCCGCCGCCACCCTCTGGGCCAAGAAGGACCACTCCCGCCGCCCCGTCGCCCTGCACTCCCGCGGCCCCGTCTGGGTGTCCACGGTGGACGGCAGCGCCGTCAACGCCACCGCCGTCGCCAACTCCCCCAAGACCGGCACCATCCCCGAGCTGCTCCTGAAGTCCACCGCCACCCGCGGCAGCGGGGTCTTCGCCGACGTCTCCTACATCCAGCGCCTCGACACCCGCGGCGGCGTCGCCCCCACCACCGCCTGCACCGGCACCGACCAGGTCAGCGTCGGCTACTCCGCCACCTACGCCTTCTACAAGCCCGCCAAGTGATGCGGTAAGGAACAACGGCAGAGGCCGCTCCGGACGATCCGGAGCGGCCTCGGTAGCCGTCGACCGCGTTGAACTTCCGCCCGGAGTTCCCGGAGCGGAAGTACGCGCCCCAATGGACCGCTCCCTCCGGCGCGTCAGCGTCCACGCGTCCCGGCCGCCGGGCGAAGTACCTCGAGCAGCCGGTGAACACCGAACGCGAGGTCATGCTCCAGAAACTCGGGACCTCGCCTGCCCCGGTAGCCGCGCCAGTGGCCGCCCCAGTCGCCGCCGTTGTCGCTATCCGGGGACAGTACCGATGTCGACGCCGGTCAGATCACAGCTCGCGTCCCACAACCGCGCCGCGACGGAGGTGTCGCCGAGGTGGTTCCACACCGGTTCACGTCGGGGCTCGCCGCGCAGGCCGAAGACGCGCGGTCCCCACAGTTGGCCTCCGCGCACGGCCGGGTCGAGCACCGCGCGGACCGCGGGCCATGCGCCGGCGTGCTTGCCCTGGACGAGGAGGGCCGCAGGTGCCGCGCCCAGCCGTGCGCCGGCGGTTCGCACATGGACCGGCGGCCGTGACGGGGTGAGGGAGTCAAGCGCGCCGCCGGGGTGGACCACCACGCTCGTCACCGTGCTGCCGGCAGCGCGCAGGCGGCGGTCGAGTTCGACGCCGCAGTACATCTGTGCCAACTTCGAGCGTCCGTAGGCGCGCTTGGGCCGGTAGTCCTTCCGGGACTGCAGGTCGCCCAGGTCGAGCCGCTCCGACTTCGCCGCGAAGCTGCCCATGGTCACGATGCGGGCCGCCGGCGCAGCCGACAGCAGCGGCATCAGCCAATGGGTCAACGCGAAGTGCCCGAGGTGGTTCGTGCCGAACATGAGCTCGTGACCGTCCTCGGTCTCCCTGCGCGACGGGTCGTCAAGCGCGACGCCGGCGTTGTGTACCACCGCATCGAGGCAGCCGACCTCCAGTGACTCCACCGCTGTTATGAGCGAGGAGAGGTCGGCCAGGTCCAGCCGCGCGGACCGCACCCGCGCGCCGGCGACGTGCGCGCGGATCGAGGCCGCGGCGACCTCGGCCTTCGCAGGATTCCTGCTGCCGAGTACGACGGTCGCCCCGGTTGCCGACAACTGCTCCGCGACGAAGTACCCGATGCCGGCGTTGCCGCCGGTGACCAGGAAGACGCGGCCATCGGCACGCGGCGGCCGTTGGACATCCCAGGGCACGATGGAGGACGTGGACGACATGACGACGGGGCTCCCTTGCGGTTGACGGCGGCTGCGGCTGCTCCGCTGTGCGACTCGACGCCCACCGTTCCAGCGGCCACCGACAAATCGCCTATGGATCACCGACAGCCCCGCCAGACGCCGTCATGGCGCGGCGGACGCTCTCGCGGAGCAGTGCGCGACGCTGCTCGTGCAGTTCGGGGGGCTCCTCCGCGGTCGCCGCGTAGACATTGCTGACCGGTGACCACGCCATGGACATCGCGATAACCATGGCCATGACGTCGAACGGGTCTCCCTGGCGTACCAGGCCGGCGGCTTGGGCCTCGGCGATGGCGCGCAGTTTCGGGTCGTCGAGACGGTCGGAATCCTCGACCAGGTGGCCGGCCGGGCGTCGCTCCAGGCGTGCCCAGGTGGCCAGTCGGATGAGGTCGGGGCGGCGGAGGTACTCGTCGTAGAGGCGTACCGCCCAGTCCGCGAGGTCGGTGGCGTCGATCGGGACGACGTTCACGATCCGCTCCAGCGAGCCGAGGAAGATGGCGTCGAAGAGCCCTTCCTTGTTGCCGAAGTAGGCGTAGAGCTGCGCCTTGTTGGTGCGAGCGGCGGCCACGATCCGCTCGACACGCGCTCCGGCGATCCCATGCTCGGCGAACTCCTGGGTCGCCACATCGAGGATGCGTTGGTACGTCGCGGCTCCGCGCGCGGTCAGGGGCTGGTCAGCCATGTCCCCACGTTACCGAACAGAACAGTTGGTTTGCCTGGCGGCGATCACTGTCCTGTGGCGCTCGGCGAGGCTCAGGGCCGCAGGCCGCTGACGATCTCCGCGGTGCCGACGAGCCCGTTGTGGATCGTCGGTGCCACGCTGGAGCTCGCCAGCAGGAAGCCGAGCAGGACGCAGACCAGGGCGTGCGGGAACTTCAGGCCGCCGCTGCGCATGAAGACCAGGGCAAGGATCAACAGCAGCAGCACCACAGAGATGGAAATAGCCATCATCGCCTCCTCCGCCACGTCCATTTCGCGGCATTCGGCCGCAAGTGTGGCGTAGCGGAGGAGGCGTTCGGGCGACCGGCGTGTCCGCCGAACGGGTGTTACTGCCGGTGGCGGGCGTCCAGGAACGCTTCGAGGCCCGCGAGGTCGTCGGTGTTGAGGTGGTCCACGCCGGCGGCGAGGAGTTCGCCCCAGACCGCGTCACGGGCCGCTCCGGCGAGGTCGGGCGTGGCCCAGAACCGGACCCTCTGCCAGCGGTCGTGGGCCCGCCTGACGATGTCGTGCAGCTTGGCCCGCTCCGCCGCGGGGAACGCGCCGACACCCTGCCAGGTGAAGTTCAGCGTCCAGTTGTCGCTGATGAGCGGGATGAAGGAGGCGGGCGCCGCACTTCCCAGGTCGGCGAGTCGGCCGTCGTAGAAGGCACGGCGGACGGTCTGTGCCTCCATGGGGACACGGGCCGCGCGGTCGCCGGATATGACGGCGGTGACCGCGCCGGGGTACATGCGTCCGTGCTCGTACGTGGTGAACAGGTTGCGGTACCGCAGCAGTTGACGGTCGAGTTCGAGATAGGTCGACGCGCCCTCGGTCTTGATGTCGATGAGGAGCTGTAACGGCCTGCGCTGCCCCCGGTAGACCCAGCCGTGGTTGGCCTTCACCCGGGCGGCGAGCGGCTTGAGGTAGAGGGACTCGAGGGTGCGCCGCGGATCGAGGTCCACCGGGTCGTGGGCGACGAGGAGTTGGCCGCCGACCAGGAAGATGTCGGCCTCGACGCTGCCGAAGCGGTGGTCGAGGGCGTCGAAGAGAGGGCGGGGGTGCTCGTAGTCGTTGTGCGCGTGGGCGCGCCACAGCGGACGCGGTCGGTGCCGCCTCGACTCGCCCGCCGTCGCGTACGACGGCACCGCGATGGAGCCCGCTAGGGCGGCGCCGAGGGTGGTGAGGGCTCTGCGTCGGGTGGTGAGGGCCATGCCGTGCCTCCCTGGAATGCCGTACGGATCCCAGCGAGTATGCGGCGGAAACGACCGCAAGGAGCAGAGCTGTGCGGGGAGTTGGCCGGACCGCCGTCGTGCGTTCACCTGGGTCCGGCCTACTGCGTCCGACGTAGGGCGTCCGGCGTCCGGCGTGGGAAGTCCGGCATCCGACGTCGGAAGACCGGCGTCCAACGTGCGAAGATCCGGCGTGTGAAGACCGGCGTTCCGCCGCAGCGTCCGGCATCCGGGCACGGCCCGATTACCGAGCATCGGTGGGGCATCGGGGGCATCAGGACATGGGCCCGCCTGCCCGGCCGACCTCGGTGACGGCCTGCCCAGCCCCCCGGCCGGGGCAGGCCTCACCGGGTCGACGGCCTATCGTCGGCGAAGTTTGACGACAGGGCTAGGACGGCGCGGGCAGATCGACGAGGCCGGCCAGTGCCTCGCGGTGGCCGCCCGCCGTGCCGTAGGCGATCGCGTCCGCCTTGGCCCGCTTCAGATAGAGGTGCGCGGGGTGTTCCCAGGTCATGCCGATGCCACCGTGCAACTGGACTGCCTCCTCGGCCGCGTGGACCGCGACGGGTGCGGCGTACGCCTGGGCGACCGCGACCGCCAGGTCGGTGTCCCCGCTGCCGGTGGCGAGGGCGCCGGCCGCGTTCCGTGCCGCCGCCCGCAGGTTGACCGACTCCAGCCACAGCTGGGCGAGCCGGTGCTTGAGGGCCTGGAAACCGCCGACGGGCCGGTTGAACTGTTTGCGGTCCTTCAGATGGCGGACCGTCTCCGTCAAGCACCAGTCGGTGAGGCCCAGTTGCTCGGAGGCGAGCAGCCCGGCCCCGGCGCGCAGGGCGCGCTGCACGGCGGGTTCGGCGTCCCCCAGCAGTCGTCCCGGCGCCCCGTCGAGGGAGACCTTCGCCAGCGGGCGGGTCAGGTCGAGGGACACCTGCGGCGTGACGGTCACGGCGGAGGCGTCGACCGCGTACAGGCCGCCGTCGTCCGCGGGCACGAGCAGCACGTCGGCGCAGGCCGCGTCCGCGACCGCGGTCAACTCGCCGTGCAGGGCTCCGTTTTCCTGCCGTACGAGCCGGTAGGCCCCGCCCGTTGCCACGTTCAGCGCGACGGCGAGGGCTCCGATCGCCCGGCCGCCCGCCAGTTCGGTGATCAGGTCCTCGGTTCCGCAGGCCAGCAGCGCCTCGGTGGCGACGACGGCACTCGTGAGGTAGGGCACGGGCGCGACCGATCGCCCCAGTTCCTCGAGGACGACGGCGGCTTCGCGGTGCGAGGCGCCCTGGCCGCCCAGTTCCTCGGGCACCAGCAGGCCTGCGAGCCCCATGCCGTCGGAGAGGACCTTCCACAGCGACATGTCGTGCGGCGTGTCCGTCTCGGTGCGGGCGATCACGCCGGCCGCGTCGCAGTGATCGGCGAGCAGACCACGGACGGCCGCGCGCAGGGCCTCTTCCTCCTCGGTGTAGAGCAGGTCGGGCTGTGTGCTCGTGCTGCTCATCGGGCCAGGTCCTTCCACGCGACGTCCTTGTCGGTGCGCGGCTCGGCCGGCAGGCCCAGGACGCGCTCGGCGACGATGTTGAGCAGGACCTCACTTGTCCCGCCCTCGATGCTGTTGCCCTTGGAGCGGAGATAGCGGTAGCCGGCGTCGCGGCCGGTGAAGTCGACCAGTTCCGGGCGGCGCATGGTCCAGTCGTCGTACGACAGACCCTCTTCGCCGCGGAGTTCGACCTCCAGGCCACTGATCTCCTGGTTGAGCCGGGCGAACGCCAGCTTCATGCCGGAGCCCTCGGGGCCGGGCTGCCCCGCGACGAGTTGCTGGCGCAGCCGCTCGCCGGTGAGCCGGGCGACCTCGGCCTCGACCCACAGCTTCAGCAGCCGCTGGTGGAGGTCGTGGGTGCGCAGTTCGGGGCGTTCGCGCCAGGTCTTCGCGACCGGGCCGATCATGCCGCCCTCGCGCGGGATCCGCATGCCGCCGATGGAGACGCGCTCGTTCATCAGGGTGGTCTGGGCGACCCGCCAGCCGTCGCCGATCTCGCCGAGCCGGTGTGCGTCGGGGATGCGCACGTCGGTGAGGAAGACCTCGTTGAACTCGGCCTCGCCGGTGATCTGGCGCAGGGGCCGGACCTCGACGCCCGGGTCGGTCATGTCGCAGACGAAGTAGGTGATGCCGCGGTGCTTGGGCACCTCCGGGTCGGTGCGGGCGATGAGGATGGCCCAGCGGGCGAGATGGGCGCTCGAGGTCCACACCTTCTGTCCGTTGACGACCCAGTCGTCGCCGTCCCGTACGGCACGCGTGCCGAGCGCGGCGAGGTCGGATCCGGCGCCCGGCTCACTGAAGAGTTGGCACCAGACCTCCTCGCCGGTCCACAGCGGCCTGAGGAAGCGCTTCTTCTGCTCCTCGGTGCCGAAGCCGAGGATCGTCGGGGCGGCCATGCCGAGGCCGATGCCGATCCGCCGCGGGTCGTTGTCGGGCGCGTCGGCGGCCTCCAACTCGGCGTCCACGACGGCCTGGAGGGAACGGGGAGCGCCCAGCCCGCCGAGACCCTCGGGGTAGTGCACCCAGGCGAGTCCGGCGTCGAAGCGGGCCTTGAGGAAGTCGAGCCGCCCGGTGTCGGCCGGAGGATGCGCGGCGAGCAACTCCTGGGTACGGCGGCGCAGTTCGGCCGCGTCGGGCGTGACGGTCATGCCGCTTCTCCTTCGGTGTCGCCGGGGACGACGGCGACCCGTCCGGTGGTGAGCCCGTCGGCGACCCGCTGCACGGCGTCGGCCGCGCCGCCCAGCGGTACCCGCTCACTGACCAGCGGCTTGATCGCACCCCGCGCGGCCAGTTCGGTGAGCTGTTCGTGGCAGTGCTGGACGAGCTTGGGGTTCTTGGTGTTGTACAGGCCCCAGTGCAGGCCCAGGATCGAGTAGTTCTTCACCAGGGCGTGGTTGAGGGCCGGGCTCGGGATGGAGCCGCTGGCGAAGCCGACGACCACGATCCGTCCCTCGAACGCGACGACCTTCGCGGACTGCGCGTACGCGGCACCGCC
Source organism: Streptomyces cavernae (assembly GCF_004023625.1). Lineage (GTDB taxonomy): Bacteria > Actinomycetota > Actinomycetes > Streptomycetales > Streptomycetaceae > Streptomyces > Streptomyces cavernae. The sequence continues at coordinate 161,959 of NZ_RPDJ01000005.1, read as the reverse complement.
GACGGGGTCGTAGACGACATCCGCGCCCCGGCCGCCGGTGGCCTGCTTCACGGTGGCGATGACGTCCTCGGTGCGCCGGTCGATGACGAGGTCGCAGCCCAGCTCGGATGCGACGGCGGCCTTGTCGGCGCCGCCCACGACCCCGATGACCGTGGCGCCCGCCGCCTTGCCCAGCTGCACAGCGGCGCTGCCGACCCCGCCTGCGGCGGCGTGCACGAGCAGCGTCTCGCCGGCCTCCAGCCGGGCCCTGCGGTGGAGCGCGAACCACCCGGTTTGGTAGCCGATGTGCAGGGCGGCGGCCTCGGCGTCGTCCAGGGCGTCCGGGGCCGGCAGTACGGCGGCCGCGTCCGCGACCGTGTACTCGGCGAAGCCGCCGTGGGGCAGTACGGGGTTGGCGATCACCCGTCGGCCGTCCTCGGTCTCGCCGCAGATCTCCACGCCGGGCGTGAACGGCAGCGGTGGCGTGATCTGGTACTGGCCGCGGCACAGCAGTGCGTCCGGGAAGTTGATGTTGGCCGCCCGCACCTTGAGCAACACCTGGCCGTCGCCGGGTTCCGGGCGCGCCACGTCCTCGAGGGTCATCACCTCGCTCGGCTCGCCGTTCCGGTGCACTTGCCATGCCTGCATGCGGGGCCTCCACAGGACTGCTCCGTCGGACCGGGGTCCTCCGCATACTAAGCGGTCGCTTGCCCATCTGGGAACAGTCGTGGGTGTCTCGAAACAGAACACCGCTCACCATCGCGGAACACGGCCCAGGTTCACAGAAGACGGCTCACGATCGGAGAACAGCGCTCAGGACCACCGAACAGCGCTCACGACCGGGACGGCCGTGCCCGCACATGCATGCGCTCCCCCTGCGGCCCGAACAGGCTGAGGAACTCCACCGGCCCCTCCCCCGTCGATCCGAACCAGTGCGGCACCCGGGTGTCGAACTCCGCGGCCTCCCCGGCCGACAGCACCACGTCGTGCTGGCCGAGCACCACCCGCAGCCGCCCGGCCAGCACGTACAGCCACTCGTAGCCCTCGTGCGTGCGCGGTTCCGGTTCGAGACTGCCCTGCGGCACCAGCACCTTGAAGGCCTGCAGTCCGCCCGGCTGCCGGGTCAGCGGCCAATAGGTGCGCCCGTGCCGCACGATCGGCCGGGCGCGCACGCGCGGATCACCCACCGGCGGCGCGCCGACCAGTTCGTCCAGCGCCACGTGGTGCGCGCGGGCGATCGGCAGCAGCAGTTCCAGGCTGGGCTTGCGCAGCCCCGACTCCAGCCGGGAGAGCGTGCTCACGGAGATCCCGGTGGCCTGCGACAACCCCGCCAGCGTGGCACCGCGCTCCTTGCGGATACGCCGGAGCCGCGGACCGACCTCCGCGAGGACCTCATCGGTCTGCTGCACCGTGTCACTCATGGCACCTATTGCAGAATCAGCAAAGTAGTTTGTCAATCCCGCGGTGGTCGGGCGACCTTCTTCGTGGAGGTGGTCACCATGACCCAGCAGTACGAAGTCGTCGTCGTCGGAGGCGGCGCGGCGGGGCTCGCCGCGGCACTGGTCCTCGGCCGGTCCCGGCGCCGGGTGCTCGTCGTCGACGCCGGCGAACCGCGCAACGCGCCCGCCGCGCACATGCACGGCTATCTGTCCCGGGACGGCATGCCGCCCGCCGATTTCCTCGCCGAAGGGCGGCGGGAGATCCAGGGGTACGGGGTCGAGCTGGTCCGGGAGCGGGTGCTGGACGCCGCACGGGACGGTGCCGACGGCTTCACGGTCACCCTCTCCGGCGGACGGTCCGTGGGCGCCCGGCGGCTGGTGATCGCCACCGGCCTCGTCGACGAACTGCCGGACGTGCCCGGGATCGCCGAGCGGTGGGGCGGGCCGGATGTCGTGCACTGCCCGTACTGCCACGGCTGGGAGGTCCGCGACCGGGCCTTCGGTGTGCTGGCCACCGGGCCGATGAGCGTGCACCAGGCACTGCTGGTGAGCCAGTGGTCGAAGGACGTGGTGTTCTTCCGGCACACGCTCGAGGCGGAGGACGAGCTCGGCCGGCTCGCCGCGGCGGGCATCGAGGTGGTGGACGGCGAGGTCGGCGGGCTCGTGGTGGAGGAGGACCGGCTCACCGGGGTGCGGCTCGCCGACGGCCGTGTCCACCCGCGTGAGGTGCTGTTCGTCGGTCCGGGGATACGGCCCCGGACCGAGTTGCTCGGACGGCTCGGCGCCGAACTGCGCGAGACACCTTTCGGCAAGTTCCCGGTGGTCGACGAGACCGGGCGGACCACGGTTCCCGGGGTCTGGGCGGCGGGAAACGCGGCGACCATGCAGGCACAGGTGATCAACGCGGCGAGCGCCGGGCACCTGGCGGGGATCGCGATCAACACGGAGCTGGTGTTCGGCGATCTCGAGTCCCCGGCACGGAAGCCCTGACGACGGCGGCCACGGGGCGGAAACCGCGAGGACGGCGACCAACGGGCTCAAGCCGTGCGACGGCAGCCAGCGGGCTGCAAGCCCTGACGACAGCGGCCAGCGGGCGCCGCAGGCCGTGACGACAGCAGCCAACGGGCGCAAGCCGTGACAACAGCAGCCCTGGGGCGCAAGCCCTGACGACAGCAGCCAACGGGCGCCGCAAACACTGGCGACACCAGCCATGGGGCGGAACCGGCGCCACCGTTGCACCATGGCCCCATGTTGTTCTCCCGGCTCGTACAGGTGTCGCAGGAGGTCGCCGCCACGTCGGCGCGGTCCCGGAAGATCGCTCTGCTCGGCGACCTGTTCCGGGCCGCGGACGCGGCGGACGTACCCGTCGTGATCCCGTATCTGGCGGGCAGACTCCCGCAGGGCCGGCTGGGCATCGGGTGGAAGCTGCTCGACCAGGGCGTCCCGCCCGCCTCGGACCCCGGCCTGAGTGTCCTGGACGTGGACGCCCGGCTGACCGCGATCGGCTCGGTCACCGGTACCGGCTCGCAGGCCGAACGCAGGCGGCTGGTCGGGGAGTTGCTGGCCTCGGCCACCGCGGACGAACAGCGTTTCCTGTTCGGGCTGCTCACCGGCGAGGTGCGCCAGGGGGCGCTGGACGCCGTCGCCGTCGAGGGACTGGCGGAGGCGACCGGGGCACCCCCGGCGGATGTGCGCCGGGCGGTGATGCTCGCCGGTTCGCTGCAGACGGTGGCGCAGGCGCTGCTGGCGGAGGGACCCGGGGCGCTGGAGCGGTTCCGGCTCACCGTGGGCCGCCCCGTCCAGCCGATGCTCGCGCAGAGCGCCTCGTCGGTGGCCGAGGCGCTCGGGAAGCTCGGCGCCTGCGCGGTGGAGGAGAAGCTGGACGGCATCCGCGTCCAGGTCCACCGCGACGGCGGTACCGTACGGATCCACACCCGCACCCTCGACGACATCACCGACCGGCTGCCCGAAATCACCTCCGCCGCACTGGAGTTGAAGGGCGAGCGGTTCGTACTGGACGGGGAGGTGATCGCGCTGGACGAGGCGGGGAGGCCGCGCTCGTTCCAGGAGACCGCCGGCCGGGTGGGCTCACGGGTGGACGTGGCGACGGCCGCTGCGGCGGTGCCAGTCTCCCCCGTGTTCTTCGACGCGCTCTCCGTGGACGGCCAGGACCTGCTGGACCTTCCGTTCGCCGAGCGGCACGCGGAGCTGGCGCGGCTGGTGCCCGAGCCGATGCGGGTGCGCCGCGCGCTGGCCGAAGGGCCCGAGGATCTGGCCGAGGCGGAGGAGTTCCTCGCCAAGACCCTCGGACGCGGCCACGAGGGCGTGGTGATCAAGGCTCTCGACGCCCCCTACAGCGCGGGCCGTCGCGGCGCCTCCTGGCTCAAGGTCAAACCGGTGCACACGCTCGACCTGGTGGTCCTGGCCGCCGAGTGGGGCCACGGCAGGCGCACCGGCAAGCTCTCCAACCTGCACCTCGGCGCCCGCAACGCGGACGGCTCCTTCGCCATGCTCGGCAAGACGTTCAAGGGCATGACCGACGCGATGCTCGCCTGGCAGACCGAGCGGCTGCGGGAGCTGGCGGTGGAGGAGAAGGGGTACGTGGTGACCGTACGCCCGGAGCTCGTCGTGGAGATCGCCTACGACGGGTTGCAGCGGTCCACGCGCTATCCCGCCGGGGTCACGCTGCGCTTCGCGCGGGTGGTGCGCTACCGCGAGGACAAACGCCCGGAGGAGGCCGACACCGTCGAGACACTGCTGGCCGCGCACCCGGAGGTGCGGCCGTGACGGGCGCCCGGCCGGCCCGCCCCGGGAGGCGCAGCGCGGGTCTGCTGCTGTTCCGCCACGCCGACGGCGGCCTGGCGGTGCTCCTCGGTCATATGGGCGGACCGTTCTTCGCGCGGCGCGACGCCGGTGCCTGGACCGTGCCGAAGGGCGAGTACCAGCCGGACGAGCCGGCCTGGGAGGCCGCACGCCGCGAGTTCCAGGAGGAGCTGGGCCTGCCTCCGCCGGACGGCGAGGCCGTCGCCCTCGGGGAGGTCCGGCAGACCGGCGGGAAGATCGTCAAGGCCTGGGCGGTGGAGGCGGACCTGGACCCGGAGACGATGGTGCCCGGCACCTTCACGATGGAGTGGCCGCCGAGGTCGGGTCGGTTCCAGGAGTTCCCGGAGCTGGACCGGGTGGCGTGGCTGGACCTGGAGCGGGCGCGGGCGGTGATCGTGAAGGCGCAGTCCGCGTTTCTTGACCGGCTGGCGGAGCACTCGGGCTGAGTACCGCGTTGCGGGGTGCCCCGCGGCGCGGGAGGGTCGGAACACAGCCTGCCTCAGGAGGCCAGCCATGCCCATCGCGACCGTCAATCCGGCGAACGGCGAGACGCTCAAGACGTACGACGCCATGGGCGCCGAGGAGCTCGAGCGCAGGCTCGCGACCGCCGAGACCACCTTCCGTACGTACCGGACGACCACGTTCGGCGAGCGCGCCCGGCTGCTGCACCGGGCCGCGGAGCTGCTGGACGAGGACCAGCAGGACATCGCCCGGATCATGACCACGGAGATGGGCAAACCCGTCAAGCAGGCCCGTGCCGAGGCCGCGAAGTCGGCGAAGGCGATGCGCTGGTACGCCGACCACGCCGAGGAACTCCTCGCCGACGAGCAGCCCGCCGACACCGACGTCAAGGACTCCGGCGCGTCCCGCGTCCTGGTCCGCTACCGGCCGCTCGGCCCGGTGCTCGCGGTGATGCCGTGGAACTTCCCGCTCTGGCAGGTGGTCCGGTTCGCCGCGCCCGCGCTGATGGCGGGCAACGTCGGCCTGCTCAAGCACGCCTCGAACGTGCCGCAGACCGCCCTGTACCTGGAGGACCTCTTCCACCGTGCCGGTTTCCCCGAGGGCTGCTTCCAGACGCTGCTCATCGGCTCGCGGGACGTGGAGAAGGTCCTGCGGGACGGCCGGGTGAGGGCCGCGACGCTCACCGGCAGTGAACCGGCCGGGCGCGCGGTCGCCTCGACGGCCGGGGACGAGGTGAAGAAGACCGTGCTGGAGCTCGGTGGCAGCGACCCCTATGTGGTGATGCCGTCGGCCGACATCGAGCGTGCCGCGAAGATCGCGGTGACCGCCCGGACGCAGAACACCGGCCAGTCCTGCATCGCCGCCAAGCGGTTCATCGTGCACGAGGACGTGTACGACGAGTTCACCCGGCGGTTCGTGGAGGGGATGAGCGCACTGAAGGTGGGTGATCCGCTGCACGAGGACACCGAGGTCGGACCGCTCTCCAGCGAGCAGGGCCGCGACGACCTGGAGGCGCTGGTCGACGACGCGGTGGAGCACGGCGCGACCGTGCTGTGCGGCGGCGAGCGCCCGGCGGACGGCCCGGAGCACGGCTACTACTACGCGCCCACGGTGCTCACCGACGTCACCCCCGACATGCGGATCCACCACGAGGAGGCGTTCGGTCCGGTGGCCACGCTGTACCGGGTGGCGGATCTCGACGAGGCGGTGGCGCTCGCCAACGACACACCCTTCGGGCTGAGTTCCAATGTCTGGACCCGCGACGAGGCGGAGATCGACCGCTTCGCCGGGGACCTGGAGGCCGGCTGCGTCTGCGTCAACGGCATGACCGCCTCCCACCCGGCGTTCCCGTTCGGCGGCGTGAAACGGTCGGGATACGGGCGGGAGCTGGCGGGGCACGGGATCAGGGAGTTCTGCAACATCACGACCGTGTGGCTCGGGGCCTGACCCTCCCGCGAGCGCCACGTCCGCTCGCTGACGCTCCGCGAGGGCTACGATCCCGACTGTGAACCGCGAAGTGACACTCCCTCTGATCGTCGACGACCGCGGCACGTTGCAGGTGGCCGCCGCCGACGTGAGCAAGCTGCTGCGTACGGTCGGCACCCGGTGGGTGCGGCTGGTCGAGGCCGGCGAGGACGGCCTCGACGAGGACACGGTGGCCGCCCTGACCATCGAACTGGCGAAGCTGGCCGACCGTATCGACGTGGCGTGCATCGCCCACAGCAGCGGGGGCGCCACGTAGGGGGCCGGGTCCGAGCAGGGGTGCGGGGCGTGTCGCCGGGTGTCATGGGGGAACCACCCGGCGAGCGGGCCTGCGCACGGCCCTGCCGGTAGCGTCAGCGGATCGGCAGTCCCGCCAGTGTGCGGGCGATGACCAGGCGCTGGATCTCGCTGGTGCCTTCGAAGATCGTGTAGATGGCTGCGTCGCGGTGCATGCGCTCGACCGGGTACTCGCGGGTGTAGCCGTTGCCACCGAGGATCTGGATCGCCTGGGCGGTGACCTTCTTGGCGGTCTCGCTGGCGAAGAGCTTGGACATGGAGCCCTCGGCCGCGGTGAACGGCTTGCCGTTGGTCGCCATCCAGGATGCGCGCCACACCAGCAGCCGGGCCGCGTCGACGGAGGTGCGCATGTCGGCGAGCTGGAAGGCGACGCCCTGGTTGTCGATGATGGGGCGGCCGAACTGCTCGCGGGTCTTCGCGTACTCGAGGGCTTCCTCGTACGCGGCGCGGGCGGTGCCCACGGCCATGGCGCCGACCGCGGGACGGGACGCCTCGAAGGTGGCCATCGCGGCGTTCTTCAAGCGCTCGCCACCCTTCCTGGCCTTCTCCCGGGCGCGGGCGAGCCGCTCGTCCAGCTTCTCCTTGCCGCCGAGCAGGCAGGAACCGGGGACGCGGACGTTGTCCAGTACGACCTCGGCGGTGTGCGAGGCGCGGATGCCGTGCTTCTTGAACTTCTGGCCCTGGGACAGACCCGGGGTGTTCGGCGGGACGATGAAGGAGGCGTGGCCCTTGGAGCCCAGCTCGGGGTCGACGACCGCGACGACGACGTGGACGTTGGCGATGCCGCCGTTGGTGGCCCAGGTCTTGGTGCCGTTGATCACCCACTCGTCCTTGGCCTCGTCGTAGACGGCGCGGGTGCGCATGGAGGCGACGTCGGAGCCGGCGTCGGGCTCGGAGGAGCAGAAGGCCGCGACCTTGACGTCGTCGACGTCGCCGTACATCTGGGGTATCCAGGTGCCGATCTGTTCGTCGGTGCCGTTGGCGAGGACGCCGACGGCGGCGAGGCCGGTGCCGACGATCGACAGGGCGATGCCGGCGTCGCCCCAGAACAGCTCCTCCATCGCCATCGGAATGCCGAGGCCGGTGGGGTCGAAGTACTGCTGGGCGTAGAAGTCCAGGGAGTAGATGCCGACCTTCGCGGCCTCCTGGATGACCGGCCACGGGGTCTCTTCACGCTCGTCCCATTCGGCGGCCGCGGGACGGATCACATCGGCGGCGAAGCCGTGCAGCCAGTCCCTGACCTCCTTTTGTTCGTCGTTGAGATCCATGGTGAACTCGGCCATATTCCCTCCAGCGTCACGCCCAGCATATGTTACTAGCGGTAACATGGAGTGTGTTACCGGCCGGTAGTAAATGTCAACTCCCGACCCGCACCCCCAGGCCGTTCGATACTCCTCGGACAGTGGGTGTTACGTTGCGCAGGCGTCACAAATCAGCACGGGTGGGGAGAACTCATGGACACCACGCAGCGGACCGAGCAACAGCGGTCCGCCGACCGCCGCCGGCGCGAGCTGCTGGAGGCCGCCGACCGGGTGGTGCTCCGGGACGGCCCCGGCGCCTCCATGAACGCCATCGCGGCCGAGGCGGGCATCACCAAGCCGATCCTCTACCGGCACTTCGGCGACAAGGGCGGACTCTACGCGGCCCTCGCCAAGCGCCACACCGACGCCCTGCTCGCCTCGCTGCGCGCGGCCCTGGACGCCCCGGCGGACCGCAGGGAGCGCGTGGAGGCCACTCTCGACACCTATCTCGCGGCTATCGAGGCTCGTCCCCAGGTGTACCGCTTCCTGATGCATCCGGCGGAGGGCGGCCAGAACGACCAGGGTTTCGACGTCGGCGTCCACTCCGCTCCCCTGCTGCGCCGGCTCGGCGAGGAGTTGGCCCAGGTCATCGAGGAGCGCGTCGACCTCGGCCCGGACAGCGAGCGCGTGGCGCGCGTGTGGGGCCACGGGATCGTCGGCATGATGCACGCGGCCGGCGACTGGTGGCTCGGCGAACGCCCCTGCTCCCGAGCGGAGTTGGTCCGCATCCTGGCGGATCTCCTGTGGGGCCGGCTCGCCGCCGTGGCGGACAAGCTGGGCGGGCCCGGCTTTTGACGGTCCCGGCCCCCTCCCCGTACGGCAGTCGGGCGACTTCGGACCGTCCGGGGCCGTGCGCGGCCACGCGGCGGAGCCGCGTGCGGACGGCGCAGCCGAGGAACCGCAGCACCACCGAACTCTCAACGACCCCGGCGAGCCGTGCTCTCAGCGGCCCAGGAAGCCTTCGCCGCAGCCCTGAGCAGACGCCGCCTGCGCCACCCCTTCACCCGGTCCGCGTACACCCCACCGTCGAGGTGATCACACTCGTGCTGAAGGCACCGCGCGAAGAACCCGGTGCCTTCCACCCGCACCGGTGAGCCGTCGGAAGAAAACCCCTCGACCACGGCCCGGTCGAACCGCTCCGTCCCCGCCTCCAGCCCCGGCAGGGAAAGACACCCCTCAGGCCCGCGCAGCGAGATGCCGTCCGCCTCCACGAGGCGCGGATTGACCACGTGCCCGAGATGACGGACGTCCTCGTCGTCCGGGCAGTCGTACACGAACACCCGCAGCGGTTCGCCGATCTGGTTGGCCGCCAGGCCCACTCCCCGCGCCGCGTACATCGTCGCGAACAGGTCCTCGACCAGCCCGGCGAGTGCGGGCCCGAACTCCTTGACGTCTTCACACGATGTGTGCAAAACGGGGTCCCCGAACAGCTTCAGCGGCCGAACGCGCCCCATGGCGCCCGGAATCGAGCGGTTTCGCATGGCGGCAAGGGTACGGTCCTCCCAGTCGAGAGGGGCCCGGCCCCCTCTCGTCAGCAGCGCCCGTGGTGGTGCCGCGGTTCGGTGCGTTAATGGATCTCGATAGGCTGAGGCCCACACGTTGCCGGAAGCAGGGCGAGGCACCGTACGCAAGGAGGATCGAGAACTGATGGCAGGCAACTCGGAGCCGCTGTCTCCGCGGGCCAAGCTGGCCGTGACGGCGGGCAAGGCGGCCGCGGCGGTCTCGCGCGCCGCGGGCCGTGGCAGCGGATCGGTGATCGGTGGCCGGGTGGCGCTCAAACTCGACCCCGACCTGCTGGCGGCGCTCGCCCAGCATCTGGACGTGGTCCTGGTCTCGGCCACCAACGGCAAGACCACCACCACCCGGCTGATCGCGGAGGCGCTGCGGGCCGCGGGCCCGGTGGTCTCCAACGCGCTCGGCGCCAACATGCCGGCCGGCATCACCTCCGCGCTGGCCGGCGGCTCGGACGCCAAGTTCGGGGTCATCGAGGTCGACGAGAAGTACCTCGCCGGTGTCGCCCGCGACACCGACCCCAAGTGCATCGCCCTGCTCAACCTCTCCCGCGACCAGCTCGACCGTGCCGCCGAGACCCGGATGATGGCCGAGCACTGGCGCGAGGGGCTGGCGGGTTCCAAGGCGGTCGTGGTCGCCAACGCGGACGACCCGCTGGTGGTGTGGGCCGCGTCGTCCTCCCCCAATGTGATCTGGGTCGCAGCCGGTCAGATGTGGAAGGACGACGCCTGGTCCTGCCCGTCCTGCGGCGGTGTGATGCAGCGGCCCGGCGACGACTGGTACTGCGGCGAGTGCGGCTTCCGCCGCCCGACCCCCAGCTGGGCCCTCTCCGGTGACCACGTGCTGGACCCGCACGGCTCGGCCTGGCCGATCCACCTCCAGCTGCCGGGACGCGCCAACAAGGCCAACGCCGCGTCCTCGGCCGCCGTCGCCGCCGTCTTCGGTGTGCCACCGCAGGTCGCCCTGGAACGGATGTACCAGGTGCAGGCGGTGGCAGGCCGCTACGACGTGGTGCAGTTCATGAACCGCGATCTGCGGCTGCTGCTCGCCAAGAACCCCGCCGGCTGGCTGGAGACGTTCTCGCTGATCGACCCGCCGCCGACCCCGGTGATCCTGTCCGTGAACGCGCGCGGCGCCGACGGCACCGACACCTCCTGGCTGTGGGACGTCGACTACACCCGGCTGGGCGGCCACCCGATCTTCGTGCTCGGCGACCGCAAACTGGACCTCGCGGTGCGCCTGGAGGTCGCGGGCCAGAGCTTCCAGGTCTGCGAGAACCTCGACCAGGCGGTGCAGATGGCGCCGCCCGGCCGGATCGAGGTCATCGCGAACTACACCGCGTTCCAGGACCTGCGCCGCCGCGTCGGCAACTGACCTGTAACCCGGGTCCCCGACCCCAGTCCGCCACGGCGGGCGGTTGACCAAGGACGAAGGACATTGAGCATGGCCGACAACAGCCTGCGTCTCGTGTGGATCTACCCGGATCTGCTGAGCACCTACGGCGACCAGGGCAACGCCCTCGTCGTGGAGCGCCGGGCCCGGCAGCGCGGTCTCGACGTGGCGCGCCTCGACGTGCGCAGCGACCAGCCCATCCCCACCTCCGGTGACATCTACCTCATCGGCGGCGGCGAGGACCGGCCGCAGCGGCTCGCCGCCGAGCGGCTGCGCCGCGACGGGCACCTGTACCAGGCGGTGCAGAACGGCGCCATCGTGTTCTCGGTGTGCGCCGGCTACCAGATCCTCGGTCACGAGTTCATCAACGACCTCGGCCAGCGCGAGCCCGGTCTCGGTCTGCTGGACGTGACGACGACGCGCGGCGAGGGCGAGCGCTGTGTCGGTGACGTCCTCGCGGACATCGACGCGCGCCTTGGACTGCCCCAGTTGACCGGCTTCGAGAACCACCAGGGCATCACCCACCTCGGCCCGACCGCCCGCCCGTTCGCCCAGGTCCGTCTGGGCAAGGGCAACGGAACCGGCGACGGCACGGAGGGCGCGTACAACGACACGGTCTTCGGCACCTACATGCACGGTCCCGTACTCGCCCGCAACCCGCAGATCGCGGACCTGCTGCTGAAGCTGGCCCTCGACGTCAACGCGCTGCCGCCCATCGACGACCGCTGGTACGAGGCCCTGCGCAACGAGCGGATCTCGGCGGCGCAGCAGCCCGCGTAGCGGGTTCCTCGCGGGCGCCCCGCGCGGCAGCCCGCGCAAGAGGTTCTCGTGGGCAGCACAGTAGCCCGCGCCAGCGATCCTCGCGGGCAGCGCGTGAGCACGCGTAAGGGGTCCTCGCGGGCGCCGCGCGGCACGAATGTGAAGCCCGCCCGAAGGGCCGGTGAACGCTCGCGTCCAGCAGGCGGACGCGGGTCGGCCCCGGCCCCCGCCGCCGGTAGTGTGTCGGCGATCCCGCCGGACAACGCGGTCCGGTCCCCGGCCCACACTGCGAAGGTATCTCGGGCTATGCGCATTGGTGTCCTCACCTCCGGCGGCGACTGTCCAGGGCTGAACGCCGTCATCCGGTCCGTCGTGCACCGCGCCGTCGTCGACCACGGCGACGAGGTCATCGGCTTCCGAGACGGCTGGAAGGGCCTCCTGGAGTGCGACTACCTCAAGCTCGACCTCGACGCGGTGAGCGGCATCCTGGCTCGCGGCGGCACGATCCTCGGCTCCTCCCGGGTCCGGCCCGAGCACCTTCGGGACGGTGTGGCGCGGGCCAGGGGCCACGTCGCGGAACTCGGTCTCGACGCGATCATCCCGATCGGCGGTGAGGGCACGCTCAAGGCGGCGCGGCTGCTGTCGGACAATGGCCTGCCGATCGTCGGCGTGCCGAAGACGATCGACAACGACATCGCCGTAACGGACGTCACCTTCGGTTTCGACACCGCCGTGGGCGTGGCGACCGAGGCGCTGGACCGGCTGAAGACCACCGCCGAGTCCCACCAGCGCGTGCTGATCGTGGAGGTCATGGGCCGGCACACCGGCTGGATCGCCCTGCACTCCGGCATGGCGGCGGGCGCGCACGCCATCGTGGTGCCGGAACGCCCCTTCGACATCGAGGAGTTGGCCGCTCGGGTCGGCCAACGCTTCTCCGCGGGCAAGCGGTTCGCGATCGTGGTCGCCGCCGAGGGCGCCAAGCCCCGCCCGGGCACCATGCAGTTCGACGAGGGCGGCAAGGACGTCTACGGCCACGAGCGGTTCGCGGGCATCGCGCGGCAGCTGTCGCTGGAACTGGAGGCCAGGCTCGGCAAGGAGGCCCGTCCGGTGATCCTCGGGCACGTCCAGCGCGGCGGCACCCCGACCGCGTACGACCGCGTCCTCGCCACCCGCTTCGGCTGGCACGCCGTGGAGGCCGTGCACCGGGGAGAGTTCGGCCGGATGACCGCGCTGCGCGGCACCGAGATCATCATGGTGCCGCTCGCCGAGGCCGTCGAGACGCTGAAGACGGTCCCTCAGGAGCGGTACGCCGAGGCGGAGTGCGTCCTGTAGCAGGTATCCCAGGGGCTTCGGGCCGCCCCCGGTCGCAGCCGCGGCCGGGGGCGGTTCTACTCTTGGTGCGGACAGACAGCGCTCAACCCCCACGAATCAGGAGCCTGCCGATGGATCACAGCGGGCACGGCACGACCACCGAACTGCCTCCCTTCACCCTGGGCCGAGGTCTCGAATGGTCGGCGGACCCGTTCTTCCTCATCGCCTGCCTGGTGGGGCTGGGGCTCTACGCATGGGGCGTGGCGCGGCTGACGCGGCGCGGGGACAAGTGGCCGGTGGGGCGCACCGTCTCGTTCACCGCGGGTGTGCTGAGCGTGCTGCTGGTCATGTGCACCGGACTCAACGACTACGGCATGGTCATGTTCAGCGTGCACATGGTGCAGCACATGGTGATCAGCATGCTGTCGCCGATCCTGATCCTGCTCGGTGCGCCGATCACGCTGGCGCTGCGCGCCCTGCCGACCGCCGGAGGGAACCGCAAGGGGCCGCGTGAGCTGCTGCTGATGCTGCTGCACAGCCGCTACATGCGGATCATCACGCATCCCGCGTTCACGATCCCGATGTTCATCGCGAGCCTGTACGCGCTGTACTTCACCCCGCTCTTCGACTCCCTGATGGGGTCCAAGACCGGGCACATCGCGATGATGGTGCACTTCCTCGCCGTCGGCATGGTCTTCTTCTGGCCGATCATGGGAATCGACCCGGGGCCGCACCGCCCCGGCCATCTGATGCGCATGCTGCTGCTGTTCGCCGGTATGCCGTTCCACGCGTTCTTCGGCATCGCGCTGATGATGGCGTCGTCGCCGATGGTCGGCACCTACAGCGATCCGCCCGCCTCGCTCGGCATCGACGCTCTCGCCGACCAGAACGCCGCCGGCGGTATCGCCTGGGCGTTCAGTGAGATCCCGTCCGTACTGGTCCTCATCGCGCTGCTGTTCCAGTGGTACCGCTCGGAGCAGCGGCAGGCCAGGCGCACGGACCGGGCGGCCGACCGGGACGGCGACAAGGAACTCGAGGCGTACAACGCCTATCTCGCCTCGCTGAACGCACGCGGCCGCTGAGCTGCTTTCAGCCCGGGAACCCCCTTTACCGCGCTGGATCCCCCGTCGGCGCAGGGTGCCCTCTTCTTTCTCCCATGCCCAGTTCTTTCTCCCTTGACTGAAAGCCTTTCTCATTCAGTAGCATGAGGCTCGACACCCTGCTTCCGCTCTGCAGGGTGACGGGGGAACCGCCGGGGGGAGCGGTAATGACATTGTGCGCATCCATGCAAAGGGCCGGGAAATCAGCGCTGCGTAGGGTCGCTGTTCTGCTGGTTTCCGTATTGATCCTCAGCGGCTGCAGCAGAGCCGACCAAATGATCGTGGTGAAGGCCGTGGCGGCGGGCGTGCCGTCTCTCGCACCTTTCTTCGACGAACGGACGAGCGGTCTCGGCCAGGACGCCAAGATCTCGTCACGGCGGCCCCGCGGCAGCCTCCAGCAGGGCAACACGCCTGGACTGTACGGGGGAACACGTAAACCGCGGGTCTGCGACATCGAACGACTGAAAAAATTCCTCACCGACCCGAAGAACCGGCAAAAGGCGCTGGAATGGGCACGCGTGATCGGAATTTCACCCGATGGGATCACGCGCTACCTCGACAACCTCACTCCTGTTCTGTTGCGTCACGACACTCTCGTCAAGAACCACGACTACGAGAAAGGCAGGGCCGTCGCTTACAACGCCCTGCTGGAGGCGGGAATCGCGGTTCTGGTGGACGACCAGGGACTTCCTGCAGTGAAGTGTTCATGCGGAAATCCGCTGCGTGCTTTCGACGGTGACACCCGGAAGATCTCGGTGACGTTCGAGGACGGCAACACTCCTTGGCGGGGCTATGACGAGCGGTCCGTGGTGGCCGTTCAGCCCGCGACCCGCAGGCTGGAGCGGCTGGCGCTCGTCGACGTGGAGGATCCCGGCCGCGGCCTCGACCGCCCCGTCGGCACCGACGGGCGCGACGACCGCACTTTCGACGCCCAGGCGGAGCTGCGGGTTCCCGGCGTGAGCGGGATGACGTACGCCACCGCGAGCCGACGGCTCATGGACCAGGGTCTGGCGATCGCCTACGCCGGGGACGCACCACCGCCGGACGACGCGGCGGTCACCGGCTCACAGCCTCCGGCCGGGGCCGGACTGCGGTGGGGTGACTACGTGACCCTCTCGGTGGACTCCGGGAGCCGGGGCACCACTCCGTCCGAGGGCGGGGACTCGTCGTCCGGTGGGGACGGCGGCGGAAGCGGTGGGACGGACGAGCCGACGGGCGGCGGCTCGTCGTCCTCCAGCGGTACGCCGGACGAGAGCCCGTCCGGCGGCGGCTCACCGGGCGGAGGCGGCTCGCCGAGCGGAGGCGGCTCGCCGTCCGCCGGGCCCTCCGGCTCGCCCTCGGAGTCGGGGTCGAGCGGTGGCGCATCACCGTCGGCATCGGGCGGCGGCTCCGGTTCGCCCACCGGCGGGAGCTCGTCGTCGGCAGCCGGGGGCTCATCAACGGACGGCGGCTCATCGACCGACGGAGGGACCGCCACGGACGGAGGGGCGGCTGCGGGCGGGGGAACCGCCACGGACGGAGGGACCACCACGGACGGAGGGGTCGCGAGCGGGGGCGGCTCCTCGGCCGGGGGCGGCACCTCCGCCGGCGGCGGGAGCACGCCCCCGGACGGCGGCAGTGGGGGCGGCACTTCGGCAGGCGGCGGTGGCACACCCACCGATGGCGGCGGCACCTCCGCCGGGGGCGGCGGAGCGCCCACGGGCGGCGGCGGAACCTCGGCCGCCGGAGGGGGCACGGGCACGCCCACCGGCAGCGCGGGGTCCGAGCCCTCGGGTGCCGTCCCCACGGCGGTCGGTGACCCGCCCGTCGTCAGCGCGCGGCCCAGCAGCAGCGCCACCGTCACCAGCGGTGCGCCCAGCACGAGCACGGCCTGAGATCGGGAGGTCCGGATGGCAGCGGGAGCACCGCACTCGGGAGTGGGCCGGGTCATCGGCGGCCGTTATCTGCTGCTGAACCGCCTCGGCAGCGGCGGCATGGGCCATGTGTGGCTCGCCCACGACCAGCGCCTGGTCTGCGAGGTGGCGCTGAAGGAGATCGTGTTCCGCAACCCTGCCGAAGCCGGGGAGGAGCGCTCGGCACGGGTCGCCCGGGCGCGCGCCGAGGCCCGGCACGCGGCGGGATTACGCGGCCATCCGCACGTGGTGACCGTGCACGACGTGCTGGAACACGAGGGGCTGCCGTGGATCGTGATGGAGTACGTGTCCGGAGCGCTCGACCTGCGCGACCTGGTCGCCCGGCGCGGCCCGCTGGCACCCGCCGAGGCCGCCCGGATCGGTCTCGCGGTGCTGGACGCGCTGACCGCCGGCCATGACCGCGGCATCATGCACCGGGACGTCAAACCGGCCAACATCCTGCTGGCGCCCGACCGCACGGGCGCCCCGTACGCACGGGTGCTGCTGACCGACTACGGCATCTCCGTACAGCCGGACGCCGGAGAGACCCGCTACACCCTGCAGTCGGTTCTGGTGGGCACAGCCGGATATCTCGCACCGGAGCGGGCCACCGGCGGGCCGCCGACCCCCGCCGCCGACCTGTTCTCGCTGGGCTGCACGCTCTACTTCGCCGTCGAAGGCATCGGCGCCTTCGAGCGCGACTCCGATCTGGCGGGGGTCACCGCGGTGGTCCTCGACGAGCCACGGCCGATGCTGCGGGCGGGCGCGCTGGAGCCGCTGCTCCAGGCCATGCTCACCAAGGATCCGGTGCGGCGGATCTCGGCGGCGGAGACCGCCGCGGCGCTCGCGCAGATCATCACCCCGCAGACGCATCCGCGCACGCAGGTGGACATCGGCTCGGAGCCGCCGTGGGCGAGCGGGAATCCCCCGGCAGGGCAGCCCGGTCACGGATACGGAAGCGCACCGTCCGAGCACGGCTTCCCACGCCCCTGGCCCGGCCCGCAGTCACCCGGGCACCCTCAGACGCAGCCACCGACCGCGACCGCGCACGGGGCCCCCGTCCGACCGCTCGGGAACGGCGCACCGGGCGGGGAGCCGGTGCCTCCCGGGCAGGGCGACCGCGCGTCCGGAGGTTCGGGTCCGGACGAGGCCCGGTGGGGCACGGCCGCCGGGCACCACGGCGGTCCGGCGGCCCGGCCCGGTGAGGGCCATGCGACCGGGCGCGGTCCGGGCGCCTGGCCCGGCGACGGAGATCCGTACGGGCCGGGAGGCTCCCCGCAGGGCCCGGTCCACTCCTCCTCCCCCGGCTCACGGCGTCGGCAGCGGCCCCGGGTCCTGCACGCCCTGCTGGGCGGGTTCCTGGGCACGCTGCTCGCCCTCGGCGGAGTCTGGTACGCCATGGCCAACCGCGTGCAGGACGATTCGGGGCTGCCGTACGGGAGCGCGGTCGGGCTGGCGGAGCCGCTCAAGAACGGGGACTGCGTGATCGCGGACTGGCCGGAGAGACCGTTCCGGGGCACCCCGAAGCTCACGGTCGACCCCACCTGCAGGGACAGGTCGCCGGACGGCCAGGTGATGGCCGTGGTCGAGTCCGCGTCGGCCGAGCAGGCACGCACACAGGCGCCCGCGCAGTGCGAGGAGCGGACCGAGGAGGTCCGCAGAATGCTCGCCGACGTACGCGGCTACGCCCTGCTGCCGACCGAGGACGGCTTCGAGGCGGCGGGACGGCGCACGCCCTGTCTGCTGCTCGGCGCACACGGGCCCGTGTTCGGTCCGCTCGGGGAGCACCGCGAGCCGGGCATGGCGTTCGACGACACGGCCAACATGCAGAAGCAGGACTGCCTCGACCGGCGTTCGGCCCGCTCGGCGCTGCTGGTCTCCTGCGAGGGCCGGCACGACCAGCGGGTGCTGAATTTCATCCGGCTGAGCCCGGGCACCAGCCCTGACCAGGCCCGGCGCACCTCCCTGGACGCCTGCGAACGGGACGTGCCACCGAGCCAGTACGGCTATGACCCGAACTCCTACGAGAGCGCGTTCTGGCTCAGCGGCTACTGGGAGGCCGGCCCGCACTTCGTGGTGTGCACCGTCAAGCGGCAGGACGGGGCGGCCATGGACAAGGACGAGCCCTGAGCCCGGAAGCGCCGAGCCGTAAGCACCGAGCCGTAAGCACCGACGGGTCGTGAAACTCCCCTCTGTCCTGGGCGGCCTCTGGCGGAGTGCGCCCTGCCGGGCGAGGATGGGCCGAGGCGGTGGAGCCGCCGAGGAGGAGGGTGCGTGCGATGCCCGGTTCTACGAAGACGATGGGGGTGCTCACCGTCGGAGGGCTGGTCGTGGTGACGGCCTACACGGTGGCGCTCGGCAGCAACGGATGGCTGTGGTTCGGTTGGGTGGTCCTCGGACTGATCACGCTAGGCATGATCGTGTCGCGGAACACCTGACGGTCACTCGGTGGGCAGTCGGCCCTGGGGGTGCACGCCCGGCTGGTACTTGGGCAGCCGGGCCGTGATCTTCATCCCCGCTCCCACCGCGGTCTCGATGACGAGTCCGTAGTCGTCCCCGTAGACCTGCCGCAGCCGGTCGTCGACGTTGGACAGGCCGATACCACCGCCGGAGGCGTCGGCGTGTCCGGCGAGGATGCGCCGCAGCCGTTCCGGGTCCATTCCGCTGCCGTTGTCCTCGATGACGACCAGGGCCTCGGCGCCGGCGTCCTGCGCGGTGATGCTGATGTGGCTCTTGTCGGTCTTGCCCTCCAGCCCGTGTTTCACGGCGTTCTCTACGAGGGGTTGCAGACAGAGGAAGGGCAGGGTGACCGGCAGCACCTCGGGGGCGATCTGGAGGGTGACCGAGAGGCGGTCGCCGAAGCGTGCCCGGACCAGCGCCAGATAGTGGTCGATGGCGTGGAGTTCGTCGGCGAGCGTCGTGAAGTCGCCGTGCCGTCGGAACGAGTAGCGGGTGAAGTCGGCGAATTCCAGGAGGAGTTCCCGGGCGCGCTCGGGGTCGGTACGGACGAACGAGGCGATCACGGCGAGGGAGTTGAAGATGAAGTGCGGGGAGATCTGCGCCCGCAGTGCCTTGATCTCGGCCTCGATCAGCCGGGTGCGGGACTGATCGAGGTCGGCGAGCTCCAACTGGACCGACACCCAGCGGGCGACCTCGCCCGCGGCGCGGACGAGCACGGCGGACTCGCGCGGTGCGCAGGCCACCAGAGCGCCGTGGACACGGTCGTCGACGGTGAGCGGCGCG
Organism: Streptomyces cavernae; assembly: GCF_004023625.1. GTDB lineage: Bacteria > Actinomycetota > Actinomycetes > Streptomycetales > Streptomycetaceae > Streptomyces > Streptomyces cavernae. The sequence goes on along the minus strand of NZ_RPDJ01000005.1, from coordinate 142,967 downwards.
ACGACCGCCCAGCGCAGCGGGCAGTCCGGTTCCTCGCACCGCAGCCGGAAGGCCTCGCCCCGGCCGCTGTCCAGCGGGCCGCCGAGGCGTTCCATGAGCTGGGTGCGGTGGTGTTCGCCCACGCCGTCCCAGGCCAGTACGGACTCCCGGTCGGTGAGACAGAGGGCGTCCGTGCCGAGCAGGGTGCGCAGCCGTCGCAGCGACTTCCGGGCGGTCTCCTCGGTGAGTCCGGCGCGCAGGGGCGGTGCGGCGAGCGAAGCGGTGTGCAGGGTCAGGAAGGTGGCGTGCTCGACGGGCGTGCCCAGGTCTCCGAGCTGCCGAGGACGCGCGGTGCGTCGGCCCAGCCAGAAGCCGGCGGCGAGCAGGGGAAGCACGGCGACGCAGAGCCCGGCGAGGAATCCGCTCATGGAGCGTCCTCCTTCCTGTGTGGGGCGGTGGCCCGCGCCCCGTACGCGGCTCCCGCCACGGCGCCGGACTCGGCAGCCGGGTCCACCGCGTGCCCGCCCGAGGGCCGGGGGAGCCCGGTGCGGTCCGCGGCCGCGGGCCGCCGGGGGCTGATCGCGCGGTTTCCCGCGCCCCTGGGTGCGCCCGCCCCCGCCCGGCAGGCGACCCACGGGCCTCCCGTGGGAGGTGCCGCGCCCCGGGGCGGGGCCGCGGATCGACACGGCCCCGCGCCTCGGGGGGCGCGGAAACCGGCCGGTCTCGGCAGGGCTCTCATGTCTCCGTCTCCTTCACGTTCACGGCCGCCCGGACCGCGCCGCCCCCGGACAGTTCCTCCGGCAGGTGGAAGCGGGCCAGGATGGCCGCCGTCCCCGGTGGGACCCGGCCCTGGGTGGCGAAGGAGACCAGGATCATCGTGAGGAAGCCGAGCGGTACCGACCAGAGTGCGGGCCAGGCGAGAAGGGCGTGGAGGGTTCCCGTGCCGGGGTAGCCGGCCATCGTGGCGGCCACCGCGACCAGGGCCGAGCCGCCGCCCACCAGCATTCCGGCCGCCGCACCCGGCGGGGTCAGCCGGCGCCACCAGATGCCGAGGACGAGCAGGGGGCAGAAGGAGGAGGCGGAGACGGCGAAGGCGAGGCCGACCGCGTCGGCGACCGGCAGCCCGCCCACAAGCACGCTGGCCACCAGCGGTACGGCCATCGCGAGGACGGTGCCGAGCCGGAAGTGCCGTACGCCCCGGGAGGGCAGCACGTCCTGGGTGAGCACCCCGGCCACCGCCATGGTCAGTCCGGACGCCGTGGACAGGAACGCGGCGAACGCCCCGCCCGCCACCAGTGCCCCCAGCAGATCTCCGCCGACCCCGCCGATGATCCGGTCCGGAAGGAGCAGGACCGCCGCGTCCGCGTCCCCGGTGAGGGTGAGTTCGGGGGCGTACATCCGGCCGAGTGCGCCGTAGACGGGTGGCAGGAGGTAGAAGGCGCCGATCAGGCCGAGCACGACGACCGTGGTGCGGCGGGCGGCGACCCCGTTCGGGCTGGTGTAGAAGCGGACGACCACATGGGGCAGTCCCATGGTGCCGAGGAAGGTCGCGAGGATCAGCCCGTATGTCGCGTACAACGGCCGCTCCTCGGAGGCGAGCGAGGTGGCGATGCTGGCCTCACCGGAGGTCGCTGTCCCGTCGGAGCGCGCGGCGGGCACGGGGTCTCCCTCGGCGAAGGTCAGCCGGGTGCCGGGCGCGATGTGGTGCACCCCGGCCGACAGGGACACCCGCTCTTCCGTGTAGTCCCGCTCGTCGACGGTGCCGTTCGCCACCACCTCCAGGGGGCGCGCGAGCCTCAGGTCGAGTCCCTCCTCGATCCTGACGGCCCGCTGCTCACGGAAGGTCGCCGGTTCGTCGAAGGCGTGGGACGGGGCCCCGTCGCCCTGCCAGGCCAGGACGAGGAAGAGGGCGGGGACCAGCAGCGCGGTCAGTTTGAGCCAGTACTGGAACGCCTGCACGAAGGTGATGCTGCGCATGCCGCCCGCCGCCACGGTCGCCACCACGACGGCCGCTACCAGCACGGCACCGATCCAGTCCGGCGCATCGGTCAGCACGGCGAGCGTGAGCCCGGCTCCCTGCAGCTGCGGCAGCAGGTACAGCCAGCCCACGCCGACCACGAACGCGCCCGCGAGACGGCGTACGCCCTGGGAGTCGAGCCGTGCCTCGGCGAAGTCGGGGAGCGTGTAGGCACCCGAGCGGCGCAGCGGTGCCGCGACGAAGATCAGCAGGAGGAGGTATCCGGCGGTGTAGCCGACCGGATACCAGAGCATGTCCGGGCCCTGGATGAGCACCAGCCCCGCGATGCCCAGGAAGGACGCCGCGGAGAGGTACTCGCCGCTGATGGCGGCCGCGTTGAGGCGTGGGCCGACGGTGCGGGAGGCGACGTAGAAGTCGGACGTCGTCCGCGAAATCCGCAGCCCGAAGGCGCCGACGAGGACGGTCGCGACGACGACGAGGGCGACCGCGGGCACGGCGTAGTTCTCGTTCACGGTTCGCTCCGGCCCCCGGGACCGGCGCCCCCGCCCCGGCGGGGCACGGCTAGGGGGTGCTTCGAAAGTCCTGTGCGGTGCCCGCGGTGTCCGGTGCGTGCTCTCGGAGTGCCGGACGAAAGCCCTCGTACTGGACGTACTTGGGCTTTCGGCCGGTGCGGCGAGAATGCGTGCCGGGCGCCCCCTAGTGCCCCGGCAGGCAACGTTCGCCCGTCAAGGGGCGGCGTCCGGTACGTCCTCTCGGGCACCAGCAGCCCGCTGCCCGTGACCATCAGCGGTCCTCCACCAGCCGCGCGAAGTCCTTCTCGTTGCGGTCGGCGCGGCGCACGTACCAGCGGGCGAGCAGGACCAGCGGCGGGTAGACGCAGAAGCCGAGGACGGTCCATTCCAGGCCGGCGCCGTCCGGCATCGCGGCGAAGAGCAGCGGCAGCGGGCCGACGAGCAGGGCCAGCACGGCCAGCACCGTGAGCGCGGTGCGCAGCTGGCTGCGCATGAGGGAGCGGACGTAGGTGTGACCGAGGGTGGTCTGCTCGTCGATCTCGGTGCGCGGCCGGTACCCGGTCAGCCGGCGGGTGCGGCGCGGTACGCCGGTGACGACGACACGGCGTTCGGTGGGGTCCTGTGGCATGTCCCGGCTTCCCTATCCCGTGGTCCGGCGGTGCATCAGCAGATCCCGCAGTTCGCGTGCGTGCCGACGGCTGACCTGCAGTTCGACGTCGCCGATGAGGACGCTCACGGTTCCGGCGTCCAGGCGGAGCTCACCGATGTGCCCGAGGGAGACGAGATGACTGCGGTGGATGCGCACGAAACCGCGCGAGCGCCAGCGTTCTTCGAGCGTCGAGAGGGGGATGCGTACGAGATGACTGCCCTGGCCCGTGTGCAGCCGGGCGTAGTCGCCGTGGGCCTCGACATGGGTGATGTCCTCGACGGCGACGAAGCGGGTCACTCCGCCGAGCTCGACGGATATGTGGTCCGGGTCGGGTTCGTGCACGGGTATGCGCGGGGTCTTGTCCATGAGCTGGTCGGCCCGGCGTACGGCCTCGGCGAGCCGCTCCTTGCGCACCGGCTTGAGGACGTAGTCGACCGCCTTGAGGTCGAAGGCCTGGACGGCGAAGTCCTCGTGGGCGGTGACGAAGACGACGAGCGGCGGTTTGGCGAACCCCGTCAGCAGCCGGGCCAGGTCGAGCCCGTCGAGCCCCGGCATGTGGATGTCGAGGAAGACCACGTCGATCGCGTCGGGGCCGTCGGGGCCCGACTCCAGGGCCCGGTTGATCCGGCGCAGCGCCCCGGTGGCGTCGCTCGCCCCTTCGACGCTGGTCACCCGGGGGTCCGCGTTGAGGAGATACAGCAGTTCCTCGAGTGAGGGTTGTTCGTCGTCGACGGCGAGGGCGCGCAGCATGAAGGTGGAGTGTAGGAGCAATCCGTACGTGTGCACATGTGCGCTGCGTGTACGTCTGCGCTGGGTACGGTGGCGCGTCGACGCAGGGCACGGTGTCCGTCGCCGCTGGGTACGGTGACGCCATGACCACCAAAGCGGCACCTTTCGACGAGTTGGACCGAAAGATCGTCACCGCGCTCATGGCGAACGCCCGGACCAGCTTCGCCGAGATCGGCGCGACGATCGGCCTGTCGGCGACGGCGGTCAAGCGCCGGGTGGACCGGCTGCGCGAGACGGATGTGATCACCGGGTTCACCGCCACCGTGCGGCCGTCGGCGCTGGGATGGCGCACGGAGGCGTATGTGGAGGTGTACTGCGAGGGTGCCGCGCCTCCGCGGCGGCTCGCGGAGGTGGTGCGCAACCATCCGGAGATCACGGCGGCGATGACGGTGACCGGCGGGGCCGACGCCCTGCTCCACGTCCGGGCCACGGACGTGGAGCACTTCGAGGAGGTTCTGGAGCGCATCCGGACCGAGCCGTTCATCCGCAAGACGATCAGCTACATGGTGCTGTCCCACCTTCTGCCGGAGAGCCCGGAGGCCGGCGCGAGCCAGCCGGCTCCGCCCTCGGGAACGGCAAGCCCGCGGCTTCCCTGAGCTTCGTACTGGGACGCGAGAGAAGGACGTGGCGGGTGTCCTGGAGATCGTTCGCCCAAACGCAGTGAAGCTGCGTTCATGCCTGGATTTGCGCAGCAACCCTGCGTACACGCGCAGCTTTCTTTCCTTGTCGGCCCTTCCCTGGACTTCTTACCGTTGAGGCAACCCTCGTAGTCAGCCGCAGAGAGCGGAGGGACCCCTCTGTGCCCAACCGTGTGCCGCGCCCGAGGCGCTTTCTGGTCTGCGATCCCAGACACTTCGCCGTGCAGTACGCCATCAATCCCTGGATGCATGAGGACACGCGGGTCGACGTCGACCTGGCCCGCGGCCAGTGGCAGGAGCTGATCAGCGCCTACCGGGCCCACGGTCACACGGTCGACACCGTCGAGCCGGTTGCCGGGCTGCCCGACATGGTGTTCGCGGCCAACGCAGCCCTCGTGCTGGCGGGCCGCGTCTTCGGCTCCTACTTCCGCGCCCCGCAGCGGCGCCCCGAGTCGGACGCGTACGAGACCTGGTTCAAGACGGCCGGCTTCGACGTCCGGAAGCCCACCTCCGTGTGTGAGGGGGAAGGCGATCTTGTGTGGACCGGGCGCTATCTCCTGGCCGGCACCGGTTTCCGCACCACCCGGAGGGCACACCGCGAGGTACAGGAGTTCTTCGGCGTGCCGACGATCAGTCTGCAGCTGGTGGACCCGCGCTTCTACCACCTCGACACCGCGCTGTTCGTCCTCGACGGCGGGCGCGAAGGAAACATCGCGTACTACCCGGAGGCCTTCTCCCCCGGCAGTCGGGAGGTCCTGGCGGCCCTGTATCCCGACGCCGTGATCGCGACCCGCGAGGACGCGATGGCGTTCGGCCTCAACTCCGTCTCGGACGGCCGCCACGTCTTCATCGCACCGCGCGCCGAGGCGCTGGCCGGTGAGTTGGACCGCCACGGTTACGTTCCCGTCCCCGTCGACCTGTCGGAGTTCCACAAAGCCGGCGGCGGCATCAAGTGCTGCACCCAGGAGATCCGCCCATGACCGCTCCCACGCTGTCCGCCGCCCGTTCGTCCGCCGAACTGATCCGTGCGGAGGAACCGGTACTCGCGCACAACTACCATCCGCTGCCCGTGGTCGTGGCCCGGGCCGAGGGCACCTGGGTCGAGGACGTCGAGGGCCGCCGCTACCTCGACATGCTGGCCGGGTATTCGGCTCTCAACTTCGGTCACCGCCACCCGGCGCTGATCGAGGCCGCGCACCACCAGCTGGACCAGCTGACACTCACCTCGCGCGCGTTCCACAACGACCGGCTGGCCGGGTTCGCGGAGGCGCTGGCCGAGCTGACGGGCCAGGAAATGGTGCTGCCCATGAACACCGGAGCGGAGGCAGTGGAGAGCGGTGTCAAGGTGGCCCGCAAGTGGGCGTACGAGGTCAAGGGCGTGCCCGCCGACCGGGCGACGATCGTGGTCGCGGCGGGCAACTTCCACGGCCGTACCACCACGATCGTCAGTTTCTCCACCGACGAGTCCGCCCGCGCGGGCTTCGGCCCGTTCACGCCGGGCTTCCGGATCGTCCCGTACAACGACCTCGGCGCGCTCGAGGCGGCCGTGGACGAGACGACCGCGGCCGTGCTGATCGAGCCGATCCAGGGCGAGGCGGGCGTGATCATCCCCGACGACGGCTATCTGCGCGGGGTGCGGGCGCTGACCGACCGGGCGGGCTGTCTGTTCATCGCCGACGAGATCCAGTCCGGCCTGGGCCGTACGGGGACGACGCTGGCCGTCGAGCACGAGTCGGTCGTCCCGGACGTGCTGCTGCTGGGCAAGGCGCTCGGCGGTGGGATCGTCCCGGTCTCGGCGGTGGTGGCCCGCCGCGAGGTCCTCGGAGTGCTGGGCCCCGGCGAACACGGTTCGACGTTCGGTGGCAACCCGCTCGCCGCGGCGGTCGGCTCGGCGGTCGTGGACCTGCTGCGGACGGGCGAGTTCCAGCGCCGCGCGGCGGAACTGGGCGTGGTTCTGCGGGACAGTCTGAAGGCGCTGGTCGGCCGGGGTGTCGTCGGTTTCCGCTCCCGCGGCCTGTGGGCGGGCGTCGATGTCGACCCGGCCATCGGCACCGGCCGGGAGATCAGCGAACGCCTCATGCGGGAAGGGGTGTTGGTCAAGGACACCCACGGTTCCACGATCCGTCTGGCGCCACCGCTGACGATCACGGAGGAGGAACTGCGCGGGGCGCTGGGGTCCGTCGAGAAGGTCCTCTCGGGCATCGGCTGATCGGGCCGGCCACCGAGACCGCCTGGGCCGCGGAGCACTGGACGTGACGACGGTGTCCGTGACGATTCGCCAGTGTTCCGTAGCCCGGACGGACTTGGGTGCAGGACGCCTCAGAACCAGAGGGCTCAGAACCCGCATGGGGCTCAGAACCCGCATGGGGCTCAGAACCCGCATGAGGCTCAGAACCGGAGGGGGCTCAGAACCCGGAGGGCGCGGGGACGTTGGTGCTGATCTTGCCGTGCACCGAGGTGTCACCGTAGGCGACCCGGATGAAGATGTTCGAGCTGCGGCCGCTCAGGGTGGCGGTCTTCGTCTTCCAGACCCCGTCGCACTCGCTGAACGCTGCGCTGCGCCCCGAGTCGGAGGCGATGGCCCTCGCCTTGGCGCACACCCCGTCCGTCTCCTCGTCGCGCAGCTGGAACTTCACCGTCTGCCAGTAGACGTTGTCGAAGATGTTCTTCCCCCAGGTCACCGTGCAGTTCCGGGTCCTGGCGTGGACGGTTCCGTCCCTGTCGGAGACGTACAGTGCCGCGCAGTCGACGGTCCTGGTGCGGTCACCGTCGTCCGCGGCGGCCGGAGTCGGCGCGAGAGCCGCCGCGACGAGCATCCCGGTCGCCGCCAGGCCGAAGACGGCTGTGGTCCGCGACCGGGGCCTGCGGATCGAGCGTACGGACATCGGTTTTCCCCTTCTGGTTTCACCACGTGCGGCGGAGTCCCGCCGGCGCGCTCTGGACCGGGAACGGCCACACGGCCGTCCCGGGTACGACACACGCCGCCGCGGGCCCTCGCGCCCGCGCTTCGCACGCATCACATCGTCGGACCAGAACCTTGCCGAAACCTTGCGCACGCGCCCCAGGGCCCGTACGCCTCGGCGCGGGAAACTCGAACAACACCCGCTCTGCTCGCAGTTCCGGCTCCCAGGGGTCGCAGAGGCACCCGCCTGCACCTACACTTGATCCCCTGGAGAAGCCCGCTGAACAGGGAAAACACCCGTCTGCGGCCGGCCACGCGGAGTGAGGAGCAGCCCCGTGTTCTACTACTTGCTCAAGTATGTGATCCTGGGGCCGCTGCTGCGGGTGGTCTTCCGGCCCAGGATCGAGGGGCTGGAGCATGTGCCGGCGTCGGGCGCTGCCATCGTCGCCGGGAACCATCTGTCGTTCTCGGACCACTTCCTCATGCCCGCGGTCCTCAAGCGGAGAATCACCTTCCTGGCGAAGGCGGAGTATTTCACCGGGCCCGGTATCAAGGGCAGACTCACCGCCTCCTTCTTCCGCAGCGCCGGGCAGATACCCGTGGACCGCTCCGGGAAGGAGGCGGGGCAGGCCGCGATCCGCGAGGGTCTTGGCGTACTCAGCAAGGACGAGCTCCTCGGGATCTACCCGGAGGGGACGCGCTCGCACGACGGGCGGCTCTACAAGGGCAAGGTCGGCGTCGCCGTCATGGCGCTGAAGGCCCGCGTGCCGGTGATCCCGTGCGCGATGATCGGCACCTTCGAGGCCCAGCCGCCCGGCAAGGTCATCCCGAACATCCACCCCGTGACGATCCGCTTCGGCAAGCCACTGGACTTCTCGCGCTACGCCGGGATGGAGAACGAGAAGGCGATCCTGCGTGCGGTCACCGACGAGATCATGTACGCGATCCTCGCCCTGTCCGAACAGGAGTACGTGGACCAGTACGCGGCGGTGGCCAAGGCGGAGCAGGCCGAGGCGGCGAAGGAGCGCAAGTTCCCGCGTCTGCCGCTGAGCTGACGGCCTGCCACACCCCCACGGCGCACGAACGAGGGGCGGCCCGGAGACTTCGGGCCGCCCCTCATCAGGTGGTACTGCGGCGGGACACTACGGTGCGGGCGTGGCGTGCGGGGTGCAGGTCACGTCCTTGGTGTCGGTCTTGCCGGTGAGCAGATAGCCGTCCACCCGGGTGTTGATGCACGGGTTGGCCAGACCGGTCACACCGTGCGAACCGGCGCCCTTCTCGGTGATCAGCCGGGATCCCTTGAAGCGCTCGTGCAGTTCGACGGCACCCTCGTACGGGGTGGCCGCGTCCCGCTCGGCCTGCACGATCAGCACCGGCGGCAGTTCCTTGCCCGACTTCACGTTCACCGGGGTCTGCCGCTTCACCGGCCAGGTGGCGCACGGCAGGTTCATCCAGGCGTTCGCCCAGGTCATGAACGGGTAGTTCTGGTGCAGCCGGGTGTTGTCGCGGTCCCACTTCTTCCAGCTGGTGGGCCACTTGGCGTCGGTGCACTCGACGGCCGTGTAGACGGCGTTGCCGTTCTCCGAGGCGATGTTGCCTGCCGTGTCGGAGAGGTCCGGCGCGGCCGCGTCGACGAGCGCCTGGGTGTCACCGGCGACGTACTTGCTGAACACCGTGGCGACGGGCACCCACGAGGAGTCGTAGTACGGCGCGCTCTGGAAGAAGGAGATCAGCTCGGCCGGGCCGACGACACCACCGATGGGGTTCTTCTTCGCGGTGGCGCGCAGCTTCAGCCACTGCTCCTGGACCTCGGCGCGGGTGTCGCCGAGGTGGAAGGTCGCGTCGTTCTTGGCGACCCAGTCCTGCCAGTCCTTCCAGCGCATCTCGAAGGCGACGTCCTGGTCGAGGTTGGCCTCGTACCAGATCTTCTCGCGCGACGGGTTGACGACGCTGTCCACGATCATGCGGCGCACGTGCCCCGGGAAGAGCGTGCCGTAGACCGCGCCGATGTAGGTGCCGTAGGAGACGCCGAGGAAGTTGAGCTTCTTCTCCCCCAGTGCGGCCCGGATGACGTCGAGGTCGCGGGCGGTGTTGGGCGTGGTCATCTGCGCCAGCACCTCCTTGCCGCTGCGCTCGGCGCATCCTTCCGCGTACTGGCGGGCGAGCTTCCGCTGGGCGAGCTTGTCGGCCTCGGAGTCCGGGACCGGGTCCGCCTTGGGCGCCTTGACGAACTCCTGCGGGTCGGCGCAGGAGATGGGCGCCGAGTGGCCGACACCCCGCGGGTCGAAGCCCACGAAGTCGTACGCCTTGGCGACGTTGGCCCAGATCGGGTTCTTGGTGGTGACCCGGCGCGGGAAACGCATGCCCGAACCACCGGGGCCGCCCGGGTTGTAGACGAGGGCGCCCTGGCGCTCCTCCTTGGTGCCGGTGTTGCCGATGCGGTCGACGGCGAGCTTGATCTGCTTGCCGTTCGGCTTGGCGTAGTCGAGCGGAACGGTGACCCAGCCGCACTGGATCGGCTTCTCCAGGCCCCAGTCGGCAGGACAGTCCTGCCAGTCGATGCCCGCCTGCGCGGCGCGGGCGGCGGCGATGGCCGCACCCCTCTGCTCACGGTCCTGGCCATGGCGTGTGTCAGCGCTGGCCGAAGGGGCCGCGACGGCGCCCGCTATCAGCGTGGCCGAGATGAGCGCCCCGGCCGAACCGAGCACCGTCGCCCGGTTCGTCGGTCTCATACCCCTCAAGTGGGACCTCCCCGTACGTCGTTGAGTGTTGACAGAGCGATCCTTGCGGCTGTGGGGTCTCTGAGAACAGACGTGACGGGGGTTCTTTGCCAATCCGATAACCGGTCAGTAGCGGTCCGCTGAGCGGATATCGGATGTGCCGGGTTGTTTCAGCCGATGGTCAGCAACGCCTCGTCCAGCACTCGCCGCAGCAGCAGCGCGTCGGCCGCGAGCGCGGTCACCAGCACGGCGGGCCCGGACAGCGGAACGAGCGATGCGCGGTCCCCGAGAAGCCGTGGCGCCATCGGCTCTTTCTCGAACTCGGGTCGTACGACGACGAGTTGACCGACCGCCCGATGCCCGGCCAACACCGCGGGACCGTCCCAGCCGCCGGGTGCGCCGGGGCCGCAGGCCAACTCCTGGTCCAGCAGCACCCGGCCGGCCGAGCGCACGGTGAGGCGGCTGGTGAGCCGCCCGGGCTCCTCCGCGGCGCGCCCGAGCACCTGCTCCTCCCGGAAGACCAGGCGTGCCCCGTCGCCGAGTTCGATCCGGGTCGACACCGTCAGCTCGCTGCCCTTCACGGAGATCAACTGCTCGGGCAACCAACGCAGTTCGCCCCCGGCCGCGACCCTCAGCCGTACGTCGTACCGTGCCTCGCCCTTCGCCTGCCCCGGCAGTGCGATGGTGGCGGCGGCCGAGCCGAGGTGCAGTCGAGCCCCGTCGGCGACCTCCGCCTCGACGGCGAAGTGGTCACCTCCGAGCGGGCCGCTCATGGCGCCGACGAGCATCACCCTGGCCTCGTCACCGGTCGCCCGGGTGCGGCGCGGGGCGAGCGGTCCCGCACCGTCGAGGACGGGCAGAGCGGTGCCGCCCCGGCCGTCGGGCACGGCGACGATCCGGGCGCCGGCGCGGACCCCGGCCGTCATGCCGCCCACGCGGCGAGCTTCTCCCGCACCCAGGCGGCGACGTCCCGCACTCCGGCCTCGGAGCGCAACGACTGGAAGACGACGGGCAGTTCGGCGCGCTGCGCCTTGGCGTCGGCGGCCATTCTGGCGAGGTCGGAGCCGACGTGCGGGGCTAGGTCGGTCTTGTTCACGACGAGCAGGTCGGCGGTCGTCACGCCGGGCCCGCCCTTCCGGGGGATGTCATCACCGCCGGCCACGTCGATGACGAAGATCTGCGCGTCGACGAGCCCCCTGGAGAAGGTGGCGGTGAGGTTGTCACCGCCGGACTCCACGAGGACGAGGTCGAGCGGACCGACCTCGTCCTCCAGATCCTCCACGGCCTCCAGATTGGCGGAGATGTCGTCACGGATGGCGGTGTGCGGACACGCCCCCGTCTCCACCGCGCTGATCCGCTCGGGCGGCAGCACGGCCTCCCGCAGCAGGAACTCGGCGTCCTCGCGGGTGTAGATGTCGTTGGTGACGACGGCGAGCGAGAACTCGTCCCGAAGCGCCCGGCAGAGCGCCGCGACAGTAGCGGTCTTACCGGACCCGACGGGCCCGCCGAGCCCGATCCGCAGGGCACGGCGCCGCCCGTCGGGTCGGTGCGCGTCGGCGCTCACGGCGTTCCCGGCGATGTCGTGGGAGTGGTCGAGGTGCATGGGGCGGCTCCAGCTGGAGGTTTCAGCACGGACGAAGGGTTTTCAGCCCGTTATGGGGTCCTGGGCTCCCCCTGCTCGAGCGCAGCCGAGAGTGGGGGAGAAGTCGAGAGCTTGGGGGAGCGTGCTCTGGGGGTACCCCCGGCCGGAGGCTGGGGGAGTGTCGGGCGGAAGTCCTCGTACTGGATGTACTTGGGTTTTCGCCCGGTGCGGCGAGTGGGGGCCCCTGCTCGGAGAGCTTGGGGGAGCGTGCATGGCGTCGCGCGGCAGACGGGAATTTGACGACAGGGCCCAGGCCGATGGCGGGGTCCGGGGGCGGCCGCCCCGAGAACGGGCGCCCGGGGATGACAGACCCCGAGGAAAGCTGCCCGGGGACCACACCTCTCGAGAACAGCGGCCTGCGGACGGCAGCTCCGAGAACGGGGCCCCGGGACGGCAGCCCCCAAGAACAGCAACCCGGAGACCACACCCCCAGAGAACAGCAGCCCGCGGACGACAGCCCCCGCGAACAACAGCCCAGGGGGCGCAGCCCCCCGAGAATCGGGGGCCCGGGGGCGGCAGCCCCGGGAAGGGATGGGTAGGGGCGGCGGGGGCGAGAACCCTACGACGCGAACAACCGCACAGCCCAAGCCGCATGCACCTCCGCCCCGATCTCCAGAAGCGGCGCAGACGCCGCGGGGAGCGCGTCGACCCCGTCGTCGAGGGCCCGCCGAGCCCCCTCCACGGCCCGCCCGACGACAAGATCGAGCTCCGGCGCCAGCCGGGCCAGCACCCCCGTCGCATCGAAGGGATCAAGGCTCAGCAACCGCACAACAGCGGTAGCCGGCCCGCTGACGCTCTCGTACACGGAGCAGTATGCGGCGTCCTCCGCCCCCAGCCCGGCGGACCGGGCGGCGAGCCCGAGCACCACCGGCTGGTGCGCCCCCTTGGGGAACTCCCGGGCGAGCGCGTCGAGTTCGGCGGACGGCCAAGTAGCCCTCGCGGCGCGCATCATCTGCCGTCCCAGCTTGCGCCCGGCCACCCGCAACGCGGGCGACGGCGTACGGGCGTCCGCCGCGGTGTCCAGCGCCACCGGGTCGAGCCCCAGTGCGGCCGCCGCGGCGAGCGAGGCCGACACCAGTCCCGCCGTATACAACCGCCCCCGGCAGAACTCCTCCAGCGACTCGGTCCCGGTGATCCGCCCGGCCTTGACGGCCGCCTCCGCGCCGCCGGAGTGCGCATGCCCTCCGGCGGGAAAGCGGCCGTCGGCCAGGACGAGAAGAGCGGCCCGTGACATCAGAAGAGGAAGTAGCGCTGGGCCATGGGCAGTTCGGCGGCCGGTGTGGCCTCCACCAGTTCCCCGTCGATGTGCACGGCGAAGCTGTCGGGATCGACCCGGACCGCCGGCCGCGCGTCGTTCTCGCGCATGTCGGCCTTGGTCACCCCGCGGGTGGACTCGATCGCCGCGAACCGCTTCCCGAGCCCAAGCCGCTCCGGCAGCCCGTCCTCGATGGCCAGTGGGGCGACGAAGTTGACCGAGTTCGCGGCGGGCGCCCGCCCGATCGCGCCGAACATCGGCCGGGGCAGGATCGGCTGCGGCGTCGGGATGGAGGCGTTGGCGTCGCCCATCTGCGCGTAGGCGATCTGCCCGCCCTTGATGACGAGGTGCGGTTTGACCCCGAAGAACGCGGGTTCCCACAGCACCAGGTCGGCGAGTTTGCCGGTCTCGACGGACCCGATCTCCCGGGCGAGGCCCTGGGCGAGCGCCGGGTTGATCGTGTATTTGGCGACATAGCGACGCACCCGGTGGTTGTCGGCACGCCTGTCCCCGGGGAGCGCGCCGCGCCGAGCTTTCATGACGTGCGCCGTTTGCCAGGTCCGCATGATGACCTCGCCGACCCGTCCCATGGCCTGGGAGTCGGAGGAGATGATCGAGATGGCGCCGAGGTCGTGCAGTATGTCCTCGGCTCCGATGGTCGAGGGCCGGATCCGTGACTCCGCGAAGGCCAGGTCCTCGGGAACCGCCGCGTTCAGGTGGTGGCACACCATCAGCATGTCGAGGTGTTCCTCGGCGGTGTTGACGGTGAACGGGCGCGTGGGGTTGGTGGAGCTGGGCAGCACGTGCGGTTCGGAGACCACGGTCATGATGTCGGGCGCGTGCCCCCCGCCGGCACCCTCGGTGTGGTACGCGTGGATGCCGCGCCCGCCGATGGCGGCGAGGGTGTCACCCACGAAGCCGGCTTCGTTGAGCGTGTCGGTGTGGATGGCGACCTGGATGCCGGTCTGGTCGGCGACGGTCAGCGAGGCGTCGATGACGGCCGGGGTCGACCCCCAGTCCTCGTGCAGCTTCAGACCGAGCGCGCCGCCGCGGATCTGCGACAGCATCGCCTCGTGTGAGACGGTGTTGCCCTTGCCGAGCAGGCCGATGTTGAGCGGGTAGGCCTCCATCGACTCCAGCATCCGCGCCAGGTGCCACGGCCCGGGGGTGACGGTCGTGGCCTTGGACCCCTCGGCGGGGCCGGTGCCGCCGCCGACCAGGGTGGTGATGCCCGCGGACAGTGCCTCGTCGGCGATCTGGGGGCAGATGAAGTGGACGTGCGCGTCGATGGCACCGGCGGTCACGATGCGCCCGTTGCCCGCGATGATCTCGGTCTCCGGCCCGATGACCAGGTCCGGGTGCACCGCGTCCATGGTGTCCGGGTTGCCGGCCTTGCCGATGCCGGTGATCCGGCCGTCGCGGATACCGACGTCGGCCTTGACGATCCCCCAGTGGTCGACGATGACGACACCGGTGATCACCGTGTCCGGGGTGCCGTCTGCGCGCGTAGCGCGTGACTGTCCCATGGACTCGCGGATGACCTTGCCGCCGCCGAAGACGGCCTCGTCACCGGCGCGCCCGGGGCCGCCGCTCAAGTCCTTCTCGATCTCGATCAGCAGATCGGTGTCGGCCAGCCGGATCCGGTCACCGGTGGTGGGGCCGAACAGATCGGCGTACGCGGCACGTGACAACTCAGGCATCCAGAGCACCTCCGGTCTCACCGCGCAGTCCCGGCACCGCACGGGCGCCGGTGAGCGGAACGAGTTCGACGTCGACGGGGATCCCGGGCTCGAAGCGCACGGCGGTGCCGGCCGCGACGTTGAGCCGCTTGCCGCGCGCCGCGGCACGGTCGAACTCCAGGCCGGGGTTGGCCTCGGCGAAGTGGTAGTGGGAGCCGACCTGGACGGGCCGGTCGGCGGCGTTGAGCACGGTCAGCCGGGTGACCTCGCGGCCTTCGTTGAAGGCGACGGGCTCCTCGGCGAACAGGACCTCTCCGGGAATCATGGTGGCCGCTCCCCCGTCAGACGATCGGGTCGTGGACGGTGACGAGTTTGGTGCCGTCGGGGAAGGTCGCCTCCACCTGGACGTCGTGGATCATCTCCGGGATGCCCTCCATGACGTCGTCACGGGTGAGCAACTTCCGTCCGGAGGACATGAGTTCGGCGACGGTACGGCCGTCACGCGCGCCTTCGAGGATGTGCGACGTGATCAGGGCCACCGCCTCGGGGTGGTTGAGCTTCAGCCCTCGGGCCCGGCGCTTCTCGGCGACGTCGGCCGCCACATGGATGAGCAGCCTCTCCTGCTCGTGCGGGGTCAGTTGCACGGCGTCCCACCTCACAGTCCTCGCTCCGGACCGTGCGGGGTCCGGTTGCCGCGGCCACCGCGACGGGTCGGCTGCAACGTCTGATGCGGTTGCAAAAGCCCTGGTGACGTGGTGATGGAGGCTAGTTGGGGAGAGTTTCAGGCACGTTAACCGGCACGGACCGCGGCACGGACCGTCACCCGGCCTCCCCCATGCTCATCACCCCGCGCAGACCGCCGCGCAGCACATCGAGCGGCCCGGCCCCGAGAAGTGCCTGCTGCGCGACGAACCCCCTGGGCCGTGGCGACCAGGGTGCGGGCCACGTGCTCCGCGGGGATGCCCGAGCGCATCATCCCGGCGTCCTGGTACCACTCGACGACGTGTACCCAGCCCGCGCGGACCTTGCCGTAGGTATCGTTCAGCACGGCTGACAGTTCCTCGTTGCCGGCGGCTGCCGGCAAAAGAACATTTCTCGACAAGGCTCGCCCATTCCGGCCGGCGGCTGCCGGCAATGCGCACGCCTTTCCGGAAGGTGGCGGCGGTCAGGACGAGCGGCACGTCGGTCGCGGGCGACCACCCGGCCCCCTGCGACGCTGAGCAGCTGTCGGTCACCGCGGTTGGCCGTGCGCCGGCGAGCTGATCACTCCGGGGACGCCGCCCCGGCCCCGCTCCCCGAACGCCGGACGGGCTGAATCATCAGCCCGTCCGGCGTTTTTTCCACGACGAGGCCGCAGAGCCGGTGCGGCGGTCCGGGCGCGGCAGCCTCCGACGGAACAGGGGACGGGACGTGACTCGGGCGGAGGGTGCGAACGATCCGTCAGCCCGCCCCGGGGCGGTGTTCGGCGGTGATGCCGAACCGCTGCCGCTCCCGCGGCGCCGCGGCGACCTCACGAACGCTGGAGACCGAGCTGACGACCTGTTCCTCCTCGGGCTTCTCCAGCTCCTCGAGCCGCTCCAGGTCGGCGGCGGAGACCAGCGCGACGAGCGGCTTGCCGTGCCGCGTCACCACGACCCGCTCGCCGCCGTACACCACACGGTTGATCAGCTCGGCGAGCTCCGCCCGGGCTTGCGTCACCGGAATCTCGTAGGCCATGTCCCTCAGCTTAGGCGCCGCCGCGATTTTCGCTGTCAGCGAGCACCCGCCCAGAGTTCTGTACATCCTGTACATTTTCCACAGCCGTATGAAGGAGGCGCCAGCCATGCACCGACCGACCGCACGCCATGTCCTGCCGGAATTCACGGAGCGCACCACTTCGGGTCAGCGCACGCTCGATCCGTACTCGAAGCTGCTGGAGGAGCGGATCGTGTTCCTGGGGGCGCCGATCGACGACGCCTCGGCCAATGACGTGATCGCCCAGTTCATGCACCTCGAGTACGCGTCGCCGGACCGCGACGTCTCGCTCTACATCAACTCCCCCGGCGGCTCCTTCAGCGCGATGACCGCGATCTACGACACGATGCGCTTCGTCGCCTGCGATGTGGGGACGGTCTGTCTGGGCCAGGCCGCATCGTCCGCCGCGGTGCTGCTGGCGGCGGGGGCCGAGGGCAAGCGGTTCGCCCTGCCGGGCGCCCGGGCGCTGATCCACCAGCCGTCGTTCGAGGGGCCGGTCCGGGGTCAGACCAGCGATCTGCTCATCCAGGCCGCGGAGTTGACCCGTACGCGGGAGCAACTGGAGGAGATGCTCGCCCGGCACACCGGCCGCAGCCGTGAGCAGATCACGGCGGACATCGAGCGGGACAAGGTCCTCGATGCCGCGGAAGCCCTGGAGTACGGCCTGGTTGACCGGGTGATCCCCAGCCGCAAGACCTCGCGCACCACCCCGGGCGCGAGGTGACGGCGCCGATGCTGCCTCCCGAGCTGCCTCCGCTGCCCGCGCTGACGCGCGCCGAGGGCGAGTTGATCGATCGTTATCTGGAAGTGGTGGACCTGCTCGGCCGAATCAACCCGGCCCGCCCCGGCGACACCTATGGTGGACTGCGCGCCGCCCAGGCCCTGGTCGGCCGCGCCGCGGCGCTGCGTGACGCGCTGGCGACGATGCATCAGCGCGGCGAGAGCGAGGTCCACGCCCCCACGCTGGCCCGCGCCTTGCGGGTGCTGGACGGGGAGCGCCGGGCGGCGCGGGTGGGCGTGCCGAGCGAGACCGACTACCGGTGAGGCGCACGACCTCCGGCCACGCGAGCGCACCACCCGATTAGCAGAGAAGCGCGTGTCCGGTCTGCTCCCTGAACGGACCAAATGGGATACCCCAAATCGGTGGAGATGCCTCTCCCGCCAAAAGCACCAAGGGAGTTGCGCAAGACGCGTAGGCAGTTGGCGGAATGAAGCGTTCCGATGCTGGTGCGGGGGTCCTCACCCTGGCCGCCTGTGGCTCGAAAATCGCACTGTCCACCCGAACGAGTGAGTGGTGAGTAAGCCCACAAAACGCCGATTCGATTCGGTTTTTCAGTCACGGATGAGTCAAGATCCCTGTCGACGACAAGCCCCCGCCACAGCGGCGGGGCGGTCCGGGCGGACGCCGAGTCCTGCCGCCGCCCGGATGACCGGTCGACAGGAAGTGCATCGGCAGGAGTGGAGGACCCAAGCACGACGGGCCGCCGGAAGAGCACAACGTCCGGGCCAGGCCCTTGGGGTGAAGCCGCAGCGATGCGGCCGGGCAACTTCGCCAGCCCGAATCCGACAGGTCATCCTTCACAGGCGGCTGACGAAGGGTTGCGCATGACTGCGCTCAATCGTGTCCCGTCGCTGCTCACCAGGGCCGGTACCGCCTCGGCTCTCACCCTCGCCGCCGTCGGTGGCACCCTGGTGGTCCCCGGAATGGCGTCCGAGGCGGACGCCGCCACCGTGGCGACGAAGGCACTCAAGGTGGCTGCTTCCAAAAAGGGAGCCCCGTACCAGTGGGGCGCCGCCGGACCGCGTCGTTTCGACTGCTCCGGTCTCACGCTGTACTCGTTCAAGCGCGCCGGCAAGAAGCTGCCGCGCACGGCCCAGGCCCAGTACAACAAGACGAAGCACATCTCCGCGTCCAACCGCAGAAGCGGTGACCTGGTGTTCTTCCACTCCGGATCGAACGTCTACCACGTCGGTATCTACGCCGGTAAGGGCAAGATCTGGCACTCCCCGAAGACCGGGGACGTGGTGAAGCTGTCGAAGATCTGGTCGAAGAGCGTCTGGTACGGGCGAGTCGCCTGATCAACGGGGTGGCGGCGGTGCCTCCGCCGCCACCCGCTGCATGTCTGGGTCAGTCCGAAACGGTTACTCACCAGGGCATGGGCGACCAGAGACTCGACGAGAGACTTGCACAGGCGCGCCGCGAGACTCCGCTGGAGCGCGCCGACCGTAACTTCAACGAACTGCTGCAGGAGCTGCGGGTCACCCAGACCGGAGTACAGATCCTGTTCGCGTTCCTGCTGACCTTGGCCTTCACACCGCGCTTCCCCTCCCTGGACACCACGCAGCGCGCCATGTACGTGACCACGCTGCTGCTTGCGGTGATCGCCGCGACCCTGTTCACGGCACCGGCCGCTCTGCACCGCTCGCTCTTCCAACAGGGCGCGAAACCCACGATCGTGCACGTCTCCTCCCGGCTGGCCTCGGCGGGGCTGGTGGTGCTGATGTTCGCGTTCACCGGGTCGGTGCTGCTGGTCGTGGACGTGACGCTGAACCGGGGTGCGGGGATAGCCGCCGGAGTGGGGACGCTGCTCGTCTGTATCGGGTTGTGGGGAGCGCTGCCCCGTTTGGTACTGCGCAGCCTCAGGTCCAGAGAGCCTCGAGAAGGAGCAGGGCGCCCAGAGCAGTGAGCGCGGTGCCCGTCACGGTCGCCACGGCGCGCGCGGCCCGGGGCCGCCGCAGCCACCGCCCCAGCCGGTCCACGAGCAGGGCCACGGCGGGGAACCACAGCAGACCCAGTACGACGATGATCAGCGCGAGCACCAGCGTCCGCGGCATGGCGGGACTGCCCGCGGGCACGAACTGCGGCAGCAGACTGAGGAACGTGATCGGTGCCTTCGGATTGAGCGCGTTGGTCACGAAGCCTTCCCGCAGTGCCGCGAGCACCACACGCCGACGCTCCGGCCCGGCCCCTTGCACCGGCCCGAGTACCGGCCCCGGCCCCGACCCCTCGGAAGAGTCCGCCGCGGGCGCCGGCCGTGCCGCGCCGGACCGCGCCGACCGCAACGCGCGCACGCCCAGCCAGAGGACATAGCCGGCGCCCGCGAGCTGCACCGCGTCGAACAGCGCCGGTACGGCGGACAGGACCGCCGCCACCCCCGCCACCGCGAGTGCCGTGTGCAGGAGCAGGCCCGCGGTGATCCCCAGCGCGCAGGCGACTCCGGCGCGGCGGGAGAGCAGGGCGTTGCGCACGACGACCGTGAAGTCCGCGCCCGGCATGGCGATCATGCCCGCGGCGACCCCGGTGAAGGCGACCAGTTGTGCGTCCATGGGTCCAGCGTGCATTCACCAGGCCTTCAGAAGGTATGTCGAATATTCTGGCCCTGCCTTAAGCAGAGCTTTAGGCAGGGCTTGATCAGGGCTCTTCGTGCCGACCGTTTCGTCAGGGGCCGTATGTACGATCCGACGCGTCTCGCCGCCCTGGTTGCCGTGGCCGAGGCCGGGTCGATCACGCGGGCCGCCGAGCGGCTCGGCTACACCACCCCGGCGCTCTCGCAGCAGCTCGCGAAGCTGGAGCGGGAGGCCGGGGCCTCCCTCCTCGTCCGTCACCACCGTGGCGCCCGGCTGACCGATGCCGGTGAGCTCCTGGTGGCGCGTGCGCGACGGGTCCTCGACGAGTTGGAGCGGGCCCGTCTCGAACTGGCCCGCCTCTCCGGCCTGTCCGGGGGCACCCTGCGGCTCGGTACCTTCCCCACCGCGGGAATCCACCTCCTCCCGCCGGTGCTCAGCTCCTTCCGCCGGTCGCACCCGGACGTGGAACTGGCGGTGTCGCAGTACGAGCCGCCGGACGGAGTCACCGCGGTGGCCGAGGGGCGTGTGGACCTCGCCCTGACCCACGACTACGAACCAGCGGTCCCCCATCCGCTGCCGTCCTCGGTGGCCGCGGAGCCGGTGCTGGTCGAGGAACTCGTCCTGATCACCGCCCCCGGCCACGTCCTCACCGCGACGGCGTCCCGGCTGCCGCCGTCGGAGCTGGCCGGCCAGCCACTGATCAGCATGGCGCCCGCGCATCCGCCCCGCCGGGGCGTGGAGGCCGCGCTCGCCCGCGCCGGAGCCGTCCCCTCGGTCCTGGTGGAGACGCCGGGGTACGCCGTCGTCTGCGCCCTGGTCAGTGCGGGCCTCGGAGTCGCGGTCGTGCCGGAGATGGTGGCCCGGAGGGCGGCGACCCCGGTGGGGGTACGTCCGCTGGATCCCGGGGACCTGCGCCGTACGATCTCGGTCGTCCACCGGGTGGACGAGTCGGCACCCGCGGCCGACGCCTTTCGGGCCCTGCTGCGGGGCGCCTTCGGCCGCGCGGGACAGCGGAGTTGACCGCACGGGGATGCCGCGGAGCGCTCGGGGAACCGCGCTGGGCCGGTCAAGTCGGCTCAGTCGACGGTGATGTGATGCGACGTCAGGAAATTGGTTCCACCGGCGCCGTCCACGGCAGCACGATGGCCACGGTCTTCCCGCCCTCCGGAGTCCGCCTCACGTCCAGCTTTCCGCCGCATTCCGCGGCGAGCCAGCGGATGATCACCATGCCCCGGCCGTTGTCCTGCTGTACTGCCGCGGGCAAACGTTTCGGAAACCGCGGATCGCTGTCGGTGACGCCGATCCGCAACTGCTCGTCGCGGTCCAGCTCGATGTCGACGGTGAAGGTGGGCGACTGCCCGAAGGTGTGCTGGACCGCGTTGGTGGTGAGCTCGGAGACGATCAGCCGGATGGTGTCGGCGATCTCCGAATCTCCCGGCATGCCCCACTCGGTGAGGACGTTGGCGACGTATTTTCGGGCGGCGGAGACCGAGGCGGGATCGCTCGGCAGAGTAACGGACGCTTCCTGATGGTCTGCCATGGCGACGTCGTCCCTTTCCCACGGGACCGGAGTCCGACACGGAGCGGATGGTTCGAGTACGGTCCCGGACTTGGTGCTTCGCGCCAGAGTGCCATCACCAGCATGGTCACGGGTGGCGATCCCCCAAGATATGCATATATCTGTCGCCCGAAGCGGTGAACTCTGCGACGGCCGATCGTATTTGGGTGTATGACCTGCTCTTCCTCTACGGTCGGCGTGACAGCCGCGCACCGGCCGGAAGGAGACGGTGATGCAGTACGGTCCCGCGGTGCGCCGCCGCAAACTCGGCGCGGAATTAAGGGCACTGCGTGCCCGCGCCGGTCTCACCAGCGGCGAGGCCGCCCGGCTCGTGGGGTGGCACCAGTCGAAGGTGAGCCGTATCGAGACGGGCCGCAGTGGTGTGAAGCCGGCGGACGTGCGGTTGCTGCTGGAGGCCTACGACGTCCAGGACCCCGAAGTGCGGCGGGTGCTCGCCGTGTTGGCGGGCGCGGAGGTGGACGGGCGGCACCACTGGTGGCACGCGTACCGGGGCCTGCTGCCGACGACGTACCGCGACTTCATCAGCCTGGAGTCGCAAGCCTGCGGTATCCGCACGCTGGAGACCTGTGTGGTCCCGGGACTGCTGCAGACCTCGGACTACGCCCGGGCGGTGACCCGGGCCTCCGTGACCGGGCTGCCGGACGGCAAGGTGGACGCGCTGGTCGAGGTCCGGCTGGCCAGACAGGACGTACTGCGGTCGAACCAACTGCGGCTGGACGCGGTGCTGGACGAGGCGGTGCTGCGCCGCGCCGTCGGCGGGCCCGGGGTGATGCCGGCCCAGCTGAAACAGCTGCTGGCGGCGGCGCAGTTGCCGCAGGTCCGGCTCCAGGTGCTGCCGTTCGCCGGCGGGGAGCACATCGGAGTGACCGGCCCGTTCGTAATTTTGTCTTTTCCAAACACAACCGATCTGGATGTGGTTGTTCTCGACCATATGACGAGTAGCCTCTATCTCGAAGGGAAAGAGGACCTTCAGGCCTACAACAAAGCCTTCACTTCCCTACAGATCCAGGCCCTTTCCCCCGAGGACTCGTTGGATTTCATCGCCGGATTAGTCTGACGGCGTGCAAGGAGGCACCCATGCCGATTATGCCTCGGTCAGTACCCGCCACCACCGATCTGCACGACGTGCGCTGGCTGCGCAGCAGCTACAGCACGGGCATGAACAACTGCGTCGAGACGGCCCGCCCCGGCTCCGTCCGCTGGGCCGGACTGCTCGCCGTACGCGACTCCAAGAACACCGCGGGACCCGCGCTCCTGTTCGCCCCCGCCGCCTGGGAGACGTTCCTCGCCACCCTCCGGTGACGATGGCCCCCACTGCCGCCGCCCGGCGATGAACACACCGTTGCGCCCGGGGACGACGGCGTCCCGATACCGACCCCCCACCACCCACGACGAATCGATCAGCGTGTCGCGGTGCGCCCCCGTCCGGGCGCACCGCGCACGATCGTGCGTACGGCCCGGTCGATCTGCTCGTCGGTGAGATCCGCGCGGGCGGTCAGCCGCAGCCGCGAGATCCCGTCGGGCACCGACGGCGGCCGGAAGCAGCCCACCGCGAGTCCCGCCTCCCGGCACGCGGCCGCCCAGCCCACGGCCTCGTCCGGCGACGGCGCGCGGACGGAGACAACGGCCGCGTCCGGGCGTACCGCCTCGAAGCCCTCGGCCGTGAGACGCGCGTACAGGGCACCCGCCACCTCACGGGCCCGTGCCGCCCGCTCGGGTTCGCGGCGCAGCAGCCGCAGCGCGGCCAGCGCCGCCCCCACGGCGGCCGGGGCGAGCCCCGTGTCGAAGATGAAGGTCCGGGCCGCGTTGACCAGATGGTCGATCACCCGCGCCGGGCCCAGCACGGCCCCGCCCTGGCTGCCCAGCGACTTCGACAGGGTGACCGTGGTGACCACGTCCGGCGCGCCGGCGAGGCCCGCGGCGTACGGGGCGCCCCGGCCGCCCTCGCCCAGCACGCCCAGCCCGTGGGCGTCGTCCACCAGCAGACCCGCGCCGGACTCCCGGCAGACACCGGCCAGTTCGGCCAGCGGCGCCCGGTCCCCGTCCACCGAGAAGACGGTGTCGGAGACGACGACGGCGGGTCCGGGGCCCGTGTCCAGCGCCTTGCGGACGGCGTCGGGGTCGGCGTGCGCGACCACGTGCGTGGTACCGCGGGCCAGCCGGCAGCCGTCGATCAGTGAGGCGTGGTTGCCGGAGTCGGAGACGATCCGGGAGCCGTGCGGGGCGAGCGTGGTGACCGCCGCGAGGTTCGCCGCGTAGCCGGAGGAGAAGACGAGGGCCGCCTCGAAGCCGCAGAACTCGGCCAGTTCGCGTTCGAGTTCGGCGTGCAGCTCGGTGGAACCGGTGACCAGCCGGGAGCCGGTGGCCCCCGCGCCCCAGCGCCGTGCGGCGTGCCCCGCCGCGGCGGTCACCTCGGGGTGGCGGTGCAGTCCGAGGTAGTCGTTGCTCGCGAGATCGAGCAACGGCGAGTCGGCGGGGCGGGGACGCAGGGTGCGTACGAGCCCGGCCTCCCGGCGAAGCCGGGCCTGCTCGTCGATCCACTCGAACGGCGTTGCGCCCATGGGTCCTCCGGGGCCTTTTGTAGGTAACGGACAGACCCTAGCCGCCCATCGGACCACCCATGATGTGGCAATACCCACACCTCCCACCGCCACCACTTGTGCGGATCCTCCTTGGCCCGGGGTGCTCCCACAAGGCAGGATCAGACCCCATGGACCTGCTGAGCACGCTGGTGGACAAGGGGCTTCGGCGCGAACTGCCGACCCGTGACGAGGCGCTGGCCGTACTGGCCACCTCCGACGACGAACTGCTCGATGTGGTGGCCGCGGCGGGCCGGGTGCGCCGGCACTGGTTCGGGCGACGGGTGAAACTCAACTACCTGGTCAACCTCAAGTCCGGGCTGTGTCCCGAGGACTGCTCCTACTGCTCTCAGCGCCTGGGTTCGACCGCCGGCATCCTCAAGTACAGCTGGCTCAAGCCGGACGAGGCCTCGCAGGCCGCGGCTGCCGGTCTGGCCGGCGGTGCCAAGCGGGTCTGTCTGGTGGCCAGTGGACGCGGTCCCACCGACCGGGACGTGGAACGGGTCTCCGCGACCATCAAGGCGATCAAGGACCAGAACGAGGGCGTGGAGGTGTGCGCCTGTCTCGGTCTGCTCTCCGACGGCCAGGCCGAACGGCTGCGCGCCGCGGGGGCGGACGCCTACAACCACAACCTCAACACCTCCGAGGCCACTTACGGCGACATCACCACCACCCACACCTACGCCGACCGCGTCGACACCGTGACCAAGGCGCACGCGGCGGGCCTGTCTGCCTGCTCGGGTCTGATCGCGGGCATGGGCGAGAGCGACGAGGACCTCGTCGACGTGGTCTTCGCGCTGCGGGAACTGGATCCGGACTCGGTGCCGGTGAACTTCCTGATCCCGTTCGAGGGCACACCCCTGGGCAAGGAGTGGAACCTGACCCCGCAGCGTTGTCTGCGGATCCTCGCGATGGTGCGGTTCGTCTGCCCGGACGTCGAGGTCCGCATCGCGGGCGGCCGCGAGGTCCACCTGCGCACGATGCAGCCGCTGGCCCTGCACCTCGCCAACTCGATCTTCCTCGGCGACTACCTCACCAGCGAGGGCCAGGCCGGCAAGGCCGACCTGGAGATGATCGCCGACGCCGGGTTCGAGGTCGAGGGCACGGACCGGGTGACCCTCCCCGGGCACCGGGCGGCGGCCGGTGGATGCGGGTCGCACGACGGCACGGGACACGAGTCCCCCGAAGGGGCCGGATGCGGGTCCGGGGAGAGCTCGGGGTGCGGGTCCGGGGAGAGCTCCGGATGCGTTTCGCACGCGGGCGGTGGCGTGTGCGGTTCCGCCGCCCCGGCCGCGGCGGCGGAACCGCAGGTCAACGAGGCTCGGACCGACCTGGTCGCGGTACGCCGCCGGGGAGCCGGAACGGATCTCGCACCCAATGCCTGACCTGCCCGCTCTGTCCGTGGACGAGCTGCTGAGGCTCGACCGGCAGCACGTCTGGCACCCGTACGGCCCCATGCCCGGCCGCCAGGACCCGCTCGTCGTCGCGTCGGCGAGCGGGGTGCGGCTGCGGATGGCGGACGGTTCGGGCGAGCTGGTCGACGGGATGTCGTCCTGGTGGTCCGCGATCCACGGTTACAACCACCCGGTCCTCAACGACGCGGTGCGCGAGCAGCTGTCCCGGATGAGCCACGTCATGTTCGGCGGTCTCACCCACGAGCCGGCCGTACGGCTCGCGAAACGTCTTGTCGACATGTCGCCCGATGGTCTGGAGCATGTCTTCCTCGCCGACTCCGGTTCGGTGTCGGTCGAGGTCGCGGTCAAGATGTGCCTTCAGTACTGGCGCTCCCTCGGCCGTCCCGCCAAGCGGCGCCTCATGACCTGGCGCGGCGGCTACCACGGCGACACCTGGCAGCCGATGTCGGTGTGCGACCCCGAGGGCGGGATGCACGAGTTGTGGTCCGGGGTGCTGCCCCGGCAGGTGTTCGCCGACCCGCCGCCGACCGCGTACGAGGAGTCGTACGCCGGACATCTGCGCGAGCTGATCGCCCGGCACGCCCACGAACTGGCCGCGGTGATCGTGGAGCCGGTGGTGCAGGGGGCCGGCGGGATGCGGTTCCACTCCCCCGCGTATCTGCGCGTGCTGCGGGAGGCCTGCGACGAGCACGACGTGCTGCTGGTCTTCGACGAGATCGCGACGGGCTTCGGCCGTACGGGCGCCCTGTTCGCGGCGGACCACGCCGGACTCGCACCGGATGTGATGTGCGTGGGCAAGGCGCTGACCGGCGGTTATCTGACGCTGGCGGCGGCGCTGTGCACCGCCCGGGTGGCCGAGGGCATCTCGCGCGGCGAGGTCCCGGTCCTCGCCCACGGCCCCACGTTCATGGGCAACCCGCTGGCCGCCGCCGTCGCCTGCGCGTCGATCGACCTGCTCCTCGGGCAGGACTGGCAGACGGAGGTGAAGCGGATCGAGACGGGCCTGCTCGAGGGGCTGGCCCCGGCCGCGGAACTCCCGGGCGTACGGGACGTACGTGTCCTGGGCGCGATCGGCGTGGTCCAGCTGGACCATCCGGTGGACATGGCGGCGGCGACCCGGGCGGCGGTCGCCGAGGGTGTGTGGCTGCGGCCGTTCCGCGACCTCGTCTACACGATGCCGCCGTACGTCACGGGCGACGCGGACCTGGCACGTATCGCACGGGCGGTCCGGGCGGCGGCGGAAGCGGGGTGAGGGCGGTGTCCGACGGGCGACATGAGGCGAGTGAACCGAAGGAGGGCGGCGTGAGGCGAGCTGCCGACACCGGCACGGGCGCCCCGGAGGCGAACCGGGTCCCGGGAGTCCTCGTGGTGACCGGGACGGGCACCGAGGTGGGCAAGACCGTGACGACGGCCGCGGTGGCGGC
This sequence comes from Streptomyces cavernae, assembly GCF_004023625.1. Taxonomy (GTDB): domain Bacteria; phylum Actinomycetota; class Actinomycetes; order Streptomycetales; family Streptomycetaceae; genus Streptomyces; species Streptomyces cavernae. The sequence goes on along the minus strand of NZ_RPDJ01000005.1, from coordinate 116,145 downwards.
GACGGCGCTCGCGGCCGGGCGGTCCGTCGCCGTGCTCAAGCCCGCGCAGACCGGGGTGCTGGCCGAGGAGCGGGGCGACGCCGACGAGGTGGTGTGGCTGGCGGGTGGAGTGACGGCCGTCGAACTCGCCCGCTACCCCGAGCCGCTGGCCCCGGCGACGGCCGCGCGGCGGTCCGGGCTGGCGCCGGTGCGGCCGGGCGCCGTGGCCGAGGCGGCGGAGAAGCTGGCGACCGATCACGACCTCGTGCTGGTCGAGGGCGCCGGAGGTCTGCTCGTACGGTTCGACGAGCGCGGCGGGACGCTGGCGGACGCGGCGGCGCTCCTGGGCGCGCCGGTGCTGCTGGTGGCGTCGGCGGGTCTGGGCACCCTCAACGCCACGGAGCTGACGGCGCGTGAACTCAGGTCCCGTGGCCTGCGGTTGACGGGTGTGGTGGTGGGCAGCTGGCCTGCCGAGCCGGATCTGGCATCCCGGTGCAATCTGTGCGACTTCCCCGTGGTGGCGGGGGCGCCGCTGGTGGGTGCCATACCGGCCGGGGCGGGAGCGCGCAGCCCGGCCGACTTCCGTGCGCAGGCGCCGGGGTGGCTGGGCCCGGAGCTGGGCGGGACCTGGGACGGTCGGTCCTTCACGGAGCGCGAGGCCTCCTGAGAACCCGCGCGTGAACACCGAGTTCGCGTGAGCGGTCCACAAGAGGGGGACAATCGCGGTAACGGCGTTCCCACAGGGGAGGTCCATGATGCTCCCGAGCGGCACCAAGACCGGAAAGCCCCCCGTCCACCATCCGCTCTTCGCCCGGTACTACGCGCGCATGAGCGTCGCGGCCGAGACGAAGATGGGAATGGCGGCCGTACGCGACCGGCTGCTCACCGGGCTTTCCGGGCGAGTCATCGAGATCGGCGCGGGCAACGGTCTCAACTTCGCCCACTACCCGGGCCCGGTCTCCGAGGTGGTGGCAATCGAACCGGAGCGGCTGCTGCGGCAGTTGGCGGTCACCACGGCGTTGCGCGCGGAGGTCCCGGTGGACGTCGTGCCGGGCACCGCGGAGGCGCTGCCGGTCAAGAGCGAGGCGTTCGACGCCGCCGTGATCTCACTGGTGCTCTGCAGCGTCCGCGATGTGCGCCGGGCCCTCGGCGAGGTGCGGCGGGTACTGCGGCCGGGCGGTGCCGTGCGGTTCTTCGAGCACGGCAAGGGCGGCGGACCGGCGATGCAGTTCACGCAGCGGCTGCTGGACCGCACTGTCTGGCCGCCGTTGGCCGGAGGCTGTCATCTCTCCCGTGACCCGGTCGCCGCACTGCGCGATGCCGGCTTCGAACTGGGGCTGTACCGGCGGATACTGATGCCCGAGAGGGGACCGCGGCTGCCCAGCTCCTACTGTGTGCTGGGGGCGGCGCGGCGGCCAGTGGCCGAGGAGTAGGGGCCCCATGGAAGGCCCCTGGCGCGGCGGTCACAGGCTCCACTGCCGCAGTTCGCGCGCGATGTCGCCGACGGAGGCCTCTCCGTTCTTCACCAGCCGGGCGAGGTCGCGCACCTGCTCCGGCGAGGTGACGACCTTGACGCCGCTGGCGACGAGGTAGGCGTACGCCACGGCGGAGGCGAACATGGCGTTCGAGCGTTCCAGGGCCGGTACGTGCAGCAGGAGTTGCAGCAGGGCGGCGGCGCGGGCGTGCGGGGTGTCGTAGACGGGGACGCCGAATATCTCCGCCTCGTGGCGGCTGACGGCTGCCACGAGTGCTCCCCAGTCGGTGACCTGGGGGTCTCCGGGCGTCTTCTGTTCGGCGATCATGAGGAGCCAGGCGAGGTCGATGGAGACGTCCAAGGGTTCAGCGACGACCTTCTCGCTCCGGGCCGAACTCCTCGGCGAACACGGACTCGTACTGCTTCATGAAGTCGGAGGCGGCCTCCACGAACGTGTGGCCCACCTCGCCGGTGTCCTGCTTCACCAGTTCCTCGATGTAGCGGTTGACACTGATGCCGCGGGCCGTGGCGCGTTCACGGGCGGCCCGGGCGGTGTCCTCGTCCACCCTGACGTTCAGCTGGGTCTTGGCCATGTCTCGACGCTAGCGCCGAAGTGCTAGCACCCGCAAGACGGCGGGTCCACCGACCGCCCCCCGCGCCGTCGCACGACCTCAGAAGACCCACCGTTCGAGTGCCCCTTACACGGACCCCGAGGCACCCGACCTGCGCAGGAGGCTGACCGGGACCTGGGAGGGATACCCGATGTGCCGTGGATCACATTAGGCTCGGCGAGGACACCGGAGTCCGACCAAGGAGGCGCCTTGTCCACTCCCGCTGCGACGCACGCCCCCGGCCGTACGGACGCGGACGGGATCGCCGCCCGCGCCCGCGGTCTCACCAAGGCCTACGGTTCGGGTGAGACGACCGTACTGGCGCTCGACTCGGTCGACGTGGACATCGCGCGCGGACGCTTCACGGCCGTCATGGGTCCGTCCGGCTCCGGCAAGTCCACGTTGATGCACTGCCTGGCGGGGCTCGACACCGTCTCGGGCGGTCAGGTATGGCTCGGTGACACGGAGATCACCGGGCTCAAGGAGCGCGAGCTCACCCGGCTGCGCCGGGACCGGATCGGCTTCATGTTCCAGTCGTTCAACCTCATCCCGACGCTCAACGCGGCCGAGAACATCACGCTGCCCATGGACATCGCGGGAAAGAAGCCGGACGGCGAGTGGCTCGAGCGGGTGATCGACACCCTGGGGCTGCGGGACCGGTTGCGGCACCGGCCGTCCCAGCTCTCCGGCGGTCAGCAGCAGCGGGTGGCCTGCGCCCGGGCGCTCGCCTCCCGGCCGGAGCTGATCTTCGCGGACGAGCCGACCGGCAACCTCGACTCGCGCGCCGGGCTCGAGGTCCTCGGCTTTCTGCGCGAGGCGGTCGACGAACTCGGCCAGACGGTGGTGATGGTCACCCACGACCCGGGCGCCGCCGCCCACTCCGACCTGGTGCTCTTCCTCGCGGACGGGCGGATCGTGGATGAGATGGCCAGGCCGTCCGCGGAAGCGGTGCTGGAGCGGATGAAGCGCTTCGACACGATCCGCGCACCGCACGGCGGGTCGGCCACCGCGGTCGGTCTGGGCCTCGCCCCCGGCCCGGACGGGCAGGCCGGCCGTCACGGCGATCAGGCCCCCGGTTCGGAGGAGAAGGCCGAACGTGCAGGCCCCGGGGTCAAGTCCCCCGGTTCGGCCCCCGGCCGGTCCTCCGACGCCTCGCCGGGCGCCCCCTCCGACACCCCCCGCGGCCAGGACTGAGGCCCGCCGTGCTCAAGGCGACTCTCAGGAGCTTCCTCGCGCACAAGGGCCGGCTGCTGCTCTCGGCGCTGGCGGTCGTGCTGTCGGTGGCCTTCGTGGCCGGCAGCCTGATCTTCTCGGACACCGTCAGCCGTACCTTCGACCGGCTGTTCGCCTCCACCTCGGCCGATGTCACCGTCCAGCCCAAGGAAGACCTCAGCGAGGCCGTGCCCTCCGGCGCCACCCCGACCGTGCCGGCGTCCCTCGCCCAGCGCGTGGACGAGGTCGACGGGGTCAGGAGGGCCCTCGTCGACGTCGACGTCGAGAACCTCACCGTGGTCGACGCGAAGAACGATCCCGTGGGGCCCACGACGGGCGCGCCCACCATCGCCACCAACTGGAAGGTCACCGACCGCAGCCCCGTGGAACTCACCTCGGGCCACGCACCGCGCGGCGACGGCGAGGCGCTGCTGGACGCGGACACAGCCGACAAGAAGGATCTGGAGATCGGCGACACCCTGACCGTGATCGCCCAGCCCGGCTCCTTCAAGGTCCGGATCGTCGGCATCGCCACCTTCACCACCACCAACCCGGGCGCCGCACTGGTGTTCCTCGACACCCCCACCGCGCAGACCCGGCTGCTCGGCAAGGCCGACGCCGCCACCAGCATCTCGGTGGAGGCGGCGTCCGGGGTCAGCGACGAGCAGCTGAAGCAGCGTGTCGCCGCCGTGGTGGGCTCGTCCTACGAGCTGAACACCGCCGACGAGGAGGCCAAGTCCTCCGCCGAGTCCCTCGGCGGGTTCCTCGACGTCATCAAGTACGTGATGCTCGGCTTCGCCGGGATCGCCGTGCTGGTCGGTGTGTTCCTCATCGTCAACACCTTCTCGATGCTGATCGCCCAGCGCACCCGTGAACTCGGGCTGCTGCGCGCACTCGGCGCCGACCGGCGTCAGGTGCGCCGGTCGGTACTGCTGGAGGCCCTGCTGCTGGGCGTGGTCAGCTCGACGGTCGGGCTGGCGGCCGGCGTCGGACTGGCGCTCGGGCTGATCAAGCTCATGAGCGTGTTCGGCATGAACCTGAAGTCGACGGAGATGGTCGTCGGCTGGGGCACCCCGGTGGTGGCCTACGTCGTCGGTGTGGGCGTGACGTTCGTCGCGGCCTACCTCCCGGCGCGGCGCGCGGCCGGGGTCTCGCCGATGGCCGCGCTGTCGGACGCCGAGATCGCCGGCGTGGGACGACCGCTCCGGGTGCGCGCTGTGGTCGGGGTGGTCGTCGGTGCGCTCGGCGCCGCCGCCCTCGTCGGCTGCGCCACCGCGACCGAGACCTCGTCGGCCGCGTCCCTGCTGGGTCTCGGGGTCGTCCTGACGCTGATCGCCACCGTGATCGCGGGCCCACTGCTCGTCCGGCCGGTGATCCGGGTGCTCGGCGGGGCGTTCCCGGCGCTGTTCGGCCCGGTCGGCCGGATGAGCCAGCGCAACGCGCTGCGCAATCCGCGCCGCACCGGAGCCACCGCCGCCGCCCTGATGGTGGGGCTCGCCCTGGTCGGCGGGATGTCGGTGGCGAGCGCGTCCATGACCAAGTCCTTCGACCAGCAGATCGACAAGACCCTCGGCGCCGACTTCGTGGTGCAGAACAGCAACTTCCAGCCGTTCCCGCAGGAGATCACCGAGAAGGTGCGGGCCACCGACGGCGTCGGACTCGTTGTGCGCCAGCGCTTCACGCCCGTCGCGGTCCGGCTGCCGGACGGCGAGCGGGTGGAGACGACCGCCGCCGGCTACGACGAGCGGCTCGACGACGTCGCCCGTGTCACCTACGCGCGGGGCGACACCGCCGCGGCGCTCGCGCCGGGAAACATCGCGATGGACGCCGACTTCGCCCGGGAGCACGACGTACGGATCGGCAGCAGGATCCCGGTGGAGTTCCCGTCGCAGCGGCGGACGGAGCTGACGGTCGCCGCGCTCACCGCCCAGGAGAACTCCGACGGCTTCGGCATGCAGGGCGGGCTGTACTTCGGCTTCGGGACCGTCGAGAGGTACGTGCCCGGCGGCCAGGACTCCGCGCTGTACGTCAACGCGGCCTCCGGTACGTCCGAGGACGAGCTGCGCTCGCGGCTGGAGAAGACCCTCGATCCGTATCCGCAGGTGCAGGTCCGCGACCAGGCCGACTACAAACAGCTGATCCGGGACCAGATCTCGGTGCTGCTGTACCTGGTGTACGCGCTGCTGGGGCTCGCGATCATCATCGCGGTGCTCGGCGTGGTCAACACCCTGGCCCTGTCGGTCGTGGAGCGCACCCGGGAGATCGGGCTGCTGCGCGCCATTGGGCTGGCCCGGCGCCAGCTACGGCGGATGATCCGTCTGGAGTCGGTGGTGATCGCCGTCTTCGGCGCGGTGCTCGGGCTGGCGCTGGGGCTGATCTGGGGCGTGTGCATCCAGCAGGTGCTGGCACTCCAGGGCATGACGGCGCTGGCGATCCCCTGGGGCACGATCGTGGCCGTGGTGATCGGTTCGGCGGTGGTGGGCATCGTGGCGGCGCTGCTCCCGGCGTTGCGTGCGTCCCGGATGAACGTGCTGGCGGCCATCGCGCACGAGTGAGGCGTCGAGGCGTCGTCGCGCGGGTGGTGCTCCCGGTCGCGTGGCGTCGCCCGGCGGTGTGTCGTCGGCCGAGCCGGCGCTGCCCGCCGGGCCCGCGCCCAGACCGACCCGCCCGCCCATCCGTTCGTTCGTTCGCGGCAGGGAAACCGTTCGCCACCAGGTCGGTGATCTGCTTGGCTCGCCCCATGAGCGATCTTCCCATCCGTTGCGCCACCCTCTCCGACATCGGCACCGTGCTGCAGTTCTGGCGCGAAGCCGCGGAAGGAACGAGCATCACCGACGACCACGACGGAGTGGCCCGGCTGATCACGAGAGATCCCGGAGCCCTGCTCCTCGCGGAACGCGACGGGCTCGTCGTCGGGACCGTGATAGCCGGCTTCGACGGATGGCGATGCTCCGCCTACCGGCTCGCCGTACACCCGGACCACCGTCGGCAGGGCGTCGCCACCGCCCTCCTGGAAGCGGCGGAACAACGCTTCGCCGAGCTCGGCGGGCGCCGTGTGGACGCCATGGTGCTGGAAGCCAACGAACGGGCCCACCACGTCTGGGCCGCGGCCGGATACCACCGTGAGGACCACTGGCGCCGCTGGGTCAAACGGCTGTGAGGAGGGCCGCGCGCCGGGATCCGCCAAGCGGAACGGGACCATCCATCATGCCTGGCGTGCTGCGGGGTACAAGCCGGAGAAACACTGGCGGAAGTGGGGCGAAGCCCTTCACCGGGTGAGCCCCGCGCCGGACCGGCTCGGGACGGGCCCGATGGGCTCACGGTGGGCCCGGGGAGGCCTCACGGCGGGCCCCGGAGGGCTCACGGCGGTTTCGCTTTCCCCCCGCCGCCGACCGATCATGGGACGGAGGTGACGCGATGACCGAAGTGCTCCTCCTCGCGGTCGCGGTGCTGCTCTCGGTGGCCTGTGGCGCCTTCGTCGCGGCGGAGTTCTCGCTGACCACGGTCGAGCGCGGCGAGCTCGAGCGGGCCGCGGAACGGGGTGAGCGCGGTGCGGCGGGCGCGCTGAAGGCCGTACGGAGTCTGACCTTCCAGCTGTCCGGCGCGCAGCTCGGCATCACCGTCACCAACCTGGTGGTCGGCATGCTCGCCGAGCCGTCCATCGCCAAGCTGATCGCGGGCCCACTGGAGTCGGTGGGCATATCACGCACCACAGCGGAATCGCTCGCCCTGGTCATCGGCACCGGACTGTCGACGGTCTTCCTGATGGTCGTCGGGGAGCTGGTGCCCAAGAACTGGGCGATCTCCTCGCCGCTGGCCCTCGCCAAACGGGTCGGCACGCCCCAGCGCTGGTTCAGCGCCGCGTTCCGTCCCTTCATCACCCACCTCAACAACACCGCGAACCGTTTCGTCCGCCGCTTCGGCTTCGAACCCGCCGAGGAACTGGCGTCCGCGCGCGGGCCCCAGGAACTGGTGGCCCTGGCCCGGCACTCCGCGCGGGAGGGTGCCCTGGAGGAGGACACGGCGGAACTGTTCGTGCGCACGCTCAACCTCGCCGATCTGACGGCGGGCAACGTGATGACCCCGCGGGTGCAGGTGGTGGCCCTGGAGGTCGCGGCGACCTGCGAGGACGTGGCGAACGCGACCCGGGCGACGGGGCTGTCCCGCTTCCCGGTCTACCGCGGCACCCTCGACTCGGTGGTCGGGGTGGTGCACATCAAGGACGTACTCGCTGTCCCGGCCCGGGAGCGCCCCCGCCGAAGCGTGGTGGAGCGGATGCGCGAGCCGCTGCTCGTACCCCGCTCGCTGACCGTGGACCGGCTGCTGGACCGATTGTCCGGCAAGCGGACGATGGCCGTCGTCATCGACGAGTACGGGGGCACCGCCGGGGTCGCCACCCTGGAGGACATCGTCGAGGAGGTCGTCGGCGAGGTGCGGGACGAGCACGACCCGCACGAGGTACCGGACCTGGCGCCCGCGGGGCGGTCCCCGGACGGGCGCTTCCAGTACTCGGCCGACGGCTTCGCCCGCACGGACCAGCTGGAACGCGTCGGGCTCCGGGCGCCGGAGGGACCGTACGAGACCCTCGCCGGGCTCGTCGCGACGCAACTGGGGCGGATCCCCACGACCGGGGACCGCGTCGACGTGGCCGGATGGCGGCTCGAGGTGCTGGACGCGTCGGGGCGGAGGGCGGCGCGGGTGCTGCTGCATGCGCCGCCGAACTGGCCCGCCGAGCAGGCCCCGGACGGACATCCCGCGAGGCTCACGGACGAGGGTGACGCCGGCCCGATGGACGACCGGCAGGTCGGGGAGGGCCCATGACCGTCGTACAGCTGTTGATCGGTCTCGCGACCCTGGTCCTGAACGCCTTCTTCGTGGGAGCGGAGTTCGCGCTCATCTCCGTACGGCGCAGTCAGATCGAGCCGTTCACCGGCCAGGGAGAGCCGGGCCACCTGCGGGCGCGCAGTGTGCTGTGGGGTCTGGAGCACGTGTCGGCGGTGATGGCGGCGGCGCAGCTCGGCATCACACTGTGCACTCTGGTGCTCGGTGTGGTCGCCGAGCCCGCCATCGAGCATCTGCTGGAGCCGGTGTTCCACGCCGCCGGGGTGCCCGAGGGCGCGGGGCACGCGATCTCGTTCGTCATCGCCCTGACCCTGGCGACCTATCTGCACATGCTGCTCGGCGAGATGGTGCCGAAGAACGTCGCGCTCGCCGAGCCGGTGCGCACGGCCCTGCTGCTCGGACCGCCGCTGGTCGCCGTGACCAGGGCGCTGCGACCGGTGATCTTCTCGGTCAACGCCTTCGCCAACGGCGTGCTGAAGCTACTGCGGGTCGAGGTGAAGAGTGAGGTGACGGCCACTTTCTCGGACGACGAGCTGGCCCGGCTGGTCAAGGACTCCGGCGAAGCCGGCCTGATCGACGACCGCGCTCAGGAGCGGCTGCACGACGCGCTGGAACTGGGGCGACGTCCGGTGCGCGATGTGATGCTGCCGCTGGAACGGGTGGTGTACGCGCGCGTCGGCCTCACTCCGGAGGAGTTGGAGGGGCTGGCGGCGGAGTCCGGCTTCTCCCGCTTCCCGGTCGTGGACGACAGCCGCCGCATCGTCGGCTATCTGCACGTCAAGGACGCGCTGGACGCGTCGCCGCACGACCGGCCGTTCCGGGTGTCCGAGATGCGCCCCATCGCCCGCGTCCGCGAGAGCGCCCCGCTGGACGACGTCCTCACCGCGATGCGCAGGAGCCGCACACATCTCGCGGCCGTACGGAGCCGGGACGGGCGGCTGGCGGGGCTGGTGACGCTGGAGGACGTGCTGCGGGCGCTGTTCGGGCAGCCGGTGTGAGACCGGCAACGCCGCCGGGGCACTCGGCGGAGCGCGTTACCATCGCATTCGCCATGTACACGAATGTCACTTACACCAGCTTGGTCGCGGTGGGCGACTCCTTCACGGAGGGCATGTCGGATCTGCTGCCGGACGGCTCGTACCGCGGCTGGGCCGATCTGCTCGCCGGACGGATGGCCGCCCGGACCCCCGGATTCCGGTACGCCAACCTGGCCGTGCGCGGCAAGCTCATCGGACAGATCGTCGCGGAGCAGGTGGACGTCGCGGCTGCCATGCGACCCGATGTGATCACCCTGGTGGGCGGCCTGAACGACGCTCTGCGGCCGAAATGCGACATGGGCCGGGTCCGCGGCCTGCTCGAAGAGGCCGTGGAGCGCCTCGCGCCCGCCTGCGATCGGCTCGTCCTGATGCGCAGCCCGGGTCGCAACGGGCCCGTCCTGGAGCGCTTCCGCCCGCGCATGGAGGAGTTGTTCGCCTGCATAGACGAGCTGGCCGAGCGGCACGGCGCGACGGTGGTCGACCTGTACGGTGCACCGTCGCTGTCCGACCCCCGGATGTGGGACGTGGACCGGCTGCACCTGACGGCGGAGGGCCACCGCCGGGTGGCGGAGGCGGTGTGGCAGACGCTGGGCTACGAGGCGGAGGACCCCGACTGGCACACCCCGATGCCGTCGACCCTGCCGCCGGGGTGGATGGCCCGCCGCGTCGCCGACGCCCGTTTCGCCCGGCAGCACCTGCTGCCCTGGATCGGACGGCGGCTGACGGGCCGCTCATCGGGTGACGGGCGCCCGGCCAAGCGGCCGGAGCTGCTGCCGTACGAGAGTCCGCTGCCCTCCGAGGGGCCTGCGGCGTAGTTCAGCGCGATAGTGGAGCTCCTGAAGGGAGCTCCACATGTCCACGACCGTCATCAACCTCAAGGGCCACATCCGCGAGTTCGGCCCCCGGCTGGAACACGCGCCCGCCGACCTGGTCTACGTCGGCCGCCGCTGGACCATGGGCCACTGGGACCTCCCCCAGCATCCGCTCTACAACCCGTTCGTCCCCGACACGGCGTCCAGGAAGCGGGACGGCACACGCGCGGAGGTCATGGAGAAGTACCGGGCGTACCTGATGGAGCGTCCCGAGCTGCTGGCACTGGTGCCCGAGCTGCGCGGAAAGACCCTGGCGTGCTGGTGCGCGCCCGAGCTGTGCCACGCCGACATCCTGGCGGAGCTGGCGGACAAGGAGGGGTAGGGCCTGTCCGGACGGATCAGGGCCTGGCCCCGTCCGTGAACCTCCGGGCAGGGCAGGCCGGGCAAGCCCTGAGCCGTGCGGGGTCGCTTGTAGCTTCCGCCAACGAACCCCGCGGGGCTGGCCTGCACGATTCGCCAGTAGAATCCGTACACGTGACTTCTGCGCCAGCCAAGCCCCGTATCCCCAACGTCCTCGCCGGACGCTACGCCTCCGCCGAGCTCGCCACGCTCTGGTCCCCCGAGTACAAGGTGAAGCTGGAGCGGCAGCTCTGGCTCGCGGTGCTGCGGGCCCAGAAGGACCTGGGGATCGAGGTGCCGGACGCGGCGATCGCCGACTACGAACGCGTCCTCGACCAGGTCGACCTCGCCTCGATCGCCGAGCGCGAGAAGGTCACGCGGCACGACGTGAAGGCGCGGATCGAGGAGTTCAACGACCTCGCCGGGCACGAGCACGTGCACAAGGGCATGACCTCCCGGGATCTCACCGAGAACGTCGAGCAGCTGCAGATCCGGCTCTCCCTTGAGCTGATGCGCGACCGTACGGTGGCGGTCCTGGCGCGGCTCGGCAAGCTGGCGGGCGAGTACGGCGAGCTGGTCATGGCGGGCCGCTCGCACAACGTGGCGGCGCAGGCCACCACCCTCGGCAAGCGCTTCGCGACCGTCGCCGACGAGCTGCTCGTCGCGTACGCGCGTCTCGAGGAGCTGCTCGGCCGCTACCCGCTGCGCGGCATCAAGGGCCCGGTGGGCACGGCGCAGGACATGCTGGACCTGCTCGGCGGCGACGCGGCGCGGCTCACGCGGCTGGAGCAGCGGATCGCCGACCACCTGGGCTTCTCGCAGGCGTTCACCTCGGTCGGCCAGGTCTACCCGCGCTCGCTGGACTACGAGGTGGTGACCGCGCTGGTGCAGCTGGCCGCGGCACCGTCGTCCCTCGCGAAGACGATCCGGCTGATGGCCGGGCACGAGCTGGTGACCGAGGGCTTCAAGCCGGGGCAGGTCGGCTCGTCCGCGATGCCGCACAAGATGAACACCCGTTCCTGCGAGCGCGTCAACGGTCTGATGGTGATCCTGCGGGGCTACGCGTCGATGACGGGCGAGCTGGCGGGCGACCAGTGGAACGAGGGCGACGTGTCGTGCTCGGTGGTACGCCGGGTGGCACTGCCGGACGCTTTCTTCGCGCTGGACGGACTGCTGGAGACGTTCCTGACCGTCCTCGACGAGTTCGGCGCCTTCCCCGCGGTCGTCGCACGGGAACTGGACCGCTATCTGCCGTTCCTCGCCACGACCAAGGTCCTGATGGGCGCGGTGCGTGCGGGTGTGGGCCGGGAGATCGCGCACGAGGCCATCAAGGAGAACGCGGTCGCCACCGCCCTCGCCATGCGCGAGCAGGGGGCCGAGCGCAACGACCTGCTGGACAAGCTCGCCGCCGACGACCGCATCCCGCTCGACCGCGCCCAGCTGGACGAGCTGATGGCGGACAAGCTGTCCTTCACGGGCGCCGCGGCCGACCAGGTCTCGGTGGTCGTGGGCCGGATCGAGGAGGTCGTGAAGCAGCGTCCGGAGGCCGCGGGTTACACACCGGGGGCGATCCTCTGACGCGGTTCACACCCGAGGAGTTGGAGGCGGCCCGTGACCGGCTTGTGCCGGACGTCGTCGCGGACGGTCTGAGGGTCCTGTTCTGCGGTATCAACCCGGGCCTGATGACCGCCGCGACGGGACACCACTTCGCGCGCCCCGGCAACCGCTTCTGGCCGGTTCTGCACCTGTCGGGTTTCACCCCGCGCCTGCTGAAGCCCTCGGAGCAGGGCGAGTTGCTCTCCTACGGGCTCGGCATAACGAACGTGGTGGCACGGGCGACCGCGCGCGCCGACGAGCTGACGGCGGACGAGTACCTCGAAGGCGGGCGGCAGCTGAGCCTCAAGGTGGCCTCGTTGCGTCCCCGGTGGCTCGCCGTGGTGGGTGTCACCGCGTACCGGGCGGCGTTCGACGACCGCAAGGCCCGAGTGGGCCCGCAGCAGCGGCAGATCGGCGACACCCGCCTCTGGGTCTTGCCCAACCCGAGCGGTCTGAACGCCCATTGGACGGCGGAGACGATGGCGGAGGAGTTCGCACGCCTGCGGGAGGCTGCTCCGGCCTAGGGATCCCCTAGGACTGCCCTGGATGGGGGAGGCGGTAGCGCCGGGCGGGCAGGCGGACACCGTCCGGTCACCACCGCACGGATTCCACGCGACTGCGTACGAGCGCGGCGCGTGGGTGCGCCAGTTCGTCGAGGACGATCAGGGCCTGGCTCCACCGGTCGAACGCCTCCTCCCGGTGTCCCTCGGCCAGCAGCGCCGTGCCCAGGTCGTCGAGGGTGATGCCGGCACCGATGCGGTTGTCCACCTCGTTGTGCACCGTCAGAGCGCGCAGATAGCAGTCGGTGGCCTCGCTCCAGTGGGACTGCGAGGCGTGCGCGAGGCCCAGCTCGTGCAGCATGGTCCCCTCCAGCACACGGTTGCCGATGACGCCGTGCAGTTCCCGGGCCCGCTCGTAGTGTTCGACGGCTGAGGCCCACTCGCCCCTTCTGGAGCAGGCCCGTGCCATGTTCATCACGGCGTGGGCCTCGCCCCATCGGATGCCGTGGGAGCGATGCAGTTCCAGGGCGCGCTCGAACGCCGCGACGGCCTCTTCCCACTGCTGCAGTCCGGTGAGGGCGAGCCCGAGGTTGTTCCAGGCGATGCCCAGCCCCATCCAGTCGTCAATGCTGCTGGTGGCCTCCACCGCGATCCGGCAGTGCTGCTCCGCCTCGCGATGGAGGTCGAGGTAACTTCCTGCGAATCCGAGGTTGTTGCGGATCCAGCCCTCCGCGAAGGGGCCCTCCCGCTGCGCGGAAGGCAGGGCGTCCGCGTGGGTCCCGTAGAGATCCGACCACATCCGCCGGAGGTAGAAGTACTCGCCCATCGCAGCGGTGAGCAGCCACGCGATGGCGTCCAGGCCCTCCCGCGCGCACTGGCGCACCACCGTGAGGACGTTGGCCCGTTCCGTGTCACCCCAGGCGAACGCCGCACGGTGGTCCTGCAGGTGCGGCGCCGCGGGGACGGCGGGGAGCTCGTGATCGTCGATCGGCACGCGCCGGCGCCGGGGGGCGAAGACCCGGTCCAAAACGTCACCCGCCTTGAGATACCAGGCGCCCAGCCTTCTGACTGCCTCGAGCCGTTCCTCCCGGGGGATCTCCGCGAGCGCGCGTTCCCGTGCGTACAGCCGCAGCAGGTCGTGGAAGCGGTAGCGGCCACCCGGGCGCTGCTCGATCATGTTGACGCGGGCGAGTGTCTGGACCAGCCTCCCCGCCGCGGCCGTCGGCATGTCGGCCAGCGCCGCGACGGCGGGAAGCGGTATGTCGGGCCCTTCGTGCAGGCCGAGCAGCCGGAAGAGCCGGCCGGACGACGGGCTGAGGCCGCGCAGTGACCAGGAGAAGATCGAGCGGATGTCGCGGGGTTCGTCGTCGCCCGCGACGAGGGCGTCCAGGCGGGTCGTCTCGTCGGCGATCTCTTCGGCTGCCTCGGCCACCAGGATGGCTGGACGAACGGCGATGCTCTCGGCCACCACGCGCAAGGCGAGCGGCAACCGTCCGCACAGGCGTGTCAGACGGTCGACCGCCTCGGGTTCGCTCCGGGCGCGTGTGCCGCCGATGAGCGAGACGATCAGGTCGGACGACTCGGTCTCGCTCAGCACGCCGAGCGGCATGGCGCGGGCGCCGACGCCCGTCACCGGAGCGCGACTGGTCACCACGACGCGGCAGTGGCGTGAACCCGGCAGCAGGGGGCGTATCTGTTCGGACCCGGCGGCGTTGTCGAGGACCAGCAGCATGCGCCTGTCGGCGATCTCGGTGCGGTACCGCGCCTGGAGATCGTCCAGTGTCGTCGGCATCTCCGCGTCGGGAACACCGATGTCCCTGAGGAAGCGGCCCAGCACCGTCTCCGGCGCGAGAGCCTCATGGGCACTGTCCCAGCCGCAGAGGTCGACGTAGAGCTGCCCGTCCGGGAACTGGTCCGCCACCCGATGGGCCCAGTGGACGGCCAGCGTCGTCTTGCCGACACCGGGCGGCCCGGTGATGGCGACGAGCGGGGCGTCGTGTCCCGCGGACGAGCCGGGCAGCAGCTGGTCCAACTCGTCGACGTTCGTGTGGCGGCCCGCCAGGTAGGCGGTCATCGACGGCGGCAGCGAACGCGGCACCACGTGTTCGGCGACCGGGTCCGGGCAGGGCGCGTTGGCCAGCTCCCGCCATGCGCCGCACCAGCGTGCGACCTCGGCCTCGACGTTGTCGGGCGTCAGGTCGGTTCCGGCGAGACAGGCGCGCACGAAGCAGTCCACGAACAACTCGTAATCGTCATAGGACTTGGGCATGCCTTGCCCTCGTTCCCGTTGGGAGACGGTTCCCTTGCCCAGCTTGCCGTAGCAGCGGGTGCCCACACTCTGTCTGCCCAGCGCACCGATCGAGACCTTCGCCCAGATACGCAACTGCCGGAGCAGAGCACCGAATTCGGCGATGGTGCGTGCTGTCTCCGGGGCCGGCGGGACGTCTTGGGCCCCCGGTGTCCGTTCGTCCATGCTTCTCGGCCCGCAACGGGTTCACGATGCCGGAATCGATAGGATAATGAGTAGATTGTCCGCGTTCGTAACCAACGTGAACCCCTTCGCACCTTGGACCACCCTGGGCTGAAGTGCAGCGTAGTAGGCATCTCAGCCGATGTGGTGTGGTCCGAGCGGAGGATCCGATGTCCACCATGTCCTTCGTCATACTGATTTGCCTAGTATTACTTCCCGGAAAGCGCGTCCTCGAACTTCTGGTGAAGGCGATCACCGACATGCTCCTCGGTGCCATCGTCCTCGCAGTGGTGATCGCGCTCGTCCTGCACGCGACGGGCGCCTCCTACGAGGGCCCGGGGGCGCCGGATCCCACACCGGCCCACAGCACGGGACAGCCGCGCTACTGGTAGCCGCCCAACCACCTGCCCGGAAAGGGCAGGTCGCCCTCTCCCGTTCGGTGCGGCGCCACGCAACGCAGGCTCCGGGCTCAGGCGTCCCGCCGACGTACGCTCCATGCGCCCGCCAGGAGCACGCCGGCCGTCCAGGCGAACGTCACCAGGAGGCCCGACCACGGCCCGAGGTGCCCTTCCGAGGTCTCGTGGAGGACGGCCTGCCCGGCCCTGTCGGGCAGGCCGTCCGTCAACCCGTCGGCCATGTAACCGAACACGAACGAGGCAAGCAGAATGAATGGGATCATGATGCCGATCGCCGTCACACCGCTCCCCAGCAACGCCGCGAGCCCGGCCGCGAACAGCGCCATCAACATGACGTAGATCCCGAAGCCCGCCACCCCGCGCACCTGCTCGCCCCAGGACAGTCCGTCCGCGGCGGCCCCGAGCCCCGTCCGCGCGGCCACCGCCAAACGAAGAAGCTCCAAGACCACGGACCCTACGGCCGCATCAGCACCGGACAGCCCGACCCGGCGCGAGCCCCACACCATCGCATGACAGACCACGGATTACCTATAGATCCACGCCAACCCTGCTATGCAGCATCAACAAGGATCCCTAAATGAAACACCCACCAGTTGAAGACCCTGCCGGCCGGGCGCGGCACGCCCGGTCCTTGCCCCGACCAGCCGCCGGTCACGGCCCCGCCGGCGGCGCGGCACCTTCCCCTCCGCGGGATGATCTCCACCCGGCACTCGCAGGTCAGCGCGGCGCCGAGTACGATCCGCCCACACACGCGCACGAGCTGGGAGGACGACGTTGGGGCGGCTGACCGGCGGGGACCCCTCTCTGCTGCGGCGGATCAACTCCGCCGTGGTGCTGCACACGCTGCGCGCCACCGATTCCGCGACGCTCACCGAGGTCGCCCGGGTGACCGGGTTGTCCCGGCCCACGGTCGAGGGTGTGGTCGAGGGGCTGATCGACGCGGGGCTGGTGGTCGAGAAGGCGGCCGAGGAGGGCGCCGCGCGGCGTCAGGGGCGGCCCGCGCGGCGGTTCCGCTTCCGGGCGGAGGCAGGCCATCTGCTGGGACTGGAGATCGGCGCGCACGGGGTCGCCGTGCTGCTGTCCGACCTGGACGGCCGGCTGTTGGGATCGACGGCCAAGGACGTGTCCGAGACGGCGTCCGCCGACGAGCGGCTGGAGCGGCTGCGCACCGCGGTGGCCGACCTGCTGCGCCGCTCAGGGATCGCGCGCGGTTCGCTGCAGGCGGTCGGCGTGGGCACCCCGGGCATCGTCGAGGCGGATGGCACGGTGCGCCTCGGCACCGCCCTGCCGGAGTGGACGGGCCTGCAGCTGGGCGAGCGGCTGCAGCGGTCCTTCAAGTGCCCGGTGCTGGTGGAGAACGACGCCAACGCGGCGGCCGTGGCCGAGCACTGGAAGGGTGCGGGCGTCGACTCCGACGACATGGTGTTCGTACTGGCGGGGCTGAGCCCCGGCGCCGGTTCACTGATCGGGGGGCGGCTGCACCGCGGGTACGGCGGCGCGGCCGGCGAGATCGGGGCGCTGCACCTGCTGGGCCGCGAAGCCACTCCGGAGACGCTGCTGTCGACCACGGACACACCATTGCACCCGCTGGACGAGCAGGCGGTCGCGGAGGTCTTCAAGCACGCGCGCGAAGGCGATGAGCGGGCGCGCGCGGCCGTGGACCGGTTCATCCGGCGGCTGGTGCACGACGTGGCCGCGCTGGTGCTCGCCCTCGATCCCGAGCTGGTGGTGATCGGCGGCTGGGCGACGGGCCTGGACGGCGTGCTGGAGCCACTGCGCCAGGAACTCGCGCGCTACTGTCTGCGCCCGCCCCGCGTCGCCCAGTCGGTGCTCGGCGAGGCCGCCGTCGCGATGGGCGCGCTGCGGCTGGCGCTGGACCATGTGGAGGCGCAGCTGTTCGCGGTGGAGGGCACGGTGACGGGCCGCTGACTGCGGCCGACAGCGCGGCACGCCCCGGGAAGTCCCGGGGCGTGCGGGTGCGGACCGTGGACGGCGCGGGTCAGGAGGCCCGGCGCTCCGGGTCGTGGTGGATCTCCACATTGCCGGTGTCGCCGAAGGTCAGCCGGCAGGTGTCGGCGCGGTAGGTCGCGACGGACACCGCGGCGGTGCGCCCCTCGGCGAAGAAGCGGGTGGTGACGACCAGTACGGGTGCTCCGGGCAGCCGGTCGAGTTCCTTGGCGTCGTCCGCGCGTGCCGAGCCCAGCTCGACGGCACGGTCCTGGCCCGTCAGCTCCAGCCGCTGCAGTGCGCGCAGCACGGAACGCGCGCGTGCCGATCCGGAGGGCGCCTCTATGGCGGACAGACCGGGCGCCGAGGCGTCCGGCACGTACAGCAGTTCGGCGGCGACGGGCTGGCCGTGCGTCATCCGGGAGCGGCGCACGATGTGCACCTGCTCCTTGCGGCCGGTCTCCAGCATGCGCGACACCGCCACGGGCGGGGCCGCGACCGTGCAGTCCACCGGCTGCCAGGCGTCGCCGGCCGCTCCCGGCCACGCGTGCTGCGCGGTGCCGACGGCCACACCCATGCGCGGCGGGGCGACCGTGGTGCCGACCCCGCGACGGCGCTGCAGCCGGCCCTCCAGCTCGAGTTGCTCCAAGGCCTGGCGGAGGGTGGCTCGTGCCACCCCGAAACGGGACGCCAGCTCCCGTTCGTTGGGCAGGACCTCACCCACCGTGAACTCGGAGTCGAGTGCCTCACTTAGCACGGTCTTGAGGTGCCAGTACTTCGGCTCCGGCACCGTTTCCAGCTGTGTGGTCCCCACCCTGTCCTCCGACGTTCGCCGTGTCCCCGGCGGCGTTTAAGCGCCCTTGTTTATTAAAGGTTCCTGCACTATCCGCGACGATAGGCCCGCCCCCACCCTTGGTCAAGACCAATCATCGATTCCCTGGGCCGCCAACCGGGCGCGTACGGCACGGCGTTCACACACTGTTGGCGCCCGTCACGCAGCCTCGACACCCAGGTCACGCGGGGAGGGACGGCCGGAGCGTGCCGTGCGCTCAGCCCTCGGCCGCGGGGAGCGACACCAGCTTCTCCGGGTTGCGGATGATGTATACGCACCGGATGCGGCCGTCCAGGACGTCCAGTTGGACGACGCAGTCCGGCTTGCCGCCGGAGAGTGCCGGCAGCGCCGTGCCACCGTTGATCTCCAGCAGCCGGAACGACACGTCCGCGACCCCCTTGCGGGCCGCGCCGGCCAGGAACCGGCCCACCTTGTCGGCGGACTCGACGGCCCGCAGCGGGGCCCGGGCCTTGCCGTCACTGCCGCCGACCCGCCGGACGTCCGGGGCGAGCAGGGCCATGGGCCCCTCGGTGTCGCCGCTCTCCGCCGCGGCGAGGGACCGGGGCAGCCAGGGGCCAGTAGGCCTCGTTGCGCGCCTGCGCGTGGCGCAGCCGGTCGACGGCGAGCCGGGTGGTGATGCGGACCGGATACGGGCGCGGAGTCGCACCCGGTGCGACTCCGCGCCGGACCAGCGCGGCCACGCCTCCTGGACGACGTCCTCGGCGTCGGTCACCCGGCCGGGCACGCGGTGGGCGACACCGAGGAGGACGGGCCGGTGCTGTTCGAAGAGGTCGGTCGCGGAGCCGGCTGCCACGTTCCCGTCCCAGCCGACCGGATGAGGTCTGTCCAGCCGGGGTCTACCCGTCGGTAGCAGTTGCTGACAAGCTGTCTACAAGACGGTCCGTGGGCGCGCCCCACGGACTGTCCGTCGGTGTGTGCCTCGGGCCGTCCGTCAGCGTGTCTCCAGGGCTGTCGCGCGGGGTGTCCCACCAGACTGTCCGTCAGCGTGTCCCAGACGAGGAGCAACCAGATGTCCGCCACGGTCTCGTTCGACGTCCCCTCTCCGTCCGGCCCGCGGACCGTGACCGTCGCCTACGCGCGCGTGGGCGCCGGTGAACCGCTTCTGCTGCTGCACGGCATCGGCCACCACCGGCAGGCCTGGGACCCAGTGGTCGACATCCTGGCGACCGAGCGTGACGTGATCGCGGTGGACCTGCCGGGGTTCGGCGAGTCCCCGGCGCTGCCCGACGGTCTCTCGCACGACCTGGCGACGGTGGTGCCTGCCCTGGGCGGGCTGTGCGAGGCGCTGGAGATCGAGCGTCCCCATGTGGCGGGCAACTCCCTGGGCGGGCTGCTGGCGCTGGAGCTCGGCCGCGAGAAGCTCGTACGGTCCGTCACGGCGCTGTCGCCCGCCGGGTTCTGGTCGCCCGTCGAACGGCGTTACGCGTTCGGCATACTGCTGGCCATGCGGCACGCGGCGCAGCGCATGCCCCTGTCCATGGTGGAGCGGCTGGCCCAGTCTCCGGCGGGGCGCGCCGCGCTGACCAGCACGATCTACGCACGCCCCGGCCGGCGTTCACCGGAGGCCGTGGTCGCCGAGACGCTGGCGCTGCGCAACGCCGCCGGGTTCGCCGAGACCCTCCGGGCCGGCACCGACGTGCTGTTCACGGACGACGTGCCCGGGGTTCCGGTGACGGTCGCCTGGGGCACCCGGGACCGGCTTCTGGTGCGCCGTCAGGGGGTCCGCGCCAAGCACATCATCCCGGCCGCCCGGCTGGTGCGGCTGCCCGGGTGCGGGCACGTCCCGATGAACGACGACCCCGCTCTGGTGGCCCGCGTCATCCTCGACGGCAGCCGCTGAGCGGGGACGGGCCGGTCGGCGATGGTGCGGCCGGCCCCGGTCGTGTCGGGTCGGGTCCGGTCAGATCGGATCGGATCGGATCGGCCGAGTAGTCACGGGGCACTCCGTCGCAGGGCACTCCGTCGCGGGGCACGTCCTTGCAAGGCACGCCGTCGCAGGGCGCCGGATCCCAGCGCCACTCCGGCGCCCACGAGGGCGCTTCCCAGGGCCTGCGGCGCCCCGTAGGCGCCCGTCCCGACCAGCGGGGCGGTGCAGGCCGCGGCGACGGGGATGAGGCCGGAGAAGAGCGTCGCGCGCTCCGTGCCGAGCCGCTGCATGCCCATGTACCAGCACACGAACCCGACGACGGTGACGATCGCCGCCTGCCACAGCAGTGCCAGGGCCTCGGTGCGGTCCGGCACGCGCAGCCACGCCCCGCCGTCGGCGAGCAGCCCGGCCGCCGCCGACTCGGCCGCGGCGAGCCCGCACACGACGACGGACAGCAGCCGCGGCCCCAGGGGACGCAGCACGGGCGGGGCGAGCACCGCGAAGGCGACCTCTCCGGCGAGCGCGCACCCGGAGTAGACGATTCCCGTCACGTCGGTCCGACCCCATCCCTGGACGGTGAACGCCCCGACGGCCACGAGCAACGCCCCGTACAGCACGGCCCTTTGCGGTCGGCGGCCCTCGAGGAAGGGCAGCACGACGGCCACCACCACGGGCGCGCAGCCCACGAAGACGCCCGGTACCGCCGGTTCCGCCGTGCGTTCGGCGGCGATGACGGCGAGGTTGAAGCCGACCATGCCGATGGCCGCCAGCAGCGCGAGCCGCACCCACTGGCGTGCGCTCAGGCCCCGCAGACGTGCGGCCCGGCCACGCGGGAGGAGGGGCAGCAGGAGCAGGCAAGCGAGCCCGTAGCGCAGGAACTGGCCGCCCGCGTACGGATAGTCGCCGAGCACGCTGTTGGCGGTGAAGGAGCCTCCGACGAGGACGCAGGCGAGGGCGGCGAGCAGCGCCCCGCGGGTGGTGGTGGCGTTCATGGCAGCGACGCTAGGAACGCCCGTGGTCCGGTTTAAGGTCCACTTTCATGACTGCATCGGGGACCAATCCGGCCTGGGAACTGCTTCTGCCGGCCGCTTCCGCGCCCGCACGCGCGCGTGGCCGCACGTTGCAGGCGGCGCTGCGCGAGGCGGTGCGCTCGGGGCGGCTCGCGTCCGGCACCCGGCTGCCGTCGAGCCGGGACCTCGCCGCGGACCTCGGCGTGTCGCGGGGGCTGGTCACCGAGGCGTACGAACAGCTGACCGCGGAGGGCTATCTGCGCAGCGACCGCGGTGCGGGTACCTGGGTGAGCGGTGCCGCCCGGGCGAGCCGCCCACGCGCGCGTGACCTGGCGCCGCGTCCCGCGGGCGCCCGCGCCGACTTCCTGCCGGGCACCCCGGACCTGTCGCTGTTCCCGCGCCCGGCGTGGGCCGCAGCGCAGCGGAGTGTGCTCGCCGCGCTCCCGCACCACACACTCGGCTACCCGGACCCGCGGGGCCTTCCCGAACTGCGCACCGCCCTGGCGGAGTTGCTGACGCGGCGCCGTGGCGTGGTGGCCGATCCGGAGCAGGTCGTGGTGGTCTCGGGCGTGGCGCAGGCGACGACCCTGCTCGGTCTGGTCCTCCGCGCGCGTGGGGTGCGCTCCGTGGGGGTGGAGGACCCCGGGAGCCCGGAACACGAGATCCTGCACGCCGCGGCCGGGCTCCGTGCGGTGCCCCTGCCGCTGGACGCGGAGGGGCCGGCCCTGGAGCCGCTGCGTGCGTCGGGCGTGCGTGCGGTGGTGACCACGCCCGCCCACCAGTTCCCTTCGGGCATCGCGTACTCCGCGCGGCGGCGCGCCGAACTGCTCGACTGGGCACGTGCCGTGGACGGCCTGGTGGTCGAGGACGACTACGACGGGGACTTCCGCTACGACCGCGCGCCGGTGGGCGCCCTGCAAGGACTCGATCCGGAACATGTCGCCTATACGGGCTCCGTCAGCAAATCGCTCGCCCCAGGGCTGCGGCTCGGCTGGCTGCTGGTCCCGGCGGCGCTGGCCGACGAGGTCGTGGAACGCAAACGCACCATGGATCTCGGCAATCCGGTGCTGGACCAGGCGCTGCTCGCCCGGTTCGTGGAACGCGGCGACTACGACCGGCAGTTGCGGCGCTGCCAGCGCGCCTACCGGGAGCGGCGCGACACACTCGTGGCCGCCCTGGAGAAGCACTTTCCCGGGACCGAGGTGTCCGGGATCGCCGCGGGTCTCCATGCCATCGCCCGGCTGCCCGGGGAATGCGGCCCGCAGGGGCGGTTCCTCGAGCGGACAGCGGCGGCGGGCGTGGCGGTGCGTGCCCTGACGGACTACGGGTCGGACAGGTTCGCGAGGACGGTGGACGACGACTCCGTGCGGCTGGTCCTCGGGTACGCGCACCTGTCGCCCGCGCGGATCCGCGACGGCGTACGGCTCATGGCGGAGGCGGTGCGGTGACGGCCGCAGGCGGTGCGGTGACGGCGGAGGCGGTGCGGAGACGGCCGCACGCGGCGCGGCGATGGCGGAGGCCGTGCGGTGAGCAGGCGGCGCGGAGACGGCCGCACGCGGCACGGTGAAGGCCGCACGCGGCGCGGTGATGGCGGCAGGCGGCGCCGTGATTGCGGCAGGCGGCGCCGTGACGGCCAACAGCCCAGGGCACGCGTGGCCTTCAGGTGCGGGCCGGCCGGCTCTTCGCCCCCTCCGCGCAGACCCGTGTGGTTCCCGCCGCCCCAGTGACAGTTGTTCACTTGTGGTTTCCACGTGCGCCGCGACGCGCGCGTAGTTGTGGCTGTGCCCATTGGCCGGAACCGTCCTTGGAGGCGTATCCCATGTCACACCGTCCGCTCCCCGGCCGCCGCAGTGTCCTGCGCGGCTCGCTCGCCGCGTCGGCGGCCCTGTCCCTGCCCGGCGCGCTCGGCGCGGCTCCGGCACTCGCCCTGTCGGGCCGGCCGAAGGCGGGGTGGGGTGTCCAGACGGGCGACGTGACCACCGACTCCGGCCTGGTGTGGGTGCGTTCCGACCGCCCGGCCCGCATGATCGTCGAGACCTCGGCGACGGAGTCGTTCCGCAACCCGCGCAGATGGCACGGCCCCCTGCTCGGCGCGGACTCGGACTTCACCGGCACCACGCTGCTGCGCGGGCTGCCGTCCGGTGAGCAGATCCACTACCGGGTACTGCTGGCCGACCCCGACGACCCGCGCCGTACCGGCGAGCCGGTGACCGGCACCTTCCGCACGGCGTCGGCGAAGCGGCGGCGGGGAGTGCGGTTCGTGTGGTCCGGTGACCTCGCCGGGCAGGGCTGGGGCATCAACCCGGAACTCGGCGGCTACCGGATCTACGACACGATGGCCGCCCTCGATCCGGACTTCTTCATCTGCAGCGGTGACAACATCTACGCCGACGGCCCGCTCACCGAGACCGTGGCCCTGCCCGACGGGCGGACCTGGCGGAACGTCACGACCGAAGAGAAGTCGAAGGTCGCCGAGACGCTGGCGGAGTTCCGCGGCAACTTCCGCTACAACCTTCTCGACGACAACCTGCGGGCCTTCAACGCCCAGGTCCCCTCGATCATCCAGTGGGACGACCACGAGGTCACCAACAACTGGTTCCCGGGGGAGATCTTCGCCGACGCCCGCTACACCGAGAAGAACATCGACGTGCTGGCCGCCCGCGCCCGGCAGGCGTTCTCCGAGTACTTCCCGATTTCGACGCTGCGCCGCCCCGGCGGACGCGTCTACCGGGTGCAGCGCTACGGCCCGCTGCTGGACGTATTCGTCCTGGACATGCGCACGTACCGCAACACGAATTCGGCGGACAACCAGACCACGGACCCCGAGGGCATCCTCGGCCGGGAGCAGCTGGAGTGGCTCAAGCGCGAGCTGGCCCGCTCCCGGGCGGTGTGGAAGGTGATCGCCTCCGACATGCCGCTCGGCCTGGTCGTGCCGGACACCGGGGACGGCAAGCCCAACTTCGAGGCCGTCGCGCAGGGCGACCCCGGCGCGCCGCTCGGCCGGGAGCTGCAGATCGCCGAGCTGCTGCGGTTCGTCAAGCACCGGCGGATCACCGGCACCGTGTGGCTGACGGCCGACGTCCACTACACCTCGGCCCAGCACTACGACCCGTCGCGCGCCGCGTTCAAGGACTTCGCACCGTTCTGGGAGTTCGTCTCCGGACCGCTCAACGCGGGCGCGTTCCCTGCGAACGCGCTGGACGGCACGTTCGGCCCGGACCGTGTCTTCGTCAAGGCGCCCTCCACGGCCAATGTCTCGCCGGCGGGGGGCTACCAGTTCTTCGGCGAGGTCGACATCGACGGCCACAGCGGGGAACTGACGGTCCGTCTGCGTGAGCAGGACGGCACGGTGCTGTTCACGAAGACGCTGCAGCCGGGGCGCGTGGGGCAGTAGTCCGGGGGCGCGAGGCGGTAACCGGGAGGCGCGGGGCGGCGAACGGAGCCGTGGCCTCGCCTACGGGCGGAGCATCGCGCCACCCATCGCGCCGCGCATCGGGGCCCGCCCCCGGTGCGCGGCGGTCTTTCGGCTGTTCCTGCAGCTCAAAGCCGGTTGTCAGTGGTCGCCTCTACGGTTTCCCCATGACGCGATCGTTGCAGGCCGTGGGCCGCGCATCCACGATGACGACCTTTGCACGCACGCCGACCTCACCCGCGCCTTCCAGGCCAGGCTGCGAGAGGTGGCGTTCCGGATCCGCACCGACCCGATGCCGTTTCTGCTGGCCACGCCGACCTGGTCCACGGGATCGCTGGAGCCCGAGGAGTTGGTGGCGCGGCTGACGGAGTACCGACGGCTCGGGGCCCGGCCGGGTGAGGCCGACTTCACCCAGGCCCTGCTGCGGGTGTGCAGGGACGACCGGGCGAGGGCCGCCGAGGCGGCGGTGCGGGCGGCCGCGCTGGGGACGGCGGAGGGAGCTCGGCTCGCCCGGTGGCTCACCGCCGAGGAGCCGGAGCACCCGACGGTCCGGCGCCGTACGCAGGACGCTGCCATGGCGCTCGAACTGGGAGAGGCCCCGGAGTTCCGGACGGACCTCCCTGTGCGGTTCCGGGGTATCGGCGGTCCCGTCGCGCCGTTCCAGATACACCACTACCACTGCGAACACTGGCACAGCACCGGGCGTGAGCACTGGCTGGCCGTGCTGCCCGGCCGACGGGAGCTCGTGGCCGCGCGGCTGCTGATCGACCTGGCGTCGAAGAGCAGGTGGGACGGCCCCAACAACGGGATCCCGCTGGCGCTGCTCGCCGAGTCGGACGGCGAAGCGGGCGAGGCGGTGCACCTCTGCTTGGCGTACGGGCTGTGCGCACGGCACCAGGAGGACCGGCTGCCGGCCGTGGACGCGCTGCTCGTGCCGGCCGCACGCGGGCAGTTGACCCCGAGCGGTTGGGCGCAGACCTCCAGGCGTTGGTGAGCTGCGGTGCCGCCAAGCCGGTCCGGTTCGTGGCATCGTTCAGGACCGCGGCGGTCTCGGGGGCGTACGCGACCCGTCTGAGCGATACTCCGCCACGCCCTGCCCGGTCTGCTAGGCAGCGTCGTGGCACAGGGCAAGGTGGCGTGCGGACTCGGGGATCTGCTGGCGGTGGGCGCCGAGTGCGCCGAGCGGTCCCGGGCGCGCGGCGAGGTCACGCATCTGGCCGAGGTGGCGGCACGCGAGGGCTCGTCGCGGGTCCTGTCACAGGCCCGGCGGCTGCACACGGCGCTGACCGCGTAAGAAGGCGGTCACAGAGCCGTGACAGGGCGCGGTGCCCCGCTCACGTCCCGTCGACCTGAGGCGGCATCCACGGACTCCGCTTGCGCAAGAGTTCTCCCAAAAGAACACCAAAAGGGGCAGAACTACGCTTAACCGTGGGGTCACAGAGCGTTCGTGATCACGCAACACCCTTCCTTCACAGTTGCTGTATGACTCCGAAGATGTCTGATGTGAGGCGTGCGAAAGACGGGCGGCCGGTCCGCCACTGGCGGCGGGACGTGGTCGAACTGGCGGCACTGTTCACGGCGGTGGCGGTCGCGGACGCCGTGGCCAACGTTGTCGGGCACGGGCCCGACGGCCCCGCCCTGCTGGTGATCTCGGCGGTCGCGCTGATCGCCACGGCCGGGTTCCACGTGTGGTGGTCACGGCGCCACGGTCATGCGCCGCCGAAGCTCGATACCGGTGCCCGGCCGCCCGCCGAGTCGCGGCAGGCCGGGCCGTCGGGGAGCGAACTGTCGGGCACCGAGCCGTCGGAGACCCGGCCCGACGCTGCACAGGCGCCCGGCGCGGCGACCACACTGTGGCGGATGCGGACGACCGTGCGGGACCAGCCGGGTTCGCTGGCCCTGCTGTGCACGGCGTTGGCCGGTCATCAGGTCGACATACTCAGCCTGCAGACGCATCCGCTGGCCGAGGGCACCGTCGACGAGTTCCTGCTGCGGGTCCCGGCGCGGCTCCCCACCGCCGACTTGACGCGTGCGGTCTCCGAGGCGGGCGGCAGCGACACCTGGATCGAGCGGGCCGACGCCCACGATCTGGTCGACGCTCCCACCCGGGTCCTCGGTCTGGCCACCCGCACCGCCCTGGATGCCGCCGAACTTCCGCTCGCACTGCGGCAGTTGCTCGGCCGGTGCACCATCCGTTCGCTGCCTGCCGCCTCGGTGGGCGACGCGGGCGTTCCCGAGGAGGGCGCGCTGGAGGACACCATGCTGAGGCTGAGGGCACCCGAAGGCGGAGTGATCACAGTGGAGCGGGCTTATCTGCCGTTCACCCCCACCGAGTTCGCGCGGGCCCGCGCACTCGTCGAACTGGACAGCCGGCTCGGCCCGCGGGTTCCGCGCAGTCAGGACGTGCTGACACTGCCCGAGGGCAACGCGATCACCGTACGGCGGGCAGACACCGCCGATCTCAACGCGGCCAAGGCGATGCACGAGCGCTGCTCGGCGCGGACGCTGAGCATGCGTTACCACGGCCCCGTCGGCGACGCGGACCGCTATCTGAACCATCTGCTCAGCCCTCGTTTCGGGCGGACCCTCGCGGTGCGTACGGCGTCGGGGCGGATCGTCGGCCTCGGCCATCTGCTCTGGGACGGAGACGAGACGGAGATCGCGCTGATCGTCGAGGACGCCTGGCAGCGCCGTGGCATCGGCAGCGAACTGCTCCGCCGACTGGTGGCGATGGCGGTGGAGGGCGGCTGCGAGAGCGTGTACGCGGTGACACAGGCCTCCAACACCGGCATGGTCGCGGCGATGCGGGGGCTCGAGCTGCCGCTGGACTACCAGATAGAGGAGGGCACGCTGGTGATCACGGCCCGCCTGGACGCGACGCCGGTGCGCTCGGGCTTGCCGTACGACCGGGTGCAGGGGACGCCGCGCGACTAGCTCCTGTCGTCACACCCAGGAACGTCCGGCCGGGCCGGGCCCACGCACCCGACCCGGCCGGACTCCCCACCTCCCCACCGGCTCCCCCAGGCCCGCCCGGAGCGCCCGGAGGGCCCAGACCGCCCGGCTCCGAACCGGCCTCGCGGACCGCCCGTCCGAACCGGCCTCCCGGTCCGCCCGGTCCGTCGCCGAGTTCCGGCCAACCACGAAGGCGCAGCTCAGAATCGTGCTGACGCGCACCCCGTCCCCGTACGAGGATGTCCGCATGTCAGATACCAAGAGCCCGCTGCCACGTGAAGTCGCCGACCGTTACGTCGCCGATCTCATCGAACTCGATCCGCTCGTCGGTACCTACCTCGGGGTGAAGGAGAGTCACAGCAAGCTGCCCGACACCTCGCCCGCGGGGCACGAGGCGCACGCGGAGTTGATCCGGGCCACGCTCGCGCGACTTGACGAGGCGGAGCGACAACCGGGCGCGGACCGTGGCATCGAGCGCCGCTGCGGTCGGCTGCTGCGGGAACGGCTGACCGCGGAACTCGCCGTGATCGAGGCGGACGAGTTCCTGCGCTGGGTGGGCAATCTGCACACGGCCCCGCACTCGATCCGCGAGGTCTTCACCATCACGCCGACCGAGACCGACGAGGACTGGGCGGCGGTGGCCGAGCGGCTGCGCGCGGTGCCCACGGCGTTCGCCGGGTACCGCGAGTCGCTCGAACTGGGCCTGGAGCGCAAGGTGCCCGCCGCACCCCGCCCCACCGCGACCTTCATCGACCAGCTCACCGAGTGGGCGGACCCGGACGGCAAGGGCCGCGGCTGGTTCGAGGAGTTCGCCTCGGCGGGCCCCGAGGCGCTGCGCACCGAGTTGGACGAGGCCGCGAGTGCGGCGACCCGTGCTGTGGTGGACCTGCGCGACTGGATGCGCGATGTGTACGCGCCGGCGATCGAGGGTTCGTCGAACACGGTCGGCCGGGAGCGGTACGCCCGGTTCTCGAGCTACTTCAACGGCACGGACCTGGACCTCGACGAGGCGTACGCGTACGGCTGGGCCGAATACCACCGGCTGCTCGGCGAGATGAAGGCCGAGGCCGAGAAGGTGTTGCCCGGGGCGGAGACACCTTGGGTGGCGCTGGCACACCTGGACGAGCACGGCACGCACATCGAGGGCGTCGAGGAGGTGCGCGCCTACCTCCAGGACCTGATGAACGAGGCGATCGAGGCCCTGGACGGCACGCACTTCGAACTTGCCGAGCGCGTACGGAAGGTCGAGTCCCGTATCGCGCCGCCGGGCGGTGCCGCGGCCCCGTACTACACCTCGCCGTCGGAGGACTTCTCACGGCCGGGCATCACCTGGCTGCCGACGATGGGTCAGACGCGGTTCCCTGTCTACGACCTGGTGTCCACCTGGTACCACGAGGGAGTGCCGGGCCATCACCTCCAGCTGGCGCAGTGGACGCATGTCGCGGAGAACCTCTCCCGTTACCAGGCGACCATCGGCTGGGTCAGCGCCAACTGCGAGGGCTGGGCTCTGTACGCGGAACGGCTCATGGACGAGCTGGGCTTCCTCAGCGACGCCGAGCGACGGCTCGGCTATCTGGACGCGCAGATGATGCGCGCGCTCCGCGTCATCGTCGACATCGGCATGCACGTGGAGCTGGAGATCCCCGCCGACTCGCCGTTCCACCCGGGCGAGCGCTGGACCCCGGAGCTCGCGGAGGAGTTCTTCGGCGCGCACAGCAGCCGTCCGGCGGACTACGTGGAGAGCGAGCTGACGCGCTATCTGACCATCCCCGGCCAGGCCATCGGCTACAAGCTGGGCGAGCGGGCCTGGCTCCTCGGCCGTGAGAACGCTCGCAAGCGGCACGGTGACGCCTTCGACGCGAAGGCCTGGCACATGGCGGCCCTGTCACAGGGGTCGCTGGGCCTGGACGACCTGGTGGAGGAACTGTCCCGGCTCTGAGGGTTGATGTGTGGCGGCCGGGCCAAGCTCCCACGGCCCGGCCGCTGTTCACAGCTGTCGTATGGGTTCACAGCTGCCGTCACAGTTCACAGCTGCCGTCAGTTCACAGTTGCCGTCACGGTTCACAATCGTCACCATGGTTGCCAGCCGTCGCCACGGTTACAACTCGTCGCCACGGTTCACCGAGCCTTCGGCGCCCGCACACCCACCTACAGAGGTTCGCACTTACCCGCACGGGTTCACGCCCGCACGCACAACTCACGCCAGACCCATGCCGTTCACAGCGGACAACCCGGTTCACACCCGACCAACGCGGTTCGCGGTCCGCTGATGACAGCCGGGTCAACGCCTGAAGCCACCTTCCGAGTCGATGACCTGCCCGGTCACCCACTCCGCCTCGTCCGTCGCCAACCAGGCGAGCAGACGTGCCGGATCGTCCGGCATACCCCAGCGCCCGCCGGGGAAGTGGGACGCGACGGCCGCGTAGTCCGCCCCGGCGAGGTAGTCGGTATCCACCGGACCGGGGTTGACCGTGTTCACCGTGATCGCTCGTTCCGCCAGCGTCGTCGCCAGTGAGCGCGTGATCGACGCGAGGGCGCCCTTCTGCAGCGCGTACGCGATCTCCCCCGGCATCCCGCCCGCGATGTCCTGCCCGGACGTCATCATCAGCACCCGGCCGCCCGGAGTCCGCGGCGGCGACTCGGCCCGCAGCCGCGCGTACGCCTGGACCAGCAGGATCACCGAGCGGGTGTCCACCGCCCAGTGCTCGTCGAGCATCGTCGCGTCGACGGCGTCCAGCGTGCCGTCCGCGCCGCTGCGGGCGTGGTTGGCGACCAGGACGTCCAGCCGTCCGCCGAGGGCTTCGGCGGCGGTCTCGATCAGTCGTGCCGGCGCGTCCGGCGTGGACAGGTCACCGGGCCCGTGAGCCACCCGCGCCGCCGGATCGGCGAGCGCCTCCCGCACCCCGGCGGCCACCGCCTCCGGCCGGTCGGCACCCCACGGCATCGCCTCGTCGTGCGGCACATGGTGGTGCAGATACACGCTCGCACCATACGCGGCGAGTCGCCGGGCCACGGCGTAGCCGATACCGGCCCGTCGGCTGGCACCCGTGACGAGGGCGGTGCGACCGCGCAGCGGCAGCGGGTCGCGGCGGAGGTCCTGGGCTGTGGGAGCAGGCAATGCAGGCATGGGAGTTCATGATGGACACCCGGGCGGTGGGCCGCACGTGATTTTTTACGAGACCGTCGGCATGCTCATTCCCACAAGACCGTCGGCATGCTCAGCAGCCGCAGTCCCCCTCCCCCACCGGCACGGTCAGCGGGTCCGCGGGGCGTCGTTCACGGCCCTGCCAGGTCTCGTACTCGAAGCCCTCCCGCACCCAGTACTCGAAGCCGCCGAGCATCTCCTTGACCTGGAAGCCGAGTTCGGCGAGGGCGAGGGCCGCGCGGGTGGCGCCGTTGCAGCCGGGGCCCCAGCAGTAGGTGACGACCGGGACGGATCTGTCCAGGAGTTGTCCGGCCTGGTCGGGGACGAGTGCGGTGGGCAGGTGGACCGCGCCGGGAACACGGCCCTGGTCCCAGGCCTCGGCGGAACGCGAGTCGAGCAGGACGAAACCGGGGTCGCCGTCGGTGGCGAGTGCGGCGGCGACGTCGGACACGTCGGTGTGGAAGGCGACGCTCGCGGCGAAGTGGGCGGCCGCCTCGGCCGGGGAGGCCGGGGGGACGCGGAGCACGGCGTTGGTGTCGGTCATGACCAGAAAACTACGGCCGCACATCCGCACCTTGAAGGAGCAAACCACGGCGCTTGTCTTGATCCGCCGTGGATTCCCCTGCTACTCATCGCTCATGACCACGCATTCCCCGTACACCCCCGACGCCACCGACTGGCGGATCCTCGACGTCCTCCAGCGGGAGGGCCGCGCGAGCTTCGCCGAACTGGCCCGCTCCGTCTCGATGTCCCCGAGCGCGGTCACCGAACGGGTGCGGCGGCTGGAGGAGGCCGGCGTCATCCAGGGGTACGCGGCCGTGGTCGACCCGGAGCGCCTGGGCCTGCCGATCCTGGCCTTCGTACGGCTGCGCTACCCGCACGCCAACTACAAGCCGTTCCACGACCTCGTCGCCGCGACGCCGGAGATCCTGGAGGCGCACCACGTCACCGGCGACGACTGCTTCGTGATCAAAGTGGCGGTGCGTTCGATGCGGCACCTGGAGGAGGTCTCCGGCAGGATCGGCGCGCTGGGGTCGGTGACGACCAGCGTGGTGTACTCCTCACCGCTGCCGCGCAGACCGATCGGTCACTGACCTCCCGGGCCCCCCAGGTCTCCCGGGCCCTCCCAGGTCTCCCGGGTCCTTCCAGGCCCTCCCCGGCCCCTACGTCCCGCCCCGCTGGCGCACGACAGAGCTCGACCGTCCCTTCACCACCTCCAGCTGGGCGTGGATGCGCCGGCGCAGGTCCGCGACATGGCTGACGATCCCCACGCTGCGTTCCCGCTCACGCAGCGTGTCCAGGACGTCGAGCACCTCGTCCAGGGTCTGGTCGTCGAGGCTGCCGAAGCCCTCGTCGATGAAGAGTGTGTCGAGCCGTACGCCGCCCGCCTCGTCGGTGACGACGTCCGCGAGGCCCAGCGCCAGCGCGAGGGAGGCGAAGAACGTCTCGCCTCCGGAGAGGGTGGCCGTGTCGCGTTCGCGGCCGGTCCAGGCGTCCACGACGTGCAGTCCGAGGCCGCTCCTGCCGCGTCCGGTGCGGTCGTCGGAGTGGACGAGGGTGTAGCGCCCGGACGACATGCGCTGCAGCCGCACGGTCGCCGCGGCGGCGACCTGTTCCAGCCGGGCGGCGAGGACGTAGGACTCCAGGCGCATCTTGCGCTCGTTGTCCGCGGAGGTGCCCGCGGCGAGGCCCGCGAGACGTGCCACCCGGTCGTACTCCTCGCGCCGCGGGGCGAGCCGCCGTACCGCGGAGAGCGTGCGCCGGGTGAGCCGGTCGAGTTCGGCGCACCGCCGGGCGGCGTCGTCGCGGGCGGAGACGGCCTCCCGCAGGCGCCGGCCCGCGGCATCGGCGGACCGTTCGGCGCCCGGGAGATCGGCGGGCGGCAGCTGGGCCGCGGCGGCGGTGTCGTATTCGGCGAGCACGGAGCGCACCGCCGCCTCCTCCGACTGCCAGGCGTCCAGCCTGCGTTGGAGTTCCCGGTGGGCGGCGTCGTCGAGCAGGGCTTCCGCGGCGGCGCGCGGGGTGTCGAACCCGGCGCGGAAGGCGGCGTCGGCGAGGCGGGCGTCGGCGTCCTTGAGCCGCTGGGCGACGTCCTGCGCGGTGCGGGCCGCGTCGGCGGCCTCCGTGAGCAGTTCGGCCCGGCGCTCCAGTTGCGCGGCGCGTGCGGCGACGCTCGCGGCATCACCCCGTGCCTGCGCCAACTCCCCTTCCAGGGCGACCCGTTCCCTTTCCAGTGCGTCGCGCAGGGAGGCCCGTGAGGCGGCCCGGCGGGCGGCCTCGTGCTGGGCGGCGACCCGGCGCTCGTGCTCCTGCTCGGCCCGGTGCAGGGCCTCTCGGGCGGCGTGCAGTCCGGAGGCTCCCGTTCGTGCCTCGGTGTACAGCCGCTCCAGCTCGTCGGCCTGTTCGGCGAGACGGTCGGTGGGTGTGTCGCCCGCCTCGGCGGTGGCGGCCGCAAGTGCCTGCCGTACGACGCCCAGGCGTTCCTCGTCCTCGTCGCGCTTCTGCTCGGCCCGCCGGTACGCGGCGAGCGCCGCCTCCTCCGTCTGCCGGTCGACGTGCCCGGCGACCTTGCGTGCGGGCGCGGGGTGCTCGGTGGCGCCGCAGACGGCACAGGCCTCGCCGGCCGTCAGTCCCTCGGCGAGTTCGGCGGCGATGCCCTGCAGCCGCTGTTCCTTCAGGGCGAGCCATTGCTCGTGGGCGGCCGAGGCGCGTTCCCTCGAGGCCAGCGCGCGTGCCTGGGCGGCATCCGTGTCCTGGGCGAGCTGGTCGCGCAGCCGGGCCGCCCGGAGCCGCCCCCGGGCGGGCTCGCGCTGGACGTCGAGCTGTTCGGCGCGGGCGGCCGCCTCCTGCGCGGACTCGATGCGCGCCCGCAGGTCCGCACGGGTGGCGTCCCACTCCGCGAGCCAGCTCTCGGCGTCCTCGAGGACGTCCTCGTCGGCCCGTTCCTGGCGGTCCAGGTGGGCGCGTTCGGTGGCGAGTTCCGCCAGCCGGTGCTCGGCCCGGCGAGCCGCCTCCAGGCCGCCCAGTTCCTCGGCGGCCTTGCGGGCGGCGGCCGCGAGTCCGGCCGCGCCGGCGTCGGCGAGGCCGTCGGGGAGCAGGGCACGCGTGCGTGCCTCCTCCCGGACGGCCCGCCGGTGTTCGGCGTCGGTGGTGTCGCGCAGTTCCAGGGCGGGCGCCACCGCTTCCGCCTTCCGGGCCCGCTCCATGCGCGTCCGTGCCTCGCGGTGGGCTTCGGCCCGCGCCTCGAGGAGTGCGGCCCGCTCGTGCGCCTCGGCGAACCGCCGTTGCAGCCGGGCGACTTCGCGTACGTCGTCCAGGGCGCGTTCGGCGGCGGACTGCGCCGACTCGGCGGCGGTGAGCCCGCACTGGGCGATGGTGAGTGTCTCCCGGGCCGTGCTGCGGGCGACGGCGGCCCAGGAGAGCACGGCCGAGGCGAGTCCCGGGTCGCCGGGGGCCGACTCGGGCAGCGGCAGTTCGGCGGCGCCCCCCGCCGCCTGCTGCATCCGGTGCGCGTCCGCGAGCAACTCGGCGTCACCGGCCCGGACTTCGGCTTCCGCGGCCCGCTTCCGCTCGGTGAGTTTCTGCTCGGCCTCCGCGAAGCGGCGGGTGTCGAAGAGCCGACCGAGGAGTTTCCCGCGGGACTCGGCGTCGGCTCGCAGGAACCGCGCGAAGTCGCCCTGCGGCAACAGCACGACCTGGCAGAACTGTTCGCGGCTCATGCCGAGCAGCTGGGTCATCTCCTCACCGATCTCCTGGTGGGAGCGGCTGAGGTCCTTCCAGGTGCCGGCGACGTACTCGCGCAGCCAGCTCTGGGCCTTCTCGGTGGTCATGCCCTTGCCGCGCAGTTTGGGGCGCTCCCACTGGGGCTGCCGGGTGACCTCCAACCGGCGCCCCCCGACGGTGAGTTCGAGGAGTACCTCGGTGCGGTTGGCGGGGGCAGCGTGGTCGCTGCGGAGCGACAGGCCGCTGCTCTGGCGGGCGCCGGGGACCGTGCCGTACAGGGCGTAGCAGACCGCGTCCAGGACGGAGGTCTTGCCGGCGCCGGTCGGTCCGTGCAGCAGGAAGAGACCGGCGGCCGAGAGGTCGTCGAAGTCGACCTCCTGGGTGCCGCCGAACGGGCCGAAGGCGGTCATCCGCAGCCGGTGCAGCCTCATCGGGCGACCTCGCGGACGGTCTCGTCGGCGCGTACGGCGTCGAACGCGTCCCGCAGCACGGCGCGTTCCTGGTCGTCCGGTCCCGTGCCGCGCACATGGGCCACGAAGTCCTCCGCGATCTGCTGGTCGCTGCGTCCCGCGAGGCGCCGGGCGTAGGACACGTCCGGGTCGTCGGGGGCGCGTTCGGGCTCGAAGACGAGGTTGAGGGTGTGCGGGAAGCGCTCGGACAGGCGCGCCATGGGCTCGGAGGGGCGGACCGGGTCGGTGAGCGTCGCCTCCACCCAGGCGCCTTGGTGACGCGCCAGTTCGGGATCGGCGAGCAGTTCCTCCAACCGCCCCCGGATCCGGGCGAGCGGGCGGGGCACCGGGCAGTCGATCCGCTCGGCGGCGATGGAGCCGTCGGCTCCGAGGTCGACGAGCCACATGGTCTTGCGGTGGCCGGCCTCGGAGAAGGAGTACGCGAGCGGGGAACCGGAGTAGCGCACGCGCTCGGTGATGGTCTGGCTGCCGTGCAGATGGCCCAGGGCCACGTAGTCGACCCCGTCGAAGACACCGGCCGGTACCGCGGCGACCCCGCCGACGGTGATGTCCCGCTCGCTGTCGCTGGGTTCACCGCCGATGACGAAGGCGTGCGCGAGGACGACGGAACGGGTGCCCGGTGGGCGGGTGGCGAGGTCGGCGCGGACCCGCTGCATCGCGGCGGCGAGCACCGTTTCGTGGCCTGCCTTCTCGACCTGGAACTCGCTCTTGACCAGGGCAGGTTCCAAGTACGGCAGCCCGTAGAAGGCGATGTCGCCGTGGTCGTCGGCGAGGACGACGGGCGTGGCGCACTCGGCGGGTGCGGTCCGCAGATGGATGCCGGCCTTGCCGATGAGTCCGGCGCCGACGCCGAGCCGGCGAGCGGAGTCGTGGTTCCCCGAGATCATCACCGTGGGCACACCCAGTTCGGCGAGCCGGTGCAGCGCGTCGTCGAACAACTCGACCGCGGCGAGCGACGGCACGGCCCGGTCGTACACGTCACCCGACACGACCACCACGTCCACGGCGTACTCGCGCACCGTGCTGACGACATGTCCGATGAACTCGGCCTGCGGCCCGAGCATGTCGGCCCGGTGGAAGGACCGGCCCAGATGCCAGTCGGATGTGTGCAGAATTCTCAAGACGCCGCTCCGACCCGCATGCTTCCCCCAACTTCACCCCCGGACCCAGGCACCGAACCAGCACGGTCTTCGCTGTCGGCACCGACCACGCTAACCCCTGGCAGCATCTGATCCCTCACGGACCTCAGTCTGCCACCGGCATGGGGCGTCGGACGGCCGTGGAGGTCCGGGGCGATCCGAAGGGTTGCCGGTGGCGAACTCCCCGGCGGTGACGCGCGAGAACGATGTCCGAGGGCCGTTTCAGGTCGGCAGCCATTGATCGAGGTATGCGTGCAGGCCCTGGCTCCCGGTTCCGAGTGCCGCGTACCCGAGGTACCCGTCGGGGCGGACCAGACCATGGGCCACGTCCGGCCAAGGGTTGTGCGTATCGAGGTGGTGGACGCTGACGAGGCCCTCACGGCCGTGCAGGAGTGGGCCGGTCCTCCGGTCGCCCCAGAGTCGGGGCGGACCAGCGAGGAGCAGGTGGAAGCCCGGCGCGGCGGCCAGGGCCTGGATTCCGCGGGGCAGGTCGGGCAGCCGGTCTCCGGCCCGAGGGCCCTTGCGCGGCGGACGCGGTCCGATGGTGGAGAGCGGGCTGCTCCGATAGTGGATGCCCAGCTCGGAGACCGTACGGAAGACCCGTCCGCGCAGGCCGTCCGCGCGCAGCGCCAACGGGGCCAGTCGCGGGGCGAGTCGGGCGCGGGCCAGGCGGATGAGCGGATGGTGGCTGGTGCCGATGGTGAAGGCACGGTCGGTGAAGCGGAGCACGCTGTGCCCGATCGGGGCACGCTCGGCTTCGTAGGTCTCCAAGAGGGCTCCCGGAGCGGCGCCCCGGCAGACGAAGGCGAGCTTCCACCCCAGGTTGAGGGCGTCCTGTATGCCGGTGTTCATGCCCTGAGCGCCGGCCGGGCTGTGGATGTGGGCCGCGTCCCCGGCGAGGAAGCAACGACCGGCGCGATGGCTCACGGCTCCACGATTGTGGATACGGAAGTCGGTCATCCAGACCGGATCGCGGAGCACCAGCCGCTCGTCGGCGTACCGGTCGACGACGCCCTGCAACAGATCAAGCGTGACCTCGGTGTCCGGCGCGTCCTTCGGCCACATCGCCAGCATCCGCCAGGTGGCCGGTGAACCGAGCGGGAAGAAGAAGAGCATCCCGATCTCTGTCATGAACGTATGCGCGGCGCCCTGTTCCAACCCGTCGACCTCCAGATCGGCCAGGAGAAACGTCTGCGGGTAGGCATACCCCTCGAAATCGATGCCCGCCTGGCTGCGGACGCGGCTGTGGGCACCGTCGCAGCCGACGACGTAGCGGGCGCTCACGGTCTCCTCCGTGCCGTCCCGCCGCCGCAGCCGACACTTCACGAGTCCGCTCTCGCGCTCCAGCCTGAGCAGCTCCGTGCCGCGTTCCACCGGCACATCCTGCTGACTCAGATGCTCCGTGAGGACCCTCTCCGTCTCGGCTTGCGACAGGAAGAGAAGGTAGGGATACGGGGTGTCCTGGAATCCGATGTCGAACAGCGGTAGCTGCACGGCGACGCCACGAGGCAGATGCATCCGCAGCTGAACCGCCGGGTTACCGCGCTCGACCAGTCGCTCCGTGACCCCGAACCCGTTCAGCATCTCGAGTGTGCGCGGCTGGATGGCCAGGGCACGTGACTCACGCACCCGGTCCGGAGACCGATCGACGATCCGGAAGCCGGTGTCGTACGAGCGCAGCTGCGCGGCGAGCGCGAGCCCTGTGGGACCTGCACCCACTACCAGCACATCCAGTGGTGCCGCCATGAACCCACGATAGTGCAGGCCCTGCCCACCGACGCGCGATGTCCGACCAGGCCATGGCCCTGATCGCAGGCCGCGGCAACGGTCGCGTACACCCTGCGACCGGGCCCGCGCGCATCGGCGGCACCAACCGCCACCTGCCCCGCCATGGCCCTTGGCCGCGTCCTCGTTCTCCGCGCTTACCGGCGTGTTCATGCCGCGTTCAGTGGGTGCTTCGAGACTTGCCCGCCAGGCATGATCACAATCGATGATCGAGAGGCTTTTCGATGAAGGACCGGCACGACGAGGATTCCGCGCGTTCGGCAATCTCCCGGCGCCAGTTAGTCAAGTACACGGGTGTGGGGGCGACGTTCGTCGCTGCGAGCCCCCTGGCGGCGGCGAGCCCTGCTTCGGCGGACGCCGCCGACGACCGCAACTACGGTGCGGGCGCCCGAAAGAGAGTGTGGCGGGCCGGCGATCACCATGTGCACTCTGAGTACAGCGGCTCGTTCGACACATCGACCAACCCGCCCCGATTCCAAAAGGGCGCCGACGCGGTGTATCCGATCGTCACCAACGCGATCATGGCGAAGCATTTCGGTCTCACCTGGGCCATGTGCACCGACCACGGCGGGCCGACGCACTCGAAGGTGAACCTCGAGCAGGCCTATCCCGACCTCCTGCGGTCCCGCATCCTCGTGCCCGAGGTGCTCCAGTTCTGGGGTATGGAGTTCGACGCTCCCGCGCTCGACCACCACACGCTGATGATCCCTCACCACGCTGGTGAGGCACAGCAGTTGTTCGAGTTGGAGAGCCGCTTCGCCAAGAACGACGCGTTCCCCGCCGATCCCGGGCGCAACACCGAGGCCAAGATGATCGAGTTCTTGAAGGCCGCCAAGGACATGCGGCAGAAGCCGCTGGTGATCGCCCATCACGCCGCACGGTCGGCGACGGGCCTCGGCGTGTACGGGCAGGACACTCCGCGCGAGTTCCGCAACGGCAACAACGCCGCACCGGATGTCTACGTCGGCTTCGAGGGCGCTCCCGGACACCAGGCCGGCCCGCTCAACGGGGACGCGCGCGGCGGCTACGGCAACCATCCGACCTACGGTGGCTTCGACCAGATGACGGCCCGTGTCGGCGGACTGTGGGACTCTCTGCTGGGCGAAGGCCGCCGTTGGTGGATCACCGCGACCTCGGACTCGCACGTGCACTGGACACGCGGGGGGACCGACTTCTGGCCCGGTGAGTACAGCAAGACTTACGTGTACGCCCGGCAGGACTACGCCGACATCATGGACGGGCTCCGCAACGGCCGGATATGGGTCGGGACGGGGGACCTGATCACCAGCCTCGACCTCACGGCCGGCAGCCGCGGCCGAAGCGCGGCCATGGGCGAGACGCTCGTCGTGAGCCGCCGCCACCGCGGCGATGTCGACATCGAGGTCAGGTTCCGGCCGCTGACGGGCAAGAACGCGAACGGCGACCGTCCGGAGGTGCGGCGGGTCGACCTGATCGTCGGTCAGGTCACGGGCCCCAGCTCCAACCCGGACTCCGACACCAACCCCACCACGAAGGTCGTGGCGCGGTTCGGTCCCCGTGACTGGCGGAAGCAGGGGCACGAGTACGTCATCAAGCACACCCTGCGCAACGTCGAGACAGACCTCTACGCTCGAGTGCGCGGCACGAGCACCGACGAGGCCGAGCCGCTCGCCGACGGGCTGGAGAGCCCGTGGGAGGACCTCTGGTTCTACTCGAACCCGGTGTTCGTCCAGGTCCGCTAGTGCCGCAGCGGCTCGGCGTCAGCGCTGGGTCCGCCCCGGCGTATGTCGTCGACATGGCCGGGCCGCTGCTCAGGCTGCCCGGCCCGCGCCTCGGCGTCGGGATCCGCCGGGGACTGGGGTGAGACGTGCCGGCCTGCTTCCTGGGCACTGTGGGCACTGTGCACCCTCGCCACGTTTCGCCACGGCGGTTCCAGGACGTGCGCTGTGCGCTGTGCCCTGCGCACGTCCACTTCACGCGTCCCCGTAGGCCTCGCCCCCGAGCTCCAGCCTCGCCGTTCCCGCCGTGGCGTCCGCGAGCCAGGACCGGAAGTCCGGTACCTCCGCCTCGGGCAGCCCGATCTCGATGGTGACCGCTTCCGCGTACCGCACGTCACGCACGTCCCGTCCGGTGGCGCGCAGTTCGTTCTGCACCTTTCCCGCGCGCTGGTGGTCGACCGTCAGCGTGGCCAGCCGGAAGCGTTTGCGGGTGATGGTGCCGAGGGTGTCCAGCGCTTCGCCGACCGCGCCGCCGTAGGCCCGGATCAGCCCGCCCGCGCCGAGCTTGACGCCTCCGTAGTAGCGGGTGACGACGGCGACGGCGTACCGCACATCCCGGCGCAGCAGCATCTGCAGCATCGGTACGCCCGCGGTGCCGCCGGGCTCGCCGTCGTCGCTCGCCTTCTGGATCGCGGCGTCCGCGCCGATGACGTAGGCGTAGCAGTTGTGGGTGGCGTCGGCGTGCTCCTTGCGGACACCGGCGATGAACTCCTGCGCCTCCTGCTCGGTCGCCGCGGGCGCCAGCGCGCAGAGGAAGCGCGAGCGGTTGACCTCGGTCTCGTGCACGCCGGCGCGGGCGACGGTGCGGTACTCGTCCTGCATCCGGTCAGCCTATGCGCACCCCCGGTGACGGCTGTCCGCCCGGCCGGGCTTCAGGGGTCCTTTCACTATGAGCGTCCGATCAGGTCGCGTGGTCTGGTGCCGTGCATCGCAAGGCGCCGGAAGGTCCTCGTAGCGGAGCTACTAGGACCTTTGGCAACGCGGCGATGGGGGTGCCCCCTGCTCGAGCGCAGCCGAGAGCTTGGGGGAGCGGTGCCAGACCACGCGACCCGGGCCGGCATAGTGAAAGGACCCCTCAGTCCTTCCGGCCGCGCGGCACGATCATGTCGGTGAGCAGCGCGGCGCCCGGGGCGAGCGACCGCCATGCGCCGCCCTGCCAGGTGAGGACCGCGATCGCCGAGGTCGGGAACTTCGTCCGCACGTCGTCCAGCGCGTCGTCGAGGCCGTCCCCGGCCAGCTCGAGAACCAGGTCCTCGAGGCCCGGGTTGTGGCCGATCAGCAGCAGCGTCCCGACCGCTGCGGGCGTTTCCCGTACGACGGCCAGCAGTTCCGCCGCGTCGGCCGCGTACAGCCGGGGGTCGTGGCGTACGGGCGGCGGGACTGCCCACTGTGCGGCGGCCAGCTCCCAGGTGCCGCGGGCCCGGACCGCGGTGGAGCAGAGGACGAGGTCGGGCACACAGCCGACCGCGTCGAGTACCCGCCCCGCCTCCGGCGCGTCGCGGCGTCCCCGGGCCGCCAGGGGCCGCTCGTGATCGGGCACACCCGCGGGCCAGGCCGACTTGGCGTGCCGCAGGACGACGAGCCGCCGCGACGGTCCACCGGACTCGGGCCGACCGACTGCCTGACCGCGGACGGCCTCCCCGCCACGGCCAGCCACCTCGCCACGACCGACCACCTCCTCGCCGCAGGCGGACTCCCCGCCTCGGGACGCTGCGGTGCCACGGGACGCTGCTGAGGTGCCACGGGGTGCTGAGGTGCCACGGGGTGCTGAGGTGCCATGGTGTGCCGCGGTATCGGTGCTCACATCGGCCCTCCGATCTCCCGTGCCAGTTCCACGCCGAGCACTCGGTCCGCGTAGACGAACGCCTCGAAGAGCGCGCCCCGCGGAACGTCGTCGGCGCCGCCCCGTTCCAGCCGGTCCAAGGTCTCGATCAGGGCCGGTAGGTCGAGGTCGTTCTCCCAGGTGCCGCGCAGCTCGCGCCGTACGTCGTCGGGGATGGGACGGGACGGTTCCGTGGCCCACCGGGCGACGCTGCCGCGCCACCGGCCCAGTACCTCAGCGGCTTCGGCCAGTTTCTCCTCCGTGAGGCGCAGGGGCATCCCGCGGGGATGCGCGAGCAGCGCCAACCGCAACGCCGAGGCGGAGACGGAGACTGAGGCGGGACCGGATGAGGCGGCGCCGGAGGCGGGACCTGAGGCGGCGCCGGAGGCACCGGGAGGCCCCCCGCCGGCTCCCGCTCCCGCTCCCGCTCCCGGTTCCGCGTCCGGCCACACCGCCGCGTCGGCCGCCGCCCACTCCACCCCGGCGACTTCGATGTGCACACCCCCGTCCACCCCGCCACCGCGGGCGCACACCTGGACCCCCCGGCCTCCCCCGAGCTCCCCCGCGACCCGGGCGATGTCGCCCTGTGCGTCCGGTGGGCGGATACCCAGGGCAGCCGCCCACGGCCGCACCTCCGCGGGCAGGTCCGGTGTGATCAGGCCGGTGCGCACCGGGGCGCCGCCGATGTCGAGCGCTCTGGCCAGCACGTCGGCGACCAGCAGGATGCGTACGGCCGTCGGCACGTCGGCTCCCCTGGGGTGCGCGTCGACGCGGGTCAGCCGTCCGGAGGCGAGCGCCGCGGGGGCGCCGGTTCGGGAATCTGTGATGTGGAGCACGGGCCCGAGCGTAGGCGGACGGCGGCCGGGTCGCAGGGGGCAGGGCCCAAACCGGAGGAGGCGGGGCCCGAACCGGTGACGCCCAGCTGTGGAACCCGGCGCCGTCTCACCGAGTCCCCGACGCCCCTGTTCAGTCCACCGGCCCGAGCGGCAATCCGGTGTAGTTCTCCGCCAGTTCCGCCGCGGCGTGCGGCGAACTCGCGACGCGGTCGAGCTGGGACAGCTGCAGCCGGGTCTCGAAGGCGGACTGCCCCTCGTCGACGTGCAGCGTGGTGGTCATGAAGTACGAGAAGTGCTCGGCCCGCCAGACCCGGCGCAGACAGGTGTCGGAGTAGGCGTCGAGCAGTTCGGTCGAGCCGGTGTCGCGCAGGTGGATGAGGGCTCGGGCGAGGACGATCACGTCCGCGGCGGCGAGGTTCAGTCCCTTGGCCCCGGTCGGCGGCACGATGTGCGCGGCGTCGCCGGCCAGGAAGACCCGTCCGTAGCGCATCGGCTCGGTCACCGAACTACGCATGGGCAGTACCGCCTTGGCGGTGACGGTGCCGCGCTTGAGCCGCCAGCCGGCGTCGGCGGTCACGGCAAAGCGGGTGTCCAGCTCGTCCCAGATCCGCTCATCGGGCCAGTCCGCCGGGTCGGTGCCGTTGGGGACCTGGAGGTAGAGCCTGCTGACGGACGGCGAGCGCATGCTGGCAAGGGCGAATCCGCGCTCGGAGTGGGCGTAGATCAGCTCGTCGTAGACGGGTGCGGCGTCGGCGAGGATGCCCAGCCAGGAGTACGGGTAGGTCCGCTCGTACGTCGTGCGCACGCTCTCCGGCACGGCGCCCCGCGTGACTCCGTGGAAGCCGTCGCAGCCGATCACGTAGTCGCAGGTCAGCGTCTTCTCGACGCCCTCGTGGGTGTAACGGATCACGGGCCGCTCGGTGTCGGCGCCCTCCACCGCGTGCGCCTCGGCCTCGAAGAGCAGCGGTCCGCCTTCGTCGAGCTGGAGAGCGATGAGGTCCTTGACCACCTCGGTCTGGGCGTAGACCCACACGCGTCGGCCGCCGGTCAGGGCGGGGAAGTCGATTCGGTGGGCGCGTCCGTCGAAGCGCAGTTCGATGCCGTCGTGGACCAGGCCCTCGCGGTCCAGCCGCGCTCCGGCGCCGGCCTCTCGCAGGACGTCGACGGTTGCCTGCTCCAGGATTCCGGCGCGCTGCCGCTGCTCCACGTAGGCCCGGTCGCGGCTCTCCAGTACGACGCTGTCGATGCCGGCGTTGTGCAGCAGACGGGCGAGCAGCAGTCCGGACGGGCCGCCTCCGATGATCCCGACGGTGGTGTGCATGACCTCTCCTCGTCTTGTTCGCCTGGTGAAACTCTCTTCACCAAGGCGTTCCTCCGAGTGTCCGCACAGTCCCGACCCCTGTCAATGGGCGTGCCTCCGTCGGCCGGACAACAGCGAGAACACTCGGCCGGGCGGCCGACGCGCCGAAAGCCCACCCCCGCCCGAACCACCACAACCACCCCTGCCCGAACCCCACAACCACCCCGCCCGAACAAGCAGGACAACCCTGCCCGCACCCCCGCAGCCGCCATCGACCTGGGAATCCCGGCGGACCGCTCGCTGTTGGGGCGAACAGCAAGCAGGGCCCGAAGCCGAGGAGGCGACCGTGTACGGCGACGCAGCGACGATCCGCAGGATTCTCACCGATCTCGGCGACACCTGGGCCATCGTCGGCCTCTCCGACAACCGGAGTCGGGCCGCCTACGGGGTCGCCCGGTTCCTCCAGAGCCACGGCAAGCGCATCGTGCCCGTCCACCCGAAGGCCGAGACCGTGCACGGCGAGAAGGGCTACCCCTCATTGGAGGCCATCCCCTTCGAGGTCGACGTCGTCGACGTCTTCGTGAACAGCGATCTCGCGGGGCCGGTGGCCGACGACGCCGTCCGGATCGGCGCCAAGGCCGTGTGGTTCCAACTCGGCGTGATCGACGAGCGGGCGTACGAGCGCACCCGGGAGGCGGGCCTCGACATGGTCATGGACCGTTGCCCGGCCATCGAACTCCCGGCCCTGGGCTGACCTTCGAATCACCTCGGTCACTGCGCGAACCGCGAGCGGGCCGATACCGAACGATTGACCGGGGAAGTCGGCGCGCCCCTCGCATTGACGACCTCGTCCGGCTGTGAGCAAACCCGCTTGACGGACCCGCCCCGGATGTAGGCCCTGGGTAAGGAGTTGCCGACAGACCGGTTAGTCTGTCGCCGTGATGAGAGACGCGTTACAGAGTCTGTCCCCCGCGCACCAGGAGGTGTTGTACGCGACGTATTTCGCGAAGCGCACGCCTCGGGAGGCAGCCGTGGTCCTGGGCATTCCGCCGGGGACCGTGACGTCCCGGTTGTACTACGCCCTGCGCCAACTCCGACTCGCCCTGCGGGAACGGGGCGTCGTGATGCCCGAACGCGGATACGTGGACGGCGCCGCGGGCGCGGAGGGTGCAGCGGGCGCGTGGATGGCCCAGGGTCCGGGGAGGGCCCAGGGTCCGGGGAGGGCCCAGGGTCCGGGGGTGAACCTTCGACCTTAACCCAGCCCCTGGCCCTGGGTCGGACGTTTGTCATAGCTGAGCGTTAGCATCAGATCACACCATGTAGAGTCCTCGCCGTTCGCCGTCGTGCACATGCGAGGAAGCATGCTCTTGTCACGGGTCACGCCCGTCCCCCAACCTGCGGCACACCCTCCGCTCCGGGCCCCGCGTCGGGCCCGGAATCCAACCGGGCGCAACCGGCGCGACAGACGCATCGGGACGGGCACCACGG
This sequence comes from Streptomyces cavernae, assembly GCF_004023625.1. Lineage (GTDB taxonomy): Bacteria > Actinomycetota > Actinomycetes > Streptomycetales > Streptomycetaceae > Streptomyces > Streptomyces cavernae. The sequence goes on along the minus strand of NZ_RPDJ01000005.1, from coordinate 71,291 downwards.
GCCATCGTCCCCACCTCCGTCGGGACGTCTCCGACCAGGGGACCGCCACCCCACGGCGCCGCCCCACGCGGCCACCTCATCGCGCGTCCCGACCGGCGCTGCCCCACACCACACGGCCGCCTCATCGCGCCACACCACCGGCGCCGCCGAACGTGACCGCTCCAGAGCGCCACCCCACCCCGCCAACCCGCCTCAGCCGCCCCACACGGCCCCACCCTCCCCTATCGCCGACGCCGCACAGCCGACGTCGCATCACCTCCGTCGCACCACCTCTTCGGCCCGTCGCTCCCTTCGGTCGACTCCCCGTTCCCCGCAGGAGATTCAGCGTGACCACAAGCCATGACCCGATGGTCGGCGTTCGCGCCGCCGGGGTCGCTCCCGTGCCAGACGCCGCAGTCCGCGGCGAACTTCGTCCGACGGGACCCCGCCGATGACAGAGCACGACATCGCCGTCACCGGCATCGGTCTGGTCACCCCGGCCGGCATCGGCACCCAGGCGACCTGGCGGGGCCTGCTGGAGGGAGCTTCCACGGCCACCGTGGACCCCGAACTCACCAAGCTGGACGTCGACTTCACCTGCCGGGTGGCCGCCTTCGCCCCGGAGGAACTGCTGGGCCGCACCTTCGACTGGCGGCCCGACCGGGCCGCCCAGTTCGCACTGGTGGCGGCCCGCGAGGCGGTCATCGACGCCGGCCTCAGGAGCGGCGGCTGGGACCCGACACGGGTCGGCGTGGTCCTCGGCGTCGGCGGCAACAGCCTGGACCGCTATCCGCGCGAGTACGCCCGGATCAACGCGGGCCGCGCGCACAAGATGCCGCCGCTCGCCCTCGCACGCAGCGTCCCCAACATGGTGTCCGCCGAGGTCGCCCTCGACCTCGGCGCCCGCGGGCCGAGCCTGTCCGTGACCACCGCCTGCGCTTCCGGGGCGACGGCCCTGGGCGTGGCCCGTGATCTGCTGCGCGGCGGCTCCTGCGACGTCGTCGTCACCGGCGGGGCCGAATCCGGGTGCTCCTACGCGTCGGTGGCCTGCTACCAGCAGACGGGCACGCTGTCGGAGCACCTGGACGACCCCGAGGGTGCCTGCCGTCCCTTCGACCGGGACCGGGACGGCGCGGTGCTCGGCGAGGGCGCCGGGATCCTGGTGCTGGAGCGGACCGCGCACGCCGTCGGACGCGGTGCGCGACCACGGGCGCTGCTCGCGGGCTTCGGTGCGACCAGCGACGCCCACGACCTTTCCGACCCGCATCCGGAGGGCCGGGGCGCCGCCGAGGCGATGACCATCGCACTGCGCGACGCCGGTCTCGGCCCCGCCGACGTCGGTCATGTCAACGCGCACGGCGTCTCGACGGTCCCGGGCGACCTCGCCGAGTACCGTGCCCTGCACACCGTGTTCGGCACCCCGCCGCCCGTCACCGCGAACAAGAGCGTCCTCGGGCACGCCCTCGGCGCAGCGAGCGGCATCGAGGCCGCGGTCACGGTGCTCACGCTCCAGCAGCAGGTCATTCCGCCGACGGCCAATCTCGACAGCCTCGACCCGGCCATCGAGCTGGACGTCGTACGCAAGTCCCCCCGGCACGCGACGATCCGCGCGGCCCTCAGCAACTCCTTCGGCTTCGGCGGCCAGAACGCCGCCGCCGTGTTCACCTCCGCGACCTGACACATCAAGTCATCGTCCCTCCGGTGTTCCACGGTGTACGCCCACCGTGGAACGCGGCGGCGGCGGAATCCGCCTCCGACGGACGGTGCCGTTCTCAGGCGCGCGGCGCCGCCGGATCGTCACGCCCGACGACCGTGCCGGGCACGACGCGCGGCGCCGTCCCCGCCCGCGGATCGCGCAGCGCCTTGGCCTCGCTCTTGAAGACACGCGTCGCCCGGCCGGCCGAACGGATCAGCTCGGGCCCCTTCTTGACACCGAGCGCAACGATGACGACGAGGAGGATCAGGGCGAGTTCACTCAAGCCGAACATCTGGACTGCTCTCTTCCGGGGACGGACGGGGTCGCACGGGCGCGGACCGCGGCCGGTACGAGAGGCGTTCCGGCACGGGAGGCAATTTACAGGGCTGTACAACCCGGCGAAACGCTCCGTCGCGAAGCCGGTGCACGTCAGGACACATTCGCTGTCAGGGGTCTCCCGTCGGGCCGTACCGGCCTCGCCGCTTTCGTCAGTCGTGCGCCGGACGGTTGCTCAGACGGTGATCCGCCAGGTTCAGGGCCTCCGCCACAACACGACGGAGGTGGCCGTCGGGCAGCGAGTAGACCACCCGGCGCCCCTCCTTGCGGGTAGCGACGAGCCCCGCGAGCCGAAGCCGGGCCAGATGCTGACTGACCGCCGGACGCGCGGCACCACAGATCTCGGTGAGGGTGCTCACGTCCGCCTCACCGCCGGTCAGGGCATGCAGCAGGGTGAGCCTGGTGCGGTCCCCCAACAGGGCGAGCAACTCCGCGGCGAGCGCGAACTGCTCCTCGCCCGGATTGCGCGGATGCGCATCGTTCGCAGATGAAAGGTGCATGCGTGCGCTCATACGCACATAATGGGCCAGGGGCGGGGCAGAAGTCCACCGTCCGACGCGGCCCCGCGACCGCGCTCGCACGCCCGAAAGGGGAAGCTCGTGACCGACCGGCCCGGAGACACCCAGCCGTACGAGGACGGGGACGCCCACCACACGCCGGGGCCCGGCCCCACGTCACACACCGGCACCCACGACCCCCACCGGCACGAGCACCGCCGGCACGACCACGAACATGCGCACCTCCCGCACGACCACGGCCTCCGCCGACACGACCACGAGCACGACCCCGGCCGGCACGACCACGATCATGTGCACCGCCCGCACGAGCACAACCACTCCCCCGCGCACACCCCCCTCTCCTGGCTCCGCCACCGGCTGTCGCACGCCTTCACCCCGCACTCGCACGACACCGCCGACAAGGTCGACCGGGCCCTGGAGTCGTCCGCGCGGGGGATGCGAGCACTCTGGATCTCGCTGGGCGTCCTGGGTCTGACGGCCGCCGTCCAGGCGGGCGTGGTGGTCCTGTCCGGCTCCGTCGCCCTGCTGGGCGACACGGTGCACAACGCCGCCGACGCGCTCACGGCCGTGCCGCTCGCCATCGCGTTCGTACTCGGCCGACGCGCGGCGACCCGCCGGTTCACGTACGGATACGGGCGGGCGGAGGATCTGGCGGGGATCGCCATCGTGCTCACGATCGCCGCTTCGGCCGCGTTCATCGCGTGGAGCGCGGTCGACCGGCTGCTCGACCCGCGGGCCATCGACCACGTGGGGGCGGTCGCCGCGGCCGCCCTGATCGGCTTCGCGGGCAACGAGTGGGTGGCCCGCTACCGCATCCGCGTGGGCCGGTCGATCGGCTCCGCCGCACTCGTCGCCGACGGACTGCACGCCCGCACGGACGGCTTCACCTCACTCGCCGTCCTGCTGAGCGCGGGCGGCGCGGCCCTCGGCCTGCCACTCGTCGACCCACTTGTGGGTCTGGCCATCACGGCCGCGATCCTGCTGGTGCTGCGGGACGCGGCGCGCGAGGTCTTCCGGCGGGTGATGGACGCGGTCGACCCGGCTCTCGTGGACGCGGCCGAGCACGCCCTGCGGAGGGTCCCCGGGGTCACCGAGGTGGGCGAACTGCGGTTGCGCTGGGTGGGGCATCGGCTGCGGGCGGAGGTCGCGGTGGTGGTGGACGGAGAGTTGACAGTACGTCAGGCACACTGTGTGGCGGTCGAGGCGGAGCACGCACTCCTGCACGCGGTGCCCCGGCTGACCGCGGCCCTGGTCCACGCGGACCCGTCCCCGCGCCCCGGGGAATCGGATCCCCACCAGGCCCTGTCACACCACGCGAGGACGTAACGCACGGGCCGCTCAGCCCAGCCCCAGACCGTCCAGCACCACCACGCCGGGCAACTCAGCCCAGCCCCAGACCCTCCAGCACCACCACGCCGGGCAACTCCGCGAACGCCTTCCCCGGCACCAACAGCTTCCCCCTGCGCCGCCCGCTCCCGACCAGCACGTACGGCAGATCCACCACCGCGGAGTCCACCAGGACCGGCCAGGCCCCGGGCAGCCCGATGGGCGTGATGCCGCCGTACTCCATCCCGGTCTCCCCGGTGGCGGTCTCCATCGGCGCGAAGGACGCCTTGCGGGTGCCGAGTTGGCGACGGACCGTGCCATTGACGTCCACCCGCGTGGCGGACAGCACCACGCACGCCGCGAGCGTCGTCTCCGCACCCCGCTTGCCCGCGACGACCACGCAGTTCGCGGACTGGTCGAGCAGTTCCCTGCCGTAGTGCTCCAGGAACACCGCCGTGTCCGCCCACTGCGGCTCGGTGTCGACGTAGAGGATCTGCTCGGCGGGCACGCTGCCGCCCCAATGGCGTACGGCCTCGGCCACCGGTGGCGGAAGCTCTTCGAGGCAGTCGGGAGCGGGCGTGGCGTTGTCGAAGTGTCCGATGGGTGCGCGCATACCGGCACGCTAACAGGGCCACCTCACCTCACGGGCGGCACCGAAACAGTCATGATCATTTCGACCGGCAGCTCCCCGTCATTGCCGTACGTGTGGGAACTGTTCGCCTCGAAGGAGGCACTCGCGCCGGTCGGCACACGGTGCGGTACGCCGTCGACGGTCAGCGCGAGTTCGCCGGCCGTGACATGGACGAGCTCCACCGTCCCCGCCGGATGCGGGTCCGAGGTGCTGCTCTCACCCGGCATCAGCCGCCAGTCCCACATCTCGAGCGGCCCCGGCGCCTCCGTCCCCGCGAGCAGCCGGTTGTAGCTGCCCGCCTCGGTGTGCCAGAGCCGCACCGCCTGCTCGGCCGGGACGATCCGGACCTTCGGGCCCTGTTCGTAGTCGAGCAAGGTGGTGATGCTGACCCCGAGGGCGTCGCCGATCTTGACGACGGTGCCGATGCTGGGGTTGGTCCGGGCCTGCTCGATCTGGATGAGCATGCCGCGGCTGACCCCGGCCCTGGCGGCGAGCGCTTCCAGGGTGAAGCCGCGCTCGTTCCGCCAGCGCTTGACGTTGCGCGCCAGGGACTGGGTCAGCAGGTCGAGGTCCGACACATTCCGTCCACTCTGTCCGTCCACTATTGTGGATGACTCAGTACAGTCCAATGAACTATGCTGAGGTGCACCTGATCGTTCACTGAACTGTACTGCGAGGAGCCCCATGACCACGTCGTTCGCCCTGGCCACCAGCCTCCTGTGGGGGCTGGCCGACTTCGGTGGCGGACTGCTGACCCGGCGCACCCCCGCGCTCACGGTGGTGGTCGTCTCGCAGTCGATCGCGGTGGCGGTGCTGGGCGCGATCGTGTTCGGCACCGGCGCCTGGAGCGAGGCGAGCGGTCAGCTGTGGTTCGCGGTGGCGGCGGGCCTGGTCGGGCCGGTGGCGATGCTCGGGTTCTACAAGGCGCTGGCCCTCGGCCCGATGGGCGTGGTCTCACCGCTCGGCTCGCTCGGTGTCGCCGTACCCGTCGCCGTGGGGCTGGTGCTCGGGGAACGCCCGGGGCTGCTGCAGTTCGCTGGCATCGCGGTCGCCGTGGTCGGAGTCGTGCTCGCGGGCGGACCACAGTTCAAGGGCGCCCCCGTACAGCGGCAGGCCGTCTGGCTCACCCTGCTCGCCGCGGTCGGCTTCGGCGCGGTGATGTCCCTGATCGCGGAGGCCTCGACGACGATCACGGGCCTGTTCCTCGCCCTTTTCGTACAGCGCGTGATGAACGTGGCCGCGGGCGGCGCGGCGCTGTACGTATCGGTGCGGCGCGGCGCGCGGGCACTGCCCGAGGACGGCTTCCCCTGGCGCTCGCTCCCCGCCCTCGGCTTCGTCGGGCTCGCCGACGTCGCCGCCAACGGCACCTACGCGATCGCCGCCCAGCACGGCCCCGTCACGGTGGCCGCCGTACTGGCCTCGCTCTACCCGGTGGTCACGGCACTGGCCGCCCGCGGCTTCCTCAGCGAGCGGCTGCGCGCGGTGCAGGCGGCGGGAGCGGCTCTGGCGCTCGCGGGCACGGTGCTGCTCGCGACGGGCTGAGCCACCACGACGCCCGCCGCCGCAGGGGGCGTCCGCCGCCGCAGGGGGCGTCCGCCGTCATTCCCACCCAACTCCACAACCGCACCTGCTAGTCGAGCTCCGCGAGCCGCGCGGCCCCCTCCTCGTCGAGGTCCGCCAGCGCCAGCAGCTGCTCCGGCGTGACCCCTTCGGGTATCGGCACCGGTGGCGGGGTGCGCAGCGGCGGCTGCCAGCCGTCCACCGGATCCCAGTGCCGTACGACCCGGGCCGGCGCCCCGGCCACCACCGAGTGGTCCGGGACGGCACCGCGGACGACCGCCCCGGCCGCCACCACCACGTTCCGCCCGATCCGCGCCCCCGGCAGGATCACCGCCCCCGTGCCGATCCAGCAGCCGGACCCGATCGAGACCGGGTCCATGCGCGGCCACTGCTTGCCGATGGGCTCGTGCGGGTCGTCGTAGGAGTGGTTGGTCGAGGTCACGTACACATAGGGCCCGAAGTAGCAGTCGCTGCCTATCGTCACCGTCGTGTCGGCGATGACATGGCTGCCGCGGCCGAGTACGACACCGTCGCCGATGCGCAGGATGGGGTCGGGGCCGAGGTCGAGGTCGGGCATCAACCCGGCCGTCAGGGTGACCTGTTCGCCGATGATGCAGTGCGCGCCGAGGTGGATCCAGGGCTCTCCGAAGACCGTGCCGAGCGGGAAGGCGAGTCTGGTACCCGTTCCCATGGCGCCGAAGGCGAACCGTCCCGGGCGTTCGGCGCTCACCGACCCCGTGCGCTGCACCCAGGCCCAGCCGACGTGGACTGCGCGCTGCGCGAGGCGCCGTCGCCATGACGAGAACGTGTTCCTGCTCTTGGGCACCCGCTCACCGTACTCAGGGCGCTCCCGGCGCACGGGCCGATACGGCTGTGATCTTCGCCCCACCCGCCCGGCCGGGCTCTGGCGTCCATGCCCTACGGTTCCGGTGAGCACACCGGCGAGGGCGTGGGACGAAGAGAAGAGGGGAACGACGATGGGGCGGACGACGAGGCGGACGTCGATGAGGCAGCATGCGCTGATCACGGCATTCGGCGGCAAGGAGCCGGAGGTGGACGACGCGGCCTTCGTCTCCCCGACCTCCGTGCTGATCGGCGAGGTGACGCTGCTCGCCGGCGCGAGCGTCTGGTACGGGGCGGTACTGCGTGCGGACTGCGGACCGATCGTCCTCGGTGCCGACAGCAACATCCAGGACAACTGCACGCTGCATGTCGACCCCGGCTTCCCGATCTCCATCGGCGCGCGGGTGTCGGTCGGGCACAACGCCGTGGTGCACGGCGCGACGGTCGAGGACGACTGTCTGATCGGCATGGGGGCGACGGTGCTCAACGGCGCGGTGATCGGCGCGGGTTCACTGGTCGCCGCACAGGCGCTGGTGCCACAGGGCATGCGGGTGCCCCCGGGCTCACTCGTCGCGGGCGTACCCGCCAAGGTCAAGCGTCCCCTGACCGACGAGGAGCGCGAGGGCATCACGCTGAACGGCACGTACTACACGGAACTGGCGAAGGCGCACAGCCAGGAGTACGGAGACTGACGGAGACCAGGTGCCCCGAAGGCGGGCGCGGGGGCTACGCGAGCAACCACCTACGTCCCCGCCCGGGCCGAGGCACAGGTCCCGGCCCGAGGCACTAGTCCGCGGCCGGAACCGCCTCGGGTTCCGTCGCCCCCCGCTCGGCGGGAGCGGCGGCGGACGCGGCCTCGGCGGACTTCTTCGCCTTGCGCTTGAGCACCAGCATCGAGGTGAGTCCGACGAGCACGGCCGCCACCAGCCCGAGCCAGGAGAACCGCTTCAGCCAGGACTCCGCGACGATGCCGACGTAGTAGATGACGGCCGTGGTGCCACCCGCCCAGAGGATGCCGCCGAGGACGTTGGCGATCAGGAACTTCCAGTACGGCATGCGCAGCACACCCGCGAGCGGCCCCGCGAAGATCCTCAGCAGGGCGACGAACCGGCCGAAGAAGACCGCCCACATGCCCCACTTCTCGAAGGAGCGCTCGGCGGTGGCGATGTTCGCCTCACCGAAGTGCTTGGGGAACTTGCCGCCGAGCCAGGCCAGCAGCGGCCGCCCTCCCTTGCGGCCGATGGCGTAGCCGATGGAGTCGCCGATGATCGCGCCCGCGGTGGCGCAGATACCGAGGATGAGCGGGTCGATATCGCCGTGCTGGGAGGCGAGCAGCGCGGAGGAGACCAGGATGATCTCGCCCGGCAGTGGAATGCCCAGACTCTCCAGGCCGATGACCAGGCCCACCAGGATGTAGATACTGACCGCCGGCACGGTCTCGAGCCATTCCTGGACGTGCAACGCAGCTCCCTTTCCCCGACAAAAGCTGGCGGATTCGGCCTACCCGGAGGATTCCGGCGAAACCGACGAACCCGGCGTGCGTTTCCCCCCGACGCACGCCGGGAAGCCTACCTGTTCACTCTGTCGGAGCGGAGTCCCACAGGTCGCACCGGTGCTCCCGGTGCACGGTCCCGCTCAGCGTGTTCCCTCCCGCGGAGGCCGTCTTCAGCGACAGCACCAGGCCGTCCTGGGTCCGCTGGTCCGGCATGGGCGGCTGGCCGTCCGCACGCGGCGCCCCGCCGCGGATGAACGACCCCCAGTACTGCACCATCCGCCGGGCGAGCACCTTCTGCTCGGCGTTCAGGGGTGTCCGCAGACCGAAGTGCTTGAAGAGGTACTGCACTTCGTTGACGTGGGTCGCACCGAACGGGAAGTCGGTGTCGAGGTTGCGCAGCGAGGCGAACGGAGGCGAGGTGCGGTCGGCGAACTCGTAGGAGTAGACGGGTCCGCGCCCCTTGAGCTCTTCGCCCAGCCGCAGCGCCGGGCAGGCCATCAGGAAGTCACCGAAGGCGGTGCCGTAGGCAAGCGTGGGCGACGGATGACCGGACAGCGGGTAGCGCCGCAGGGCCCGCTCGCCCTGTTCCGGGCCGAAGACGGAGGTGAGGACGCCGGGGTACTGCTCGGCCGTGAGGGGTGTCCCGTTCGCGTCGAACTGCCCGAACGCGAACATGGTCCCTTCGTCCTTGTTGGCCCCGTTGAGTACGGGGACCCGGGCCGCGGCGCCCTTCCGGAACGCCTCGAAGGGTTGCAGCGGCAGGAAGTCACCGCCGACGACCGGACCCCAGTCGTAGCGGCCCTGCGCCTGGAGGATCTCCTGGGCCGGCTTGCCGCGCAGGCAGGCCACGTCGGAGCAGCCCAGCTGCCGGGCGAAGGCCGCCCCGGAGGTGTCCGCGTCCCGTTGGGTGCGGGCCGCGCAGTCGCCGTAGGCACCGCTCTGCACGATGCCCGCGCGGTACAGGCCCCTGGCGGTCGGTGACGCCATCTGGGTGCACACCGACCGGCCGCCGGCGGACTCGCCGGCGATGGTGACCCGCGCCGGATCGCCGCCGAAGCGGCCGATGTTGGCGCGTACCCAGCGCAGTGCCGCCTGCTGGTCGAGCATGCCGTAGTTGCCCGAGACGCCGTCGCGGGCCTCCCGGTCGAGGTCGTCGGTGGCGAGGAAACCCATCGCTCCGAGGCGGTAGTTGACCGTGACGACGACCGCGCCGGTCTGCCGGGCGAAGGTGTCCGGAACCACGTCCTCGCCGGCGCCCGCCGTGAGCCCGCCGCCGTGCAGCCACACCATCACGGGCCGCTGCGCCGTGCCGTCCGGGACAGCGGCGCTCCCTTCGGGGACATAGGCGTTGAGGTAGAGACAGTCCTCGGTATAGCTGGGCTGCTCGTAGCCGGGGTCCCAACTCGACGTCTGCACGCAGCGGTTGGGGAACTCCGTGGCCTGGCGGACACCTTGCCAGGGTCTTACCGGCCGCGGCGCCTTCCAGCGCAGATCGCCGACGGGCGGCTGGGCGTACGGGACACCGAGGAACTGCCGTCCCTCGGAAGTGACTTCGCCTTGGATTCGGCCGGCGTCGGTACGGACGAGCGTGGAACCGCCCGCCGCCTGTGCGGGCGTTGGTGCCGCGACCACCGCGGCGAGCAGTGTCGCTCCGGCGGCGAGACCGCGTAAGGCCATGGATCCGAGCATGAGCCGTCACCCTCCTTCCGTGCGCGGGCACGACGGTGTGCACCGCGGCGCGCCCCTGGCGGATTGTGCGTTCAACCTCTGAACTCGCCATGAACCAGAGGGAAGTTGGCACACCGTTCGCACCAGTGACGCGGCGGGAAAACTACGGCCGCGAGTGACTCGTGTCAACGACCTGAACGAGAAACGGCGGACTCACCGACAACAACCGAAGGATTCCGGTCGGAAGCCGGCCCGGACCGGATTCCACCAGGAGCCGCACATCACCGGGGCGACGCAGTGGAGGGGCGAACATTGCCGGACGCCGAGACCCCGCCAGGCAGGCAGGCGGGCTGGGGTCTCGTCGCGCAACGAGGGTCAGGCTTGCAGTTGAGGGGGCCTGCTCAGCCGTTCGGGCGCAGGGTCCAGACGACCGTCATCTCGCCGGTCACCGCTCCGTCGCCGCGCTGGATGGTGACGGACACCGGGAACTCGGGGCGCTCGCCGGCGTCCAGTTCCGCGACGACGTCCGCGGCGGGGCGGCCCAGTGTCGCGGTGGCCGTCACGGGTCCCATGGCGAGCTTCCTGTACGCGATCTCAGCGCGGACGGCGAGCGGGACGGCGCGTGCGAGCTGGTCGCCGAAGGCGGCGAGGACGACCGCGCCGCTGGCGGACTCGCCGAGCGTGAACATCACTCCGGCGTGCGGCCCGCCGACATGGTTGTGGTACTCGCTCTGGTCCGGAAGGGTCATCACGGCCTTCTCGGGCGTGGTCTCGAGGAACTCGAGGTTCAGGGTCCGGACCATGGGCACGGTGGCGGCGAGCATCTCGCCGATGGACATCTGGACTGCGCTCATGAAGCGAGGTTACCCGCGAGTAGGAAGCTTTGGCCATGACCTGGCACACAGCTTGGTCCCCGGCGAGCGATCGCCGTCACACCCCGGGCCGAGCCTCATCAAGTGCAAAGCCGGCGAAGCAAAGTGACCGAATCGTTCCCCCGGCCGCACTAGGGTTACTGCCCATGTGGCCAGGAAACCAGCCGCCCGGGGGCGAGCAGAACCCGCAGCACCAGGACAACCCCTACCAGCAGCCGGGGTACCAGCAGCCGAATCCGTATCAGCAGCCCGGCTACCAGCAGCAGAACCCCTACGGGCAGCAGCAGGGACAGCCCGGATGGGGCACGCCCACGATGCCGCTCGGCGCCACTCCCCCGCCCGGGCCACCGCACGACGACAGCAAACGGACGAAGATCGTCGCGGTCGTCGCCGCCCTGGCGGTCGTGGTCACCGCCGTGGTCACCGGAGTCCTGGTCCTGGGCGGCGGCGAGGACGACGCGGCGGACGGTGGCTCATCGGACAAGGCCAAGGAGTCCCCCACGGTGGAACAGCAGCCGAGCGCCTCCGTCTCGTCGGGGAACCCGCGCGAGGCCGACGACGGGAAGCCGCTCATCGCCGGCTGGAAGACCGTCGTCAACCCCAAGTGGGGCACCGCCTTCGACGTTCCCTCGGACTGGACGATCGAGTCCCCGGGGACGTTCATCGGCTTCGAGGACGCGCAGAAGGGCGACGGCTCGGCGATCGTGGGAATGTCCGCACCGGCCTTCTACAAGGACAAGTGGTGCACGTCCGACGACAACAAGGACGGCAACACGGAGGACACCGCGCTGGCCGCGGCAGGCACCAAGGGCCAGAACGGTGCCAAGAGCACGGATGCCGCGGCCCGCAGTGACTCGGCCACCTGGGCCTGGGCCGGTTACACGGAGCAGACGAAGGCCGACGAGAAGAAGATCGTGATAGGCAAGCCGGCCGCGTACAAGTCGAAGGGCGGGGTCGAGGGCAGCGTCGCGTCGAGCTACACGACGGGAGTCGTCAAGAAGGACAAGTGCGACTCCGACGGGAAGGCGACCACCTTCGCCTTCAAGAACTCCGCGGGGGACTTCGTGTCGTGGACGTTCTACGGGGCCAAGGGTGTCAGCGGTGAGGTGCCTGAATCGATGATCAAGCAGATCATGAGCACCGTACGACTGCACGGCGAGCCGACCGGACCCTGAGCCGGACCCCGCCTCCCGACGAGCCCTGGAACCACCGGGCGCCCTGGCGCGACAGCGAGCTCCGGGTCCTGGCGGGCCCTGGATCCTGCGAGCCCTGGGTCCAAGCGAGCCCCAGGGTCCTAGCAAGCCAGCGAGCCCCAGGGTCCTAGCAAGCCTTGGCGCCGAGCGAAGCCGGGGACGCCCTGGCGAACCCCGGTCCCCTGGCGAACCCGATCTCCCGGCGAGGCCCGCACTCCCAGCAACCTCCGGACTCCCAGCGAACCCTGAAAGTCTCCCAGCCAGCGCCGGACTCACAACCAGCCCCGGACTCCCGGCGCACCCCCGACTCTCGGCGGACCCCAACTCCCCGCGACCCGCAACTCCCGGCGCACCCCCGGCTCCCAGCGGACCCCCGGCTCCCGGCGGACCCCAGCCCCCGCGACCCCCCGACTCTCGGCGCACCCCAACTCCCCGCGACCCGCAACTCCCGGCGCACCCCCGGCTCCCAGCGGACCCCCGACTCCCGGCGGACCCCAGCCCCCGCGACCCCCGACTCTCGGCGCACCCCGGCTCCCGGCGGACCCCCGGCTCCCCGCGGACCCCCGACTCCCAGCGGACCCCCGACTCCCAGCGGGCCCCGGACTCTTGGCGCGATAACGACCCTCAAGGTCCGGCCGTCGCGAGTTCGGGCCGAATCATGCGGTCCGGTCGGTAAATCGTTTGGCAGGCCCGGCTCGTGGCGCCATAGTCACCCGGTGACCTCCCTCGAGCGCCGCCGTCTGCCCTGGGCCGGCCGCAACTACTCTCTGCTGACCGCCGGCGCTGTCGTGACCAACCTCGGCGCCCACGGAGCGTTGATCGCCGCCGCGTTCGCGGTGCTCGACTCGGGCGGTGACGGCGGCGACGTCGGTCTGGTCGCGGCGGCCCGGACGCTGCCACTGGTGCTCTTCCTGCTGATCGGCGGCGCGGTCGCCGACCGGTTGCCGCGGCACCGCGTGATGGTCGTCGCCAACGCCCTCAACTGCCTTTCGCAGGGCGCCTTCGCGGTGCTGGTCCTGGCCGGCGAGCCCCGGTTGTGGCAGATGATGCTGCTGACCGCGCTCGGCGGCACCGGCCAGGCGTTCTTCAACCCGGCGGCCGAGGGCATGCTGATGTCCACGGTCAGCGGCGAGCAGGCGGGCCGCGCCTTCGCCCTGTTCCGTCTCGCCACCCAGGGCGCGGGGCTCGGCGGTGCGGCCCTGGGCGGTGCCATGGTGGCCGCCATCGGGCCCGGCTGGGTACTGGCGGTGGACGCGGCGGCGTTCGCGGTCGCCGCCGCGCTGCGTTCCTTCCTCGACGTCAGCCACATTCCGCCGCGCGGCAAGGGCGGCGGGCTGCTCGCCGATCTGCGCGAGGGCTGGCGGGAGTTCACCGGTCGGGCGTGGCTGTGGACGATCGTCGCCCAGTTCTCCGTGGTGGTGGCGGTCGTCGCCGCGGCCGAGTCGGTCTACGGGCCGCTGGTCGCACGGGACCACCTGGGTGGGGCGGGACCGTGGGGCCTTGCGCTGGGCGCGTTCGGCGCGGGTACGGTCGGCGGCGCCGTGCTGATGATGCGCTGGAAGCCGCGCCGCATGCTGCTGGCCGGCTCGCTCTGCGTCTTCCCGCTGGCCCTGCCGTCGGCCGCGCTCGCGGTACCGGCGCCGGTGGGTGCGCTGTGTGCTGTGATGTTCGTCAGCGGGCTGGCGATCGAGGTGTTCGGCGTCTCCTGGATGACCGCGCTGCACCAGGAGATCCCCGAGGAAAAGCTGTCGCGTGTCTCGGCGTACGACTGGTTCGGCTCCATCGCGATGGTACCGCTGGCAACGGCGCTGGCCGGCCCCGCGGAGACCGCGTTCGGGCGTACGGCCTCCCTGTGGGGGTGCGCCGCGCTGGTCGTGGTGGTGACGGTGGCGGTGCTGTGCGTGCCGGACGTACGGAATCTGACGCGGCGCGGGCGCGAGGTCGCGGTGGCCCCGGCGCCGGAGGTCCCGGTCACGTCGGGGCGCCCCTCGTCCTCGCGCGAGAGCACCGGAACCCGGTGAAGGGTAAGGCCCGCCCCCCGGGCCCGCCCTGCCGGCCAATCCACGCGCACACGACTGCGAGGCAACGGCACAGGACCTGGGGGGCGTTCGGCCACGGCTTCACTCGGTGTCGCCCAGTGCTGTCATCGGGGTGACACGCGTCGCGCGGCGGGCGGGCAGGAGGCCCGCGAGGGCCGTGAGGGCCGCCAGGCCGGTGAAGACCACCAGCAGTTGCCCCGCGGGCAGCCGCAGAGGTGCCTCGGTGACGGCGATGCGGATGAGCAACCAGGCATAGGGGATGCCGAGGGCCAGGCCGAGGACGCCGCCGAGGACTCCGTACAGACCGGCTTCCATGGTGATGGTCCGGCGCAGTGCGCCGCCGCCCAGCCCCAGCGCGCGCAGCAGTCCGAACTCTCGGGTGCGTTCGATCGCGGTCAGGCTGGTGGTGGCGGTGACGCCGACGACCGCGATGAGGACGGTCAGGGCGACGAGGCCGAGTGCGGTGGTGCCGGTGATCCGGATCGTTTCCCGGCTGTTGTCCCGGTTCTCCGCCAGGACGCTGATGGTGACGGCGTCGGGGTCGGCCATGTGTTCACGGGTCTCGCGGATCGTGGCCTCCAGCGCCCGGTGCGCCTTGCCGCGGGCGGTGAGGCCCTCGGTGGCGGCGTCGGCGAGGATGCCGCTCGGGTTCTTTGCGGCGCCCATCCGTTCGAGATCGGCGGGTACGACGAGTACGCCTGCCTGGAGCGGGCCCTGACCGGGCAGTGTTGCGGCGACGGTCAGCCGGATGCCGCCGCGGCGGGAGTTGAGGGTGAAGGTGTCGCCCGCGGTGACGCCGAGGAGGTCGGCCACGTCGGACGCGACGACCGCGCTGCCCGGTTCCAGGTCGTCGAGGGTGCCGGTGGCGGTGCCGATGTCCTTGCCGGTGGGCAGGGCGCCCGGATCCAGGTCCGACACCTCGATCTCCTCGCGCGCCCCCTCGGGGCCGGCGGTGACCTGGAGGGTGCGGTAGCCGGTGACATGGGTGAGCTGGGGCAACGCGGCGAACTGTCGTACGACGGCGGGTTCCAGGCCCTTGCTGTCGTCCGCGACCCGGAAGTCGGCGGGGGCCGCTAGGGCGTCGGAGCGTTCCATGTAGCCGGTGAGGCAGGCGAGGCCGACGAGGGCGCCGGAGACCAGGGCGACGCCGAGGGCGACGACGACGGAGACGGCCGCGGCACGGCGCGGTGCGCCTCCGACGCCGCTGACGGCCAGTCTGCCGGTGGTGCCCAGTCGGCGCAGCGGCCAGCCGGCCACGGTCAGGACGGGCCGGACCAGGAGCGGGCCGAGGGCGATGAGCGCCAGGAAGGCCAGGGCCGCCGAGGCGACGGTGCCCAGCATGGGGAAGTCGCGGTCGTAGTCCTGCCGGCCCGGCTCGGGCAGATCGCCGAGGAGCAGGACGGCGAGCCCCGTCGCCGCGGCGGCGAGGAGGACGCCGGCGGCGAGCCGTGCGGGCCGGATACCGCGCTCGCCCGGGACGGTGCCCGCGGAGCGCAGTGCCTGGAGCGGTGACACACCTGCCGCTGACAGGGCGGGCGCGAGGACCGCGCACACCGTCACCAGAACGGTTCCCAGGACCACCAGCACGGTGTACAGGACGGGGAAGCCCGGTGCCGACAGGTTCGCTCCCGCGAGGAGGCGGGCGGCCGGCGGGGCGAGGTGTCCGGCGCCCAGCGCCAGCAGCACCCCGAGCGAGCCCGCGACCGCGCCCACCACGGCGCCCTCGACGGCGAGGGCGGTCACCAGCCGCCGCTGCTGGGCGCCGATGGCGCGCAGGAGGGCCAACTGCCGCAGCCGCTGCGCGAAGACGATGCGGAAGGTGGAGGTGGCGACCAGCGCCGCGGCCACCACGGCGACGGCCAGGAACACGGAGATGAGCTGGAAGACCTCCTTCAGGTCCCCCTCCAGCGTGTCGCGGGCTTCCTGGGCCCGCACGGCGCGCCCGGAAGCGAGGGACGCGCCGGCGGACGTCCTGTCGAGTACGCCGCGAACCTGCTGCGACAGCTCGCTCTGCGGGACTCCGTCCTTGGCGCGGATGTCCACGCGCTGATAGCCCGGCAGATCAGCCAGGCGCCCGATGTGCGCGTCGGTGGTGTAACCGCCGGACTGCTGTTCGGCGGTGGCCGTGCTCGTCACCACACCGGTGACGGTGACGGTGACCTTGACGGTCTTCTCCGGGTTCCTGCGGTCGGGGACCTGGAGGGTCGTGCGGGTGGCGGGGGTCAGCTGCAGTTCTTCGGCGGCCCGGCGGTTGACCGCGATCTCGCCGGCGCGGTCGGGATAGCTTCCCTTCACCAGCCGCACCTGGGACAGCGGCCCGGTGCCGGGGTCGGAGTGGAGCTCGAGCCAGCGCTCGGACGGACCGACGATCGGTGCGCCGGAGTCCGTGCGGCCGATGGCCTCGGCCACACCGGGCAGCGCGCGGATCTGCTGGAGCGTGTCGGCGCTGAGGGCGGGTGCCTCGCCGCCGGGGGTCGCGACCATGGCTGTCGCTTCGGGTGTGCCGCGGAAGCGGTCGAGGGTGGTGTTCACGGTGATCTGCTGGGCCATGACCGTGGCGAAGACGACGAAGGCGGCCACCAGGACCGACAGGCCGGTCGTCAGGAGCCGGCCGGGCCGCCGGAGCAGTTCGGCCAGTTGCGATCCCAGGACGCTCGCGCGCCAGGAGGGGCTGTTCGTGGGGTTGTGTGGGCTCTTGGTGGGGTTGTGCGGGCTCTTCGTGGGGCTTTTCGCGTTCATCCGGCCCTCCCCACGACCTGTATCCCCCGGATGACATCGGCGCCGGACGCGGTGGAGACGTCGACGTCGTCGACGATCTGTCCGTCGGCGAGGACTAGCACCCGATCCGCGTAGGCGGCGGCATGCGGATCGTGCGTCACCATGACCACGGTCTGGCCCAGGTCGCGCACGGAACGGCGCAGGAGGTCCAGTACCTCCGTGCCCGACCGCGAGTCCAGGTTGCCGGTGGGTTCGTCGGCGAAGACCACGGCGGGCCGGGTCACCAGGGCCCGGGCCAGGGCCACACGCTGCTGCTGTCCGCCGGACAGTTCGCCGGGCCGGTGGGACATCCGGGCGCCGATGCCGAGCACGCCCACGAGGTGGTCGAGCAGGTCGTGGTCCAGGCTCCTGCCGGACAGGGTGGCCGGCAGCGCGATGTTCTCCAGGGCCGTCAGCTGCGGCAGCAGGTTGAACGACTGGAAGAGGAAGCCGACTTTCTCCGCCCGCACCCGGGTCAGCGACCGCTCGGACAGCCCGGTCAACTCCGTGCCGTCCAGGATCACTTGGCCCGAGGTGGCCGAGTCGAGCCCGGCCAGGCAGTGCATCAGCGTGGACTTGCCCGAGCCGGACGGGCCGGCGACGGCGGTGAACCTCGCGCGGGCGAAACCGACCGTCACCCCGTCCAGGGCCCTGACGTGTGTCTCTCCCCCCTGCCGATAGGTCTTGACCAGATCCACGGCCGTGGCAATGGCCTCGCCATCGGGCGCGGGCATTTCCGTTCGCTGCTTCATGGCAATGCGCTCCCAGTCTCTTCCCGCGACCACGTCAGGAGGAAAGTGGAGGGAATGTGAGCGTGACAAGGGCGTCCGCGCAGTGCTCGTTGGCCTGGTCCGAAAGCTGCGTCACCCTCTTGCCGGCCGGGGTTTCCTCGCCCTTCGCCTTCATGGCCGCCAACGAGTGGTAATTCGAGATCGGGGCGGCGAGGTATCCGTCCTTGAGCTGCGCCCTGCCCTGCTGCGCAGTCTTCTCCCACTTCTCGATACCGGCCTTGTCACCGGGGATTTCCTTCACGGAGTCGACGAGTTGCTGCGCCAGCGCGCAGTCGGCCTTGGACGCCTGGCTGGCCTCATTGCGCTCCTGCCACCAGAAATATCCGGCCCCTGCCGCGACCACCGCGGCAATGACCAGCGCGACGGCGCCGAATACAATTCCCTTGTTCTTGCGCGGGCTTGCGACAGCAGTCATGACGACCTCCGAGAATTTCTTCCGAGTTGTTTGTCGACCGTTCGTCGATCAACACGGTTGATTCTCGAAGACCGGGCGTCGCGGCACATCGGTTCAGAACCTGATCTCCGCGCCGCTCATCTGCGACCGGGAGGGGAGGGCGGGACTACGACCACGGTCGCAGTCCCGCCTCCTCCGGCCGGGGGGTCGGTCAGCCCGCGGGGGCCACGAGGCCGGAGTCGTAGGCGAAGATGACGGCCTGCACCCGGTCGCGAAGGTCCAGTTTGGTCAGGATCTTCCCGAAGTGGGTCTTCACGGTCGCCTCCGCGATGAACAGCCGGGTGGCGATCTCGCTGTTGGACAGGCCCTCGGCGATCAGCTCGAGCACCTCTCGTTCGCGCGCGGTCAGCAGATCGAGCCGCTCGTCATGGCGGGGCGTGGGCGCCAGCTTGCCCGCGAACCGGTCCAGGAGCTGGCGGGTGACGCGCGGGGCGACGACGGACTCGCCGGCCGCCACCACCCGGATCGCCCCCACGACGTCCTCGGGCGGGGTGTTCTTCAGCAGGAAGCCGCTCGCGCCGGCCTCCAGCGCGGCGAAGGCGTCCTCGTCGGTGTCGAAGGTGGTGAGTACCAACACCTTGGGCGAGTCGGGGAGTTCACTGAGCCGCCGGGTCGCCTCCACCCCGTCCATGACGGGCATGCGGATGTCCATGATGACGACATCGGCCTCGGTGCCCGCCAGCAACCGCAGGGCGTCCGCGCCGTTCTCCGCCTCGCCCACGACGTCGATGTCACTCTGCGCGGCCAGCACCATGGCGAATCCCGCCCGGATCAGTGGCTGGTCGTCCACCACGACCACACGTATCGGTCCGCTCATCTCACTCATCCCGTCGTCCTGACCGGCTTGCCGGCCTGTCGGCTCACCGGCAGCTTCGCGTCGACCTGCCATCCCGCGCCCAGGCGCGGCCCGGCGGTGAAACTGCCACCGGACACCTCCACACGCTCGCGCATGCCCACCAGGCCGTTCCCGCCTGTGCCCCGGTCCGATGCGGGCCGGGAACCGGCCAGCTTGCCGGCTCCGTCGTCGAGCACACCGATCACCACCACGTCCTCGTCGAACCGCAGCGTGATGGTGACCTCCGCGCCCGGACCGGCGTGCCGCAGCACATTGGTCAGACTCTCCTGCACGACCCGCAGCACGGTCAGTTCGTCCGCCGTCGACAGCCCGCCCCGGTCACCCTCGATCTCCAGGGTCACCTTCAGTCCCGCGGCGCGGGCACGCTCGGCCACCGTCTCCAGATCGTCCAGCGAGACCCGGCGGCGGTCGGCGTCCGCGTCCTGAGCCTCGCCCTGGCCGGAGGCCCGGCCGCCGCGCAGGACGCGCACGATCCGGTGCATGTCCGCCAGCGCGTCACGGCCGGTGTCGCCGATGGCCTTCAGCGCGGTACCGGCCCGGTCGGGGTCCGACCTGAGGACGTAACCGGCCCCGTCGGCCTGCAGGATCATCACCGCCAGGCTGTGGGCCACCACATCGTGCAACTCCCGGGCGATCTCGGCGCGTTCCTCGGCCGCCGCGAGCTGCACCAGGTGCTCACGCTCCCGTTCGGCAGTGGCGGCCCGGTCCTCCAGAGTGGCCACATACAGCCGACGGGTCCGCAGCACCATCGCGGTCATCCACAGGGCCGCGCATACACCACCGAAGGTGATGATGTCGCCGAGGCTCTCGGTCACCGCCGCGTCGGGGAGCAGCCCGCCGAAAGCGACCACCGCGCCCAGCAGCACGATCGCGCCTGCCGCGTAGGCGTGCCACATCGTCCGGGTATGGGTGACCACCGAGACCATCGCGACGAACAGCGCCACGTCGTACACGGCCAGGTCGGACGCCACCAGGTACTGGACGAGCGCGAGCGCGGAGACCACGCACATCACGGTCATCGGCCGACGCCGCCGGAACACCACCGCGAGCGCCATCGCACAGCCGATGAGGAAGTCTTCGTCCGTGTCGTAGCTCCAGGCCGTCCAGACGACGAACAGCGCGATCGCCACGTCGTACGCCGTGTGTATCCACGGCAGAGCCAGCAAACGGCGCAACATGGCCAACAGGCTACGACACGGCCCGGCGAAGAACGTTCGCTGCCTGCCCCGTTGGTCACTCCCGGTCCGGCCGCCGTCGGAAAACCCGGCTGCGAGTGACGTCGGCTCACCCTTAGGCTTCCGGCCGAGGGGCTGACAAGGCGCCCTGACGACACAGCGGTTGGTCAGCGGATGGGGGATGCGCAGGGAATGACTTGTCAACTGTTCGCGGTCTGCTTCGATGCGAGCCGGCCGCTGCATCTCGCACGGTTCTGGTCCGGGCTGCTGGCTTGGGAGACGGCCGACGATCCGCACGGCGGCGTCGCACTCCTGCCCAGTGACGACACCGGGTTCCGGATCCGTTTCGTTCCGACCCGGGAGCCGAAGGCCGGCCAGGACCGGATGCACTTCGACCTGACGAGTACGTCCCTGGAGGACCAGCAGCAGACCGTGGCGAGGGCGCTGGAACTCGGCGCACGGCACATCGATGTCGGCCAGCTTCCGGAGGAGGGTCATGTGGTGCTCGCCGACCCCGAGGGCTACGAGTTCTGTGTCATCGAGCCGGGCAACAACTTCCTCGCGGACTGCGGCTTCATCGGAGCGCTCGCCTGCGACGGTTCGCAGGAAGTCGGGTACTTCTGGAGCGAAGCGCTGGGGTGGCCGTTGGTCTGGGATCAGAACGAGGAGACCGCGATCCGCTCACCGCACGGCGGCCCGAAGATCACCTGGGGTGGTCCGCCGGTGATGCCGAAGACAGGAAAGGAGCGGCTGCATTTCGACCTCGCTCCGTCTGTCGACGGTGATCAGCAGGCAGAGGTCGAGCGTCTGCTGTCCCTCGGGGCGACTCGAATCGACACCGGCCAGAGCGAGGCCGGCCGGGTGCTGATGGCCGATCCCGACGGCAACGAGTTCTGTGTGTTGACGCCCCGGTAGCGCCGACACGAGCGCGCTACGGACGCACGGACGGCCGGCCGGGCACCGGACATGTCGTCCCGTTCGCCGAGTCCGCGCGCGAAGACGCCCTTGCCCCGGGATCACCCGATCCCGAACGCCCCGTCCGGCGGCTCCGGTGACGGTACGGCGTCCTCGTCCCGGACGGGCGCCGCCGCTCCCATGAAGTCGCGTACCGCCAGGCCGTGTTCGACCCGGGCCGGAAAGGTGTCGGCGGCGGTGCGGCGGATCAGCGCGGCGATGTCGAGGGGGCGGTGCGAGGCTACGAGGACCGCGTTGCCGAAGCGCCGGCCACGCAGCACGCCCGGTTCGGCGATCAGCGCGAGTTCCTCGAAGGCCGTGGCGAACGTGGCCAGTTGGGAGCGGAGGAAGGCGAAGGGTGCGGCGTCGGCGAGGTTCGCCAGATAGACCCCGTCGCGGCGCAGCACCCGGTCGGCGATCCGGGCGTACGCGACGGAAGTCAGATGGGCGGGGACACGTGAGCCGCCGAAGACATCGGCGATCAGCACGTCCGCCGAGTCGGACGGTGCGGCTTCCAGCCATGCCCGTGCGTCGGCCGCGTGCAGGGTGATGCCGGAGCCTTCGGGCACGGGCAGATGAGCGACGACGAGCTCCAGCAGTCCGCGGTCGGCTTCCACGACGTGCTGCCGTGAACCGGGCCGGGTGGCGGCGAGATAGCGGGGCAGGGTGAGCGCCCCGCCGCCGAGGTGCAGCACGTCGAGCGCCCGGCCCGGCTCGGCGACCACCTCCAGTACGTGCCCGAGCCGCTGGGCGTACTCGAACTCCAGATGCGTGGGGGCGTCGAGGTCGACGTACGACTGCGGCGCCCCGTCCACGGTCAGCAGCCAGGCCCGGTCCCGGTCGACGTCCGGCATGAGCTTGGCGGTCCCGTGATCGACGTCCCGCGTCACGGGTATCGGCTCTTCCACAGGTCCATTGTGCCGTCGCCCCAGCTCGGGTGCCCGGTTTGCCCGGCAACGCCCGGGGTACCCGTTCCGGCTCCCGACGGGCCGTGCAAGGCGTCGAATCGGGCTGTGAAAGACGTCGAAACCGGATCGATCGGGTTCATGGAGCTCGAATCCCTGCGGATGGCCCGCGCTTTGATGCTCCGTCAGCGGTTGACGGGTCGCCGACAAGCTCACGAGTTGCTCCGGCTCCGCCGGACCAGGGACCAGGACCGGCCGGCCTCCCTGGGCGCGGCGGTCCGGGGGGCCCAGGGACCCGGCGGCCGGGTCTCTGCGGGCGCGTGCCGAGCGGGACGGCGCGCGTCCGCACTTCCTTCGGGGCGGGTCCGCAACGCGGGAAGCGACGCAGAAAGGCCCTGGGCGGGCTTGCGTACCCCAGCGCGACGGCCGGCACAGCGCGATATTTCCCCGTAAAGCGGGGTACTCGGTGCGAATCGCCGGTTCGGCGGCTGACCGCCGCGGGACGCAGCACGCATCACCGATGTGGATCGTGAAGGGAAGGTGCCATGAGCGATCGATCAAGCGCCGGTACGACCCACCGACCGCGCACCCGCGGACTCCGAGTGGATCGGCTCGGCATCTATCTCAACGATCACCTGGCCGGAGCCACCTTGGGTACCGAACGGGCCCGGCACCTGGCGCAGGCGAACCGCGGCTCGGCGGTCGGCGAGACCGTCCGGCCGATCGCGGCGGAGATCGCCCAGGACCGGGCGAGCCTGCTGGAGATCATGCGCCGGCTCGACGTACCCGTGCAGCGGTACAAGGTCTACGCGAGCCGGTTCGCCGAGCGGCTGGGCCGGCTGAAGCCCAACGGGAACCTCATCCACCGCTCCCCGCTCAGCACTCTTCTGGAGCTGGAGCTGCTGCGGATCGGCGTGGAGGGCAAGGCCGCCGCCTGGCGCGCGCTGCGCCGGATCAGCGGCGACGACGACCGCCTCGACCCCGACCAGCTCGACCGGCTCCTCGAACGCGCCATGCGCCAGATCGAGACGCTGGAGGACCTGCGGCTGCGGCAGGTCGACCCGGCGCTGCGCGAACACTGACCCCGGCGTGCGCACGAGCGGGTGCCCGCCCCCGCAGTGCACGAGCGGGTGCCCGCCCCCCGTATGAGCGGGCACCCGCGTCGCTCAGCCGACCGCGGTGACCGTTCCCGCGCCGACCGTCCGGCCGCCCTCGCGGATCGCGAAGCCGAGACCGGGCTCCAGCGGCACCTCGCGGCCCAGCTCGACCGTCATCGTGACGGTGTCACCGGGCCTGGCCACCGCAGCCTCGCCGAGGTCTACGTCGCCGACCACGTCCGCGGTGCGGATGTAGAACTGCGGCCGGTAGCCGGTGGACACCGGCGTCGTACGGCCGCCCTCGCGCGCCGACAGCACGTACACCTGCGCGGAGAAGCGCCGCCTGGGCTCGACACTGCCGGGCGCCGCCACGATGTGCCCGCGGCGCACCGCGTCCCGCGGCACCCCGCGCAGCAGCAGCGCCACGTTGTCGCCGGCCTGCGCCTCGTCCATCGGCTTGCCGAACGTCTCCAGGCCGGTGACGACGGTCTCCAGGCCCGCGCCGAGGACTTCGACACGGTCGCCGACGCGGATCACACCACGCTCCACGGCGCCCGTGACGACCGTGCCCCGGCCGGTGATCGTCAGCACGTTCTCCACCGGCAGCAGGAACGGCGCGTCGACGTACCGCTCGGGCATGGGCACATAGGTGTCCACGGCGTCGAGCAGCGCCTCGATCGCGGTCGTCCACCGCGGGTCCCCCTCCAGGGCCTTCAGCCCGGAGACCCGTACGACGGGTACGGCGTCGCCCCCGTAGCCGTGCGCGGTGAGCAGCTCGCGGACCTCGAGCTCCACCAGGTCGCTCAGTTCCTCGTCGCCCGCGTCGGCCTTGTTGAGCGCGACCACGATGTGGTCGACGCCCACCTGCCGGGCGAGCAGCACGTGTTCGGCGGTCTGCGGCATGATCCCGTCGAGCGCGGAGACGACGAGGATCGCCCCGTCGAGCTGCGCGGCCCCGGTGACCATGTTCTTGACGTAGTCGGCGTGGCCGGGCATGTCGACGTGCGCGTAGTGCCGGGTGTCGGTCTCGTACTCGACGTGCGCGATGTTGATGGTGATGCCGCGCGCCGCCTCCTCCGGCGCTCGGTCGATGCGGTCGAACGGGACGAACTTGGTCGTACCGGTCCCCGCGCCGGTGCCGTCGGCGGAACCCCGCTCGGCGAGGACCTTGGTGATGGCGGCGGTCAGGGTGGTCTTGCCGTGGTCGACATGGCCCATGGTGCCGATGTTCAGATGCGGTTTCGTGCGCACGTATGCGGTTTTGGGCATGGCTGATTACCTCGAAGCCTCAGGAGTGATGGTCCTGCTCGGCAGGGCGCACAGCAGGACGGGGACCCCGGGTACTTGCCGACCCTCCCCCTGCGGGGTCCGCCGGACGATCCGGGGAGGGTCAGCTTCGGGCGCCGTCGGTGGCGGCCAGGAAGATCAGAACGGCAGCCTTCGGGGCATCCGCGACCGCGGATGCTGCGAGGACGAAGGTGTGCCGGAACATGCCGTAGATCATCGTCGACGGATCCGGCGGCGTCGAATGGTTTTTGTACGGGTGGGCTGACGGGTGGTCAGCGGTGCGGAACACCACGGGAGATACGCTGCGGCGCATGACACCTCCCTCCACCAAGACCGGATCGCCGCGGGACCGGAACGCCCGATTACCGCAGGAGGGCCGGCACCCGCTGTGGCGCGTCTGTCTCGGCTCGTTCGTCGTGTTCCTCTGCGCCCTGTTCCTGGCCTGGGCAAACGCGTATGTGATCAACGACGACCTGCCCAACTTCTGCGGTGACGTGCGAAGGAGCGGCTTCCCCCCGGAGGTCGCGTGCGTGGCGGAGGACGGCACGGTCACCGGCGCGACCCCGGGATGGGTCGAAGTGCTCTTCTTCGGCTCGCTGACGGTCTGCGTGCTGTTCGCCGTCACGGCGTTCGCGGTGTCCAGGGCCCGGAAGCAGTGACTCCCGCCATGTCGCCGTCGTGGGCGGAGGAGAGACTACTCACACGCCGACGTGGCAAAACGTGCATGGTGAGGCCGTGAACGGGCAGTTCGGGGACGGCGGTCGGCGCGCCCGCCCGCACCCGGCGTTCAGGATCCTGTGACCGAGGTGCGACGGACCATACGGCGATCACACACATGCGTCGGTTACTGTCGCCGAATGCTCGATGCCACCATCCGCTCTGGGGGCACCGTCGCGGCCACCACCCCCACGGCCACTGCCACGGCTGTTCCCACGGCCGCCACGGCACCTGCGACGACAACACCGGCCACGGAGTCCGCTCCGGCTCCGCCGAGTCAGCAACAGTTCGCCACCCGCTGGGCGAGAGTCGTGCTCTCGCCGTGGTCGCGGCTGTCGCTGCTGGTCGCGCTGCTCGCGGCCGCCGCGACGACCGTGCTGCTCTTCGAGCCTCAGCGGCTGATCACGAACGGCTGGCCGCCCCAGATGGAGGGCGCCGCCGCGGTGACCCTGTTCGCCGTGGCGTACGCGCTGGTCACGGTCGCGTTCGTGCCGCGCCCGATCCTCAACATCGCGGCGGGCGCGCTCTTCGGGTCCCAGGTGGGCATCGCGGCATCGCTCGCAGGCACGGTGCTGGGTGCCGGGCTGGCCTTCGGGCTCGGCCGGGTGCTGGGCCAGGACGCGCTGCGCCCGCTGCTGCGCGCCCGCTGGCTGAAGGCCGCGGACGGCCAGCTCAGCCGGCATGGCTTCCGCTCGATGATGGCGGTCCGGCTCTTCCCCGGAGTGCCGTTCTGGGCGGCGAACTACTGCGCGGCCGTCTCCCGGATGAGCCCGACGGCGTTCCTGCTGGCCACCGCTCTGGGGTCGATCCCGAACACGGCCGCCTACGTCGTCGCCGGCGCCCGTGCCTCGACGCCGATGTCACCGGCGTTCCTGCTGGCGATGGGGTTCATCGTGGTGACCGGGCTGGCCGGGGCGGTAGTGGCGTGGTGCAAGCGCCACCACCTCCGTTCCGGCTCGACGGACTGACCGACCGGCTCACGTCCGGTACACGTCGAGTCGCCCGCACATCCCGAACCTGCCGTGCGCGGACGGCTGTTCCGCGCGTACGACGGCATCGGCGAGGTGCCCGGTGTCGCCTCGCTCCAGCCGGTCGAGCTGCGCCCCGGTGGCCGCTGCGGCGGCCTCGGCCCCGTTCCGCCACCGCTCGCGCCACTCGGCGAGCCGCGGCCGTACGAGCGCGGCGGCGGCCCGGTGGAAGGCGGCCAGCGGCTCGGGCCCGTCGGCCGCGCGCAGCGCCCGGTAGCCCTCCAGGGCCAGGTCCCGGCGGGCCCGGGCGACCCGCTCCTGCTCCGCCTCGGGGGCGTCCGAGGGGATGACGGTGGCGCGGGCGTATGTCTCCGGGTCCGTCAGGTACTCGGGGGGCAGGGTGAGCACGGCGTCCCCGGCCTCCGGCAGCCCGCTGTTCTGCATGAGCACGGTGATCCGCAGTTCGTCCTCGTTGACGAGCCGGTGGATGGTGCCGGGCGTGAACCAGGCGACCGTGCCCGCCTCGAGCGGTGTCACCTCGTACCGCGAGGCCGTCAACGTCTGCACCGCGCCGCGCCCGCCGGTGACGACGTACGCCTCCGAGCAGGTCAGGTGCATGTGCGGGGTGCCGCCGCACACGCCGTCGACGGCCGGCCAGTCGTACACGGACAGGTGCGAGAGCGCGACGCCTCCGGGCAGCCCGGTGAAGGCGCCGACACCGGCCGGGCTCACCACGGGTGGTCCGCCAGGTACTTCTCCACGTCCCCACGTTCCCACTCCCCGTCCGCCACGACGACCCGGTAGCGGCGGGTGAGGGTGTCGCCGGGGGCGAGCTCGAACTCCTCGAAGAAGGCCCAGGAGGGCGCGACCGCGGCGAAGGGCTCGTTGCGCACGAACCAGTGCGCCGGATGGGCGCCCCCGGCTCCCGTGTGGTCGTTCTCAGGCGCGTGGGCGAAGACGAGCGTGGCGTGCCCGTCCGTGCCGTCGTGCTCGCCCGAGTACGCGATCCAGGGCGCCTGCTGCCCCATCAGCTCCGGCCCCTCCCCCTCGGGCCCGGTGATCCGGCCGTCCCGGAAGGCCCGCGGACCGCGCCAGAACAGACCGGTGTAGCCCGCCATCTCCCGCCCGGCGGTGGTCGGGCTGCCGAACCGCAGCGGCTCGTCGCGCCGGTTGGTGACGGCGCTGGTCCAGGTCAGCGCCCAGGAACCGGCGCCCGGGTCGACGTCGTGGACCTCGATCCGGCGTTCCTCGTCGGCCCACAGCGTCCCGTCGTACGGGTGCCAGGTGAGCCGCTCGGCGATCACCGCACCCGAGTCGTCGGCGGCGACCTCCTCGAAGGTGACGTGGGCCATCGAACCGACCCGCTCGGGCAGCGCGAGATAGCCCTCGCCGTGCACGTAGGAGTTGCCGCCCCACAGATTGGATCCGGACAGATGCGAGGCCGTCATCTGCAGGCCCTTGTGCCAGCGGTGGTCGTTGGGCCGGTAGTCGGTGACGACGTCCCCGGCGAGCGTGCGGATCGGGTGCAGATACGGCTTGGGAGCCTCCCAGGCGGCCTCCGGCCGGTAGACGTAGGCGAAGAGCTCCACGCCGGTGGTGGGTTCGGTGACCGTGATGCGGTCGCCGTGGGCGTGGACCATGCGCAGGCCGGTCATGCCGTCGCCTCCTCGGTCGCGGCGGGGGCCCAGCCGGGGGCGCCGCCGTGCAGGACGGTGTAGTACGGATCGCCGGGCCCGATGTCCCCGGCCCGGACGGTCGTGTCGGTGAACGCCGCCTTGTAGAGGGCGCTGATCAGCTCCAGGCTGGTCCGTCCGTCGGCGCCGCTGCTGCGCGGCCGTTCGCCGGCGCGCATGCTCGCGATCAGCTCCCGCAGCTGCTCCAGGTGCGAACTCGGCACGTCCGGCCCGAAGTCGCGCCACACCGCGACATCCGCCTCGGGGGCCGTCGGCACCGGGGTGATGCGCCAGTTGTCGTTGCTGTGGCCGTACAGGTGCGTCAGCTCGACGGTGGCCAGTTCGCAGTCGACGCGGATGCGGCTGACCTCGTCCGGGCTGAGCACGCTGTTCACGATCGTGGCCAGGGCCCCGTTCTCGAAGCGGACGAGGGCCGTCGAGACGTCCTCGGTCTCCACGTCGTGCACCAGCCGTGCGGTCATCGCCCGGACCTCGCTCCACGGCCCCAGCAGATCGAGCAGCAGGTCCATCTGGTGGATGCCGTGACCCATGGCGGGCCCGCCGCCCTCCGTGGCCCAGCGCCCGCGCCAGGGCACCGCGTAGTAGGCGGCGTCGCGGTACCAGGTGGTCTGGCAGTGCGCCACCAGCGGCCGCCCCAGAGCCCCTTCGGCGAGGAGCCGTTTGACGTGCCGGGTGCCGGAGCCGAACCGGTGCTGGAAGACGATCGACGCGTACGGTCCGCCGTCCGTGCCCTCCTCGGCCTCTACGGCGTCGAAGTCGGCGAGCGACAGCACCGGCGGCTTCTCGCACCAGACCCAGGCGCCGGACCGCAGCGCGGCGACGCTCTGCGTCAGGTGCAGAGTGGGCGGAGTGCCGATGGTGACCAGGTCGGGCCGCTGCTCCCGGAGCATGCGGTCCAGATCGGTGTAGGCATGCGGGATGCCGCCGTCGGCGCAGAGCTTCTCCACCGCGGCGGAGTCGATGTCGACCCCGGCGACGATCTCCACCTCTCCCGCTGCGGCGAGTTCGGCGAGCGCCGGCAGATGGCTGCCGCGCCCGATGGCGCCGGCGCCCACGATGGCGGCCTTGATGCGACGGCCCTCGAACCTGCGCGGCCCCTCTGCGCTCTCGCTGGCGGTTGTGGGCGTTGACCTGCTGGTGGTTCCACTCATGTACCTGATCAGCACTCCATCGACTCGAACAGCAAGCGCTTTCCCTCCGTTCGCAAGTTATGTGGCCGTCGTGGGGATGGTCAACACCCCGGGGGGCGGGGTTAGCTCCGTGGGGGTTCTGGACAGTGAGACCTGATGGGTGAGGGTGAGGGGGCCGGCGGGTGCCGGTGACGGGGCTCTTCGGTGCCGATGAGGAAGCAGCAACTCCCCAGACCTCCCGAGACCTCCCGAGCGGATCAAGGAGCTGGGCGCCGTCCGAAGGCGACGAATACGGCGGCGAAGAACCTGATCCCGGTTCCGTCCCCTTCGGCTCGCCGGAACGCCTCGTCCCAGCGGGTGATGTCGTCATGGGTGGCCAGACCGTCGGCGACCAGGGCGTCGCGGGCCGCCCAGACCGGGCCGCGCATGCCCGGCGGTGGCTTGACGATGTCGATGTGTCCCTGGAAGGCGACGACGTCCAGGCCGGCCGTCGTGAGCAGTTCGTCGAGCCGGGTGCCGACGGTCAGATCGTTGCCCCGGAGACGGTGCAGTTCGCGGTAGCGGTCCTCCATCTCCTGGAACACCGGGTCGGTGGTCCCGCGCACGCGGGAGGAGTCCGCGTCGATGTCGGCCAGGTAGACCGCACCGCCGGGCTTGGCCAGCTCGGCGAGGTGATCCACGATCGCCTGTTCGCGCCCGCCATTGTGCGCCAGGACGTGTCTCAGCATCACCAGGTCCCACACTCCCGGTTCCAGCCCGGTGGCGTCGGCGGAACCCGTCAGCGTGTGCAACCGCACGCCGGATCGTTCGGCGAGTGCCTCGGCGACGGCCAGGGCGCCGCTGTCCCGGTCGACGGCCCAAACGGCGCCGGCCGGAGCGGTCATGGCCGCCAGCCGCGCTGCGATGGCCCCCGGTCCACAGCCCACGTCGGCGATCCGCGCTCCGGGGACCGCTCCGGCCGCGGTCCAGAGGCCGCGTTCTCTCTGCTCCGCCATTTCGGCCATGAGCTGGTAGCGGGCGATCTCCGCATCACTCAGAGCGAGTGAGTATTCGGGCATCTTGGCCCCTCCCTTTCCATCACACTGCCGGCCGGGGTCGTGGCCGGCCGAATGCTGCGGCCGCAATCGCGGTCGGCCGAGTGCGGCGGCCGGCCGGGGATCATGGTCGGCGGTCGGCGGTCGGCAGTCGGCGGTCGGCCGGGATCACGCTCGGCCGAGTGCGGCGGCCTGGATCGACGGCCGCGCTCAGCGGTCGACGGCCGCGTTCCGCGGTTCATGTACGGGTCATAGCTCGATGAACGGGTCAGCGGTCGATGTACGGGTCAGCGGTTCATGTGCAGATCAGCGGTCGACGGATCAGCGGTCGATGTACGGGTCGGTGATCTCGCGGAGCCTGGTGAGGGTGTCGCGGAGCTGCTCCATCCTGCGTTTACCAAGGTAGGAGGTCCACTCGGCCTCGACCTCGGCAACCGCCGCATCGCCGACGGGGATCAGTTCGCGCGCCTTGGCGGTGAGGCGGACGAGGCGGGCCCGGGCGTCGGTGGGGTCCGGGCAGCGCTCCACATAGCCGCCGCGCTCCAACTGGTCGACCAGGTAGCCGGCGGTCTGCTTGGTCACCTGGGCGGCCTCGGCGAGCTCGCTGAGGCGGGAGCCGCCCGCGTTGACGCGCTGCAAAAGTTTGCCTTGGGCCGGGGTGATGTCCTCGTACCCCGCCGCGGCGACAGCGGCGAAGGCCCGGTTCTCCATCGCGCGGTAGGCGACGAAGAGCAGGATTCCGATGTTGACCTCGTCGGCCATGCGACTGCGACTCCTTGACACTAGTCAGAGGCTCTGACTAATTTGGACTGGAAGGTAGACAGAGAATCTGACTACCTTGGTCAGAGTAACGCGCTCGACTTCACCTCTGGGGGCGGTCATGGCGGGCATGGAGAAGGCGGCGATGTGGAGGGTCATCGACGAGGAGCGGGCCGACCTGGCCGACCTCCTGATGTCGCTGCCCCCTGAGCAGTGGGCGTGCCCGTCGCTGTGCGAGGGGTGGACCGTGCGGGACGTGGCCGCTCATCTCGGCTTCGCCCCGCGGGCCCGGCTGGCGCCGGTGCTGTTGGACGTGATCCGGGCCCGCGGCAACTTCGACCGGTTCGTCGACAACGTCACGCGCCGGGAGGGGACCCGCCCCCCGGCCGACCTCCTGGCCGACCTGCGGGCGGCATCGGGATCCAGGCGCCTCGCGCCGGGCCAGAACCTCGCCGACGCCATGATGGACGTCCTCGTCCACGGCCAGGACATCGCCGTCCCGCTCGGCATCGATCGCGTCATGCCGCCGGAGGCCGCGCGCCACTCCACCGAGCACGTCTGGCGGATGGGCTTCCCCTTCCACGCCCGCAAGCGACTGCGGGGCTTGCGCCTCGTGGCCACCGACACGGACTGGTCCGCCGGGGAGGGCGACGCCGTGGTCGAGGGCCCGATCGCCGCCCTGCTGCTCCTCGTCTCCGGTCGGCACACAGCGGCCCTGTCCCGGCTGGGCGGGCCGGGAGCGGCCGTGCTGGCGAAGCGGTAGAGAACCGCCGCCCTGCGGCCGGCCGTGCGGGACGACGTCCTGCCGCGTCTGCGGCGCTTACAGCTCCACGCGCCCTTACTCTTCGCCCCCCGCGCGGCCCGCGCCGGCGCCGGTGAGCTGCTGCGCGACACCGACCCGGCGATGTACCGCGTCACGCCGCCGGCGCACTGCGCCGCGACGTCGACCCGCCAGTGCGTGCCATGCGGGAGGCGACGGGCACCGCGGTCGGGGTACGGGCCGATGGGGTGGGGTGAGCGGGCCGGGCCCGGGCAGGCTGCGGACCAGCAGGGAGCCGATCGTGCCCCTGAGCCTGGGCGCCGAGCAGGTCCAGCGGGAAGCCCCGATGGAGCCGGTGACCGAGGCGTCAGTCGTCCCCGCGCGGCTCACGAGGCGCCCGTTCCGGGCGCGTTCGGGCCCGCTGAACCGGCACCGGCACCACCGCCGGCATCACCGCCGGAAGAAAGCCGCAGCACACCGCGGGGACCGGCGTCCTCGCGAAGCCCCTGTGACTGGGCTGTCGCATGAGGACGCTAGTCTGGCCCCTCAACAATTCCTGATCACCGCGAACCGCGGCACGCCCGCATGCCCCTCTCCCCCCGCCTGCCTCACGATCAGCGCTTGGATCACGAAACTTCATGTCTTGGTTTGAATCCCTCATCCTCGGACTCGTCCAGGGGCTGACCGAATTCCTGCCGGTCTCCTCCAGCGCGCATCTGCGCCTGACAGCCGCCTTCTCCGGCTGGGAGGACCCGGGAGCGGCCTTCACCGCCATCACCCAGCTGGGTACGGAGGCCGCGGTGCTGATCTACTTCCGCAAGGACGTCACCAACATCCTCTCGGCGTGGTTCCGCTCGCTCACGAACAAGGACATGCGCAGCGACCCCAACGCCCGGATGGGCTGGCTCGTGATCGTCGGCTCCATCCCGATCGGTGTGCTCGGA
This sequence comes from Streptomyces cavernae, assembly GCF_004023625.1. Lineage (GTDB taxonomy): Bacteria > Actinomycetota > Actinomycetes > Streptomycetales > Streptomycetaceae > Streptomyces > Streptomyces cavernae. The sequence goes on along the minus strand of NZ_RPDJ01000005.1, from coordinate 38,853 downwards.
GTCACTCTCAAGGACCAGATCGAGGGACCGTTCCGCGATCTGCGGATCACCGCGACGATGCTCATCGTCATGGGCGTGGTCATCGGCATAGCCGACCGCCTCGCGGCACGCGACGAGGCCGGCGGGAAGCACCGGGCCCCCAAGCAGCGCAAGCAGCTCGACGACCTGACCGTCAAGGACGGCCTGCTCTACGGCCTGGCCCAGGCGATGGCTCTGGTGCCGGGCGTCTCCCGGTCCGGCGCGACCATCAGCGGCGGACTCTTCATGGGCTACTCCCGTGCGGCCGCGGCACGTTACTCGTTCCTCCTCGCCATGCCGGCCGTTCTCGCCTCCGGTCTCTTCGAGTTGAAGGACGCGACCGAGGGCGGCCATGTCTCCTGGGGTCCGACCGTCTTCGCGACGGTCATCGCGTTCGGGGTCGGTTACGCCGTGATCGCCTGGTTCATGAAGTTCATCTCCCACAAGAGCTTCATGCCGTTCGTCTACTACCGCATCGCGCTCGGCGCGGTCATCATCGCGCTGGTCAGCATGGGTGTGCTGAGCCCGCACGCGGCGGAGTCGGCGGGCTGACCAGCGGGCGGTCACCCTCATCGCGCCTCAGACACGGCGCTGTGCACGGGCCCAACGTGCGGTCAAGCCTCCCGCTCCAGCGGGAACTCCCTTGCCCACGGCTCCGGTTCGATCCGCAGCCCGTTCAGGACGTATGCGATCGTGCGGTACCAGCCCGCCAGGACCAGGAACTCCAGGCACTCCTCCTCGCCGAGGTGGGCGCGCAGTTCGGCCCAGGCCGGGTCCGAGAGGCGGGCGGTGTCGTGGAGTTCGTCCACGGCGCGCAGGAGAGCCCGTTGGCGCGGGGACCAGGCAGCGTCGTCCGGTGCGCCGGTCGCGGTGAGGGCGATCTGCTCCTGGGTGAGCCCGGCGGCCTCCGCGTAGACCGCCGTGTGCACACCCCATTCGTACGCGCACACAGAACGGGCGGCGACCCGGTTGATCACCAACTCGCGGTCGGCGTCGGAGAGTCGGCCGTGCATGAGGAGCCGACTGCCCAGCGGCTGCATGCTCGCCGCGAGGTCGGGATGGCGCACGAGGACCCTGAAGAGCATCAGGGGGTCCACCGTGACTCCCGGCGGCATCCATCTGCGCAGGGCCTGCTCTGTCTCCGGCTCATAGGGCGGCGTCACGCCGTCGATCCGCTGCTTCATGGCGCCACAGCGTTGCGCCTCTGCTCTAGAAGCACTATGGCGGCGAGCGCGAAAGACGCACGGAAAGTGCTCACTTGACCACAACCCCGGCCCCAACCACGCGGAACAACGCGGTTCTGCCGCTCCCGCAGGCCGCCGCACTGTGTGGTTTCGATGGATTCCAGGGTGATTTGCGCGACTCTTCGACCGGGCACCGGAGGACCCCGCACCCGCTCCAAGGCCGCGGGTACCGGCCCTGACCAGCCGCTTCTCATCCGCGTCAGCCATCGTTCGGACGGAGAGTGAGCAAGCGCATACGCAAGTGACAGCAGACCGGTAGCGCACGCTCAGTTCCGGGGCCTACGCTTGTGCACATGTCCCCCGAACTCACCCACCCTGGTTCCGTGCGGTCTGCGGCCGCCTTGAACGAGCAGATCCGAGCGCTCTGGATGCGTTCGGGCGGCTCCCTGTCGACCCAGGAGCGGGCGGAGTACGAGGCGTTGGTAGTGAAGTGGGCCGCCGCCATCCGCGGCGAAGTCATCGAGGCGGCCTGACCAGACCACTCCGCGGCCCGCACTCCTGTCCCCGCTCCATCCCCTTTCCCCGGGCCCTTCCCTTTCCCCGGGCCCTTCCCTTTCCCCGCTCCTTCCCTTTCCCTGTGCCCGTCCCTGTCCCTGCCCCAGCCCTGCCTCACCGTGAAAGACTTGGCCGCCCCCCACTGAGCAGATCAGCCTGTCGCGTTCACGGAACAGACCAACGACGTGACGGACGAGGTCAGGGAGGGGCCGGAATGGAGCGGTTGTACAAGCGCGGCAGCAGACACTGCGGGCCGGACGAGATCGAGCCGGGCGTACGGGACGCGATCGCCGCCCACGCGGAGACCCAGCTCCTCGGTGACGTGTTCGCGAACGCGGTCGCCTGCTGTGCCACTGTCAGTACCCGCCTGTACAAGCCGACTCTGCGTTCCCGCCTCAAGGGCCTGGCCGACCCGGATCCCGAGCATCACACGACGGCCCTGTTCACCCCCCACCACCTGGTGGTGGCGGTGACCCGGACGTCCACGGGCACCGTCGTGCTCTCCGCCCGGCTGGACGACTTGGCCGTGTCTCCGCACAGCGCACTGGCCGAACGGGTCGCCGGCCGCCTCCGGGTGCCCGAGGACAGCGGCGTCAACATCACCGCGCCCTGGTCGGGCCGGCCCGAACGTGGTTCCTACCACGTCGCGCTGGGCGATGACGCCGACGGCCGCGCGTTCTTGCAGGCACTGCGCCAGGCGATCACGGCAGCGAAAACCCGGTGACAGTGGTTCCCCCGAAGCACCTGTGACTCGACCGCCGTCATGCCCCACATCCCGGCGGGAGACCGCTCAGGCAGGTCGGCACAGGGCGCTGATTCGGTCGGCCTGGTCGGGGTAGCGGGCGGTCAACTCGGCGGCGTCGCCGTGCTCGTACCCGTCGTAGGTGAATCCGGGCGCCATCGTGCAGCCGAAGAACGACCACGCGCCGCCCGCCACCACGCGACCGCCCATCCAGGTCCTGGCCGGGATCGTGTACTGGACGTGCTGGCCGTCCAGGACATCGGGGCCGATGACAACCGTGCGCGCCGTGCCGTCCGGTGCCAGCAGCAACAGTTCCAGCGGGTCACCGAGGTAGAAGTGCCAGGTCTCGGCATACGGGAGACGGTGCAGGGCCGAGTAGTCGTGCGCCGTGAGCAGGGCTACGATCGCGGTCCCCTCGGGTCCGCCGTCCGGGCGCTCGGGCCCCTTCCAGGTCTCCCGGAAGAGACCGCCCTCCTGGGGTATCGGCTGCAGGCCGTAGTGGGTGATGAGTGCTTCGGGGTCCACCGGCTTCCTCGAGTCCACGCCGGAAGGCTATGGCCTGAGGGCGAGGAAGGCGAGCCGGATCCGGACGGGATTCGCCGGTTCGCCGCCGCACGCTCCACCTGTTCGTCACCGCACGCTCCACCTGTTCGTAGCCGCACGCTCCACTTACTCGTCGCCACGCCCACCTGTTCGTCGCTGCACGCCTCTTGGCCCCGTCGCCTCCGTGCCCAACACTGAGCCGATGACGCAGCGTGTAGAGCTCGCCACCGTGATGGACCGGCTTGCCGTCGACGAACTGATCACCGACTACGCGGTGGCCGTGGACGACGGGGACTGGGAGGGGTACCGGCGGCTCTTCGCGCCGGACGGGCGCGCGGACTACCGGTCGGCCGGTGGTGTCGAGGGCGATCCGGACCAGGTCGCAGAGTGGCTCTCCCGTTCCATGGAACTTTTCGCGATGCGCCAGCATCTGATCGTCAATCGCCGGGTACGTTTCGGCCTGTTGGAACAGGACACCGGAGATACGGCACGGGTCGAGGCGGACTACGTCAACCCGATGCGGTTCGCGGGAAGCGGGCCGGCCCAGGACGACGGAGCCACCGCGCCGGACTTCGTGTGCGGCGGCCGCTACGCCTTCGGGCTGCTGCGTACGTACGACGGCTGGCGGCTGCGCCAGGTGACCGTCCAGGAGAAGTGGCGCCAGGTTCCCCGGTCGGCGGGCTGACCGGCAGGCCGACCGGCGGGCTGACCGGCGGGCTGACCGGCGGCCGCCTGTCGGAGATCGTCCGGGGCGCGCACACTGGAGTCACGCACCGGGGAGGGAGGCGCTGCATGAAGTTGCCCGACGACTGGCTCACCTCCACCTGGCGGCGCCATCTCGTCGCCGCGCTGGCGGGCGCGCTGCCCATGCTGGCGTTCCCCGCGCCTTCGCTGTGGTGGTTCGCCTACGTCTGCCTCGTGCCGTGGATCCTGCTGGTCCGCACCGCCCCCACCCGGAAGCGGGCGGCCTACGACGGCTGGTTCGGTGGCCTCGGTTTCATGCTGGCCGTGCACCACTGGCTGCTGCCGAGCCTGCACGTGTTCACCTTCGTGATAGCGGCCCTGCTGGGCGCGCTGTGGGCGCCCTGGGGGCTGCTGGTGCGCCGGTACCTGGGCGGAGTGCCCTCGCGGGGCCGGGTCGTCACCGCGCTCTTCGTGCTGCCTTCGGGCTGGCTGATGGTGGAGCTCGTCCGCTCCTGGCAGGGCCTCGGCGGGCCCTGGGGGCTGCTCGGGGCGACCCAGTGGCAGGTGACGCCCGCGCTGCGGCTCGCCTCGGTCGGCGGGGTGTGGCTGCTGAGTTTCCTGGTGGTGGCGGTCAATGTGGCGGTCGCCGTGCTCGTCGCCGTACGACGGTTCCGGGTCCCGGCGCTCGCCGCACTGGTCGCCACCGCCGCCGCGGCCTCGGCGGCCTGGATGTGGTCGCCGGTGCCAGGGACGGACGGCCGGGTGCGGATCGCCGTCGTACAGGCGGGCATCGTGGCCGGCGCCGACAACCGCTTCGCCCGCGAGGAACGGCTCACCCGCGACCTCGTCGGGCAGGACCTGGACCTGATCGTGTGGGGTGAGAGCAGTGTCGGCTTCGACCTCGCGGACCGTTCCGACCTCACCGACCGGATCACCGAGCTGTCCCGCGAGACCGGCGCCGACATCCTGGTCAACGTGGACGCACGCCGCTCCGACCTGCCGGGCATCTACAAGAGCTCGGTGATCGTCGGCCCGGAGGGTCCCACCGGTGACCGCTACGACAAGATGCGGCTGGTGCCCTTCGGCGAGTACGTCCCAGCTCGTTCCGTGCTGGGCTGGGCCACCTCCGTCGGCAAGGCGGCCGGTGAGGACCGCAGGCGCGGCACCGAGCAGGTGGTCATGGACACCGGGCAGGGCCTGCGCATCGGCCCCATGGTCTGCTTCGAGTCGGCGTTCCCCGACATGAGCCGCCATCTCACCGAGGACGGCGCCCGGGTGCTGCTCGCCCAGTCGTCGACGTCGACGTTCCAGCGGAGCTGGGCCCCCGAGCAGCACGCCTCGCTCGCCGCGCTGCGGGCCGCCGAGACCGGCCGTCCGATGGTGCACGCGACGCTCACCGGCGTCTCCGCCGTCTACGGCCCCGGCGGCGCACGCACCGGACCCTGGCTCGGTACGGACTCCAGCACCTCGGAGGTGTACGAGGTGCCGCTGGCCGACGGCACCACGCCCTATGTGCGGTTCGGTGACTGGCCGGTGCACGCGGCGCTGCTGATCCTGCTGGGTCTGGGCATCACCGAGGGCGTACGGGCCATACGGTTCAGGCAGACCGCTCCTGAACCGCCCGCACCACCCGCTCACACAGTTCGTGGGTCGCCAGCGCGTCACGGGCGCTGAGTGCCTTTCCCGCGCGGACGGCGTCGAGGAAGGCCAGCACGCACTGTTCGATGCCGCGCTGGCGGGCCACCGGAACCCAGTCGCCGCGCCGCCGCACCGTCGGCTGGCCCTTGTGGTCCATGACCTCGGCGAGATTGACCACCTGCCGTTTGGTGTCCTGGCCGGAGACTTCCAGGATCTCCTCGGCGGAGCCGCTGAGCCGGTTCATCACGCCGAGCGCGGTGAAGCCCTCGCCCGAGAGCTGCAGGACGACGTGGTGCAGCAGCCCGCGCTCGGCCCGGGCCCGTACGGTGACGTCGTCGACGGTTCCCGGTACCAGGAACCGCAGGGTGTCCACGACGTGGATGAAGTCGTCGAGGATCATCCGGCGCGGTTCCTCGGGCAGGCCGATGCGGTTCTTCTGCATCAGGATCAGCTCGCGCGGATGGTCGGCGCACTGGACGTAGCCGGGTGCGTAGCGCCGGTTGAAGCCGACGGCGAGGCCGATGCCGCGCTCCTCGGCGAGCCGGACGAGACGCTCGGAGTCGGCGAGGTCGTACGCGAGCGGCTTGTCGACGTACGTGGGTACACCGGCCTGAAGCAGTCGCGTCACGATCTCCGGGTGGGCCTCGGTGGGGGCGTGCACGAAGGCCGCGTCGAGGTCCTGGGCGAGCAGCGCGTCGAGGTCGGTGTGGCGGCGGGCCGCAGGGAGGTGCAGGCTGTCGCCGACCCGGTCGAGTGTCGCGGGCGTCCGGGTGTGGAGGTGCAGTTCCACCCCCGGCAGCGTGCCCAGGACGGGCAGATAGGCCTTCTGCGCGATGTCGCCGAGTCCGATGCAGCCGACCTTCACGGAGTCTCCTCAGAGGTTCGTCGGCGGTTGTCCGCTCCCGCCTCGACGGAAGCATACGGCCGCACCGGGGGACTCCAGCCGGCGATGTCGTCGAAGCTCCGCAGCACGAAGGACGGGCCGGCCTTGGACAGTGCGGCGACCGCGGTGTCGCGCAGGGCGGTGCGCAGCCGGCCGCGCATCATGTTCAGCCGGGCGGTGGCGACCGCTTTGCGGGTGATGGCCGTGGTACGGGGCCGTCGGGCGGCGGTATAGGCGGCGAGGCCGGTGATGTCGCCGGAGCCGCGGGCGGCCCCGGTCCCGCGAGCGTCACCGGGGCCGCCGACTCGGCCGGGGCCGCCGGCTCCGGCATCGTGGGCGAGTACGACGGCGTGGTGGGCGAGTACGACGGCGTGGTGGGCGAGTACGACGGCGTGGTGGGCGAGTACGACGCCGTCCTCGATGGCCTGGTTGCCGCCCTGGCCGAGGGTCGGCGGCATGGCGTGCGCGGCATCGCCGAGCAGGGCCACCCGGCCGCGGTGGAAGGCGGGCAGCGGCTCGGCGATGTGGTGCACGTCGTGCCGCAGGACGTCCTCGGGGCGGGCGGCGGCGAGGACGGCGGGGATCGGGTCGTGCCAGTCACCGAAGCGGCGCACCAGTTCTGCCTTCTCGTCGTCGGGCGCGCGTTCCCCGGCGGGTGTCATGGCCGCCGCGTACGCGTAGACCCTGCCGTCCTTGAGCGGGTGCGTGCCCCAGATGCGGCCGCTGCCCCAGGTCTCGTGCGACGCGAACGCCACACCGGGGACGGGGATCACGACCCGCCAGGTGGTGAATCCGGAGTAGACGGTTCCAGGGTGATCCGGGAACAGTGCCCGGCGTACGGCGGAGTGGATGCCGTCGGCGCCGACGACCAGGTCGGCCTCGAGCTCTCCCGCCGGTGTGATGACGCGGGCGGGACGGTCGGTGTCGCCGGGGTCGGCGAGGCTCGCGACGGCGGAGGTCCGGACGGCACCGTCGGGCAGCCGTGCCGCGAGGGCGTCGACGAGGGTGGCCCGGTGCAGCAGCACCAGCGGGCCACCGAAGCGTTCGGCCGCGGCCGAAGCGTCCGTACGGGACAGCCAGCGCCCCCGCGGGTTGCGCAGTCCGCCGTCGCCCTGCCAGGCCGCGAGGTCGCGGATCTCGTCACCGAGGCCGATGACGTCGAGGGCGCGCAGGGAGTTGGGGGCCAGGGAGATACCGGCGCCGACGGGTTCGAGGGAGGCCGACCTCTCCAGGACGGTGACCCGCCAGCCCCGCTGCCGCAGGGCCACCGCCGCGGTCAGGCCTCCGATGCCGCCCCCTACGACGACGGCGCGCTGCGGCTCTGCCATGACTCCTCCTGGTCGCCCGCTCGCACTACACCTGTAGTAACCCTTTTCCGACGATACTACAGATGTAGTGACAGCGGTAGGTTGGAGCCCATGACCGAAAGTCCCGCCCCCCGGACCCGCGCCGAGCTCATCGCCGACACCGCGCTCGCCCTGCTCGCCGAACGCGGTATGCGCGGCCTGACGCACCGCGCGGTCGACGAGGCGGCCGGGTTGCCGCAGGGGTCCACGTCCAACCACGCACGGACCCGGCTCGCGCTGCTGGAGGCCGCGGTGCGCCGGCTGGCGGAGCGCGAGGCGCAGGTGCTCGACGTGGCGGAGATGCCGGACCCGCGCGGCGGGCCCGACGCGCTCGCCGCCGGGCTGGCCCTGGCCGTGCACCGCTCACTGACCGGCAACCGTGACCTGCTCCTCGCCCGCTATGAACTGTCTCTGGAGGCGACGCGGCGGCCGGAACTGCGGACGTTCTTCGACACGACCGGCCGGCGCTTCCGGGACCCACTGACCACGCTGCTCAGGGCCGCCGGCTCACCCGACCCGGCGCGGCACGTGCTGTCGCTGGTGGCGTGGACGGACGGGCTGATGTACTCGTGCGTCGCGGGCTCCTTCCACACCTCCGTGCCGAGCCTGGAGGAGGTGCGCGCGGGACTGCGCGAACTGCTCGGGGGGATGCTGGGCGGGTGAAATCCGCTGGTGCGTGCCGGGCCCGGCGGGAAGGATCGGGGCATGACGAGGGAGCGCGGTATCCCATCGCCCACCGGCGACGAACGGCCCCTGCTCGAGGGCTGGCTGGACTTCCACCGGCAGACCCTCGCGGCGAAGTGCGCCGGCCTGGACGACCCGCGGCTCAGGACCGCGGCCGTGGAACCTTCCGAACTGTCCCTGCTCGGGCTGGTGCGGCACATGGCCGAGATGGAACGGGTCTGGTTCCGCAAGATCCTCGCGGGCGAAACGCTGCCGCCGCTCTACTACAGCGACGCCGACCGGGACGGTGAGTTCCACCCCACCCCGGACGACACCTGGGCGGAGGCGTACACAACCTGGCAGCGGGAGATCGAGGCGGCCCGCCGAACCACGGGCCGTTACGGGCTGGACGACCTCACCACGGGAAAGGACTCGCAGGGCCGGGTCTACAGGCTGCGCTGGATCTACGTCCACATGATCCAGGAGTACGCGCGGCACAACGGGCACGCCGATCTGGTGAGGGAGCGGATCGACGGGGCGACGGGCACCTGAGACTCCTGGGGTTGCCGGCCGCGAGGTCAGCTTCGACCGTCCCGTGTCACCCGTGCGAGGCATCCCCCCGCCCGTCCGCTCCCCAAAGGGGGCCTGAGGCAGCAGAGTTGCCCGGGTGCACCGAACGACCACCACCGCAACGATCCTGGTCACCGTGGCCGTCTCGACCGTCTCCGGCTGTGTGACGGTCGAGCGCCCGCTCGCCCCCGCCGCGCCGTCCGCCTCCTTCCATCCGCCGAAGGAGAGCCCTGCCGGCCGCTCCGGACTGGTGATGCCGGGACCGGCCCGTGAGGCACTGGGACGCGTCGGCCCACCGCCGGAGCCTCCCGCACCGACACCCGCCGTGTCCCACCGCCCGGCGCCCGCACCACCGCCCCCGCCCGCCGCACCCCGTCGCGCTCCTCATCCCCCCGAACCCCGCTCGATGCCCCGTCGCGCCGAACCCCGTACGGCCGTGCCGTCGGCGCCGGACACTCTGGGCGTCTGCGCACTGGGCGAAATGTACGGCGGCTGGGCTCCGGACAGCCCGGAGGCGGTCATCTGCAGGCGCATGTACGGGGGTTGACCGGACGGGCGATGACCGGACGTGAGTTGACCGGGGGACGTTGACCGGGGACGTTGACCGGGGGACGTTGATGGACCCGCGGGCGCTGGCTCACCCGCGGGCCTCAACCGGCGGGCGTCGACGCGAGCTTTGACCGGCCGGTTTTGACACGAGCTTCGACCGGCGGGCCTTGACCGGAAGGGGCCAACGCGCGGGACCGTTCCGCGCCAACGCGCGGGACCCTCCCACACCAACGCGCGGGACCCTCCCACGCCAACGCGCGGGACCGTTCCGCGCCGGGGCGCCCCCTACTCGCCCTGCCGGGGCGGCCCCAGCCTGTCTCCTTCCGAGCTCTCCCCCAGCTGCAGCTCCAGTCGCCCGATGGCCGCCCGGATGCCGTCCCCGTACTCGTCGTCCACGAGGTGGACCGCCGCGCCGCGCGCTTCGCGCAGATGGCTGCGGGCCGCCTCGGGACGGTCGAGCTTCACATAGTCGGCGGCGAGACTCAGATGAAGGGACGGATAGAACGCCCGCACCGCGAGCGACGCGTGGTGCTCCCCCACTCGGTCGACGGTCAGCTCGTGAGCCGCCGACAACGCCCTCAGGTCCCACGCCAGTTCGGTCTCCGGGTCGTCCTGGGTGTCCGCCATGTAGTGGGCGAGCGTGCAGCGGTGCAGCACGTCCCCGTCCTCCCCGATCTCCCCCCACAGCTCGAGGAAACGCCGTTGCGCCTCTTCCCGGTCACCGCCGTGGTGCAACATGGCGGCCTGCCCGATCCGCGTCATCACGACGTCCCCCGCCGTGTGCTCCTGCCGCTCAGTCACCGCACCCTCCGCCGTCGTCACCGGGTCCCTCCCGACGCTAACGGCACCCACCGACAATCCCCCTCAGGCACCACCGTCCGAACCGTCCACACCACCGAGCGGGCTCGCCCGGCCGACGCCCCCCGAGAGCCACGGCCCCCCTGGGCCCAGGCCCCTCCCCCAGGCCAGGGCTCCTCCCGAGTGAGGGGTCCCTGCCGAATCAAGGTCCGGGGGCCAACCGGATCAAAGACCCGCCGGGCACCCCCACACCGCGTCCGCCGCGTCCGCCGCGTCCGCCGCGTCCGCCCTCGAGCGGAACGCCCTCATCCAAGGTCGGGAATCCGCCAGTCGATGGCCTCGTGCCCCTGCCGGGCCACAGCCTCGTTGATCTGTGTGAACGGCCGCGAGCCGAAGAACTTCTTCGCGGACAGCGGCGAGGGGTGCGCCCCCTTCACCACGACGTGCCGTGTCTCGTCGATCAGCGGCAGTTTCTTCTGGGCGTAGTTCCCCCACAGGACGAACACCGCCGGATCGGGCCGGCCCGCAACCGCCCGGATCACCGCGTCCGTGAACTTCTCCCAGCCCCGGCCCTTGTGCGAGTTGGCCTCGCCACCGCGGACGGTGAGCACCGCGTTGAGCAGCAGCACGCCCTGCTCGGCCCACGGCATCAGATAGCCGTTGTCCGGGATCGGCGTGCCCAGCTCCTCCTTCATCTCCTTGTAGATGTTCCGCAGCGAGGGCGGCGTCTTCACACCGGGACGCACCGAGAAGCACAGACCGTGCCCCTGCCCCTCCCCGTGGTACGGGTCCTGGCCGAGGATGAGCACCTTCACCCGCTCGTACGGCGTCGCGTCGAGGGCGGCGAAGACCTCCTCGCGCGGCGGGTAGACGGGACCTTTCGCGCGCTCCTCCTCCACGAAGTCGGTGAGCTCCTTGAAGTAGGGCTTCTGCAGCTCCTCGCCCAGGACGCCGCGCCAGGACTCGGGCAGCATGGCGGTGTCGGTCACGTCAACTTCCTCCGGTGTGCGGTCACTTCAGCGACCGCGAAACACACGGTCACTTCCGGCCACAGAACCTACCGTCGGCCACTGACAATCGGCCCCAGCCCCGGAAATGACCCGCCTCCCCGGCGGAAAGGACCGCTTACCAGCTCTCCTTGCGGTAAAGCTCCCACACCATCATGATCGTCGACGGGTCCAGGGCCCGCTCGGCGCCCGCGATCTCGTCACTGGCGGCGATGTACTGCCGGCCCTGCCACAGCGGCAGCAGCCGCGCGTCGTCGACGAGGATGTCCTGCGCCTCCTCGAACTGCCTCACCACGGCACCGCGGTCGCTCTCGCGACGCGACTCGGGCAGCAGCACCTTGGTGATCTCGGAGGCCGGGTAGGGCGTGCCGAGCGCGTTCTTCTCACCCACGAAGGGCGCGATGAAGTTGTCGGGGTCCGGGAAGTCGGGGAACCAGCCACGTCCGAAGACCTGGTACTCGCCCTTCCGGTAGCCGTCCACGTAGGTCTTCCAGGGCTCGCCCTTGATGGTGACGTTGAACAGGCCCGAAGCCTCGAGCTGGCGCTTGAGCTCCTTGAACTCCACCGCGGTCGAGGAGCCGTAGCGGTCGGTGGTGTACCAGAGGGTGAGTGGGACGCGCTCGGTGATGCCGGCGTCGGTGAGGATCTTCTTGGCCTTGGAGTCGCTGGGCTTTCCGTAGTCGTCGAAGAAGCCGGTGGTGTGTCCGGCGAGCCCCGCGGGGACCATGGAGTACAGCGGGTCGACGGTGCCCTGGTAGACATCGTGGGCGATGCGCGGGCGGTCGATGACCTGGGCGATGGCCTTGCGGACCGCGGGCTTGCTGGTCCACGGGTCGTCCGGGTTGAACACGAGGTAGCTGATCTCGATGCCGGAGTCCTCGATGAGCTGCAGACCGTCGTCGTTGGAGCCCTTCTCCAGCGCGATGATGTCGGAGGCCGCCAGCCCGCGGAAGGCGATGTCGAGCTCCTTGTCCCGCAGTGCCTTCACCATCAACGCGGAGTCCTGGAAGTAGCGGATCGTGACCTCGCTGTTGTGGCGGTCCGCGACACCCTTGTAATTGGGATTCCTCGCGAGCTGCGCCTGCTTGCCCTCTTCGTAGGACTGCAGCGTGTACGGTCCGGACCCGGTCACCCGGCCGTCCTCGCGCAGCGACTTCGCCGGGTATTCCTCCGGGTCCACGATCGACATCGCGGGGGTGGCCAGCACGAACGGGAAGGTGGCGTCGGGCTGGTTGAGACGGAAGACGACCTCGCGGTCACCCTTGGTCTCGACGCGGTCGAGGCTGCCGAGGAGTCCGGCGGGGCCACCGTCGACGTTGATGTCCCGGATGCGGTCGATGGAGTGCTTCACGGCGTTCGCGTCGAGCTTGGTGCCGTCGGAGAACTTCAGACCCTCCTTCAGCGTGCAGCTGTACGCGGTGCTCGACCCGTCGGTGAACCGGCACGACTCGGCGGCGTCGGGCTGCGGCTCGGAGGAGCCGTACGGGTAGCTGAGGAGTGTTTGGTAAATATTCCGGAACAGTTCCCACGAACCGTCCCAGGAAGCGGCCGGATCGAGCGTGCTCGGGGCGCTCGTCGTACCTACGACGACCGGTCCGTCGCTGCCGGAGGCGCCGGACGACGCCAGGTCACACCCTGCGACCAGCGATATGGCGGCGATCGCCGCCACATGACGCAGATATCGGTGGAACACGCGCACACTCCTCGATCTGCCCTTTTCCAAGGATCGGCAGACGATACCGCAGGGCCCGACCGGAACGGCCTGGTGTTCCAGCAGGGCATTTGACAGACGCATACGTGACCTGCGGACCCGCGCGACGGATGGCGCTCTGGAGGTACGCACGCGATTCAGCTGTCCACCGCAGGCCCGCCGTGTAAGGCATATCACACGACGAACCCGACGGTCCCGCGCGCGGTAATTTCACGGAGACCCCACCCGACAGCCGCCCCGAAGCCCACCGGGCCAGCAGCAACGACACCCACCGGGCCGACGGCAACGGCACCCGGCCGGCCATCGGCGACAGCACCGGTCCGGGTCAGCCGCAACAGCGCCCGCCTCCGCCGGCGGCGACGACACCGGTCCCCGCCACAACGCCACCTGCCCTGTCCCGGCCGACGGCAAGGCGCCCGCCCCGGCCCAGCCACAACAATCACCTGTCCCGGCCGACGGCAACGTCACGGGCCGGGCCCGGGCCAGGCCCCGTCACAACAGCATCTCCGCCTCGGTCGCGGCAACGACGCCCACCCCGACCGCCGGCCAACGGCACCCCTCCCGACCAGCCGCAACAGGTCCGCCCAGACCAGCCGCAACGGAACCCGCCCCGGTCGGCGACCCGTCCGGGCCGGTGTCCGACCGACGGCTCGTCCGGGCCGGCGCCCCAGCCCGCGGTCCGGCCTGCGATCCGGGCCGCGACCGCCGCCCCGTCCAGGCCTGCGGCACAGTCTCGGCGCTGTCCCGACCGACACCCGTCCAAGCCGGCGCCCGGCCCGCGATCCGGACTGGGCGGGCGTTCCGGCCTGCGATCGGGCCTGGGCCGGTGTCGTCCCAACCGACGGCCCGTCCGAGCGCCCCGGCCGGTGGTCCGGCCCGCGACCCTGGTCGCGACCCGGCGGGGGGCGGACCGCGACCCGGAGAGACCCCGGCCCGCGGCCCCGCCCGCAGCTCAGCCGACTCCGGCGTTGAGGAAGATCCCGCCGTCGACCACCAGCGTCTGGCCGGTGATCCAGTCCGACTGCGACGAGGTGAGGAAAGCCGCCGTCCCGCCGATGTCGGACGGCATCCCGAGTCGCTTCAGCGGGTACGCCGCGGCCGCCTCCGCCTCGCGGCCCTCGTACAGGGCCGAGGCGAACTTGGTCTTCACCACGGCGGGCGCGATCGCGTTGACCCGCACGCCCGGCGCGAACTCGTGCGCGAGCTGGAGGGTGAGGTTGACCATGGCGGCCTTGCTCATACCGTAGGCGCCGATGAACGGCGAGGCGGAGATGCCGGCGACGGAGGCGATGTTCACGATCGCGCCGCCGTTCTCCTTCTGCCAGGCCTTCCAGGTCTGCTGGGCGAACCCGAGCGCCGAGACGACGTTGGTCTCGTAGACCTTGCGCACGACCTCGAGGTCCAGTTCGGCCATCGGCGCGAACACGGGGTTGGTGCCGGCGTTGTTGACCAGGAAGTCGACGCGGCCGAACGCCTCCATGGTGCGCTCGACGGCCGCGGCCTGGTGGGCCTGGTCGTGCGCCTTGCCCGCCACCCCGATGACGCGGTCGGCTCCGAGCTTCTCCACGGCCTCCTTGAGTGCGTCCTCATTGCGCCCGGTGATGCACACCCGGTCGCCGCGCGCGACGAGCGCCTCCGCGACGCCGTAACCGATGCCGCGGCTGGCGCCCGTGATGAGCGCGACCCTGCCCGACAACTCGGGAAGTTCCGTTGAAGTCATGTGCTCTTTCCCCGGCCTCAGTTGAGCGGTCCGCCGGCCACGTACAGCACCTGACCGGAGACGAATCCGGCGGCCTCACCCGTGAAGAAGGCGATCGCGTTGGCGATGTCGTCGGGGTGGCCGACGCGCTGCACGGGGATCTGGGTCGCGGCGGCAGCCTGGAAGTCCTCGAAGCCCATACCGACCCTCGCCGCGGTGGCGGCGGTCATGTCGGTGACGATGAAGCCGGGCGCGACCGCGTTGGCGGTGACGCCGAACTTGCCCAGCTCGATGGCGAGGGTCTTGGTGAAGCCCTGCAGACCGGCCTTCGCGGCGGAGTAGTTGACCTGGCCGCGGTTGCCGAGCGCGGAGGACGAGGACAGGTTGACGATCCGGCCGAACTTGGCGTCCACCATGTACTTCTGACAGGCCTTCGACATCAGGAAGGCGCCGCGCAGATGCACGTTCATGACCGTGTCCCAGTCGGACACGCTCATCTTGAACAGCAGGTTGTCGCGGAGCACGCCCGCGTTGTTGACCAGGATGGTCGGCGCGCCCAGCTCCTCGGCGATACGGGCGACGGCGGCCTCGACCTGTGCCTCGTCGGAGACGTCGCACCCGATCGCCACGGCCTTGCCGCCGGCGGCGGTGATCTTCTCCACGGTGTCCTTGCAGACGGCCTCGTCGAGGTCGATCACCGCGACGGCACGGCCCTCGGCGGCCAGTCGTACGGCGGTCGCGGCGCCGATGCCGCGCGCGGCGCCGGTGACGACGGCGACACGCTGCTCAGTGGTGGACATGTGCTGATTCTCCTCGCCTAGGGAAGCCCTTGCCCCACGGTCCCCCATCAAATGAGCGACCGCTTAGTACCTTGACCAGACGTGACGCTAGAAGCCCTGGCACGCGGTGTCAACGGCCGACGGCCCGCTGTGGTTCTTTACCTGACCAGCAGATCGAGCAACCGCTCCACCTCGGCCGCCGGATCGGCGGTGAGACCGGTGTGCACGGGCCCCGGCTGCACGACGGTGGAACGGGGCGCGATCAGCCAGCGGAACCGCCGTCCGGCGTCGTCGTGCGCCGCCTGCCCGGCCCGGGTGCCACCGGCGCACACTCCCTCGACGGCGCGCAGCGCAGCCTGAACGCCCTCGATGTCCGCCTCCGGGTCCAGCGCGAGCAGCCGGGCCTCGTCCAGATGCGTCCGGGCGGCCACGAAGGACCGGGCGCGGCAGTACACGAGCACGCCGGCGTTGATGCACTCGCCGCGTTCGACGCGTGGTACCACCCGCACCAGCGCGTACTCGAAGACGTCCCGCTCGGCGCCGTCGGCACCGTCGGCACTGTCGGCGCCCTCGGTTTCTTTGCTGCCCACGGTCACTTGGCCCCCTCGATGCCCTCGATGCGTTCGTGGATGACGGCGGCCCGCGTCAGCAGCGGCTCCGCGTAGGCGTGGCGCACCGCGTCGGGTGTGTCGAAGCCGGGCTCGTCGACGAGCCATTCGTCGGGGATCTCGGCGGTGACCTCGGCCAGTAGCTTCTCGGTGACCAGTGGAGCCAACTCCGCCGCGGCGGCGCCGACTTCGGGGCCGAAGGGGGCGAGGGCGTGGTCGGAGGCGTCATAGGGTTTCGCGGCGGAGGCCCGGGCGCCGGGCCAGTTGTGGTGCCAGATCAGGGTGGCGCCGTGATCGATGAGCCACAACTCCCCTTGTTTCACAAGCATGTTAGGATTCCGCCACGATCGGTCGACGTTGTTGACCAGGGCGTCGAACCACACGGTCCGCCCGGCTTCCCGCGGGCTCACCCGGTGGGCGAGCGCATCGAATCCGATCGCGCGGGACAGGAAGTCCATTCCGAGATTGCGTCCGCCGCTCGCCTTCAGCAGCTCCTGCACCTCAGGATCCGGTTCACCGAGTCCGAGCACGGGGTCCAGCCCGATCGTCACCAGCCCGGGCACCCTGAGGCCCAGCCGACGGGCCAGTTCACCGCAGATGACCTCCGCGACGAGGGTCTTCCGCCCCTGTCCGGCGCCGGTGAACTTCATGACGTACGTCCGGAGATCGTCGGCTTCCACGAGGCCGGGCAGCGAGCCGCCCTCGCGCAACGGCGTGATGTAGCGGGTCGCGATGACTTCCTTGAGCATCGCCCCAGGTTACTGGGGTGTGTCCGTCCGTCCGAGCACGTCGAGAGGAACACGAATGACGAAGGGAACACCCATGAGCGCACCCGGCCCCGACCACCGGCCGGCCCACGAGGACCTGCCCCTCCAGCTCGCCCGCACCAAACGCTTCACGCTCGGTGTGCCCGGCCGGTTAGCCGTCTCCCCGGACGGCGAGCGGGTGCTCTTCGTACGCACCGGGAGCGGCCGGTCCACCGTCAGCGGGCTGTGGCTGCACGAGGACGGCACCGAGCGGATGCTCGCCGACCCGCTCGCGCTCGGCGCCGCCGCGGACGGGGCCGAGGAGATCCCGGAGGCCGAGCTGGTCCGTCGCGAGCGGGCACGTGAGCAGAGCTCCGGCATCGTCGCCTACGCCACGGACGCGGCGGTCCGCACGGCTGTCTTCGCGCTGTCGGGCGAGGTGTGGATCGTGCGCACGGACGGCCCTGCCCCCCGCCGCGTCCCGACGGCCGGCCCGGCCGTCACCCCCCGGCCCAGCCCCGACGGCTCCCGCATCGCCTACGTCACCGACGGCGCGCTGCGCGTCGTGAACATCGACGGCACGGACGACCGGGCGCTCGCCGAGCCGGAGGGTCCGGAGGTGACGTACGGGCTCGCCGACCATGTCTCGGCCGAGTCGGTGCACCGCGCCCACTCGTTCTGGTGGTCGCCGGCCGGGGACGCCCTGCTCGTTGTCCGCGCCGACACCACGCCGGTCCAGCGCTGGTACATCTCGAACCCGGCCGACCCCACCCGTCCGCCCCGCGCGGTCCGCTACCCCCTCGCGGGCACCGTCAACGCCGAACTCTCCCTGCACGTCATCCGGTTGGACGGCACCCGGGTCGAGGTGGGCCTCCCCGCCCGGGCCACGACCGGGCACCCCGCGGCCGACTGGACGGACCCGGCGTTCGAGTACGTCGTCGAGGCGGGCTGGGACGGCAACGGCCCCTTCACCGTCGTCCAGACCCGCGACCAGCGGTCGGCGCACATCCTGAGCATCGACCCGGCGACCGGCACCACCGGACTCCTCCATCACCAACAGGAGGCCTCCTGGCTGGAGTTCGTGCCCGGATCACCGCTCCGGACGGCCGCGTGCGGACTGGTGGTGACCACGCAGGAGGGCACGCGCGGCCTCAGGATGACCGGCACTTCGGTACGCACACCCGAAGGCATGTACGTTCGTGCCCTGCTCGGTGCCGTCGGCGACCGGGTCTTCTTCACCGCGAGCGAGGACCCGACCGAGGCGCACGTCTGGACGTACGACCCCGAGGACGGCTTCGTCCGGCTGACCGACGAGCCGGGCGTGCACACCGCGGCCGTCGGGGGCGGCACCGTCGTGCTGGACAGCAGGACGCTTGACGGGCACACGGTGACGGTCCTGCGTGACGGCAAGCCCGCCGGACGCATCGAGGTGCCGGCCGAGCGCCCCGTGGTCGAGGCACGGCCCCGCTTCCTGACGCTTGGCGAGCGGGAGCTGCGGGCGGCGCTGTACCTGCCGTCCTCCTACGAGCCGGGGGCCGCGCGGGTGCCGGTCGTCGTGCACTCCTACGGCGGGCCCGGCCTCCAGACGGTCATGCGGACCAGGGCCTGGTACCACGCCGTGAACCAGTGGTACGCCGAGCAGGGCTTCGCCGTGCTCAGCGTCGACGGCCGCGGCACCCCGGGGCGCGACCGGGCGTGGGAGACGGCCATCCACCACGACCAGCTGCTGCCGGCGATCGAGGACCAGGCCGATGCCGTACGCGCCGCCGGGGCGCTCTTCCCGGACCTGGACCTCGGCCGGGTGGCGATCCGCGGCTGGTCCTTCGGCGGCTATCTCGCGGCGGGCGCGGTGATCCACCGGCCCGACGTGTTCCACGCGGCCGTGGCGGGTGCGCCGCCGACCGACCTCAGGCTGTACGACACCCACTGGAAGGAGCGCTTCATGGGACATCCGGACGTGCATCACGACCACTACGAGCGCTGCTCCCTGGTGGCCCACGCGCACAAGCTCACGCGGCCGCTGATGCTCGTGCACGGCACGGCGGACGACAACGTGGTGGTGGGGCACACCCTGCGCCTCTCGGCGGCACTGCTGGCGGCGGGCCGGCCGCACACCGTGCTCCCGCTGGCGGACGCCACGCACCTGGTGACTCGGGAAGGCGTGATAGACAGCCTTCTACGTCTCGATCTCGATTTCATCAAGAAGTCACTCAATTCCCGGGCCACCTGAACTACCGGGGTGACGATCTCGTACCCCTTGGTGGCTCAACGCACATCTACGCATACGCACATCTGCACAACCACGCGCACAGCACATCTGTGGAAGGGACCGCCACTATGTCCAGCGAACCGCTGCAGTCTTCGCCCGCGCTCTGTCGTCGCACCATCCTGGCAGCGCTGGGCGGGGTCGGTATCGCCGCCACGCTGACCGCGTGCGGAGGCTCCGACGACAGCTCGTCGGGTACCTCGGGCTCGTCCGGCGCCTCCGAATCGTCCGGCTCCTCCGGCGGTGCCGCGCTGGCCAAGACCAGTGACATTCCGGAGGGCGGCGGCAAGGTGTTCGCCGAGCAGGGAGTGGTCGTCACCCAGCCGACGGCCGGCGAGTTCAAGGCCTACTCCGTGGTTTGCCCTCACCAGCAGCAGAAGGTGAACAGCGTGGACAAGGGCGTCATCACCTGCCCCGCCCACGGCAGCCAGTTCAGCGTCACGGACGGCAGTGTCAAGAAGGGCCCCGCGACCAGCGGGCTGACCGAAGCGAAGATCACCGTCAGCGGGGACTCGATCACCCTCGCCTGACCCGGTGCGATCGCCGGAAACAGGACAGCACGCCGTCCGTCGAGGTGATGGTCGAAACCAGGGCGAGCGTGTTGCGGACCATCGCGGGGGTGTAGTCGGAGGGCACCCCCGCGATGGCATCCGCGGGAACCACGACGACATAGCCGTGGTTCACCGCGTCGAAGACGGCGTTGGGAACGGCAACATTGGCCGAGACGCCGGTCACGATCAGCGTCCGGCAGCCGAGATTGCGCAGCAGCGGATCGACGTCGGTGCCGGCCAGCGGCGACAGCCCGTGCAGCCGCCGCACCACGAGGTCGCTGTCGGCCACCTCGATCGGCGGGGCCACGCGCACCGCCCGGCTCCCCGTCAGCTGCTGCACCGGCAGCCGCTCCGCGGCGCGGAACAGCCGCGCGTTGTGATTGGCGCCCCGGCCGTCGGGCCGCCGCTCGGCGACCGCGTGGATCACCTGGACCCCGCACTCGTGCGCACCGGCCACCAGCCGGGCGACATTGGCCAGCGCACCCGAGGCACGGGCCTCCTTGGCGAGCTCGGGCAGGGCGCTGTCCACGCCGACGACCCCCTGCTGGCACTCGACGGTGAGCAGCACGGTGGTCGCTGGGTCGAGGAGTACGCTGAGCTCTTCCTGTGACGGCATGACCCCCCTCTCGCGAGCGGCCGAGCGTAGCTTCCCTTGCGTGCGGGTGGAAGACGGCCCATGCTTTCTGATGCCCCGTCAGATGACGCGAGGAGAGGGGGAGCCGATGGTCGCGGAGAAGACTACTGGGGAGAAGACGGCTGCGGAGGAAGCGGCTGAGGAGGGAGCGGCTCACACGCCCGCTCCCCAACGCCGTGGCCGGAAGATCATGATGACGTCGGAGGAACTGGACGAGTTCCTGGCCACCCAGCGCACGTGCCGTGTCGCGACGGTGTCGGAGGACGGCGACCCGCACGTCAGCCCGCTCTGGTTCATCTGGGACGGTACCTCACTGTGGCTGTACTCGACCACGCGCAGCAAGCGGTGGGCCGAACTGCGGCGTGATCCGCGGGTCGCTGTCGCGATCGACGCCGGCGAGGAGTACGGGGAACTGCGCGGCGTCGAACTGTCCGGGACCGTGGAGTTCGTGGGCGAAACCCCGCGGACAGGTACGCCCGACCCGGAACTCCAGCCGCTTGAACGGCTGTTCGCACGGAAGAACTTCGGCCTCGAGGAGATGCCGCACGACGGCCGGCACGCCTGGCTCCGCCTGACCCCGAAAACGATCGCCTCCTGGGACTTCCGCAAGCTGTCGTCGCTTTGAGGTTCACTCCCTGTGCGGCCCACCGGGCACTGGCCTGCGTGGGCCACTGAAGGCGACTGGCCTGCCCGGGCCACCGAAGGTGACTGGCCTGCCCGGGCCACCGAAGACGGCCAGCCGCGCGGCCCACCGCGGAGACACTGGCCTGTACGGCCCACCGAGGCAGACTCATCCGCGGCCCACGGAAGGCAACTCCCCTGCACGGCCCATCGCCGGAAATTCGCTGCGCGGGACATCGAAGGCGGCTCAGCTGCACGGGCCACCGAGGCAGACTAAGCTGCGCGGCCCGCCCGCCCAGGGCAGCCCAGCCGCCCGCCCAGGGCAGCCCAGCCGCGCGGCCCACCGAACTCAACTCCCGACTCCTTCGCTCGGCCGCACCGCGCAGACTTCGGGCCGCACCACTCATTGGCTCGGCCGCACCGCACAGCCCCCGGCCACACCACTCATTCACTCGGCCGCACGACTCCTTCGCTCGACCGCACCGCACCGCCCGGCCGTGCCGAACCGACCGACTCCCCCGCCATCCGCAGCGCCTTCACCGCCGCCCGGATCGACGGCCGTCGATCCGCATCGGCACGCCACACCACGAACACATGCCGCCGCACCCGCTGCCGCACCGGCACCATCACCACACCCGGCGGCACGGGATCCCGCCCGAGCAGCGGCATCACACACACGCCGAGCCCCGCCGCCACCAGTGCCAGCTGGGTGTGCGTCTCCGCGGCGCGGTGGCCGACGCACGGTTCGACGCCCTTGGTCCGCAGCGTGTACATCAGCCACTCGTGGCAGAACTCGCCCTCGCTTCAAGTGATCCACTCGTCGTCGGCGAACTCGGCGAGGTCCACCTCGGCACGCTCGGCGAGCCGGTGCCCGGCGGGCATCGCGATGTCGGCCACGTCGTCGAGGATCGCCGCCTTCGCCAGCCCCTCGGGCAGCGCCAGCGGCTTGTTGTACCAGTTGAGCACCACCGCCAGGTCGAGATCGCCCCGGACCACCCGGGCGATCCCGGCCTCGGGCTCCAGTTCCTGCGAGCGCACCCGCAGCGCCGGATGCTCGGCGCGCAGCGCGGCGAGCGCCGTGGGGAAGAGCCCCCGCGCGGCGGTCGGAAACGCGGACAACCGCAGCTCGCCGACGACCTGCCCGCGTTGCGCCTCCAGGTCGGACTCCGCGAGTTCGACCTGGGACAGGATGCGCGCGGCGTGCTCGGCCAGCAGCCGGCCCGCGTCGGTGAGCCGGACTCCGCGCCCGTTCTTGGCGAGCAGTTGCTGCCCCACCTCGCGCTCCAGCTTGGCCATCTGCTGGGACACGGCCGACGTCGTCACGTGCAGTCCCTCGGCCGCCCCGCTCACCGAGCCGTGCCGGGCGAGGGCGTCGAGGGTACGCAGGCGCTCCAGGTTCAACATGTAAGTGATGCTACGAGGTACCTGGCGACAAGTCTCGCTTGTGCTACGAGATCGGCTTCGGGATCGTTATGAGCATGAGCACAGCGACCGCGCCGCAGCACGGATCCCCCACCACTGTGACCCCCCGCCGCGGCCCGGCGCTGGACTGGCGCGTCCGCTTCGGGGTGCTGTCCCTGATCTGGGGGTTCAGCTTCCTCCTCATCAAGGTGGGCACCCAGGCCTACGCACCCTTCCAAGTGACCCTCGGGCGGCTGGTGTTCGGCACCGCGGTGCTCGCGGCCGCACTGGTGGTGAAGCGGGAGCGACTGCCGCGCGGTGCGCGCACCTGGGCCCATCTCGCGGTCGCGGCGTTCCTCCTCAACGCACTGCCGTTCTCGCTGTTCTCGTACGCGGAGCTGACGATCCCGTCCACGCTGGCCGGGATCTGCAACGCGACGTCACCCCTGTGGGGCATGGCCCTGTCGCTGGTCGCCCTCTCCGAGGACCGGCCGACCCGCCGCCGGGTGGCCGGTCTCGGCGTCGGTTTCCTGGGCGTGCTCACCGTGCTCGGTGCCTGGCAGGGCTTCCACGGGCTGGATGCCGCGGGAACGACGATGGCGCTGCTGGCCTCGCTCAGTTACCCGATCGGCTGGATCTACGTCCGCCGCACCCTCGCCGACAGCAGTGACTCCCATCTGTCCATGACGGGCGCCCAGTTGCTGCTCGCCACGGCGCAACTGGCCGTGGTCACCCCGCTGTTCACCTCGGTGCCGAACCGCTTCCCCTTCGTTCCGCTGCTGGCCGTCGCCGCTCTGGGCGTCCTCGGTACCGGCTTCGCCGTCCTTCTCCAGTACGGTCTGGTCGCCGAGGCCGGCCCCACGACGGGCCAGATGGTCACGTATTTCATCCCGGTGATCGCGACGGCGGCGGGCGTGGCGATCCTGGGAGAACCGCTGACGTGGTCCACGCCGGTGGGAGCGGTCGTGGTGCTGGTGGGGGCGGCGCTCACCCAGCAGAGGCGGCGGCCGAAGGGGTGTTGACCCACACCTCACACATCCCGCAGCACCGGCCCGGGTCCCACCACCGAAGCCACCGCCCTCGCCAGCTCTCCCGCCTCCTCGGGGAGGAGCCGGGAGACGGTGATCCGTACCCCGGGCGCCGCCCCGATCCGGAAGCGCGCCCCGGGCGCCACCGCCCATCCGGCGTGCAGCAACCGGGCGACCACACCGGTCTCGTCCGGGACGGGCACCCACACGTTCATCCCGCTGCGTCCCCGCGCGGCGACCCCGTGCTCCGCCAGCGCGGCGATGAGCGCGTCCCGTCGCCGTCCGTACGCGGCGGCGACCCCCGCCGAATCCAGGGACCCGCCGCTCCACAGCTCCACCACGGCCCGCTGCACCAGATGGCTGACCCAGCCGGGCCCGAGCCGCTGCCGCCCCTGCACCCTGTCGGCGGTCACCGCGTCCCCAGTGAGCACGGCGAACCGCAGATCGGGCCCGTACGCCTTGGCCTCCGAGCGGACGAACGCCCAGTGCCGGGTGGCTCCGGCGAGCGGGTGCAGGGTGAGGTCGACGATCCGGTGCCCGTGATCGTCCTCGATCAGCAGCGTCCCCGGGTGCTCCGCGAGCACGGCCTTCAGGGCACGCGCGCGTGCCGCCCCGATCGCGGCCCCGGTCGGGTTCTGCGCCCGGCAGGTGACGACGAGCGCCCGCGCCCCGGCCGTCAGGGCCCGGGCCACGTCGTCCGGCAGCGGACCCTCGTCGTCGACCCCGACGGGCACGATGCGCAGCCCCAGCGCCGGGACCAGATCGAGCACACTCCCCCAGCCGGGGTCCTCGACGGCGACCGCGTCACCGGGCTTGAGGTGGGCCGCCAGCACCCGCTCGATGGCGTCGAGCGCTCCGGACGTCACCACGACGGGGCTCTCCGGCACTCCGTCCGCCTCCAGTTCCGCCCGGGCGATCCGCGCCAGTTCCGGCTCCACCCGGGCCTCCCCGTACAGCACCGGCGCCCGGTCCCCCCGCGCGGCCGCCACCGCGAACGCCTCGGCCAGCGGCGGCAGCAGCGCCGGATCCGGGTTGCCGCTCGACAGATCCCGGACGCCCGCCGGCACATCCACGCGGAAACGCTCACGGCCGGTGGTTGCCGGCTTGGCACGTACCCGGCTGCCCCGGCGGCCCGCCGTCTCGATGACCCCGCGCTCGCGCAGCGTGCGATAGGCAGCCGCGACGGTATTGGGATTCACTCCGAGCCGGCTCGCCAACTCCCGCATGGGCGGCAGTAGTTGCCCCGGCTCCAGAGCTCCGGAACCCACCCCGGCCTCAACGCTGGCGGCAATCTCGGCTGCGCGCCGCCCAGCGATCCGATAATCTCCTAGCACAAAACAGATTATGCACTAGTGCAATAGGAGTGCGCAATGCCGGAGCCGACGAGTGTCACCGTGCCCGAGCCGACGCCGGAGCCACCCGCCCCGCGTACCGCCCCGGGGGCGTCCACACGGCCGGCCGCGGCCGAAGAACCCGCCGCCTACACCCCCACCGACCGCACCGTCCCCACCCGCGCCCGCCAAAGGGCCGCGTACGACCGGGAGTTGGTGCATTCGATCCTCGACGAGGGGTACGTCTGCCACCTCGGTTTCGTACGCGACGGCGCACCGGTCGTGCTGCCCACGCTCTACGGCCGTGTCGGCGAGCGCCTGTACGTGCACGGCTCGACGGGTTCGCGCCCGCTGCGCATGGCGGGCGAGGCCGACCCGGGACTCCCGGTCTGTCTGACCGTGACCCACGTCGACGGCCTGGTGCTGGCCCGCTCCGCCTTCCATCACTCCATCAACTACCGCTCCGTGGTGGTGCACGGGACCGCTCATCAGGTGACTGATCCCGAGGAGAAGCGGGAGGCACTCGACGCGCTGGTCGACCATGTGGTGCCGGGCCGCTCCCACGACTCCCGGCCGGGGAACCCGAAGGAACTTGCCGCCACCGCCGTGCTCCGCCTCGACCTCGGCGAGGTCTCCGCGAAGCTGCGGACCGGCGGCCCCAACGACGAACCCGAGGACCTCGGCCTGCCGCACTGGGCCGGAGTGCTCCCGCTGCGCAAGGGGTACGGCACCCCGGCCCCGTCGGCTGACCTCGCTTCCGGCATCGGTCTGCCGGACTACCTGGCGGCCCTGTGATGCTGGTCCATCCCTGGGACAGCGCACGCGACGAGACAGAGTGGCAACACTGGTCCGTTGACTGCACTAACTCCTTGATCGGTTCGACGGGAGTGCTGCGTCTCGGGAGAGTTCCGGTGTGCATGAAGCTCCTTCAATTCATCGAGATTTGATTGACGGGCGGGCTCAACTGCCCCGCGTAGGTGCGGTAGTAGCGGGTACGACGCCATCGTTGCCGTGGTATGTCATGGATGCCGCGGACCGGGAGATCCAGCCGGTCAGCAGCTATCTGCGGGACCTCACGCTCGGCGACGTCAGCCCGCTCACCTGCCGCAGCTACGGCTACGACCTGCTGCGCTGGTACCGGATCGAAGGCATCGACCTGACCCTGACCTTCCTCCGCAGCAAACGTCAGCAGACCACGCGCTTCGAGCGAGTCGGCCCCGTTTCCCTGGGCATCCCAGGGTTCCCCGCGCAGAGGCGTCGGCCAGGGTGCCAATGAGTGGGCAGCCGCACACCTGGCCCGGTGCCAGTCCTAAAACCCGTTGACGGCCGTGCCGCCCAGTCCCGACGATCAGGCGCATGTCTGCCGCCCTGGCGCCTCTGCGTCACCGCCCGTTCCGTCACCTCTTCATCGGGACGACGGCCAACCTGCTCGGCAATGGGGTGGCGCCGATCGCACTGGCCTTCGCCGTGCTCGACGCCACTGGCTCGGTCGGCTCGCTCGGGTTGGTGGTCGGCGCCCACTCCCTCACCGGCATCCTCTTCCTTCTGTACGGCGGGGTGTTGGCGGACCGGCTGCCGCGCGGCCCGCTGCTGGTCGGCAGCAGTGTGGTCAGCGCCGCGAGCCAGGCAGTGGTCGCCGCTCTGGTCCTCACCCACAGCGCCGCCATCCCCCTACTCATGGTGCTCGCCGCGGTCAACGGAGCGTCAAGTTCCTGCTACCAGCCCGCCGCCCAGGCCCTGCTGCCCCAGACCGTGCCCGCCGAGTCCCGCCGCGCCGCCCTCGCACTCTCCCGAATCGCGGGCAGCAGCGCGACGATCGTGGGCGCCTCGCTGGGCGGCGTACTGGTCGCCGCGATCGGCCCCGGCTGGGGCCTGGCCGTCGACGCGCTCAGCTTCGCGCTCGCCGCCTCGTCCTTCGCGCTGGTCCGCGTCCAGGTCGCACTGCCCGCGCCCAGCCCCGGAGTGGTGCATGAACTGCGCGTCGGCTGGCGAGAGTTCACCTCCCGTACCTGGGTGTGGGTGATCGTGGTGGCCTTCTGCTTCCTCAACGCCGGCATCACCGCCTCGTTCACCGTCCTCGGCCCGGCAGTCGCCGACACCACCGGCATCGGCCGCACCGGCTGGGGCCTGGCCGTCGCCGCATCCTCGCTCGGCGCGGTCGCCGGCGGCATATTGTCGCTGCGCTGGCAGCCCCGGCGCGCGATCCTGGTCGGCTGCGCGCTGATGGGCCTGACGGCGACAACCCCGCTGCTGCTCGCGCTCGCCCCGTATACCTGGGCGCTGGTCGTGGCCAACTTCGTGGCGGGCGTGGGCGTAGAACAGGCCGGCGTCGCCTGGTACTCGACCCTCAACGAGCAGATCCCCGAGGACCGCCTTGCACGCGTCTACGCCTACGACGATCTTGGCTCCTACCTCGCGCTCCCGCTCGCCCAGTTCGCCGCCGGACCCGCCGTACTCCTCCTCGGCCTTCATGCCACCCTCTACGCGGCAGCCGCGCTCATCCTCCTCGCCACCCTCGCCATGGTCGCCACCCCCTCCATCCGCGCGCTGGCCCCGAGGACTGCACAACCGCTGTCCGCCTCCGAAGAGCCCCTGCCGGAGAAGGACGGAAACACCCTGATCCAGGGCGTCTGGGACGGCTCCTGACGGGTGCGATGCGATTTCTGCTCAGGCACTTCCCCGTCTGAGCGAACCCAGCCCACGGCATGGAGGAGTGAGCACGTTCCGTTCCCTGAACCGTGATTGGCGGCCACTCCTCCGCCCCGACCCAATCCTTCGGTCTCGTTGGGCGCGCACGTTGCTAGTGCAGAGAAGGCTCAGCGCGCACGACTTCGGGCAGCTCGCCGTCAACGGGCTGCCGGGAGGCCCTCCTTACGTCCAGCCGCTGCACTTCTGCTACGACCCGGCCGGCGGTCCGCGGGGCGAGGTGATCGCACACCTGGCACGCCCCAACCCGCTGTGGCCCGCCCTGGAAGCTGACCCGACGGTGCTGCTGAGCGTGGTCGACGACTACGTGTTCGTCCCCGGTCTCTGGCAGGCGCCCGTGGGCACCCCGCCCGAGGACGGTGTGCCCACCAGCTTCTACGCGGCGGTCCAACTCCACTGCGTCGCGCGAGTGGTCGACGAGCCGACGGAGAAGGCGGACCTGCTCAACCGGCAACTCGCCCACTTCCAGCCCGAGGTCGGCTCGCCACCGGCCGCGCCGGACCAGGCCCCGTACGGCCGGCTCCTGACCGGCATTCGCGGTCTCCGCCTCGAAGTGACGGAAGTCCAGGCGAAGTTCAAGTACGCGGGCCATCGACCTCAGGAGGTTCGGGACCGGATCGTGGCGGGCCTCATGACACGGGGCGGCCCGCGCGACACGACGGCTCGGGAGCATGTGCTGCGCCGGGGCCGGGCCTGACGGCGGCTCGCGCCATCCGCCCGGTGACCGTCTGTCGTGAGCAGCGCGCCCGGCGGGCCTCGGTCACCGCCAGTCCGGCGGCCGAGCCCAGCATCAGCAGGGTGCCGAGGACGGTGGCCCAGGTGAGGCGTTCGCCGAGTACGGTCACCGCGAGGACCGCCGCGCTCACCGGCTCCAGCAGCATGATCACCGAGACGGTCGCGGACCGGACCACGGCCGCGCCCGCGAAGTACAGGAGATAGGCGAGGGCCGTGGGAACCGCGGCGATGTACGCCAACAAACCGATGAGCAGGGCGGGTTGGGCCGTGTTCGGCACCAGCCCCTCGACCAGCGCCGGCGGCAGCAGACACAGTGCGGTCACGGCGAACGCCCCCACGGTCGTGCCAGACGCGTCCACCTCACCGCTGCGTCCCCACCAGCGGGTCAGCAGTGTCATCGCGGAGTATCCGGCCGCGGAGAGGAGCGCGAGCAGTACACCCCACGGACGTACTGTCGCAGCTCCGCTGCCCAGTCCCAGGACGGTCAGCCCGGCGAGGGCCCCGGCCACGGCGGCGGCTCCACCGCGGCCGAGCCGCTCTCCCAGGCCCGCCCGTGCCCCGAGCGCCATGAGCACGGGCCCCGCACCGAGCGTGATCACGGTGGCGACCGCGAGCCCGGTCGCTTCCACGGCGGCGAAGTAGGCGGTCTGGAAGAGGGCCAGTGCCAGACCGCTGACTCCGGCCCGCAGCGCCCTGCGGCCGGGCCGGTCAGACCGGACCGCTCCGGTGCGCCGGGCGGGCCGGGAGGGCCGGGAGGGCCGGATCCGCCGGAGGAGATGGTGCACGACGAGCAGCAGGACGAGTCCCGCCGCACAGCGCCAGAAGGAGAGGGCGACCGGCCCCATGTCGCTGGTCCAGTAGACCAGTGAGCCGGCGGCGCCGGCGGTGCCCCAGGCGGCACCGGCGACGATCAGACAGACAAGGCCTCGCCCGACGGGCTGGCCGAATGATGCGTTCGACACGTGTTCTCTCCGCAGATACGCAGAAGTTCAGGAGGGACCACGTCGTACGGCCGTCATTTCGGGCGTACGGAAGGGTCCTTGGACTTCGTCTGCGGGCAGCACCGCTCGTCGCCCGGCACGCGCAGCTCGCGCACGCGAAGGTCGCGCACGCGAAACTCACGCACACGAAGGTCGCGCACGCGAGGCCCAGTTATGCGCGGCTCGCGCACGGGGATATCGCGCCGGACGTGGATCGCGCAGGGCCCGCCTCAGGCGGCCGGAGGCGGAAGAACGAGCGTCGAAGGCATGATCGGCAGCCTAGGCGGAACCGCGGCGGGCGGACAACCGCGTTTCGGCCTGGGCGTCCTCGGACACGCTCGCCTCCCGGGACACGTTCGCCTCGGACACGTTCACCTCCCGGGACAAGTTCGCCTCCCCACGCACCTGCGCGTTCCCCATCCCTGCGCTCCCCGCGACGACCGGTTCCGCCGGGGCCTTCGCGGGCGTCGACGACTGCGCGATGAAGGCACCGACCAGCACCACGGCTCCGCCCACGAGCTGGGGCGCCGAGAGGTGTTCACCGAGCACGACCCACGCCAGCACGGTCGCGATCACGGCTTCGAGGCAGGCCACGACACCCGCCACCTGCGGCGAGAGCCGCCGCACCGAGATCACCCCGGTGACGTAGGCGAGGACTGTCGCGATCAGCACGACCCACCCCAACAGGACCCAGGCGGCGACCGCGGTCCCGTTCGCGTCGGCGGTGCCACCGAGCACCGACCAGTCCATGGTCCAGGGCCGGGCGACGACGCTGAGCACGAGCGCGCCGATGAGCAGTCCGTACGCGATCACGCCCAGCGGGTCGGGCGCGTCCTCACCCGCGTCGCTGCCGTGGTCGGCAAGGACGAAGTATCCGGCCTGGCAGCAGGCGGCACCGAGGGCGAGCAGCAGGCCGAGCGCATCGAAGCCGAGCCCCGACCAGACCTCGACGACACATGCCAGACCACTGACGGCGAGGACGACCCCGAGGGCGGCTGCACGGCTCACCGGCCGCCGCTGCACGAACCGGACCCAGCCGAGCACGAGCGCGGGCCCGAGATACTCGACGAGCAGGGCGACGCCCACCGGAAGGCGGGAGATCGCGGCGAAGTAGCAGGCCTGAACGCCGGCCACGGCGAGCAGACCGAACCCGGCGAGCAGCGCGGGACGACGGCGCAGCAGGGCGCGGTGGCGTACGGCGAGCGGCAGCATCACGAGTGCGGCACCGGCCACCCGCAACCACACCACATGCAGCGGGTCGAGCCCCGCCTCGATCAACGGCTTGGCCGCGACCCCGGACCCGCCGAACGCCACGGCCGACGTCAGGGCCAGCCCCAGACCCATGTTGCTCCGAGAGGTACGCACCGCCCACATCATGCCAGCAGACGTCAGTAGCGTCATCCCCTATGACACCTGTCTTGCCAGGTGGACCGGATCCTTGTTGCGCCGGCTCCCGCGTCAGCCCTCGATCCGCCCCGTCAGCTCCCCCACGTCGACCCCCGCCCGGTGCAGCACCTCGACGGCCCGCGACTCCCGGTCCGCGACCACCTCGGCGAACAGGTCGACACCTCGGGCGGGCCCGCCGCCACGTCGTACGGCCCGATCACGGGCGCCTTCCATCGCACGGGCGGCCGTGGGCGACCAGCCCGCCGCATCCGCCGTCACCACCGGCAGGGCCCCAGAGTCCTCGACCGTGCCCTGCCAGCTCAGTCCGTAACCGATGCTGCGCTGCACGAGATAGCCGAGCAGCCGTGCGAGATGCGGTCCACCGTCGAAGGCCGCGCGCACCTCCGGATCCGACTCCAGCAGACTGTGCAGCAGATGGGCCGTGTCGATCTGCCGGTCCCCGTCCCGCATAGCCCGCCGACGCGCACCGGCGACCACCGAGGCCAGCTCGTCAGTGAGGCCGGCGTCGGGTTCCGCGGGCGTCCAGCCACGATCGGAGTCCTGCTGACGGGGAATACGGGGTCGCACATCTCCCACCCCATCAGCCCCGGCGCACCGCCGCATCCGCGTACGGAAGCATCTTCGCGTCCGACGCAGGGTGTGCTTACTCGCTCGGTTCCTCATCCCTGCGAAGGAGATCCCGCATTTATCCCTCTTTGGGGCGCGCCGCCTTGCTCCAACCCTGCTTCCAAACTTCCTGACGGTTCATCAGTATTGAATGTTGCGGCCTCTGCGGCTACGTTCCGCGACACCGCATGCTGCGCCCGCGCGCAGCACCCGACGTGAAGGGGTGGACGGATGGCCGAGGTCAGCGCGGAAGCACGCATCGAGGCGCCTGCCGAGAAGGTCTGGGCGCAGCTGACGGACTTCTCCTCGTACGGGGAGTGGAACTCGACGCACACCAGCTTCCCCAAGGGCGGCCCCGCCACCCTCGAGGTGGGGGGCACCTTCGAGGAGAACATGAAACTGATGGGCTTCCCGGCAGAGGTCAACTGGACCATCGAGGAGCTCGAGCCGGCCCGTACGCTGGCCATCCGGGGCAAGGGCCCGATGTCGGTGAACGTCGCGACGCGCTACACGCTGAGCCCCGAGGGCGAGGCCACGACGGTCCGCATCGACGGCGAGTTCACGGGTGCGGCCGTGTCGCTGATGGCAGGAAAGCTCAAGGACTCGGCAACGGCCGCACTCAACGAGTCCCTCCGCAAACTGGGCGGCCTGGTGACCTGACCCCACGTCCCTTCACGCCCAGCCGCTACCCCACCTCGGACACACGACAACGCCCCCGCGGAAACCCACGAGGGCGTCACGCGGCACCCAGCCCGACCCGAAACCCACGACCGGGCCGAAGCCGAAGCAGGGGCCCGGAACCAAAAGGCGGGAGCCCGGGCCGGGGCGCCGGAGCCGGGGCGACCGGCTCACCACCACCGTCAGTCGGGAGCCGGAACCAGAGCCGTGGCCGGGGCGCCGGGGCCGAAGCGGCAGCTGACCGCCACCGTCAGGCCGAAGCCGAAGCCGGGGCGGCCGGCTCACCGCCACCATCAGGCCGAAACCAGACCCGAGGCCGGACCGCCAGGGCCAGAGCCGGAGCAACCTGGCCCACCGCCACCGTCAGGCCGAAACCAGACCCGAGGCCGGGGCCAGACCCTGAGCTGGTCGGGGCCGGACCCGACGCCGGGCCCAGATCCGAGTCCGGGCCCAGATCCAAGGCCGTAGCCAGACCCGGGCCGGGGCCAGCCCCGAGGCCGGGGTCGGGGCCAGACCCGAGGCCGGGGTCGGGGCCAGACCCGAGGCCGAAGCCAGACCCGAGGCCGAAGCCAGACCCGGGGCCGGGGCCAGACCCGAGGCCGGGGCCAGACCCGGGGCTGGACCAAGCCATCAGTCCTCGTCGGCCAGAATCAGATACAGCTTCTTCCGGGCCTCATTGATGACAGCAAGCGCCTTCTCGCGCTGCTCCGCGCTACCCGTCTTCCAGACCTGCCCGAACGCCTCCATCAGACCGAACCCGGCCTGCCGGATCTCGCTCAGCGCCTCCCAGTCGATGCCTCGGCCGGCTTCCTCCCACGGCGCGTCCGCGCCCTGGTCGGCAGCCTCGCGGCCGGAGTCGGTGAGCGAGAACAGCTTCTTGCCGCCCTCGGTAGAGCTGGCGATCAGGCCTTCGTCCTCCAGCATCTGCAGGGTCGGGTAGACCGAGCCCGGGCTGGGTTTCCACGCCCCGCCGCTACGCTCGGCGATCTCCTGGATCATCTCGTAGCCGTGCATGGGCCGTTCCTTCAGCAGCGCCAGGATCGACGCACGTACGTCGCCGCGCCGCGCCCTGCCCCGCGGTCCGCCCCGGCCGCGCCCACCCCAGGGGCCCGGGCCGAAGCCGGGTCCGCCCCACATTCCGCCGGGCCCGGGGCCCGGACCGAAGGGGCCGAACGCCCGTCGCCCTTCGAAGCCGCCTCGCCCCCGATGGCCGGGGCCGCCGTGACCATGTCCACGTCCGGGCCCGAAGCCCGGCTCGAATTCCTGTCCATGGGAACGCATCGCAATCACTCCATCCCATCGTTGATCTGTCGCGATGCGTCAACGATATATCGGTACTGTTCGTATGGCAACCCCTTCCGGTCCAGCACTTGTGTCCGCTGTCACTCAATCGAGTCGTTTGACAGCGAACCCAGCCCTCCACAGGTTCTTGCCACCGAACCTAGGCGTGCAGGTCGACGATGCTGGGGGTGGAGGATGGCAGTACTGGCTGGAATGGAAGGTCCGAGGCTCCATCTGGAGCTGTCCTACGTGGACGCGGTCCATGGGCCCCAGCGGCGTCCCCTGGGGGAATGCGTGACGGCCCGCTTCGAGCACGTCGTGCCTGTGCGGCCGTTTCGCTGGCCTCGGGGCCAGAAGAGCTTTGCGGGCTGGTACTGGGCTGCCACGACTCAGCAGCACGTCGGCTTCGAATCGTGGTTGGAGCGGGACCGGATCCTGCTGATGGACTTCGATCCGACGGTGGAGGGTCTTGCGTCGCAGCCGTTCTGGCTGCACTGGCATGACGGCGCGCGAGAGCGTCGGCATACCCCGGACTATTTTGTCCGCCGCACGGACGGCTCGGCGGTGGTGGTCGATGTCCGTCACGATGAGCGGATCGAGCCGAATGTTTTTGACAGGTGATTTGGGGGCCGCTCCGGCGGTGACTTTGGGCGCCGGTTTTGGGCAATGAGTTTGGGCGCCACTTGGCGGGTGATGCCGCGACACGCCACGTTCGGAGCAATGTGATCGACTGCTCCGGTTGGCCGCGTCAGTCTGTGCCCGGTAATCCACGGTCGTGTCAGGAGGCCGGGTGGGTAAGTCGCGTGCGTGGCTGTTTGAGCAGATTCGTCGTGACCGGCGTGCTGATGCGTCGGTGTCGGGCCGGGCGCTGGCCAAGCGGTACGGGGTGAGCCGTCGGACGGTCCGGGACGCGCTGGCGATGCCGGTGCCACCGGAGCGGAAGAAGCCGCCGCCGAGGGCGTCGGTACTGACCCCGGTAGCGGCGGAAATCGACGCGATGCTGCGGTCGGACATCGAGGCTCCGCGCAAGCAGAAGCACACCATTGACCGGATCAAGACGCGGCTGGCGGTCGAGTACGACTTCGATCTCGCGTCGTACTCGACGATCCGGGACTACGTGCGTGAACGCCGCCCACAGCTCGTGCTGGAGGCCAAGGAAGGCCGACGCCATCTGGAGGGCATGGTGCCGCAGCAGAAACGTCCTGGTGAAGAGGCTGAGGTCGACTTCGCGGACGTATGGGTGGACCTGGCCGGGCAGCGCACGAAGTGTGTGATGTTCACCTTGCGGATGTCGTACTCGGGCAAGGCGGTGCACCGGGTCTATGCCGGTGCCTCGCAGGAGGCATTCCTGGAGGGGCATCTGGAGGCGTTCGGGGTGCTGGGAGCGGTGCCGTCCCGGCACATCCGCTACGACAACCTGCGGCCGGCGGTGAAGCAGGTGTGCTTCGGTCGCAACCGGCACGAGTCGACCCGGTGGGTGAGTTTCCGGTCGTGGTTCGGGGTCACGCCGTTTTACTGCACGCCCGGCGAGGAGGGCGCCCATGAGAAGGGCGGCGTCGAGCACGAGGGCGGCCGGTTCCGCCGCAAGTACCTGGTTCCGCCTCCGCAGGTCGACTCGCTGGCGGAGCTGAACGCCACGCTCGCGGAGATCGACGAGGCGGAGGACACCCGGCATGTCCAGGGCCGCCCGACCAGCATCGGCTTCGACTTCGCGGCCGAGCGCGAGCACATGAACCCACTCCCGGCCGACGGCTACGACTGCGGGCAGGACCTGACGCCCACGGTCCACCGCAACGGGCGGATCACGGTGCGGCAGAGCTACTACTCGGTCCCGGCCCGGTTCATCGGGATGCAGGTGAGGGTGTCGCTGCGGGCGAACGAGGTGCTGGTCTTCGACGGCCGCACCGTGGTCGCCCGGCACCCCAGGCTGACCCGCCGCTACACCTACCACGACATCCTCGATCACTACCTGGAAGTCCTGCTGGTCAAGCCCGGGGCGTTCGCAGGGGCCGCCGCCCTGGCCCAGGCCCGCGAGGAGGGCACGTTCACCAGCGCGCATGAGGCGCTCTGGGCTGCGGCCCGCACCGCTCACGGCGAGCGAGAGGGAACCCGGGCCCTGATCGAGGTCCTGCTGCTGCACCGCCAACTGCCCGCCGCTGCCGTCGTCGCGGGCATCGAGACGGTGCTGCGGGCGAAATCGTGCAGTGCTGAGCTGGTCGCGATCGAGGCCCGCAAGGCCATGGAGAGCGACAGCGATGGCCGGCCGGGGATCGCAACAGGCCCCGGTCCGCTGGATGCCGATGAACCGGCCGCGGAGGAGGACGCGCTGCCTCCGGCACCAGGCGGTGAGGAGGGCGGACAGGTGATCTCCCTGCTCACACGGCGCACGCTGCCCTCCGACCGTCGGCCTCCACCGTCGGTGTCGAAGTACGACCGGCTGCTCAAGCGCACCAGCACCGCCAAGGAAAGCAAGGAAGGCACGGCATGACCATCACCGCGACGCAGCCGCCCACTCCCCGGATGCCGCTGCCGGACCTCGACCCCGAGGACGCGCTGATCGACGAGGCATGCAAGACCCTGCGGCTGCCCACCATCCGCGCCCGCTACGAGGAGCTGACGGTCTCCGCCCGCCGGGACCAGTTCTCCTACAAGCAGTTCCTGGCCGACCTGCTGGACGTCGAGTGCCAGGACCGCGACGTCCGCCGCAAACAGCGGCTGGTGCGGGCCGCCCGGTTCCCCCGCCCCAAACGGCTGGAGGACTTCGACTTCGACGCCAACCCCAACGTCACGCCCGAGATCATCGGCTCGCTCAAGAGCACCGCCTGGGCTCTGGAGGGCCGGCCCCTGGTACTGATCGGCGACTCCGGCACCGGCAAGTCCCACCTGCTGATCGGGGTGGGCACCGCGATGGCCGAGGCCGGGCTCAGCGTCCGCTACACCACCACCGCAGCGCTGGTGAACGAACTCGCCGAAGCCGAGGCGGGCCGGCACCTGTCCTCCACCATCGCCCGATACACCAAAGTCGATCTTCTCTGCCTGGACGAATTCGGCTACCTGACCCTGGACAAGAAGGGCGCCAAACTGCTGTTCCAGATCTTCACCGAACGCGAGGAACGCAAGGCCACCGCGGTCGCCTCGAACGCGCCGTTCGGCGAGTGGGACAAGACGTTCACCGACCCGCGGCTCTGCGCGGCCGTCGCCGACCGCCTCACCTTCAAGTGCACCCTCATCGAGACCGGCACCGACTCCTATCGCCTCGCCACCACCGAAGCCGAGCAGGCCAGAAACGTTTGAAACCCGCTCAGTCCCGGGGGCGTCGAAACGACCACTGTCGCTTTGACGCCCCACCGGGACCCCGGGCACTGAGGGGGCATCAGCCGCCGTGTCAGCTCCCGCCCCCCCCTGCTCAGACCTTGCGCCAACCCGGAATCCAGGCACCGTCCTGGACCTGATAGTCCCCGAACAGCGCCGGGGCCTCCTTGGCCATCAGCTCACCGACCTTGCCGAAGAGCAGACGGATCTCCTCCTCCGCCCCAGGCGCTGTCCGGTTCTCAATGACATGCCGCAGGGTGCGCACATTGGCCGTCCACACCAGGCCGGTGGCGACACCCTCGGGAGCAAACCGGCGCATGAACGAGGTCTTGGCCTTCTTCTCGCTGAAGCGCACGCCTTCCTCCTCCAGACCGAAGTGCCCGGCCATCCAGCCCTGGAAGGCTTCCATCTGCTCCAGCAGAACCGTGGCACGCTCCATCAGCTCGGTGTCCTGCTCGGCCCACTGCGGGAACCAGAACGGCAGATCGTCCAGGCGCACGAAACGCAGCGACTCCTGCGAGACCGCAGCGCCGGCGCGGTGCCGGACAAGCTCATGAGTGGCAACCCGGCTGACGTTATGCAGCACAAACGAGAAGCTCACGTGCTCCAGGACCGAGCCATGCGCGCTGGCCAGAATGTTGCGCAGGTACTCACCCTGATCGGACCGGATCCGCGTCACGTTCGGGTTCAGGCCCGGTTCCCAGGACCGGTAACAGATACGGCCCGCGAACTCAGCGAGGTTCTGCGCATTATCCAGGTCACCACGGTCCACCCGCTCCAGCCAGCTCTCCCCGCCGACCTCGGCCAGGTAGTCGGCGACCTCGTCATAGTCCAGCTCCGGCCGGGCGATGAGACGGACCTGGGGTTCGACACGGCGCAAGACGTCCTCCGCAGCAACTCGGGAAATAGGCGGCCCGAGTCTCCCACGATCCCTCAGCTCAGCATCGAAAAAGAGCCGGGTCCTCCCGCGCCGAGCCTGTCAGGGACCGGCCCGAGGGGACCCGGGACAGCCAACCTATCGAGCCGCCACCACCACCGAGGACGAAACACCCCCACCACGCACGCACACGACCAAATCTCACCCGATCGGGGTGGAGCCCAATCCCATTGCCGATCATGAAACCCCACCCGCCCCGCACAGCATCAAAACCAACCAAGTGGCGCCCAAGCTCACCGCCCGACTGGCGCCCAAATCACCTGTCGAAAACAAGCCGAAGGACGCCGAAGCGTTCGAGGTAACACGCCTGGCCTGCGTTCAGGCTGGTTGGGACTTCGAACGGATCGGCGAGCCAGACCGGGTGATGTTGGCGAATGTCCGATGGCTGTCGCGCTACCGGCATCCCCGATGCTGGAACGCCTCTGTTGCGCTGCGGCTTCGGGAGTCCTTCCGGAGTGCTCGATCCCTGATGGCTGGAGCTGACGCGACCGGGGACCGGCTGGTGACGTTGCCGGTGCTGTTTCACCTGATGTGGCGGCAGGAGCTGGTCACCGAGGGGTTGGCCGTCGAGTTGCTGGGGCCCTGGACGATCGCACGGATACCCGCACCGGCCTCGTGCTCGTCGACGAGATCCACAACATCTCGCAGAGGACTCAGGCCGGCGCCGAAGTCTCCGACACCTTGAAGTACTTCTCCGAGCGCATCCCCGCCACGTTCGTCTACGCGGGCATCGATCTGGAGACCAGTGAACTGCTGGTCGGCCGACGGGGCGCCCAGATCGCGGGCCGTTTCACGCTTGTGCCCACGGGCCCGTTTCCTTACGGCGACGAGTGGAAGGGCCTGATCGCGACCATGGAAGACACTCTGATCCTGCACAACCATCCGCCACGCAGCCTGGTCAAGCTGGACCGCTACCTGCACAACCGGACCGACGGGATGATCGGGGCGCTGTCTCACGCCATCCGAGGCGCCGCGATCGACGCGATCCTGGACGGCAGTGAGCGTGTCACCAAGGAAGGGCTCGACGCCATCCCGCTGGACTACGCGGCCGAATCGGCCCGCCCTGCCCCAAAGACTGCTGCCCGGCGATGAACGAGGTCCCGCCGCCGCGTCTGCCGATCTATGTTCGTCCCGCCCACGGCGACACCGTCGACTCCTACATTCGCCGTCTCGCGCACGCCAACCACCTCCCGCCCGCTGATCTGCGTTCTGACCTCTGCGCAGCCGGCTCCGGTGGTCCTCCCGACATCGAGAAACTGGCTTTGGTCACCGGGCGCCCGCTTGCTGACCTGCAACGAGCGCTCACCGACACGCGATGCAGCATCTGCTACCAGCCCCTTCGCCCCCGAAGAGCCAAGGGCCGAGCAGCACTGTGGTGTTCCAGCCAGTGTCGCCTGATCGCCTACCGCCAGCGCGTCCCGCGCTCGCGTCAGGGCACTCCCCGCCACCCTCTCCGGTCCGCGCCCTGCGCTGGCTGCGGCACCATCGTCCGCCGCAACCGCCCGTTCCGCTGGTGCTCCGAACCCTGCTGTCCGCGTACTCTCCGATGCGGCCGGGCCGGTACGTTTGAACGCGGCCAATGGTCAGGCCACGTTGGTGTCCCGTTCGATGGCTTTGAGGCGGTTCTTGAGCCGGTAGCTGGGGCCGTTGATCGCG
>NZ_ML137708.1:95261-444441 GCF_004023625.1 Streptomyces cavernae | reverse complement strand
ACGGTGATGATCCCGCTGACGCTGTACACCCTGTCGGTCCTGGTGCCCAATGTCGTGGACGGGCTGGCGTCCGTCCCCGAGCCCGTACGGCAGGCGGCCACGGCCATGGGATTCACCGCGGTACGCCGTGTCGTCCAGGTCGAACTGCCCATCGCCGTGCCCGTCGTCGTCGCCGGTGTGCGCGTCGCCGCCGTCTCCTCCATCAGTCTGGTCGCGGTGGGGCAGCTGATCGGCCAGGGCGGTCTCGGCTACTACATCACCCGTGGCCTCCAGCTCGACTTGAGATACTCGACTCCTCCGCCGCCGAGGACAAGGACTCGGTCACCGTCACCCCTGAGATCGCGGCCAAGTACAACCTCAAGTCGCTGGCCGATCTCAAGGCCGTGGCGGGCAAGATGACGATCGGGGGCAGCTCGGAGTTCAAGACCCGCACCCAGGGCCTGGTCGGGCTCAAGACGGTGTACGGCGTGGAGTTCAAGAAGTACCAGCCGCTGGACGCGGGCACCCAGAGCACCCTGCTGGATCTGCTGAAGAAGGACACGGTCCAGGCCGCCAACCTCTACACCACCGATCCCGCCATCGTCGAGGACAAGCTGGTGGTGCTGGAGGACCCGAAGAACCTGTTCTCCTCGCAGAACGTGACCCCCTGATCTACAAGGAGGCCTTCGACGACAAGTCCAAGGCGGCGCTCAACGCCGTCTCGGCCAAGCTCACCACCGAGGACCTGCTGGAGATGATGAAGAAGCTCGTCAACGACAAGGAGGACGCCGACACGGTCGCGAAGGACTGGCTGACCCAGGCCGGTCTGGTGAACTGACCGGAGGGGCGTCCGCTGTCGGCGGCGGTCGCATGCAGTGCCGCGACCGCCGCCGCGGCGACGCCGTCCTCGTCGGTCGGCATCCGCACGCCGCCGAAGCGCACACGGTGGAGGTGGGCGCCGCCCGATGGGTCATGATCCGCCGGATGGAACCTGGTGGTGAGGCGCTCGAAAACCAGTGGAGCCGTGCCGCTGTGCGCCATTACCGTGCTGCCGAGCCAAGTCGTCTGGGTAAGGACGTGCCGTTGTACACCGTGTGAGACCTCCCGAGAGCTGATGTGTCGCGCGTCGCGCATGCGCGCCGCGCTCCTTTTTGCTGCGGACTTCTCATCTGAAACCGGTGTACTTCTGTGCTCAACAACTGGGTGGTCATGCCCACCTGTCTGCCGACCGTTCTCCGCCGTTGCCACGCCTGCGCGTCCGAGCGTTTCCGGGCGAACGGCAAGTTTCGCGTCAACGCCAACCACAAACTCCTCGACGCCTGGCTCCTCGTGCTCTGTACCGCTTGCGGGGACACGGCAAAGCTCACGGTTCTGGAACGGATGAACGTGCGCTCGGTACGGCCTGAGCTGCTGGACCGGCTGCATGACAACGACCCTGTCCTGGCAGCCGAGCTGCTTCAGGACGCGGTCGTGCGGCGCCGTAATCGCATCGCCCTCGACTGGGACGGCGCCTGGCGCCTCGACACCGGCGGATCGGATCACCTGGACTGCGAGGTGATCGACGTTTCAGTCCGCTTTGCGGCGCGGATCCCCGTCCGGCCGGTGCGACTGGTCGCTGAAGGTTGCGGACTCTCGCGGGCGGAGGTCGAGAGACTGATCACGGAGGGGAATCTCGTTTCGGCAGTCCGGCTGACCGGCAAGCTCTCCGGCGACTTCACCTTCACGCTCAAGCGCTGAGCATCCTCGGACCGGGGGCCTGTCCGGTTGTTCCGCCGGACAGGCCCTCAGGAGGTGTTGCAAAGGATGACGCCATCCACTACCCCGATGACTGACTGCACGTGCCCGAGCAGCCGGCCGCTCCTGGTCCCGGCACGCGGGGCACAGCGCCGTCCGGACACCGGGCGACCCAAGGGTGCCGTCACGTGGCGAAGTCGCAGTCGCGGGTTTCCGGCAGGGCCAGCAGGCACAGGAGGCTCAGCAGACAGAGGCTGCCGGTGTAGAAACCGAGCACGAGCGGTGAGTTCCACCGGCTGTTCAGCCAGGTGGCGGCGAGGGGAGCGAAGCCGCCGCCGAGGGTGTTGGCGAGGATGAAGGCCGTGGAGGCGCCGTTCAGACTGCCGTTTCCGGCGGCGAGTTGATGCCGCCGGAGGTCGCGGAACGGTTCGCCGAGCGGTACGGCGTTCCGGTCGGCGAGTCCTACGGGACCACCGAGACCGGTGTGGTCGCCATGGACGTCGGCGGCGCGCTGCGGCCCTCGGTCGGCCGGGCGGCACCCGGCCTGGTGATACGGGAGCACAACGGCGAACCGGACGTCGCGCTGGAGGAGTCGCCGTACCTCTTCGACTCCGGCGGTACGCAGTACGCGGACGGCAGCCTGCACGCCCGCGACCGGGCCACGGTGGACGCCACCGGGGCGGTCCGGGTGCACGGCCGAGCGGACTCACTCGTCGTGATCGGCGGCCTGAAGGTCGACCTCACCGAGGTGGAGAACGTGCTCCGCGAGCACCCGGCGGTCGAGCAGGCGGTGCTGGTCGACGAAGGCATCACCGAGGCGTATGTCGCGCCGGCCGCCGGTGGAGCGCCCCTCCGCCGAGGAACTGCTGCGCTGGTGCCGGGAGCGGCTGGCCGACTACAAGCTGCCGCGGGTGATCCGGCTTTCATCACCACCGACACCGTCCGGGAGCTGCTGTCGGACCGCAAGATCTTCCCCGGGGTGCCCGCCGACCTCGGCGAGGACACCGAACTGGTCCTGGACTCCCTGGGTCTGGTGTGGCTGCTGCACGTGGTGGAGGAGCGCTACGGCCTGGTCGTGGAGCCCGGCGACGAGGACATCGCGCAGTTGACCTCACTCCGCAGGCTCACCGAGTCCCTGCACGCCGCCGCCCGGACGGATCAGGCGGACGGGGGTGGCCGTGTTGAGCGGTGAGGCGGCTGTGTTGAGCGGTGAGGCGGCTGTGTTGAGCGGTGAGGTGGCCGCGTTGAGCGGTGAGGTTGCCGTGACCGGCTTCGGCGTGCGCACCGCCTTCGGCGCGGGCGCCGAGGCCCTGCGGCGCGGGGTGTTCGCCGGAGTCCCCGCTTCACGCCCACTAGGTTCGACACCGGCCCCTACCGAACGCCGATGGCGGCGGCCCCGGACGACGGACCCGACGCGGTGGAGGACTGGGCGCTCCGCCACGCGCTCGCCCGGTGCGGGACGGAAGCCCTCGACATGGCCGGCCTCGGCCCGGGCACGGCGGCGGCGGTCCTGCTCGGTGTCGCCGGTGACCACACCAGCGTCACGCGGTACTGGCGGAGCGCCGGCCACGGCGCCTGGGCAGGCCACCCCGACGGCTCCGTGGCCGGGCCGCGGGCGGACGGAGGGGCCGGGCCGTGCGCCGGGCCTTGGGCCGGGCGCGCTATCGGCGGGTCTGCTCGGCGAGTTCGGCGTTCTTCTTCTTGATGCGTGCCGCTTCCTTGCGGACCTCGGCCTGGGTGGCGCGTTCCTTTTCCAGCCACTCGGGCGGAGCCGTCAGCAACGCCTCGATCTGCTCGGTCGTGAGAGGGTCCGTGATTCCGCCGCGGG
This sequence comes from Streptomyces cavernae, assembly GCF_004023625.1. Classification (GTDB taxonomy): domain Bacteria; phylum Actinomycetota; class Actinomycetes; order Streptomycetales; family Streptomycetaceae; genus Streptomyces; species Streptomyces cavernae. The sequence goes on along the minus strand of NZ_ML137708.1, from coordinate 440,900 downwards.
CGAGACCCGAGATGGAGACGCCCAGTTTCGCCGCGACCACCGGACGGGGGTGGGGTCCGCGTCGCCGCAGCTCGCGCAGCCACTCGGGCGGATCGGCCTGGAGCTGGTTCAACTCGGCACGTGAGACGACACCCGCCTGGAACTCGGCCGGGGTGGCCCCGAGGTACACACCCAGCTTCTTGGCCGCGGTCGCGGGCTTCAGCGTCTGGGTGGTCTGTTGCGACTTCATGGCGACAAGACTATCGGCCTGACGCGGGAGCCTCTGCCGCCGTGCGCGGGACGGCTGCCGCGTGCGGGACCGCCGCCGCCAGGGCGGGGTCGGGGGCCGCGACCGGGATGCCGCTGCCGCTCGCCGGACCGCCGACACCCCGTGCGGGATACGGGCGCCCGCGCACTGGATCGCCGACGCCGGCTGATGGACCATCGGCCGCGACCGGGATGCGGGTGCCGCGTACGGTCTCCTGGTGCGTCAGTACGGGACCGCCGGCGGCCCGTGCGGGATGCCGGTGCCGTGTACGGTCTGCCGGTGCGGAGTACGGGACCGCCGGCGGCCCGTGCGGGATGCCGGTGCCGTGTACGGTCTGCCGGTGCCCGGGGCGGGACCTCCGGTGGCTCGGGCGGGATCGCCGATGCCTCGGGCGGGACCTCGGCCGTGAGCGGGTAGCCTGGCCGGGTGACAGGCTCGGAAGCATCCCCATCGTTCCGGCTCGCGTACGTCCCGGGGGTGACGCCCGCCAAGTGGGTGAGCATCTGGAACGAGCGCCTGCCCGACGTCCCCCTGACCCTGGTCCCCGTGCCCGCCGCGGAAGCGGCCGATGTGCTGCGGAGCGGGGGAGCCGACGCGGCGCTCCTCCGGCTGCCGGTCGACCGCGCGGTCTTCAGCGCGATCCCCCTCTACACCGAGACGACCGTGGTCGTCGTGCCCAAGGACCATCTCGTGACGGCGGTGGACGAGGTGTCGGCCGACGACATCGCCGACGATGTCGTCCTCCACCCGCTCGACGACGTCCTCGGCTGGGCCGCGCCGCCGGGGCGGCCCGCCGTCGAGCGCCCCGCCACCACGGCCGACGCCATCGAACTCGTGGGCGCGGGCGTGGGCCTCCTCGTCGTCCCGCAGTCGCTGGCCCGCCTGCACCACCGCAGGGATCTCACCTACCGGCCGCTCGTGGACGCCCCTCAGTCGAGCGTCGCACTGTCGTGGCCCGAGGACGCGACGACCGATCTGGTCGAGGACTTCATCGGGATCGTCCGCGGCCGGACCGTCAACAGCACCCGGGGCCGCCCCACGAGCGGCACGGCACAGCCGGAGAGCAAGCGCCCCGACACGTCCGGCGCACGGCGCAAGCCAGCCGGCGGGAAGACGAGCGGCGGGAAGACGACCGGCGGAAAGTCGAGCGCCGGGAAGCCGCGCGGCGGCTCCGGGGGCCGGGGCGGTTCCGCGGGTTCCGGCGGCTCCGGGGGCTCCGGGGGCTCCGGCGGCCCCAGAGGCGGCAGGCGCGGGAGGCCGCGCCACCGGTGAGGCACGGTGTGGCGGCCGACCGGCCGCCGCGCTGCCGCGGCCTTGGGCGGCTCCGCTGCGCCGACCCGGCTGCCTGAAAGGCACGCTCTTGCCGTCCCAGTCCGCATCGGCATATTGTTTGGGATCAAATGACATTCGAAGACCGGAGATCGGAGGTCCCGGTGCCGGACCGCATTCCCCGTATGCAGCTCGTGCTCAGCGAGAACTGGACCATGACCGGTGGTCGTGCCGACCTGCCGACGGTGGTGCGCTGGGCCCGGGAGGCCGAGGACGCCGGGTTCGACTCCGTGATGATCAGCGAACACATCGTGCTCGGACCGGACGCCGGCGTGAACGGCATCATGGGCAACCCCCGCGACTGGGCGCTGCCGGGCAACCAGGACCCGTACACACCCTGGCCCAACTCCCTGCTCCTGCTCGCCGCCATCGCGGCCGTGACCGACCGGGTGCGCCTCGCCGCCTCGGCGGTGATCGCCCCGCTCCGCCATCCGCTGCTACTGGCCCGCGAGTTGGGCACCCTCGACCTGCTGAGCGAGGGCCGGCTGATGGTGCTGCCCAATGTGAGCTGGAGCCGTGACGAGTACGAGGCCCTCGGCGTCCCCTTCTCCCGGCGCGGGAAGCTGCTCGACGAGCACCTGGAGATCTGGGCGAAGTTGTGGGGCCCTTCTCCCGTGTCGCACAAGGGCGAGCACTACGGCTTCGAGAACGTCTACTTCGAGCCCAAGGCCCACCGCCCCGACGGTCCGCGACTGTGTCTCGGCGGTGCCGGCATGCACGACGCCATGGTGCGCCGGATCGTACGGTACGGTCACGCCTTCAACCCGCTCGGACGGCCCACGCCCGAGGAGATGCGGAAGCTGACGCGGGCGATGGCCGCCGCCGGACGGGACATCGCCGACCTGGAGATGATCGGCGGCATACGCGTCGTCTTCCCGGACGACTACGCCGTGTCGTCCAGGTCGAACTGCCCATCGCCGTGCCCGTCGTCGTCGCCGGTGTGCGCGTCGCCGCCGTCTCCTCCATCAGTCTGGTCGCGGTGGGGCAGCTGATCGGCCAGGGCGGTCTCGGCTACTACATCACCCGTGGCCTCCAGCTCGACTTGAGATACTCGACTCCTCCGCCGCCGAGGACAAGGACTCGGTCACCGTCACCCCTGAGATCGCGGCCAAGTACAACCTCAAGTCGCTGGCCGATCTCAAGGCCGTGGCGGGCAAGATGACGATCGGGGGCAGCTCGGAGTTCAAGACCCGCACCCAGGGCCTGGTCGGGCTCAAGACGGTGTACGGCGTGGAGTTCAAGAAGTACCAGCCGCTGGACGCGGGCACCCAGAGCACCCTGCTGGATCTGCTGAAGAAGGACACGGTCCAGGCCGCCAACCTCTACACCACCGATCCCGCCATCGTCGAGGACAAGCTGGTGGTGCTGGAGGACCCGAAGAACCTGTTCTCCTCGCAGAACGTGACCCCCTGATCTACAAGGAGGCCTTCGACGACAAGTCCAAGGCGGCGCTCAACGCCGTCTCGGCCAAGCTCACCACCGAGGACCTGCTGGAGATGATGAAGAAGCTCGTCAACGACAAGGAGGACGCCGACACGGTCGCGAAGGACTGGCTGACCCAGGCCGGTCTGGTGAACTGACCGGAGGGGCGTCCGCTGTCGGCGGCGGTCGCATGCAGTGCCGCGACCGCCGCCGCGGCGACGCCGTCCTCGTCGGTCGGCATCCGCACGCCGCCGAAGCGCACACGGTGGAGGTGGGCGCCGCCCGATGGGTCATGATCCGCCGGATGGAACCTGGTGGTGAGGCGCTCGAAAACCAGTGGAGCCGTGCCGCTGTGCGCCATTACCGTGCTGCCGAGCCAAGTCGTCTGGGTAAGGACGTGCCGTTGTACACCGTGTGAGACCTCCCGAGAGCTGATGTGTCGCGCGTCGCGCATGCGCGCCGCGCTCCTTTTTGCTGCGGACTTCTCATCTGAAACCGGTGTACTTCTGTGCTCAACAACTGGGTGGTCATGCCCACCTGTCTGCCGACCGTTCTCCGCCGTTGCCACGCCTGCGCGTCCGAGCGTTTCCGGGCGAACGGCAAGTTTCGCGTCAACGCCAACCACAAACTCCTCGACGCCTGGCTCCTCGTGCTCTGTACCGCTTGCGGGGACACGGCAAAGCTCACGGTTCTGGAACGGATGAACGTGCGCTCGGTACGGCCTGAGCTGCTGGACCGGCTGCATGACAACGACCCTGTCCTGGCAGCCGAGCTGCTTCAGGACGCGGTCGTGCGGCGCCGTAATCGCATCGCCCTCGACTGGGACGGCGCCTGGCGCCTCGACACCGGCGGATCGGATCACCTGGACTGCGAGGTGATCGACGTTTCAGTCCGCTTTGCGGCGCGGATCCCCGTCCGGCCGGTGCGACTGGTCGCTGAAGGTTGCGGACTCTCGCGGGCGGAGGTCGAGAGACTGATCACGGAGGGGAATCTCGTTTCGGCAGTCCGGCTGACCGGCAAGCTCTCCGGCGACTTCACCTTCACGCTCAAGCGCTGAGCATCCTCGGACCGGGGGCCTGTCCGGTTGTTCCGCCGGACAGGCCCTCAGGAGGTGTTGCAAAGGATGACGCCATCCACTACCCCGATGACTGACTGCACGTGCCCGAGCAGCCGGCCGCTCCTGGTCCCGGCACGCGGGGCACAGCGCCGTCCGGACACCGGGCGACCCAAGGGTGCCGTCACGTGGCGAAGTCGCAGTCGCGGGTTTCCGGCAGGGCCAGCAGGCACAGGAGGCTCAGCAGACAGAGGCTGCCGGTGTAGAAACCGAGCACGAGCGGTGAGTTCCACCGGCTGTTCAGCCAGGTGGCGGCGAGGGGAGCGAAGCCGCCGCCGAGGGTGTTGGCGAGGATGAAGGCCGTGGAGGCGCCGTTCAGACTGCCGTTTCCGGCGGCGAGTTGATGCCGCCGGAGGTCGCGGAACGGTTCGCCGAGCGGTACGGCGTTCCGGTCGGCGAGTCCTACGGGACCACCGAGACCGGTGTGGTCGCCATGGACGTCGGCGGCGCGCTGCGGCCCTCGGTCGGCCGGGCGGCACCCGGCCTGGTGATACGGGAGCACAACGGCGAACCGGACGTCGCGCTGGAGGAGTCGCCGTACCTCTTCGACTCCGGCGGTACGCAGTACGCGGACGGCAGCCTGCACGCCCGCGACCGGGCCACGGTGGACGCCACCGGGGCGGTCCGGGTGCACGGCCGAGCGGACTCACTCGTCGTGATCGGCGGCCTGAAGGTCGACCTCACCGAGGTGGAGAACGTGCTCCGCGAGCACCCGGCGGTCGAGCAGGCGGTGCTGGTCGACGAAGGCATCACCGAGGCGTATGTCGCGCCGGCCGCCGGTGGAGCGCCCCTCCGCCGAGGAACTGCTGCGCTGGTGCCGGGAGCGGCTGGCCGACTACAAGCTGCCGCGGGTGATCCGGCTTTCATCACCACCGACACCGTCCGGGAGCTGCTGTCGGACCGCAAGATCTTCCCCGGGGTGCCCGCCGACCTCGGCGAGGACACCGAACTGGTCCTGGACTCCCTGGGTCTGGTGTGGCTGCTGCACGTGGTGGAGGAGCGCTACGGCCTGGTCGTGGAGCCCGGCGACGAGGACATCGCGCAGTTGACCTCACTCCGCAGGCTCACCGAGTCCCTGCACGCCGCCGCCCGGACGGATCAGGCGGACGGGGGTGGCCGTGTTGAGCGGTGAGGCGGCTGTGTTGAGCGGTGAGGCGGCTGTGTTGAGCGGTGAGGTGGCCGCGTTGAGCGGTGAGGTTGCCGTGACCGGCTTCGGCGTGCGCACCGCCTTCGGCGCGGGCGCCGAGGCCCTGCGGCGCGGGGTGTTCGCCGGAGTCCCCGCTTCACGCCCACTAGGTTCGACACCGGCCCCTACCGAACGCCGATGGCGGCGGCCCCGGACGACGGACCCGACGCGGTGGAGGACTGGGCGCTCCGCCACGCGCTCGCCCGGTGCGGGACGGAAGCCCTCGACATGGCCGGCCTCGGCCCGGGCACGGCGGCGGCGGTCCTGCTCGGTGTCGCCGGTGACCACACCAGCGTCACGCGGTACTGGCGGAGCGCCGGCCACGGCGCCTGGGCAGGCCACCCCGACGGCTCCGTGGCCGGGCCGCGGGCGGACGGAGGGGCCGGGCCGTGCGCCGGGCCTTGGGCCGGGCGCGCTATCGGCGGGTCTGCTCGGCGAGTTCGGCGTTCTTCTTCTTGATGCGTGCCGCTTCCTTGCGGACCTCGGCCTGGGTGGCGCGTTCCTTTTCCAGCCACTCGGGCGGAGCCGTCAGCAACGCCTCGATCTGCTCGGTCGTGAGAGGGTCCGTGATTCCGCCGCGGGCGAGACCCGAGATGGAGACGCCCAGTTTCGCCGCGACCACCGGACGGGGGTGGGGTCCGCGTCGCCGCAGCTCGCGCAGCCACTCGGGCGGATCGGCCTGGAGCTGGTTCAACTCGGCACGTGAGACGACACCCGCCTGGAACTCGGCCGGGGTGGCCCCGAGGTACACACCCAGCTTCTTGGCCGCGGTCGCGGGCTTCAGCGTCTGGGTGGTCTGTTGCGACTTCATGGCGACAAGACTATCGGCCTGACGCGGGAGCCTCTGCCGCCGTGCGCGGGACGGCTGCCGCGTGCGGGACCGCCGCCGCCAGGGCGGGGTCGGGGGCCGCGACCGGGATGCCGCTGCCGCTCGCCGGACCGCCGACACCCCGTGCGGGATACGGGCGCCCGCGCACTGGATCGCCGACGCCGGCTGATGGACCATCGGCCGCGACCGGGATGCGGGTGCCGCGTACGGTCTCCTGGTGCGTCAGTACGGGACCGCCGGCGGCCCGTGCGGGATGCCGGTGCCGTGTACGGTCTGCCGGTGCGGAGTACGGGACCGCCGGCGGCCCGTGCGGGATGCCGGTGCCGTGTACGGTCTGCCGGTGCCCGGGGCGGGACCTCCGGTGGCTCGGGCGGGATCGCCGATGCCTCGGGCGGGACCTCGGCCGTGAGCGGGTAGCCTGGCCGGGTGACAGGCTCGGAAGCATCCCCATCGTTCCGGCTCGCGTACGTCCCGGGGGTGACGCCCGCCAAGTGGGTGAGCATCTGGAACGAGCGCCTGCCCGACGTCCCCCTGACCCTGGTCCCCGTGCCCGCCGCGGAAGCGGCCGATGTGCTGCGGAGCGGGGGAGCCGACGCGGCGCTCCTCCGGCTGCCGGTCGACCGCGCGGTCTTCAGCGCGATCCCCCTCTACACCGAGACGACCGTGGTCGTCGTGCCCAAGGACCATCTCGTGACGGCGGTGGACGAGGTGTCGGCCGACGACATCGCCGACGATGTCGTCCTCCACCCGCTCGACGACGTCCTCGGCTGGGCCGCGCCGCCGGGGCGGCCCGCCGTCGAGCGCCCCGCCACCACGGCCGACGCCATCGAACTCGTGGGCGCGGGCGTGGGCCTCCTCGTCGTCCCGCAGTCGCTGGCCCGCCTGCACCACCGCAGGGATCTCACCTACCGGCCGCTCGTGGACGCCCCTCAGTCGAGCGTCGCACTGTCGTGGCCCGAGGACGCGACGACCGATCTGGTCGAGGACTTCATCGGGATCGTCCGCGGCCGGACCGTCAACAGCACCCGGGGCCGCCCCACGAGCGGCACGGCACAGCCGGAGAGCAAGCGCCCCGACACGTCCGGCGCACGGCGCAAGCCAGCCGGCGGGAAGACGAGCGGCGGGAAGACGACCGGCGGAAAGTCGAGCGCCGGGAAGCCGCGCGGCGGCTCCGGGGGCCGGGGCGGTTCCGCGGGTTCCGGCGGCTCCGGGGGCTCCGGGGGCTCCGGCGGCCCCAGAGGCGGCAGGCGCGGGAGGCCGCGCCACCGGTGAGGCACGGTGTGGCGGCCGACCGGCCGCCGCGCTGCCGCGGCCTTGGGCGGCTCCGCTGCGCCGACCCGGCTGCCTGAAAGGCACGCTCTTGCCGTCCCAGTCCGCATCGGCATATTGTTTGGGATCAAATGACATTCGAAGACCGGAGATCGGAGGTCCCGGTGCCGGACCGCATTCCCCGTATGCAGCTCGTGCTCAGCGAGAACTGGACCATGACCGGTGGTCGTGCCGACCTGCCGACGGTGGTGCGCTGGGCCCGGGAGGCCGAGGACGCCGGGTTCGACTCCGTGATGATCAGCGAACACATCGTGCTCGGACCGGACGCCGGCGTGAACGGCATCATGGGCAACCCCCGCGACTGGGCGCTGCCGGGCAACCAGGACCCGTACACACCCTGGCCCAACTCCCTGCTCCTGCTCGCCGCCATCGCGGCCGTGACCGACCGGGTGCGCCTCGCCGCCTCGGCGGTGATCGCCCCGCTCCGCCATCCGCTGCTACTGGCCCGCGAGTTGGGCACCCTCGACCTGCTGAGCGAGGGCCGGCTGATGGTGCTGCCCAATGTGAGCTGGAGCCGTGACGAGTACGAGGCCCTCGGCGTCCCCTTCTCCCGGCGCGGGAAGCTGCTCGACGAGCACCTGGAGATCTGGGCGAAGTTGTGGGGCCCTTCTCCCGTGTCGCACAAGGGCGAGCACTACGGCTTCGAGAACGTCTACTTCGAGCCCAAGGCCCACCGCCCCGACGGTCCGCGACTGTGTCTCGGCGGTGCCGGCATGCACGACGCCATGGTGCGCCGGATCGTACGGTACGGTCACGCCTTCAACCCGCTCGGACGGCCCACGCCCGAGGAGATGCGGAAGCTGACGCGGGCGATGGCCGCCGCCGGACGGGACATCGCCGACCTGGAGATGATCGGCGGCATACGCGTCGTCTTCCCGGACGACACCTCGTGCGCGGACCTCGCACGGGCGCTGGAGTCGATCCCCGAACAGATGGCGCAGGGTTTCACCACGTTCTGTGTGAAGCCCTCCCAGTTCACCGACGACCCCGGCGGCGTGGGTGCGTTCTGCCGCGAGGTCATGCGCCGGGTGGAGAAGCTGAGTTGACGACGCCCGCACGCGCCCTACGCGCCCTCGTGGTACGCCACGACCACGCGTCACTGTCCGGGCCCGTCGGTGGCCGGCTCACCCGGCTCGGCTACGTACTCGACGAGGTGACGGTCGTCCCCGCCGACCGCCACCGGGCCCCCGCGGTCGACTTCGTGTTCCCCGACCCGGCCGGGTACGACCTGCTGGTCCTGCTCGGCGCCCCCTGGTCCGTCTACGACCGGAACGCCGTCGCACCCTGGATCGACGGCGAACTCCACCTGCTGCGCACCGCGCACGCCTCGGGCACCCCCGTCCTCGGCATCTGCTTCGGCGCCCAGGCCCTGGCAACCGCCCTGGGCGGACGGGTCGAGAGGGCGCCACGCCCCGAGATCGGCTGGACGACCGTGGAGTCCGAGGCGCCGGAACTGGTGGCGGCGGGACCGTGGTTCCAGTGGCACTTCGACCGCTTCGTGACCCCGCCGGGAGCCGTCGAGCTGGCACACAGCGCCGTGGGACCACAGGCGTTCCGCTCCGGCCGTGCGCTCGGCGTGCAGTTCCACCCCGAGATCACCGAGGCGACCCTCCGGATGTGGTTCGACCTCGGCGGCCGCCGCCAGGCCGCGGAACACGGGGTCGACCCCGACCGGCTGCTCGCCGACACCACCGCCCTCAGGAACGAATCCCGGCAGCGGGCACATGACCTGGTGGACGCGTTCCTCGCCCAGGTGGCGGCATACGGGACCAACGCCGGTCCGGCGGAACGCCCGGACGCACATCCCGCTTGAACCCGTCCACCGTGAACCCGTCCCGTGTGAACCCGTCCCGTGTGAACCCGTCCAGTCCGGTTCAGCCCTTCAAAGCTCCACCGAGCGCCGAACTGCCGCCGATCAGGCGGGACATGACCACGTACAGCACGATCACCGGCGTCGAGTACAGCACCGAGAAGGCGGCGAGCTGGCCGTACTGGACCGTTCCGCGGGAGCCGAAGAAGGTGAAGATGCTGACCGAGGCCGGCTGTTGGTCGGGGGAGAGCAGCAGAAAGAACGGGACGAAGAAGTTGCCCCACATCAGGATGAAGGTGAAGATCGTCACGACCGTCACCCCCGGCCACATCAGCGGCAGCACGACCCGGCGCAGTGTCTGCATGCCGGACGCGCCGTCCGTCCAGGCCGCCTCCTCCAGCACCAGCGGTACGCCGTCCATGAAGTTCTTGGTCAGCCAGATGGCGAACGGCAGCGAGGACGTCCCCAGGAACAGGATGGTGCCGTACATGGTGTCGATCAGGTTGACCTGGACGAACATCCCGTAGACCGGCACCATCACGGCCGTGATCGGCAACCCCGTGGCGAACAGGATGGTGAGCAGGAACGGGCGCTTGAACCGGGACTCGTACCGGGAGAGCGGATAGGCCGCCAGGACCGACGCCGCCACACACAGTACGGTCGCCCCGCCGCACAGCACCAGGCCGTTGAACATCGGCAGGAAGGTGATGTCGGTGGTGAGCACGGCGCGGAAGTTGTCGAGGGTCAGCGGGTCCGGCGAGGTGATCCGCAGACCGGCCGTGCCGTTCACCGAGGCCAGGAACAACCACACCAGCGGTGCCAGGAAGCACAGGGCGATCAATGACAACACCGCGTTCACCACGGCACGTTCGGAGCGGCGGCGATCGCGGTGCCGTGTACCGAGCGCGGCCGGACGCCGGGCGCGCGGCGAAGTGGTGCTGTCCGGCCTGGCGATGACGGCCATCAGACCTCCGTCCGCAGCAGTCGCAGATACAGCACCGAGAACAGCGCTCCTACCACCAGCAGCATCAGCGCGACCGCCGTGCCGTAGCCGATCAGGCTGTTCTGGAAGGCCTGTTCGTACATATACAGCGGAAGGGTCTGGCTCTTGTTGCCCGGACCGCCACGGGTCATGACGAAGATCAGGCCGAACACCGACAGTGTCTGCAGGGTGTTGAGCATCAGGTTGGTGCCGATGGAACGACGGATCATCGGCAGGGTGATGTGCCACAGCCGGTGCCACCGCCCGGCGCCGTCCACCTCCGCGGCCTCGGTGATCTCCTGGGGGATCTCCCTCAGCGCCGCGGAGTAGACGAGCATGGAGAACGCCGTCCCCCGCCAGACGTTGGCCAGGGAGACGGCGAGGATGGGCAGCGTGTACAGCCAGTTCTGCTGCGGCAGATGGAGCAGGGAGAGGATGGCGTTGAGCTCTCCCTCCTTGCGGAAGAACACATACAGCAGGTAGGCGGCCACCACCTCGGGGATGACCCAGGCGGCGAGCACCACCGTGCCCGCGATCGACCGTACCGCCCGGGACGCCTTCTGGAGCAGGGCGGCGAGCGCCAGACCCAGCGTGTTCTGGCCGATGATCGACGACACCACGGTGAACACGAGGGTGAGGACGACCGCGTTGAAGAAGTCGGGGTCGTCGAAGGCCTTTGTGAAGTTGTCGAGTCCGACGAAACGCGCTCCGCTGGCGCCCGTCAGCCGCATGTCGGTGAACGCGTAGTACACGCAGTACGCGATCGGTCCGGCGAGGAAGAGCAGCAGCAGGACCACCGCGGGAAGCACCGGGAGCCCGCGCAGCAGCGACCGGCGGGCCCGCGCGGCGGGGGAGGGGGACCCGGAGGGGCGCGGGCGGCGGGCACCGGCCCACCGACCGCCCGCGCCCGCGCCGGCCGCCCCCGTAGTCACGGCGAGGTCACCCACGGCTGACGACCGCTCCGTCGGTAGCGCTCCTGACCGCCTCGTCGTAGTCGGCCGCTGCCTTGTCCGGGCTCGCCTGACCGGTCGTCACCGCTTCCATCGCCTCCTGGATCGCGGTGGACACCTGCGGGTAGACCGGCAGCGCCGGACGGTAGTGGGTGTACTGGACCAGGCCGGTGAAGAAGTCGACCCCGGGCATGGACTTCTGGTACCGGGCGTCGGCGGCGACGTCCTCGCGCACCGCGATGCCCGCGTTGCGGATGCAGTACTCGACAGCGTTGTCCTTCGTCTGCATCGCCTTGATGAAGTCGAAGGCCAGCTCGGGGTTCTTCGACTTGGACGGGATCGCCCAGGTCCAGCCGCCGGACAGGGTCACCGTGCCGGGGGACTGGCCCCCTTGGGTGGGCATGGCCGTGGTGCCGAGCACCGTGTTCCACTCCGGCCAGGGCTTGGCGCCGGTCTCGATCCAGTTGTTGCCCATCCACGACCCGTCCAGGTCGATGGCGAGCTTGCCAGCCGGCAGCAGCTCCGTGGCCACCGTGCTGCCGAAGTTCGCGTCGAGGGCGTCCTCGACGGCCGGGCCCAGCTTCTCCTTGAACACCGTGTCCAGGAATTCGAGGGAGTCCTTGAAACCCTTGCTGCCGACGACCCACTGCTTCGACGACGCGTCGTACAACGGATTCTCACCGGTGCCGTACAGCAGCATCTCGAAGCCCTGCATGGTCGCGGCCTCGCCCGCGGCCTTCCCGGTGTAGATGTTCATCGGCGTGACGCCGGGGAGCTTCTTCTTGATGGTGCGGGCCGCGTCCAGCACCTCGTCCCAGCTCTTCGGCTTCCAGTCGGTGGGCAGCCCGGCCTTCGCGAAGAGCTGCTTGTTGTACCACAGGCCGCGGGTGTCGGTGCCGTCCGGGACGCCGTACGTCTTGCCGTCCTGGCCCTTGGCGGCGGCCTTTGCGGTGTCGACGAACTGGCCCCAGTCCTCCCAGCCCTTCAGATAGTCGTCGATCGGGGCCAGATAGCCGCTGGCGATGTCGGCGTTGATCAGGAAGGTGTCCTCGTAGACCAGGTCGGGGGCGGTGCGCGGCGAGCGCATCATCAGCTGGATCTTGGAGTAGTAGTCGTTCTCCGAGGCCTGGATGGGGACCAGTTCGACCTTCCTGCCCTTGGCGGCCTTCTCGAACTGTTCCTTCACCATGGCCAGGTAGTTGTCCATCACCCGGGACTTGTTGTCCACCTGGCGCCAGTAGGCGACCTTGATGGTGTCGCTCGAGCCGGATTCCCCGGAGGAGCCTCCACAGGCGGTGAGACCCAGGGCGAGCGCCCCGCTCAGCGAGACGGCGAAAAGTGCTTTGAGGTGCGCGTTCATGAGCTCCTCGCAAGGAGAAGGCCCTCGAAGGTCAAGTGCTTCAAGGGAGTTGGCGCAAATCGATGCGGCTGAAAGTAAATCTGATGGATTGATGAAGTCAACTGCCGTGCGGCACATTGGTTAATCAATTCACCGATGGTGGGTGGGCGCGTACCCTCGGTGCGGTCCAGTGGTCCTTGCGCTCCCCAGGTGTCACCCACCGTGAGGCTCCGGCTGCGGTTGGGAGTGTGGCTGACCTTGGGACGGTGTCTGGCCTTGGGAATCCGGCTGATTCCGGTGATCTCACCGGCCCTTGCGCAGGATGAGCCGCAGGGTGTCCGTCAGCACCGCGGTCGGGACGGCCGGGTCGGCCACGCGCTGGATGCCGAGGCCGATGCCCAGGCTGAGCAGCGTCATCGCGGCCTGTTCGGCGGGCATCGCCAGGGAGGCGCCCAATTCCCGGGCCAGCGCGTCGAGAAGCTGCGCGAGCGCCTCACGGATCGCGCCGACGCGCTCCGTGATCTCGCGCCGCAGTTCCTCGTCATGCCGCGCCCGGGTGAGGAACTCGACCTCGAGCGTGGTCCAGGCCTCGTCACCGATGTGGGCCTCGCCCCAGGCGGTGAAGGTGGCGAGGCGGTCCTCGATCCGCTCGTCACGCATCACGGACTCGGTGAGCAGTGCCAGCTGCCGGGCGCGGATGTCGTCGAGGACGGCGAGACAGAGGTAGTCCTTGTTGCGGAAGTTGGAGTAGACGGCCCCCTTTGAGTACCCGGCCGTCTCCGCCACATCGCTGAGAGAGGTGGCGCCGTAGCCGTTGCGCAGGAACAACTCACGTGCGGTGGCGACGAGCCGCTCGCGAGTGAGTTCCTGACTCTCGACGCGGCTGAGGCGGGCCATGTCTCGCTCCCCTTCCCGTCCGGCGGCCTTCGGCTGACCCCGATCGTCGATCCCCTTGCTGAGGCCTTCGGATCCTATCCCCGCACAGGACTGTTCCCCCGTCTTCAGATACCACTAGTATCCGGATCTCATCGGTATCCGAATCGGCGGAGACTCAGTGACAACAACTGGTAGGCGAACGGCCCCTTCCCGGGGACTGGTGCTCGGCTGCGGCGGAACACTCGGCGCCGCATGGACGATCGGCGCCCTGCACTCACTCGAGGAAGCGCTGCGCTGGGACCCGCGGGACGCGGACGTGCTGGTGGGCACCTCGGCCGGGGCGGAGCTCGCGGCCATGCTCGGCGCCGGCATCGGTGTGGCGGAGCTGCTGGCGGCACAGCTCGCCCAGGAGGACGCCCGCCCGGAACTGGTCCGGCACTTCGCGGCCCCGCCCCGGGCCTTCCCGCCCCGCCCCGCGGCCTTCCCCGGATCGCCGCGGCTGGCACGTGGCGCGCTGCGGGGTACCGTTCCGGCGCTGGCGGGCCTGTCCGCGCTGCTGCCACAGGGGCGTGCCGACGCCGGTTGGCTGGCGGCCCTCGCCGACCAGCTGACGCCCGCCGGGCAGTGGGTCGGCCATCCCGCGACCTGGCTGGTCGCGGCCGACTTCGACACGGGCCGCCGCACCGTCTTCGGACACCCCGACTTCCCGCGGGCCGCCCTCCGGGATGCGCTGCGCGCCTCCTGGGCGGTCCCCGGCTGGTTCCGGCCCGTACGCATCGACAGCCGGCGCTACGCCGACGGCGGCATCCTCTCCACGGCCTCGGCCGACCTCCTCGTCCCCCATGGGCTCGACGAGGTGTACGTCGTGGCGCCGATGAGTTCCGTCTCGCCCGGACCGCGCCGCGGTCTCGGCCGGGCCGAGGCACTGCTGCGCCGGGCCATGACCCGCACGCTGAACGACGAGTGCGCGGCGCTGCGGGCTACGGGCACCCGGGTCGTCCGCATCGAGCCCACTCCGGCCGACCTCGACGTCATGGGCGGCAACTTCATGGACGGCGGACGCCGTCCGGCGGTCCTCGAGACGGCTCTGCGCACCACGCGGGCCGTCGTCCGCGACCGCCTGGCGCCCGCCCCCGATCCCCGCCGCACCGGCCACCTCCGCGACGACGCCCGTACAGGAGCCTGACATGCCGAGCCCCGACGCCCCCGGCCCCGCCGCGACCGTCACCCGCGAGACCCACCACTCAGAGGCGCTGATCATCGGCGGCGGACTGTCCGGCATCGGAGCCGCCGTGGGGCTCCGCCGCACGGGAATACGCGACGTCGTCGTCATCGAGAAGGCGGACGAACTCGGCGGCACCTGGCGGGACAACACCTATCCGGGCTGCGCCTGCGACGTCCCGTCGGCCCTTTACTCCTACTCCTTCGCACCCAACCCCGAGTGGACGCGTGCCTTCGCCGGCCAGCCCGAGATCCGTGCCTATCTCCACCGTACGGCCGCGGCGCACGGCATCACCCCGCTCATCCGCTTCGGTACCGAAGTAACCCGTGCGCAGTGGAACCCCCACGACGCCCGCTGGCACATCGAGACCAACCGTGACCACTACACGGCGCGCTTTCTGATCGCGGCGGCCGGGCCCTGGCACGAGCCCCTGCTGCCGGACGTGCCCGGACTGGCCGACTTCCCCGGCGAGGTCTTCCACTCCTCGCGCTGGCGCCACGACCACGATCTGACGGGTGCACGTGTCGCGGTCGTCGGCACCGGCGCGTCCGCCGTGCAGTTCGTTCCCGCCATCCAGCCGCGTGTCGGCCGGCTGCACCTGTTCCAGCGCACGGCCCAGTGGGTGCTGCCCAAACCCGACCATCATGTGCCGCGCGCCGAGCGATGGCTGATGCGCCGCCTCCCGGTGGCCCAACGGGTCCTGCGGAGCGCTGAGTACGCGGCCCTGGAAGCCCTCGGCACGGGATTCCGGCATCCCTCGCTCCTGCGCGCCGTGCAGCAGGTGGGCACGCTCCACCTCAGGGCCACGGTCAAGGACCCGGGGCTCCGCCGGGCCCTCACCCCCGACTACACCCTCGGCTGCAAACGTCTCCTGCTGTCGAACACGTACTATCCCGCCCTCACCAGGCCCAACGTCACCGTCCACGCCACGGCGGTCGAGGCCGTCCGGGGCAGCCGCGTCATCGGCGCGTACGGCAGCACCGCGGACGTGGACACCATCATCCTGGGCACCGGCTTCCGCATCCTCGACATGCCCATCGCCCAGCGCGTGTTCGACGCCGACGGAGCCAGCCTCGACGACCGCTGGAAGGGCAGCCCGGACGCCTATCTGGGCACCACCGTCAGTGGATTCCCCAACGCGTTCATCCTCCTCGGACCGCACCTCGGCACCGGGCACTCATCCGCCTACATGGTTCTGGAAGCCCAACTCGACTACATCGCAGCTGCGTTGCGACACTTCCGCTCGGCGGGCTGGACCGTGATGGACGTACGCCCGGAGGTCCAGGCCGCCTTCAACGCCGAGGTCCAGCAGGCACTGCCGTCCACCGTCTACAACGCGGGCGGATGCTCCAGCTACTATCTCGACGGCAACGGCCGCAACAGCTTCAGCTGGCCCTGGTCGACGGGCCGAATGCGCCGACGTCTGGCCCGGTTCGACCCCGAGGCGTACACCAGCACGTCACTCACCCCGGAAGGACACCCCG
Organism: Streptomyces cavernae; assembly: GCF_004023625.1. Lineage (GTDB taxonomy): Bacteria > Actinomycetota > Actinomycetes > Streptomycetales > Streptomycetaceae > Streptomyces > Streptomyces cavernae. The sequence continues at coordinate 424,781 of NZ_ML137708.1, read as the reverse complement.
TGTCCGGCTGACGCCGTCGACGCCCGGGGTGGGCCTCCACAACCCGACGACCGGAAGAGCGGCTAACCGGAATGCAGCAGCGAACCCCACCCCCGGTGCCTCCCGCCGTCGCCGAATGGCTGCGGCTCACGGGACACGGCCAGGTCACCCGCAGCGAGGAACTGCACGGTGGGTCAATCAGCTCCACCACCCGCATCACCGGCGCCTCGGGGAGCAGTTGGATCCTCAAGCAGTCCACCGACGCTCCCGCCGACCTCTACCGCCTGGAGGCCGCGGGCCTGAGGCAGCTGGCGTCGGCCGGAGCCCTGCCCGTGCCGGCGACGCTGTTGTGCGGGGAGCGGTACCTCCTGCTGGAGGACCGCGGGAGCCACGCCTTCACCCGCGCGTCCTGGACGCACCTCGGACGCGGACTGGCCCGGCAGCACCAGGTCACCAGCGAGCGGTTCGGACACGTGACGGACAACTACATCGGCCGGATGGTCCAGCGCAACACCTGGAGCGACGACGGACACGCCTTCTTCGCTGAACACCGGCTGCTGTGCTGGCTGGACGCGCCCGCCTGCGCCCGGGCCCTCGGCCGGACGAACCGGGCACGCGTGGAACGCCTGGCACACCGGCTCCCCGACCTGATACCGCAGCAGCCCGCCGCGCTGCTCCACGGCGACCTGTGGCACGCCAATGTCCTTCCGGGCCTGACCGGGCCGCCCGCCCTGTGCGATCCGGCCGTGTACTACGGCTGGCCCGAGGCGGAGCTCAGCATGCTCTACGGATGCGGCGCGGTCCCCGAGGAGTTCACGGCCGCCTACCAGGAGATCAGCCCCCTCCAGGACGGCTGGCGTGAGCGGCTGCCCATCCTTCACCTGCGTGAACTCCTCAGCGTGCTGGCGCACTTCGGCGGCGACGGCGACACGCTCCGCAGGATCACGGAAGTCCTGGACATGTACAGCTGAGCCGCATCGCTGCCTGTGCCGCACTGCTGCCTGTGCCGTACCGATGGCACCCACGTGTCGGCAGACAGTCAGGCATTGGTCGATTTTGTTTAGTCAGGAGCGTTGCCTAAAGATGCGGTAGTGGTGCGGGGTGGGCGCCGGGCCTGTGGACCGGCCGTACCCCGGAGATCGGGACAGACCACGGTGAAACCGCGCCGGACGAGGAGCGGGGCGACGCGATGCCAGGTCGCAGATGTCCGGGGGTGGCCGTGCAGCAGCACCACCGGCGGCCCTTCCCTGCCGTAGCGAACGGAAATCGATGCTTCATCGACCTGAACCCGCTTGGTCTCAAACCCCTCGAACAAGGCCCCAACCTCCCGCCCTCGTTGGTACACCGCCCCGACACTCATCGGCCCAGGACAACTCCTCACTTGGTGACGGTGTAGTGCCGGGATCGCGTCGCCCACCGGGCCGGCCGCGGCGGCGGTTCACGCGGCCGCGGACGCTTCGCTGCCGTGCAGGTGGTACACGCTGAACGCCCGGCGGATGACCGGCTGCGCGACATTGCGTACGCGCACGCCCCCGCTGGTCATGCCGTGTTCCGTGCCCGCGTGGGCGTGGCCGTGGACGGCGAGGTCCGCGCCCGCGGTGTCGATCGCCTCGGCCAGCAGATAGCTGCCGAGGAACGGATAGATCTCCAGGGGCTCGCCGGCCAGGGTGTCGGGGACGGGGGAGAAGTGCGTGAGCGCGATCCGCGCCTCGCAGCCCTGCCGTGCCAGGTCCTCGAGACCGTCGCGCAGTCCGTCCGCGCAGCGACGCGTGTACCGGATGAACTCCTTCATCAGCGGCTCCCCGAACTCGCTGCCGCAGCGACCGGCGAACCCGCCCCCGAACCCCTTGGTTCCGGCGACACCGACACGTGCCCCGTCGACCTCGACGACCGTGCCCTGACCTTCCAGGACCCGCACGCCCGCCTCCCGGAGGACGGCGGTGACCTCGTCCGGCCGCTCGTCGTGATGGTCGTGGTTGCCGAGCACGGCGACCACCGGGACCGGCAGGCCGCTCACCTCCCGGGCGACCACCCGTGCCTCCTCCGGTGTGCCGTGACGCGTGAGGTCACCGGCGAGGAGCAGGAGGTCGGCGCAGTCGGGAAGCGTGTCGAAGGCCGGCCTGAGCAGCCCCTGGCTGTCCTTTCCCATGTGGATGTCGCCGACGGCCGCGACGCGGATCATGCCAGTTCCTCCGGGTGGTCGGGGGCGGTGGTCTCGGCTACCACGATGTCCGTGTGGACCGTGAGCCCCGCCAGTTCGTCGCGCACCACGTGCAGCAGTTCGTCACGGCACTGGGTGGTGGGCACGGTTCCCCGCACGGACACGGTCGTCCCGCGCACCTCCACGCGCATGCCCAGTTCGCCCAGTTCCTCGGCGGCGAGCCGTTCCTCCAGGTGCGCGACCCGGTACTCGGTGTTCGCCGCTTCGCCGTACTCGCTCATCGGGTTCCCCTCGGTGGTGCGATCACCTGCAGACGCTCCAGCAGGTAGAGGAAGGCCGCCGGCATCGGCGCGTCGTGGGAGTCCTCACGGATCCGCTCCCAGTCGACCTTCTCCCGCAGCGTCCGCGCGATCGGCAGCACGGCACCGAAGTCGCAGTGATGTTCGGAGAAGGATGCGAGCAGGCTGCGCATCAGGTCGGTGGGTGCCAGGACTGGCATGCGTACCGAGTCCACGGACAACTCCTCGGCCCTGCCCAGCAGTTCGGAGGTGACCGGCTCGTGGGCCAGCTCGAAGATCAGGTCGATGTCCTGGCCCAGGCACTTGGCCTTCAGCAACCAGTCCTCCGGCGGTTCGTAGACCACCAGACCGGCCTCGCTCAATGCGGAGACGACCGCGTCGGCGTCCTCTCGTCTGACGCAGAAGTCGGCGTCATGCTGCAGGTTGGCGGTTCCTCCGTGGGCGTAGACGGCGACACTGCCCGCCACGGCGAAGCTGTGTCCGTGCCGCTTCAACAGGGAACCGACCTGCTTCGTCGCCTCCAGGATCGCCTGGTGACGGTCGTGTGGCAGCTCCGTCTCGGGTTCCTCGGCCCCCGCGGGCCGATACCCCTCGTCGGCCGGCCGCACCGCCAGGTGCAGGCCGGGAACAGTGCCACGCTCGTCCCGAGCGGCGTCATCCGCCTGCTGCATCGCTGCTGCTCCCCTCTACTGGTTCCACTGGACCGGACAGCACCTGAGTACGGGTCCCCGCTCCACCGGCGCCCAACCACCCGCGGCCCTTCCCCGGACACCCGGCCCCCTCGACGCCAGGCCGTCGTGGCTGGGCTTCCCGGCTCCGGGCCCTCGGCCCCCCGTTCCCCTGCCCCCCGGCCCCCGTTCTCCTCCCCCGGCCCCAGCCCGACGGATCCCGAGCCCCGCTCCCGGCCCCGGGGATATGCGAAGGGCCGCACACCCACGAGGTGTGCGGCCGTTCGGCGAGTCGGCCGGGGGGCCGGGTTCAGGACGTGGTGGCTGCGGCCTTCACGGCCAGGACCGGGCAGCCGGCCCCCAGCAGGATCTGCTGCGCGGACGAGCCCATGATCAGCTTGCCCACCGCGCTGCGCCGCCGCAGGCCGATCACCACCAGGGACGCCTCCGACTTCTCCGCCAGCTCGATGATCTCCTCGGCGGCGTCACGTCCGCCGAGTACCTGGCGGATGTCGAAGTCGATCCCCAGCGCGGCCAGGTCCTCGCGCACATGGGCCAGATCGGGCTCCTGCGCGAACCGGGTGTCCACCATCGCATCACCTCGCGAAGTGTTCACCACCAGTATTCTCTCGCCACGCCGACGGGCCTCGTCGATGCCCGCGCGCAGCGCCGCCTCGCCCTCGGGCGAGGGTACGTATCCGATCAGTACGGTCAAGTCTGCTCTCCCTCCCGGGTAATTCCTGGTGATCCCGGGTGATCCAGGACAACCTCGGACAGGTCTCAGGCGCGGCGCGCCGCCCGCAGGGGACGGACGACGAACCGCCGGATCAGCGGCCACGCCAGCATCAGCACGACCGTCGTGTAGACCGCGTAGGACACCGGCCCGCCCACCAGGCCCGACAACTCGCCGCCCGAGAGCTGCAGCGAGCGCCGGCCCTGGAGTTCGGCCCGGGGGCCGAGGATGACGCCCACGATCAGCGGCAGCACCGGCAGTCCGAACCGCCGCATCGCGAATCCCAGGAGTCCGAGCACCAGCAGCACGAACAGGTCCACGGGCTGGGCGTTGACGGCGTACGCGCCCATCGACGCGAAGAACAGGATTCCGGCGTACAGGTAGGGGCGCGGGATCCGCAGCAGCTTCGCCCAGGTGGGAGCGAGCGGCAGGTTCAGCAGGAGCAGCAGCAGATTGCCGATGAACAGGCTGGCGATCAGCGCCCACACGAGGGCCGTCTCCCGCTCGAACAGCAGGGGGCCGGGCTGGATGCCGTGCATCTGGAACGCCGCGAGCATCACCGCCGCGGTCGCGTTCGCCGGCAGCCCGAGGGCCAGCATCGGGACCAGGGTGCCCGCCGCGGAGGCGTTGTTCGCCGCCTCCGGCCCGGCCACGCCCTCGATCGCGCCCTTGCCGAACTCCTCGGGGTGCTTGGTCAGCCGCCTCTCCGTCGCGTAGGACAGGAAGGTCGGGATCTCCGCACCGCCGGCCGGGAGCGCGCCGAACGGGAAACCGTACGCCGTACCGCGCAGCCAGGGCCGCCACGACCGCTTCCAGTCGCCGGCGCCCATCCACGGCCGGCCGACCGGGGTGACCTCGGCGGGCTTGCGCCGCAGATGCGCGGCGACCCACAGCGCCTCGCCCACGGCGAAGATCCCCACGGCGACGACGACCACGTCGATCCCGTCGGCCAGCTGGGGGATGCCGAGGGTGAGCCGCTGCTGCCCGGACACCGCGTCAATGCCGACGACACCGATGGTCAGACCCAGCAGCAGCGATATCAGGCCCCGGATACGGGACGAGCCGAGCACCGACGTGACCGCGACGAAGGCGAGCAGCATCAGCGCGAAGTAGTCCGGCGCGCCCAGGCTGACCGCGAACTCCACCACGAACGGTGTCACCAGCACGAGCAGCAGGGTGCCGATGGTGCCCGCGACGAAGGAACCGATCGCCGCGGTGGCGAGGGCCTGTGCGGCCCGTCCGGCCTTGGCCATCTTGTTGCCCTCGATGGCCGTCACCACCGAGGACGACTCCCCAGGGGTGTTCAGCAGGATGGAGGTGGTCGACCCGCCGTACATACCGCCGTAGAAGATGCCCGCGAACATGATGAACGCCTGGACCGGCTCCATGCCGTAGGTGATCGGCAGGAGCAGGGCCACGGTCATCGCCGGGCCGATGCCCGGCAGCACGCCCACCGCGGTGCCGATCACGACACCGATCAGCGCCAGCAGCAGGTTCATCGGGGCCACGACGTCCTCGAAGCCCTGCATCAGATGGTTCAGGTTCTCCATCACAGGATCCCTTGCAGCACACCGGCCGGGAGATTCACACCGAGCCCGATCGCGAAGGCGTAGAAGGTGATGAGGGACAGGGCCACCGCGATCGCCAGATTGCGTACGTAGTGCCGGTTGCCGAGGGCGAAGGCGGTGCCCCAGAACAGCAGCGTGCCGCTGATCACCCAGCCGAGCCGTTCGATGAGCACCGCGTTCACCAGGAACGCGACGATCAGCAGCAGGACCGTGCGCCAGTCGCTGCCCTGGGACAGGTCGACGTCCTCGCCGGCCTCCGGCTCACCGCGGCCGCCCCGGGCCACGTCGACCGCGTACACCGCCGCGACCACCAGGAGCAGCACTCCCAGGATCACCGGCACCGTGCGCGGCCCCACCGGGTCGGTGGTGCTGGTGAGGTGCCGGATGCCGAGCCCGTCGACGATCACCGCGGCGCCCAGCAGGGCGAGGAACGCGCACACCCCGTACTGTGCGCGGTCCTTGCCCTCGGGGGAACGGGTGCTCTCCGCGCTCCGTTCGTCTACCTGGGAGCTCATGCCAGCCCGAGCTCGGTCAGCAGATCGGCGACGGACTTGTCCTGTTCCTTGATGTAGGTGGCGAACTCGTCACCGGTGGCGAAGGCGTCGGTCCAGCCGCGCTTGCTCAGCTCGGCCTTCCACTGGGTGGAGTCGTGCATCCTGGTGAGGGCGTCGATCCAGGTCTCCTTCTGGTCTTCGGTGATGCCCGGAGGGGCGACGATGCCGCGCCAGTTGGTGAAGACCAGGTCGATCCCGGACGACTTCAGCGTCGGGGCCTTCTTCACGGCGGGGATCGCCTCCTCGCTGGTCACCGCCAGCACCCGCACCTGTCCCGCCTCGATCTGGTCGAGGAACTCGCCGAACCCACTGGCGCCGAAGGCGACCTTGTTGCCGAGGATGGCGGGCAGCAGCTCACCGCCGCCGTCGTAGCCGACGTAGTTGACCTTCTTCGGCTCGATGCCCACGGCCTTCGCCAGCTGCATCGGCAGCAGATGGTCCGGGCCGCCCGGCGACGAGCCGCCGCCCACCGAGACCTTCTTCGGGTCCTTCTTCCAGGCCTTCACGAGGTCGTCGATCGTCTTGTACGGGGAGTCCTTCGACACGACGATCGCGCCGGCCTCCTCGATCAGCTTGGCGAGCGGCGTCGTGTCGGTCAGGGTCGCCTCCGACTTGGACGTGTACGCGGCTCCGACGACGCCCAGGCCCATCTGCATGGCCAGCTTGCCGTTGCCCTTTTCGTTCACCAGGCGCTGCAGCCCCACGGTGCCGCCGGCCCCGGGCAGGTTGTACACCTGGACCCCGGAGGCGACCTTGGCACCCTGCATCACCTGGGCGACGGTGCGGGCGGTGACGTCGTATCCGCTGCCCGGGGTGTTGGGCACCATCAGACGCAGTCCGCTGACGGGCTTGTCCTTCCCGCCTACGCTGCCCGAATCCTCCTTGTTCGCGGTGGCGCCGCAGGCACTGGCTGCGAGCATCGACACTGTGGCAAGAGCTCCGAGAAGTGCGGCTCTGCGAGTTCTCATGGCTCATCTCTTTCGCTTGAGCGAGTCCGGCGCCATGATTGTGCGGTTCCGCGGACAGCCCGTCTGCGTTGTGTGACCATTGAAGGTTGAGTTCATAGTGGTCGTGACGTCCCGACGCCATACGCTCGCCGGTGAGCTGCTGGTGCTGCAGCTCGCCATCGTGGTGATCGTGCTGGTCGCGGTGGCCGCCGTCTCGCTGGCGCAGTCGAAGGCGACGTTCGACCGGGTCGAAGGACGCCGGGTCACCGCGCTCGCCGAGGAGATGGCCGGAAATCCCCTGCTGCGCACCCAGCTCGTCCGTCCGGCACCCGGCGAGACGCTCGCCCCGCTGCTGCAGACCAAGCTGACCCAGACGAACGTCACGTCCGTCACGGTCGCCGATGACCGCGGCGAGATCGTGGCGGCCACCAATCCCACCCTGGTCGGCACCCGGCTGCCCGTCGACGGAATCAGCGCCGCGCAGGCGCGCGGCTGGTCGGGGGAGCTGCCGGTGGGCGGCGTCCGCCAGCTGGTCGCCCAGGTCCCGGTACTCAGCGAGCACAGGAACCACGTCGGCGAACACGTCGGCACGGTGATGATCGGACGGGCCTCGCCCTCGGTCTGGCAGCGGCTGAGCGGCGCCTCCTCCTACCTGCTCGCCTACCTCGGCATCGCGAGCGTGCTCGGCGTGGCCGGGTCCTGGCTGCTGGCCCGCCGGATCAAGCGCCAGACCCTCGGCCTGGAACCCCGCGAGATCGCCGGCCTCGCCGAGCACCGCGAGGCGATGCTGTTCGGCATCGCCGAGGGCGTGATCGCGCTCGACCCGCAGCAGCGGCTCACCCTGGTCAACGAGGTGGGTCGCGGACTGCTGGACCTGCCCGAGGACTGCGTCGGGATGAGCCTGACCGATCTGGGCATCGAGGGCAGGCTTTACGACGTGCTGGCCGGCGGTGAACGCGGTGCCGACGGCGACCACGGCACCGGACGGCGCGACGAGGTGGTCGTCCGCCGGGGCCGGGTGCTGGTGATGAACCGGATGGACGTCACCAAGGACGGCCGCCGCCTGGGCTCGGTGACGACCCTCCGGGACCGTACCGAACTGGCCCAGCTCGAACGGGAACTGGGCTCGTTCCGCAGCAGCACCGAACTGCTGCGCGCGCAGGCCCACGAGTTCTCCAACCAGCTGCACACGATCTCCGGGCTCATCCAGATCGGCGAGCACGACGAGGTCGTGCGCTATGTCCGCGCCCTGCGCAAGCACCGCGAGTCGCTGGATCTGACCCTCACCAGCCGGGTCCGCGACCGGGCCGTCGCCGCACTGCTCATGGCCAAGTCCGCGCTCGCGGCGGAACGCAAGGTCAGGCTGCGGATCTCCGAGCGCACCGCCCTCGACCGGCTGGAGCCGACGGACTCGGCGGACGTGGCGACCGTGGTCGGCAACCTCGTGGACAACGCCCTCGACGCGGCCGCGGCCCAGGACCCCGCCCCCGGCCAGGAGGACGACGCCTGGGTGGAGGTCGAGCTGCGCCAGGACGCGTCGAGCGTGGAGATAGTGGTGCGCGACTCGGGGCCGGGCGTGGCCCCCGAGCTGGCGCAGGAAGTTTTCTCCCACGGTTTCACCACCAAGGCCGCGCAGGGCGGCGACCGGGGCATCGGGCTGGCGCTCACCCGGCTGGTCTGCAAACGCAGGGGCGGGGAGGTGTCGGTCGCCAACACTCACGCGGGCGCCATGTTCACCGCCAGGATGTCCGTGGGGCAGCTGACCGAACGGGAGACGGAGGAAGTCCGATGATCGACGTCCTGGTGGTCGAGGACGACTTCATGGTGGCGCGGATCCACCGCGGATTCGTCGACAGTGTCGAGGGCTACCGCGTGGTCGGAACGGCGAACTGCGGGGAGCAGGCACTCACCGCCGCGGCCGAGCTCCAGCCGGATCTGGTCCTGCTCGACCTCTATCTGCCCGACATGTTCGGACTGGACGTCATACCCCGGCTGCGCACCGCGGGCCACGACTGCGACGTGCTGGTGATCAGCGCAGCCCGGGAGGCGGACGCGGTCCGGGGTGCCGTCCGCCAGGGCGTGGTCGACTACCTGCTGAAGCCGTTCGACGCCGAGGACCTCAAGGAGCGGCTGGAACGCTACAGCGCCCGCCGCCGCAACCTGCGCGCGGCGATGGTCAGCGGGCAGGCCGACGTGGACCGGGCGCTGGGGCGGCTGGCGGCCCCGGCGGTGACACCGACCCTGCCGAAGGGGATGAGCGTGGAGACCGCGGAACTCGTCGAACGCGCACTGCGCGCCACGGACGGAACGCTGTCCGCGGCGGAGTGCGCGACCCAGGTCGGCATCTCCCGTGTCAGTGCGCGCCGCTATCTCGAGTACTTCAGCGTCACGGGCCAGGCGGAGGTGACGCTCCGCTACGGTCACGCGGGCCGCCCGGAGCGCCGCTACCACTGGGACGCTTGATCCTCACGTCGACCACCGCCCGGTTCCGACCTTGTCCCGAGCCGGCACCTCGTCCTCGATCGCCGGACGGGCTGCAACCACCCGGCCCCTCCGGCGTGTGAGGAGCGCTGTCCGGGGCCGAGCCCCGGAGGAACGGGACCGGGTAGGGCGGAGGGGGTGAAAAGCCGACCGGGCAATCCGTCAGGCCCCGGGAGCGGCACCGCCGGGCTCGGGGTCCTCCCCGAAGGAGGCGAAGTACGCGGCCGCCATGTCCTCCTCGCCATGCCCCTGCGCCGCGGCCCGCCGCAGGCGCTCCGCGCCGGCGGCGGCCACGTCGAGGCGGACGCCGTTTCGCCGCCCGGCCTCGACGATCAGCCGGGCGTCCTTCTCCGCGGTGGTCACCGCGAAGCTGGCCGGTGTCAGCCGCTCGTTGAGGATGAGGTCGGCCTTGGCGCGCAGGTAGCCCATGTCGAGCGGGCCTCCCGCGATGGCGTCGAAGAACTGCCGCGGGTCCACGCCCAGGGCCCCGGCGAGGGCCAGCACCTCGCCGGTGGCGCTGGTGGCCGCGAGGACCCAGCTGTTGGCGACCAGCTTCAGCCGGGTGGCACCCGCCCCCGCGCCGTCCTCGCCCGTCCACACGGTACGGGCGCCCACGGCCGCGAAGACCGGCGTCACCGTGTCCCGGCCGTCGACCGGCCCCGCGGCCAGCACCAGCAGCTGCCCGGCCTCCGCGGGCTGCCGGGTGCCGAGCACGGGCGCGTCGTAGAAGACCAGCCCGTGCTCACGGGCGAAACGGGCGAGCTCCTCGACGGCCTCGATGCCGGCGGTGGTCGACTGCATCCACGCGGTGCCGGGACGCAGGGCCGGAGCGGCCTGCCGCATGACGTCCAGCGCTGCCGGGCCGTCGTGGAGCATGGTCAGGACGACGTCGGCGTCCGCCACCGCCTCGGCGGGGTTCCCGGCGATCTCGACGCCGTCCGCGGTGAGCGGTTCCGCCTTGTCGCGGGTGCGGTTCCAGGCCCGGACGGTGTGTCCGGCCCGGGCGATGTTGCGGGCCATCGCGGCCCCCATGATCCCGGTGCCCAGGACGCTTACGGTGAGCTTGTCGGTCATGACGCCAACTTCCTGATCCGTCCGTCGTGTTACTCGGACGCTCGCTGTCGGGTTACCTGGAGGCCGGGCGGGTCACCTGGGAACCGCCCGGGGCGCTTGGGGACTGCCCGGGTCACCTGGGGGCTGCCCGGGGCACCTGGAGGCTGCCCGGACCGGCCCGTCCAGCCGGGCCTGGTGGCCGATGAGCATGAGCTTCGGCCGCTCCAGGACCGGCGCCGCGGCCGGACGGCCGATCCGGGTCTCCTGCGTGAACTGAGGGACCCGGCTCCGGCAGGCGGCCCTCACCTGGTGAGTCCCCCTCACCCCTCATGCCGTCCGCGCTCCCGGTGCCAGGCCCTCCACCAGGTCGTACCAGCCGGCCTCGAGACGTTCGAGGGACATCCCGCGGCGGGTGAGCAGATGGTTGACGAGCATCGGGTCGAGGTAGCTCAGCAGCACCTGCGCCTTGAGCTCGGTGTCACCGCCGGCCCCCGCCTCGCGCAGCAGCAGGGTGACGTGGGTGAGGCGCAGACGGTGCGGCGCGAGGGTGTAGTTGCGGGTGACGTCGGCCCGGGCGGCCAGGTAGAGGTCGTCGTGGGTGTGCTCGTGACGGATGACGGCCGGCCCGAAGGCACGCAGACGTTCCCCGGCGGGAGCCTCGGGACCCAGCGGGGGCGGCCCCGTGAGGAAGGCCGCCTGGAGCTGCCGCTCGCGGTGGTCGAGGAGTGCCAGCAGCAGACCCGTGCGGTCCCCGAACCGCCTGAACAGCGTTCCCTTGCCGACGTTGGCCGCGGCGGCGACGGCATCCATGGTCAGGTTCGCGGCGCCTTGCTCGGCCACCATGCAGGAGGCGGCCTCCAGCAGGCGCGCCCGGTTGCGTGCCGCGTCGGCCCGCAACTGGGGGCCCGGCTCCCCGACCGGGAGGAGGGAGAGCTCCCTCCTGCTCTCCGGAATCACGCCCGACCCGACCGGGGCCGCGCACGACGGGGTGCCGATCGTGTACGAGGGTGAACCGTTCATGGCGCCAGCGTAACGTTTCCCGGGGGAACTGGACCACGGTCCGCTTAGGTGCTACAAATTTCAACCGGGGACCTGGTGTCCCCATATCAGTCCCCCTTTCTTTCAGGAGTACCGCCATGTCCGTACGTATCCTCGCGCTCGTCGGCAGCCTTCGCGCCGGATCCCACAACCGCCAGCTCGCCGAGGCGGCTATCAAGCACGCACCCGAGGGCGTGGAGATCGACCTGTACGAGGGCCTGGCCGACGTGCCCTTCTACAACGAGGACATCGACACCGAGGCGGGGCTCCCGGCCGCGGCCGCCAAGCTGCGTGAGGCGGCCGCCGGCGCCGACGCCTTCCTGCTCTTCTCGCCCGAGTACAACGGCACCATTCCCGCCGTGCTGAAGAACGCGATCGACTGGCTGTCCCGTCCGTACGGCGTCGGCGCGCTCTCGGGCAAGCCGGTCGCCGTGGTCGGCACCGCGTTCGGTCAGTTCGGCGGTGTGTGGGCGCAGGACGAGACCCGCAAGGCGGCCGGCATCGCCGGTGCCGCCGTGCTCGAGGACGTCAAGCTGTCCATTCCCGGCTCCGTGACCCGCTTCGCCGAGACCCACCCCGCCGACGACACCGAGGTCGTCACCGGGCTGACCCAGGTCATCGAGCAGCTGACCGCGCAGACCGGCAGCGTCGCTGCCTGACCGTCCGCGCCGTCCGCGTCGCTGCCTGACCGTCCGCAGCGTCCCTCGGCCGTGAGAAGATCCGTCGTTGCGAAGATCCTTTTTCGGGATCCGCTTTCGGTCTCATGGTGAAGGGTGACGATGTACGCGATATCCCTGGGCGACGACGGCGCGGAGCTGCGTCCGCTGGAACCGTGGCGGGCCGAGGAGTTCCTGACCCACGTCAACCGGGGGCGGGAGTTCATCGGCCGGCACATCGGGCTGGCGGACGCCGTGACGGACCTGGCGTCGAGCCGCGCGTTCCTCCAGGCGTACGCGGAGAAGGCCGCGGCCGACACCGGTCGGATCCACGGCATCTGGACGGACGGCGAACTCGTCGGTGGCGTTCTCTTCCGGACGATGGACGTCGCCCAGGGCACCGTCGAGGCGGGCTGCTGGCTGGAGCCGACCGCGGTGGGCCGGGGGCTGGTGACCCGGGCCGCCCGAGTGATCATCGACTGGGCCGTCGAGGAGCGGGGCATCCACCGCGTGGAGTGGCTGGTCTCCACGGCGAACAAGGCCAGTGCCGCCGTGGCCCGGCGGCTGGGGATGACCAAGGACGGAGTGCTGCGGGAGAGCTTCCTGTACCGGGGCCGGCGCAGCGACATCGAGGTCTGGTCGGTTCTCGCCCCTGAGTGGCGTGCGGTCGGCCGGACACCGTAACGCGCGGCTGGCACCGCCGCCGTGCCGAGGGCTCCCCGTCACCGAAGGAGCGCCGGTCCACCACCGGGGACGGTCACAGACCGGCGGCGGCCGCGAAGGCGCGCAGTTCCCGTGGGATGTCCGGGCCGGCGGGCTGGTACACGACGGAGGTGGCGCCGGACTGCCTCAGCAGTTCGAGCCGCTGCCGGACCTGCTCGGGGGTGCCGGTGTTGGTGGCGGCCTCGATCGCATTCGGGGTCAGGAAGGGGCGCTCCTGCTCGGTGACACCGATCAGGAGCTCGCGGTGCGTCTCGATGTGCCGGCGCTCCGGCGGCACCGTGGCCAGCCAGGACTGGTAGCCGCGCACCTCGTCCGTGCCGGCGAGCGGCCCGAACTCACCCAGAGGCAGGGCCGGCGCGGCTCCCGGACCGGCGGCCTCCACGACCCGGTCGGAGTCGAGTTCCTCGCCTGCCTCCAGCACCGTGCCGTAGGTGGTGACGATGCACCGCCCCTCGAACGGGATCGGCTCGGAGCTGTGACCGGGGTTGGTGACGATGCCGTCGGCGACGCGGGTCGCGGTGGCGAAGCCTTTGGGACCGTGCGCGGCGGCGAGGGTCGGGACGTCGGTGACCGGCGCGAGCCCGGAGTGCCGGGGGTGGGTCAGGGTGATCGTGGCACCCTCCCAGTCGATCTCCTCCCCGGCCGGCAGCGCGCGCCGGGCCAGGATGTACTGCTCCACCTCCCTCCAGGGGGTGCCCTTGCGGCCGAGCAGCGCGGCGCTGGTGAAGCCGGCTCCCACCCCGATCTCGACCCGCCCGGGGGCGAGCGCCGCGAGGGTCGCCCCCGGCCCGGCGTTGTCGACGAGGTGGCGCAGTCGGGGCGTCACCACGCACACGCCGAGCCGGATCCGCGAGGTGCGGTCCGCCGCCCGGCCCAGAGTGGACGAGGTGGCGCAGTCGGGGCGTCACCACGCACACGCCGAGCCGGATCCGCGAGGTGCGGTCCGCCGCCCGGCCCAGGGTGGACGAGGTGGCGCAGTCGGGGCGTCACCACGCACACGCCGAGCCGGATCCGCGAGGTGCGGTCCGCCGCCCGGCCCAGGGTGGACGAGGTGGCGCAGTCGGGGCGTCACTCTCGACCCGCCCGGGGGCGAGCGCCGCGAGGGTCGCCCCGGCCCCGGTGCAGGGGCGGCGGGGTACCGGGATGGCCTTCCTCGCGGGGCGCGTGGGAGAGGGCCATCCGGTTGGGGCGGCGGGGCGCGGAAGGTCCCCGTTGGGGCGGCGTGGGGGGAGGGCCCTCCCGGCCGGAGCGGCGGGGTGCGGGACGGCCTTCCGGATGGCCTTCCGGTCGGGCAGGCTGCTACGCCGGATGTTCCTGGTTGACGAGTTTGCCCAGCAGTACCAGCAGTTGCCCGATCTCCTCGTCGCCGAGGACGCCCATCCACGCGTGCTCCCGGGCCGTCTGGCCCTCGATCGCCTTGTGCAAGTGCGGCGCGGGCAGGGCACTGAGGGCCCGGCCCCTTGGGAGACACGCGGGTGTTGCGACGGAGGGGGGTGCTAGCCGATCGGGACGGCTTGTCCGGTGACCCGGGTGCGGGTGTCCTGCGGTGTCACGTCGATGAGCAGGTCGCTGGGGCGCCCCATGTCCTCTCCCTGACGGATCGCGATCCTGGCCGGCCCGGTGACCAGGCCCAGTGCGTGGAGGTATCCACCGAAGGCCGCCGCCGCTGCTCCCGTCGCCGGGTCCTCGACCACACCGCCCACCGGGAAGGGGTCTCGGGCGTGGAAGCGCTCCGGCGACTCGCGCCACACCAGGTGGACCGTCGTCCACCCGTGCCGACGCATGATGTCGGCGAGCCCGTCGAAGTCGTAGTCCAGGTCCGCCAGGCGCTCGCGGGAGCGGGCGGCCAGCACCAGGTGGTCGTTGCCGGCGAAGGCCACGTGCGGCGGCAGCGCCGGGTCGAGGTCTTCGGTAGCCCAGTCCAGGGCCTTCAGCGTCGCGCCCAGTTCGGCTTCCGCGGCGGGACGTGACCGGGCCGGAACGCTGGTGAGGGTGGCCGTCACGGTTCCGTCGCCGTTCACGGTGGTGGCCACCGGAATCTCGCCCGCGAGGGTGTCGAGGACGATGTCACCGGCGCCCAGCCGTTCGGCGAGGGCTACGCCCAGGGCGACGGTCGCGTGCCCGCAGAAGGCCACCTCGACGAGCGGGCTGAAATAGCGGACCCGGAACCGGCGCGCCGCTTCGTCGCGTTCGGTGACGAAGGCCGTCTCGGAATAGCCCAACTCCGCGGCGATCGCGAGCATGGCGGCCTCGTCGAGCCCGGAGGCGTCGGGCACGACCCCGGCCGGATTGCCGCCCGCGGGATCGTCGGTGAAGGCGGAGTAGCGCAGGATCTCGGTCATCGGCTCGGGACGGTTCCCGGAGGCGGCCCTGCTCACATTCGTGGTCATGGCGCCACGCTGTCATCCCCTGCCGATCGGGTTCAACGACATTTTGAGCTGTCCGGTCCGGTGGAGATGAGCGGTGACCGGCAGGAAATGAGCAGTCGAACGGTCTGGAAATGAGCCGTCGGACCGGCCCACACTCCCTGCGTCATCTCGGTCGGGCAAGGAAACGAGCGGTACATGTGCACGCACTGCGACGCGGTGGCCGGCGGTGAGGATCTTCGGAGCGAGAACGAGCACGAGCACGAGAACCGGAAAGAGCACGAGAACCGGCAAGAGCACGAGCACCCGATCGAGCCCGAGCACATGAGCGACGGCGAGCTCGAGGACGAGGCCGGCGACGGTGGCGCTGCGGGGCGCCAAGGCCCGCCGGTTCCGGCCGGGACCCGCGGCCCGGCCGTTGTCTGCCGTCCCACCCCGCCCGCACCCGTCCGCCGGCCCGTCCCCGTCGTCGTACGGTCGACCGATCCGCTGTCCCGCGAAGGAGCGACCTCGTTGCTGGGCCGCCTCAGTGCCGTCCAGGTGATCGACGGAGCCGACACGCCGCCCGGCACCGTGACCGTGACCATCCTCGACGTCCTCGACGACACCTCGATGCCCCGGTTGCGCCGACTGCTCGGCGCGGACGAGGCCCATGTCGTCCTCGTGGTGGGGGAGATCGGCGAGGAACAGCTGCTCGACGTCGTCGCCGGCGGGGTCAGCGCCATCCTCTGGCGACGGCAGGTCACACCGGAACGGCTGCTGCACGCCGTACTGGCGGTCGCACGGGGCGACGCCGACATTCCGCACGATCTGATGGGCCACCTGCTGGCCCAGGTGGGCCGCCTCCGGCGGGCCGGACCGGGCGAGCCGGGCGGGCCGGACCAGCCGCAGGACGGCCTGACCACACGTGAGACCGATGTGCTGCGGCTGCTCGCGGACGGTATGGACACCGATCAGGTCGCCCGGAAACTCGGGTGCTCCACCAGAACCGTGAAGAGCGTGCTGCACGGAATGACCACCCGCTTGGGCCTCAACAACCGCACCCACGCCGTCGCCTACGCGCTCCGGGGCGGCCATGTCTCCTGATCTGCCGGGCGGCGGCGCCGCCCCCA
This sequence comes from Streptomyces cavernae, assembly GCF_004023625.1. GTDB lineage: Bacteria > Actinomycetota > Actinomycetes > Streptomycetales > Streptomycetaceae > Streptomyces > Streptomyces cavernae. Next base: position 408,443 of record NZ_ML137708.1, on the reverse strand, counting down.
GGTGCCGCCCCACCACCCCGCGCGACGGTGCGGAACGACCGCGACGGCCCGCCGCACTCGGCGGCGCGGGAGAGTGACCGTGACCTCCTCACCGCGGGCCCGCTACCGCGAACATACGCGTACCGAGATCAAGGACATCGCGCTCAGGCAACTCGCCGACGGCGGTGCCCCGGCGCTCGCGCTCACCCGGATCGCCAAGGAGATCGGCCTGTCCGGCCCGGCCCTGTACCGGTACTTCGACAGCCGGGACGCCCTGCTCGGCGAACTCGTCCAGGAGGCCTACGCGGACCTGGGCGCCGCGGTCCACGCCGCCGCGAGCGGCCGGCCGGCCGAAATGCCGGGGCGTGCGTTGCTGCACACCCTCGCCGACGCCTGCCGCGGCTGGGCGATCACGCACCCCCATCGCTATCTGCTGATCGAGGGCACCCCCGTGCCCGGCCCGACCGCCCCGCATGACGCCCTCGACAGTGCCCGCGCCGTCCTCGGCCCCTTCCTCGCCGCGTTCCGGGAAGGCCGCCCCACCGCGGCGGTCCAACCCGTGGTGGCAGAGATGGCGCGCTGGGCGGAGAAGGACGAGGCCGTGGGGGAGTGGATCAGGCAGTACGTCCCGGAGGCCGAGGAACAGCCCGGCCACGGCACACTGCTCGCCGGGGCCGTCCTCGCCCGGACCCATCTGCACGGTGTGATCAGCCTGGAGGCGTCCGGGCGTTTCACGGAACTGGGGCACCCCGGGGAAACACTGCTCACCGCGCACATCGACAGCCTTGCGGACGCGTTCGGTCTCTGAGGCCGCCGAAACGCCGCGACGACAGGCGGCGCCGGTATGACGTACGGAGTCATGACGATCACGTCCGACGGGTGGAAAGCATCTCGAACACCCCTGAAGATGTACATAGAGGAATTCTTCCTGACGTATGCGTGACGAAGGGGAGAACGACCAGGAAACCCTTGACGGGCGGTCGTCCCATGACACAACTCGACCCCATACCGGTTACCGACGAGGCGACCCCGCCGGTCGTCACGCGGCCCACCCTGCCCGAAGCGGACATCGACCCAGCCGAGCCGTCGCTGCTCAGCGACACCATCGGAGCCGAGCGCACGGCCGGACTGACGGCGGCCGTCCAGGACCTTCAGGAGCGGCTCGACGGCCGGCGCATCGTCGACATCAACTCGACACTGACCGGCGGCGGCGTGGCCGAGATGCTGTACCGGCTGCTGCGCTACAGCCGTGGCGCCGGCATCGACGCCCGATGGTTCACCATCGAGGCCGACCCCGCGTTCTTCGCGCTGACCAAACGGCTCCACCACCTGCTGCACGGCGCGGACGCCCCCGGCCCGGCGCTGGACCGCGAAGCCACCACCCACTACGCGGCGATCGGCGAGCGCAACGCCCAGGCACTCCTGCGCTCCGTACGGTCGGGAGACCTGGTCACCCTGCACGACCCGCAGACGGCCGGGCTGGCCGGCCCGCTGCGGCACGCCGGGGTGCGCGTCGTGTGGCGGTGCCACATCGGCACCGACAACCACAACCACCGCACGGACCAGGCCTGGGCGTTCCTGCGGCCGTTCCTGGAACCGGCGGACGCCTTCGTCTTCTCCCGAGCCCAGTACGTGCCCGAATGGCTGGCCGACCGGCAGGTCGCCGTCATCCAGCCGTCGATCGACCCCCTGTCGGCCAAGAACCGGCCGATCGACTCCGACACCGCCGCGGCGATCGTCGGCCGGATCGGGCTGCGCGCCCCCACCGGCGGCGACGGGCCGGCCGTCTACCGGCGCGCCGACGGATCCATCGGCGTCGTCCGGCAGGACCCGACCTGCCTGTACAGCGAAGCGCCGCCGCCCGCCGACGCCCCCCTGGTCGTCCAGGTCTCCCGCTGGGACCCCCTGAAGGACATGGCCGGTGTGCTCAGCTCCTTCGCCGACGCCGACAGCTTCCTCGACGGGGCGCATCTCGCGCTCGTCGGACCGGACGTCTCCGACGTCGTCGACGACCCGGAAGGCCTCAGGGTCTTCGAAAGCTGCGCCGAGCTGTGGCACAGACTGCCCACCCGTACCCGCGCCCGCGTTCACCTGGCCTGTCTGCCGCTGACGGACCCCGAGGAGAACGCCGTCATCGTCAACGCCCTGCAACGCCATGCCACCGTCGTCACGCAGAAGAGCATCGCCGAAGGTTTCGGACTGACCGTCACCGAGGCCATGTGGAAAGGGCGTCCGGTCGTCGCCAGCGCCGTCGGAGGCATCCGCGACCAGATCGAACACGGCGTCCATGGCATCCTTCTCGACGACCCCCACGACCGGGCCGACTTCGCCGCGCAGACAGGCGGCCTCGTGAAGGACCAGAGCCGGGCCGACTTCCTCGGCGCCGGAGCCCGGCAGCGCGTCCTCGAGTACTTCCTGGACGACCGCCAACTGCTGCAACAGGCCGCCTTCTACCGCTATATCGCCGCACTGTGACCTGCGCCTTTCCTTCGCGAGGAACGAGGACCGCGTGCCGCCCGAAGCCGACATACTCACTCCGCCCGACGCCGTCTCAGCCCGGGTGGCCCGGCTGGACGCGGTCCTCGACGGGGCTGTTCCCAACCGCCGACGCGGCCGCAACATACTGGTGGCGACCTGGAACATCCGGGCCTTCTCCGGCCTGACCAAGAACTGGACCACCCCGCAGGGCACCGCGCCCCGGCGGAACTTCACCGACGTCCACTGCATCGCAGCGGTGATCCGCAGATTCGACGTCGTCGCCGTGCAGGAGGTGCGCGGAAACCTGCGCGCACTGCGTCATCTGCTGAAGGTGCTCGGCGACAACTGGGCGTTCGTCCTCACCGATGTGACCCTCGGTGACGCGGGCAACGACGAGCGGCTCGCCTTCCTCTTCGACACGCGCCGCGTCAAACTCTCCGGACTGGCCTGCGAGTTGGTGGTCACGGTGGAGCGGGAGGTCCCAGGGGTGACCGCGAGCACCCTCGACCGGCAGTTCGCCCGCACCCCGTACGCGGTCAGTTTCCAGTCCGCCGGGCAGACGTTCACCCTCGTCACCCTGCACGTCAACTACGGCAAGCAGGCCGCCGACCGGGTCCCGGAACTCCGGGGCATCGCCGAATGGCTGGCCCGCTGGGCGGAACGCGAATTCGACTGGGACCACAACCTGATCGCCCTCGGCGACTTCAACATCGACCGCGCGGACGACCCCCTGTTCAAGGCCTTCACCTCCACCGGACTGACCCCCGCACCCCAACTGGCCGGCCTGCCGCGCACCATCTTCGACAAGCCGGGCCGGGCGCACTTCTACGACCAGATCGCCTGGTTCACCAAGGGCCAGCGGGGCCGCCCCGTGCTGAACCTGGAATGCGCCGACGCCGGCCAGGTCGACTTCGTCACCGAACTGCTCGGCGCCGGCACACTCGTCGACCTGTCCTGGCACATCTCCGACCACTTCCCGCTGTGGGCGGAGTTCGCGATCCCTGAGAACTCGTAGCTCTAAGGGGTCCTTGCACTATGCCCGCCCGGGTCGCGCGGCCTGGCACCGCTCCCCCAAGCTCTCGGCTGCGCTCGAGCAGGGGGCACCCCCATCGCCGCGTTGCCGAAAAGCCCAGGTAGCTCCTCCCCCAAGCTCTCGGCTCCGCTCGAGCAGGGGGCACCCCCATCCAGGGCTCTCCGGCGTCTTGCGATGCTCCCCCACAGCCCGAAAGGCGTGGGAGGTGCCCCCAGCACCAGACCACGCGACCTCATCGGACGCTCATAGTGCAAGGACCCCTAAACCTGGTCGTCGTCCGCCCCGGCCTCGGTGCCGTCCGCCACCGACGGGTTCCGGAAGACCAGGAACAGCCCGTCGTGCCCGCGCAGATCGACGGCGAGCGCCCGCATGTCGTCCACCACGCCGATGTCCCGTCCGGTCAGCTCGTCCCGCGCCGTCCAGCCCGGCTCGAAGTGCTCCGAGGTCACCGAGGCGGACATCGGAGCGGGGCTGAAGTTGAGGACCGTTGCCTGGAGTTCACCGACGGTGGTGCCCTGATGGATCATCACCAGCATGGCGGCGTTGGGGACCGACGGGACCTCGATCTGGTCGGCCGTCGCGATACCGGTCTCCTCGCGGACCCGCAGAACGTGCCCCAGCTGCGAGGCGAACGACTCCGGGTCGGCGAGCTGGGCGGGCAGACTGCCGTACAGCGTCTGCCCCTTGGGCATCCCCGAGGACGACGCCCGCGCCTCGGGCTGATAGTCCATCAGATCGTAGGCGGCGCGGTGGATCCACCGGGTGTCCCCGGTCGCCAGCAGTTCCGCCACCAGCTCCCGGTCCAGGGTCAGCAGACCGCACAGGTCCCAGCCGGAGAGCGAGAACACCCCGGGCTGCAGCGCGTTGAACATCGCCAGCAGCAGATGTGCGCGCTTGATCTCCTGCACGTCCTCCTTGGCGAGGTCCGCGAGGCTCGTGTGCCCGAGACAGGCGGCGATGACACTGGCCGTCGTGGAGGCGATGCCGTTGGTGGTGAAGATCGCGTTGTACGGGGCGTTGGGCGCGGTCAGCGCCTCGACCAGTTCACCGCGGACGTGCTCGGCGAGCTGACCCCCGGTCACCTCCACCCCGTGGTAGGGGAATAGGTCATCCTGGTGCAGGGTGCCGAAGTGGACGAGCTCGTAGGTCAGTTCGTCGTGGTTCTGCAGCGCGTGCACCAGGCTGCCGGCCGCGACCCCGCTCTCCAGTGAGATGTTGAGGGTCAGTCTCAGGAACTCGGTGTCCTGGGTGGCGAGGGCGTGGTGGTAGGCGGGCCGGTTGACGAAGTCGTAACTCAGGTCCGCCCCGGCCTCCGACGTGATCTTGATGTCGTCGACCGTGAGGTTCAGCTCCTGGAAGGTGAAGCCGCCCATCTTGCGCACCATGCTCGCGATCAGCTGGTTGGCCGCCTCCGACAGTGGATGGCCCTCCGACCAGGCGGGCAGCCCCTCCGCGCTCTTCTCCACCCCCAGGAACCCGTTGGCGTCCAGCCTGAGCGCGCCCGAGCCCAGGTCGCCCAGCGAGTGCAGCGCGTCACCGATCACCAGCCGCATACCGGCGAAGGTCGGGTCGAGCCAGTTGATCGACGGCTGGCCCTCCTTGAAGTAGTGCAGATACACCCAGCGCCGGGTGACACCGTCGGGGCCGACGACCTCACGGGTCGCGCTCCAGTTGGTGTCCTTGATCCCCGGACTGTGGAAGATCACCCGTTGCAGCCGGCCGATGATGTAACCGGCCCGCTCCAGTTTCTCCTCGGCCTCGGCGTCGAGGTTGGCCGAGTCCCGGCCGGGCGTCACCTCGGGCAGCAGATGCCAGTCCCCGGGCTCGATCTGCACCATGTGGTAGATGCCCGGGTAGTCCTCCACGTTCATCTCCGCCAGCCGGAAGTCCGGGCCCTTGCCGGTGTGTCCGGGCACGATGTCGTCGATGATCGTGCCGTCGTGGTCCGCGGCGACCTGGCACATGCGCCGGAACTCCTCCTCCGTCCCGAACGCCGCGTCGATGTCCGTGCTCACCCGGTCGAAGTGGCCGTCCACACTCGGCGTCGGCTCCCAGCCGCGGACCCCGCCGGCCCGCTTGACCGGGCCGGTGTGCACGGCCCTGATCCCGATCTGCGCGAAAGCGGTCCACAGCGCGGGATCGGCCAGCGTGCCCAGGAAGCTCTGCCCGGGCGCGGTGATCAGCGAGATCGGGTACGCGGTGAACCACACCGGGGCCGCGCTCACCGCGCTCTTGGGGTTGGGGCGCGCGAACGGGTTCTGCCACATGCTGCCCTGACCCGTGAGCTGGACGGACAGCTGCCGGGCGTCCTGGAGCATCGACTCCCGGCGCAGCCACGCCACATAGTCCGGGTTGGTGCCCACCGGCTCCCCGGTCCGCTCGTCGGCAGTCGGCCGTCCCTGTGGCCTCAGCCGGGCCCGCGGGCGCAGCTGCCGCGGGCGCGCCGGATAGAACTGCTCCGAGTACGTGATCTCCGTCGGTTCGTGGGCCTCGACGGGGGTTTCCTCGGGGGTTTCGTCAGGGGGGCCGTTGGAGTCGGGGGTGTCGTTGGAGTCAGGGTTGTCGTTGGAGGTGTCGGCCTGCGGGCCCGTGCGGTCCAGGTCTGCTGCTCCCGGTGGCTGGTTCATCTGCGTGCCGTTCGTTCGGTGGGTGCGGGTTTCAGCGTCACGTGGTTCACCCGGCGGTAGGTGCCGCCTCGGTCGCGAAGGGCCGGGGAACCGCGGCGCGGTCGGGCAGGGGACGGGAGAGCTGCCGCTCCGCCGCGTCGAGGACGGCGACGACGTCACGGGCGTAGAGCGCGTCCAGGGGGTGCGGCCGGCCGCTCCGAGCGGACTCCCGCAACTGGTCGACGGCGCGTGCGAAGGCCTCCCGTGCGCCCCCGGTCAGCACGGGCAGCGCATGACGGCCGCCCGGTCCCCACACGACGAGCGAGGCCCCCTGCGCGTTCTCCGGCGCGGTGACGGTGAGGGTCAGCGAGCTCCCCGGGCCGCCGGTGTGCTCCAGGCCCAGGTTGACGGTGTCACGCACCCCGCGCGCCGCGCTGACCCGTTCGACGGGCGGCAGCAGGGACAGCACGAGCGACAGGGCGTGCGGTCCGACGTCCCACAGACCGCCGCGCTGCTGCCGCCAGAGGGAGTCGGCGTACGGACCGCCGGGGACGTCGATCGCCCCGGCGAGGCTCGCCACGACGCCCTCCCACGGCCCGTGCCGCTCGGCCAGCTCCCGCATCCTGGCGAGCCAGTCCATCACCTCCGGCTGGTAGAGGAGGGTGACGAAGTTGACCGACGCCACGCCGGTCTCCCGGACCGCGACGACCACCTCGTCGGCCGCGGACACGTCGAGGGCGAGCGGCTTGTCCAGCAGCAGGTGCCGGCCGGCCCGGGCCGCACGCACCGCCAGGGGCGCCTGGATGTCGGGCGGCAACGCGATCGCGACCGCGTCCACCTCCGCCAGCAACGCGTCCAGGTCGGCGAAGCCCCGGCCGCCCTCGTGCTTCGCCGCGTCCTCGGCCTTGGCGGGATCCCGGCCCCAGAAGCCCACGAGCTCCACCTCCGGGTGTGCCGCCAGCGCCGCGCCGTGGCACCAGCGGGCCCAGTGGCCGGTACCGAGGACACCGAAACGGCGGGGCGCCTTCGAGGCACCGTCCTGTGCGTTGTCGGTCACCGACGACTCCTGTCCTGTCCGTGTTCACCCTGGAACGCCACCCTGCAACACCAGGATGCTCTCGGACGGGTGTCCCGTACGGGGAGGGGCAGTGCCGGTCGGGACCAGGAATTTGACCGTCCCTTTCCGAAACACCGCTTCGAGACACCTCTGAACACCGCTTCGAGACATCTCTGAGCACTGCTTCGAGACACCTCTGGCGGACGGCCACGGACAGGGAACCCGCTCACGCCGCTCGGCGTGGCGGTGGCCGTCGTTCCCGGGCATCGTCCCGGCGCCGTCGCGCTGCCGGGACGGCCGGCGTGCCGACGCCCGGGTCAGTCCCCGCTGACCAGCACCACCTCCAGGGTGCGCGGACCGTGCACCCCCTCGACCCGGTCCAGTTCGATGTCACTGGTGGCCGACGGGCCGGAGATCCAGGTCAGCGGGCGTGTCGGGGTGAGCCGTTCCAGGGCCTGGGCGACCGAGGACACGACCTGGCCGGGAACGCGTACGACACAGATGTGGTGGTCGGGCACGAGGCTGATCCGCCGCCTGCCCTGCCCCGGTCCGGCGTCCAGGACGATGGTGCCCGTCTCGGCGATCGCGACGGCGCATCCGGTGACCACGCTGTCCACCTGGTCCAGCTCGTGCGGGCTGCTCGCCACCGTGTCGGCGATCTGCTCCGCGGCCGCCGCGTCCAGCCAGAAGGACGGCAGCCCGGCCGGAACCAGGACCGTCTTGGCGCCCCGCTCGGCCAGCAGCCGTGCCAGCAGCGCCGGAAGCCCGTCCGTGTCGGCGCGGTGCACGATCGCCCGGTAGTCCGCCAGGTTCTCCGCCAGCAGATCGACGGTCGCCTCGACACTCCGGTCGCCGTGCTCGCGCAGGTAGTCACGCTGAATCGCCTGCTCGTACGGAGTGTCGTCCTTCGGCACATCCGCCAGGGCGCGCCGTACGCGGCCCAGGATCCGCTCCCGGCTGCTCACTTCGCGTCCCTCCTGTCCTGGGCCTTGGTGTCCTTGGCCTGTTCGTCCTTCCCGCCGTTCGTGCGCTGCCACCAGTCGCGGAAGGGCTCCTTGGGGATCGCGGGCAGCTCGCGGGTGCCGCTCCACGCCTTGCCGGGGCCCGGTAGCGTCCTCGGATGGAAGCGCCGGGTCCTGGACGCCAGCCGCTGCCCGGCGCGGAGCGCGCCCGGACGGCTGAGCGCCCAGCGCGCCGCCCGCATCGCCGCCCGCTCGGCCGCGTGTCCCTTCGCCGGCTGCAGCACGACCTTGTCGCCGCCCTGCATCACCGGGCCGCCCTCCGCGACCCGCTCCCGCAGGTGCACCAGCACCTCCGGGATGTCGATCGCGACCGGGCAGACCTCGTAGCAGGCCCCGCACAGACTCGACGCATAGGGCAGCGAGGCGTCGATCTCGCTCTGGGTGCCCCGCAGTTGGGGGCTGAGGATGGCACCGATGGGCCCCGGGTACACCGAGCCGTACGCATGCCCGCCCGCGCGTTCGTACACCGGGCAGACATTGAGACACGCCGAGCAACGGATGCAGCGCAGGGCCTGCCGGCCGACTTCGTCGGCGAGCGTGTCGGTGCGGCCGTTGTCGAGCAGCACCAGATGGAAGGTGCGCGGCCCGTCGGCCGTCTCGGAGTCCGTGGTGCCCGTCCACATCGACGTGTACGGGTTCATGCGCTCGGCGGTGGAGGAGCGGGGGAGGGTCTGCAGGAACACCTCCAGGTCACGCCACGTCGGCAGGATCTTCTCGATGCCGACGACCGAGATCAGCGTCTCGGGGAGGGTCAGGCACATCCGGCCGTTTCCCTCGGACTCGACGACCACCAGGGTGCCGGTCTCGGCGATCATGAAGTTGGCGCCGGAGATGCCGACCTTGGCGCGCAGGAACTTCTCCCGCAGATGCAGACGTGCCGCCTCGGCGAGTTCGGCGGGCGTGTCGGTCAGGCCCTCGGGCGCCGGGCGGCCCCACTCACCCATCTCGGAGCGGAAGATGTCCCGGATCTCACCGCGGTTGCGGTGGATCGCCGGGACGAGGATGTGCGAGGGACGGTCCTTGCCCAACTGCACGATGAGTTCGGCGAGATCGGTCTCGTAGGCGCGGATGCCCTCGGCCTCGAGTGCCTCGTTGAGCCCGATCTCCTGTGTGGCCATCGACTTGACCTTGACGACCTCCGATTCGCCGGTCTCCTTGACCAGCCGGGCCACGATCCGGTTGGCCTCGTCGGCGTCGGCGGCCCAGTGGACGGTGCCGCCCGCCGCCGTGACCGCCTCCTCCAACTGCACCAGGTAGCGGTCGAGATGGCGGAGCGTGTGGTCCTTGATCCGGCGGCCCGCCTCACGCAGCTCGGCCCAGTCCGAGACCTCCGCCACGGCCTTCGCGCGCTTGGCGCGGATCGTGTGGGTGGCATGCCGCAGGTTCCCGCGCAGGATGCGGTTGTTGAGGGCCTCGTGGGCCGCCTGCGGAAAGGCGGGCATTCCGACAAAGGTTCCGCTCATGCGCTCGTTCCCTCCACCACGGCCGGGTCGTCCTCCGTGCTCGCCAGGATCTCCGCGATGTGCACCGGCCGCAGACGGGTGCGCAGCCGGGCCATCGTGCCGCCGAGGTGCATCAGACAGGAGTTGTCGGCCGCGCACAGCACATCGGCGCCCGTCGACTCCGCGTTGCGCACCTTGTCGGCGCCCATCGCCGCCGAGACGTCGGAGTTCTTCACCGCGAAGGTGCCGCCGAAGCCACAGCACTCCTCGGCACCCGGCAGCTGCCTGAGCTCCAGCCCCTTGACCGCCTGCAGTAGTCTGCGCGGCCGGTCACCGAGGCCGAGACCGCGCAGCCCGTGACAGGTGGGGTGATAGGTGACGGTGTGCGGGTAGTACGCCCCCACGTCCGTCACACCCAGGACGTCGACCAGGAACTCCGTCAGCTCGTACGTCTTCGGGACGACCGGCGCCACGGTGCGCGCCAGCGCGTCGCCGCGCCCCTCGGCCCGGGCCCGCTCACCCATCCGCGGATACAGCTCCCGCACCATGGCGCCACAGGACCCCGAAGGAGTCACGATCGCCTCATACTCCCGGAAGACATCGGAGAAATGCTCGGCCAAAGGCTCTGCCTGACGCCGATAGCCGGTGTTGTAGTGCGCCTGCCCGCAACAGGTCTGGCCCATCGGAAAGTCGACCTCGACCCCCAGCCTGGTCAGGAGCTTCACCACGGCACGCCCGGTATCCGGATACAGCGTGTCGTTGACACAGGTCAGGAACAGAGCGACACGCATCGCGGCTCCTTGGGGTCGATCATCGGATGAGTGAAGGGTACGCGTAGTGAGGGCCTGACGGGAGACAGTGGCCGGGGGTGGTGTGGCGGGGGTGTGCGTGGGGTGCCCGGCCGTCGTCCCTTGCTGGTCGGTGCGCCCGCTGTTCCGGGTGAGTCGGGGGCGTGCCGGACACTCCGTCCTCGGACTGGCGCGGTCCATGTCTCACGGACGGCCCAGTGCCCCGAGCGCCAGTCGCTGAGGGTGGAGTGTCCGGCACGCCCCTCGCGCCGGATCGCGGCTGATCCGCTCATCGGGAGAAGAGCCGCTCCTCGGCCGACCTCCACTCGGAGGCGTCGCCGCGTGGCTCGTACCGCTCCAGCCGCTGCGTCCGCGCCAGCAGGCACCGTAGCGCCGTCCGGTCGCCGGAGGCCGAGCCATGGGCCCGCGCCTGTACCAGGACGTTGCCGAGGGCCGCCGCCTCCGCGGGGCCCGCCACCACCGGCAGGCCGCAGGCGTCCGCCGTCAGCTGGCACAGCAGGGCGTTGCGGGTACCGCCGCCGACGATGTGCACCACGTCCACCGGGTGGTCGGCCAGCTGCTGCGCCTCCACCACCGCCCGGCGGTGGGCCAGGGCGAGTGAGTCGAGGATGCAGCGGGTGATCTCGGCCGGGGTTTCGGGAACTGGCTGATCCGATGCCCGGCACGCCTCGGTGATACGCGCGGGCATGCGGCCGGGCGCGAGGAACGCGGCGTTCCCGGCATCCACCACCGACCGCAGCGCCGGCACCGCGGCGGCCTCCTCCAGCAGCGTGGACAGGTTCGGGTCACCCCATTCCCGTACGCACTCCTGCAGCAGCCACAGCCCCATGATGTTGCGCAGATAGCGGACCGTGCCGTCCAGCCCCAGCTCGTTGGTGAAATTGGCCGCCCGGCTCGCCTCGGTCAGCACCGGGCGGTCCAGCTCCAGACCCGCGAGGGACCAGGTGCCGGTGCAGATGTAGGCGAATCGCTCACCCTCGGCGGGCACCGCGGCCACCGCCGAGGCGGTGTCGTGCGAACCGACCGTGGTCAGCGGCACCGGATCCGTCGTGCCGAGCATGTCCGGCCCGATCAGCCCCGCGGGGTCCCCCGGCCGGCGCAGCGGCGCGAAGAGCTTCAGCTCGATGCCCAGCCGCTCGGCGACGTCGCGGGACCAGTCGCGCGTCCGCGGGTCGACGAGCTGGGTGGTGGAGGCGTTGGTGATCTCGGTGCCCTGCTCACCGGTGAGCCAGTACGCCAGCAGGTCCGGGATCAGCAGCAGCCGCTCGGCGCGGGCGAACTGGGCCGAGGACCGGGCCGCCACCAGCTGGTACAGCGTGTTGAACGGCGCGTACTGCAGCCCGGTCGCCGCGTAGAGCTCGGCCGCGGGCACGGTCGCCCACACCTTCTCCGCGATGCCTTCCGTCCGCCCGTCCCGGTAGTGCACGGGGTTGCCCAGCAGCGCCCCATCGGCGTCCAGCAGCCCGTAGTCCACGGCCCAGCTGTCGATGCCGACCGAGTCGACCGGGCCCGCCGCCCGCAGCCCGTCGAGGACGCCCGCGTACAGCGCGAGGATGTCCCAGCGCAGCCCTTCGGGCACCGTCACCGGCCGGTTGGGGAAGCGGTGCACCTCGGTGAGGTCCAGCACGTCGGGCCCCACCCGGCCGACCATGACGCGCCCGCTGGACGCGCCGAGGTCGACCGCGGCGTACGACTTCACGGCCGTGCCCGTCGTCGAGGCCGCGCTCATCGCAGGAACGCGGCGGCGACGCCGGCGTCGACCGGGACGTGCAGCCCGGTGGTGTGCGTCAGCTCCCCGCCCGTCAGGGCGAACACGGCGTTCGCGACGTGCTCCGGAAGCACCTCCCGCTTGAGGATGGTGCGCTGGGCGTAGAACTCGCCGAGCTTCTCCTCCTCCACCCCGTACACCGCCGCCCGCTGGGCCCCCCAGCCGCCCGCGAAGATGCCGGACCCGCGCACCACCCCGTCCGGGTTGACCCCGTTGACGCGAATACCGTGCTCGCCCAACTCGGCGGCCAGCAGCCGCACTTGGTGGGCCTGGTCGGCCTTGGCGGCGGAGTAGGCGATGTTGTTGGGGCCGGCGAAGACGGCGTTCTTGGAGGCGATGTAGACGATGTCGCCGCCGAGCCCCTGCGCGATCATCGCCCGGGCCGCCTCCCGCGAGACCAGGAAGGAACCGCGGGCCATGATGTCGTGCTGCAGGTCCCAGTCCTTCGCCGAGGTCTCCAGCAGCGGCTTGGAGATGGAGATGCCGGCGTTGTTGACTACGAGGTCGACCCCGCCGAAGGCGAGCAGCGCCGCCTTGAAGGCCGCGGCGATCTGCTCCTCGTCCGTCACGTCCACGGTGACGGCGACGGCCTTGTCGGAGCCCCCGAGCTCCTCGGCGACCGCGGCCGCGTTCTCGGCGTTGAGGTCGGCGACGACGACACATGCCCCCTCGGCCACCAGCCGGCCCGCGATCGCCTTCCCGATCCCGCTGCCCGCGCCCGTGACGAGGGCGACTCGGGTGGCGAGGGGCTTCGGCTTCGGCATCCGCTGGAGCTTGGCCTCCTCCAGCGCCCAGTACTCGATGCGGAACTTCTCCGACTCCTCGATCGGCGCGTACGTCGACACCGCCTCGGACCCGCGCATCACATTGATCGCGTTGACGTAGAACTCGCCGGCCACTCGCGCCGTCTGCTTGTCCTTGCCGAAGCTGAACATGCCCACACCGGGTATCAGCACGATCGCGGGGTCGGCACCGCGCATGGCGGGGGAGTCGGGCTCGGCGTGCCGCGCGTAGTAGGCGGCGTACTCCTCGCGGTACTCGGCGTGCAGCTCCGCCAGCCGCGCGATCGCGTCCTGGAGCGGAGCGGTCGGCGGCAGGTCCAGCACCAGCGGCCGGACCTTCGTGCGCAGGAAGTGGTCCGGGCAGGAGGTGCCCAGCGCGGCCAGCCGCGGGTGCTCGGCGCGGGCCACGAACTCCAGCACCACGTCGGTGTCGGTGAAGTGCCCGACCTGCGGCTTGTCCTTGGAGGCGACCGCGCGGACGTACGGCGCCAGCGCGGCGGCCCGCTCCCGGCGCTCGGCCTCCGGCAGCGCCTCGTACCCCTCGATCACCGGCCCGAAGGGCTCGTCCTTGCCACGCTCGGCGAGGAACGCCTCCGCGGTGCGGATGATGTGCAGCGAGTTGCGCTCGCACTCCTCGGAGGTCGAGCCCCACGCGGTGATGCCGTGGCCGCCCAGGATGCACCCGATGGCCCCCGGGTTGGCCTCCTTGACCGCGGCGATGTCGAGCCCGAGCTGGAAGCCGGGCCGGCGCCACGGCACCCAGACCACGGTGTCGCCGAAGCACTCGGCGGTCAGCTTCTCCCCGTCGGCCGCACAGGCCAGCGCGATACCGGAGTCGGGGTGCAGGTGATCGACGTGCGGCGCGTCCACGAGACCGTGCATGGCGGTGTCGATGGAGGGGGCGGCGCCGCCCTTGCCGTGCAGACAGTAGTCGAAGGCGGCGACCATCTCGTCCTCGCGCTCGACGCCCGGGTAGACGTCCTTGAGCGCGTGCAGCCGGTCCAGTCGCAGGACGGCGAGCCCGGCCTCGGTGAGCGTGCCGAGGTCACCGCCCGAGCCCTTGACCCACAGCAGTTCGACGTCGCCACCGGTCACCGGATCGGTGGCGATGCCCTTGGCGGAGGCGTTGCCGCCCGCGTAGTTGGTGTTGCGGGGGTCGCTGCCGAGCCGATGGGAGCGGGCGAGGAGGGCGCCGGCTTCGGGGTGGGGTGCCATGGGTGTGAGTCCTTACCTGAAGTGTTTACCGAAGGTCGGTGCGCCCCTTCAGGGGCGCGAGGAACTGCGCGACCAGCCCACAGGGGGCCGCGGTCTGCGACCGGCCGGGGAGGGCAGACGAGAAGCAGCGGCTCGGGGGACCGTGAGCCGGGGCATTCGCCGAGGCTCAGTGGCTCGGGGGACCGTGAGCCGGGGCATGCACGGAGGCTCAGTGGCTCGGGGGACCGTGAGCCGGGGCATTCGCCGAGGCTCAGCAACCCCCGGCCGACGCGAGCGCAGCGCTACGCACCCCACCCGGCCTGCTCCCCGCCGACCCGCTCCTCCACGATCTTCTCCGCCCAGCCGGACCGCCGGTACGCGGCGATCGGGTCGGGGTCGAGCCCCAGCTCCTCCCGAACCTCACGAAGCAGCGGCCGAACGTCGGTGTTGTACGCGTCCATGAGCACCGCGTTGGCCTCCAGCACGTCTCCGGAACGCTGGGCGGAGGCCAGGGAGTCACTGTCCACGAGGAGAGCCTTCGCGGTCGCCTCCTGGACGTTCATCACCGAACGGATGATCGCCGGGATCTTGGCCTCGATGTTGTGGCACTGGTCGAGCATGAAGGCGACGTCAGGGGTGAACCCGCCGCCCCGTACCACCTCGTACATGATCCGGAACAGCTGGAACGGGTCGGCCGCCCCCACCATCAGGTCGTCGTCGGCGTAGAAGCGCGAGTTGAAGTCGAAGCCGCCGAGCTTGCCCTCCCTGAGCAGCGTGGCGACGATGAACTCGATGTTGGTCCCCGGCGCGTGGTGCCCGGTGTCGACCACTACCTGTGCCTTCTCGCCCAGCTTGAGGCAGTGCGCGTAGGCCGTGCCCCAGTCCGGGACGTCCGTGGTGTAGAAGGCGGGCTCGAAGAACTTGTACTCCAGCAGCATCCGCTGCCCGTCACCGAGCCGCTCGTACACCTCGGCCAGCCCCTCGGCCAGCCGGTCCTGCCGGGCATGGATGTCGTCCTGACCGGGGTAGTTCGTACCGTCGGCGAACCACAGCTTCAGATCGCGCGAGCCCGTGGCGTCCATGATGTCGACGCACTCCAGCAGATGGTCGAGCGCCTTGCGCCGCACCGCCGCCTCGGGGTGACAGATGCTGCCCAGCTTGTAGTCGTCGTCCTGGAAGGTGTTGGAATTGATCGCGCCGAGCTTCACGCCGCGGTCCTCGGCGTGCTTCGCCAGCGCCGCGTAGTCGTCGACCTTGTCCCAGGGGATGTGCAGCGCCACCGTCGGCGCGACACCCGTGAAGGCGTGCACCTGCGCCGCGTCGTCCAGCTTCTCCTGAGGTGTCCGGGGTACGCCGCGCTGAGCGAACACCTTGAACCGGGTCCCCGAGTTCCCGTACGCCCACGACGGCGTCTCGACGGCCTGTGTCTTGAGGGCGGCCTTCACCGCGGCGAGCTCGGTCACTTCGGGGCTCCTACGACGTAGACACTGAAACGGATAATGAAACGATTCAGGGAGCGAAGCTATGAGCGTCCCCGGGGGCTGTCAACCCCTCAGGCGTGGCCTTCCTTTCGTGACCAGGTTGTGACCGCCAACTATCGGAGAACGATCGAAAGATTTCGGCGCCCGGCCCATTGACGGGGCCAGCGGCGCGTGTCTAACGTCCCGGCAACCAAGTTGAAACCTTTCACGACGCAGTGAGGCCGCCCCGCACGCGTCGTCGAGGAGCCCTCATGACCCTCCCGTCCGATCCGGGCCCGGCCTCTGTGCTCGCCCTGAAGGACATCTCGAAATCCTTCGGCGCGGTGCGCGCCCTGCGGGACGTCTCCCTGGAGCTGTTCCCGGGCGAGGTGCACGCGCTCGCCGGTGAGAACGGCGCGGGCAAGTCGACCCTCATCAAGACGCTCGCCGGAGTGCACCGTCCGGACGCCGGACTGGTGCTGCTCGACGGCGAGCCCACTGTCTTCCACGGCCCCGGCGACGCCCGGGACGCGGGCATCGCGGTGATCTACCAGGAGCCGACCCTCTTCCCGGACCTGTCGATCGCCGAGAACATCTTCATGGGCCGCCGGCCCCGCCGTGCTCTCGGCCGCATCGACCACAAGGCCACCCACGCGGCCACCCTCGCCCTGATGCAGCGGCTCGGCGTCGAACTCGACCCCGACCGCCCGGCCCGCGGCCTGTCCATCGCCGACCAGCAGATCGTCGAGATCGCCAAGGCGCTCTCCTTCGACGCCCGCGTCCTGATCATGGACGAGCCGACGGCGGCCCTGACCGGCAGCGAGGTCGCGCGCCTCTTCGGCGTCGTGCGCACCCTGCGCGAGCAGGGCGCCGCGGTGCTGTTCATCTCACACCGCCTGGAGGAGATCTTCCAGATCTGTCAGCGGGTGACCACCCTGCGCGACGGTGCCTGGATCGCCAGCGAACCGCTGGACGGCATGACCGAGGACGACCTCGTGCGCCGCATGGTCGGCCGCGACCTCGACGAGCTCTACCCCAAGCAGGACGTCGAGGCCGGGGAGGTCGCCCTGAGCGTACGGCGGCTGACCCGCGAGGGCGTCTTCACCGATGTCTCCTTCGACGTCCGGCGCGGTGAGATCGTGGGCCTCGCGGGTCTGGTCGGGGCGGGGCGTACGGAGGTCGCCCGGGCCGTCTTCGGCGTCGACCGCTGGGACGCGGGACAGGTCGAGGTGGACGGAAAGGCACTGACCAACGGCGCCCCCTCCACCGCCATGGCCGCCGGGCTCGCCCTGGTCCCGGAGGACCGACGCGCCCAGGGCCTGGTGATGAGCATGTCCATCGAGCGCAACATCGGCCTGACCGGCCTGCGGACGACGGTGAAGGCCGGCCTCATGGACCGCGGCGCCGAACGCAGCCGCTCGCTCGACTGGGCCGTCAAGCTCCAGGTCAAGTACGCGCGCATCGCCGACGCCGTGTCCACGCTCTCCGGCGGCAACCAGCAGAAGGTCGTCCTCGCCAAGTGGCTCGCCACCGGCCCCAAGGTGCTCATCGTCGACGAGCCCACCCGCGGCATCGACGTCGGCACGAAGGCCGAAGTGCACCGGCTGCTCAGCGAGTTGGCCGCCGACGGAGTGGCCGTCCTGATGATCTCCTCCGACCTGCCCGAGATCCTCGGCATGGCCGACCGCGTGCTCGTGATGCACGAGGGACGCATCACCGCCGAGATCCCCCGCTCCGAAGCCACCGAGGAAACCGTGATGGCCGCCGCCACCGGGAGGGCCGCATGACCGTGACGGCTCCCAACCCAGCTCCCGCCACCGACATACCCAAGTCGAGCGGCACCCGCCTCGTCGACCGCGTCTTCAAGATGCGCGAACTCGCCATCCTGGTCGTCTTCCTGGCGATGATCGTGATCACCCAGGCGGGCAACAGCGAGTTCCTGTCCGAACAGGGCATCAAGGACCTGCTGCTCAACGCGACCATCCTGGTCCTGGTCGCCACCGGCCAGTCGCTCGTGGTGATCACACGGAACGTCGACCTGTCGGTCGGTTCCACGCTCGGCATCACCGCCTTCGCCGCCGGTACCTACCTCCAGGGCGGCGGGAACTCCGTCGTGGCCGTACTGCTCGCCGTCCTGCTCGGCATCGGCTGCGGCCTGCTGAACGGACTGCTCGTCAGCCTCGGCCAGGTGCCCGCACTCGTAGTGACCCTCGGCACGCTCTACATCATCCGCGGCATCGACTCCATCTGGGTCGGCTCACGCCAGATCACCGCCGCCGATCTTCCCGGCGGATTCGTGGACTTCGGCTCCGGCGGCATCTCCGCGGTGCCCTGGCTCGCCATGATCGCCCTCGCCGTCCTGGTCGCCACCGCCTACTACCTCAAGCACTACGGCAGCGGACGGGAGCTGTACGCGCTGGGCTCCAACCCGGAGGCCGCACGCCTGGCGGGCATCCCGGTGCGCAAGCGGATCCTCGCCGCGTACACCTTCTGCGGCGCCCTCGCCGGCCTCGCCGGAGCGATGTACCTTGCCCGGTTCGGCAACGTCGACTCCTCCACCGGCAACGGTTACGAACTCACCGTCGTCAGCGCCGTCGTGGTGGGCGGCGTGGTCTTCACCGGCGGCTCCGGCAGCGTCTACGGCGCCGCGTTGGGAGCGCTCCTGCTGACATCCATCAACAGCGTGCTGCCGGCCCTCGGCGTCAGCTCCGTGTGGGTGCTCGCGATCAACGGCATCCTGCTCCTCCTCGCCATCGCAGTCGACCGGATCGTCGCCGTGCGGGTGGCGTCCGCCCTGAAGAAGAGGAACGCCCGCCATGGCTGACTCCGCTCTCGCGCGCGCCGTCCGCTGGGACACGGTCGTCGGCGCCCTCCTGATCGTCGTGCTCCTGCTGTCCTTCGGCACCGTCGACGGCTTCGGCAACGCGCTCAACCTGTCGTTCCTGATCGGCAACACCCTGCCGATCGCGCTGATCGCCCTGCCCATGACGATGCTGGTGGTGGCGGGCGAGATCGACCTGTCCGTCGCCTCCACGGCCGGTCTGTCCGGTGCCGTGATGGGCGCCCTGTGGAACCAGGGCATGACCATCGAGACGATCATCCCGCTGTGTCTCGCGCTGGGTGTGGTGTGCGGGCTCATCAACGGCCTGCTCGTCACCCGGCTCGGACTTCCCTCCCTCGCGGTCACCATCGGCACCCTCGCCGCCTACCGGGGCATCGCACAGATCGTGCTCGGCTCGGACGCGGTCACCGACTTCCCCACCCAGTACCTGGACTTCGCCGCCGGACGCATCGGGGACACCTTCATCCCGTACGCCTTCCTGCCCTTCCTGGTACTGCTCGCCATCGCCGTCGTGGCACTGCACGCCACCCCGTTCGGCCGGTCGCTGTTCGCGGTCGGCGCGAGCGAGGAGGCCGCCCGGTTCGCCGGCATCCGCGTCAAGCGGCAGAAGCTGATCCTGTTCACAGTGACCGGTCTGATGGCCTCGCTCACCGGCATCTTCTGGGCCCTGCACTACGCCAGCGCCCGCTTCGACAACGCCACCGGACTCGAACTGTCCGTCGTCGCCGCCGTGTTGCTGGGCGGCATCGACTTCGACGGCGGCAAGGGCACGCTCGGCGGCGCGATCGCGGGGGTCTTCCTGCTCGGCGCGCTGCAGAACGTGATGAGCCTGGTGAACGTCTCCGCACAGTCGCAGATCGTCGTCACCGGCGTACTGCTCGTCGTCTCCGTGCTCGGCCCGCGGGTCGCACGGCAGATCTCGGTCGCGAGGGCGGGCCGCAGGGCCGCGCCGCCGCCGACCCCGGCGGACCCCAAGACCGCCGCCGCCCCCACCTCGTAACCGCCCACCTTTCGTAAAGGACCCACCACCATGCGTAAGTCATCGATCCGCCGTGCCTGCGCGGCCCTCGCCGCCGCCACCTCGCTCGCCCTCGCCCTCACCGCCTGCGGCGGCACCACCAAGAAGGACGTCGCCTCCGACAGCGGCTCCGCCGCCTCCGACGGCAAGGCCGACCCGAACGCGGCCACCAAGAAGGGCCTGACCGTCGGCTTCCTGCCCAAGCAGGTCAACAACCCCTACTTCACCTCCGCCGACAAGGGCGGCGAGAAGGCCCTGAAGGAACTGGGCTCCAGCTACAAGGAGGTCGGCCCGAACAGCGCCACCGACACCGCCGGCCAGGTCTCCTACGTCAACACCCTCACCCAGCAGCAGGTCGACGCCATGGCCGTGTCCGCGCAGGACCCGGGCGCCCTGTGCACCGCGCTCAAGCAGGCCATGAAGAACGACATCAAGGTCGTCACCTACGACTCCGACACCAAGCCCGACTGCCGCAACGCCTTCGTCTCCCAGGCCAGCGCCGAGGACCTCGGCCGCACCGAGGTGCAGCTCCTCGCCGAGCAGATCGGCTACAAGGGCGAGATAGCGATCCTGTCCGCGGCGCAGACCGCGACGAACCAGAACACCTGGATCGACTTCATGAAGGACGAGCTCAAGGACCCGAAGTACAAGGACATGAAGCTGGTCAAGGTCGCCTACGGCAACGACGACGCCCAGCAGTCCTTCCAGCAGACCCAGGGCCTGCTCCAGGAGTACCCGAACCTGAAGGGCATCATCTCCCCGACCACCGTCGGCATCAAGGCCGCCGCCCAGTACCTGTCCGGCTCCAAGTACAAGGGCAAGGTCCAGCTGACGGGCCTCGGCACCCCGAACGACATGCGCAAGTACGTCAATAACGGCACCGTCACCGCGTTCGAGCTGTGGGACCCGGCGAAGCTCGGCGAACTGGCCGCGCGTACGGCCGTGGCCCTGGCGTCCGGGCAGATCACCGGCAAGGAGGGCGAGTCCTTCAAGGCCGGCTCCATGGGCGACTTCACCATCGGCAAGGACGGCGTGATCTCGCTCGGCAAGCCGACCGTGTTCAACAAGGACAACATCGACCAGTTCAACTTCTGATCCGGCCAGCCCTCGACCACCGGCTGCCGGCTACCGGCGCAGTCCCCGGTAGCCTCGCCACCCCCCACAGTTCCCGTACCTCGGAAGGTCATCGATGCAGCGCGTGTGCTTCCTGCTGAAGGTCCGGGCGGACCGCCTCGACGAGTACCGCGAGCGGCACGCCGCCGTGTGGCCGGAGATGCTTCAGGCGCTCTCGGCCACCGGCTGGCACAACTACTCGCTCTTCCTGCGTGAGGACGGCCTGCTGGTCGGCTACTTGGAGACCGAGGACTTCGCCGCCGCCCAGGCCGGCATGGAGGCCACCGACGTCAACGCCCGCTGGCAGGCGGAGATGGCGCCGTTCTTCGAGTCGCTGGACGGCGCCCGGCCCGACGAGGCCATGAAGCCGCTCACCGAAGTGTTCCACCTCGCCTGAACCCTTCCCCTCGATTGTCCCAGGAGCCGCGGACATGAGAAGACGCACCCTGCTGGCGACCGCCCTGCTGACCGGCGTGGCGGCACCGGGTGCCGGCGCGGGTATCGCACGGGCCGCCGACCCCGGCCCCTCGCTCACCCTGACCGGCAGCACCACACTCGACACCCAGGCCCTCTACTTCGTCTCCTACGACGGCCTGGTCAACAACAACGCGTTCCAGAAGAACGGTCTGCTGACCTACAAGGGCTACCAGTACGCCGTCTGGTACACCGCCGACCGCAACGCCGTCGTCGGCCGCCGCGTGTTCGGTTCCAGCACCTGGTCCACGGTCAAGGTCGGCCACACCCTCCGCTACAACGACTCCCACAACGTCATCTCCATGGGCGTCTCCAAGGTCGACGGCCGGCTGCACCTCAACATGGACTCCCACAGCGACGGCTTCACCTACGTCAAGTCGGTGGCCGGACTGATGGACAACCCCTCCGGACTGAGCTGGACCGCGAGCCGCTTCGGCGCACCGCAGTCCACCCTCGACGGACTCACGCTCACCTCGCAGTTCACCTACCCGCAGTTCATCTCGACGCCCGAGGGCAAGCTCCAGCTGAGCTACCGCGTCGCCGTCTCCGGCAACGGACGCAACGCCCTCGCCGAGTACGACGGCACATCGTGGACCAACCTCGGTGAGTGGACCAGCTCCACCGGCACCTACACCAGCGAGCACGGCTCCAGCACCGCCCGCAACATGTATCTGCACGGCATCGACTACGACAGGAACGGGCGGCTGCACTCATTCTTCACCTGGCGCGAGCAGAACGGCGCCGTGATGTGCAGCAGCGGCGGCATCACCAACCACGACACCGGCTACGTCTACTCCGACGACCGCGGCCGTACCTGGCGCAACAACGCGGGCACCGTCGTCGGTACCACCGGAAGCTCCGACAAGGTCTCCGTCGCCGACTCCGGGCTGGTCGTGGACCCGCTCAACCCGGACCACTCGCTGATGAACCAGGAGAGCCAGTTCACGGACTCGGCGGGCCGCCCGCACGCGATCATCAGCTATGTGCCGGGCCGCTTCGGCCAGTGCACCACGAACTACGTCGCCGACCGCACCGCCAACGGCCGGGCCTTCCACGTCCGCAAGAACTCCTCCGGTACCTGGCAGAAGACCGAGATACCGGTACCGCTGAACTCCAGCCAGCGCACGAAACTGATCCTCGACAAGTACGACAACGCGTACGCGATCTTCCCCTTCTGCCGTGTCGCCGGGGCCTCCAAGGCATCCGGGTACACCGACTGGACGATGCTGTACGACGGGGTCGCGGCCGGGCTGAACGCCTTCGGGGAGGTCGTGATCGACGAGACACGGGTCACCCAGGACCACTACCTGTCGATCATGTACCAGGAGAAGTCCAGCGGCACCACGCCCTCGGCGCTCCGCAACCTCAATTTCCGCCTGCCCACCTGACCTGTGGCGGGTGCGGCACGCAGGTTAATGTAAGCGCGCACCCGCCGCTCCGCTTCATTCTGGAGGTCCTCGCCCGATGGCCCATTCGGTGGGTATCAAGGACGTCGCCCGCGCCGCCGGAGTCTCCGTGGGCACGGTGTCCAACGTGATCAACCGCCCGGACACCGTGGCCTCCGAGACGCGCGCCCGCGTGCAGTCCGCGATAGACCGCCTCGGCTACGTCCGCAGCGAGTCCGCACGCCAACTGCGCGCCGGGCGCAGCCGGATCATGGGTCTGCTCGTCCTCGACATGGGCAACCCCTTCTTCGTGGACGTGGCCCGCGGGGCCGAACGAAAGGCCCGTGACGCCGGACTCGGCGTCATGGTCTGCAACAGCGCGCAGAGCGCCGGCGAGGAGGCCGATTACCTCTCGCTCTTCGCCGAGCAGCGGGTACGCGGAGTGCTGCTGACCCCCGCCGACGCGACCGGGCGCAACATCGAGACGTTTCGCCGGCACGGCATCCCGTTCGTCCTGGTCGACCGGGTCGCCGAGGGCACCACCGAGTGTTCGGTCTCCGTCGACGACGTGGCGGGCGGGGCACTGGCCGTACGGCACCTGGTGGACGCGGGCCACCGCTCCATCGCCTACGTCAGCGGGCCGCCCGGCCTCAACCAGGTCAGCGACCGCCGGCAGGGCGCCGTCCGCGCCCTCGCCGAGGCCGGCCTCGGCCCGGACGCCCTGCGCGAGCTGCCCACGGAACGGCTCGACGTGGCCGCCGGACGGGACGCAGGCGCCCGCCTGCTGGGGCTCGCCGACCGCCCGACCGCCGTGTTCTGCGCCAACGACCTGCTCGCGCTCGGCGTGCTGCAGGCCATGTTCGCCGCCGGGGTCAGCGTCCCGGACGACCTGGCGATCGTCGGCTACGACGACATCGAGTTCGCCGCCGCGGCGGCCGTCCCGCTCACCTCCGTACGGCAGCCGGCGGTCACCATGGGTGCCCTGGCCGCGGAGCTGCTCCTGGAGGAGACCGAGGCGGACGCCGCACGGCACGAGCACCGCCGGGTCGTGCTCCAGCCCGAGCTGGTGGTCC
This sequence comes from Streptomyces cavernae, assembly GCF_004023625.1. GTDB lineage: Bacteria > Actinomycetota > Actinomycetes > Streptomycetales > Streptomycetaceae > Streptomyces > Streptomyces cavernae. Next base: position 384,908 of record NZ_ML137708.1, on the reverse strand, counting down.
GCAGCTCCAGTCTGCCGACACGCTGATGTGACCGAGAGTGAGTGCCGCGGGGGCGCACGGACAGGCCGACCGTCGGTATTCGGCCGAAACCGCGGCCGATCGGCATTTCAGGAGCGGAACGCTCATCCGGGCTCTGGGCCGATCGGCATACATGTGTTGAACTGGGTCGCAGCCTGGAACCGTACGTCCCTGGAGCCCCGTTGACCACTTACCGCCAGCCCGGTGTCGTTCTCACCGACCGTCACTTCAGCGTGCCTCTCGACCACGACGACCCCTCGGGGGAGCAGATCGAGCTGTACGCGCGCGAGGTCGTCGCGAGCGACAGGGTGGACGCCGGCCTGCCCTGGCTGGTCTACCTCCAGGGCGGACCCGGCTTCGGTGCCAACCGCTTCGTCGGCAGGGCCGCCTGGCTCGACCGCGCCCTCAGGGACTTCCGGGTACTCCTGCTCGACCAGCGCGGCACCGGCGCTTCCACCCCAGCCAACCGCCAGACGCTCCCGTTGCGGGGCGGCCCCCGCGAACAGGCCGACTACCTCGCCCTCTTCCGCGCCGACTCCATCGTCCGCGACTGCGAGGCGATCCGCCCGCAGGTCACCGGCGGCGCCCCCTGGACCGTCCTCGGCCAGAGCTTCGGCGGCTTCTGCGCCGTCACCTACCTCTCCTTCGCGCCCCAAGGGCTGAGTGCCGCCCTGATCACCGGCGGACTGCCCGCGCTGGACGGCCACATGGACGACGTGTACCGGGCCGCGTTCCCGCGTGTCGAACGCAAGGTGGCCGCGCACTACCGGCGCTATCCGCAGGACGTCGAGCGGGCGCGGCGGATCGCCGAGCACCTGATCCGGCACGAGCCGGTCCTCAGCAGCGGCTACCGGCTGACGGTCGAGGCCTTCCAGTCCCTCGGTATCCTGCTCGGCACCTCGGACGGCAGCCACCGCCTGCACTACCTCCTCGAACACGCCTTCGTCCCCACCCCCGAGGGACCGGCCCTCGCCGACGCATTCCAGGAGGAGGTCCACGGCCTGCTGTCGTACGCGGGTCACCCCCTGTACGCGTTGGTCCACGAGGCCTGCTACGCCCAGGGCGCGCGGCCCACCGACTGGTCCGCGGAACGGGTGCGCGGGGAGTTCCCGCAGTTCGACGCGGCAAAGGCGCTAGCCGGTGAGGGCCCCGTCCCGTTCACCGGTGAGTCCGTCCACCCCTGGACCTTCGACTGCGACCCGGCCCTCCGCCCGCTGCGGGAGACGGCGGACCTGCTCGCGGCCCGCACCGACTGGCCGCGGCTGTACGACCCCACGCGCCTCGCCGCCAACGAGGTACCGGTCGCGGCGGCGGTCTACCACGACGACATGTACGTCGACACCGAACACTCCCTGCGCACCGCACGGGCGATCCGCGGTCTGCGCACCTATGTCACGGACGAGTTCGAGCACGACGGAGTACGGGCCGGCGGGTCACGGGTCCTGGACCGGCTGCTGGCACTGGTGCGTGACGAGGCCTGACGCCTACTCAGCCCTGGTAGCTCCGCTACGAGGACCTTCCGGCGACTTGCGATCGCACGCAGCAGACGATGTGCGCTGATCGGGCCAGGCTTCGACACAGGCTCGTGGCTTCACCGTTCGTCCTCAGTGAGCCTGCTGGGCGGCCGGAGCGGAGCTCGACAGATGGGCGCAACATGATGCGCACCCACCGCGTGGACGCCGCGAAGCGGTACATCGGCGCCGGATGGCCCGACCCCGTGGAGGACCGGACCGCCCTCGGCCAGGCCCCCCAGGTCTCTCGGCGGGGGCAGTGTCACGGTGTGACACTGCCCCCGCCACAAGTAATTGGGGGACCTCCACCCATGTGCCGCCTCATGTCCGCGTACACATTGGACACAGCGTGACAACACGTATGGACAGGAGGGGCATTGGCAACTTCGAAGCGCACAGGGCTGCAGGCCGTCGTGACGGCGTCGGCGGTGGGCGCGGTGATGGCGCTATCGGCCGGGCAGGCTCACGCAGCTACCGGTGTTTCCGCGTACTCGACCCACATCAACGTCTTCGCCGCGGCCGGAAAGGCGAACGAGATATTCATCAATCCGTCCGGCGGCAACGTCATCATCACCGACTACGGTGACACCGTCACTGCGGGACCCGGCTGCACCCAGCTCACCAGCAGATCGGTCTCCTGCCCGGCCGGCAACCGCATCATCGAACTCCTCGCCGGGGACCGCGGCGACACCGTGGTCCTGCGGGCCAACCTCCTCGCGCGTCTCCACGGCCAAGCGGGCAACGACATCTTCACGGTGATCGACGACGTGACCCAGCGTGTCGTCATGTACGGCGACGACGGGGACGACACCCTCCGCGGCGGCTCCGGGAACGACGACCTGCTCGGCGGCGGCGGCAATGACACCATGCGGGGCAACGCGGGCAACGACCGCTTCGCCTCCTTCGACGGACTGGTGGGCAATGACTCCTCCTACGGAGGCGTCGGCACGGACAACTGCACCGGGGAGGTGGGCGACGTGCGGGTCGACTGCGAGATCTCCGAAACCTGGCGGCCGTGAGCGGGAGGTGACTCGCACGGTCCTCCCGCTCCAGCGCCCGCAGTTCCGGCGGGCCGTCGGCCGACACGCACGGCGAGCCCGGCCGCGGCACTAAGGTGCGATCATGACCGAGCCGACACAACTTGAGCCCATGCCCGACGACTGGAAGCGCGCGCTCGCCGTGGTCGCCCACCCGGACGACCTCGAGTACGGCTGCTCGGCCGCCATCGCCGCGTGGACGGACGGAGGCCGAGAGGTCGCCTACGTCCTCGCGACCCGCGGCGAGGCGGGCATCGACACCCTGGATCCCGCGGAGTGCGGGCCGCTGCGGGAACGGGAACAGCGCGCGAGTGCCGCCGTCGTCGGTGTCACCGAGGTGGAGTTCCTGGATCACAAGGACGGGGTGATCGAGTACGGAACGGTGCTCAGGCGGGACATCGCCGCGGCGATCCGCCGGCACCGCCCCGAGCTGGTGATCACCCTCAACCACCGCGACACCTGGGGCGGCGTCGCCTGGAACACACCTGACCACGTGGCCGTCGGCCGCGCCGTCCTGGACGCCGCGGCGGACGCCGGCAACCGCTGGATCTTCCCCGAGCTGGACCTGGAACCCTGGGACGGCGTGCGCTGGGTCGCCGTCGCGGGCTCGGCCACCCCCACCCATGCGGTGGACGCCACCCCGGGCATGGAGCGAGCCGTCCGCTCCCTGCTCGAACACCGCACGTACATAGAGGTGTTGACGGACGAGGACCCGGAGACGTACGTACGCTCCTTCCTCACCTCCTGGGCGGAGACCACCGGCAAGCGCTTCGGCGGCAAACCGGCCGTGTCCTTCGAACTGTTCAGCCGCTGAGCCGTCGGCCGCTGAGCCGTCGGCACGGCGACGAAAACTCTCCGTCCGGTGCAACCGAAGACCTGCCTGGCGTGTCTCAGTTCCCGCAACGCGCGTAAACGCGCCATATGGGCCCAGAGCCCAAGAACGGGGAACCACATTGAGAAACATGACAAGAGTCGCACTGACCAGCCTGATCGGTGCCGGAATGGTCGCGACCGCCGGCGCGGCCGCCCAGGCCGCCCCGGCGACGGAGAACGGATTCAAGCCGGAGCGGACGATCGAGAAGGGCTACGCCCTGTCTTGCACCGGACAGTCCGGAGGCGTCACCGTCACGGTGGACCTCTACCAGAACTCCGCGTTCGGCTCGCACGTCGGCCTGTCGGTCGAGACGCCGGACGGGGAGTACGGCGGTGGTTACGGACCGGAGGACACCACGCTCTTCTCCAACGGGACCATCGCTGCCGAGATCCCGATCAGGAAGCTGGACGACACGGCCGAGCCGGCGGGCGACGCCGTCGTCAGCGGCACCTACGCGGACGCGGGACAGCCGAAGCACGTGCACGAGGTCATCGAGGACCCGGCGGACCACTACGTCATCACCAAGGGAACCAACACCCAGCTGGAGACGGTGGCCACGGTGGATGTGCTCGATGACAGCGTCCCGCTGTCCTGCTCCACCGCGTTCGCGTTCGACCTCACGGTGTTGAGACTGACTCCTGGTCAGGATTGACCCACGGTGGTGCATGACCGGCCACCGGGGCACTGGCGGCCGACACCCTGACACCATCGGCAAACCCCTTGTCCGACGTGGCAGTTGCGGGACCGTGAAGGTGCAGGGCCACGTCACCGGGGGACTGGGACGATGCCGCAGCGGTTGGCCTCGGGAGATCCGCGGCAGGCAGGGCCGTATGTGCTGGCCGTGGGTGGCCATGGCCTACGTGCCGGGGATCACCCTCGCAGAGGCCGTCGCAGATGCCGGTAGGCATGGTGAGGTCTCGCCCAGCCGTCGAGGTATGGGCGCGCCGACGGCCCGCCGGGTATTTCGGTGGGGGACTGAGCAGACGTTCAGTAGCCTCGCATCATGGAACGCCCTCTCGATCTCCAGGCCGACTGTGCCGACTGCTTCGGTCTGTGCTGTGTCGCACTGCCCTTCGCCGCCTCGGCGGACTTCCCGGTCGACAAGGAGGCGGGGCGGCCCTGCCCGAACCTGGGCCCGGACTCCCGTTGCGGCATCCACGCCGAGCTGCGCACGCGGGGCTTCACCGGGTGCACCGTCTACGACTGCTTCGGCGCGGGCCAGAAGGTCTCCCAGGTCACCTTCGGCGGCCGTGACTGGCGCACCGCGCCGAAAGGTGAGGCCCGGCGGATGTTCGAGGTCTTCCCCGTCGTACGTCAGCTCCACGAGCTGCTCTGGTACGTCACCGAGGCGCTGGCCCTGGCCCCGGCCCGCCCCGTCCACCCCGCACTGCGCGCCGCCCGAGCCGAGACCGAGCACCTGACCCGGCTGACCCCCGGGGAACTGGCCGGGCTCGATGTGGCGGCACACCGGCGGAAGATCAACGTCCTGCTGCTGCGGACCAGTGAACTCGTCCGCGGGGGCGGGGGCCGGAAGAAGAAGGACCGGCGCGGGGCCGACCTGATCGGCGCCCGTCTTCGGGGCGCCGATCTCAGGGGGGTCAGTCTGCGCGGCGCCTACCTCATCGCCGCCGATCTGACGGGCGCCGATCTGCGGGGCGCTGACCTCATCGGCGCGGACCTGCGGGACGCCGACCTCACGGACGCCGATCTCACCGGCGCCTTCTTCGTAACGCAGCCGCAGCTCAACGCGGCCAGGGGCGGCCCGGGCACCAGGCTGCCGACGTCACTGACCCGCCCGGTGCACTGGGCAGCGCGCCCCTGAGGTCTCGGAAGGCCCGGTGGCGGGCGTGACGACGGTCCCGGTCCCGGTCCCGGTCTCGGGAGGGCGGTGTGGCGGGGTGCGCCGTTCCAGGCGCAGGGTCAGCCCCTCAGGCATCAGGGTCAGCCGCTCGCCCACCGTCAGCCGGTAGCCGGGGTCGGCCACGAACTCGTACCGGCGCAGCAGCAGACCCAGCACGAGCGTCGCCTCGTGCAGCGCGAACTGGCGCCCGATGCAGGCCCGCGCACCGGTGCCCCAGGGCTTGAAGGCGTGCGATGGCCGGGCACGTACCGCCGCCGCGTCGAAACGGTCCGGGTCGAACACTTCCGGTTCGGGTCCCCAGACCTCCGGGTCCCGGTGGAGCGACGGCGTCAGTACGAGCGTCCACGCGCCCTCGCGCATGGGGTGGGAGCCGAGTGTGGTGTCGATGAGCGCCTCCCGGGCGTAGGCGGGGGCGGTGGGCCACAGCCTCAGCGTCTCGTCGAGGACGCGGCGGACGTACCGCAGCCGGGCGATCTGGTCGTAGCGGGGTTCCTCGTCGGTGCCCCACACGCGGTCCACCTCCGCGCGGGCCCGGGCGGCGATCTCCGGATGCCGGGCGAGGTAGTGCAGCGCGAAGGAGAGCGCTCCGGACGTCGTCTCGTGGCCGGCTATCAGGAAGGTGATGACCTGACGGCGGATGTTCTGGGCCGATAGCCGCTCGCCGGTCTCGGGATGGGCGGTGGCGAGCATCAGCTCCAGCAGGTCGCGTTCCCCACCGCCGTGCCCGCCCGACCGCCGGGCCTCGACGACCTCGTCCACGGTCCGGTTGAGATACGCCAGATCGGTCGCGTTGCGCCGGGCCGCGGCCCGCAGCAGCAGCGGGGCGAGCGGGGTGGGCACCGCGTTGCGGCGCTGCGCGAACTCCAGCGCCCCGATCATCGCGCCCACGAACGGATGCGGCCGGGTTCGGTCGAAGGAGCCGAAATCATGGCCGAAGCCGGTACGGGCGATGGTCTCCAGCGTCAGTTTCGTCATGTCGCCGGGGACATCGACAGCCCGCCCCGCTGTCTGCGCCGCGTCCCAGTGCTCGATGAGCCGGCGCGCGACCGCCAGCATCATGGGGTGGTAGCCCTCCATGGCCTCCCGGGTGAAGCCCGGCGCCAGCAGGTCGTGTGCCAGTCGCCAGTTGGGCTCGTGGTTGTACGCCGTGAACAGCCCGTCCCCGGCGACCGGGCGCAGAGCGGCGATGCCCAGGCCCACGTGCTTGGCGAACCGTGACTCGTCCGACAGCTCCGCCACGAGGGAGGCGCCCCAGACGAAGACGATCTCCTTCTCGAAGGCCTTGCGCCGGAAGATCGGCCCCAGTTCGCGCCCCACGCGCATCGAGTCCTGCAGGGGAGTGCGCAGCCGGGCCCCCAGGGCATCGCCGACCACCGGTATCCGGTGCGGCGGATGCGGAATCCGGTGCAGCTCCGGCCAGCCCAGCTCGGCACTGCGAAACCCCTCGGACCGGGCCATGCCGCATCCCCCTCGATGTACACGGACTCGTTCCGCGTATGCCGGACGCGGACTTGTTGTACACGGATTCAATACCAGTCTTCCCCCGTAGTTGAACTCACGTCAAGTAAGGTGGCGTCATGGGCTCGCAACCCCAGGAGCGCACCCGGCGAAGGCTGAGCACCGAGGAGCGGCGGGAACAACTGCTGTCGGTCGGAGAGCGGCTGTTCTCGGAGAATCCGTACGACGACGTCTGGATCGAGCAGGTCGCCGAGATCGCCGGGGTCTCGCGGGGGCTGCTGTACCACTACTTCCCGACCAAGCGGGAGTTCTTCGCCGCCGTCGTGCAGCGCGAGAGCGAGCGGATGCTGCGGATGACCGAGGCGGTGCCCGGTCTTCCGGTGCGCGATCAGCTGGACTCCGGGCTGGATGTGTTCCTGGCCTACGTCGAGGGGCACGCGCACGGCTTCCGCGCCTTCCACCGGGCGGAGGCGTCGGGTGACCAGGCGGTGCGCAAGGTCTATCACCGGGCCCTGGCCGCGCAGGAGAAACAGATCCTCGCGGTGCTCGCCGCGGACCCGGCCTTCAGCAGCTCACCGGAAGAACTGCCCGAACTGCGGATGGCCGTACGCGGATGGCTGGCGTTCACCACGGCGGTCTGTCTGGAGTGGTTGCGCGGGTCCGGGCTCACGCGGGAACAGGTGCGTGACCTCTGCGCGCGGGCCCTGCTGGGAGCCGTCGGGCGTTAGGCATGGCTTTCACGGCTGTGAATCCGTCTGTGAATCGATCGCCTGATGCGGTTGGCGCGCGCCGCGATCTCCGATAAGTTAGGCAAGGCTTACCTAAGGGAGGTTAGGGATGGGTGTCCATCACACCTGGACGGCCGCGCCCTCCGCGGTCGAACGGGCTCGCTCCGTGCTCGCCGCCGCCTGGTCCTGCGCGGTCACCGCATCGACCGGACGCGAGGAGTTCGTCGGCGCCCACACCGTCGCGGACGACGGCCGGGTGCTGCTGCGCCTGCCCGAGGACAGCGCGCTCTCCACCGCCGCGCTCTGCGCGCCACGCGGGGAGCCCACCGCCGTGGTCGAGTTCGCCGATGTCGCACCCGTGCCCGTACGGTCCCGGATCCGCGCCCGGCTCTGGCTCGCCGGCTGGTTCTCCGTCGAGACCGGACACCTGACGTTCCACGCGACGCGCGTCGTCCTCAAGCAGCCCTCCGGCGCCGTCGTCCTCGACCTCGACGAGTTCGCCACCGCCACACCCGACCCGCTGGCCACCGCCGAGGCCCGGCTGCTGAGCCACCTCGCCGACGCCCACCCCGACGCCGTCGAGCGGCTCACCCGCCTCGTCGAGCACGACAGCCTGCACGGCGCCGTACGCGTCCAGCCGCTCGCCGTCGACCGGCACGGGCTCACCCTGCGCATCGAACGCGCCCGCGGCCACGGCGACGTACGACTGCCCTTCCACCGCCCCGCCGACGACATGGCGCAGCTCACCGAACGCATGCACGTCCTGCTCGCCCAGGCGAGCGCCGCCTCGTGCCCGCGACCGCTACAGCGGCAGCGCACAGACCGCGACCGGTGAGGCGAACGGCTCACCCGCGAGCCGCAGCCGGCCACTCGCCCCGTCGACGTGGAAGACGCTCACCGTCCCCGACTTCTGGTTCGACGCGAGGAGCAGCTTCCCGTCCGGTGACAGCGTGAGGTGCCGCGGCCAGTCGCCCCGCACGGCGACAGTGTCGAGCAGCCGCAGCCGGGCGCCGTCCGCCTCGACGGCGTAGCGCGTCACGCTGTTGTCCCCCCGATTGGCCAGATAGGCGTACGCGCCGTCGGGCGTCACCGCGAACTGCGCGGGATAGCTGGGCTTCACCCTGGTCCCCGTCGGCTGCGGCGCACCGAGTTCGAGCCGCCCGCTGTCCGGGTCGTACGCGGCGACCGTCACCGTGTTGCCCACCTCGTTGGCCACGTAGCCGAACCTTCCCCGGGGGTGGAAGGTGAGCTGCCGGGGCCCGGAACCCGCCGCGGCCCGCGCCCGTGAGACCGGTCGCAGCGTGCCCCGCCGTTCGTCGAGCCGGTAGGTGTAGACGGTGTCGGTGCCCAGGTCGACGGCGAGCACATGCCCCCCGTCCGGGCTGGTGATGATCTGATGGGCATGCGGCCCGTCCTGCCCCGGACCGGGCGCCGGACGGGAATGCGTCACCAAATCCGTGCGCTCCCCGAGGGCGCCCGAATCCTCGATCGGATGGACGGCGACGCTCCCGGACCCGTAGTTGGCGCTCAGCAGCCAACGCCCACTCGGATGCACGGACAGATGACAGGGCGCGCCACCCCCCGTGGACCGGCTCCCCAGCACCTCGTCCGACCCGAGCCGCACGGCGGTCACCGCTCCCGCCTCGCGCTCGTTCACGGCGTACAGGGTGTGCCCCGACGGATGCACGGCGAGGAACGAGGGGTCGCCGACGCCACCGATGGTGCCCCGGCCCTTGATCGTGCCGGACGCCGGATCGTAGGTGGCCCTCGCAATGCCGCGGCCGCCGCCGTCCGCGGAGGTGTACGTACCGAGGTAGAGGTCCCGGGGGCCGCTCGGCGAACCGCTCGGGGCCCCGGTGGCGGGGGCCTCGGTCACCGGTGCGTCGGTGACCGGGGCCTCGCTCCCGGAAGCACGGTCGGGTACGTCCGCGGACCCGTCCCCGGACCCGGCACAGTCCGGCAGTACGGCGCCGAGGGCCATCGCCCCGACGAACCCGCGCCGACTGAGCCCACCCCGGCCCGCCGTCCGTTCCGCACCACAACGCATACACGCACCCCGGTCGTCCTCGCCTGCCATGGACGGCCACCTTGACGCGCGATCAGGGGGCGACGCAAACCGCGTGATCAGTGGGCGACGCGAACCGCGTGATCAGTGGGCGACGCGAACCGCGTGATCAGTGGGCGACGCAAACCGCGTGTGCCGGCCGCGCCCGGCGGGGGATTACCAGTCCCCGTCCGCCACGGGCTTCCCCGCCGCGTCCCCGAGCGGCTTCACCTGCCCCGCCGCCGGCTCCACCCAGGGTTCGTGGTCGTCGCCGATCCAGTCCCCGACCGGCTTGACCGCTCCCAGCTCGTCCGTCGGGGCGAGATCCCGGGCGTCCTCGTCGTAGTAGTCGAACCACGGCAGCCCGGCCGCCGTGTACGCGGCGCGGTCCACGGGCGAGGGCGGCGCCGGCTCACCCGTGATGCGCCGCCACTCCGGCGGCGTCACCAGATGCACGAAGACCCGGCCCGTCGGCTCCATGGACCAGTCCTTGAGCGGCCGGTCGTCCTTGTACACCTCCTGCCGCATGGACCCGCCGACCCCCAGCCCCATCGCGGCGGCGGCCCGCTGCCGAGGCGGCCCTCCGGCCGGCGCGGCCACGGGCATCGGGGCCCCTCCCGGCGCGGGCGGCGGAGCCATCGAAGGCGGCGCGGCGGGCATTGCCCCCCCAAAGCCAGGTCCGCCCAACCCGCCCGCCGCCCCAGACCTCTTCGCCGGTGACCTGTCCCTCGACCGTGGCGCCCAGTCCGAGCGGAACCGCCACGAACTGACGGACCGTGCCCCGCCCCGAGTTGATCCCGTCCAGCCACGGCTGACGGGGGAGCACCAGGTAGTTCTGCGGCTTCCGGGACAGCCGGGAACTCCACGGCTTGCCCGACACCGCGCACACCTTGCCCACACCCACCTGCAGCGCGGCCGGTTCCGACGTACCGGCGAAGCTCAGCCACATCGCCTCGCGCAGATAGACCGGCAGCATCACCCCACCACGCGCCCGCCACTCCTCCGGCACCGTGTCCGGGTAGTCCTCGACCCGACGCACCGGGAACTCGCCGAGTCCCGGTGGCAGCGGGTGCGTACCGCTCTCCGGCAGCCTCAGCGTCCGGATGAAGCGCACCTGCACCCCGCCGGGCAGCCGCAGGGCGTTCCCGTCGATCCGCACGGTTTCCTCGGCCATTTCGCGGCTCCCCCTTTGGTCGTTCGTCGTCACATAGAACGTTCCGAGCCATCAAGCCGGTTCCGCGAGTTCCGCCGGTTCCGCGGGTTCCGCGGGTTCCGCGGGTTCCGCGGGTTCCGCGGGTTCCGCGGGTTCCGCGGATTCCGCGGGTTCCGCGGATTCCGCCGGTTTCGCGGGCTCTGCGGGTTTCGCGGGCTCTGCGGGGTCCGTCGGTTCCGCGGCCTCCTCCGGAGGAGCGAGCCGCGGTCGTGCTGTTCGCGGGTGCAGCGGTCCAGTTCCTCGAGCAGCCGCCGTGAGCGGTGCTCCGTGTCGAGCTCGTCCAGGATGCGGTTGACCTCGGTCAGGACCGCGCCGTGCAGTTGCCAGTGACGGGCGTCCCGCCGTGTGTCGTCGAACAGCAGCCGGGCCAGCTTGTCGCGGGTGGCGTTGGCCGTGTTGAGCTCCGCGGTCAGCCGGGCCTCCGCGGACTCGGCGCTGTGGCTGACATCGGTGGTGACCAGGACGGCGAAGCTGACGACGGCGTCGGCGATCTCGGACAGCAACTGCTCCAGGGCCGCCCCGGTCTCGGCTCGGAACAGCGGCTCGGGGTCGCGCTGTTTCGCCAGATCGGCCAGGGAGCGGGCGATCACCCGCAGGACGACCGTGCAGATCTCCAGGGTGTCGAGGCCGGTACGCAGGACGATGCGGTGCAGCAGACCGTCACGGACCCGGGGATTGAGCCTCAGGCTGTCCTCGGCCTGCCGCAGGGACGCGTCCACCCGCACGATCTCGTGATCCAGCAGGCGCGCCTCGTACAGGCGGGCCGTGGCCTGCGCCAGGGGAATGCGTCCGGCGGCCTCCTCGCCGACGCGCAGCATCAGTTGCCGCATCCGGCGCGCCAGTTCCTCGATGGACTGGCCGGCCGCGCCGACCCATACCGGCGGCGCGAACAGCAGATTGAAGCCGAGGCCGACCACGGCGCCGATCAACGTCTCCAGCACACGAGCCCAGGCGGTGTCCCCGACCCGGGTGACGCCGAGCACCAGCATGGCGCTGATCGCCACCTCGGGTACGAACTCGCTGACCCGCACCAGATGCCCGAGGGCCAGCGAGGCAAGGATGAGAAGCGCCAGGCTCCACCAGGTCAGGCCCACCAGGACGCTGAAGCCGATGGCGAGGACCACCCCGGCGACCACGGAGTTCACCCGGCGGATGCCGGTGGTGAGCGTCGAGTAGAGGGTGACCTGCACGACCAGGAGTGCGGTGAGGGGAGCGGTCAGCGGTGCGGGCCCCGGACTGAGCCGCAGCGCGATCACATACGCGATCGTCGCGGCCACCGCCGACCGGACGGACTGGACGACGACGGGTTCGTCGCGGAACTTCACAAATCGCGCGTTGGCATCGCTCCACGCGCCACGTAACACTCGCATCCCTGGGCGTGTCCCCCCTCCCCGGACGCGTTGAACGTCCGGGTTGGCCACCGGGCGCTCAGGTGCGGAGCTTGTCGAGGAAGGAGGAAAGGTTGCGGACCGTCCGCGTGATCTGCTCCTCCAGCGTGAGACTCTCCTCGAACCGGCCTCCGACCTTGGGGACACTCTTCCCGCGGACGTAGAGGGAACAGGCGAGGTCGGTGCACATGTAGACGCCGACGGAGTTGCCCTCGCGCCCGGCCGCGCCGGCCTTGCGGGCCGTCATCAGCGAGACGCCGCTGCCCGGATGGGTCGTCAGGCACAGCGAACACATGCTGCGGTGCAGCAGCCCCCGCCGTGAGGACGGGAAGCGCAGCGCCACGCCCACGAGCCCGCCGTCGTCCTGCTCGGTGACGAGATAGCTGCGATCGAGCGCCCCGGGATCGCGCCAGCCGAGGAAGTCCAGGTCGTCCCAGGGGCGTTCGGCCAGATCGCGAGGGATCGCCAGTCGTTTGGCCTCTCCCTTGGAGCAGTTGATGAACGAGCCGCGGATGTCCTGCTCGGTGAGGGGTCGCACGGGGTCTCCTGAAAACTGTTGGCGTGCACAACCTAGGGCTCCTAGGTTTTTACCGAATGTACATAGTGGGGGACCGGCAGGACCAATGGTTTTACCGATCGGTGCCGTCGCTCCCGCTGGCCGCGCCCCCGAGGTTTCACCGATCCCGCCCGAGGTACCCGCGGCCTGGCCCGGACGGGAGGACCGGCGGTGCGTTCGCGCGCGCGGGTGACCTGCGGAAGGATGAAGACGGACTAAGGAGGGAACGGCCGTGAACGATCACCGGCTGGAGGGTCCCGGCGAGCATCCGGACCCGGTCCCCCGGGACCTGCCCGACCAGCAGACCGACGCCGGGGAGGACCCCTGGGAGGTTTCTCCCGCCGAGACCGCGGCCGGTATCGACGAGGACGTCCCCGACACCGACGAGGCGGGCTCCGGCAAGCAGGGAACAGCACCCCGCACCGGCACCGTCCACCCCGAGCACCCGGGGCCGGAGGAGTCCCCCGACTGATCCGGCACGTGTGCCGCATAACAACCGGTGAGTGAGCCGCAGGGGCGCGTTCGACGTCTCGGTACCGACACCGCGCCCGGTCGGCGAACCGCCTCACAAGAGGGAGACACAGACGTGGGTCTGGCCGACCGGGTCCGCCGCTGGCCCGTCTACCGACAGCTGACCGGAAGCGACCCCTCGGGCCGCGCCAGTGCCGCCACCTCACGGCACACGGAGCAACTGCGCCCCCGCACCGACACCGCCGACAGGGTGACGTCGTCCATCTGCCCGTACTGCGCGGTCGGCTGTGGACAGCAGGTGTACGTCAAGAACGACAAGGTCGTCCAGATCGAGGGCGACCCGGCCTCGCCGGTCAGCAGGGGCCGCCTGTGCCCGAAGGGCTCGGCGACGCTGCAGCTCACCACCGGACCGGCCCGCCGCCACCAGGTCCTCTACCGGCGCCCCCACGGCACGGACTGGGAGCCGCTCGACCTGGACACGGCCATGGACATGGTCGCCGACCGGGTGATCGAGACCCGGCGCAGGACCTGGGAGTGGGAGCGGGACGGGCTGCGCACGGCCCGTACCCTCGGTATCGCCAGTCTCGGCGGCGCCACCCTCGACAACGAGGAGAACTACCTGATCAAGAAGCTGCTGACGGGGCTCGGCGTGGTCCAGGTGGAGAACCAGGCCCGGGTCTGCCACAGCGCCAGCGTCGTCGGCCTCGGCACGTCCTTCGGCCGCGGCGGCGCCACCACGTTCATGCAGGACCTTCAGCACTCCGACTGCATCGTCATCCAGGGGTCCAACTACGCCGAGTGCCACCCGGTCGGCTTCCAGTGGGTGATGGAGGCCAAGGCACGGGGCGCCCGGATTATCCACGTCGACCCCCGTTTCACCCGCACCAGCGCCCTCGCCGACCTGTACGTCCCCATCCGCGCGGGCACCGACATCGCCTTCCTCGGCGGGATCATCAACCACGTCCTGACGAACGAGAAGGACTTCCGCGAGTACGTGCTGAAGTACACCAACGCCGCCACCCTCGTCAGCGAGCACTTCCGGGACACCGAGGACCTCGACGGCGTCTTCTCCGGACTCGACGAGGAACAGCGCCACTACGACCCGGTCAGCTGGCAGTACGAGGGCGCCGAGGTGCAGCAGCCCACCGGCGATCCGGACGAGCGGTACGAGCGCCGGGTGGAGGACCAGGCCGACGTCAACCGGCGGACGAAGGGGTCGGGCATGGCCGAGACCCATGGCTCCGGCGGCGCCCGCGCACCCCGCGCCCCCGCCCGCGACGAGACCCTGCAACACCCGCGCTGCGTCTACCAGGTCCTCAGGCGCCACTACTCCCGCTACACACCCGAGAAGGTCGAGGAGATCTGCGGCATCCCGCAGGACACCTTCCTGCGCGTCTGCGAGGACCTGACCGAGAACTCCGGCCCTGACCGCACCAGCGCCTTCGCCTACGCGGTCGGCTGGACGCAGCACTCCACGGGCTCCCAGTTCATCCGCGCAGCGAGCGTCCTCCAACTGCTGCTCGGCAACATCGGCCGACCCGGCGGCGGCATCCAGGCGCTGCGCGGCCACGCCTCCATCCAGGGCTCCAGCGACATCCCCACCCTGTACAACCTGCTGCCCGGCTATCTCCCGATGCCGCACGCCCACGCGCACGAGGACCTCGACTCCTTCATCACGGCAGGCCGTACGGAGAAGGGTTTCTGGGGCAACATGCGCGCCTACTTCGTCAGCCTGCTCAAGGCCTACTACGGCGACGCGGCCACCCCCGAGAACGACTTCTGCTTCGACCACCTGCCGCGCCTGACCGGCTCCCACGCCCACTACGAAACGGTGCTGGCCCAGCTCGACGGCGTCTGCAAGGGCTACTTCCTGATGGGGGAGAACCCGGCCGTCGGCTCCGCCGACACCCGTCTGCAACGCCTCGGCATGGCCAACCTCGACTGGCTGGTCGTCCGCGACTTCTCCCTCATCGAGTCGGCGACCTGGTGGAAGGACGGACCCGAGATCGACACGGGCGAATTGCGCACCGAGGACATCGGCACCGAGGTGTTCTTCTTCCCGGCCGCCGCGCACACCGAGAAGTCCGGCTCCTTCACCAACACCAACCGCTGGGTGCAGTGGCACTACGCGGCCGTCGAACCCGAGGGCGATGCCCGCAGCGACCTGTGGTTCATGTACCACCTGGGCCGGCGCATCAAGGCGAAGCTGGCGGCCTCCACCGACCCGATGGACCGCCCCGTCCAGGACCTGGCCTGGAACTACCCGGTCAGCGGACCGCTCGCGGAACCCGTCGCGGACGCCGTGCTCGCCGAGATCAACGGCCACGGCCCGGACGGCGGCCCGCTCAGCGGCTCGACCCAGCTCAAGGACGACGGCTCCACGCGGTGCGGCTGCTGGATCTACTGCGGGATCTACGCCGACGGCGTCAACCAGGCCGCCCGCAAGAAACCACAGTGGGAGCAGGACTGGGTGGCCTCCGAGTGGGCCTGGGCCTGGCCCGCCAACCGCCGCATCCTCTACAACCGGGCCTCCGCGGCACCCGACGGCACCCCCTGGAGCCCCCGCAAGGCCTACGTCTGGTGGGAACCGGAACAGGGGAAGTGGACGGGCCACGACGTCCCCGACTTCGTGGCGGACCGCGCCCCCGACTTCGTACCCCCCGAGGACGCCGAAGGCCCCGACGCGCTGCGCGGCGACGACCCGTTCATCATGCAGGCCGACGGCAAGGGCTGGCTGTACGCACCGGCCGGCCTGGAGGACGGTCCGCTGCCCACGCACTACGAGCCGCAGGATTCGCCGTTCGTCAACGCCCTGTACCCGTCCACGCCACGCTCGCCGGTACGGCAGTTGCTGCCGCGCGAGGGCAACCGCTACCACCCGAGCGGCGACGAGAAGGGCGCGGACATCTACCCGTACGTGGTGACGACGTACCGGCTGACGGAGCACTTCACCGCGGGTGGCATGAGCCGCTGGTCGGAGTACCTGTCCGAGTTGCAGCCGGAGTTCTTCTGCGAAATCTCCCCGGAGCTCGCCGGCGAGCGCGGTCTCACGCACGGCGGCTGGGCCACCATCATCACCGCCCGGGGTGCCGTCGAGGCGCGGGTGCTGATCACCGACCGGATCCCGCCGCTGCACGTGCAGGGGCGCGTCCTGCACCAGATCGGCCTGCCGTACCACTGGGGCCCCAACGGTCTGGCCACCGGCGACGCGGCCAACGAGCTGGTCGCCATCGCGCTCGACCCCAACGCCCACATCCAGGAGGACAAGGCGTTCACCGCCGACATCCGGCCCGGCCGCCGTCCCCGCGGCCCCGCCCTGCCCCGGCTGGTCGCCGAGTACCGCAGGCGTGCCGGCATCACCGAGACGACGGGAACGGAGGCCCGGACATGAGCGAGGACCGCGCGGCGACCGCCGAGGAGCGCGTCGGGTTCTTCACCGACACGTCCGTGTGCATCGGCTGCAAGGCCTGCGAGGTGGCCTGCAAGGAGTGGAACGCCATACCGGAGGACGGGCTCGAACTCACCGGCATGTCCTACGACAACACGGGCGACCTCGGCGCGTCCACCTGGCGGCACGTGGCCTTCATCGAACAGCCCAGGGCCGACGGGCGCACCCAACTCCCCCTTCTGGAAGGGCAGTCGGCAAAGACCCCCGACGGTGAGATGCGCTGGCTGATGTCCTCCGACGTGTGCAAGCATTGCACCCACGCGGCCTGCCTGGACGTCTGCCCCACGGGCTCCCTCTTCCGCACGGAGTTCGGCACGGTCGTCGTCCAGGAGGACATCTGCAACGGCTGCGGCTACTGCGTGCCCGCCTGCCCCTACGGGGTCATCGAGCAACGCCCCGTCGACGGACGGGCGTTCAAGTGCACCATGTGCTACGACCGGCTCGGCGCCGGACAGGAACCCGCCTGCGCCAAGGCCTGCCCCACCGACTCCATCCAGTTCGGCCCCCTCGACGAACTCCGTGAGCGGGCCGCGCTCCGCGTCGACCAGCTGCGGGAAGGCGGCGTCACCGAGGCCCGGTTGTACGGCGAGGACCCCGACGACGGGGTCGGCGGCGACGGAGCCTTCTTCCTCCTCCTGGACGAGCCCGAGGTGTACGGACTGCCACCGGACCCGGTCGTGACCACCCGCGACCTGCCCACGATGTGGAAGCACGCCGGGGCGGCCGCCCTCTCCCTCGTGGGCGGCATCGCGCTCGCGTTCGCGGCAGCGGCCGGAAGGGGGCGGGCATGACCAGCGCCGGCAGCTCCACCCCCCGCAGGCACGGGCGCCGTGGCCGCCGCGGGGAACAACTGATGGTGCCGCGCGCGGAGTTCGACTCGTACTACGGCCGTCCCGTCATCAAGGCACCCTCCTGGGAGCCGCGGGACATCGCCGGGTACTTCTTCCTCGGCGGGCTGGCCGGAGCCGGCTCGGTCCTGGCGGCGGGCGCCCACGCCACCGGCCGCTCGACGACCGCCACGGCGATGAAGATCTCCTCCCTCACCGCCGTCTCGCTCTCCGCCGCCGCGCTCATCCACGACCTCGGCCGCCCTGACCGTTTCGTGAACATGCTCCGGGTATTCAAGCCCACCTCGCCGATGAGCGTGGGCTCCTGGCTGCTGTCCCTGTACGGGCCGGCGGCGGGGGCGGCCGCGGCGAGCGCCGTGACCGGGCGGCTGCCGCGTCTCGGCGCCACCGCGACCGGGGCCGCGGCGCTGCTGGGTCCGGCCGTCGCCTCGTACACGGCGGTGCTCGCGGCGGACACCGCGGTACCCGCCTGGCACGACGCCCATCGTGAGCTGCCGTACCTCTTCACCGCCTCGGCGACAGCGGCCGCGTCCGGGATGGCACTCGTCCTCGGCCCCCGGTCCGAGAACTCTCCCGCACGCCACGCCGCCGCCGTGGCCGCGGTCGGTGAGATCGCCGCGCACCGGGCTCTCGAGCGGCGGCTGGGCCTGGTGGGGGAGACCTACCGGGACGGCCGCGCGGGCACCCTTCTGCGCGCGGCCCGCGCTCTCACCTTCGGCGGGGCGCTCGGCGCGACCCTCCTCGGGGGCCGCCATCGTGCCGCGGCCGCCGCGTCCGGCCTGGCCCTGCTCGCCGGCTCCGCCTTCACCCGCTTCGGTGTCTTCGCCGCGGGGATCGCCTCGGCGGAAGACCCGAAGTACACGGTGCGGCCACAGCGGGAGCGGCTCGAAGAGCGCCGGCGAACCTAGGCCGTGTCGTCAAATTCCCGTCGTCCGCCCGGAGGGTGGGCCGCGCGGCGTCATGGGGGTCCCCCCCCCGACGACAGGGCCTAGCGCCCCGGCAGGCAACGTTCGCCCCGTCGCGACGCCCGGCACGCTCGGCAGCTGCCTCAAGGGCGTGTGAGTGCCTCTAGGACGTGGGCGTGCCTCAAAGGCATGAGAGATACCCCCCGCGAACGCTGCCTGCCGGGCACCGGACCCGGTAGGCGAACGCCCGGGCAACGCCCGACGGCGAGTGTGCGCGGTCACCGCCTGGCGTGAGTCACCGCCTGGGGCGGGTCACCGCATGGCGTGAGTCACCGCCTGGGGCGGGTCACCGCATGGCGTGGGTTACCCACGGCCTGCGGTCACCCGAGGGCCTGTGGTCACCCCACCTTCCGCCCCCTCAAGGGCTCGGTCTCCGCACCGGCCCCCTGCCGCATCCCCTGCAGGAACTCCTCCACCACCTCGACCGCCGTCCTCTCCGGATGCCACCCGAGCTCCGCCTGCGCGCGCGTGCAGTCCATCAACGGCAGCCTGAGGACCGCGTCGAAGAGATCCGGGGACGCGGGCAGCAGATGCAGCCCCCACGCCGCCGCGATCGCCGAGCGGGCCGCCCTCGGCGGCATGCGCACCGGCCGTGCGCCCAGCATCTCGCCCAGGACGGAGGCGTCCAGGGGCGGCTCGGCCGCCAGGTTGAAGGCCCCACGCACATCGGCCGTCAGCGCCGCCCGGTACGCCCGCGCCGCGTCGTCCGTGTGCAGGGCCTGCACCCGCAGTCCGGGAATGTCCGGCAGGAACGGCAGCAGCTCCGGACGCGCCAGCGGCCCGGGCAGGAACCGCCCGCCGAAGATCCGCCGCTGCTCACTCGCCGACTCCTTCTTGAACAGGAAGGCGGGCCGTATGCGCACCACCCGGATCTCCGGATGTGCCTGCTCGAACGAGTCCAGCGCGCGTTCCAGATATGCCTTCTCCCGGCAGTACGCGGCCCCGGGCCACCCGTGGGTGGGCCAGGACTCGTCCACCGCCCGGTCCTTGGGCCCCGGTGAGTAGGCGCCGACCGACGAGGCGTGCACCAGGGTCGGCACATTCGCCGCAGCGATCGCCTCGAAGACCCTGATGCTGCCCAGCACATTGGTGCGCCAGGTCACGGCCGGGTCATGGGTGGGCTGGAAGGCCCAGGCCAGATGGACGACGGCAGTGGCGCCCGCGAACTCCTCCGCGAGGTCCGCGTCCTCGGACGACAGGTCCACGCCCGTCCAGGCGGTCTTCGGGGGGAACCACTCCGGAATCCGGCGTGCCATCCCGAGCACGGAGCCGACCTCCGGGTCCTCGGAGAGCTGCCGCACCAGACTGGTGCCCACATTGCCCGTGGCACCGGTGATCACGATCCTGCTGCCGTTCTCGCTGGTCATCGTCGGCTCCCTTCGCAAGGCTGCGGCCCGCCACGAGTACCCGGCTCAGGGGCGCGCAAGCCGGCACCCGTGGTCTCGCGTGCCGCTGTTCGCCCGGGAAGGCCCGGGCCCTCGGCAAGGGAAGGAAAAGGCCCCGACCGGACGGGGGAATCACGGTCGGGGCCGACTGCGGGTGGGCCACGGATGGCGGTCGCCTCGCGGCGATGCGCTCCACAGGGCTTCAGTCGAACGATCGTCCCTGTGGGCGGGTGATGAGGCCCGGGGACTCCGTCCCATCCGCACCCACGGTTGGTTTAACGGGAAATTACCAGTGGGTGTTCCCGCCTCCTCATACCGCCACGGTGATGTGTGTCACGGCGTGTCATGGCGCGCCCGGGACCGATGAGTTTCGCCGGGCGGCACAGTCCACCCCATGTCGGATCACGTTCCACCCGACCGAGCGCGGAGGTAGCAGCCATGCAGAAGATCACCACCTTCCTCTGGTACGACGGCAAGGCGGAGGAGGCCGCCGAGTTCTACACGTCACTGTTCGACGACTCCCGGATCGTCGACGTCCAGCGATACGGCGAGGCGGGCCCCGGGGAGAAGGGGTCGGTCATGACCGTCGAGTTCGAACTCGCAGGCCAGCGCTACGTCGCCCTCAACGGCGGCCCCGAGTTCCCCTTCACCGAGGCGATCTCCCTCCAGGTCGACTGTGCCGACCAGGAGGAGGTCGACCGGCTGTGGACCGCGCTGACGGCTGACGGCGGAGAGGAAGGGCCGTGCGGCTGGCTGAAGGACCGCTACGGACTGTCCTGGCAGATCGTCCCGAGGACCCTGACCGAGCTCATGAGGGACCCCGACGAAGCGAAGGCGGGGCGGGTCATGCAGGCCATGCTGGCGATGAAGAAGATCGACGTGGCGGAACTGCGGAAAGCGTACGAGGGCTGAACGGATCGGGTGGACCTCGCGGCCGGTCGTGCGGCGCAACGTACTGCGGGTGTCGGCGGAGAGCTCCGCTTCGGCGACGCCGGGCTGCTCGTAGTTGTCCCAGTAGTTCCAGTAGTTCCAGTAGACCCCGTCGGATCCCGCCGCCGCGGAGGGGGCGGGACGACCCGCCACAGCGGCCCTCCTCTCGCGCCGCAGCGGCCCTCCTCGCGCCGCAGCGGGCCCTCCTCGCGCCGTAGCGTTCGTTCCCTTCTCGCGGCGGGCGCGGGCACGGACGCCCCGTCCGGCGCGGTGTGCGCCCCCGGCAGGGCCTGTCACGGGGCCAGCGGGCTGTCCTGAAGCGCGGACAGCAGATGGGACGGGTCGCGGTACACCGCCCGGGCGCCCGCCCGCTCCAGGTCCGGCCGGGGAATGCCCCCGCACAGCAGCGCCACGCACGTGGCCCCGGCCCGGGCACCCGCCTGCATGTCCCACACCGTGTCGCCCACGAAGACCGCCCGGGCCGCGGGAACACCGGCCAGGCGCAGGGCGTGCTCGATCGGTTCCGGTGACGGTTTGCCGGCGTCCACGTCGTCGGCGCTGGCCGTGGCGGTGATCGCGTCGTCCGCGCCGATGGCCCGGCGCAGGGCGGACAGCTCCGCCCCGCTCGCGGAGGTGGCGAGCACGACCGCCCAGCCGTCGTGGTGCAGTCGGCGCAGCAGCCCGTCGGCGCCGCTCAGCGCGGGCAGCCGCTCGAAGTACGTCCCGTACAACGCCTTGTGCGCCGCGTCGATGACGGGGTCCGCCTCCGGGTCCCGGTCGTCGCCCAGCAGATGCGCGATGAGATCGGCGGAGCTCAGCCCCACCGCCCGGTGGATCGCGTGCATCTCGACGGTGTGCCCGGCCTGCCGGAACGCCTCCCACCAGGCCGTCACATGAAGGTGGTTGGTGTCCACGAGCGTGCCGTCGACGTCGAACACCGCCGCCCGTTCCATGCCGTCTCCTTCCCGCGCCCGGCTGTCGCCTTCCCGGGCGCCCCCGTCTCCTTCCCACGCCCCGCCGGTTCGGCATCCGCCCGTCCGGCCGGTTCGGCATCCGCCCGTCCGGCCGGTTCCGCGCCCGCCCGTCCGGCCGGTTCGGCGCCCGCCCGTCCGGCCGGTTCCGCGCCCGCCCGTCCCGCCGGGTCGCGGTGCCCCGCCGGGCGCCCGGCCCCGGGTACCTCGTCAGGCCCCCGGCTACTCCGTCGCCCCGGGTACCTCGTCAGGCCCCGGCTACTCCGTCGCCCCGGGTCCAGGCCAGCAGCTCATCCGCGGACCAGGTGGTGACCACCCGCTCGGCCGGCACCCCGCACTCCTCCGCCCTGGCGCACCCGTGGATCTGCCAGTCGAGCTGCCCGGGGGCGTGCGCGTCGGTGTCCACGGAGAACAGCACCCCGGCCGCCACGGCCTGCCGCAGCAACCGGCGCGGGGGATCGAGCCGTTCGGGCCGGCAGTTGATCTCCACCGCCGTCCCCGACTCGGCGCACGCCGAGAACACCGCGTCCGCGTCGAAGATCGACTCGGGCCGCCCCCGCTCGCTGAGCAGCCGCCCCGTGCAGTGCCCCAGCACGTCCGCATGCGGATTGCGGACGGCCGCCACCATGCGTCGCGTCATCGCCGGGGCGTCCATCCGCAGTTTGGAGTGTACGGACACAACCACGACGTCCAGCTCGGCGAGCAGCTCCGGCTCCTGGTCCAGCGAGCCGTCGTCCAGGATGTCGCACTCGATCCCCGTCAGCAGCCGGAACGGCGCCCACTCCCGGTTCAGCTCCGCCACCACGTCGAGCTGCTCCCGCAGTCGCGCGGTCGACAGGCCCCGGGCCACCGTCAACCTCGGCGAGTGGTCCGTGAGCACCGCCCACTCGTGCCCGAGCCGGGCCGCCGTACGGCCCATCTCCTCGATGGGGCTGCCGCCGTCCGACCAGTCCGAGTGCAGATGGCAGTCCCCGCGCAGCAATGCCCGCAGCCGCTCCCCGGCGCGCGCGGTGCCGTCCGGTGACTCCTCCTCCAGCCGCTCGAGATACTTCGGGACCCGTCCGGCCAGCGCCTCCCGCACCACCTGCGCCGTCTTCGGACCGAGTCCCTTCAGCGACTCCAGCGACCCGGTGGTGGCCCGCTCCGCCAGCTCACGCTCGGGCATTTCCCGCACCACGGCCGCAGCGGTACGGAAGGCCCGTACGCGGTACGTGGGAGCCTGGGTCCGCTCCAGCAGGAACGCGATCCGGTCCAGGGCCTCGACAGGATCCATCGGCACCTCCTGTGTTCCAGCGTCACCCGCCGACCGCCGACGCGCACGGCGGACCGGCCGGTTTCGCCGTGCGCCCACCGGGTACCCCGGCCTCCGCCCCCACCGGCTACGGGTACCGGAACGCGATCCGCCGCTGCCACGGCGCCCTGTCCTCAAATGCGTCTTACGCTCGAGACATGACCGAAAGCCTGCACATCGGCAATCCCCGCATCATGGTGCTCGGTGTCCAGCCCGGCACCCCGCCCTTCAGAGTCGTGGAGATCGACGGCGAAGTGGTCGGCGAGGCACTGGCCATCACAGACGTGCTGGTCGCCGCGGCGGCGGCCGGTATCACCGTGCACGACCTGGACGACCCGGACGTCGTCTGCTGGGTCGGCGGCGACAAGTTCACCTGGATGCCCAGCCTGCGCTGAATCCGGCGCGCACCCTGCCATGGCGTGGGCTCACCCCGCCCCGGCCGGCCCCCGCGAGCCACCGCCGAGCGGTGCGGCGGACCTCGTCGGCCGACTACTTTCGGAACGAGGCCGTCCCTCGTCCTCGACGGAGTCCGCGCCGTCCTCGACGGACGCCGTCCGAAGGCGCGCCGTCCTCACTTCCGGCGGCGCGGATGCACCGCACGACCGAGCCGGCGGCCCACGAACAGATAACCGACCAGCGCCCCGGCCGTGTTGAGGATGACGTCGTCGATGTCGAAGGCGCGCCCGGTGATGACCGCCCCCTGGACCAGCTCCACCAGCAGCATGACCAGCGCCGTGATGAGCAGTACCCGCACGATGCCGCGGGCCTTGGGGACCACCACCGGCAGCAGCAGGCCGAAGGGCACCCCGAGCAGCACATTGCCGCCGAGCTGCTTCAGTGTGTCCCGGATCGCGGGCTGGTCGAGATAGGCCCGCAATGAGTTCCCCGGACGCAGATTGGTGTGGGTGAGCGACTCCGAGGCGGGCGACGGCTGAAGGGTCAGCCGGGCCAGCACGGCGGCGAACGCCACCATCGCGGCGAACGCGATGAGCATCACCAGCAGTCGTACGGGCAGCGGGAGCGGTGACCGTTCCTGGGTGGTGGTCGATTGGGTGGCGCGAGCGCGTGACGCTGTGCGGGCCATCCAGCCTCCCCGAGTCAACTGGCCTTCACAACAAAGCGGTTACCCGCAACAGGGCCCCGCAATACCGCCGCCGACGGGAGTCGTGACACATGTGTCCTCTGAGGCTTTGAGACCGGCCTCGGGGGTCACACCGGCGGCCCGAGCCGTGTCCCTCCTGCGGCGCCGCTCACCGACTCCCGCACATGATCCTGCTTGGATGCCACGGCGAACCGGACGTGTCTGACCAAAGCGGCGGCGGGTAACCGGCCATGGAGGTGACGTATGACTTCCCGGACTGCGCTCGAGATCCTGCTGTGGTGGGCCGCCCTCGCCGTGCTCTGGTCGGTGCTCGTCAGCACGGTCTACACACTGGAGTGGATCGTCGGCGCCTCGGCCGCCCTGCTCGGCGCGCTCGCCGCCGTCGCCGCGCGCCGGGCGGTGCGGCGGTGAACGGCTGGACGACCGCGGCGGCCGTCGTGTTCGCGGGCGGTCTCGGCGCCTGTGTGTGGGGCGTCGCCACCGGGACCCTGCGGCGGCGGGTGGTGGCGCAGAACCTGGCCACCTCCGCGGCCTGCCCCGGTCTGTTGCTGCTCGCACAGGGCTACGGCCGCCCGGCGTACGTCGACCTCGCCCTGGTCCTCGCCCTGCTCGGCCCCGTAGGCACGCTGGTCTTCGCGCGGCTGCTCGCCGATGACCTGGCCACCGACCCACCGGGCGGCCGAACCTCGGCCCGGGCCGCGGCGGGCCTCGGCGCGGCAGTGGTGCTCGTCCTGTGCGTGGCCGGCGCCGTGCTGCGCGTCGGCGCCCGGGTCTTCCTCGGTCTCGGGCCGCCACCGCCGGAGGGCTCCTCGTACGAGACCACCGGCGCCGGCGAGCGTCCCGAAACCCGGCGGCGGCTTGGGGGTCCTTGCACTATGAGCGTCCGATGAGGTCGCGTGGTGTGGTGCCGTGCATCGCAAGGCGCCGGAACGCCCTCGATGGGGCCCTCGCTCGAGCGAAGCCGGGAGTGGGGGAGGAGCTACCAGGGCGTTTCGGCAACGCGGCGGTGGGGGTGCCCCCTGCTCGAGCGCAGCGAGAGCTTGGGGGAGCGGTGCCAGGCCGCGCGGCCCGGGCGGGCATAGTGAAAGGACCCCTTACGCGGGTGCCGGACACGATGACCGTGGTGCCCGCCCTGCTGCCGGCCGGCTCCTTCGCGGTGGGGGTGGTGCCGGGCTTCGCCGCCGGCGTCGCACGCGCGGTGAGCGTGGCCGGGTCGGCCGGGGTCCGGACCTCGCCCCACTGGACCCCGGCCGGAGTGCTGCTCGGGCTCACCTCCACAGTGCTGGCGGCGGGACTCGCCGCGATCGCCGTACGCCGGCCGTTGACGCTGGCCCAGCGTCCCTGGATGGAATCGCTGCGCCGCCTGCAGTCCGGCCACATCGGCGACTACGTGGCCTGGCTGGTGGCGGGCGCGGCGCCGCGGGGCGCACTGGCGCTACCAGGAGTGTTCTCGGGCTGAGGGATTGAGGGGCTGAAGGGGTTGAGGGGCTGAAGGGGTTGAGGGGCCGTCGGGCTGAGGGGCTGAGGGGCGCCGACCTCTACGCACCCCCGTATGTGACCTCCACCTCCTTGAAACCGAGGGAGCGGAGCAGGCCCTGCAACATCCTGGTCGTGTTGTCCTCGGCGCGCACGGTGAGTTCGCTGTCCTTCGCCGCCTCGCCGATGTGCTTCGCGGCCAGTCGCTGTACGGCGCGTTCGTCGTTGGGGTTGTCGGAGAAGATGTCGCCGAGCCGGTCGAGCAGACCGCGCTGCTTCGAGACGGCGTAGGAGCGGTCGGGGTCGAGTGCGGGGCGGCCCAGGGCCGCGTGCGGGAGCCTCAGCGTGGCGGACGTCCGGTCGTCGTTGACCGTCACGTCGTCCTTGCCGATCTTGCCGAGATCGACGTAGGCGTCCACGGTGCCGGCGCCCACGTAGAGCGTGCGGGTGCCGCGGAGCGCGTCGGGCAGGTACTTGGCGTCCTTCTCCAGGTCCACCACGACCTGGAAGTTGCCCGAGGCGGCGTCGTAACGGCTCATGTCCTGAATGGACTTGAGGAGGGCGGGGCCCGAACGGTCGTGGGTCTCCTCGCCGAACACGTCGCGCAACCCGGGCAGTACGCTCAGCCGCAGCCCGGCGAAGAGCACCACCAGCAGCAGCGCGAGCGCAGCCACCAGTTTCGCCCACCCTGGCATGTGCTTGATGGACATCGTCATGTCGACTTGTCCTCCTTCCCACTGTGCCGGGTGCCCGCCAAATCACCCGCGAGAACGCGTCGTTGGCGAATGGGTACTGGTGACGGCGGTTTTCGTGGAGATCGGGCACGGATGGCCGTCGCGCCGAGGGGATCCAAGGTCAGCCCCATGGTGGAGGTGCTCCTCCGGCGTCCGGCGCACCGTTTACGATCCGCCGCACTGGACTCGGGCGTGCGGGCGACGGGCGTGACGCCGCGCTGGGCCGGACACTGGTCGTCCCCGTCCACGGACTGTTCCCGGCGGGCGGCGCATCCGCGACGGGAAGTCGGTCAGCGTCCTCGCGGACGTGTGGAAGGGCGATCCATGAGGTCAGTCATGACATCACGGGCCGTCGCCAGAGGGCATTGCGACGGCCGGGCCCGGAAGAGGGATCACCAGGACCTGGAGGCGGCCGCCGGCCGGCTCAGGGCCTCGTCCAGGGTCGGGGCGGGCGGCAGCAGCCGGTGCAGTCCGGTGACCCGCAGGATCCGCAGGGTGAGCGGGTGGTCACAGACGAGCAGCAGCCGGCCGTCGTGCGCCTGGACGCGCAGCCGCGCCCGGTGGAGCAGACGCAGGCCGGAGCAGTCGAAGAACTCGACGTGCCGCAGGTCGATCACGACGTGCGGCGCCGGGCCCTCGGTCACCGCGTCCAGGTGCGGGGCGATCTCCGTCGCCGCGGCGATGTCGATCTCGCCGTGGAACTCCAGCACCGTATGACCGCGGTCCTCGTGGATGTGCAGAAACCCGGTGGGTGGTGCTGACTCGTGTCGCACGCCGACATCACCTCCAACCCGCTGCTGCCCCGTCGCGGGGCAGGGGCGGTCACCCGGCCGCACCTCGCCCCAGCAAGCTACCCCGATGGAGTGAATTTCAGCATGTTCGATTGACATATGTCTGAGAATTGCGCGGCGCGTTACCGAACTGCCGCGAAAAACAAGGGACTTATGGGGCGACGGGGCTACGACAGCGCGTGCCAGGCCTTCGAGAGCGACTCGCGGAACTGCCGGGCCTGATGAGCCGTCAAGTCACGGACCATCTGTTCCTCGAGCTCCCGCACCGGTTCGGCGAAGCGGGCGAGCACCTCCCGTCCGGCGTCGGTGAGCAGGATCAGCAACTCGCGACGGTTGTGCGGGTTGCGCTCCCGGCGCACCAGCCCCCGGTTCTCCAGGGTGCGCACCAGGTCGGCCATCGACTGGGCCGTGACGAACGAGTCCCGGGCGAGCTGTGCGGCGGAGAGCCCGTCGTGCCGCTCCAGCACCGTCAGGGAGGTGTACTGGAGTGCCGTGACGCCCTCCGGCCTCATCAGCTCCTCCAGGTGCGAGCGGACCACCAGTTCCACCTGCTTGATCATGTAGAGCAGGGACGGGGGTGTCCTGGTGCCCGTCGTCCCTCCCGCCTCCCCAGCCGTGGTGGCAGTCATACCGCTCGCTCCCCTTCGGTCGTCCTCCGGCGCGCCGCCCGAGAAAACTCCCGGCGCCGGATTCAGACTAGGTCATTGACAGGAAACCTGTCTGTAAAGAGACTGCGCATCATCAGGAATCCTGTTGGTTGAGGAGCGGACGATGACGACCTTCGAGACCCGGCCCGGGCAGCTGTTCATCGGCGGTCAGTGGCGCGAGGCGGCGGGCGGAAACCGTACGGATGTGTTGAACCCGGCCACCGGCCAGGTGGTCACGACGGTCGCCGAGGCCGATGCCTCCGATGTGGACGCCGCGGTGCGCGCCGCCCGGGAGACCTTCGACAAGGGCGAGTGGTCCGGGCTGAGCGGCCGCGAGCGCGGCCGGATCCTGCACCGGGTCGCCGAGCTGATCCGCGAGAACGCCGATGAGATCGCACAGCTGGAGAGCCTCGACGTGGGCAAGCCGATCACGCTGTGCCACGCCGTCGACGTGACCAACGCGGCCAACGACTACGAGTACTACGCCTCCCTCGCCTGGACCCTGGACGGCGCCACCCGCGACACCCCCCTCAACGCACTCGCCTACACCAAGCGGGGCCCACTCGGCGTGGTCGCCGCGATCACGCCCTTCAACTTCCCGCTGATCCTGGCCGGCTCGAAGATCGCCCCGGCGCTCGCAGCAGGCAACACCGTCGTGCACAAGCCCGCCGAGGAGACCCCGCTCAGCGCCCTGTACATGGCCAACCTGCTGAAGGAGGCCGGCGTCCCGGACGGCGTCTACAACGTCGTCACCGGCACGGGACCGGTGGCCGGGGAAGCACTGCTGCGGCACCGCGGCGTCGACAAGATCGCCTTCACCGGCTCGACCGCGATCGGCCGGCACGCCGCGAGTGTCGCGGGTGAGGGGCTCAAGCCCGTCACCATGGAACTCGGCGGCAACGCGGCTCACATCGTCTTCGAGGACGCGGACGTGGAGAAGGCCGTCGGCGCGATCATCAAGGGCTTCGTCTTCAACACCGGGCAGTTCTGCATGGGCGGCCCGCGGCTGCTGGTCGCGCGCCCGCTGTACGAAACCGTGGTCGGCATCCTCTCCCAGGCCGTCCCCGGAGTGCCGCTCGGCGACCCCCGGCAGCCCGAGACGGTCATCGGGCCGATGGCGGGGGAGAAGCACCTGAAGAAGGTCGAGGAGTTCGTCGACCTGGCCCGCAAGGAGGGCGGTCGCATCGTCTGCGGCGGCGAGCGACTCGACCTCGACGGCGGCTACTACTACAAGCCCACCGTCATCGCCGACCTGTCCAACGACTCCCGTGTCGTCCAGGAGGAGATCTTCGGCCCGGTCCTGACCGTCCAGCCCTTCGACTCCGAGGACGAGGCCGTGGAGCTCGCCAACTCCACGCCCTACGGCCTGGCCTCCGGCATCCAGACCACCAACCTCGCCCGCGCCCACCGCGTCGCCGAACGCCTCCAGGCGGGCATCGTCTGGATCAACGACTGGGCGATGCTCGACCCCAACGTCCCCTTCGGCGGTGTCAAGGACTCCGGCTTCGGCCGCGAGTACGGGCCCGAGGCGCTCGCCTCCTACACCAAGACCAAGTCCGTCGTCGTCTCGCTCGACTGAAACCCGCAACTGACCCAACTTCAGCACCCTGCGAAGGAGTACGGAGTATGTCCACCACTCGTGCGGCCGTGGTCGAGTCCGGGGGAGCGCCGTTCACGCTGTCCACCGTCGAGCTCGACGAACCCCGCCCCAATGAGGCCCTCGTCAGGATCGTCGCCGCCGGGCTGTGTCACACCGACCTCGGCGTCGCCGCGGGCGGTCTGCCGTTCCCGCTGCCCGGAGTCCTCGGGCACGAGGGCGCGGGCGTCGTCGAGGCCGTGGGGTCCGAGGTCACCGGGATCGAGCCCGGCGACCACGTGGTCCTGTCCTTCACGTCCTGCGGCGGCTGCAAGAACTGCCGCGACGGCCACCCGGCCTACTGCGCCACCTGGCTCCCGCTGAACCTGCTCGGCGGGCGCCGGCCCGACGGCACCAGCACCATCAGCCGCGACGGCGAGCCGCTCGGCGGTCACTTCTTCGGCCAGTCCTCCTTCGCCGAGCGCGCGCTGGTGGACTCCCGCAGCCTGGTCAAGGTCGACCGGGACGTACCGCTCGAGTCCGTCGCCCCCCTCGGCTGCGGTGTGCAGACCGGAGTGGGTGCCGTATGGAACGTCCTGGAGCCCCGGGCCGGTGACTCCGTCGTCGTCCTCGGCGCCGGAGCGGTCGGTCTGTCGGCGGTGATGGCGGCGGCGCTGACCTCCGCGACCACCATCATCGCCGTCGACAAGGTGGCCGAACGGCTGGAACTGGCCAAGGAGTTGGGCGCCACCCACACCATCAACGCGGGTGACGCGGACATCCTCGAGGCCATCCAGCTGATCACGGACGGCGCCGGGGCTGACGGGATCGTGGAGACCACCGGCAGCGTCGCCGTGCTGCGCAAGGGCGTGGACGCGCTCGCCGCACGCGGCACGCTGGTCGTCGTCGGCGCGCCGCCGTTCGGCACGGAGGTCGCCCTGGACGTCAACGGACTGCTCACCGGCAAGCGGGTCGAGGGCATCTGCCTGGGCGACAGCGAGACCCAGACCACCATCCCGGCCCTGGTCAAGCTGGTCCGCGAGGGCCGGCTGCCGCTGGAGAAGCTGATCAGCAAGTACGCCTTCGAGGACATCGGCCAGGCCGTGCAGGACATGGCCGGGGGCAAGGCGATCAAGCCGGTGCTCACATTCGGCTGAGTACGGGGCTGAGCCGCCCTGGAGGTGCGGACGGGCCGACCGGAACGAGGGTTCCGGCCGGCCCGCTTCTGCGTACCGGCAACTCGGCCGGACCCTGAAAGACCGGCGTCACCTTGCCGTTGCCCCCGGCCGTCGGGGACAGCCATCAGCCACGTCTCGATGGCGGTCAGGCGGTCGGGCGGTCATGCGGTCGGGCCGTCGTTGCCGGGACGGGCGGCGACCAGGTACGCCTTGACCCGGCGGACCTCCTCATCGATGAATAACTCCTCACGCTCGCAAAGTGGTTGACAGGTGATCCAGGACGACGCTTTGATCTGGCACTCGTAACGACACAACAGCAACAGGGGGAACGCTCGATGAAACGCAGCACAGCAGCAAAGGCCGGTATGGCTCTCGCGGCCGGCGCCATCCTCGTCGGGGGCATGGCTGGCTCGGCCTCCGCAAGCGGGCCAAACGTGACCATCTCCCGGGCTTGGGGCACGGCCACCTTCACGACCTACGGCGACGAGCTGAAGGTGAAGGACCTGGACGCGGACGGCTACTCCGTGCAGGCCAAGATCCAGCGCTGGGAGAAGGTCAACATCGACGCGTGGAGCTGGGTGGATCACCGGACCGGCTGCTACGACACGACCACCAGAGAACACACGACCGACGGCTACTCGATCTGCAACTACGACCTGATCGAGAACGACCCGGTCCGGGTCTGCATCGTCCGCTCGAAGGACGGCGTCCGCTACGGCGACTGGGTCTGCAGCGCCGAGACGCGGGCCTGATTCCTGCCGCCCCCGCCCCCGCCCTTGCCGCGGGCGGGGGCGGGAGCGTTGGGCGCGCGAGACGCGCTGGAAGCTTTTCGCCGGGCGTCGGGGCGCAGGCGGGGGTGACGGAAACAGGCCCTTGAAGCGCTTCGTCGTCAGCGAGTGCCCGCCTCGGCGCGCGCGTAGAA
Organism: Streptomyces cavernae; assembly: GCF_004023625.1. Taxonomy (GTDB): domain Bacteria; phylum Actinomycetota; class Actinomycetes; order Streptomycetales; family Streptomycetaceae; genus Streptomyces; species Streptomyces cavernae. The sequence goes on along the minus strand of NZ_ML137708.1, from coordinate 353,485 downwards.
CGCGGCGAGTTCGTGGGGGTTCTTGGTGTAGACGTCGATCTTGCGCACCGTGCCGTCCTCGACCAGGTGGATCTCGACCATGGTCAGCGGGAACTCCTCACCGGTGGTGTGGGCCGTGAGCGTTCCGGTGAGCGTTCCGACGACACCGGCCGGGCCCTCGAACACCTCGGCCTCGCTGATGGCGACGTGGGCGTAGCCCATCATGGCGCCCAGGATCGACTGCACGAAAACCTCGCGGCCCCGGTGCACACCCCCGTAGGGGAGCTGGTTCGGCTCGTCGACGATCACCTCGGGGGCGAGCCTGGCCAGGACACCCGGCACGTCGCCCTTGCTCAGCGCGTCATACAGCCCTCGCACGACATCCGAGGGGCTCTCCGTCACCGTCTCGATCCGGTTGCTCATTCTGTGTGCTCCTTCAGTCTGTTCAGGTACTCGAGCCCGATGGGGAACGTGGTACGGGAAAGGCCGGCCGACCCGGCGTGTACGTCTTCGCACCGGTCGGGCCCCGGGTTGATCGGGGCACACACCATGCAAGGCGAGGCGGCCGTGCCGGGGGAGCCTCTGCCGTGAGGGGTACTGGCAGGGCCACCCACCCGTCGCGCGTCCTGCCTAGGCTGTCCTCATGGACAACCGGGACGCCGTCAGCGCTTTCCTCCGCTCGCGACGCGACAGGATCACTCCCGAGCAGGCGGGTCTGCCGGCGTACGGTCAGCGGCGGGTGCCGGGGCTGCGCCGGGGTGAGGTCGCCACGCTCGCCGGGGTGAGCATCGAGTACTACACGCGCCTGGAGCGCGGCAACCTCAGAGGTGTCTCCGACAGCGTGCTGGACGCTCTTGCCCACGCCCTGCGACTCGATGACACCGAGCGCATGTACCTGTACGACCTCGCCCGCGCCGCAGGCCCGGCACCCGAGGCGCGGGGCCGGCAGCGGGCGGTTCGGCCGACGGTGCGGCCGAGCGTGGCGCGGATCGTCGAGGGGATGCCGGAGCTGCCGGCGTACGTGATGAACAACCGCCTCGACACACTGGCCGCCAACCGGCTGGGCAGGGCCCTGTACTCGGAGATGTATGCCGATGCGACCTGCGGGGCGAACGTCGTCCGGTTCGCGTTCTTCAACGCCGCAGCCAGGCGGTTCTACACCGACTGGGAACGCATGGCCCGCTTCGCCGTGGGCGCGCTGCGCATCGAGGCGGGGAAGAACCCCTACGACCGTGAGTTGTCGAACCTGATCGGTGAACTGTCCACCCGCAGCGACGCCTTCCGCGTGATGTGGGGATCCCACGACGTGCATGTCTTCCGCGAGAGCACCAAACGCCTCAACCATCCGCTCGTCGGCGACCTGGAACTCGACCAGGAGACCATGAGCCTGCCCGACGAAAGCGGCCTGAGCGTCGTCGTCTACAGCGCGCCCCCCGCAACCGCCGCCGAGGAAGCCCTGAAGCTGCTCGCCAGCTGGTCCGCCACGACCGGACAGGAGCAGGACGCGCAATCCACGAGTGTGCGGTGACCGGTGTGATCACGGCAGCGGAGCCGTCCCGGACCTGACGCCGCCTTACCGAGCAACGAGCCCTGACGCTCTGCCCGATGCGGACAGTGCGCCGTCGCCAGGTCCGCTCGGGTGTCGGCGCCGCTCGACACCGCCACAGCGGTGACCTCACTCAGGTTCAGGCCTGCCGGGCCTCGGGGTCCGGTGGAGGTGCGGTGCTGTCACGCACCACCAGTCGCGTCGGCACCAGCGTGGTGCCGTGTTCCGTCGTCTCCTGGCGCATCTGCCGCAGCACTCCCTCCACGCAACGCCGGCCCACCTCGGCGAAGTCCTGGTGGACGGTGGTCAGCGGAGGCAGGAAAGAGCCTGCCTCGGGGATGTCGTCGAAGCCGATGACGCTGACGTCCTCGGGTACCCGCCTCCCGCGCTCGTGCAGGGCCCGCAGAAGGCCGAGCGCCATCTGGTCGTTGGCGGCGAACACCGCCGTGCAGTCCTCCTGCTCGGCGAGCCGGAGTCCGGCCCGGTAGCCGGACTCGGCCGACCAGTCGCCCCGTACGACCGGGGGCGGGACACAGCCCGCCGCGGTGAGGGTGGTACGCCAGGCGTCGGCGCGGCGCTGCGCGGCGAAGGACCCCTCCGGCCCGGCCAGGTGCCACACGGTGCGGTGGCCGAGGTCCAGCAGGTGCCGTACGGCGTCGCGGGCGCCGCCCGCCTGGTCGGTGTCGACGACGCTGTAGCGGTCACCGGCGTCCGAGTCGGCCACGACGACCTGGATGCCGGGCGGCAGGGTCACGGTCGCCGCGTCCAGCAGATGCACCTCCATGATGACGATGACGGCGTCGACGGCGAGCTCTCCCAGGCGGGAGAACGCGCCGCGCATCTCGTCCTGGGTGGGGACGGCGACGGGCAGCAGGGTGACGGCGTAGCCCTCCTCGGCCGCGGAGGTGGCGATCGCCTCGAGGGTGCGCACATTGCCCGTGGTGGAAAGGGTGAACGTGATGACGCCGATGGTGCGGAACTCGCCCCGCTTGAGCGCCCGGGCGGCACTGTTGGGCCGGTAGCCCAGCTCCGTCATCGCCGTCAGCACCCGCCGCCGGGTCTCCTCCGTCACCCCGGGAAAGCCGTTGGAGACCCGGGAGACGGTCTGCGAGGAAACCCCGGCGACCCGGGCGACGTCCGCCATGGACGCGCTTCGCATACGACGGGCGGCACGCCTCCCGGTACGCACCGGGGGCTGGGGCACGGCCGCCGGAGTGCTGTCCGCTGCGTCCACCTGGTCTCCTCGGTCTCCACGCCGCCGTGTGCACCCTCTGGCACCTCGGACGACTCTTGACCGTCCGCCGTCAGAAGTGTAGACATGCCGCCACTGCATGTTTACGCAAACATTACCTGCCCGGAGCCGCTTCGCGGAGGGTCATGTTTGCGTAAACATCCCGAAGCGACCACGAAGCAGTTGGGAGCACATCGATGGCACGCCGCACCCGCACGAGACGGCTCTTCGGAGCCATCGGCGTCACCGCCCTGGCCACCGGGACGGTGCTGGCCATGACCCCGCCGACCACGGCCCAGCCCAGGGTGGCCGGGGAGGCGGCCGCGGCCGCGGCCGTCACCGTCCGGCCCGACCCCTCCTACCAGCAGGAGAAGTTCCAGGGCTGGGGCACCAGCCTGGTGTGGTTCGCCAACGCCACCGGCGACTACCCGAAGGAGATACGGGAGAAGCTGGCCAAGCTGCTCTTCGGCGACGACGGTCTCGCACTGAACATCGCCCGCTACAACATCGGCGGCGGCAACGCACCGGACGTGAAGGACTACCTGCGCGCGGGCGGTGCGGTCGAGGGCTGGTGGAAGGCCCCTGCGGGCACCACGCGCGAGGACACCGACTGGTGGAGCGCCGACGACGCGGCCGACTGGAACCCGAAGGCGGACGCGACCCAGCGCTGGTGGGTGGACCGCATCAAGAAGGACATCGACCACTGGGAGGCGTTCAGCAACTCCCCGCCGTGGTTCATGACGGTCAGCGGCTATGTCTCCGGCGGCTTCGACTCCAATGCCGACCAGCTGAAGACCGAGTCCATCGACGACTTCGCCGCCTACCTGGTGGGCGCCACAGAGCGGCTGGAGAAGGCCCACAAGATCAAGGTCGACACCCTCGACCCGTTCAACGAGCCCAACACCAACTACTGGGGCACCCGCCTCGGAGCCGACGGTGAGCCGGTCGGCGGCCGTCAGGAAGGGGCGCACATGGGCCCCGTGCTCCAGACGAAGGTGGTCACCGCGCTCGCGGCCGAGCTGGACAAGTCCCGCACCAAGGCGAAGATCTCGGCCATGGACGAGACCAACCCCGGCACCTTCGCCACCAACTGGCGGGCCTACTCGCCCGAGGTGCGCGCCGAAGTCGACCAGATGAACGTCCACACCTACGGCACCGGTCAGCGCACCACCGTGCGCGACCTCGCCAAGGCGGCGGACAAGCCGCTGTGGATGAGCGAGGTCGAGGGCGACTGGGGAGACGGCCAGAGCTTCACGGACATGCGGCCCGGTCTCGGCCTCGCCCAGCGCATCGTCGACGACCTGCGCGAACTGGAGCCCCGCGCCTGGGTGTTCTGGCAGCCCGTCGAGGACTACGACAACATGAAGCCGGGCGGTGAGTCCGCCAAGGGCGGCAACTGGGGAAGCATCCAGCTCCCGTTCAGCTGCACCTCCCAGGACACCCTCGAGACCTGCCCGATCCGCACGAACACCAAGTTCGACACGGCCCGGAACTTCACCCACTACATCAAGCCCGGCGACCGCCTGGTGAAGGTGGACGACACCTCCAGCGCCGCAGCCGTCTCCAAGAGCGGGGACCGCGCCACCGTCGTCCACGTCAACAGCACCACCGCCGAACGCACGGTCACGGTCGACCTGTCCAAGTTCGGCAAGATCGCCCGGAGCGCGACCGTCACCCCCGTGGTGACCAGCGCCGGAGGCAAGCTGGAGCGCCACGACCCCGTCAGGGTCACCGGCAACCAGGCCACGTTCACCGTGCCGGCCCAGTCCGTGACCTCCTTCCTCGTCAAGGGTGTGTCCGGCGTCGCGAAGGACGCCCGCCTGCTGCGCAAGGGCCACACCTACCAGCTGACCGGCGTGCAGAGCGGCAAGACGCTGACAGTCGCCGACAACGGTACGAGCCTGGTCATCAGGACCGCGAGCGCCGGCACGCCCGCGGCGGGTCAGCAGTGGCAGGTGAAGCAGATCAAGGGCCACACCGGCAGTCTGCAGCGGTACGTGTTCGCCAACCCGGTGGAAGGCAAGCGTCTCGCCGTCCGGAACGGCGCCGCGGTCCTCGAGCCCGACAAGGGCAGCCGGGACGAGGCCGCCCAGTGGATCCTGTCGACGACCGGTGACGGCACCTGGACCCTCGTCAACGCCGCCACCGGACGGCTCCTGGAAGTCGGCGGTCAGGCGAGCAACGACGGAGCCGCAGTCGGCGTGTGGGAGCCCAACTCCGGCGCCAACCAGCGCTGGACGGTGACCGATGTGACCGACAGGTCCGGCTCGTAGGCCGGACGACCCAGCCGTAGCGGGCGTCGCCCGCCCGACGCCCCTGGCGCCGCCGCCGGTTCTTCGCGGCGGCACCAGGGGCGCTTTGCCGTCCTCCGGCGGTGATACTCTCCGCGACCTCCAGGCGCCGAGACCTCTGCTTGTTGGGGGCGCTTAGCGGCTCCTGTGCAGGGCGACGAGCAACTGCCAGGCCTGCTGGGCGACTTGTTCGGGGGTGCCGTCGATCAGGCCGTGCAGCCAGTCGGCGAGCACGCCCGCGAAGGCGGCCGCCACCGCGGAGGCGATCAGTTCCGGGTCGGGTGCGCCGACGAGGCTGCGTTCGGCGAGACTGCGGGCACGCAGGTCCCGGTTGAGCACATGGCCGAGCGGGCCGGAGCCGCCCGGGCGCAGCAGGGTGCGGTACAGGTCCGCGTGCGGGGGCAGCCCGGCGAAGAACGCCAGCAGGGCGGGCGGCGGTTGCACCGGGTCGGGCCGGCCGCGCCACGCGTGCAGCGCGTCGACCGCTTCCCGGACGACATCGGCACAGGCGTCGACCGCCAGGTCCTCGAGGTCGGCGTAGTGCACATAGAACGTGGCGCGTCCGACTCCCGCCCGGCGCACCAGCGTCGCGACGCTGACCGCCTCCAGCGGTTGCTCGGAACACTCCTCGAGGAGCGCGCGGCGCAGCTTGGCGCGGGTGCGTTCGGCGCGGGGGTCGGCTTGGGCGGTCACTGCGCGACGAGCAGGGCGGCCAGGGCGAGGGCGCCCGGGAAGGCCTGGGCGAAGAGGATGCGCGTGTTCGCGGTGGCGGCGCCGTAGAGACCGGCGACGATCACGCACACCAGGAAGAACACCTGCACCCGGAAGCCGGTCGGATCCCCGGCGACCAGTCCCCACACGAGCCCCGCCGCGAGGAACCCGTTGTAGAGGCCCTGGTTGGCGGCCAGGGCCGCGGTGGCCTTGGCCATCTCCGGGTCGAACCCGTGCAGTGCCCGCCCCGGCTTCCGCTCCCACAGGAACATCTCCAGAACGAGGATGTACACGTGCAGGGCAGCCACCAGACCGACCAGAACGTTCGCGACCGCTTCCATTGAACCGACTCCGTTTCTTGGACAGGTGTCCAGTATATGTGGACGGTCGTCCAGGAAGTGTCGGCAGTGGGGGAGCAGTGGCGGAGATCACCGGGCGGGTCGCGTGTCGGCTCACCGAGGCCCGGGTGCATTCCGCGATTTCGCCGTGCTTGGGCGATTCCTGTGTGTCCAGCGAGAGTTGACGGTCAATGTGCCATTTGCGGCTGGAGGAAACTATGAACCTGAGAATTCGCTGAACATTCCGCGGCCTCATCCGTATCGAAAGGCGGGCGTAGCCCCAAGCCGGAAGTCCTGCCGACCGGAGAAGTTCAGAGAGGCCTGATGAGACGCAACACGCGAAAGAGATCGAACACTGCCCGTCGGGCGGTAGGTGCGGCGGCCGCACTGGCCATCGGAGCCGGTGGGCTGGTGGCGGTCAACATCTACGCCTCGGCCGACGAAACCTCCAAGGGCGCAGCCCAGAATCAGGCGCAGGCGGCCGGTACCTCCACCATCGACTGCCCTGACGTCGGCCAGCAGCTGAAGTCGGTTCCCGCCCAGGCCAAGGCCCAGGTCGACAAGGAACTGGCGCTGCTCGACAAGCAGATTTCCGAGGCGTACCAGCGCCTCTCCACTTCCCAGCGGGCGATCCAGCAGGACCCCAACTTCGCCCAGAACGCGATCGTCGGCCCGCTGAAGGACAAGCGGAAGGCGACGATCGACCGGATCGTCATCGCCATCGGACGCGTCGGCGCCAAGCCGCAGGGCCTCGACGCCCTGGCCGCGTGCACGCTCCGCGCCACCGGCAACAACACCAACGCCGGCCAGGGCGGCAACAACCAGGGCGGCAACAACCAGGGTGGCAACCAGGGCGGCGGCAACGCCGGTGGGGGCCAGGCCATCAGCGGACCCGTGGCCGCCGACTACGTGGACATCACGAAGGTCAAGCCCAATGTGGCCGCGCCGCCGCGCAGGGCGGGCAACGCGTCCAAGGGTGTCTTCACCACCAAGTGCGGCGTGAACAAGAACAAGCTGTACAACAGCGACAACGTCATCGTCGCGCCCGGTGTCACCAACGGCGCACACCACGTGCACGACTACGTCGGCAACCAGGACAACGACGCCTTCTCCAGCGACCAGGACTTCGCCAAGGCCAACACCAGTTGCCAGAACAAGGGCGACAAGTCGTCCTACTACTGGCCGGTGATACGCCTGCAGGACGGCACCAAGGAGTTCGACGCCGACAAGCTGGGCGGCGGCGCCGAGGGCAACGTCGGACGCATCCTGACGGCCAAGTCCTCCACGCTGACCTTCGTCGGCAGCCCGCGCGGCAAGGTGGTGGCGATGCCGAAGTTCCTGCGCATCATCACCGGTGACGCCAAGGCCTTCACCAACGGCCCGGCCAACGCCAACGCCTCCTGGAGCTGCACCGGCTTCGAGAACAAGGTGCAGCTGAAGGACAAGTACCCCCTCTGCCCGTCGGGCAGCGACGTGGTGCGCACCTTCAAGTACCAGAGCTGCTGGGACGGCAAGAACATCGACAGCGCCAACCACCGTACCCACGTGGCCTTCGCCAACGCGGCCGGCAACTGCCCGAGCGGCTTCAAGGCCATTCCGCAGCTGGTGCACCGCCTGGTGTACGACGTGGACGCGCCCAGCGTGAAGGACAACGGCAAGACCCGTCCGTTCTTCGCGGTGGACGGCTTCCCCGAGCAGGCGCACAAGCCGATCACCGACCACGACGACTTCATCAACGTCTTCGACGGGAAGGTGACGCAGAAGATGGTCCAGTGCATCAACACCGGACGTAAGTGCGCCTGACACAAGTCCCGCCGCACTGAAACCGGGTGAGGCTGGGTCGGACGCAGAAGGGCGGTCGTCGATTCCGGGCGGCCGCCCTTCGGCATGTCAGTGTGTCAGCTTGATGTGAGCGGCGAGCGGCAGGTGATCGCTGCCGGTCGCCGGGAGCGTCCACAGGTCCGTGACGGTGGCCCCGCGGCCCAGGACCTGGTCGATGCGGGCGACGGGGAATGCCGTGGGCCAGCTGAACTCGAAAGCCTCGTCAGGGGAGAGCAGTTGTGAGGTGAGGGGGGTGAGACCACGGTCCCGTGGCGTTCCGTTGAGATCGCCCATAAGGATCACCGTGCCCGTCGTGTCCGCCGCGATGTGCTCGCCCAGCAGCGCCGCGCTCTCGTCGCGCCACCGTGTGTCGAAACCGTTGGCCGGCCTGATCCTGACCGAGGGCAGGTGTGCCACGTACACGGCGATGTCGCGCCGCGGAGCGATACGCACGGTCGCCCGGAGACCCCGGCTCCAATCCCCCTCCACCGTCTTGGGTTTGATGTCCGCCGCCACCGTGTCCACCAGCGGATACCGTGACCAGAGTCCGACGGTGCCGACGACGGCATGGTGCGGGTAGCGTGTTGTGAACGCGTCCTCGTAGGCGGACAGGGCGGGCTCGGTCAGTTCTTCGAGGGCGATGAGGTCGGGTCCGGCGGCGCTGATCGTCCGCGCGGTGTCCGACGGGTTCGCGTTCTCGTCGCTCGCGTTGTGCTGCACCACGGTCAGATCGTGTTGTGACGCCGCGGAGTCGTGAGGCAGCAGGGACGGGCCGTACTGGACGGCCCACACGACCACCGCGGTGAGGAGCGCGAGCAGGGCGATCGCCGAACGGCGCAGGACGGCCAGGGCGAGCAGCGGCGCGATCGTGACTCCGAGCCAGGGAAGGAAGTTCTCCACCAGGCTCCCCAGGTTCCAGACCGCGTTGGGCACCACGGAGGGGAACAGCAGGACGAGTGCAACCAGCAGGGCGCAGACGCCGGTAACGCGCCCGCGTGTCCACGCCGTTCGCCCCTTCACCTCTCGTTGCCGGCCCTCCCGCCGAAAGAGGCCGGCGCACCGCCGGGCCGAGTCTGCCTCGTCGCGCCCGGCTGTCGTGACGGTCCTCTTCCTGTCGGCGGCCTCCGTGCCGGACGGCGTGTCGTCGTCAGACATCCGAGGCAGCACCCACGCCCTCCGCCCGTCTCTGATCACCCATGTGCAGAGCGTACGTGCCGTCACTGATCTCGGGACCGCCCATCGACAGCTCCGCACACCGCACGAACTGGGCACGGCCGTCCTGCGGCGCACAAGCGGCCGGGCCCGCCGGAGCGGAAAGCTCCGGCGGGCCCACGCTTCTCCAGAGGTTGTCTCGACGGCGTCCCTCTGCTCAGAGACGGCCGCCGCTGAGTCGGGAGAGCGGTCCACGCTGCCTGAGACCCGCACGACGGCCCAGCGTGTAGGAGCAGAGGACCACAGTGGCGGTCCCCGCGCCGGCGGCGGCCGCCGCGACCTTCCTGGCCTTCAGGAGTGTCCAGGCCAGGCCGGCCTTTCCGACCGTCTGCCCGGCGGCCGACGCCACGGTGCCCTGCACCGTCCGCGCCGCTTCCCGGGCCTTCTCCGACGCCGCTCCGCCGAGGCCCGCCAGGACTTCCTTGCCGCCGCGTCCGGCTGCGCCCGCGGCGTCCCCGGCGTTCTTCACCGCCTCGCCACCGGCCTGCTGCGCCTTCTTCGCAGGTGCCGCGGCTCCTTCGGTCACGGTCTTCTTCGCCGCTCGCGCGTTCACGGTCGACGACTGTCCGTTCGGTGTCTTGTCGCTTGCTCCAGCCATACGGTTCGGATATCCGGCCCTGCGCTCGGCAAACGACGGATCGTCCGCCCCGAACCCACCGCAGCCGCCCCAGCCCCAGTGACCCAGCTCTACCGCAGGGGGCATCACCCTTGACGATCCCCATCCCGCCAAGGCCTCGGCCGAACCCTCGTGGGCGCCTTCCGAGCCCGGCGGGACCGGTTCCCGATCCTCCGGAAAGCAGCTCCACCGCTTCCCTCGCATCCGCACCCCCGGAGGTCACCTCCGGGGATGCGTCACGTGCGGTCACAGCGGTCCGTAGCGGCGCTGGAGTTCCGTCATGTCCCAGACCACCGACACCTCGTCCCACTCCGCATCCGCGTCCTCCCAGTCCAAGAATCCGTCCTCGTCCGTAGTGAGCACCCAGTCCAGCAGATCCGTGACGGACCCTTCGGACAGTGCCCGTGCGGTCCAGCTCAGCAGGGAATCCAGGGACAGGTACTGAAGCCCGTCGTCGAACCGGCCACCGTCATCGTGGGAGTGCCGGCCGAGACGGCCTGACCTCTCGCCCGGTGCCGTCTCCACGAACAGCGAATCCCCGGCGCCGTTGGAGGCAAGAGGCAACCAGGACGACTGCCAGTAACGCGATGACCCGGGCAGGCCCGGCAGCGTCAAGCGGATCCGAAGCCCGTAGTCCTCCGCTATCCGAGCCGCGCCGAGCAGGCCGTAGTTGCCCGGCAGCAGACATTCCGGCGAACCGTCGTGACGAGCCAGCGACGCCACCACGTCCGGGGGAAAATCGATCCCGCACGCGCGTTCCGCCGCACGGATCGCCTCGGCGCTCGCGGCAGGCGGCAACGACGCGTACGCCGCCTGCGCATGCTCGCGCAGCCACTCCTCGATCCGTGACCACGAAGTGTCAATCGTCATGCGGCCATGGTCGTCCGGAGGAAGGCCCGGGCGCCAGAGGCTTCGACGTGCCGGCCCCCGAGCCGCTGTCGTCAGGGCGACGCCTGCGGCGGGCCGACCGCCCGGGACCGCAGTTGCAGCCCGCGCAGCGCCAGTTGCATCTCGAACTGGACCGTCGTGTCGTGGAGCCGGGCGCCGAAGAGCTGGTCCAGTTGGCGCAGGCGGTAGCGGACCGTCTGGGGGTGGACCCCCAGACGGGCGGCCACCTCGCTCGCGTTGTGGCCGCACTCCAGCCAGCTCAGCAGGGTTTCGGCCAGACGCTCGCGCTGAGGGGAACGCATCGTGTCCAGCGGACCCAGCCGGCGTTCGGCGAGGGCGTCCACCAGCGCCTCGTCCCGGAACAACAACAGCGTGGCCAGATGGTCCTGACAAAGAATCAGGTCGTCGTCGGGGAGGAGGCCGCGGCGGGCGAGGTCCAGCGCCTGCGTCGCCCACCGCAGGGACCGCGCCCCCTCGTGGAGGTGCACCGTCGGGCCCATCGCCGCCCGCAGCCCGTGCAGGGCGCCCGCCACCGCCCGCGCCCGGCCGGGCCCCTCGGGGTCGGGCACCACCAGGATCGACGGCTGGACGTCGAAGCGAGCCAGGAACTCCGGAGGCACGATGGGACGCGCCGCGGGGTCGGGCGCGTGCTCCACGACCACCACGGCGAGCGATCGCGGCACGTTCCACTGCACGGTGTACGCCAGATCGCTGATCGCCTCCGCCGAGGCCGGGGGATCGACCGTGAGCAGGTCGATCAACCGGGTGCGCCGCTGCTGGAGTTCACCCGCGGCGTGCAGCCGCGCCTCCGTGTAGCCCGCGGTCGTGGCCGCCGCCATCTCGTCCAGGTGCAGGAACAGCGCCTCGCCGAAGACCGCGAGCACCTTGCGTGGCAGCAACTCCGCGTCGACCAGCGCGTTGATCCGGCGCCAGGTCACCCGCGCCCCCAGTCGCAGCGCAGCCTGGAACGCGTCGAGGCTGCGCCCCTCCACGGCCTCACCGCGGCCGATGCGCTGGTACGTCGCCTTGATCGGCTGCCAGTCGGTGTCCGGCTGCGCCATCCGCGCCAGGAACCCCTGCAGCGCGTGCTCGACACCCCGGCGCACCACCTGCATGTACGTGTCGTCCATCGGACGCGCGTACTCCGGGATCTCCGTCCTGATCGCCCGTACGACCTCTTCCGTGATGTCGGCGAAGAACGGTCTGAGATGGTCGTGCAGTCCGGGCGGGAAGGCCTGGAACGGGCCGTCCGGCTCGGCGTCGGAGTGCCGGGGTGGGGCGGCCGGCTCGTCGGGGTGCGTCCTGGTGCCGTTGACGACGGATGTGCGGAATCCGTTCAACGCGGCGGCTCCCTCCTGCGTGGGGTACAGGGGAACTCGTGAAGATACCGGGAGTGGATGGAGTGCGGCTCGTCCTTCCCTGACAGATCCGACCGGTCGGATCGTCACTTCATGACAGTCCGGACGCCCGTGCGGCTCCCACGAGCCACGACACGCCGATGCCGGCCACGACGCCGAAGTGCCAGAAGGGTGACGAGCGCACCCGCCAGCACACAGCCCGCCGCGAGCCGCAGCCCGTCGTCGTAACCGTCCAGGAACGCCACGCGCGGATCGGCGCCCTCGGCGAGCGCGGCGCGCTCACGCCGGGTCAGCACCACCCCGACCAGCACCACGCCGAACACCCCGGAGACCTCCCGCGCCGCGCTCACCAGCCCCGTCGCGATCCCCGTGTCCGCGGCCGGCACACCGGCCAGACAGCGCACGGTCAGGGGCGTGGTCAGCGCCGACCCCACGCCGATGAGCACCAGCCCCGGCTGTAGGTCCCAGTACCCGGCGCGCAGCCCCGTCCCCGACACGTACACCAGGCCCACCGCCACCAGCGCGAGTCCCGCCGCGATCGACACATGCGCTCCGAGCTCTCTCGCGGCCCGCTCCGCGAGCGGGGTGCACAGCAGCAGTGCCCCCGCCAGAGGCAGGAACGCCAGTCCCGCCCGGGTGGGCGAGAACCCGAGTACCCGCTGGAGATAGAGCGCGGTGAAGAAGAAGACACCGTTGACGCCGATGCCCCACAACACCTGGGCGACCACCCCGCCGCTGAGGAACCGGTCCCGTAGCAGTCCGAGCCGGACGAGCGGTCGCGCGGTCCGGTACTCCACGACGACGAACGCGAGCGCGGCCCCCGCGGCAGCACCGAGCGGGACGGACTGCCCGCCGAAGCCGTGCTCGCCGCCCCGTACGAGGGCGTGCGTGAGGAGGGAGAGGGCCAGCACGGAGAGGACCACCCCGGGCAGGTCGAGACCGCCGCCGCGAACCACGGACCGCAGCGGGGCCGCCGGGACTGCCGCCACATCCGGGCCCGTCGCGGGCCCTGGTTGCTCCTGGACTGTCGCGGGCTCTGGTTGCTCGTGGACTGTCGCGGGCTCTGGTTGCTCGTGGACTGTCGCGGGCTCTGGTTGCTTGTGGACTGTCGCGGGCTCTGGTTGTTTGTGGACCGCCGCGGGCCCCGATCGCTCGCGTACCGCCGTCGGCCCCGGTCGCTCCTGGACCGTCACCGCCCCAGATTGCTCCTGGACCGCCGTGGGTCCCGACCGCCCCGGGACCGCCGGGACGAGCCCCAGTGCCACCACGCCGAAGGGCACGTTCAGTGCGAACACCCACTCCCAGCCCCACCGCTGGGTGACAAAGCCGCCGACGAGCGGACCGAGCGCCAGTGCGACGGCGAGCGCCGCCGTCCACAGTCCCACCGCCGTCGACCGCTGCCGAGCGGGCAGGTCCGCCGCGACCACCGCCAGCGCGGCGGGCACCATCAGCGCCGCCCCCACGCCCTGAACGGCCCGCGCGGCGATCAGCACACCGCCCGTCCCGGCCAGCGCCGAGGCCCCCGACGCCAGGGTGAACACCACGATCCCGGCCGCCAGCACCGGGCGCCGGCCCAGCAGATCGGTCAGCCGCCCGCCCGGCAGCAGCAGCGCCCCGAAGCTCAGCACATAACTCGTGGCCACCCACTCCAACTCGGGGACGCTCAAGCCGAACGCACGCTGCACGGTGGGCAGCGCGACATTGACGACGGTGTTGTCCAGCGTCGTGACGAACCCCGTCAGCGTGAGCAGGGCCGGTAGTGCGCATCCCCGCACACGTCCCATCGGTCGCTCCCTCCACCGGTCGTGGCAGGGATTGTCATCGGCGTGAAGCCACCCCCGCTGCGCCCCGGGCCGCCGAATCGCCGGCCCGGGTTTGTCAGCGCGCTGACTAAGGACCGGGCCCGATCTGTCAACACGTCCTCTAACTCCATCGGCGTCCCACGACGGAACCTGGTGTACCACCCACCGGGGAACCCCCATATCGCCCTGATGAGTTGGAGCCGCTCCATGACTTCCGCCAGGCCCCCCGCCGAACCGCTGCTGACGGACCATCTGCGGCACTGGGCCGGACACCGGCCACGGCAACGTGCCTTCAGCCACGTCGAGTTCCCCGACCCCGCGTCGGACGGGGTGCACCGCACCCTCGGCTGGCGCGCTCTGGACAGCCGTGCCAGAGCCGTCGCCGAACGGCTCACGACGGTCGCCGGGCCCGGTGACCGGGCCGCGCTGGTGCTGCCCCAGGGCCTCGACTACGTCGCCGCGTTTCTCGGCTGTCTCTACGCCGGCGTGGTCGCCGTACCCCTGTTCGCGCCGGGGATCCCGGCCCATGAGGGACGACTGGCGGCCGTGCTGGAGGACTGCGAACCGGCCTGCCTGCTCTCCGACTTCTCCGCCGCCGGAGCCGTCCGCTCCTTCCTGCGGGAGCACCACCTCGCGGACGCCCCCGTCGTACTCGTCGACCAACTCCCGGACGCGCCCGGCGAGTCGGCCGAGCCGGCGCCCCGCCCGGAGCCGGACGACATCGCCTACCTCCAGTACACCTCGGGCTCCACCCGCGTCCCGGCCGGTGTCATGATCAGTCACGCCAATGTGGTCGCCAATGCCCGCCAGGCCATCGACGCGTTCGTCGCCGACCCCGACCCGGGCGCCACCACCACCGTCGGCTGGCTGCCGCTGTTCCACGACATGGGACTCGTGCTCAGTGTGGCCGCCCCCGTCGTCGGCGGCTTCGGCTCCGTCCTCATGGACCCCGTCGCCTTCCTGGAGAACCCGGCCCGCTGGCTGCGCCTGCTCGGCTCCTACGACGGCACCATCAGCGCCGCGCCCAACTTCGCCTACGACTACTGCGTCTCCCGAACCGACCCCGACCTCGTCGACGAACTGCGCCTGGAGCGGGTCCGCGTACTGATCAACGGCAGCGAACCCGTACGCCCCGGCACCGTCGAACGCTTCCGGACCGCGTTCGAGCCCGCCGGACTCGCCCCCGAGACGCACTGCCCCGCCTACGGACTGGCCGAGGCGACCGTGTTCGTGACGGCCGACCCCACGGCCCGGGTCCCCTCGACACTGGCCTGCGACCCGGACGCCCTGTCCCACGGCCACGTCGTGGCCCGGGACCCGGCGGACCCGGACGCGGCCGTGCTCGTCTCCTGCGGCGCGCCCGTCGGGCAGGAGCTGCGGATCGCCGGCACCAGCGGAGAGGCGCTGCCGGAAGGGCAGGTGGGCGAGATCCAGGTCCGCGGCCCCAACATCGGACGCGGCTACTGGAAACGCTCCGCGCTGTCGGCCGAGATGTTCGCCGCCGACGGGCAGGGGCGAGGCGGCTGGCTGCGCACCGGGGACCTCGGCGTGCTCCACGACGGCCGGCTCTTCGTCACCGGACGGCTGAAGGACGTGATCATCGTGGACGGCCGCAACCACTATCCGCAGGACATCGAGGAGACCGTACAGAGCGCCGCCGGGCTGGTCCGGCGGGACCGGCTCGCCGCCTTCGGCGTGAGCAGCCCGGACGGTACGGGGGAGAAACTCGTCGTGGTCGCGGAGTACCGGCGCGATGCCATGCCGACCCCCGAGGACGCCTGGGACGCGGAGCGCACGGTACGGGCCGCGGTCTCCGCACGGCACGGGCTGCGGCTCGGCACCCTGATGCTGGTTCCACCGGGATCGGTGCCTCGCACCAGCAGCGGGAAGGTGGCCCGGGCCGCGAGCCGGGCACGCTACCTCGCCGGCGGGTTCGGGCGACGATGAGCGAGACCCGAGCCGAGACAGGCTCCGGCCCTCACCCACGACCGCATCGAGCGGACGCCACCCGAGACCCCCTCGCCCTACGCACCCGGATCAGGGCCGCGATCACCGAACGGCTGGGCGCCTGGTACGCCTTGCAGCCGCAACAGATCGCCGACGACCGGCCGTTGGCGGAGCTGGGGCTGACCTCGCGGGACGCGATCGCGCTGACGTCGGCGCTCGGCGAACTCGCCGGCCGGCGGCTCCCCGTCACGCTGCTGTGGGAAGCGCCGACCATCGACGCGGTGGTGCGACGCATCACCGAGGGCGAGACCCGCCCGACGAGCCGGTCGGCGCGGCCGAACGCCCGGGACGAGGCGGACGGTTCACCCGTGGGCGGCATCGGCTCCCCGGTGGCCGTGATCGGAGTCGGCTGCCGCTTCCCCGGCGGAGCCGACTCCCCGGAAGCCTACTGGCGGCTCCTCCGCGAGGGGCGGGACGCCGTCGGCACCCTGCCGCCGGGGCGGTGGACCGAGGTCCCGGACGGCGTCAGCGAACACGGGGGGTTCCTCACCGAGGACCAAGTCGCCGGATTCGACGCCGAGTTCTTCGGCATCGCCGCCCAAGAGGCCACCGCCATGGACCCCCAGCACCGGATGCTCCTGGAGGTCACCCGCGAGGCCCTCGACCACGCCGCGCTGCCCGTGCCCGGGCTGGCCGGCACCCGCACCGGCGTGTTCGTCGGCATCAGCGGCAACGAGTACGCACATCTCACCGCGGCAGCCCCCGACGCGTGGACGGCCACCGGCGCGGCGCTCGGCGTCGCCGCGGGCCGGGTCTCCTACGCCCTGGACCTGCGCGGACCGAGCCTCGCCGTGGACACCGCCTGCTCGTCGTCACTGGTCGCCGTCCACCACGCGGTACGCAGCCTGACGACCGGTGAGAGCGACACCGCCCTCGCCGCCGGGGTGAACCTGCTGCTGACCCCCGCGATCACCCTGAGCTTCCAGCAGGTGGGCGCCCTCGCGCCGGACGGCCGGTGCAAGGCCTTCGACGCGGCGGCCGACGGTATCGTCCGCGGCGAGGGCTGCGGAGTCGTCGTCCTCAAACGCCTGGCCGACGCCGAACGCGACGGCGACCGCGTCCTCGCGGTGATCCGCGGCACGGCCGTCAACTCCGACGGCCGCTCCAACGGACTGACCGCCCCCAACGCCGAGGCACAGCGGGCGCTGCTCGCCGAGGCGCACACCGACCCCGCCACCGTCGACTACGTCGAGGCCCACGGCACCGGCACCGCGCTCGGCGACCCCATCGAGGCGGGCGCCCTCGGCGCGGTCCTCGGCCGGGGCCGCGGCCCCGACCGGCCCCTCCTCGTCGGCTCCGCCAAGACCAACCTCGGGCACCTGGAGGCCGCCGCGGGCATCGCCGGCCTGATCAAAACGGTCCTGGCCCTGCACCACGGCGAGCTACCACCCCAACTGCACTTCACCCGGCCCGGCCCGCACGCCGACCTCGACGCCCTCGGACTGCGGGTGGTCACCTCCGCCGAACCCTGGCCCCGCTACTCCGGCACCGCCACGGCCGGCGTGTCGGCGTTCGGGTTCGGCGGCACCAACGCCCATGTCGTCCTGTCCGAACACCGCTCGCCACGGCGCCCCAGCGGGCGGGACACCCGCCCCGCACTGCTGCTCCTGGACGGCCCGACCGAGGACCGCGTGCGCTCGTACGCGGGCCGACTCGCCGCATGGCTCCCCGACCGGCCCCGTGTCCGCGACGAGGACCTGGCGCGCACCCTCGCCGGACGCACCGGACGGGGACGCCACCGGGCCGCGCTGGTCACCCGGGACCGTACCGAGACCGTGACCGCGCTCGCCCGTCTCGCCACGGGCGAGCCGTCCCCGCACCTCGTCACCGGCTCGGGGGTGACGGGCGGGCCGGGACCGGTGTGGGTGTTCTCCGGATACGGATCCCAGTGGCCCGGCATGGGGCGCGGGCTCCTCACCGCCGAGCCGGAGTTCGCGGCTGCCGTCGACCGGCTGGAGCCGCTGCTGACGGAACACGCGGGCGTATCGCTGCACGCCGGACTGCGACCGGACGCCGACCTGTCCTCCACCGCCGTCGTCATGCCGGTGCTCTACGGGATCCAGCTCGCGCTGGCCGCGCTGTGGCGGTCCTACGGAGCGGAGCCCGCCGCCGTCGTCGGGCACTCGCTGGGAGAAATCGCCGCGGCGGTGGTCTCGGGCGCGCTGGACGCGGAGACGGGCGCCCGGATCGTCGCCGTACGGTCACGACTGCTGGCCCGGCTGACGGGCGGGGCGATGGCGGTCGTGGACCGCTCCGCGGCCGAAGTCGCCGCCCTGGCGGACGAGTTCGGCTCACTCGAAGTCGCCGTGCACGCCTCACCCCGGCAGAGCGTGGTGACCGGTTCCGCGAAGGACGTGGCGGGGCTCGTCGCCCGGGTGACCGAGGAAGGCGGATTCGGACGGTCCCTGCGCGTGACGGGAGCCGGCCACTCACCCGAAGTCGAGCCGCTGCTCGGGGAGTTCGCGTCCGGGATCGACGTGGTGCCGTACGCTGTCCCGCACTGCCGACGGTACTCGACCGTGCTGGACGATCCCCGAGGCGACGATCCCTGCGACACCGCCTACTGGACGGCCAACATGCGCCGACCGGTGCGCTTCGCGCAGGCGGTGCGCGCGGCGGCCCAGGACGGTCACCGCGTGTTCGTCGAAGTCGCCCCGCACGGAACGCAGTTGCACCCGCTGCGGGAGACACTCGGCGGCGACGCGCTGATCGTTCCGACCCTGCGCAGGGACACCGACGACGCTCTGACCTTCCGTACGGCACTGGCCACGCTGCTCGTGAACGGGGTCCGGGCGCCCGGCCTGCGGGAAACGCTGCACCCGCGAGGACGCGTCGTGGACGTGCCCGGCCCACCGTGGCGGCACCGGAGGTTCTGGGCGGGGGAGCGACCGGCCCCCGCCGCCCCCGCCCCCGTCACGTCGGCGCCCTCAGCCGCGGTGGGCGGGCGTGGGCGCGACGCAGGTCCGCTGGAGCGGCTGCGCCGCTGTGTGGCCGAGGTCATGGGATACAGCCCCGAACGCGTCGATCCCGACACACCGTTGACCGATCTGGGACTCGACTCGCTGACCGCCGTACGGATCCGGGGCGAGGTGGAACGCGAGTTCGGGGTGGTCCTCGAGGCGGGGGCCCTGCTGCGGCAGGGGACACTGCGCGCGGTGGCCGGGCTGCTGACCACACCCCCCGCCGCCCCGTCGTGCAGCAGCTCCCGCCTTCGCTCGGACAGGGCGGAGCCCCAGACCGCGCGGCCCGCCCGTCGGGCGGGCGACGGGAGAGTGACGACAGGACCTGGCGCCCTCCGGTCCCTGCCGGCGAACGGCTCCGGTACGCCCCTGTACCTCGCCCACGCAGCCGGCGGATCGTGCGATGTCTACCGGCGACTGGCCGAACGGCTCGACGGGCAGCGGCCCTTGTTCGGGTTCGACCGCCGACGGGAACTGGACGAGGTCGGCGAGCGGGCCGCGGAGTTCGCCGGACTGATCCGGCAGCAGCGGCCGGGCGGGCCGTGGGCGGTGGGTGGCTGGTCCTACGGTGGAGTGCTCGCGCAGGAGACCGCGCGACTGCTCTCCGCCCACGGCACCGTGTCCGCGCTCGTGCTCGTCGACTCCGTGCTGCCCCTGCCCACCGAGCTCACCCCGGCACAGACCGCACGGCGGCACTTCGAGGGGTTCGCCGCGTACGTCGAGCGGACGTACGGAGTCCCGTTGCGGCTCCCGTACGACCAACTCGACACCCTCGACGACGCCGGCCGGGTCGACCTGGTGCTGAAACTGCTCGGGGAGGCCGTCGAACTGCCGGCCTCCGTGGTCGAGCACCAGCGCACCTCGTACCTCGATCTGCGTAGTGGGGAACGCCACCGGCCGGGCCCCTACCCGGGCCGAACCCTGCTCTACCGGGCCAGCGAACCCGCCCCGCACACCGTGCGCGACCCCCGTTACGAGCGCGACGACGCCACGCTCGGCTGGGACGCCCATTGCGCCGACCTCACCGTCAGCCCGCTGCCCGGCCACCATCTCTCGCTCCTCGACCCGCCGGTCGTCGACACGCTCGCGCGCCTGCTGACCCGCGATCTGCGCATCGCCTGAAGCCCCTGAGACAAGGACCCGCCCCCATGCCCACACGTCGCCTCCGACTGGTCGTCCTGGCCGCCACCACCGCCCTGCTCGGCACCACCGGACTCGCCGCCCCGCCCGCGGCAGCCGTGCCCGCCTCGCCCGTGGCCACCGCGTCCGGCGTCGTCGCCGCCGACGGAGCCCGCATCGTCGCGGAGAAGTGGCTCGACGCCCGTACCGTCGACCTGACCGTCAGCTCCCCGGCCGTCGGCGCCGACGTGCCCGTCCGGGTCGTCCTGCCGACGAACTTCGCCACGCGGCCCAGCCGCACCTGGCCGGTTCTCCACCTCCTCCAGGGCGCCCACGACGACTACACGTCCTGGACCCGTGAGACCGACATCGTCTCCTTCACCGCGGACAAGGACGTGCTGACCGTGATGCCCTCCTCCGGGCCCACCGGCATCCCCACCGACTGGTGGAACCACGGCAGACCCGACTCACCGGACTACGAGACCTTCCAGGTCACCGAGCTGCCGCAGGTGCTCCAGCCGAGGTTCCGGGCGGGCACCAAGCGTGTCGTCGCGGGCGTGTCGACGGGCGGTTACGGCGCCGTCGCGTTCGCCGCGCGGCACCCCGGAACGTTCGCGGCGGCGGCCTCGTACAGCGGGATTCTCCACACCACAGCGCTGGGCATGCCGACGGTCCTGAACGCCATCGTCGCCCGCGAACTGCTGTCACCGATCACGCTGTGGGGCAGCCCGCTGCTCCAGCGGGACAACTGGACCCGCCACAACCCCTACGCGCAGGCCGCGAATCTGGCCGGAACCCGGCTGTATCTCTCCCAGGGCAGCGGACTGCCCGGCGGCGCACCCGGCAACCTCGAAGGCGCGTTCCTGGAAGCCGCCCTGTGGAGCCAGGCGCACCGGTTCGCCGACCGGCTGAGCGCCCTCGGCATCCCGGCGCAGGTGCACTTCTACCGCGGCGGCGCGCACGCCTGGCCGAACTGGCAGGGCGAGTTCAAGGCCTCCTGGCCGATGCTCGCCGCGGGTCTCGGCCTGAGCTGACCCCCACCCGCACGCTCCGCGTGTCGCCCCTAGGACCTGTCCGGGGTTGTGTTCTGGGCTCGCGGGGCGTGGCACGCACTCCCCCAAGTTCTCGGCTTCGCTCGAACAGGGGACCCCATGCCGCGTTGCCGAAACGCCCTAGTAGCTCCTCCCCCACTCTCGGCTTCGCTCGAACGGGGGCACCCCCACCGAGGGCCTTCCGGCGCCTCGCGATCGCACGCACCACGCCCCGCTCCCTGATCCAGATCACAACCCCAGACAGGACCCAGGCGCACGAGAGCGAACCCGAGGAGGAAAGACCATGGACGCGCTGGCCGAGGCCGTGGTGGCGGGAGCCACCGGCGCCGAACTCGAGCGGCTTCCCCTGCCCGACGCCTACACCGCCGCCCATCTGCGGATCGAGGACGTCGGCTGTTTCACCGGATTCGCCAGGGGCGCCGACACGGACGTCCGCAAGACGATCCACGTCGGTACCGTGCCGATGCCCGAACTCGCCCCGAACGAGGTCGTGGTGGCGGTCATGGCGAGCGGCATCAACTACAACACGGTGTGGTCGGCGATGTTCGAGCCGATCCCGACCTTCACCTTCCTGAGGCAGTTCGCCCGCCAGGACCGGTGGGCGGCCCGGCACGACCTGCCCCACCACGTCGTGGGCTCCGACGCGGCCGGCGTCATCGTGCGCACGGGGCCCGGGGTGCGGAAGTGGCGGGTCGGCGACCATGTCGTGGTGAGCCCGGTCTACGTGGACGAGGAGGACCCGGCGACCCACGCCGACGGCATGCTGGGCGCGGGCCAGCTCGCCTGGGGTTTCGAGACCAACTTCGGTGGCCTCGCCCACTACAGCGTGGTCCGCAGCAGCCAGCTCCTCCCCAAACCGACCCACTTGACCTGGGAGGAGGCCGCCGCGAACCCGCTGTGCGCCGGGACCGCGTACCGCATGCTGGTCAGCGACCGGGGCGCCCGGATGACCCAGGGCGATGTGGTGCTGATCTGGGGCGCGGCCGGCGGACTCGGCGCGTACGCCGTGCAGTTGGTGCGCGGCGGCGGCGGGATACCCGTCGGTGTCGTCAGCAGTGCGGAAAAAGCCGAGTACGCACGGCGGTTGGGGTGCCACACGGTCATCGACCGGGCGGAGATCGGACTCACCGGGGACGCGCCCGCGGACCCCGCCACGGTCGGCAAGCGGCTCGGGAAGCGCATCCGTGCCGCGGTGGGTGAGGACCCGCACATCGTCTTCGAGCACGTCGGCCGGGCCACGTTCGGCGTTTCCGTCTTCGTCGTCCGCCGTGGCGGCACGGTCGTCACCTGCGGCTCCAGCAGCGGCTACCAGCACGAGTTCGACAACCGCTACCTCTGGATGCGGCTCAAACGGGTCATCGGCAGTCACGGCGCCAATCTCCACGAACAGGCCGCCGTGGGACGCCTGCTGTCGCTGGGCCACCTCGCTCCGGCGCTCTCCGTGACCTATCCGCTCGCGGAGACAGCCGAGGCCGCGCGCCTCGTACAGAACAACGCCCACCTGGGCAAGGTCGGGGTACTCGCCCTGGCAGCGTCGACCGGCCTGGGCGTCACCGACCCGGAGCGGCGCACCCGGCTGCCGGCCGGGTGAAGCCTCCCTCCGGTGGCCCAGCCCCCCCCCGCGAGCGCCCATGCGTCCTGGCCCCCCGCCGGTGCTCCGGCGGCCCAGCACCCCTGAGGCGCGGAGCGCCGCTACTGCGGTCAGGCACCGTCGGGGTGATGCGAACGTGCGTGCCTGTGGTGGCTGGTTGGGGTGGCGGCCGCTGGATCGGGGTACGGGTGTGCGGCGGTCGTGCGCGTCCAAGGCCGTACACCTGCACAACAAGGCGACCGGTCAGAAGGCCACGTGCGGCCCGGCCCAGCTCGACAAGATGCTGACCGAAGCCCGGCGGAGGACGCCGTGGTTACGTGAGAGCTCGTCGGTTCCCCAGCAGCAGATCGTCCGTTGATCGTCCGTGACTTCGGACGCTCCCGTGCCAAGGCGCACAAGGAAATCACAGCGGGCTTGTCCATGGCGCGCGACGAGACTGCCCAGGGGGCGAACGATCCATCCTGTGACCCGAGCAACTTCTGAGACTGCTGTGACAGGTTGGGTCACCGGAGCGGGGCCACCGGTTCTTCGCCAAGTGGCTCCCCGACGGGTCAACTGACGCCTGCCCGCAAGTGGTTGGCGGACGCGTGATCCGCAGCCGCCGGGGTACCCGGGGGAGTACCCATTACCAGATCCCCAGGGAGACGTCATGCCGCTCGTCACCACGGCCGTCGTGGTTCTGGACTGCGCCGAACCCGAGAGGCTGGCCGGGTTCTACAAGGAACTGCTGGAGACCGACGAGACGGAGGCGACCGCGAACCGAGTGGAGATCAAGGGAGACGACGGCACCCGCTTGGCCTTCCGCCGGGACGTGAACGCCACTCCGCCGAGCTGGCCACGTCCGGAGAACTCCCTCCAGGTCCATCTGGACTTCCTCGTCGAGGACCTCGACGAGGCCGAGCGCAGGGTCGTCAGCCTCGGCGGACGCCCGCTCACCACCAGGGACGCGGACGGCCCCTTCGAGGAGCGTGGTTTCGCCGACCCCGCCGGGCACTCCTTCACCATGCGGTGCGTACGCCCGACGGCCCCCAAGCAGGGCTGACCACGCACCGACAACGGCCGGACCCCGGGACGGGGACCGGCCGTCATGTGCCGGCCGGCCCTCAGGCCTTCGCGGTACGCAGTGCCGCGAGGGCGCGGTCGGCGTGGACGCTCATCTTCACTTCACTGCGCACCACTTCGAGGACCTTGCGGTCCTGCCCGATGACGAAGGTGACGCGCCGGGTGGGCAGGACCGAGAAACCGCGCTTCACACCGAACCGCTCGCGGATGGTGCCGTCCGGGTCGGACAGCAGCGGGTAACCGAGCGAGTGCTTCTGAGTGAACGCCTGCTGCTTCTCCACCGCGTCACCGCTGATGCCCACCGGGCGTCCGCCGGCGGCCGCGAACTCCGCGGCCAGATCGCGGAAATGGCACGCTTCGGCGGTGCAACCGGGGGAGAGGGCTGCCGGGTAGAAGAAGAGCACGACCGGACCTTCGGCCAACAGGCCGGAGAGCTGCCGGAGTCGGCCGGTCTCGTCCGGCAGCTCGAAGTCCTCGACGACGTCGCCCACCTCTATGTGGTTCTTCACTGCCCGGCTCCCTGGCTCCCTGACCGCGCGCCCGACGCGCCGACGGTTGAAGCCCAACCCTACTGGCCCGCATGGCCCGTTCAGTCGCGCCCTCCCTTCTCCTGCGCGGGCCACACGCCCGTCGAACGCTCGATGGCCGTCGCGCCCCCACGATCGACCGCGCTGCGGACGACGGCGAAGATGGCCCCCTGCACGGCCGCCGCGAGCAACACCTCACCCCACCCCCGGTCCCGGTCCAGGGCGTCCGGCGCGTCCTCCTCGTGCCGCAGCGCCTTCCACGTCGCCTGGAAGGCGAGCCCGGCCAGCGCCCCGCTCGCCCATCCCAGGAGGAAACCGATGGGTTTGTAGGCGAGGGGTAGCTTCCTCTTCTTGCGCATGGCGTTCTCCTTTGCCTCTCCGCAGCAGACCCGGTGGTGCACCGGATGTCATGGCTTATATGACTTTTGTTCTGTTGTGCGCAGGATATGCGTGGGATGCGCGATGCACGATCTTCAGGTGCACTGCGCTCGCCCTCACGGTTGCGGGGCCGCCCGCCCGGACGGCGGGACCTCCTCACCCCGTACTTCCGGGCCCGGCGGTGTGCCGTCCCCGAACGGCCGCCCTCCGAGGTCCTCCCGGCCGTGGGGTGTCAGCCAGCCCGCCGTATCCGGTCCGAGCGGCACGATGCCGGACGGGTTGATGCCGGTGTGCACCCGGTAGTAGTGCCGCTTGATGTGGTCGAAGTCGACCGTGTCACCGAAGCCGGGCGTCTGGAAGAGATCGCGTGCGTACCCCCACAGGACCGGGTCCTCGGTCAGCTTCCACCGGTTGCACTTGAAGTGGCCGTGGTAGACGGCGTCGAACCTGACCAGGGTGGTGAAGAGCCGGATGTCCGCCTCGGTGACGGTGTCACCGACCAGGTAGCGCCGGTCGGCCAGCCGCCGCGAGAGCAGTTCCAGCCGGCGGAAGAGCCCGGCGCAGGCCTCCTCGTACTCCTCCTGGCCGGTCGCGAAGCCTGCCCGGTACACCCCGTTGTTCACGTCCTCGTACACATCCCGCATGACCTCGTCGATCTCGTCCCGCAGCCGTTCGGGGTACAGGTCGGGCGCGCCCGGCCGGTGCAGCGCCGTCCACTCGGTGGCGAGGTCCAGGGTGAGCTGCTGGTAGTCGTTGGTGACCAGCCGGCCGCTGGGTACGTCCACGATCGCCGGCACACTCACCCCGTCGGGGTGGCCCGGCTCGCGGGCCTCGTACGCCTCGCCGAGGAAGCGGATGCCCAGCACCGGGTCGCGGCCGTCCGGGTCCAGGGTGAACCGCCAGCTCCGGTCGTCCTGGATCGGATCCGCGATCGCCATCGACAGGGCGTCCTCCAGGCCCAGCAGCCGTCGTGAGATCACCGCGCGGCTCGCCCAGGGGCAGGCCCGGCTGACGACCAGCCGGTAGCGCCCGGGCTCGACCGTCCAGCCGTCGCGGCCGTCCGCGGTGATCCGGTCCTTGAAGTGGCTCTCGGACCGCTTGAAGGGCGTCCTGCCGAGTGCGGCGTTGCCCGTGTCGTCGATGTCTCCCTCGTGGCCCAGCTCTTCGGCCATGGCCGCGCTCCTTCCCGTGCGTACAGCAGTGCGAGTTCCCTCATCCGCCCACTTCTGTCCGCCTGCGTCCGGTCGTTTTGTGTCATGCGCCGAACCCGGGGCAACCGCCGGGAGTGAGCCGTTCGACCTCGCACCAGCGAGCCAGGCGAAAGGGAGCAGCCGCGTGGAGGGGGGACCCTGCGTGGACCGGAAGAACCACGAGAAGACAAGGACACACGGCAAGCGCCCGCCCCACCCGGCGCGTACCGCGAGGGAGCCGTCCCCGGTCGGGGAGAACCGTGTGGCTGTGAAGCCGTCCGATGGCGACGCGGAGGCGTGCCCGGTGGTGGAAGGCGGTGGCGCGGGGGAGGCGTCCCAGGGCGACGCGGAGGCGTGCCAGGTGGCGGAAGGCGGTGGCGCGGGGGAGGCGCGTGCCGAGCGGAAGGCCAGGGCGGACCGGAAGACCCGGGTCACCGTGCTCGTCGCACTGGGGGCCAATCTGGTGATCGCCGCGGCCAAGGCCGTCGGCGGGTACATCACGGGGTCGCCCGCGCTGCTCTCGGAGGCGGCGCACTCGGTGGCCGACAGTCTCAACGAGGTCTTCCTGCTCGCGGCCCTGCACCGCAGCCGCCGCCCCGCCGACAGCCGCCACCCCTTCGGCTACGGCAAGGAGCGGTTCTTCTGGTCGCTCCTCGCGGCCGTGGGCATCTTCGTGATGGGCGGCTGCTTCTCCTTCTTCCAGGGCTTCGAAGCCCTCACCAGAGGCGCACGCGATGCGCAGAGCGGCTACGTGGCCGGTCTGATCGTCCTGGGCGTGGCCTTCGCCGCCGAGGGTGGCTCCCTCCTCAGGGCCCTGTACCAGGCCCGCAGGCAGGGCAGCGGAGTTCGGGACCCCGCCCTGCGGACTGTGCTCGCCGAGGACGGAACCGCCGTGCTGGGCGTCACGCTCGCCTTCGCCGGTATGACGCTGCACATGGTGACGGGCCAGGTCGTCTGGGAGGCCGGCGCCTCGTTCGCGATCGGCGCGCTGCTCGTCTTCGTCGCCTACCGGCTGGGTGCCGACGCCCGTGAGCAGCTCATCGGCCAGGCGGCCGACCCGGAGCCGAGCCGCCGGATTCGCGCCCTGCTGGCGGCACAACCCGAGATCGACAACGTGGAGTCACTGCTGACCATGCAATTGGGCCTTGACTCCACCCTGGTGGCGGCGCGCGTGGACCTGAGGCCCGGCCTGGACAGCGAGGAGGTCGAACTCGTCTCCGAACGCATCAAGAGATCCGTCGCCCAGGTCGTCCCGGAGGCCGACCAGATCTTCCTCGACGTCACCGAGGCGCCGGCCGACCAGAGTGACCGCCCGCAGGCAGGGACGGGCCGCCGGGCCGGGCAACGCGGTGAGCATGACGCAGACGACCGGGACGTTCAGGGTGAGAACAGCTCACCGCGATTGGCCGAATAAAGGCAGGTGTGACCTCGCGTTCGCGGGGCACCCGATACGTGGGCCCCGCCGCGTTCCCCCGTCGCGGCGGGGCCCGCTGCGTCGGCTCGGAGATTCGGTGCCCCTCCCAACCCCGCCGGTGTTGGGAGGGGCACCGAATCTCCGAGCCGTGGGCACTAACCCGCAGGCACTCAGCCGCGGGCGCCCTCAGGCGCCCCCTCGGCCCGGTGGGGCGCCGTCGACGCGACCCTCGGCCCGGCCCCGCTCAGTCCTGGGCGACCGGCTCCAGCACGAACACCGGAATCTCGCGATCGGTCTTCGTCTGGTAGTCCGCATAGTCGGGATACGCCGCCACGGCGCGCTCCCACCACAGGGCCTTCTCCTCGCCCTTCACCTCACGGGCGATCATGTCCTTGCGGTCCGTGCCGTCCTGGAGTTCCACATGAGGGTCGGCGACGACGTTGTAGTACCAGACCGGGTTCTTGGGCGCGCCGCCGAGCGAGGCCACGGCGGCGTAGCGGCCGTCGTGCTCCACCCGCATCAGCGGCGTCTTGCGGAGCTTGCCGGTCTTGGCGCCCCGGGTCGTGAGGAGTATGACGGGCATGCCCCGCATGGTCATCCCCTGCGTCCCGCCGGACTTTTCGATCTGTTCGACCTGGTTGCGTACCCAGTCCGTCGGACTCGGCTCGTACTCACCTTCGAGCGGCATGTCCAATCTCCCGTCCTCGTAACCGACTTCGGCAACCTGCTCAACACGACGTACCGCCGGAATCATCCGCCACCGCGGCGGCGGACCCGACACCGGGCCCGGTCCGAGCGAACGGGTTCGGCCAGATCCGTCGTTCGGTGGATCTGGCCGAACTTCGTGGTGGCCCCGCAGTTGCCTCCGGCATCTAATGAAGATCGGCAAGTGGACCCTTCGCCTGCGAGGTCATTTCATGACGGAGCCCGTCACCTTCCCTCAGGACCGAACCTGCCCCTACCACCCGCCCACCGGCTACGACCCGCTGTCCCGCCCCCTCTCCCGGATCACGCTCTACGACGGCCGCGAGGTCTGGGTCGTCACCGGCCACACCGAGGCCCGCGAACTCCTCGTCGACCAGCGGCTGTCGTCCCGCCGGGACCACCCCGGCTTCCCGATGACCACCGCCCGCTTCGCCGGGATCCGCGACCGCCGCACCGCGCTGCTCGGCGTGGACGATCCCGAGCACAACACCCAGCGGCGCATGCTGATCCCGAGCTTCACCCTCAAACGGACCGCGTCGCTTCGGCCACAGATCCAGGCGACGGTCGACCACCTGCTGGACACGATGGAGGCCCAGGGCCCGCCCGCAGAACTGGTGAGCGCCTTCGCACTGCCCGTGCCGTCGATGGTGATCTGCGCCCTGCTCGGCGTCCCGTACACCGACCACGACTTCTTCGAGGCCCAGTCACGCCGGCTGCTGCGCGGGCCGAGCGCCGCGGACGCGGAGGACGCCCGGGACCAGCTCGAGGGGTACCTCGGTGAGTTGATCGACCGCAAGGAGAAGGACCCCGGCGAAGGTCTGCTGGACGAACTGATCCACGACCAGCTGCGCGAGGGCCGGGTGGACCGCGACGAACTGGCGACCCTGGCCCTGGTCCTGCTGGTCGCCGGACACGAGACGACCGCGAACATGATCTCCCTCGGCACCTACACTCTGCTGCGTCACCCCGAGCAGCTGACCGAACTGCGCGCCGACCCCACCCTGATGCCCACCGCCGTGGAGGAACTGCTGCGGTTCCTCTCCATCGCCGACGGTCTGCTGCGCGTGGCCACCGAGGACATCGAGATCGCGGGCACGACGATCCGCGCCGACGAGGGCGTCGTCTTCTCGACCTCCGTCATCAACCGGGACGACGGCATGTTCCCGGAGCCGGACAGCCTCGACTGGCACCGCCCGGCCCGCCACCACGTGGCCTTCGGCTTCGGTATCCACCAGTGCCTCGGCCAGAACCTGGCCCGGGCCGAGATGGAGATCGCCCTGCACACACTGTTCAGCCGCCTCCCGGGCCTCCGGCTGGCCGCACCCGCCGACGACATCCCCTTCAAACCGGGCGACACGATCCAGGGCATGCTCGAACTCCCGGTCACCTGGGGCTGAGGGCCGCCATGCACATCGACATCGACAAAGAACTCTGCATCGGCGCCGGCCAGTGCGCCCTGACCGCGCCGAAGACGTTCACCCAGGACGACGACGGCATCAGCGAGGTCCTGCCGGGCCGCGAGGAGGGCGGCGGGGACCCGCTGCTGCGGGAGGCGGCCCGCGCCTGCCCGGTCGGCGCGATCCACCTCACCGACACCTGAACACACTCGCCCCCGCTCACCCGCCCCCGCGATTACTGTCGGAACCATGACCCGCGATCGCTTCTCCCTGGCCACACACGACCACGGCGGTGACGGCCCACCCCTGGTGCTGCTGCACGGAGCGGGCCGCACCCTCGCCGACTGGGCCGCCGTCGGTCCGCTGCTCGCGGCCCGCCACCGCGTGCTCGCCGTCGACCTGCGTGCCCACGGACGTTCCCCGTCCGGCCCCTGGAACTTCCCGGCGGTCCTGGGCGACCTCGAAACGACGCTCGACGAGCACGGTGTGCCCGGCGCCCTACCGGTCGGGCACTCGCTGGGCGGCATGGTCGCCGTCCAGTACGCCCTGGCCCACCCGGACCGCACGCCGGGCGCGGTGAACCTGGACGGCTTCGGCTGGGGACGGCCCGAGCAGTACGTGGGGCTCGACGCGAAGTACGTCGAGGAACGGCTGACCGAGGTGAGGGAGTTGGCGGCCGGGTCGCAGGGGCCCGTCCTGCCGGTCGACGGACTGAAGACCATTCTCGCCCAGCAGCGGGCGATGTCCGACCAGTTGAACATCCCGTACGAGCTGTTGGAGGCGGGCGTCCTGCGCTCTCTCCGGGAACGCGCCGACGGCCGGCTGGAGATCCGTCCCGACCGCGAACACGGTATGCAGATGCTCGCCGCGATGGACGCGCTCGACCCCTTCGCACTGTTCCGGGAGATGACCGGACCACTGCTGCTGGGCCGAGCGCTGCGTCCGGTTCCCTCGATGCCCGGGATGGAGTGGTTCGACGAGCTGATGTCGGCTTACGCCCAGGGGCTGGCCCGGGACCTCGACCGGCTCCGCGGCGTCGCGGACGTGGAGGTCGTGGAGATCGACGGGACGCACGCGATGCTGCTGGAGAACCCCCGCGCGGTGGCCGACGCGATCCTGGGCTTCACCGGCCGGATCCACATGGCCTGAAACACCGAGCACCAGGCGCCCGCAGCCGCCGGCCCCAGGAAAACCCAGGCAAGACAGGGCAGGTCCAGGCAATCCCTGGCAAACCCAGGGGAAGCCCGGGCAAGCCCAGCGCCCAGCGCTCAGTGCGGACCCGTCGCGCCCTCGGTCCCGAACTCCGTACCGCACGGCCCGGCACCTTCGCTCTCCCGCAGCGGCACCGGCTCACCGCCCATCGTCAGCGTCCGGTAGAAGCGTCCGATGCGCTCCGTGGAGCGGCCGACGTAGTGGCCGATGTACGAGCGGCGGAAGCGGTCGGCACTGCGGTTGGGACCGGAGCCGTGGACGAGGCTGCCGTTGAAGAACAGGACATCGCCCGGCTCCATGTCGACCGGTACCGGATTGAGCCCGGGCGGCGGCGGAACGTACTCGCGGGCGAACGACAGCTCCTCGTCGGCGAGTTCCGGGCAGAACACGTCCATGCGATGGGTACCCGGGACCACCTCCAGCCCACCGTTCTCACGGTCGATGACATCGCAGGCGATCCAGGCGGCGACACATGTCCCGGGCTCCACCCGCAGATAGAAGTTGTCCTGGTGCAGAGCCTGCCCGCGGGCGCCCGGCGGCTTGAAGTAGAACATGCTCTGCGCCGCCAGCACCTCCTCGCCCAGCAGGAGTTCGAGAATGTCGCGCAACCGCGGTTCGAGGAGGTAGCGCAGGGCCAGGGCGTTGATCCGGTGCGGGTGCATCACCCGGGGGTGGCGGTGCAGCGGATCGGTGGGCCCGGATGTCTCACTCGCCCGCGGTTCGAAGTGCCCGGGAATCGGTCCGCCCGCGTGGAGTGCCGCGAACTCGGCGCACAGCCCGTCGATCTCGTCCCTGCCGAACAGCCCACGCGCCACCGTGTAACCGTCCTTCTCGAAGCCCCGCACGATGACGTCCCCGACGCCGGTGACGTCCCTGCCCGTGACGTCGCCGTCCCTGACGTCCGTGTCCTCGGCGCCCCTGCCCGTGACTGTCATCCGACCGTCCCTTCTCACCGGTGTCGCGTCTGCCTCACGCTAGGCCGAAGCGCCTGACGGGAGGATGCCTGTGCGTGCTGAGGATTTGCCCGAGCCTGCTGTTCCGTCCCCGCCGCCCGGCCTGGTGACCGTCGGCCGCTTCGACCAGCGCACCGGATACCGCGTCAACCGGCCAAGGGGATCGGACAGTTGGCTTCTCACCTGGACCACCGGCGGGCGGGGGCTGCTGATTCAGGGCACGGCCCGGACCCTGGCGCACCCCGGTGACCTGGTCGTCCTCGGCCCCGGTGTCCCGCATCGCTACACCGTGGCGCCCTCGGCGGACCGCTGGACGTTCTGGTGGGTGCACTGCCAGGTCCGGTCGTCGTGGACGGGCTGGCTGCGGCCCTACGAGATCACCGACCGGCTCTACACGACCGGCCCCGTCCGCGGCCCGGACCGGGTCGAGTCCGCGTTCCGCCGGATGCTCGGGGACGCGCGGTGGACGGGGGACGGCGTGCCACCGGAACCGGAGGGCGCCCAGCCCAGCCCGGACGGCCGGGGCCGGGTGGCTGTCGCGCACGGGGCCGCGGCGCGTGAGCTGGCCCTCTGCTCACTGGAGGAGGTCGTCCTGCTCGCCACTGCCCGTGCGGAGCCGAGGCGGCCCGGCGTCGACGCCCGGGTGCGCCGGGCGGAGGCGCTGATCGAGGCGGATCCGGGCGCCCCGCACACAGTGCGGTCGCTGGCCGAGGGCGTCGCCCTCTCACCGTCGCGGTTCGCCCACCTCTTCACCGAACAGCTGGGCCGGTCCCCGATGCGGGCCCTGCGCGACGCCCGGCTGCTGCACGCCGCCCGGCTGCTGGAGGCCACCGACCTCCCGGTGGAACGGGTCGCGGCGGCGTCCGGGTTCACCAGTCCGTTCCACTTCAACCGGGTCTTCCGGGAGCGCTACGGAATGCCGCCGGGCGCATACCGGACCCGGTCGACAGCACCGTCGCGGGACTCCGTACTCACCCCTCCCCACCCACGGTGATCTCCGCCCAGATGGTCTTGCCCTCCGCCGTGTGCCGGCTCCCCCAGCGATGGGTCAGCTGGGCCACCAGAAGCAGCCCCCGGCCGCCCTCGTCATAGGTCTTCGCGCGGCGCATGTGCGGGGCCGCGCCGCTGGCGTCGGAGACCTCGCAGATCAGGGTGGTGGCGTCGTGGAGCAGCCGGAGCACGATCGGCGGGGAGCCGTGCACGATCGCGTTGGTGACCAGTTCACTGACCACCAGTTCCACGACGAACGACGCCTCGCTCAGCCCCCAGTCGTCGAGTTGCGCGAGCACCGACCGCCGGGTTCCCGCCACGAGCGAGGGGTCGGCGGCGATGGTCCACGTGGCCACTTGGCAGGCCGGAAGCCCGCGGGTGCGGGCGAGCAGCAGCGCGACGTCGTCGGCTGCGCCGGTCGGCGGGAGGAGCGTCTGGACGACCTCGTGGCAGGCGTCGTCGAGGGAGCCCGCGCCCTGCGCCAGGGTCCGGCTCAGCAACCGCCGGCTCGCGTCGATGTCGCGCTCCCGGCTCTCGATCAACCCGTCGGTGTACAGGGCGAGTACGGTCCCCTCGGGCAGATCCAGTTCCGCGGACTCGAAGGGCAGGCCGCCGAGGCCCAGCGGCGGCCCGGCCGGCAGGTCGATCTCCTGCGGCTCCCGGCCGGGCACCAGCATGACCGGCGGGGGATGGCCGGCCCGCGCGAAGGAGCACTGCCGCGACACCGGGTCGTAGACCGCGTACAGGCAGGTGGCGCCGACCTCGCCGGGGAAGCCGTCATCCCCGGCCTCGTGGGAGAGCCGCACCACCAGATCGTCCAGGTGCGTCAGGAGTTCGTCCGGTGCCAGATCGACGTCGGCGAGCGTGCGCACCGCCGTGCGCAGCCGCCCCATGGTGGCCGATGCCTGCACCCCGTGTCCGACGACGTCACCGACGACCATCGCCACCCGCATTCCGGACAGCGGAATGACGTCGAACCAGTCGCCGCCCACCCCTGCCTGCGCCGCGGGCAGATAGCGTGAGGCCGCCTCCAGCGCGGGCAGCGGCGGCAGCGTCTGGGGCAGCAGGCTGCGCTGCAGGGCGAGCGCGGTCTCCCGTTCCCGTGAGTAGCGGCGGGCGTTGTCGATGCAGACCCCGGCCCTGGCGGTGACCTCTTCGGCGAGCAGGACGTCATCGGTGGTGAAGGGGTCGGGGCGCCGGAACCGGGTGAGGACGGCGACCCCCAGGGTCGCCCCGCGGGCCCGGATCGGCACCGACATCGTGCTGTGGACGCCTGGTTCCTCCGCTGTGGCGTGGCGTGTCTCGTCCCGGTCGAGCCATTCGGCGAGCATGTCGGCCGGATCCTCGGTCACGAGGGTCCGGTCGGCCACCAGGCACGCCGCATGGGGCGAGGCGGCGGGGTAGCTGTCCACGTGTCCGTCCTTGACCACCGCCTCCGGGCTTCCCGGGGTCACCGACTGGTGTGCGGCGCGGCGGAGCACGACCGGCGCGGTCAGCGGCGGTGTCGGCGGTTCCTCGCTCAGGGCCAGATGCTCGACGAGGTCGATGCTGACGAAGTCGGCGAGGGCGGGAACGCACACATCGGCCAGTTCCTGCGCGGTCCGGGAGATGTCGAGGGTGCTGCCGATGCGGACGCTCGCCTCGTTGACCAATTGCAGCCGGCGGCGGGCCAGCGTGTGTTCGGTGATGTCGTGGGCGGCCAGGCAGACGCCGATCACCCGGCCGTCGCCGTCGGTCAGCGGCGTTATCCGTGCGGACCAGTCGTGTTCGCGCTGCTCGCCCCCGGTGCGCAGAAACGTTTCTATGTCCAGCCGTTTGCCGGTGTCGAGCACCTGCCGCACATACCGTTCCAGCTCGGCGCTCTGCGGTTTGCCCCCGATCTCGGAGAGCCGCAGCCCCCGGATGCGCTCCTCCGGGAGGCCGATCGTCCCCGCCATCGCCCGGTTGACCCAGCGCAGCCGCAACCGCTCGTCGTAGACCACCAGGGAGCAGGGGGACTCCTCCATGGCCGCCGTCGTCAGGACGTCGCCCGGAACCAGCGGGCCGGGGTCCTCCAGGGGGGTGACGATCAGCCAGTCGCCCTCGTCCGGTCTGCGGTGCACGAGCACCCACACGGACACGTCCCGGCCGTCACGATGCCGCAGCAGTACGGTGCCGCCCCAGGGACTGGCATCGGGAACGAACCCCTTCGTTCCGGCCAATAAGCGGGCCGCGGGGCGGCCCACCACCTGGCGGGGCGTGTAGCCGAGCAGCCGCCGGGCCCCCTCGTTCCATTCGAGTACGCGGCCGTCACCCGAGACGACCGCCCGTGCCGTGGCGGCCTCGGCGGCCTCGGCGGCCTTGGTTGCCTGGTCCAGGGCTCCGGGGCCGTCACCGGTCGTGTCCACGTGGCTGCTCATCGTCGCGGGTTCCGTTCCGAGCGCGGGGTGGCCCAGCCTAGTCCTTGGTGGCGGGCCTCACCCCGAGAGGCGCGGCATACGTGACGGACGGTTGTGGTGGCGTGTGCGGAAGTGACGATTACCGGCTCTTGGCGTTTCCCTGGCGCCACGTCAGAATCTGTTTGCTCACGGGTACTCGTGATTGCTTGTGCGCGCTACCGATCCGTCCACCCGCACACCCTGACGAAGGGGATCGCCATGACGGTCAAGCGTAGGTCGGTACTGCTGGCGGGCACCGCGGTGCCGGTCGCCGTGGCGGCAAGCGCCAGTTCGGCACATCCGGCAGCTGTTGGTTCGCGAGCCTTCCCGGAACGCACCGTCCAACTCCGCGACGGCTGGCGGTTCGCACTCGTCAATCCCGGAGGTGTGACCGACCCCACGGGCGAGTACGCCGACGCCGCCGAACCCGGCTACGACGACTCGGGCTGGCGCCGGGTCGCCGTCCCGCACGACTGGAGCATCGAACTCGCCCCCACCACCCAGCACGGCACGACCAGCGGTACCGGGTTCTTCCCCGGCGGCCTCGGCTGGTACCGCGTCGCCTTCACCCTCCCGAAGTCGCTGAAGGGCAGACGGATCTCCGTCGAGTTCGACGGCGTCTACATGGACTCGTACGTCTACTGCAACGGCACGCTCGCGGGCAGCCACCCCTACGGCTACACGGGCTTCGCGTTCGACCTCACCGATCTCGTGCACACCGACGGCAGGACCGAGAACGTCCTCGCGGTGAAGGTCCACAACCAGCTGCCCAGCAGCCGCTGGTACTCGGGCAGCGGCATCTACCGCGAGGCCCGGCTCGTCATCACCGAACCCGTGCACGTACGGCGCTGGGGCACGTATGTGACGACACCCGACCTCGCCGCGAACCTGCGCCGGGGCCACGCCGTCGTGCGCGCGCTCACCACCGTCGACGACACCTCCGGTCTGACGAGGCACGTACAGGTCACCTCCTCGGTCGTCGACGCCGACGGCCGCAGAGTGGCCCGCACGACGTCCGCCGCCGCGGCACCCGGCACCGTCACCCATGAACTGACCGTCCAGAAGCCGAGGTTGTGGGGCTTCGAGGATCCATACCTGTATGTGCTGCAGACCGAGGTCCGGCTGGCCGGCGAGCTCGTCGACGTCTACCGCACCCCCTTCGGCATCCGCCACTTCACCCTCGACCCGGAGGACGGCTTCTTCCTCAACGGCGAGCACGCCAAGCTCCGCGGTGTCGACCTCCACCACGACCTTGGGGCGCTCGGCGCCGCGGTCGACATCGACGCCGTGCGCCGCCAGCTGGACATCATGAAGTCGATGGGCGTCAACGCCCTGCGGACCTCGCACAACCCGCCCGCGCCGGAGGTCATCCGGGTCTGCGAGGAACTGGGGATCGTGATGCTGGTCGAGGCCTTCGACTGCTGGCGGACCGGCAAGACGAGGTACGACTACGGCCGGTTCTTCGACGAGTGGTGCGAGCGGGACGCCACCGAGATGGTGCTCGCGGCCCGCAACTCGCCCGCCGTCATCATGTGGTCCATCGGCAACGAGATACCCGACTCAACCAGCGCGGCCGGGCTCGCCATGGCCGACCGCATCATCGACGCGATCAAGGCTTCCGACGACACCCGCCCGCTCGTCATCGGCTCGAACAAGTACCGGGGCGTCCCCGCCCCCGGGTCACCCTCCGACCTCATGCTGGCCAAACTCGACGGGCTCGGCCTCAACTACAACACCGCCCGCTCGACGGACGCCCTGCACGCCGCGTACCCCAACCTCTTCATCTTCGAGTCGGAGTCCTCCTCCGAGACCTCCACACGCGGCGTCTACCAGGAGCCCGAGCGCCTCAACACGGGTGAGAACCACACCCCGGGCAGGCGCGCGACGTCCTCGTACGACAACAACCTCGCCTCGTGGACGACGAGCGGCGAGTACGGGCACAAAAAGGACCGCGACCGTAAATGGTTCACGGGGCAGTTCCTGTGGTCCGGCATCGACTACATCGGAGAGCCCACCCCGTACAACGTCTTCCCGGTGAAGACCTCCTTCTTCGGGGCGGTCGACACAGCCGGCTTCCCCAAGGACATGTACTACCTCTTCCGGAGTCAGTGGACCAGCGAGCCCATGGTCCATCTGCTGCCCATGACCTGGAACCACGAGGAGGGCGACACGGTCGAGGTGTGGGCGTACTCCAACGTCGACACGGTCGAACTGTTCCTCAACGGAAAGTCGCTCGGCACACGGAAGTTCGACACCAAGAAGACCATCGACGGGCGCACCTACCTGGAGACCACCGAGCCCACGGGCGACGACAAGACGTTCCCGTCCGGCAGTTACACCAGCCCCGACGGCAGCACCGGAAAGCTCCATCTGACCTGGAAAGTCCCGTACCGGCCGGGGGAGTTGAAGGCGGTGGCCCGGCGCGGCGGCCGTACCGTCGCCATGGACGTCCTGCGCACGGCCGGGGCGCCCCACTCGATACGGCTCACACCGGACCGCAAGTCCCTTACCGCCGACGGTCGTTCGTTGTGCTTCGTGACGGCGGAGGTGGTCGACGCGCGCGGTGTCGTCGTACCGGACGCGGAGGACCTGATCACGTTCGACGTCACCGGCGGCTCCCTCGCCGGACTCGACAACGGACGCGAGGAGAGCGCCGAGCGGTACCAGGCCAGTACCCGAACCGCCTTCAACGGCAAGGCACTCGCCATCGTACGGTCCGGGACCAAGCCGGGCGCGCTGAAGGTGACCGCCCGCGCCCGGGGTCTGCGGACGGCCGCCGTCACCGTGCGCACCACATCCGCCCGGTCGGCCGCGACCACTGAGCCGGCACGCTTCGAACCCGACCTGCCGGAGCCCCCGAACCTTCCGTACGCGGACGCCAGTTACTCCGGCCGTCCGGACACCCTGCCCGCCGCGATGCTCGACGGCGACCCGGCCACCGGCTGGTCCAATGCCTTCAGCAAACAGGCCACCGCCCTGCTGCCCGCCTTCAACGGGGCCCGGGCGAAGGACTGGGTGTCGGTCGACTTCGGACGCGCCAGAACCTTCGAACGGGTGGAGGTCTCGTTCACCGTGGACGCGACCCACACGCTGCCCGCGTCGGTCGCGGTCTCGGTCTGGAACGGCCGACGGTACGTGCCCGCACGGGACACCCGGATCGACTGGGCCACCACGTCCGACGCCCTGACGGTGATCACTTTCGCGCCCGTACGGGGATCCCGCCTCCGGATCACGATGACCAGCGCCCACCCGGGCGAGGCGAACGGCGCCCAACGCATCAGCCGTCTCGAGGTGCCGGCCCGGTGACCCGGGCGAGACGACGCCCCAGGGTTCCGGGACCGCGCCCCAAGAGATCCGGGACCACGGCCCAAGGGAGTGGAGCGGGGGAGGCCCGGCTCACATCGCGTTGATCGCGGCCGGGGCCCGCTCCGCCCGCGTCAGGGCCCGCAGCAGCGCCGCCTGGCCGTGCCGCCGGGCGGCGAGCCGGGCCAGCAGGGTGAGTACGGGGTCGAAGGCCGCGTCCGGCAGTTCCGGCGCGGCGACCCCCACACTGACGGCCAGGTCGTCGGAGTGCACGGCCAGCTCCATCATCCGTGTGACGAGGAAGTCGTCGAGGGTCAGCGACCACCCCGTCCGCGCGATGAACAGCACCCGGTCTCCCGGCAACTCCGCGAGAACACCCCGTAGTTCGGCCACCGCCGCGGCGGCGCGCCCGTGCAGGGCGCGAGCTCCCTCCGCGGCGATGTCCTCACCCTTGGCGCGGATACCGGAGTTGACCTCGCTGTCGAGCGGGGCGTCGATCCAGACCGCCCGCGTGTAGTGCTCCAGCAGCGGGATCGGATCCTGCCCGGAAACGGGTTCCTCCACCGTGGGACGGACGCTGAAGATCTGGTACGCCAGATGCCCGGCCAGGCCCGCGACGCTCATTTCCGCGAGAGCGCTGGGCTTCCCCCAGGCGGCGGCGACCTCCGGTGTGCCCAGGAGGTCCACCGCGTGGGCAGCGGCGTCGAGATACGCGTCCGTGAGACTCATGAGGCCCCCGTTGATTGAGTGTTCCGGCCGGGAACGACCATTGTCACCCGGTGGTGCAGCGCGGGGGAGTCGGTCCTCAGACGAGTGTCGGCTGGAGTGCTCCCTCGTGCGTCAGCAGCCACACCTTGCGGTCCACGCCCCCGGCATAGCCGCACATCGCGCCGTCAGCGCCGACCACCCGATGACAGGGGCGCACCAGCAGCAGCGGGTTGGCGCCGACCGCCGTGCCCACGGCACGGATCCCCGACCGCGGAATGCCGAGCCGCTCGGCGAGTTCCCCGTACGTGGTCGTGGTGCCGTACGGAATCTCCTCCAGCGCGGCCCAGACCCGCCGCTGGAATTCGCTGCCGCTTTTCCCGAACTTCAGCTGGAATTCCGTGCCTTGGTCCGTGAAGTACGCGGACAGCTGCCGCCGGACCTCTCCGAAGGCCGCCTCGTCGCGCCGCCACGCCCCCCGCACCGCCGGCGCGTTCCGCTGCCCCGGCATGGAGAGCGAGGTCAGGGCGATCCCGTCCGCCCTCTCCGTGCCGACCAGCAGCAGCTCGCCCACCGGGCTGTCGGTCGTCGCCCAGACCGTCCCTGATCCGCTCGCTCCGCTGATGGCCCCGCGTGCTCCGCTCATGGTCCCGCTCCCTTCGCCGAGTCTGTTGCGTCTTGCCTTTCGCGTCTCGACGACTACGAGTCTGCCGCCCTTCGGCGCCCGCGTCCGGCGGGATTCGGACATGGCGCTCGCTACTCCGAGGTACCGCCAGGACACCGCTCTGAGCAGGGAGTATTTACGAGTAAGTACCCGAGCGGTACCGTGAAGGGCATGCCAGCTCTGAATGTGGAGTTCAGTGAGCGTGAACTCGAGGATCTGCGGCAGATAGCCAAGGAGCGGGGGACGTCGATGAAGGCCCTGGTGCGGGAGGCGGCCGCCGCCGACATCGTGCGCCACCGCGCCCTTCAGGAGGGCGCCGAGGTGTTCCGTCAGTTCTTCGCCGATCACGCGGACGAGTTCGCCGCCGCGTTCCCCGAAGACGAACCGGCCGAGGGGCGGGTCGCCTGAGCGATGGCACCCCCCGTCATCCACATCGACGTGCCCTGGTTGCTGCAGCGTCATGAAGAGGTGCTGCCCGACCAGCCCACGGTCAACGACTTCTCCGCCCTCGTCGCCGCCGTCGCCCGGCACCGTGTCGACCCGCCGCGGCTGGGCGTGGACTCCGACCCGGCCTGGCGCGCGGCCGCGCTGCTGCACACGCTGGCGCTGCTGAAGCCGCTCCCGGCCGCGAACGCCCGTTTCGCCTGCTCGACGGCGGTGGCCTACATGTTCGTCAGCGGCGTCGGGATCGATCCGCCCTACGGCGCGCTCGTCGATCTGGCCCGCGATCTGATCTCGGGCAAGACGGACGTCTACGAAGCGGCGGACCGGCTTCGGTCCTGGCAGATCTGACCCGGCCCGCAGGGGAGGGCCGGGGCCGCCGACCGAGGGCGGAGGATCGGGGTCGGCGGCCCGTCGCGCACGGAAGAGCCGCCTTTCCGTGCGGGGCCGGTGAGAAGGGCCACCCCCACTCCTACCTGGGTCGGCTCCGTTCCCGGGACCGTGCGCACGTCACCACCCTGTGCGCTTCTTTCACACGGGGCTCGCGGCGCGCACACGGTCGGCCCGGCCGGGGCGTGGCTCGGTGGGGCGGGCCGCGATCGCGCTCTGAAAATGAACCCCGCTTCGAAGAACCGCTCCGAAGAACTCCTCCGTCGAAAAGGAGTACGAGCTTGGGAGCGCTCCCATTCGCGTCTTGACTTTCTTTCAAGAATGGATGTTTGCCCAACTGCCTTGTTGCCATTGAGGCGGTTGTGCCAGGGTGAACTTCCCTGCACAAGGTTGGGGCGGGCTTGTTTCGCCGTTCGCTTATTCCGTGCCCGCCGACCGACCCAAAAGGTCTAGGTCGGCGGCTTTCGCGCGATTTCCGCTGCCGGCCTTTCCCTGTGCATGTCAAAGGTACGCACCAATCGGCCGCCGCATTTACCGCAACCAGAACTTCCTGTGCCGCCTCGGAAGGAATCACTTCTGTGCACACCCCCCACCCCCCGCGTCCCCCCTACCCCCCACACACGGGGCTGGCGCCCGGGGAATCCGACGAGGACCTGGCCGCACGGCTGAGGGAGCAGCCGGGCGGCGGGACCGGGCACCCCCGCGCGGTGCTGCTCGCTCGACACTGGGCGCCGGTCCACGACTACGCGGTCATCTGCCTGGCCTCGTCGGCGAGCGCCGCCGCCATGGTCACCTCGGCCGCCTTCCAGCAGGTGCTGGACCGCCGCTTCGAGTTCACCGCCGCCCTGCGGCCGCAGTTGCTCGTGACGGTCCGGGACACCGTGCGGGCGTGGTCCACCGACGAGCACATATCGCGCCTCCTGCCGGACTTGCGGAAACCGGCCGGAGCCCGCGGACTGAGCATCGCGAAGTCGATGACTCCGGAAAATCGACAACTCGCCTTTCGCTCATTCCAGGCCATGCCCTCCCTGGCCCAGTGCGTGCTCTGGCACACCGAGGTCGAGGGCGAACCGATATCCGTACCAGCCGGTCTGCTCGGTGTGGAGGTGGGCCGGGCGTCGGCCTCCCTCGAGCAGGCCCGCGACGTATTCCGCGACGGATGTGTGCGAGCCCACCGGGAACTCGCCCCCACGAAGGAATGCCGCTACCTCAACCGGCTGCTCGACGTGCCGATCCGCCGGGGCGGCCCCCTGCTGCCGGATGTGGAGCAGCACCTGCTGGCCTGCCGGTTCTGCCGCCACGCCGCCGATCAGCTCGGACACTTCGACGGCGGACGCGGACTGGGCGTCCTGCTCGCCGAGGCGGTTCTGGGCTGGGGCGCCCGCCGTTACTTCGATTCACGCCCCGGCCGCGAGTCCCAGGGCGGCCGACCCCGGCGGCACGCGTCCCGCAGGGGCGGCGGCAGGCGCGCGGCCCGCGGAGGAAGCCACCGCCTGCTGTCCCGCATACCCGGACCCGGCGCCCTCCGCGGCCGCGGCACCACCGAATCCGTGCACCCAGTCCCCACCAAGGTGCTGATCACCGGCATCGGAGTGGCCTCCGTCGCACTGCTCGCCACCTTCCTCGCCGTCGAGATGTGGTCGGACGACGGCGATGGTGGCCCCATCGCCTCGGCGTCGGCCAGCGGCAGAGCCTCCGTACCCGGCACCGGTTCCGACGGGGCTCCCCCCACCTCGGCGGGTCTGCCCACGGCGGACGCGCACACGAAACTGCGCAATGTCGCCGCCGACCTGTGCCTGGACATCCGCGGCGGCAAGGCGACCACGGGCGCGGCGGCGAAGATGTCCGTCTGCACGGACACCGAGACCCAGCAGTGGTCCTACGAGGACGACGGCCGGTTGCGCAGCGACGCCGAACCCGATCTGTGCCTGGACTCGAACCAGGTCGACGGGATCGCCGTCCTCGTCCGGTGCGGGTCAGAGGCCGCGAAGAACGCGGACGACGTGCGCTACGACCTCACCGCCAGGGGCGAGCTGATCCCCCGCTGGCAGGCGAAGCTCGCCCTCACACCGGTCACCCCCGAGGTGAACGCGGACGTCGTCGTGAAACCGCGCGACGGCTCCACGGAGCAGCACTGGGTGACCGACGTCGTCGCCGCCACCACGGAGCCCCAGTCCCTGTCCGCGGGCTCCGCCGCGTCGGCAACCTAAGGCGGGTGCGGCGCGGGGTTCCCCCGTGCCGCTCAGCAGGCGTCCTCCACGAGGTCATCCATGCCGAGGGCGGTCGGTGTGGCGTGGCCCGACAGGGCCAGAGTGAGGTCGAACTCCGCGAGCACGCAACGGATCACGTGCTCCACGCCCGCCTGACCGTCCAGGCCGAGCCCGTACACATACGGCCGTCCCAGCAGCACGGTCCGCGCGCCCAGCGCGAGGGCCTTGAAGACGTCGTCGCCGGTGCGGATCCCGCTGTCGAAGAGGACGGTGAGCCGGTCGCCGGCCGCCTCGACGACCCGGGGCAGCGCGTCGGCCGCCGCCACCGACCCCGCCACCTGGCGGCCGCCGTGGTTGGAGACCACTACTCCGTCCATGCCCGCGTCGGCGGCGCGCCGGGCGTCGTCCGGGTGCAGGACGCCCTTCAGGACGATCGGGCCGTCCCAGTTCTCCCTGAGGAAGGCGAGGTCGGACCAGGTCTTCCCGGGGTCGGCGAACATTCCGACGAAGTGGAGTACCGCCGCGTTCGGGTCCTCGTGCACCGGCTTGGCCAGACCCGCCTGGAACGCCGGGTCGGAGAAGTAGTTGGCGGTGCCCACACCGTGCAGGAACGGCAGGTACGCCTGGTCGAGGTCGCGCGGGCGCCAGGCGAGCAGCGGGGTGTCGAGCGTGACGAACAGCGCCGTGAACCCGGCTGCCTTGGCCCGTGCGAGAAAGCTCAGGGCGACCTCCCGGTCCTTCGGCCAGTACAGCTGGAACCAGCGCTCGCCGTCCCCGCTCGCCTCCGCCACCTGCTCCATCGGCGTGCTGGAGGCGGAGGAGAGGACGAACGGGACGCCCTGCGCGGCGGCCGCCCGCGCCACGGCCGACTCCGCGTCCGGGTGCATGATCGACAGGACCCCGACGGGCGCCAGTGCGAGCGGCGCCGGCAGCGAACGTCCCAGCACCTCAACGGACAGATCCCGCTCGTGTACGTCGCGCAGCATGCGTGGGAGGATCCGGCGGCGCTCCAGAGCGGCCCGATTGGCGCGGGCGGTACTGCCGGTGCCCGCGCTGCCTGCCACATAGCCGGCCGGTCCCGGGCCGAGCCGCCGCTCGATCAGCTCCTCCAGCCGGGTCAGATCCGTGGGCAGCCGCGGGACGGCCCCCGACATGCCCTGGAGGTAGATCTCGTACTGGAAGTCCGCCCAGTGCCGCGTCATCTAAGCGTCCGCCCCTCGTCCTGGACACCGCGCCCGTGTCGGCGAAAGCGAAGGGCGCGCCCGTCAGTTCGGTTGGTCAGCACGATGCTAGGTCCGTATGCACGGTGTGGGGCCCCACGGTGTGAACCTCGGTGAGGACCGCACGGACGCCGTGAGCGCGGTCCCCGCCCGGCTCGACGAAAACCGGGCCTGCCCGGCTCGACGACACCGGGCCTGCCCGGCTCGACGACACCGGGCCTGCCCGGCTCGACGACAACGGGCCCGCGAGCGCGAACCGCGGCGCTGGAGCGTCGCGTCTTTCCGGGCGCCGACCGGCCGGCCCGCGCCGAGGTCCTCGGTCCGGGCGGCCGGGGCGGTGACCGACTGCCGCCTCACGCCCGCGGCACGGTC
This sequence comes from Streptomyces cavernae, assembly GCF_004023625.1. Lineage (GTDB taxonomy): Bacteria > Actinomycetota > Actinomycetes > Streptomycetales > Streptomycetaceae > Streptomyces > Streptomyces cavernae. Next base: position 309,413 of record NZ_ML137708.1, on the reverse strand, counting down.
ACCGGCCCGCCTTCCCGACAGCCCTGAGTCACTCCTCCTCCGACTTCTCCGACTTCTTCGATTCCGTCGATTCCGCCGATTCCTCCGACTCCTCGGCCTCCTTCGGCGGGGCGTCGTGCGGTTCGGCGTCCGGTCCCTGCGCCCGTACCCGCTGCACCTGCTCCAGCGAGTCGCGCAGTTCGGTGAGCCAGTCGTCCGTGTGCTTCTGCACCAGCCGCACGCACCAAGCCAGCGCGTCGCTGCGGCTCCGGGCCACCCCCGCCGCGATGAGCGTGTCCAGCACCTGGCGCTCGGGCTGCCGCAGCCGGGTCATCACGGGTACGGCGATGTGCGTGAACAGCACCCGCTCGCCGGCGCACTCCACGCCCCAGGACACCTTCTTGCGGAACCGGTGCTCAGCCTCGCTCGCCACCGCGATCCGGTCGTCGCGGGTGCGCTCGCGGAACTCCTGGACACGGCCCTGCACGGCCGCCGCGCGCTCGGCGTCCGAGACGTCGTCGGCGAGGCGGGGTGCGGGGACGCGCCCGATGACCGTGATCTCCTCACGGTCGACCGTGACCTCGACGAGGGACTCGAAGAGGTCGTCGGGGATGCGGCCGGTGAACCAGCCGCGCAGCTTCTCCCGCTGCTCTGCCGTAATCATGTAATCAGACTTACTCGCTTGCAGCTGCCGCACAAGGGGCTGCTGCCGGCTTCACCTGAGAGCGAAAGCCCTTCCCCGGGGTCTGATCCGGAATGTTTCAGGCCGATTGCCGAGGCGTGCGGATCCGGCCAGCCGGTCGCCCAAGGCGATCGTCCGCCGCTCAGTTGTGGGGCGCTTGTGGGGCTCGATCGGTCCGATTCCGTGACTTCGCGCCACTGATTCAATACTGAAAGTTACTGAAAGCGGTGGTGCCGATGTGAGTTTCCGATGCGGACTCGGCAGACTCGCGCTCGCCGAACCGGCACCGACCGAGCCGGGCGGCATACGACCGAGCGGAAGGATGCACACAATGCCGAACCCCGCGCGCTGGACAGCGGCCATCACCCTGACTGCCGCTGCCGTCTGCGGCCCGCTGAGCGGCGCCGCCTTCGCCACGACCACCGCGGCCATCGGGACCGCCACGACCACCCCGACCACCATGGCCGCCGCTACTACCATGCCCGCCACGCCCGCGGCCTCCGCGGGGCTCTACGCCCCCTCGGCCCTGGTGCTCACCGTGGGCCACGGCCCCGACGCCGCCGAGGCCGCCCCGGAGCGCGCGGTCACACTCAGCTGCGCGCCTACCGCCTCCGGAACCCATCCGGACCCCGCCGCGGCCTGCGCCGAACTGCGCGCCTTCCACGGGGACTTCGGCCTCCTGGTGGACAGAAACAGAGGCGAGGGCGCGTTCTGCACCAAGGAGTACCGCCCGGTGGTCGTGACAGCCGCCGGGGTCTGGCAGGGCAAGCGCGTCACCTTCGAGCGCACCTTCGCCAACGACTGCGTGAAGAACGCCGCGGGCAGAAGCGTCTTCGCGTTCTGAGAGCCGGGATCGCGCGGCCTGTCGTGAGCAGGAGAAGTGGGCTCGCAACTGGGGAGTGCCAGGGCCCGCCGCGTAAGGCCGCGGATCCCTTGGAGGGCCGGCAGGAGCGGATGTGGGGCCGCCCTGCCGGCCCTCGGCCGTCCAGAACGCAACAGCGGGGCCGGACTGCGCTCGGCCGTCCCACCCGCTATTCGGTAACGCTCCAGTTCCCGACCTCCCGGTAGCCGGAGTCGTACACCTCCGCGCCGTCGCCCGGGCGCAACGCGTAGTGCTCGCGTGGGCGGGGAGCCCGGCGGCATCGTCGGGGCCCGCCGATCCTTCGGCTACACCATCCTGAAGAAGGCGAAGAAGGAACGCATCGAACTGCTGCTGCGCATCCTCGACTACCTCGCCGCGCCGTTCGGTTCCAAGGAGTGGGAACTCGTCCACTACGGGGTCGAGGGCACCCACTTCACTCGCGCCAAGGACGGATCCCCCGAACCCAACGAACTGGGCAAGGTCGAGAACAACACCAACCTGCCGCTGAAGTATCTCGCCGAAGCCCCCCAGGTGCTGTTCGTACCCGGCAGGCCGGAGGCCGTACGCGCCCTGCACGCCTGGCAGCAGAAGACCGTTCCGCGCGCCATCCGCAACGCCCGCTTCGGCCTGCAGTCCCGCACCTACACCGCCCAGGGCACCACCCTCAAGGCCCTGATGGACGACACCGCCACCAGTGTCATCGCCGGACGCGCCCCGCTCTCCGAACTCGACGCGGCGGCGAGGAAGTGGCGGGAGCGCGGCGGCGACAGAATGGCCGAGGAATTCGCCGAGGACTACGCCGCCAACAGCTGACACGCCGCCGCGTGCGGCGACGGACGGCCGGAGGGAGACACGGGGGATGGGAAGCGACATGACGTCGAAGGGGCGGGTCACGATCCGCGAGGTCGCCGAGCGGGCGGGGGTGTCCATGGCCACCGTCTCACGCGTGCTCAGCGGCAACCACCCCGTCCCGCCCGCCACCCGGGCGAGGGTGCTGCGCGCAGCCCGCGAACTCGACTACGTCGCCAACGCTCACGCACGCGCCCTGGTCGGCGGCGGCCGCAAGATGGTCGCCGTCGTACTGCGCCAGGTCACCAGCCCGTTCTACGCACAGGTCGCCGAGGGAGTCGAGGCGGAGGCGGCGGCCCGCGGCTGGCTCTGTCTGGTCGGCACCACCGGCGGCGACCCGGCGCGCGAGCTGGAGTTCGTGCAGCTGATGCGGGAGGAGGGCGCCCGGCTGGTGATCCTGGTCGGCGGAGTCGTCGAGGACGACGCCTACCGCGAGCGCGTGACGCACTACGCGCAGGCCCTCGACGCGTCCGGCGCCCGGCTCGTGCTGTGCGGCCGCCCCGCACCCGACCCCGACATCCCGGCCCTGGTCGTGGAGTTCGACAACGAGGCCGGCGCCCGCGCCATGACCGGTCATCTGCTGTCGGCCGGCCACCGCAGGATCGTCTTCCTCGGCGGACTGCCCGGCAACACGGCCCTCGACGCGCGCGTCGCCGGTTACCGTGCCGCACTCGCCGCCCACGGCCTGCCCCCCGGGGCCGCACACGTCGTCGACTGCGGCCTCGGCCGGGGCGCCGGACATCGCGCCATGACGGAACTCCTGAAGGACACCCGGGAGTTCACCGCGGTCTTCGCCGGTGACGACATGGTCGCCGCCGGTGCCATCCGCGCCATCAACGACGCGGGACTGCGTGTCCCCGACGACATCTCCGTCGTCGGCTACAACGACATTCCGCTGGCGGAGGACTTCAATCCGCCGCTGACCACCGTGCACACCCCCGCCGAGGAACTCGGCCGCGCCGCCGTGCGCATCGCCCTGCGCGACCCCGAACACACCGCCGCCGCCCACCACTTGCTCGGCACAAACATCGTCGTGCGCCAGAGCGTCCAGCCGCCCCCCGGCTGAGCGTTTCCGCCACCCCCGACCGACGGAGGACCAACCCCCGTATGACCGCGCCGTATGTGTCGCCCACCGACGACCCGACGCACCTCGATCCCGCACCCGACCCCGCCCTGTCACCCATCACCGGCTGGACCCGGCACCACTGGGAGTCCATGGCCGACCGGCTCCTGGACGGCATCGCCCCCTATGCGTCCCCGAAGCTCGCGCAGTACCGGCTGCCCGGCCGGGCAAGTCACTCCGGCCCCTGTGGAGACGGCCGACGCCCGACTCGCCCTGCCCGCCCCGGGCTGGCTGCTCCACTCCACTGCCGCGGACGGGATCGTACGACTGGTCAACCACGGCAGCGACCGGCTGCCGCCCCGGCCGTCCCCCGAGCCATCGACTCCGTTCGAACAGGGAGGTACCCGCACGGTCGACGACAGCCCGCACTACGCGAAGTTCGCCTACGCCAGCGCCGCCGCCCCGGACACCTCCGAGGCCGGGCCCACGGCCGGCGTCGACAACCACATCGCGCTCCTCGACGCCCGGAGGTCGGCCTCGCCGCGCGGACGCATCCATCCGCTCGGCGCGCACGGCAACCGGGCCGCGTCCTGGCACCTGGCCGACGGGCACCGCATCGAGACGACGAGTGTGGTGCACGGTCCGTGGGAGGTGCGCGTGCACCGGGTCGAGGGTTCGGGCACCGTGCGGGAAGGGGGCTGGTCCCTCGCCGACGAGGTGGCGGACCCCGAGGCGGTGACGGGTCCCGGCTGGGCGGCGGTGCGCAGGGCCGACGGGCTGACGAGCGCGATCGTCGGACTGCACGGCTGGGACGGAGCAGGTGTGGTGCGGGCGCGGGACGCAAACGCGTACGGCCGGCACTCGGCCACGCCGTATCTCCTGCAACCGGACCACTCGGGGCTGCTCGTCACCCTGGTGGTGCTCAGTGCCGAGCCGGAGCTTTGCGATGCGGCGGCGCTGCGGGAGGCGGCCGCGCTGTCCGTCACGGAGCGGGAGGTGCGGATCCGCTTTCCGGACGGCCGGGAAGAGGCAGTTCGGGTAACGGCGGAAACCGGGTGAGCAGACCCGCGGCGCGCAGCAGCCTGCGCATCGCGGGCCGGTCGGAAACCAGCCGCAGACTGCCCCCCTGCTCCTTCGCCCGGCTCTCGGCCCGGCACAGCACCCGCAGTCCCGAACAGTCGAAGAAGGTGATCTGCCGCAGATCGACCAGTACGCAGGGTTCCGGTACCGCCGTGGCGGCGTCGAGGTGCGCGGCCAGCTCGCCGGCCGTCGACATGTCGATCTCGCCGTGGACCTCGACCACGGTGAACCCGTGGCTCGTATAGGTGCGGGCGTAAGGATTCGCCAGGGGATACTCGGCGTGTTCAGCCGTGGTGTCGGACGTTCCAACAGCACGGCCCTGTGGCTCCGGCGGCATGTCGGCTACCTAGGCTGAGAGGACGCTTTGGATCTCGGTAGCTACCCGGGAGCGGCCTGTGCCATCCACGACACGCCGTTGGCAAGATCTAGTTCACTCATACGGGTGAACTGCCGTTAATGAAATTGACGGATGTTGTTGACTCGATTCAGTAGTTGAGGAGAGGAACGCGGATGCGGCGCTTCACCGGAGCGGTGGCCACGGCGGCCGTGACGCTGCTGATGGTCGGCTGCGCGGACGACCCCGGGCCGGCCGGGGAAGCGACACGGACGCCGGACTCCGCTCCTGCCACGCCGCGGACGAAGCCACCGGAGTCCTCCCCTCTGTCACCCTCCTCCGCTCCGCCATCCCCCTCCACGACACCCGCACCTTCCACTTCACCGGAACCGACGACCAGCCGGCCGCAACCGGCGCCCCTTCTGGTCGACTTCCGGATCACCGGCGGCTTCATCGGCCGCCAGGACCGCCTGCTGCTGCGCACCGACGGCACGTACACCGTCTCCACCCGCAGCGGTCCGGGCCGCACCGAGCGACTCGCCCCCGCCGAACTGGCCGCTCTGCGCACAGATTTGACGGAGGCCGATCTCGGCAGCCTGCCCACCCGCATGATCGACCCCAACGCCCGGGACCTGTTCGAGTACCGGATCACCCATGACGGCCGCACCATCGTCACGGACCGCACCCGGCGGATGCCCGCCCTGGAGAAGGTGATCGACGAGCTGGAGCGGCTGCTGACGGAGAACTCGCGCTGACAAGACCGGGCGGGAAGAGCCCGATCGCGCGCATCCGTCCTGCCCTGCCTCTCACGCCAACTGCCGCCGCACCAGCTCGTGGAGCCGTCCGCCGGTGCTGGCCAGCAGGTGGGCGGGCGGGCCCTGTTCGGCGATCCGGCCGTCCTCCATCACGATCACGCGGTCCGCGTCCAGCACGGTGGAGAGGCGGTGCGCGATGACGATCCGGGTCGCGTCGAGCGACCGGGTGCTCTCGATCACCTTGCGCTGCGTCTCGTTGTCGAGGGCGCTGGTGGCCTCGTCGAAGAAGAGGATGCGGGGGCGGCGGATCAGCGCCTGGGCGATCATCAGGCGCTGGCGCTGCCCCCCGGAGATCGCTCCGCCGCCCGAGACGATGGTGTGCAGACCCATCGGCATCCGCTCGATGTCCTCTGCGAGACCGGCCAGTTCGGCCGCGGCCATGGCCTCCTCCGGCGTGTACGGTTCGGCGCCGCGGATGACGTCCAGGATGGAGCCGGTGAACGGCTGGGCATGCTGGAGCACGACCCCGCACTGCCGTCGCACCGCCGACTGGTCGAGTGCGGCGAGGTCCTGGCCGTCGTAGAGCACGCTCCCGGAGACCGGCCGGTCGAAGCCGATCAGCAGGCGCAGCAACGTGGACTTGCCGCAGCCGCTGGGGCCGACGATCGCGACGAACTCCCCGGGCCGGACCGCGAAGGACACGTCGTCGAGGACCAGCGGACCGTCGTCGGTGTACCGGAACGACAGTTTCCGCGCCTCGATGGCGCCGGACAGGACACCCGGACGCGTGCTCGCCGTGCGCACCTCCGGTGTCGCCCGGAGAATCGGCTCAATCTCCTCGAACAGCGGCAGCGCGGCCACCGCCGACACGAAGGCGCCGGTGAGCTGGGTGACCGACGTCAGCAGAAGGGTCACCGAGGTGTTGAAGGTCAGGAACTCGGCGGCCGACATCGAGCCCCGCGCCGGGCCCGCCAGCAGCATGAACATCAGCAGGGAGCAGAGCGGCAGGTAGACCGCGCCGAGCACGGTGGTGAGGTTCTTGATCCGCCCGACCCGCTGCTGGAGTTCCCGGCTGCGGGCGAACTCGCGGGCCCAGGCGGCGTACGCGTAGTTCTCGGCCGCCGCCACCCGCAGTTTCGGCAGCCCCCGCAGGGTCTGGAACGCCTGGTTGTCGAGCTTGTTGCTCAGCGTGACCAGTTGCCTCTGCCCGCGCACCTGCCACAGCCCGAGGGCCAGGAACAGCGCCGCGATCACCACCAGCATCCCGATCGCGGCCAGCGCCATCGGCACACTGAACCACAGCAGCAGTACCAGGTTCATCGCGCCGACCGTGCCGGACTGGACGACCACCGGGCCGACCCCCGCCAGCAGCCGTCGGATCGCGCTGACGCCCATCGCGGCACTGGCCAGTTCACCCGTGGAGCGCTCCGTGAAGAACCGGGTCGGCAGCCGCAACAGCCGGTCCCAGACGGCGGGTTGGAGGGTCGCCTCGATACGGCCCTCCATGCGCAGGACCGTCAGGTTCTGCATCAGCGTGAACACCGCCGACACCACACTGCCGATCATGATCGCCAGACACACCTGGGCGATCAGACCGCTCTGTGCCTTCGGCACGAACTCACCGAGCACCTGTCCGGTGGCGATCGGCACCAGCGCGCCGAGGCCGACCGTGACCAGGCTGCTGACCGTGAGGTTGCGCAGGTCCCCGCCGGTGCCCCGCAAGGTGAACCGGATGAGCCCCAGCGGGCCCAGGGGCCGTTCCGGGAGCGGACGGTAGAACATCACCCCGCGCGGATCGAACTCCGCCGCGTTCGCCTTCTCCACCGGGGTCTCCCGCCCGGACGAGGGGTTCACCGCCGCATACCCGCCGCGCCGCCACAGCAACGCCACCGGGTCACCCGACGCGACCCGCCGGCCCACCAGCGGGCCCGCGTTCTCGCGCCACCAGCGGCCGTCGAGCCGCACCGCACGGGTACGCAGCCGCGAGGCGAGGGCGATCTGCTCAACCGGATCGAGCCGTTCGCCCGGCGGGGCGCTCGCCTGCGGCTCCTCCGCGCTCGAGCGGAGCCGGGAACTGGGGGGAGGACCGGCGAGGGTGATCCCGGCCGCCCGGGCGACCAGCCGGCAGGCGGCGTACGTGGCGTCCGCGTCCGCCGCGCCGACCCGCGGGGAACGCCGGTCGATGGACGCAAGCAGCGTCCGGTCGGCATCCGCGCGGACCGCCTCGCCCGCCCGGATGCCCTCCGCGGCACGGTCCTCATGGTCGCGCTCCACCTGCTCGATCCACCGGTCGAGCGCCGTCAGCAGCCGGTACTGCTGGTCGACCATGCCCTGCCACACCGCCGGGTCGACGTGCAGCTCGCCGTAGTCCGCGCCGTACTGCACGCTTCCCGGCGGCACCTGCATCCAGAACACGTTCTCGTCCGACGTGTCACGGCCGGTGGGCGCCGCACCCGGCTCCCCGGCCAGCGGCGCCTCGACGAGGACGGCCAGACCGCGGCCGACACCGAGCGCGAGGGCGTACTCCAGCGGACTCGACGCGGGAGGTACGTACTGGGGATTGCCGTACGCGTCGTAGGACCAGGTGGCGGTGGAGGCACCCTGGTACAGCTCGCGCAGCGCGATCCGCCGCATCACGCACTCGCGCGAGGGGCGGCCGACGAGCGTGTGCCGCGGGCCGTGGACCGGGCCGAGCAGCAGCGCCCCCGCCTCGAGCCGGCCCAGATGGTGCCAGTGGCCCTCCGCGTCCGCGTCCACCGCGAACAGGTCCAGCGATCCCTCCGCGACCAGCCACAGCACCTGCGGCCCCGCCAGGTCGAGCCGGCCGAAGCCGGAACAGTCGGCCGGGGCACCGAGGCCGCCGAGCGCGTTCAGGACGAGGTCGCCCTCGTACACCGTCGTCAACTCATCGCTCCCTGACGAGCTCGGCGTAGGCACCGCCGGCCGCGAGCAGTTCGGGGTGCCGTCCGCGTTCCACGACCGTGCCCTGCCGCAGCACCACGATCTCGTCGCTGTCGCGCACGGTGCTCAGCCGGTGCGCGATCACCACACAGGCACAGCCCCGGCGGCGCAGATTGTCGATGACCCGCTGCTCGGTCTCCGCGTCCAGGGCACTGGTCACCTCGTCCAGCACCAGGATGCTCGGCCTGCGCACCAACGCCCGGGCTATCTCCAGGCGTTGACGCTGACCGCCGGAGAAGTTCCGCCCGTCCTGTGCGACGGGGGAGTGGATACCGCCGGGGCGGCGCATCACGAGATCGTACAGGGCCGCGTCGCGCAGGGCCGCGACCACCGCGTCGTCGGGGATCGACGGATCCCACAGCGCCACGTTGTCCCGCACGGTCCCCTCGAAGAGGAAGACGTCCTGGTCCACGAAGGACACCGAGGCCGCCAGAGCGCCCCGCGGGATGTCCTCCAGGCGCTGCCCGTCGATGCGGATCGTGCCCTCCCACGGCCGGTAGAGGCCCGAGATCAGGCGTGAGACGGTCGACTTGCCGCTGCCCGACCCGCCGACGAGCGCGATCTGCTGCCCGGGGCCAACCGTCAGCGAGAAGCCGGTGAGCAGTGGCTTGTCGAGCGGGCTGTAGCCGAAGGTGATGTTGGCCAGCTCGACATGGCCCTGCAGCCGGCGGGTGCTGCCCGCCTCGGGACGGTCGTACAGCGGGTCCGTCCGGAAGTTCTCCACGTCCTTCAGCCGGGCCACATCGGCAGCGAAGTCCTGGATACGGCCGGTGACGCCGTTCAGCCGGGTGATCGGCGCTGTGAAGCGGGTCACCAGCGCCTGGAAGGCGACCAGGAGACCGACGGAGATGTGTCCCTCGACCGCCCGCAGCCCGCCGATCCAGAGGATGAGCGCGCTGTTGAGCATCGCGAGCGTCGGAGCCACGATGCCGAGCCAGGCGCTGGGCACGCCGAGCCGCTGCTGTTCCTCCAGAGTGGTGGCGTGCTGTCCGGCCCACCTGCGGAAGTAGCCGTCCTCGCCGCCGGTCGCCTTCATCGTCTCGATCAACTGCAGCCCGGTGTAAGAGGTGGTCGTGAGCCGGGCGGTGTCCGCGCGCAGCTTCGCGGTGCGGGTCGCGCGCAGCCGTACCACCACCCGCATCGCCACCACGTTCAGCAGCGCCACCGCGATGCCCACGGCCGTGAGCTGCGGGTCGTAGGTGTAGAGGAGCACGGCGTAGAGCACAACCACGACCGCGTCCACCCCGGCCGCCGCCAGGTCGCGCGCCAGGGTCTCGGCCACCGCGTCGTTGGAACGCAGCCGCCCGACGAGGTCCGCCGGACTGCGCTGGGCGAAGAACGTGACCGGCAGCCGCAGCAGATGCCGCAGGAAACGGGCGCTGCTCAGCGTCGAGGAGATGAGCCGGCCACGCAGCAGATTCGCCTGCTGCAACCAGGTCAGCACCACCGTGAGCAGCACGCACGCGGCCATCGACGCGAACAGCACGCCGAGCAGCGAGGTCTGTCCCCCGATCAGGAACACATCGATGTACGTACGGCTGAGCGCGGGCACCGCCGCGCCCACCGCCACCAGCAGCAGGCTCGTCAGCACTGCCGCGGGCATGGTGCCGTGGGTGCCGCGCAGCCGCGCCGGCATGGCCCCCAGGACACCGGGACGCCGGCCGCCCCCGCGGAAGTCCGCACCGGGCTCCATCACCAGCACGACCCCGGTGAAGCTGGTGTCGAAGTCCTCCATCGGCACGAAACGGCGGCCCTTACCGGGGTCGTTGACGTACACACCGCGCCGTCCGAAACGGCGCCCCATGCCGTCGTAGACGACGTAGTGGTTGAACTCCCAGAACAGGATCGCCGGCGCCTTCACCCCCGCGAGGGCGGCCACGTCCATCTGCATGCCCTTGGCCGTGAGACCGTAACTGCGGGCGGCCTTCAGCAGGTTCCCGGCGCGGGAGCCGTCGCGTGAGACACCGCAGGCGATGCGCAGTTCCTCCAGCGGCACATGACGCCCGTAGTGGCCGAGGACCATGGCCAGGGACGCGGCGCCGCACTCGACCGCTTCCATCTGCAGGACGGTCGGGGTGCGGACGGTGCGGTGCGTGCTCTTCGGGACGGGGCCGCGGCCGGCGGCGGTGCGTTTGGGGGCGCGGCGTCTGCCCCGCTCGGGGGGTGCGGTGGTCACGGGAGCAGCCAATCGATCGGACGCTGGTCGGCCAGCCGGATCGAGCCGGTGGCGAGGGTCATGGACGTCATGGCGAACGGTGGTCCGTCCTTGGAGGACCACCGGTAGCCGGACTCGGTGCCGGGGTCGCGGTCGAGGCGTACGAGCACCGCCACCGGACGGCCCTTCCGGGTGAACTGCTCGCCGAGCTGGCTGTCGCCGAGGAAGGCGCCGATCTGCTGCCTGCTCTGCGCGGTCCGGCCCACGGCCTTCACCCGACCGCGCAGCACCCCGTACTCCTCGGCCGGCGCCGACTGGACGGTGAGGTCGACGGCCGCGTCGTCGGGGATCGCCGCGGCGTTCTCGGCCGGTGCGTACACCACCGCCAGCAGCGGGTCGCCCGGCTTGGCGATCTTCTCCACGGCCGCGATGTCGGACCCGGTCGAGATGATGGCGCCGACCGTGGCGACGAGACTGGTGATCCGGCCCGCGGCGACCGTGCGCACCACCGTGTCACCGTCGTCCGTGCGGACCTTGAGCAGGGGCGCGTTCGCCCTGACACGGCGGCCCTGTTCCGCGAGTACGCCGGTGACCTGGCCCGCGACCGGGCTCTGCAGCACATAACTGCCCTGGCCGTGCATGAGAACGGCGGGCGCGCTCACCGTGGACGTCACCGAACCCCTCACGGCCCAGAAACCCGCAGCGGCCATGACGAGAACCGTCACCGTGAGCGCCAGCCAGCCCTGGGGGCGGGCGAAGCGCACCGGGAGGTCGAGCTCCTCGGGCGACTGCAGCTTGGCGAGGGCCTGTTGGCGGAACTGCACGGGTCTTTGCCTCACCTGGGGGCTGCGATGGGCTTCGGGCAAACGTGAGTCCCGGAACCTGGCCGGCTCCGGGACTCACCGCTTCAGGACGTGGCTCAGAGGCCGGCGACCAGGCCGGTCGCGACACCGGTGTTGATGCCGGTGGCACCCTCGACCGTGCCGACAACGCCGTTCACGACGCCGGAGACCGGGGCGATGGAGTCGACCGTGCCGGTGACGGTGCCCAGAACCTCGCCGACGAGACCGCCGGAGATGTTGTCGAGGTCGGCGTCGGCGATCTCAGCGGTCTGAACCTGGGGGGTGGAGTCCATGGTGGAACTTCCCTTCATATGGATGCTTCACAAGGGGGGAGCGGCCCCTCTGGGGGACAGATGGTCGGCCGCGCACGCGGGTGTCCGGCACCGGGTGGAGGGGACCTCCGGGTGCCGCCGCGGTGCAATGGATCAAAGCACGGCGTCGCGTCGTCCCCGAAATCAACTGGCGCTGTGTTCAGCGCTTTTGACGGCTCGGGGGAACGGATCCGTGGAGGCGTGGGCACGGCTCGGTGGCGACTTCTTCACAGCGTGCGCGCTCTCGTCCCGACTGCTTCGCACGCCCCGCGGTCCGGAATCGGGCACTCCGGTCCCAATGCCGTGGAGAGGCGGGCGGCAGGGCGCCAGGGGTGTGCAGATCCGCTGTGGGGCGTGACTCGGCTGCGTAGTCGGTGTGCAGATTCGCTGGAGCGTGGGTTGCGGTGATGTCCGGGGACCGTGTGTCACCGGAGGGTGGCGGAGGGCCAAGCGGTGGCCCTGGGTGGGTCGTCGCGGGGACCGTGTGTCACCGGAGGGTGGCGGAGGGCCAAGCGGTGGCCCTGGGTGGGTCGTCGTGTGTGCCGGTACCGGCGCAGGCGCACTCCGTGGGGGTGCCGGTGAATGCCGGTGAAGCCCGTGAGTGCCCACGGGTGCCCGGCGTGGCCGGCGTTCCTTGCCGGGCGATGGCACGCGTAGCGGCCGGGCACCCCTGACGGTCCGGCAGGTCCTCCTCAGCCCAGCAGCGCGTACACCGTGCTCGCGCGTGCCGCCGGCTCCTCGGTGCCCTCGGCGGTCATGGTGATGTCGGCGAACGCCATCCTGCGGCCGAGCTTGGTGATGGTCGCGTCGACCAGTACGTCGGTGTCCGCGACCGGGCGTTGAAAGGTCGTCGACTGCTGCACAGTCGTCATCGGCACGAAGGCGCCGCGTGCCGCCGACACCGCGATCACCGTCGCCGTGTCCGCCGCCGCCATCAGGGCCTGACCGGAGAGCGCGCCGCCCTGGCGTGCCAGCCGGTCGCTCCACGGCAGCCGGAGTACCGCGCGCCGGTCCTCCAGCCGATCGACGGACAGCCCCAGATCGAGCACCCACGGGGCGAAGTTGTCGTTGAGGATCTTGTCCGCTTCTGCGAGGTTCAGGGTCACCCGGTCATTGTCCATGACAGGGTGTCCGAGTTCCGGGTATTCGCGCTCTTCGCCGTGAACCGCGCCGTCTGCCAGGTAAACCGTGCCTTTGCAAACGGGGTTCCAGCATTTTTCAAAGAACGTTGAACACCTCACCGACCACCTCCGTATCAACAGGCAACAAGGCGCCCAGAGTTAGCCAGCAGCGGATCGGTGGCAAGGCCCCCATCCCCCCAGGAGGTCATAAGTGAGTCACAGGCGTACCCCCAAGACCAAGGCCGTCATTGCGGCAGCTGGTGTTGTGGCGCTCGGAGGCGCGGCGATATTGCTGCCCAACGCCATGGCTTCGCAGGACAAGCCGCAGGCCGCGGCGCCCAAGACGCTCGCGGCGGATGAGGGGTCGGACCTCGCTTCACAATTGGCCGAGGCTCTCGGCGAAGCTTTCGGCGGGTCTTATTACGACGCCGAAAAGCAGCAGGTCATCATTAACGTCGTCGACGGCGACAACAACAACATCATTCAGCAGGTAGAGGAAGCCGGCGCCGTTCCGCGCGAGGTGGACAACAGCTGGGATTCGCTGAAGACCGCGGCGCAGACGCTGAAGGCCGACGCGACCATTCCGGGCACCGCGTGGGCCCTCGACCCGCGGACCAACCAGGTTCAGGTCACCGCGGACAGCACCGTTACGGGTGCGAACTGGAACAAGCTGACTTCGACCGTCGAAGGCCTCGGAGAGGGCGTCGCGACGGTCAAGAAGTCGGCCGGCACGTTCAAGACGTTCGTCGACGGCGGCGACGCCATCTTCGGCGGCGGCGCCCGCTGCTCGCTGGGCTTCAACGTCACCGCGGGCGACGGTTCCCCGGCCTTCCTCACCGCCGGCCACTGCGGTGTCGCGACGGCCGAGTGGTCGGACTCCGAGCAGGGCCAGCCGATCGCCACCGTCGACCAGGCCGTCTTCCCCGGTGAGGGCGACTTCGCCCTCGTCAAGTACGACGACCCGGCGACCCAGGCCAACAGCGTGGTGAACACCGGCAACGGCCAGACCGTGGAGATCACACAGGCCGCCGAGGCCGAGGTGGGCCAGCAGGTCATCCGCATGGGCAGCACCACCGGGCTCAACGACGGCCAGGTCACCGGTCTCGACGCGACCGTCAACTACCCGGAGGGCACGGTCACCGGTCTCATCCAGACCAACGTCTGCGCCGAGCCGGGCGACAGCGGCGGCCCGCTGTTCACCCAGGACGGCAGCGCGATCGGTCTGACCTCCGGCGGCAGCGGCGACTGCACCGCCGGTGGCGAGACCTTCTTCCAGCCGGTCACCACGGCCCTCGCGGCGGTCGGCGCGACCCTCGGTGACGGCGGTGCGGCCGGCGGCGGCGAGGCCGGTGCCGGCGAGGACGCCGGAGCCGGTGAAGAGGCCGGAGCCGGTGGCGCTGGTGCCGGTGCCGGAGCCGGTGAAGAGGCCGGAGCCGGTGGCGACGCCGGTGCCGGTGGCGAGGCAGGCGCCGGTGGCGAGGCGAGCACGCCGCCCGCGGAGCAGGGTGCCGAGGAAGTCGGCGGCGGCGAGCAGGCCGGTGCCGGCGGTGACGACCTCGGTGGCGAGGACGCCGCGGAGCAGGGCGTCAACGGTGGGGCGAACGACCACCAGTGAGAACGCCGCCACCGGTGAATTCCGCCGGTAGGCAGCAGGCCTCGGTCTGAAAGGCACAGCGCCCACAGTGCGGCCCGGCCCTCCCCCTGGGGAGAAGCCGGGCCGTACGCGGTCGCCATCCCGTCGGTGTTCACTCAGGCCGCAGCAGCAGGAGCGCCACGTCGTCCGCACGCTGCTGGGTCCTCCGGTCGTGGTGTACGAGGCTGTCGGCCAGCTGGTCCAGCGGCCGGGCCCCGGCCGTCGCCAGGCGGCCGGCGAGCGAGGACAGGGCGTCCTCCAGATCGGTGTCCGGGGACTCGATCAACCCGTCGGTGTAGAGGGCGAGCACCGAACCGGCGTCGAGATCGATCTCCGTCGTGGGATAGGTGGCGTCGGTGTCGATGCCGAGGAGCGGCCCACCCGGCAGGTCCAGCACGGTCACCTGCCCGTCGGGCCCCCGCAGCAGCGGCGGCGGATGCCCGGCCCGGGCCAGCACCGCCCGTCCGGTCGCGCAGCCGATCCGCAGATAGAGGCAGCTCACGAACAGGTCCGTGCCGAGGTCCATCAGCAGCCGGTTGGTGCTGCGCATCACCTCCTCGGGCGGCTGACCGACCGTGGTGTACGCGCGTACCGCCGTACGTACCTGGCCCATCAGCCCGGCGGCGGTCACGTTGTGGCCCTGGACGTCGCCGATCACCGCGGTGGCCTCGCCGGTGGTGGAGACCAGGTCGTAGAAGTCCCCTCCGATCTCCATCCCCTGGGTCGCGGGCAGATAGCGCGCGGCGGCCTGCAGACCCGGCAACATCGGCAGGGAGTGCGGCAGCAGCGCGGCCTGCAGCCCGTGCGCCAGCTGGTGCTTGGCATCGTAGAGCCGGGCCCGCTCCAGTGCCTGCGCGATCAGCCCGCTCAGACTGGTGAGGACGGCGCGCTCGTCGGCCGGGAAGGAGTGCGGCTCGGCGTATCCGAGGACGCAGACGCCCACCGGCCGTCCGGAGGCGATCAACGGCAGATACGCCCAGGCCGCCATGCCGTCCGGTGTCGCGTGCCCGGCCGGATACAGCCGCTCCAGATGCTGACGGGACTCGATGAACGCCGGGACTCCCGTGGTCAGCGCCCTGGTTCCGGGGAGCGGCGCGGACAGCGGAGTGCCGTCGAAGCGCTCCACCACCGACGGGTCCGGGTAGCCACGCTGTCCCAGGAGGTCCAGCCGGTCGCCGTGCGAGCCGTACACCACCAGGGCCTGACTGCCGACGGCGGGCGCGAGATCGTCCGCGACCAGCTCAATCACGTCCTGGACGCTCGCCGCCTCGGTGAGCGCGCCCGCCAGGTTCAGCACGTGCGACATGGTCACCAGCCGGGAGGCGGGGGCGTCTTCCGCCCGCTGCGTGGGCGGCTGTTCGGCCCGGGCGGCCGGCTCGGCCCGGGTGATGCGTACGCTCAGTCCGTTGGTGCTCGGGTGGAGCCGGAAGGAAAGCCAGCAGGACGGCGGGCGCAGCGCCACGAACGAGGTGACCTGCTGGCTGATCAGCGCGCCGCGGTAGCGGTCCTCGTAGACGGGGTCGTTGAGCCAGGGCACGGACGTCCACAGCTGGCTGCCCAGCAGATCGCCGACCGGAACGCCGAGCAGTTCGGCCGTGGCGGTGTTGGCGAAGGTCACCCGGCCGTGCAGGTCGAGCGAGCACATTCCGTACGGCAGCCGCGCCAGCATCCGCGCCGCCTCCACCGTGCCGAGAGTGCCCGCGACCGTGGCGGCGGCGGCCGGGGCGAGCAGATCCGTCTCGGGCAGCAACTGATGGCTCTCCTCGGCGGCGCGCTCCAGCCGCAGCGCGAGCCGGTCGCAGGCCGCGGTGAGATGATCGCGCTCCCAGTCGGACAGCTCCGGCGGATGCGAACCGGGCCAGGTCACGAAGACGGCGCCGTACTCCTGTCCGGGGGTCGCCACGGGCACGGCGGCCAGTGCGAAGGGGTAGGGCAGCACCATCGCGATCCGCGGAAAGCGGCGCGCCATCTCCTCCTCGCCGCTCACCCAGATCAGCCGCCGTTGCCGCAGCGCCTGCGCGACCGGCACCGGAGCCTGCAGCCCGACCCGTTCCCAGGGGGCGGCGAAGGCCCGGGGCAGCCCCGCCATCACGGCCATCACCAGCGTCGGCTCGTTCGGCGCCAGCAGATAGACGGCGCCGGAGTGCGCGTGCACGTCGTCGAGCATCGCCGCCAGGGCGAGGGAGAGGATGGGCCGCCCCACGCGGGCCGGGACCGTGGCAGCGCCGGCCTGCCCGAAGCTGACCTCCGCGGCGTGTCCTTCCGCGGCTCGTCCTTCCCCGGGGTGTCCCGCTTCCGCGGTTCGTCCTTCCCCGGCGCGTCCCGCGTCGGCGCGTCCTGGCTCGGCGCCTTCGTTGCCCGTTCGGACTTCGACGGCCCGTTGTGCGCCCTCGGATGGCGGCCATGGGTCCCGTATGCCGGACATGGCGGACCACCTCCTCCCGCTGCCGCGCGAAGGGCCCACGGCTCAAGGCTCCCTCCTGGGCGCGCTCCCCGCACGGCGGGCACGTCGGACACAGGCCCTTCGAACGCGCACCGCGCGCCGGCGGCATACCCCGGCCGCACTCCGCCACCCCGGTCCCCATGGGCCCGTTCGTCCACGCTCCACCGCCACGGAGTGCTCCGTGCCGGTCACAGGGGCTGCGCGACCGTGCGGGAAGCGCTGTAATGACGGACGTGGTGACTGAGGGAGCGGCAGGACGCAGAACGGCAAATCTGCGGGTCGAGCTCGCCCTGAAGGCTCTGCCCGCCGACCTCGCCCCCCGCGAGCGGCTGCGTTCCGTCCTCGAACTCGTCCTCGCCTTCACCAGCGCCACGGCCGTCGCCGTGTACGCGCCCCGGGGAGACGGCGAGGACTTCCGGCTGGTCGCCTCCGCCGGTGCGCCGGGGAACCTGTACGGGCTGCACAAGACCCAAGCCGGCTCGGGGGCCCTGCCCGTGGCGGACGTCCACCTGCTGGGCCGGCCCGTATGGCTGCCGCCCGACGACATGGCCCCGTCCTCGGGCGACCGCACGGCACCCGCCCCCGCCAGTTCACCTACCAGGGACTTCTCGCTCGCCGTGCTGCCCGTCCCGGGCGAGGACCCGGCCCCCGGCGGCTGCCTGGTGGCGGCCGGCGACACCCCGGACGGGTTCGACGCGGAGGACCGCCGCAGCCTGCAACTCCTCGCCGAGGCCGCCACCTGTCCGGCGCCGTCCGCGCGAGCCGGTGAGCCGGGCGGCTTCGATCCCGCAGAGCTGCCCGCCAGCTCCTTCAGCCTCGCCATGGACAGCGGACGCGTGGACGTGGACGACGACCTGCTGGAGCTGTTCGGACTGGGGCGGGAGCAGTTCGACGGCAAGGTCGAGACGTTCCTCGCCCGGACCGTCCCGGAGGACCTGCCCGCGCTGATGTCCGTGGTCGAGGCGGACCACATGTCCATCGGCGACCGCGAGCTGGAGTTCCGTATCACCACGCCGTCCGGGGTTCCGCGCTGGCTGCGGCTGCGCGCCCAGCTGCTCCCCGGCGGCGACGTGGAGCCCGCCCGGCTGGTCGGCACCGTCGCCGAGGCCTCCGGGACGCGTCCCGGCGCCAACGACGTGGCCCGCGTCCAGCGCCTCGCCTCCGCCCTCGCGACGGCGGGCACCGTACGGGACGTCAGCAAGGCCGTGTCCGCCGCGCTGCGCCAGCCGCTGAGCGCCGACCGCATCGCCCTCGCCGAGCTGGAGGCCGACCGGCTGGTGGTGACGTTCCTCGACCCGCCGCAGCCGGAGGCCTGGCCGGAGCTGTGGCGCACCGAGTGGCGCTCCGAATGGCCCGACGCTCCGGTGCGCGCCATGCCCACCCTCGCGGCGGCCCTGCGCGAGGGACGGGCCGCGATCTGGCCGGCCGGGGCCTCGCTGGAACCCGCGCTCGCCGATGTCGGCCCCGGCGGACTCGCCGTGCTGCCGCTGCCCGCCGCCGGGCGCATGGCCGGGGCCTGCCTGATCGGCTGGGACAGCCCGCACCACTTCGGCCCCGACGAGCGTGCCCTGCTCACCGCCGCCGCGGGACTCACCGGTCAGGCCCTGATGCGCGCCCACGCCTTCGACGCCGAGCACG
This sequence comes from Streptomyces cavernae, assembly GCF_004023625.1. Lineage (GTDB taxonomy): Bacteria > Actinomycetota > Actinomycetes > Streptomycetales > Streptomycetaceae > Streptomyces > Streptomyces cavernae. Next base: position 290,705 of record NZ_ML137708.1, on the reverse strand, counting down.
AACTGATCGGCATGCTCCAGCGGACGCTGCTGCCGCGCCGTCTGCCCACCCTGCCCGGCGGGGTCGCCGTGGCGCGCTATCTGCCCACCACCGCCGGCCTGGAGGTGGGCGGCGACTGGTACGACGTGATTCCGCTGCCCCACAACCACGTCGGCCTCGTCATCGGCGACGTCCAGGGCCACAGTGCCTCCGCGGCCACTGTCATGGGCCAGATGCGCACCGCCCTGCGCGCCTACGCCATCGAAGGCCACCCGCCGGATGTCGTCGTCGCGCACGCCAACCGCCTCCTCGTGGACATGGAGACCGACCTCTTCGCCACCTGCTGCTACGTCGACCTGGACATGGAGGAGGGCACCGCCTGGTGCGTCCGCGCCGGCCACCTGCCGCCGGTGCTGCGCCACCCGGACAGCTCCACCGAGATCGTGCCGACGGACGGCGGCCCACCGCTCGGCGTCATCTCCCAGGCCGACTTCCCGATGACCCAGCTCAGCCTGCTGCCCGGCACGGTGCTGGCGCTGACCACCGATGGCCTTGTCGAGTCCGCCGAGCTCGACCTGGAGGACGGGCTGCTGCGGCTCAGCGAGGTGTTCTCCGCGGCCGACCCCGGCGACCTCGGGCTGACCGCCGACGCCCTGCTTGCCGACGCCAACCGCCGCGACGACGTGGCACTGCTGCTGATCCGCTACGACGGCATGGCGACCCGGCCGCTGCGGGAGAGCTGGACGGTGTGGCGGGTCCCCGAGGCCGTCGGGCACGCCCGCCGCTTCACCCGCCGCACCCTGCGCGCGTGGAACCTCACGGCCGAGGCCGACACGATCCTCCTGGTCGTCTCCGAACTGGTCACCAACGCCCTCATTCACACCGCGGGCCAGGTCCGCATGGACCTCACCCACATCAACGACCGCTTCCGCGTCGCCGTGGCCGACGCCTCGCCCCGCACACCCGTCAAGTCCCCCAACCTCAGCTGGGAGTCCACCGGAGGCCGCGGCATCCTCCTCGTCGAGGCGATGTCGGAGTCGTGGGGCACGCTGCCGGTCAGCGGGGGCAAACAGGTGTGGGCGGAGATCGTGGTGGGCCAGGAGGAGTCCTGAAAGCCCCGCGGGGGACCTTCAGAACACCGCCGAGGCCACCCTGCGCCCCTGCCACGACCTGACTACCGTGAACGGCGTGCACCTGCTGCTGATGTCCGACACCCACCTGCCCAAGCGCGCCAAGGCACTCCCCGCCGCGCTGCTCGCCGAGGTCCCGCGCGCCGACGTGGTGGTCCACGCGGGCGACTGGGTCGACGAGGCCACCCTCGACCTGCTGCAGGACCGCTCCCGGCTGCTCGTCGCCGTCCACGGCAACAACGACGGTCCCGCGCTGCGGTCCCGTCTCCCGGAGATCGCCCGCGCCGAACTCGACGGCCTGCGCCTCGGCGTCGTGCACGAGACCGGCCCCGCCCAGGGCCGAGAACGCCGCTGCGCCGAGCGCTTCCCCGACCTGGACGTCCTCGTCTTCGGACACAGCCACATCCCCTGGGACACCACCGCCGAGACCGGCCTGCGCCTGCTCAACCCCGGCTCTCCGACGGACCGCCGCCGCCAGCCCCACTGCACCTACATGACGGCGACCGTGGCGGACGGCCGCCTCGCGGAGGTACGACTGCACCGGTTGCCGCCGCGCACCTGACATCCGGGGACGAGCGGGGACGGCCGGCACGCCGTCGGCCGGTGCGCGTCGAGGCCTTGGGAGTCCTTACAAGGGCTCCCGCACGGACGCCTCGCGCTCCGAGGGATGGACGGGCCCGGCGGTCGCACTCAGCGGCAGTCCGCTGCCACCCCACCGCAGCGCGACGATCTCGGCGGCGACGGAGACCGCCACCTCCTCCGGTGTACGCGCTCCCAGATCAAGGCCGACCGGAGAGCGCAGCCGGGCCCGTTCCGCCTCGGTCAGGCCCGCCTCGACCAGCCGTTTCGTCCGTTCGTCGTGCGTACGGCGGCTGCCCATCGCACCGATGTACGCGGCCGGCCGGCGCAACGCCTCCTCCAGCAGCGGGACGTCGAACTTCGGGTCGTGCGTCAGGACGCAGATCACCGTGCGGTCGTCGGTCACGGTGGTGCGGAGGTAGCGGTGCGGCCAGTCCACGACGACGTCCACGCCGGGCGGGAACCGTTTCGGCGTGGCGAAGACCGGGCGGGCGTCGCACACCGTGACCCGGTAGCCGAGGAAGTCACCGATGCGGGCGACGGCCGCCGCGTAGTCGATGGCACCGAAGACCAGCATGCGCGGCGGCGGTGCGAAGGAGTGCAGGAACACGGCGACGGAGTCCTCGCGCCGCTCGCCCCGCGGCCCGTAGTGCCGCTGCCCGGTGCCGCCCTGCGCCAGCTCGCCGCGGGCGTCGGCGGTGACCGCGGCGTCGAGCCCCGGCGAGCCGAGGCTGCCCGACACGGCGTCCGGCCACACCGCGAGCGAGGCGCCAACGGGCGCCGGCCCGGAGACCACCGTCGCGACCGCCACGGGCCGTCCCGCCGCCACCGACTCGGCCACCTGCCCGAACCAGGGGTCGGTCCCGGACGTGACCGGGCGCACCAGCAGCGTGATCTCCCCGCCGCAGGTCAGCCCGACCGCGAAGGCGTCCGTGTCGCTGTAGCCGAAGGTGGCGAGCCGTGGTTCGCCCGCCGCCACGACCTCCTTGGCCAGCTCGAAAACCGCGCCCTCCACACAGCCACCGGACACGCTGCCCAGCACCTCGTCGTCGGGCCCGACCGCCATCGCCGCGCCCGGTCCGCGCGGCGCGCTGCGGCTGACCGCGACCACCGTGGCGAGCCCGAACGGCGCCCCGGCCGCGTACCAGCGGCTGAGCGCCGGGAGGATGTCACGCATCGTCTGCTCCCTTCACAGAGCCCACCGAGTCGACCGAATCCACAGAGTCGACCGAGCTCACCGAGCTCACCGAGTCCACCGAGTTCGCCGAGTCGACCGAGGTCACCGAGCCCACCGCGTTCAGGGAGCTCGCCGAGCCACGCACCACGGCAGCCAGCCGCTCCAGAGCGTCCAGGCTGTGCCCTTCGACGAAAGCGTCCACGCTCGGCAGCGCCGCCGCCATCCCGCCGGCGATCGGGGCGTATCCGGGACGGGCCTTGCGCGGATTGGCCCAGATCACCCGGTGCGCCAATCGGTGCAGACGGCGCATCTGGGTGCCCAGCAGCTCCGGATCGCCGCGCTCCCAGCCGTCCGACAGCAGGACGACCACGGCGCCGCGCGCCATCCCGCGTTGCCCCCAACGGTCGAGAAAGGCACGCAGCAGCTCACCGAGCCGGGTGCCGCCGCGCCAGTCGGGCACGGCCGCCGCCAGCGCGGCCATCGCCACGTCCGGATCGCGGTGCGACAGCTCGCGGGTCACCCGAGTGATCCGGGTGCCGATGGTGAACACCTCGGTCGGCCCACCCCGGGTGCCCGCGTGCGCGAACCGCAACAGCGCGTCCGCGTACGGGGCCATGGAGCCGCTCACGTCCACGAGCAGGACGACCCGGCGCGGACGGTCGGCGCGCGAGTGCCGCCGCAGCAGGGCCGGTTCGCCGCCACTGCGCAGCAACAGCCGTACCGTGCGCCGCGGATCGACCGTGCCGCGCCGCGCCGGACGCCGGCGCGCGGTGCGCCGGGGCTGACCGCGCAGCGTGAACGCGGCCAGCAACCGCCGCAGTTGCTCTCGCTCGCCGGCGGTGAGCCCGGCGAAGTCGCGGTGCCGCAGCACCTCCGCCGCGGCGGCGAGGACCGGCACCGGCACCGCCTCCGCGGACGTCGAGGACGCGACCGGAGCGGGACCCGCGTCGCGTACGCTCAGCCGGACGCGCGGCCCGGGAGCCGTGGGCGGCGATCCGCCGTGCACCGGTGTCGCGTCGCCGAAGTACGCCGCGAAGACGCGCTCGTAGCGCTCCAGGTCGTCGTGGCCGCCGCACAGGGTGAGCCGCCCGGCCCAGTACACGTCGGAGCGGACGCCGGGCCGCAGTACGTCGACGGCGCCGAGGAAGGCCTGGACACGGTCGGGGCCCGCCTCGACCCCCGCCGCGCGCAGGGCCCGGGCGAACCCCACGACGACACCGGACGCGTCGGCCCGCGCCCCTTGCGCGGCGCCGCTGCCTCTCACACCCACCGCCGCTCGAGGATCCCGGACAGATCCAGGCCCCGTGCCCGGTCGGCGTCCTCCCGGTACTTCAGCACCGAGCCCAGCGTCACCACCGCCAGCTCCGCGTCCAGCTCCGTCGCGCCCAGCGCGTCCAGCGCCCGGGCCCAGTCGATGGTCTCCGCGACTCCCGGCGGCTTCAGCAGGTCCTCCGCCCGCAACGCCTGCGCCAGCGCCGTCACCTGCTCGGCGAGCCGAGCCGTCACCTCCGGCAACCTCCGCCGCACGATGGCCAGTTCACGGGCGAAGTCCGGATGGTCGAACCAGTGGTAGAGGCAGCGCCGCTTGAGCGCGTCGTGCACCTCCCGGGTGCGGTTGGAGGTGAGCACCACCACCGGCGGCTCCTTCGCCCGCAGCGTGCCCAGTTCGGGAACGGTGACCGTGTACTCCGACAGCAGCTCCAGCAGGAACGCCTCGAACTCGTCGTCCGCGCGGTCGACTTCGTCGACGAGCAGGACGCACGGCCAGGTCTCCAGCGCCCGCAGCAGCGGCCGCGCGAGCAGGAAACGGCGGTCGTACAGCTCGCCCTCCAGCCGTTCGGCATCCGTGATCCCCGCGGCCTCCGCCGCCCGCAGGTGCAGCAGCTGACGCGGGAAATCCCAGTCGTACAGCGCCTGCGCGGCGTCGATGCCCTCGTAGCACTGCAGCCTGATCAGCGGGGCGTCCAGACAGGCCGCGAGGGCGGACGCGAGCGAGGTCTTGCCCACGCCCGCGTCGCCCTCGCAGAAGATCGGCCGACGCAGTCGCAGCGCGAGGAAGGAGGCGACGGCCAGGCCGTCGTCGACGAGGTATCCCGTCTCCTCCAGCCTGGCCCGCACCTCCTGCGGACCGGTCCAACCGTCCATACTCTCTCCATGGCCCCGCGGGGCCGTTCTGGCCGTTCCGGGCCGCCGACGCTCACCCCAGGGCGGCCAGCACCGCCCGCCGGGTGAGCACCCGCGCCAGGTGCGCACGGTACTCGGGCGAGGCCGACGGGTCGGCGGACGGCTGAGTGCCGTCCGCCGCGGACTCCGCGGCCCGAGCCACCGCGTCGACCGGTGCACCCGCCAGCGCCGCCTCCGTGGCGGAGGCCCGCAGCGGTGTCGAGCCCATGTTGGTCAGCCCGATCCGCGACTCGGCGATGTGCCCGTCCTCGCGCCGGACGAGTGCGGCGACCCCGACCACCGCCCACGCCTGCGCGGTCCGGCTGAACTTCTCGTAGTGGAAACCCCAGCCGTCCTTCTTGGGGATACGCACCTCCACGAGCAACTCGTCGGGCCGCAGGGCGCTTTGCAGATAGTCGACGAAGAACTCCCGGGCGGGGACGGTCCGTCGGCCGCCGGGTCCCTCCGCGACCAGTTCCGCGTCGAGGGCGAGCGCCACCGCGGGCAGGTCCCCGGCGGGGTCCGCGTGGGCGAGCGAGCCGCCGAGGGTCCCGCGGTGGCGTACGGCGGGGTCGGCGACCGTGGCGGTGGCCGCGGCCAGCAGCCCGGCGTGGCGGCGCACCAACGGGTCGCGGATCACGTCGTGGTGCGTGGTCAGCGCGCCGATGACGAGGCTGTCCCCGTCCTCGCGCACACCCCTGAGCTCCGGTATGCGGCCCACGTCGACGACGAGCGAAGGGAACGCGAGCCGCAGCCGGAGCAGCGGCAGCAGGCTCTGACCGCCGGCCAGCACCTTCGCCTCGTCCTCGGCGGCGCCGTCGAGTGTGCCCACCGCTTCGGCGACGGTGGCCGGCCGGGCGTAGTCGAACGCGGCGGGAATCATGACGTCTCTCCCTTCTGCGCCCGCGCGTCCCGCAGCGCCTCCCACACCCGCTGCGGGGTGCACGGCATCCGCACGTCGGTGACACCCAGCGGGCGCAGCGCGTCGACGATCGCGCCCACGACCGCGGGCGTCGAGGCGATGGTGCCGGCCTCGCCCACTCCCTTGGCACCGAGGGGATTCGAGGTGGCGGGGGTCTCGGTGCGGTCGGTCACGAACTCGGGCAGATCCACCGCCGACGGCACCAGGTAGTCGGCCAGCGTGCCGGAGACGAGGTTGCCCTCGTCGTCGTACACGGCCTCCTCGTACAGCGCCTGTGCGATGCCCTGGGCGAGCCCGCCGTGCACCTGTCCCTCGACGATCATCGGGTTGACGACCCGGCCCACGTCGTCCACGCACACGTAACTGCGGATCAAGGTCCGCCCCGTCTCCGTGTCGACCTCCACCGCGCACAGGTGGGTGCCGTGCGGGTAGGAAAAGTTCTCCGGGTCGACGAGGTGTTCGGCGTTGATGGTGGGCTCCATGCCGTCCGGCAGGTCGTGCGAGGAGAACGTCTCGAACGCGATCTCCTGGATGGTCTTGCGGGCGTCCGGGGAGCCCTTCACCGAGAACACCCCGTCGGTGAACTCCAGGTCGTGCTCGCTCGCTTCGAGCAGGTGCGCGGCCACCTTCCGGGCCTTCTCCACCACCTTCCGTGCCGCGTGGTGGACGGCGGCCCCGCCGACGACCAGTGACCGTGACCCGTAGGTGTCCATGCCCTGCGGGGCGGCCTTGGTGTCGCCGTGCACCACCTCGACGTCCTCGAACGGCACCCCCAGCACATCGGCGGCGATCTGACTCCAGCAGGTCACATGGCCCTGCCCGTGCGGGCTGGTCCCGGTGACCACCTCGACCTTGCCGGTCGGCAGCATCCGGATGCTCGCCGCCTCCCAGCCGCCTGCCGCGTAGCGCAGGTCGCGCAGCACCCGGCTGGGCGCGAGACCGCACATCTCGGTGTACGTGGAGACGCCGATACCGAGCCGTACGGTGTCGCCGCGTTCGTTGCGCTTCTGCTGTTCGGAACGCAGGTCGTCGTACCCGAAGAGGGCGAGCGCCTTCTCCGTGGCGGCCTCGTAGTCGCCGCTGTCGTAGGTGAGCCCCGCGATGCTCGTGTACGGGAACTCCTCGTGCCGAATCCAGTTGCGGCGTCGCAACTCCACCGGATCCAGGCCGAGTTCGGCGGCCAGCTCGTCCATGATCCGTTCGATGGCGTAGGTGGCCTCCGGGCGGCCGGCGCCGCGGTAGGCGTCCGTGGGGGTCCTGGTGGTGAAGACGCCGGTGCAGTTGAACTCGTAGGCGTCCATCTTGTAGATCGCCGGATACATGAACGCGCCGAGGATCGGGATGCCCGGGGTGACCAGCATCAGATAGGCGCCCATGTCGGCGAGCAGATCCACCTTGAGGCCGAGGAGCCTGCCCTCGCGGGTCGCCGCGACCTCGATGTCCTGGATCACACCCCGGCCGTGATGGGTCGCCAGGAAGCCCTCGGAGCGCGACTCGGTCCACTTCACCGGCCGGCCCAGCTCCCGCGCCACCGCCAGCGCGATGGCCTCCTCGCCGTAGACCTGGAGCTTGGAGCCGAAACCGCCGCCGACGTCCGGGGCGACCACCCGCAGCTTGTGCTCGGGGACACCGGTGACCATGGAGAGCATGATCCGCAGGACGTGCGGGATCTGGGTCGCCGAGTACAGCGTGTACTCGCCGGAGGCGGCCAGCGGGGTGACCACCACCGCGCGCGGCTCCATGGCGTTGGGGATCAGACGCTGTTGGTGGTAGCGGCGTTTGAGGACGACGTCCGCCCGCTCGCGTACGGCGTCGAAGCTCTCACCGGTGGCGAGCGGCCAGTCGTAGCAGCGGTTGGTGCCCTTGTCCGCGTGGACCAGCGGGGCGCCCTCGGCGAGCGCGGCCTGAAGGTCCAGGACCGGGGGCAGCGGCGTGTAGTCGACCTCGACGGCTTCGAGGGCGTCGGCCGCCGCGTACCGGTCGCGGGCGACGACGACGGCCACCGGGTCGCCCGCGTAGCGCACCTCGTCGACGGCGATCGGCGGATGATCGGGCAGCACGATGTCCTCGGTCACCGGCCAGGCGCAGGGCAGCGAGCCCATCCCCCCGGCGAGATCGCGTCCGCTGAACGCGGCGACCACGCCCGGACGTTCCAGGGCGGGGGAGACGTCGACCCGGTCGATCCTGGCGTGCGCCATGGGGCTGCGCACGATCGCCAGGTACAGCAGTCCGGTGACGGAGATGTTGTCGGTCCAGTTGGTCTGGCCGGTGACGAGCCGGGCGTCCTCCTTGCGCGGCCGGGAACGCCCGACCTCCCGCCCGGTACCTGCCGGTTCGGTGATCTGATCGGTCATAGCGCGGCCTCCTGCGCCGGGACCCGGGCCGGGGTGTCCTGCCGCGCGGCGGCGAGCACGGCCCGCACGATGTTCTGGTAGCCGGTGCACCGGCACAGGTTGCCCTCGAGGGCGTGCCGTACTTCGTCCGGAGTGGGGTCCGGGTTCTCGGCGAGCAGGTCCCGGGCGGCCATGATCATGCCGGGGGTGCAGTAGCCGCACTGCAGCCCGTGCTGCTCATGGAAGGCTTTCTGCAGGGGGTGCCGGCTGCCGTTCGTGGCCAGCCCCTGCACGGTGGTCACTTCGCTGCCGTCGGCCTGTACCGCGAGGACGGAGCAGCTCTTGACGCTCTCCCCGTCCAAGTCGACCGTGCAGGCCCCGCAGTTGGAGGTGTCGCAGCCAATGGGTGTGCCGGTCAGACCCAGCCGGTCACGCAGGTAGTGGATCAGCAGGAGGCGGGGTTCGACCTCGTCCTCGTACGCGGTGCCGTCCACTTTCACCGAAATGCGGGTCATGTGCCCTCCCAGGAAACCGGGCGAGGGGTGCCCAATCGGACGTGATGGGTGTCACTTTAGGGCTGGGATCGGGTGAGAGGGGAGTGTGGCGCGGCGTGAAATCGCGCGGGAGGCAACACCGTCCCCAAGGCGCATTGACGGTCGGCCGCCCGCCGTGTATCGCTGACACAGGTCGACGCATCGACGCCGGGGCGCCGCCGGCACAGGGGGATGGGTGTGGATCGCTCCGTAGCTCACCACGTCCGCAGCGAGTTCCGCCTGCTCGACGCCTCGGTGCTCATCACACAACCGGTCGATGCCCTGCTGGGGATCAGTCCCCTTTCGAAACAGCAGCTCAAGAGGATCAACATCGAGTCGGTGTTCGACCTCGCCGCGTCGAGCTCTTCGGCACCGCTCAACGGATCGTCCACGCCGCGGAAGATCCGGACTCGACGTTCGCCTTGGCCGGCACCGCTCCACGAGACATCGTCGACACCGCGGGCCTGGCGATCCCGATCCGGGAGCTGCAACTGGAGCCGCTGCACCGGCTGCGCGGCATCAGCACCCGGCTGGCGGGGGACCTGGCGGCCGCACTGGCCGTGGCGACGATCCGGGACGCCGCGCTGTGGCCGCCGTATGTGGCGGCGCAGACCATACTGAGCATGGCGTTCGGTACTGCCCTTCGACGCCGCGGTTTTCGACATCGCCGGAGCGCCGGCCCGCACGGTGCCCATCGTCAATGTGGGGGTGGCCGCCGGCGCCGCGCCGAACTGGTACGGCCGCCACATCATCGACCTGCAGGCGGTCTTCGGCACGGGCGTCAGCATGCAGGACTTCTGGAACATACGCTCCATCCGACTGCGCCGGAAGAACGGCCAGGAGGAGTTCGCCGGTGAGATCACCGTCACCCTGACCGCAGAGACCGAGACGAACCCGGGGACGGCGGGACAGCCACCCTCGGGCCGGCCCGCGCCGAGAACCCTGACGCTCACACTGCCGGTCGCCGCGGGCGAGGCCACGGTGCCGGTGTACACCGTGGTGCAGACCGTCACCGGTGAGGAGTTGACGCGGCACCTCCAGGAAAACTCGCTCTACTACTCGCAGGCCGTCTGGAGCAGTCTCGACACGGCGACGCTGGGTCTGATGCTCTCGCCGTACACGTGGCAGGGCCGTGCACTGCTGGAGGTCATCGACCCGGTTCCCGTCGCTGTCGCCGGGAACTACCTGGTCTTCAGGACGTACGCCGAGGACGATTCCTGGGCGACGTTCCTCGACGACAAGAAGCTCAGGCTGGGTACCGCCCGGGAGACGGTCGTGGCGTTGCCGAGCGGCGGGGTGTTCGCCGAGGCCGTACTGGGCAGGTCCAACGCCGCGGAGAAACTCGACATCACCCGGTTCTGGAACTGGCAGGACTCGCCGATCCCCGTGGTCGCACCGGACATCGCCGCGCTGCAGGCCGGTTCTCGCGCGCAGGAGGAGAACCTGGTGCCCGGCCAGACGGCGGCACCGGTGATCAACATAGTGGACCCGGAGAAGTTCCCCGATCCTCAGGGCATCACCGCTGTCCTGGCCGCGCTCAATGCCCGACTACGACGAGACCACACACAAACTCATCAAGGTACCGTCGTCACTGCAACAACAGCGGGAAATCACGGACGAGGGGGCGGTTGGTACTACTGGGATGTGGACATCCCTGATGCCTCGTACCCACGCCGGTTCACCCCCACCACGATCTCGCTGGCGGTCCCGGACACGTTCGCGACGGGTCTCGGCTACACGCTCTACGTGCGCTCGGTGAGTTTCAATCGCCACTGCGGTGGGCCGGGCACAGCACTCCCCGTCACCCTCTACCGGCCGACGAGTGCTCCACCCGCTGTTCGTCCCAGCGGTGGGAAGAAGAAACCGGCGACGCCCGAACGCTCCTACACCGAAGGCGAATTCGTGGAATGGGCACCTACGGTGAGAGCCATCGGAGCGTCAACGACGTCCGCGTCAGGTCAGAAGGGAATGGATGTCAGGTCTCCGAGCTCGGTGGGCACGGGCGGAAACTGGCCTCTCTATGCCGTCGTGCAGGACACCACCACCTCCAGACGGCTCTGTCAGCCCATCGCCTTCGCCGTCCTGACGGGATCCGGACCTCCGGTCAGCGGGGCCGGCTTCAGCGCGTCGGCTGACTTCGCCGTCGCGTTGGCCGCGTTGCAGCCCCATGTGCCGGGCTACTCCAATGACGTGCTGTTCCGTTTCGCGAAGCTCGGCTCCGCTGCCGCTCTCCCGATGGATGTTCCCGGATTCCTGACGACCCCCGGCGCGACCGTTACGCCCAGAATCCTCTTCGACAAGGCGGAGCAGACAGCGCTGGTCGTGGACGCGAACCGCCACGGTGGGCACGAGAGGAATCCCGGGCGCGTCCGCCTGTTGGACCTGGGCGGGGGAGCGAGCCCTCTCGTCACCTTCGAGTTCGACGGATCCACGATCTCGGCCACGGTCAGGAAAGAGCCTGGCGGCTTCGAAGCCGTCATAGTCACTGATCGCGGGACCCGGCAGTGGAAGCTGCCCAGCACATGACCGGACCGCCCGCGCACCGCGGCGCCAGGTGGCCGAGGCCGCGCGTCCTTGGGCCCGTTATGGAACCGGACGGCGCGGCCTTCGTTAGGTGATCGGGTCCGGACACCTATGGGGTGCTGTGCGGGACTTCCAAACACCCCTAACTCCGTGTCCGCGCTGCCACCTCCTCCGGGCTCAGGTACACATCCGTCTGCTCGAAGTCCCGCAGCGCACCCTTCTTGTCCGCGAGGAAGCCCGTCCGCACGAAGTCGTCCCCCGCAACGGAGTTGAGGAACCAGTTCGCTCCGGTACGGAAGCGGGCGGCACCCGTGCGCAGTGCGAACAGGTGGTAGCCGCGGGCCACCACCTGTGCGGGTACGCCCTTCAGCCCCACCCCGAGCGGCTTGGAGACGGCGTCGGTGCCACCGAGGTCGACGACCAGACCCATGTCCTTGTGCCGGTACGGCTCCAGCGGCCGACCGCCCAGCAGGTTGGCGAGATTGCGGGCCGCGTGCTTGCCCTGGCGCATCGCATGCTGCGCGGTGGGCGCGCAGTACGAGCCGTCCTCCTTGGACAGATCGGGCACGGCCGCCGCGTCACCGAGCGCGAACACCCCGTCCAGTCCCGGAATCCGGAAGTCGGCATCGGTGGCGACCCGGCCGCGAACCGTCTGGGTGCCGAGCGAGGTGACGAGCGGACTGGCCGCCACTCCGGCCGTCCAGATCAGCGTCCGCGAGGACAGCACCCGGCCGTCGGTCAGGGTGATCTTGTCCTCGGTCACCGACGAGACCGACGTACCGAGCGAGATCTCCACCCCGCGCCCGCTCAGCATGCGCAGCGCCGTCGCGCCCAGTTTCTCGCCGAGTTCGGGCAGCAGCTTGGGGGCGACGTCGAGCAGATGCCACTTGATCAGACCCGGGTCCAGCCGGGGGTGGTAGCGCTTGGCCGCCGCGCTGGTCAGTCGCTGCAGACAGGCGGCCGTCTCGGTGCCCGCGTAACCGCCGCCCACGACCACGAACTGCAGCCGCGCCGCCCGCTCGTCGGCGTCCTGGGTCGCCGCCGCCAGGTCGAGCTGGGCGATGACGTGGTCGCGCAGGTACACCGCCTGCGCGAGCGTCTTCATGCCCCGCGCCTCGTCCAGCAGACCGGGAATGTCGAAGGTGCGGGTGACACTGCCCGGCGTGAGGACCAGGTAGTCGTACGGCAGGTCCACCAGCTCTCCGGTGATCTTGCGGACCACGCACACCTTGGAGTGCGGGTCCACGCCGATCACCCCGCCCGGCATGATGGCCGTACGGCGCAGGATGCGGCGCAGCGAGGGCGCCACCGACTGCGGGGTGATGACACCGGCCGCCACCTGCGGCAGCAGCGGGAGGTAGAGCTGGTAGCCGGTGGGACTGACGAGGGTGACCCGCGCCCGGCCCGGGGCGAGCCGCCGCTCGAGGCCGCGGGCGCACTCGACCCCGGCGAACCCGCCGCCGACGATCACTATGTTCGGTGTGTCCATCTCCGATGCCTCTCTGCGGAGCCTGACTACGGGATCACGAGCTCTGATGGCCCGCCTGCCCGGTCAGCCGCACGCTACCCGTCGGGCCGGTTCCGGGCGAGAGGGTCGCGTGGAGCCCGTCAGCGGATCTCGTGCAGGCAGGTCCCGGCGAGGGCACCGGCCACCGGCACGGACATGCTCGGCAGGGCGGCCACGCTCAGCGGGAAGGGCGACTGGCGGGCAGTACGCCGACGACGCCTGCCGGTGGATGGTTGCGGGACACGTTCCCGGGCGCTCAGACGCTGCTCCGGGGCAGTCGGTCGAGGCGGGCACGGTGGGCCGGAGTCAGGTGGATCCGGCCCGCGGCGAGGTTCTCCTCCAGGTGTGCCATCCGCGCGGTGCCCGGGATGGGGAGCATGACCGGGGAGTGGCCGAGGAGCCAGGCGAGCGCGATCTGTGTGGGGGTCGCGTCGAGCTCGGCCGCCACAGCGGCGACCTCGGCCGTCGCCCCCGCGTCCCCCCAGGCGACGGGCCGCCACGGCAGGAACGCGATCCCCGCCGCCTCGCACGCCGCGAGCACGGGCTCGTGCTCGCGGTCGAGCATGTTGTAGCGGTTCTGGACGCTCGCGACGTCGACGATCTCCCGCGCCCGGTCGAGCTCGTCGACGGTGACCTCGGACAGTCCGATCCGGCCGATCTTGCCCTCGGTCCGCAGGTCCCGCAGCGTTCCGAGCTGGTCGGCGAGCGGCGTGTCCGGATCGATGCGGTGCAACTGGAGCAACTCGATGCGCTCGACCCGCAGTCGCCGCAGCGCCCGCTCGACCTGGTCGCGCAGGACGGCCGGCCGCCCGTCGAGCTTCCACTCGCCCCCAGGGCCCGATCGGGCGACTCCGACCTTGGTGGTGACCAGCAGATCGTCCGGATAGGGGTGCAGGGCCTCGGCGAGGAGTTCCTCGTTGGCTCCCCCGCCGTACAGGTACGCGGTGTCGATCAGGGTGACGCCCAGCTCGACGGCCCGCCGGGCGACCGCGAGGGAGGTGTCCCGGACGGGACCCGGTTCGGTCGGCAGGTGCATCGCCCCGAACCCGAGCCGCCCTACTTCCAGGTCCCCGCCGATACGAAAGGTGGTGGATGCCGTGTGCGGTTGTGGCTCCGTCATGTGTGGTCGTCGCTCCCCTCGACAACGACCGACGCTATCAGGGGAGTTGGGTGCTTCCGGGCGGAGTGGCGGGTCGGGGCAGGATCCGGCCCGGCAGGTCCCGGTGGGCGTCGGGGCCGATGCCGAGGCGGTCCAGGACGGTGGGGGCGATGTCGATGAGACGCGGATCGGCGAGCCGGGTCCCGCCGGGCGCACCGGCTTCGGAGAGGATGACGAAGACCTGCCGCTCGACGTGGCTGTCGCCGCCGTGGCCGCCCGCGTCGAGATGGCCGTGGTCCGTGGTGATCAGCACGGTCCAGCGTTCGGCGGCGTGGCCGGGGCGCGAGCGCCGGCCCTCGATCGCCTTCAGCAGACGGCCGAGGTGGGCATCCTGGGCCAGCAGCGACTGGTCGTAGGCGGTGCTGAGCGGGCCCCGGCCGTGACCGGCTTCGTCGGTCGCGCCGAAGTACACGAACACGACGTCCGGGTCGCCGTCGGCGAGCCACCGCGCGGCGGTGTGGGCGACGAGGGCGTCCGCGGCGCCGTAGCCGTCGCGTTCGCCGTCGTAGTACACCAGGTCTCCGATGGACGGGCCGAGCGTGCCGCGCCGGACCAACTCCGGCCAGGACACCGCGGCCGCGGTGCGCAGACCGGGCCGGACGGTGGCCGCGCGGGTGAGGAAGTCCGGGTAACGGTCGTAGTCGGCACCCTTGAAGTCGTTGCCGGTCACCCCGTGCCGGTCGGGCCACACCCCGGTGAGCAGGCTCGACCAGCCGGGCCCGGAGTCGGTGTACGCCATGCTGGTCGTCGGGCCGTTCTCGGCCCGGCCGTCCGCCTCGCCGTAGGGCAACAGGCTGGTGCCGTGGGCGCCGGAGGCCATCAGGGCGTGCAGCACGGGCGCCACGGACGGCGATCGGGTCAGCCGGTCGTAGCGCAACCCGTCCATCCCGACCACGAGAACCCGGCCGTGCGTGCCCAAGTCCGGGGAACGCGGGGAGGCTTCGTGGGTGGGGAACATGGCATGACTATAGGGGGGGTCGCGGTCGGCGGAGGAGTGTTCGGCCGCGACGGACCTGTGAGCAGATCGCGCTCCCTGTCACCGCGGGCGGGTACGCGTCGTTCAATGCCTGTGCTCCGGCGCCACGAGGCCAGGACGCACATCCCGTCCGGCCTTACCGGCATGACGGACGACCTCGCGCGTTGCGTGCTTTTGTCGCCCTCTATCCTCCATGGCATGAATGACGCGGAAAGCGGCAGACGGATCGTCGACGGGCGCTTCGAGTTGGAGGCGCGGCTCGGGGGCGGCGGGATGGGCACGGTGTGGCGTGCCCGCGATCTCGTGTTGCAGCGGAGCGTGGCCATCAAGGAGGTACGGCCGCCGGACATCGATCTCGCCGAGTACGATCCCGACGGCGCGCGGACGCTGCGGGAGCGCGTCCTGCGCGAGGCCCGTGCCCTCGCCAGGGTCGACCATCCGAACGTCGTGACCATCTATCACATCGTCGACAACGGCGCGGGCACCAATCCGTGGATCGTCATGGAACTCGTCGAGGGCGGCTCGCTCGCCGACCGCCTCGGGCGCGGACGGATGGCTCCCGTCGAGGCCGCCCGCCTCGGCCGCGAAGTGCTCGCCGCGCTGCGCGCCGCCCATGCCGCGGGCGTCGAACACCGCGACGTCAAGCCCGCCAACGTGCTGCTGCGCCGCGACGGTCGGCCCGTCCTCACGGACTTCGGTATCGCCGCGGTGCGGGGCTCCTCGACGCTCACGGCCACCGGCGCGATCATCGGCACCCCCGACTACATGGCGCCGGAGCGTGTCGCGGGCAACCCAGGCGGTCCCGAGGCGGATCTGTGGTCCCTGGCGATGATGCTGTACGCGGCGGTCGAGGGTCACCACCCACTGCGCAGAGGGACGACGCTGGCCACGCTGGCGGCCGTCCTCTACGACGACGTACCGCCCCCGGCCCAGGCCGGACCCCTGACCGCCGTGCTGACCCAGGTGCTGGTCAGGGACCCGGTGGCGCGCCCGGACGCGGAGACGGTGGACCGGATGCTCGCCGCCGCGGAGGCCGACACGCCACCGGCCGCCCCCACGTCCTACCCGCTCGCGCCGCCACCTCCGATGCCCGCACCGAACACGTTCGCCACGGGTCCGTCGACCTCAGGGCATATGACGGGGCATCAGACCTGGGGACCCAGGGACGCGGTGCCATCGGAGTTCGGGCCGCCGTCCACAGTGCCCTCCGATGCCGTGCCGCCAGGGTTCGGGCCTCCGGGGGTACCCGCTTACCCGGGTGCGCCCGGGCCCGCTCCCCACAAAGGTGACCCGAGCCCACGGCGGCCGGGCCGAAGTGCGCGAAGCCTGGCGGTGGTGTCCTCCGCCGCCGCCGTGGTCCTGGCCGGCGGACTGCTCTGGCAGTTGCTGCCAGGGGACGGGGCGAACGGTGCGAAGACTTCCCCGGACACCGTGGCGACACCGAGCCGGACGACGTCCACGACCCCGGCAGCGACGGCAACCGTTGCCGGAGCGGAGACGCCCGAGGAAGAGGAGGCGGCAGCGGAAGACCTGCTCACCCCCGACGGCATCCGGACGGCGCTCAAGGCCATCGAGAAGGAGTCGGGCCGGAACATGTACGGCGACCTCACCGTGTATCCGGAACACGTGTCGGCGTCCGTCATGGTCGAGGGCAGCCGCACCAAGTACGACACCTATACCTACTTCGTGGGCCGCGGTGTGGAGCAGGGCATCATCAGCGGGTCACTGATCGGCGACGATAAGCCTGTGAGCCTCAAGGGCTTCAACTGGGACGCCGTCCCCTCCCTGCTGAAGCAGGCGGAGAAGAAGCTGAACGTCGACGACCCGACGACCCGTTACCTCCTGCTCCGTCAGGAGGGCCAGTTCCTGGGCACCAAGCTGGGCTTCGCGGTCTACCTGAGCAATGAGTACGGGCAGACCGGCTACCTCGAGGCGGACCGGCAAGGCAAGGTGACCAAGACGATGCCCAACGGGGAGTGAGCGGCCCGACGAGTCGCTCTTGCCGTGGCTGTCGGGCGCGCGCGGACAGATGACACGCCGGGTGTGAACCGCTCGGCTCCAAAATGTGAAACTTACTCAGCAGTCATAAGTCTTGACGGTCTCTTGGTGCAGCCCTGACTGTTGTGAGCATGTCGAAGTCCCGTGCCCGCCTGCTCGGCCCCCTCGTGCTGCTCACCGGTCTCCTCACGGCGACGGGCGTACCGCCCGCGTCCGCCGCGGATCTCCCCGACTCCCTCTGGTTCGACGGGACGACCGCCACCACCCTCACCGTGCGCGACGGCCGGTTCGTCGACGGCCTCGGCCGCGAGGTCGTCCTGCGCGGCTACAACGTCTCCGGCGAGACGAAGCTGGAGGAGAACGACGGACTGCCGTTCGCCTCCGTCGCCGACGCCAAGAAGTCGGCGACCGCGCTGCGCGCCCTCGGCGGCGGCAACTCCGTTCGTTTCCTGCTCTCCTGGGCGCACGCCGAGCCGGTGCGCGGCCAGGTCGACACCACCTATCTCGCCGCCGTCACCGAACAGATCCGCGCCTTCCTGGACGCGGGGATCCGGGTCTACCCCGACTTCCACCAAGACCTGTTCTCGCGCTACCTGTTCAACAAGGGCAGCTGGTACACCGGTGACGGCGCTCCCAAGTGGGTGGTCGAGGCCGGTGACTACCCTCAGGAGAGCTGCGGGATCTGCCTCTTCTGGGGGCAGAACATCACCCAGAACGAGGCCGTCAAGCGGGCGTCCCACGACTTCTGGCACAACGTCGGTGGTATCCAGGACGCCTTCCTGACCACCGCCCAGCGCACCATGGCATATCTCGCCCAGAACCTGGACGCCCAGGAGTTCGCGGGCGTGGCCGGCTTCGACCCCTACAATGAGCCGCACGCCGGCAGCTACGACTCCGGGCAGACCAGCCGGGCCTGGGAGAAGGACATCCTCTGGCCCTTCTACCAGAAGTTCCGCGCCCGGATGGACGCGGCGGGCTGGAAGGACAAGCCCGCCTTCGTGGAGCCCAACCTCTTCTGGAACGCCAACCTCGACTTCCAGAAGCAGGAGGGCGGGTTGCTGGACGCGGGCACGCTCGGCCCGCGCTACGTCTTCAACACGCACTTCTACGACCAGAAGGCGATCTCCGGCATCTTCATGTGGGGCAAGGCGGGCGACGGCCAGTACTCGGGCGACTTCGGGACCGTGCGCGACCGGGCCTCGGCCGCGTCGACGGCCGCGATCATCAGCGAGTTCGGGCACCCGCTTGCCGGCTCGGTCTCCGACAAGGCGCCGACGGTCCTCAAGGCGATGTACCAGGCGCTCGACTCCCGGGTGCCGGGTGCCAGTTGGTGGTCAAAGCCGACCCAGGGCGGCCCCGTCCTGTCCGGTTCGCAATGGCAGTGGGACATCTACAACGGACGCCACCACGAGCTGATGAACGACAACCCCGACAAAGTCCTCACCGAAGGCGACGCCTGGAACGACGAGGACCTGTCGGCGGTGGAACTCAACGACTCCGGCACGGCGGTCCTGCGCCAGGACGCCCGCCTGCTGGACCGTCTCTACCCGAGCGCCACGGCGGGCAGGACGGTCGCCTTCACCTACGAGGACCGCTCCCGGGACGGCTCCACCACCCTGACCTGGAACCCGGTCCCGAGCAGTCTGCCGAACGTGGCCCAGCTGGTCGGCTCGGGCCAGTACGGGCTGCTGATGTGGCGTTCCAACGGCAGCCAGGCACCCACCGAACTGCACCTCCCGGCCTCCTTCCCGACCGCCTCCACCACGGTGGTCTCGGACCTGGGCACCACGGCGGGACTGCCCGCGTACAGCAGGGGGACGACCCCGGTCGCGGTGGCGGCCGAGCCGGGTGGCACGGGCAGTCGACGCCTGCTGCTGACGGCGGCGGACTCCGGGACCCTGCACTACGCCCTGGTCACCAACGGCGCCACCAACCCGTCCGCGAGCCTGCTGGCGGCGGCGAAGTCGGAACTGTCGGCCTGGGCGGCCTCGCGCGGCTGACGACCAACTCCGGGGCGGGCGACCACCAGACCGCATCCGCCTGCCCCACCCCGCCCGACCGCCGCACCCCCCACTGCACTGCCCGCCGCACCCCTGCCCGCGCCCATCCGCGCCACCCCGGTGGCACTGATGGGCGCGGTCCTGCGTCCCGGCTCCCGCACCGGAGCCCCGACGGTGCACACGCGAGCGGGGCGGGCCACGTCGGTGCGTGGCCCGCCCCGCGGGGACGGTCGGCGCGGGTCCGGCCCGCCGGGTCAGCCCGCCGAGGGGCCGGTCCAGCCCTCGGGAACGTGAGCCAGCCGCACTCGCTGCGGGTGGTCGCCCACCGGCACCGACAC
The DNA here is from genome assembly GCF_004023625.1 of Streptomyces cavernae. Taxonomy (GTDB): domain Bacteria; phylum Actinomycetota; class Actinomycetes; order Streptomycetales; family Streptomycetaceae; genus Streptomyces; species Streptomyces cavernae. The sequence continues at coordinate 271,388 of NZ_ML137708.1, read as the reverse complement.
CGTCTTCCGGCCGGTCGCGAAGTCGATCGCGGTGACCTGGTCCGAGCCGCTCTCCGAGACGACACAGGACTTGCCGTCGCCGCTGACCGTGGCCCAGTACGGCTTGCTGGCGGTGACCAGCGGGCCCTCCTGGAGGGTCGCGCGGTTCACGACGGTCGCGTAGTCGTCCATCGTGCCGGCCACGCAGAGCTTGGTTCCGTCCGGGCTCATCGACAGGCCGTGGTGGCGTGAGTCGTTGACCCAGGTGGTGCGGTCCTCGCTCGTCGCGGGGTTCTTCGGCAGGGTCTTCGTCCGGGTGATCTTGTCGGTGGCGACCTCGTACTCGAAGAAGCCGTTGAAGAACGAAACTTGGAAGTACAGCTTCGACTCGTCGGGGCTGAAGACGGCCGGGCGGACCGCGTCGGAGTAGTCCGTGAGCCCGATCGCGTTCAGCCGCTCCCGCATGTCGATCACCTTGACCTGCTTGAAGGTGGTCGCGTCGACGACGGTGATCTTGCGGTCGCCCTTCGTCCAGTCCAGCCAGGGGGCGTCGAGCGAGGTGTTGACGTCGCCGATGGCCATGTTCCAGATGTACTTGCCGTCGCCCGAGAAGATGTTCTCGTGCGGTTTGTCACCCGTGGGGAACGAACCGACCTGCTTCCCCGATTTGATGTCCAGCACATGCACGGTGTTCCCCGTCGAGGCGGAGACCGCGACCCGGGTGCCGTCGGGTGAGACCGCCATGTGGTCGGAGCGGTAACCCGACACGGCGAAGCGCCAGTTGATCTTCCCGGTGGCGATGTCGATCGAGACGACGTCGGCGAAACTCGGCCGTGAGACCACCATCGACTTGCCGTCGGGCGTGGAGTACATGTCGTCGACGAACTGGTCGTGCCCCTCGCCCACGCCGTTGCGGATGGCCATGAAGTAGACCCATGCGATGGGATTGGCGTTGATCGCCGCCAGTCGCTCCTCCTTGTCGGGGATGACGTTGATGCGGCCGATCTTGGCAAAGTCGCCGGAGGACTTGATGACGTCCGCGGTGCCGTCCCAGTTGTTGCCAACGAACATCACCTCCCGCAGCCCGGCGGGGGCGTCCTGCGCCGAGGCCGAGCCTGCGGTCCCGGTGATGCCGAGGACCACCGCGGCTGCTACGGCACACAGGTGCCTGGATCTCAGGACGGACATGGGCGTTCCCTTCCCTGCGAGGAGAGTGACGAGAGCATGACAGGCGTAGGGTGGGCAGATCTGAATACGCGAACATTCAGAATGTACTTACTGGAAAGTAAGGAAGGGGTCGCCGTCTTCACAAGACTCCGGACGCGACAAAATCAGCGCAGTGGTCAATGAGGGAGGCAGTGTGGCGGGCAGGCTCAGACAGCCGACCGGCCGTTACGGGGGCAAGTCCGCCCAGGAGCGACAAGCCGAACGGCGTCGGCGTTTCCTGGACGCGGGCCTGCAGTTGTTCGGGGACACCCCCGGCTACCGGGGCGCGACGGTCGCCGCCCTCAGCGAGGCCGCCGGACTCTCGACCCGTCAGTTCTACGAGGAGTTCCGCACCCTCGAGGACGTTCTGGCCGCCCTCCACCTCCAGGTCAACGACTGGGCCGAGGAGGCCGCCCTGGAAGGCCTCGCCACGGCGGAGGGCCGGCCCATCGCGGAACGCGTCACCGCGGCGTTCCGCGCCTACGCCGCCAACGTCACCGGCGACCCCCGCCGACTGCGCATCACCTTCACCGAGATCATCGGCGTCAGCCCGCGGCTGGAGCGCCAGCGCCTCGAACGCCGGTCGCGCTGGGTCGACTTCATCTGCGCCGAGGCCGCGGCCGCCGCCGAACGCGGCGAGGCGGCCCCGCGTGACTACCGCATCGCCGCCGCGGCCTTCATCGGCAGCGTCAACGGTCTGCTGCACGACTGGCAGGCCGGCTGGGTCGACGCCACCCTGGACGAGGTGGTGGACGAACTCGTCCAACTTCTCCTCGGTATTCTCCGGCCAGCCGGTTGGACCCCGCAGGGACGCTGACGAACACTGTCCCCTGTCACGACAGAAACCGACAGTCCGTCACAGTCCGCGGCTTTACGGAACTTTCGCGCTCGAAACAGGCATCTTCGCGTGCGAAGCCACCTCCGTCCGATTCCGGAACCCGTGCCGGACACGCGCTCCAGGGCGATCAGCGGCCACTATGCGCGCGTCCCGCACCCCCACCGGCCCGACCATGTCCGGCACTCCGCCCGCCCGACCAATTTCCGCACTCCACAGCCCGATCAAGTCCGGCACTCCGCCGGCCCGCCCTCGAAAGGGACCACCATGCGCATCACCCCCAGCCCGCTCCGCCCCGCCCACGACCACGCCGCCCCCTGCCCCGTGCCCCTGTCGCCGCAGGCCCTGGCCCAGCTCTACGCGCGCTACCTGGAACTCATCAAAACCCGGCGGCTGCCCGAGGCCACGACGTTCGAGGAGTACTACGCCGTGTGGCGCGCCGGCCGCCGGGGTGAGAACCTCATCGGCCTCGACGACGGCCGGATCGAGCAGGGCCCCAGCACCGACCAGCAGCTGATCGACCGTCCATCGACCCAACTGCGCGGCGTCATCCGGACGTTGGTGCTGCTCGTCGACTTCCCCGATCAGCCGCACGAACCCGACCACGGTCCGGGCCACTACGACAGCATGCTGTTCGGCCTCGACGAGTACCCCTCCGGCAGCATGCGCTCCTACTACCGGGACGTCAGCGGCTTCGACGCCTCGCCGACCACCGGCATAGACGTCCAGGGCGAGGTGCACGGCTGGTTCCGCATGCCCCAGCCGGTCGCCTACTACGCCGACGGAAACTCCGGCATGAACGCCAACTTCCCCAGAAACTCGCAAGGGTTGGCGCGGGACGCAGTCGAGGCCGCCAAGGCCGCGGGAGTGGACTTCACCGCCTACGACGCCCTCGGCGAGGGCGTCGTGACCGCGCTGTTCGTCATCCACGCGGGACGGGGCGCCGAGCAGACGACGCAGCGCGCCGACCTGTGGAGCCTGAAGTGGACCATCCCGAACGGCTTGGAGGTCGCGCCCGGCCTGTCCGTCCGCACCTTCCTCACCGTCCCCGAGGACTGCGCCGTCGGTGTCTGCGCCCATGAGTGGGGCCACCTCGCCGCCCGCTGGGCCGACTACTACGACACCGGCCGGCAGAAGCACACCCGCTCGCAGGGTCTGGGCAACTACTGCCTGATGGCGGGCGGTTCCTGGGGCAACGGCGGACTCACACCGGTCTTCCCCAACGCCATGCTCCGCATGTTCCACGGCTGGATGGAGCCCCAGGTGGTCAACAAGACCACCCGCGACATCACGCTCAGGCCCGCCGCGGAGGACGGCGAGGCCGTGTTCGTCCACAACCCCGCGACCATGACCGACACCCAGTACATCCTCGTCGAGTACCGTCGCCGGCGCGGCCAGGACGCCTTCCTGCCCGACGAGGGCCTCGCCGTCTACGTGGTCGACGAGTCCATCGACAACGTCAACGACGAGAACAACCTCGCCATCGAACTCCTCCAGGCCGACGGCCGGGGCGACCTGTCCCGGATGTTCGGCCGCGGCAACCGCGGCGACAGCGACGACCTCTACCCCTCGGGCGGCAACGCGGTCGCCGGCGAGACCACGAAGCCGCCCCTCAACCTCCCCCAGGGCAAATGGAGCGGTGTCACCATCGAGGCGGTCGGCACCCCCGGAGCGGACGACATGAGGGTGCACATCACCGTGGGGTGAGCACCACTCCGCACCGGGGGCCCGGTCACCTCACTCCGCCGCCAGCAGATGGGCCGGGGCGATGCGGGACAGCGCCCGGATCGGCACGGAGAGGACCGCGCACACCAGGCCGACCGCGGCCAGGCCGGCCAGCAGGGCGGCGCCGGCCACCACCAGCAGCCGCCCGGCCAGCACTCCCTGACCGAGCGCCACGACCGTCGTCAGACCGACCGCGGCGCCGGTCAGGCCGCCCAGCATCGCGAGGCCGGCACCCTCGTAGAGAGTGAGCCGCGCGAGTTCCCGGTTCGACCAACCGGTGGCGCGCAGCACCGCGAGGTCGGCGGCCCGCTCGCGCTGGGACATGACCAGCACGTCCACCGCCCCGGCCGCACCGAGCAACAGCGACAGGACGACGCTCACATAGTCGGCCGTGCGGGCCTGGGCGACGACGGCGTTGCCCAGGAGGGAGCCGGCCACCTCGCCCCGGAAGGCGAGCGTGAGGGAGAGCAGCACGGTGAAGGCCGCCACCCCGAGCGCCAGCCCCGCGGCGCCGAGCAGCGTCCGGCCCCGGGCGCGCACCAGGTTGCGTAGCGCGAGACCGGCGACGGAACGGACGGGAACCGCCCGGCGGGTGGCGGTCACCGCGGGTGTGACCGCGTCCAGCGGCGTCACCCGGGTCGCGCGCCAGGCGGGCACGAGCCCCGCGACGAGCGCCAGCAGCAGCGCGACGGGCAGGACCAGGGCGGCCTTCGCCGCTGAACCGGGCAGATCCAGGAGGCTGCCCAGGCCGTAGGCGAGGAGAGCGCCCAGCGCACCCGCGCCGAAGCCGATCACCGCCAGCTCGCCGAGAATCAGACGAAGGATCTCCGGCGTGCTCCACCCCACGCAGCGCAGCGTGCCGATCTCGGTGCGGCGCGACCGCACCGAGGCCAGTGCGGCCTGGCTCAGGAAGAGCCCGCAGACCACCAGGACCAGGACGAACAGCACCGCGCTCTTGGTGTCCACGGCCTTGAGGATCCGCAGCGCCACGCCCTTGGCGACCCAGCGTTCGGTGACCTTGATGGTCGTCTTGTCCGACGGCAGCACGATGGTCTGCGGGGCGGGTGAACTGCCGACGGTGACGTCCAACTGGAGGTCCGGATAGGCGGCGCGGATCTGCCCCGCGACGGAGTTGACCCGGGCCCGGGAGGCGGGGTCGACACCCTTCACACCCTCCACCCGGATCCGGATGGCACTGATCGGCGCCTTCTCCTGCGCCGTGGCCTTTCTGCGGCTGTGGGTGAAGACGGAGATCGAGTCGAGCGTGGTGAGCAGGGTGGGCGGCGCGCTGAGGTAGCCCCCGAGGTTGCGGTCGGGACGCAGCGGCTGGTTGTCCAGGGCCTTCCGCGTAGCGTCGTCCGCGCCGGTGACCTCTGGCGACTGGTACGTCTCCAGCGGCACCTTGGACAGCGCGGAGAAGCCGCGCAGCTTGGCGGCGTCGTAGCGGCCGACGACGTTCAGCACCGGCGCCGGCCCGCGCCCGCGGTCCTCGGGCTCGCAGTCCTTCCTCCCCAGGCAGCTGGTGGAGGCGTGCGGGGTGACCTTGCGGAACTGGGTGCCCGTGTTCTCCTCGGGGACGTTCCACTCCAGGGACTCGCCGACGTTGTCCTTCCACAGGCCCGGAGGCTGTGCGGGCCGGGTCTGCGCGACCAGGCCGTCCTCGGTGCTGCGGTAGCCGACCGGGCCGACCGTCCAGTAGTTCTCCACGATCTCGTTCACGGCGATCTTGGATCGGAAGCCCGCGGCGAGGTCGGCGGTCACCTTGCCGACGGCGGTGCCGCGCAGGCCGTTGACGAAGTCATGGGCCTGGGCGCTGCCCAGCTTGGCGGGCAGGGCGGCCGGGTCGCCGACGTCCAGCCGCTCCACGGTGGCGCTCAGGGTGCCGGCGGTCAGGGCGCGGCTGCTGAGCATGACCGGTGTCTGGTAGTCGTGCTGCCGTTGCGATTCCACCGGGTCCAGGCTGAACGCGTCGGGCCCCCACACCGGCCGGTCCTTCGCGGTGAGCATCCGCCCCGAGGTGACCGCACCGCTCAGGCCCACGAGTTCGTCCTCCGCGGCCGGGTCGATGGCCGACAGCAGTACCGGGAAGGCGACCGGCACCTCGGCGACGGGCTTTCCGTCCCCCGGTACGCAGGTCATGCGTGAGCGGGCGTCGGGGGAGAAGGCCGTTTCGGGTTCGGGGTTGAACAACGTCATGGGCCGGGGCAGCGGCTCGCCATTCCAGTCCTTCGTCTTCCCGCTCTTGTCCTCGTTGTAGAACCAGCAGACCGCGTACTTCTTGCCGCCCGCCTTCTCGTGCAGGAGGCCGGGCCAGGTCGTCTCGTTGAACTCCTCGTAGTCGACGATCGGGTTGCGCGTGAGGTAGACGTACTGGTCGGCGGACGGGTATCCGGCCAGCCCTGCGGTCAATTTCGGTTTGAGGCGGAGCAGTTGGGACTGCGCCTTGCTGTCCCTGAACGCCGACACGTCGACCGGGACGGTGCTCTGCACGAGTGTGTAGCCGATGTTGGCGACCGGTGCGGCGGTCTCGACTCCAGAGAGGGACTTGATCCGCCGGTACTGGTCGAGGGTCATGCCGCCGAAGACCCCCGACAGGAAGTTGGCCTCGACCAGACCCCGGTCACGCTCCACGGCGCCCTTGGTGCCGGCCGGCCGGACCAGGATGTCGTACGCGGAACGGGCACTGGCCTCGACGATCCCGGTGGTCCGTGCCTGGCTCGTGGTCACCGTCCCGGTAAGCAGGACGAAGCTGGTGGCGGCGACCAGGATGCCCGAGGCCAGCGCGAGGGCGCGGGAACGGCGTCTGCGCAGCTGGGAGAGGATCATGGCGATCACGGACGCAGACCCCCGAGCCGGTCGAGCACGTCGGGGGCCGGTGCCACGCGTTCGTCGGTGACGATCCGGCCGTCGTGCAGCCGCACGATCCGGTCGCAGGCGACGGCCACCTCCGGGTCATGGGTGGTGAGCACCATCGTCATCCCGTAGCGCTCACGCAGCGACAGCAGCAGATCGATGATCTCCCGCCCGGTCGCGCTGTCGAGGTTGCCGGTCGGCTCGTCCGCGAGCAGCAGCCCGGGCCGGTTGATCAGCGCCCGGGAGATCGCCACCCGCTGCTGCTGGCCACCGGAGAGCTCGGACGGCAGCGCGTCGCCGCGTTCGCCCAGACCGACCGCCTCCAGCAGCTCCATCGCGCGGGCCCGCCGGTCGAAGTCCACCCGGCGGGGCAGCACCGGTGCCATCACGTTGTCCAGCACGGTCAGCGCGGGCAGCAGATGGAAGCGCTGGAAGACGAACCCGACCCGACGGCGGTGCGCGTCCAACTCACGAGCCGTCAGTTCCTTGCCGTCCACCTCGACGGCTCCCTCGTCCGGCCGGTCCATGCCTCCGACCAGGTGCAGCACGGTGGACTTTCCCGAGCCCGACGGGCCGGTGACCGCTACGGCTTCGCCGTCCGCTATCTCCAGGTCGACGGCGTCCAGGGCGGTCAGCCCCGGATACCGTCGCGTCACACCCAGCAGTCGCACACCCATGATCTCTCCCACCCATCGTGCATTGCGGCAATGCAGCGGTACATTGTCACAATCCAGTGGAGGTGCAAAATGCCGCTGCATCACGCCGTGTTGGCGTTGCTGACCGAGGGGCCCGATCACGGTTACGAGCTCAAGGGTCGCTTCGAGGAGGCCGTGGGCCCGCAGTGGGGCGGGCTCAACATCGGGCACCTTTACCAGATCTTGGAGCGCCTCGTCCGCGACGGCTATGTCACCAGGTCCCAAGTGGCCCAGTCGGACCGGCCCGACAAGACCCTGTACAGCCTCACGGCGACCGGGCAGGAGGAGTTGCGGGAGTGGGCCACCAGCGCTTGGGTGCGCACGGGCGGTTTCCGCGACGAACTGTTCCTCAAACTGTTCGGTGCCTCCGCCCTCGGCGCCGACGCCCTGAACACCTTCGTGACGGCGCAGCGCCAGTCGTACCTCTCCGAACTCGCCGGCCTGACCCGGCTGCGGCGCTCCCACACGGGCGACCCCCTGGTGTCCCTCCTCATCGACGCGGCCATCGCCCACACCAGGGCCGACCTGGAACTCGTCGAGGGCGCGGCCGACCGGCTCGCCCCGCTCGCCGGGTCGCGCGTCCGCGCGCGCCCAAGGGCGGACCCGCACCAACGGCCCGAGCGGGCACCGGAAGACGGGCTGCGGGAGGAGTGGGCCTGAGGGCCTCCAGGCCCGACGGGTTCCGGGTCCCAAGGGGTTCGTTGCCCGACGGGTTCCGTGCCCCTACGGGACCCGTGCCCCGACAGACCCGTTTGGTGCGGCCGGCGGGTCGCTCAGAGCCGGTGCAGGGCGGCGAGGACAGGCGCCACCCCGTCCTCGGCGCGGATCCGCCCGGCCAGGTCCCGGGCCCGACGGGCGTCCGACGGCTCCCGGGTCGCCCGTAGGAGGGCCGCTGCGAGCCGGTCAGCGGAGAGCGTGCGCAGTGGGACCGCGCACGGCGCGACCCCGAGCGAGACCAGCCGCGCGGCCCAGAAACCCTCGTCGAACTGGACGGGCATCGGCACCGCGGGAACACCCGCGCACAGTCCCGCCGCGGTCGTGCCCGCACCCGAGTGGTGCACCACGGCGGCCATGTGCGGGAACAGCGCGGAGTGCGGGACCTCGTCGACGGTGAACATGTCGTCGCCGTCCGCCCGGAGACCGGCCCAGCCGCGCTGTACGACACCCCGCAGCCCGGCCGCACGCAGGGCCCGCACGATAAGACGGCTCACCAGCTCGGGATCGGGTACGGTCGCGCTGCCCAGTCCGATGAAACACGAGTACGGGGAGCAACGCGCGGGTCGGGGCGTGTACTTCATCGCCGCCACGCCGTCCGACGGAGGTGAGCGCGTCAGCGAAACGGTGGCGTCGTCGGCGCCGGGCCACCGGCCGCCGTCGACGAACTGCGCACCGCATTCTGGGCGGCGGCCTTCATGAGCACTCCTTGTCCGGACTATGAGCGAATGATGACGGCGGGCGATTGGGCTATCGAGGGCTGTTGTGCTGGGGGCATGAACAACAGGCACAAGTCCCGTCCCCGTTCTCCTCGCAGCCCCCGCCATGCCCTGAGCGCGGTCACCGCAGTCGCCGTGCTCGGCCTGACCTTGGTCGGGTGCGGCGAGGAGGGCACCGGCACCAGGGACGAAAGGAACGGCAACACAACGACGAGCGCAGGTACGAAGGTGCTTTGGCTGGGCGACTCCATCGCGGGCGCCCAGGCTCCCGCCCTGGGCGCGGCCCTGAAGGCGAGTGGGGTGGAGTTCAAGGACTCCTCTTCGAACGGTGGGGGCACGATCGTCGACAGCGGCGAGAAGATCACGCGGATGATCTCCAACGAGACATGGAAGCAACTGGGCAAGGACATCGAGTCGTTCCGTCCCACCGTGATCGCCTACCAGGTCACGACGTACGACTGGGGAAGCCAGGACCAACAGCGGGCCGCCTACCAGAAGGCCGTCGACACGGCCGAGGAAGCCGGGGCCAAGGCCGTGTTCGTCTCACCGCCGCCCATCAAGATCGACGGGTTCTACCGGCAGCACGAGAGGCAGATGCGCACCGCTCCCAAGGCAGCCGCGGAAGTCGCCGGGAAGAGCGGTGGCGCGGCGGCGTTCCTCGACGCCCAACAGGTGTGGGGCACCGACGCCTCGGCGAAGAAGGCGCAGCGCGCCCCGGACGGGATCCACAACTGCCAACAGGGGGCGGCCACTTTCGCCAAGTGGTTCACCGACGAACTCGGTAAGCAGGAGAGCTTCACGGCGGCGTCGGTGGACACCTGGGCCCAGGAATCCTGGACCGGTGACGAGCGATACAGCAAGCTCGGCTGTGCCGACTGACGGAACGGTTGACTTCATGCCTTCGCGTCTTCCGTCGCCCGCGCCGGTGCGCGGCCGCACGGTGCCTGCCCGGCACCGTGCGGCACGCCGCGGCGGGGTGGGCCGTGCGCACATTGCAGCTCTTGACGGGCTGCGCGGGTTCGCCGTCGCGGCCGTGCTGCTCTTCCACGCCGGGCAGCTACGGGGTGGTTTTCTCGGCGTCGACCTGTTCTTCGTGCTCTCCGGCTACCTGATCACCGGGCTGCTCCTCGCCGAGGCGACGGGGCGCGGCCGGATCGCCCTGGCCGTGTTCTGGGGCCGCCGTGCCCGTCGCCTGCTACCCGCTCTCGTCTGCGTTGTGGTCATGACCGTGGTGGCCACGTGGGCTTGGGGGAGCACGGCGCAGCTGCGCTTCGCGCTCGACGACATGCCCTGGGTCGGGGCACAGACGGTCAACTGGCACTACATCACGGAGCAGGTGGGCTACTGGAACGCCTCCGACACCCGCGTCTTCGCCCACCTGTGGAGCATCGGCGTGGAGTGGCAGTTCTACCTGGCCTGGCCGTTGGTGGTGGCGGTGGCCGCCCGAGGGCGGTGCGGTGAGGGGACCGTGGCCTCGCTCGCCGGCGCGGGTGCCCTGGTCTCCCTCGCCCTGACCGTCTCGCTGGGTGCCGCGGTGGACACCACCCGCGCCTACGAGGGTACCGATACCCGTGGCGCCGCCCTGCTGCTCGGAGCGCTCGCGGCCACCGCGCCGGTGTGCAACCTCGCGCGTCGCGTGCCGCGCCGCGCTGCCGACCTCGTGTGCCTGTTCCTGGGATGCGGGCTGGTGGTGGCGTGGGCCGTGACCGACGGCGAGACGGCGCCCCTGCTCTTCCAGGGCGGGCTCTTCCTCCACTCTCTCGCCGCGGCCGTACTGATCGTCCTGATGGCCCAGGTACCAGGCACCTGGGCGGCACGGATCGCGGGCAGCCGCCTGCCGCAAGGCCTGGGAAAGGTGTCGTACAGCCTGTACTTGTGGCATTGGCCGGTGTACCTGCTGCTGTTGCCACGACTGTCGGTCCTCGGGGACCGGGGCGGAACCGTCGTCGCGATCGGGGTTTCGCTGGTGGCCGCCGCGGTGACGAAGCGGTTCGTCGAGGATCCGGTGCGGTTCCGGGTGGGCTGGGCGCGCGGCAGGCGCGGGGTGATCGCGACGGTCGCGGTGGCCCTGGCCGGAGTCATCCTGTGGGGAGCGGTGCCTGAGCCGGTTCCGGGGGCGGGCACGGTCGACATCGACCAGTTGGAGTGACCCCCGGACCCCGGTCTCTCTGACGGCTCACACAATTGACGGAACAACACGCTCTCCGTGGAAAGGGAACCGCACATGACCCGTGTCCTGTTGATCGAGGACGATCCGGCCGTGCGCCGCGGTGTCGTCCTGGGCCTGGCCCGCAACGGGCACGAGACCGAGGCGGTCGGCACCGGCGAGGACGGGCTCGATGCCCTGGTCGCCATCAAGCCGGATCTGGTGCTCCTCGATCTGATGCTGCCCGGCATGAGCGGGCTGGAAGTATGCCGCCGCATCCGCGAGACCAGCCGGGTTCCCATCGTGATCCTTTCCGCGCGCGGCGACGACATCGACGTCGTGATCGGCCTCGAGGCGGGCGCCGACGACTACGTCGTCAAGCCCGCCGGGGCCGCGGTCATCGAGGCCCGGATGCGCGCGGTGCTGCGCCGCGTCGCCCCTGCCCCGGCCGACACCGACACAGGTGCCGGTCCGACCTCGGTGGGCGACCTCGAGATCGACCGCGACGCGCTGATCGTCCGCAAGCGCGGCGAAGAACTCCCGCTCGCGCCCTCCGAGTTGAAGCTGCTGCTCTTTCTCAGTGCCGCCCCGGAGCGGACCTTCAGCCGTCAGCAGCTGCTGGAGGACATCTGGGAGCACAGCTACTACGCGGACGCCCGCCTGGTCGACGCCTGTGTGATGCGGCTGCGCGCAAAGATCGAAGAGGATCCGCGCCGCCCGGTATACGTCCAGACGGTGCGTGGCTTCGGCTACCGCTTCGGCCCGCTGCCCGCATGAAACTCACCCTGCCCCGCGGACTGCGTCCAAGGCTGGTCGTCGCCTTCGTCCTCGTCGCCGCGCTCGGCGCGTCGATCACCGCCGTGCTCACCTTCCGGCAGGCCCGCAGCGCGATCCTGGACCGCACTCAGAACAGCGCGGTCAGCGAACTGCGCCTCCAGATCGACTCGCTTGCCCCCACCCTTCCGGCCGATCCCACTGACGCGGATCTTCGTATCCTGGCGCGCCAGCTGGACGGTGCCTCGGGCGCGCGGGGTTGGCAAACGGCCGTCGCCCGCGATGGCGGGCCACTCATCGGCACCGTGGGCGATGTCAGCGGCGCCCTGCGCGACATGACAGAGAACGGCGACGCCACCTTCTATGAGCGTGTGGAGCACGCCGACGGGCCGCGGCTGTTCATCGGCATGCCGATCAGCTACACCGGTGGGCGCGATGGAGCCGAGAAACCATCGGGGCTTGTCGCCTACGCCGTTCTGTCACTTGAGGACGAACGGGCCGACGTCTCCGCCCTGATCACCGCGGTCTGGGCGGGCGCCGTCCCGACGCTCGCCTTCGCCGTCGTGCCCGCCTTGTTCGCGGCCCACCGGGTGCTGCGTCCCGTACGGCAGCTGCGTATGGCCGCCGAGAAGATCACCTCGGGTGCCCTGGACACGCGCCTGGACGTCGTCGGCAACGACGAACTCGCCGCGCTGACCGGCACGTTCAACACCATGGCGGCCGCACTGGAGCGGGACGGCGCCGAACTGCGGCGGATGGAGGTCAATGCCCGTCGGTTCGCCGCGGACGTCTCGCACGAGCTGCGGACGCCGCTCGCCGCCATGGCCGCCGTCACCGACGCCCTCGACGAGGACGCCCACTCCGGCATCCTGCCTCCGGACACCGCCGACGCGGTCCTCCTCATCAGCGACGAGACCCGCAAGCTGGCCGGCATGGTCGAGGACCTCATGGAGATCTCCCGCTTCGACGCGGGTGCGGCGGTGTTGCACCTGGACGACGTGAGTCTGCGCACCGTCGTCCACAAGACGCTTCACCTGCGCGGCTGGCGCGAGCCGGAGGAGGTGATCACCGAGCTACCCGAGGACGACCCGCGCATCCGGATCGACGCGCGGCGCATCGACGTCGTCCTCGCCAATCTGATCGGCAACGCGCTGCGCCACGGCGCCGCTCCTGTCACGGTCCGGGCGACTGCCGCGCAGGAGTTCCTTGTGATCGACGTCGCCGACGACGGCCCCGGCATCCCGGAGGAGGTCCTGTCGCATGTCTTCGACCGCTTCTACAAGGCGGACGCCGCCAGGGGCCGGTCCGAGGGCAGTGGCCTCGGTCTCGCCATCGCGATGGAGAACGTACGACTGCACCACGGCACCCTCACCGCCGCCAATCTCCCCGACGGTGGCGCGGTGTTCACCGTCACACTCCCGCGCGCACTCCGGCAGGAGGACCAGCCATGAAGCGCCGACTCAGCTGTCTCGTAGCCGTGGTGGGCGTGCTGTCGGCAGGCTGCGGCATTGGTTCGACCGGCCCTGTCCGAGCCGGCGCCCCGGCGTCCGGCCTTCGCGAACCGGGGTCCGCGCACCACTATGCCCAGCTCTACTTCGTCAGCCCGTACGGCATTCAGGCCGTCACCCGCGAGGTCGACGCCCCCCTGACCCCGCAACAGGCACTCGACCTGCTCCTCAAGGGGCCCGACGCCGCCGAACGGGCCCGCGGCCTGATCACCGAGGTACCCCCACTCGACTGGAGGCTGGTCGCGCAGGGCGCCGACAACGCTGTGGACCTGCGCCTCCCAGTGTCCGTGGCGGACATGACCCGCGGTGGCGGCCTCGGGCTCAGCCAGGTCATCTGCACCGCGGCCAACGCCCAGGCGTCCGACAGCGAACAATCCTCCGACGTGGACGTGCGGGTCTACGAGGAGGGCTACGAGACGCCCTGGACCGTCCGCTGCAACGCGGCGGGCAATGTCGTGCCGGTGCCCGACCCGTAGCCCCTCCTCCCACCGCCACGGCACCGGGGCTCCCTGCGTGTCGCTGGTGCTCGGAAGTGTCACTGCGACGACTCAGCCCGTCGCCAGGGAGACCTCCGTGGACTTGATGAGAGCGACGGCCGGGGCGCCCGCCGCGAGGTCCAGGGCGGTCACCGCGTCATTGGTGATCACCGCCGTCAGCTCGCCGCCCGGCACGGCGACCTTGACGGACGCCATGGCCCCACCGGGGCTGATGTCCATGACCTTGCCCGGGAGTTGGTTGCGGATGGACAGGCCCTCCATCACATCGGTGGCGAGCGCGACCTCCGTCGACTTGACCAGGGTGCGCACGGCCGTGCCCTCCGCGAGGTCGAGTTCCTGGACGGCCTCCAGCGTGATGGCCGCGGTGATCTCCTGGCCCCCGTCGAGCCGGACCTTCACGATGGCCAGCACCCCGCCCGGGGTGATGGCGGTGACAAAGCCGGAAAGCTGGTTGCGGATGCTCAGGCTCATGGGGGACGCCTCACAGAAAGAGAGGAATATGTGGTTTGTCCAATTCTGGAGTCACCCTATCCGCATGAGTGGCCGCCGCGGCGTCAGGCGGGATACGCATGCGTCTGCATGGCCTTCACCGTCGCCCAGACCGGTGCGCCCGGGTGGAGGCCGAGCTCAGCGGCGGCGACCGTGGTGAGGTCGGCGGCCAGGGCGAGCTCACCGGTGAGGTCCGTCCGGATCCGGTCCCCGTACGACTCCAGGCCGACGACCCGGCACTGCCACAGATTGCGTGCGCTGGAGCCGGTGGGCCGGTCGCGGTGCAAGGTGACGGCACCCGGCGGGAAGGCCACGAAGGCGGGCCCGGTGAGGTCCTCGGTCGTGGTGATCGCCGGTCCGTCGTCCAGCCGGACGGTGTGGCCCTCGGCCCGGCCCCGGTAGAGGTTGAGACCGACGAGACGCGCGATGTAGTCGCTGCGCGGATGACGGGCGATGTCGGCGGGGGCGCCGTCCTGCACGACCCGGCCCTCCTCGATCACGACCAGCCGGTCCGCGAGCACCATGGCGTCCAGCGGGTCGTGCGTGACCAGGACGGCCACCGCCTCGAACGCGGCGAGGTGGCGCCGGAGCTGTGCGCGTATCTCCAGGCGGGTGCGGGCGTCCAGCGCGGCCAGCGGCTCGTCGAGCAGCAGCAGCCGGGGCCGGACGGCCAGCGCCCGGGCGAGCGCCACACGCTGGGCCTGCCCACCGGAGAGCCGGCGCGGCTTGACTCCCGCGCGGTCGGCCAGCCCCATGCGGTCCAGCCACTCCGCGGCCCGGGCCCGCGCCTCGCCCTTGGGCACGCCCTGACAGCGGGGACCGAAGGCGACGTTGTCCAACGCGGTGAGGTGCGGGAAGAGCAGGTAGTCCTGGAAGACGACACCGACGGGCCGGGACTCCGCAGGGGTCCTCTCCAGTGACTCCCCGTCCAGCCGCAGATGCCCGCCGCCGAGCGGGGCCAGTCCGGCCAGCGCCCGCAGCGCGGTCGTCTTCCCCGCCCCGTTGGGGCCGAGCAACGCGACCACCTCACCGGGCGCGGCGGCGAGCGGCACGTCGAGACGGAAGGAACCCCGCTCCACGAGGAGCCGGGCGTCGAGCCCTTCGGCGGCCCCGGGTGCCGTCGTCCGGGGGCTGCCGTCCTCGGCGGGGCCGTCGGCGGTCATGACGTGGTCATCCAGCGGTCGCGCAGGCCCGCCAGGACGGCGATGGACACCACGAGCAGCACCAGACTCAGCGCGATCGCCGCCTCGGGGTCGCTCTGCAGCGCCAGGTACACGGCCAGCGGCATCGTCTGCGTACGCCCGGGGAAGTTGCCCGCGAAGGTGATCGTCGCACCGAATTCACCGAGCGCGCGGGCCCAGGCCAGCACCGCGCCCGCCGCGATCCCCGGCGCGATCAGCGGCAGCGTGACCCGGCGGAACACGGTGAACCGGGACGCGCCCAGCGTCGCGGCGGCCTCCTCGTAGCGCGGATCCGCGGCCCGCAGCGTCCCCTCCACACTGATCACCAGGAACGGCATGGCCACGAACGCCTCCGCCACGACCACCCCGGCCGTGGTGAACGGCAGAGTGATCCCGAACCACGCGTCCAGCCACCGCCCGACGACCCCGTTGCGCCCGAGTGCCATCAGCAGCGCCACGCCGCCCACCACCGGAGGCAGCACCAGCGGTAGTGTCACCAGGGCCCGTACGAGACCCCGCCCCGGGAAGTCCGTCCGGGCCAGCAGCCAGGCCAGGGGCACACCGAGCACCAGGCTCACGGCGGTGGCCGCCGTCGCGGAGACCAGGGACAGCCGCAGTGCCTGCCACACCGCCGCGCTGGTCAGCAGCTCCGGCAGACCCCGCCAGGGACTACGTACCAGCAGGGCGATCAGCGGCAGCAGCAGGAACGCCAGACCGATCAGCGCGGGCAGCAGCAGCGCCGCCGGGGGCCTCGCGGCCGCCGGCTTCCGGGACCCGCCCGGACGGATGAGGCCGCGGCGCCGCGGACCGCCCGCCAGGGTGTTCGCCGCGCCGTCGGACGACGCCTCGAGCCGGGTCATGGGTCGTGGGGTCACGGCTGGAGGAAACCCGCCCCGGTCAGGACCCGGCGGCCCTCGGCGGACGTCACCAGTTCGATGAACGCCTTCGCCGCCGCCGCGTTCGGCGCGTCCTTGAGCAGGGCGATCGGATAGTCGTTGACGGCCTCGGCGGACTCGGGGAACGTCACGCCCGCCACCTTGTCGCCCGCCGCCTTCACATCGGTCTTGTAGACCACCGCGGCGTCCGCCTCCTTCAGCTCCACCTTCGTCAGGGCGCTTTTCACGTCCTGCTCGTAGGAGACGGGGGTGAGCTTCAGACCCGCGGCGGCGAGCGCCTTCCGGGCGGCGGCGCCGCAGGGCACCGCCTCGTCGCACAGGACGACCTTGAGGCCGGACTTGGTGAGGTCCTTCAGGGAGGAGATCCTTTCGGGGTTGCCCGGCAGGGTGGCGATCTCCAGCTGGTTGCGCACGAAGGTGACCGGCGCGCCGGCGGCGGCCCGTCCGTCGGTGACGATCGCCATCGTCTTGGTGCTGGCGGCGGCGAAGACGTCGGCGGGGGCGCCGCCCGTGATGCTCGCGGCGAGCGTGTCACTGCCGCCGAAGTTGAAGGTGACCTTCGTGCCGGGGTGGTCCTTCTCGAACTCCTTGCCGAGCGTCGTGAAACTTTCCTTGAGGGAGGCGGCGGCGAACACGGTCACCGATCCGGAGAGCCCGTCCGACCCGTCCGAGGGCACCCCCGCGGCCGCCGTGGAATCGGAGTCGGTGGTGCCGCCCCCGGCGCCGGACGAGGAGCAGGCCGTCAGCGTCAGCAACGCGGCGGCACCCGCCGCGGCCCAACACATGCTCGGGCCGGGTCGACGTACGGAACTGGCCATGACAGCTCCACCCCTCTGCTCACGCTGTCGCACCTCGCGCATGCGTCGATCATACAGACGCATATGCGAGGTGTAAGGGCCCTGAGGCATCGCATGAGCCGGGTCTCGACGCCGATGGAGGGCGTATGTGCGTTCGGCGTGGAAGCCGGCGGAGCGACTCAGGTGCGATCGGCGGAAGCCGGTGGAGTCAGGTGCGATCGATATGGACGTTTGTCGACTTCACCCGTGCGGTGGCCTCCATTCCGACCTCGAGCCCGAGCTCCTCCACCGCCTCCCGGGTGAGCAGCGCGACCAGCCGGTGCGGTCCGGCCTGAATCTCGACCTGGGCCGCGACATCACCGAGCTTCACGGCGGTCACGATCCCGGGGAAGGCGTTGCGTGCGGAGGTGTAGGACACCTCCTCGTCGGCGTCCGCCTTGGCGAGTTCCACCGAGAAGGCGGCCAGGTCCCGCCCGTCGATGAGCCGCCGCCCGCTCTCGTCGCGATGGGTGGCCACCCGTCCGGCATCCGCCCACCGGCGTGCGGTGTCCGGGCTGACACCGAGGAGGCGTGCCGCCTGACCGATTGTGTAGGACTGCATGCCGATCAAGCGTAGTCAGCAGGCTCACGCCGGTGACGCGCGGTTCGAGGGCGTGGGCGAGCCGGGTCCCTGCGCGGAGGTGAGCGATCTCCCCGGCGGGGTACTCCGACCGGGCGCCGAGCAGGTGGGCAAGGTGAGCCCGGGGGAAGTGAGGACTGGGTGACCGGGGTGACCGGCGCAGGAGACGGACACGAGGAGCGGTCAGACATGACAACCGCGGACGACCTGCCCGTGCTGGGCTCACTCGGGGAGGTGGCGGCCCTGGTGGAGCGGAATCCACGCCTGTTCGTGCGCTGGTCGCACGGTCCCGCGGCGGACCTCGGCTCCGCGGAGAGCACCGACGAGCTCACGGGGGTCCGCATGCCGGGCCTGTCCGCCAACCCGCTGGGCATCGAGCCCTGGTGGGAGGACCGGTCCCCCGAACTGTGGGTGGCACGCCGCCTGCACGACTACTCCCATCTGCCGCGGGACAAGGGCCCGGGAGTGCGGCCCTGGGTCCTGCTCGGACGGGTCGTGGGGCGCGGCCCCGACAACGAGCCCCTGGTGGGAGACGTGGAGCCGGTCGCCTGGATCGACGAGAGCGTCATCGAGGCCGCCGAGGAAGCGGTCGCCCGGCAGGGCAGCCCCTGGGGCACGCTGCGGCGCAACGAATGACGGGGCGCCGGTTTCGTCGGCCGGGGCGGCTGCGGGCGGGCCGGTGATGAGCCGACGGTCATCCGGACCGTCACCGTGCTCGGCCTGTGCAGGGTCGGCCTGTCCAAACTCGGCCTGTGCCAGCTCCGCCCGTCGAAGCTCCGCCTGTGCAAGGACGAGACCGAGGACGAGCAGCGGGCCCGGCTCGTAGCGTCATCGCCGGCCCGCCGGACGACGGGTGCCCCCGCGCGGCGGTGATCGGCACGGCCGGAAATCGCGGTTCGACCCGGGCGGCTCACGGGTACCCAGCGAAGTCGCGATGCCCGGAAAAGCACGGCCCGACAGCAGGAAGGTGCCATGAGCAGCGAGAGGAACCCCCTGAAGAAGGTGGCGGCGAAGGCAACCGAAGTGGCGGAGACGCTGCGTGAAGACGGCCCGTCAGAAGGGGTGCCGGGCAAGCCTTCGCCCGCGACCCCACCGGTCGACGAGCCCACCGAACCCCGTCCGCCGCTGCCGCCCAAGCACGACCAGAGCGCCCCCGAGCCGGTGAGCCCCACGGGACGCCGCGTCGACGCCGATCCGGCCTACCGTTCCCAGACGGACCCGTATCTGACCACCGCTCAGGGAGCCCGCCTCTACGAGACCGACCACTCGCTGAAGGCCGGCCCCCGGGGCCCGGTCCTCCTCCAGGACCACCATCTGCGGGAGAAGATCACCCACTTCGACCACGAACGCATACCCGAGCGGGTCGTGCACGCGCGCGGCGCGGGCGCCCGCGGTGTGTTCCAGAGCTACGGCACCGCGGCGGGCATCACCAAGGCGGCGTTCCTCGCCATGGACGTCGAGACCCCGGTCTTCGTACGGTTCTCGACCGTCCTCGGCTCGCGGGGCTCCGCGGACACCGTGCGTGACACCCGGGGGTTCGCGACGAAGTTCTACACCAGTGAGGGCACGTTCGACCTGGTCGGCAACAACATCCCGGTGTTCTTCATCCAGGACGCCGTGAAGTTCCCCGACGTCATCCACGCCGGGAAGCCGCACCCGGACCGGGAGATCCCGCAGGCGCAGAGCGCCCACGACACGTTCTGGGACTTCGTCTCCCTGCACACCGAGGCCACCCACCACACGCTGTGGAACATGTCCGACCGCGGCATCCCGCGTTCGTACCGGATGATGGAGGGCTTCGGCGTGCACACCTTTCGGCTGGTGAACGCCGAGGGCACCACCACGCTGGTGAAGTTCCACTGGAAGCCGAAGCTCGGCGTGCACTCCCTGGTGTGGGAGGAGGCGCAGATCGTCGGTGGCATGGACCCGGACTTCCACCGCCGCGACCTGGCCGACGCCATCGAGGCCGGCGCGTACCCGCAGTGGGAACTGGGCGTGCAGACCTTCCCCGACACCCCCGAGCAGACCTTCGAGGGCATCGACCTGCTCGACCCGACGAACATCGTCCCCGAGGAGCTGGCGCCGGTGCAGCCGGTCGGGCTGCTGACGTTGAACGCCAACCCGGCCAACTACTTCGCGGAGACCGAGCAGGTCGCCTTCCACCCCGGTCACCTCGTGCCCGGTATCGACATCACCGACGACCCGCTGCTGGCGGGCCGCCTCTTCTCCTACCTCGACACCCAGATCAGCAGGCTGGGCGGTCCCAACTTCGGCCAGCTTCCCGTCAATCGCCCGCACGCCCCCGTCAACGACATGCACCGCGACGGCATGCACCAGACGGCCGTGCACAGCGGGGTGGCCCCCTACCACCCCAACTCCCTCGACGGCGGCTGCCCGTTCATGGCGGGCGCGGACACCGGCGCGTACGTCGAGACACCGGTGACGGTGCCCCAGGCGAAGAAGGTCCGCGAGGCGGCCGAGTCGTTCGCGGATCACTTCAGCCAGCCGCGCCGGTTCTGGCTGAGCATGACGCCCGTGGAGCGCGAGCACATCATCGGCGCCTACACCTTCGAGCTGAGCAAATGCTATGAACAGGCGGTCAAGGAACGGCAGTTGCGAGTGCTCGCCAATATCGACCCGGAGCTCTGCGCGGCGGTGGCGACCGGCCTCGGTCTGCCCGCGCCGGAGGCCACCGTGCCCCTGGTGGACGTCGAGCCCAGTCCCGCGCTGTCCCAACTGGGCCGCACCTGGCCCCTGGACGGCCGCATCATCGGCATCGTCGCCGACGAACGCGGTGACCTGGACGGCGTACGCGCCGTGCGCGAGGCCGTCCTGAACGCGGGCATGGTGCCTCTGGTGATCGGCCCGCACGGCGGAAGGCTCGACCCGGAGGGCGAACCGCTCACGGTGCAGCGCACGTTCGCGGCGGCCCGGTCCGTCGAGTTCGACGCCGTCCTGGTCGCGGGCAACCCGCGGCCGGGCGGGGACGCCCTGGGCGTGCGGGACGCCAAGGCAGGGGACGCGGCGCCGACGGGCACGGACCCCCGGGTGCGGCTGCTGCTGTCGGAACTGTTCCGGCACGGCAAGGCGATCGGCTGCTGGGCGGACGGCACGGGGGCACTCGCGTCCGCCGGGATCCCGGCGGACGCCTCCGGCGTCATCACCGCCGACACCGGAACGAGCGCCCTGGAACAGCTGACGGGGCTGCTCGCCGCGCACCGGGTCTGGGAGCGGTTCGAGCACGGGCTCGCCGTGTGACGAACGGGGGCCGTCCGCCGGGTCCGGGTGGTCCGATTGGGGCTGGCCCGGCTGGGGTTGGTCCGGTTGGGGCCGGCCCGGCCAGGGGACCCTAACCGAGCGTCTCGTCGGGCAGCGCGGTGCCGCAGCGTGAGCAGAAGCGGGCGTCGGACTGCTCGGCGAGGCGTCCGCACTCGGCGCACACCCGGTGCAGCAGACAGGCTGGTTCACCGGCGGCCGATTCCGAGGGCGCGGCGGAGCCGATGGTCATGCCCGGGCGGCGGGCGTGAACGGTCAGGTAGTACAGCCCCGCCGGGCCGGCGTGCAGTGCTCGCCGGGAGGTCCTGGGGAGCCAGACGGCGGTGTGCGGGGTGAGTTCGTGCGCCCCTTCGTCCGACTCCAGCCGGCCGTCGCCTCCGAGGACGACCAGCAGGACGTCCAGTACATCCTCGCGATGCCAGTCGACGGTCGTGCCGGGTGGCAGCCGTACGGCGTTGGCGTCCAGCCCGCGCCCCGGCTCGGCCAACCGCCACAGCGCACCCTGCCGGTCCGCGGGAGCCTTGGCCAGCCGGTCGTCGAGATCGGCCAGAACGCGGGCGATGGCGGGCATGGTGCTGCCTCCGGGCGGGTGTCGTGCGGCTGGGTGGGGGACCGATGGTAGGCGTTCGCCGCCGGTGCCGGACACGATTCAGCCCCTCCGGCCCCCAGCCTCCACCCGCCGGGTGGGTCGGTCCAGTGGGGCCCGGCGCAGCGCCGGGCCCCACTGTCGTCTCGCCGACTCCGGGCCGGTCGGTGGGCTCAGAGCCTGCGGCCGTTCGGCTCGGGGCCGGTCAGTCGGCCCGAGCCTTCTACCGGTCGGCTCGGGGCCGGTCGGTGCGCTCAGAGCCGGCCGAGGATGGCCTTGAGCTCCTTCACCTCGGCCGACTGCCCGCTGACGATGTCGCCCGCCATCTTCACGGCGTCGGTGTACTCGCCGTTCTTCTGCTCGTTCTTGGCCATGGTGATGGCGCCGTTGTGGTGGTCGATCATCATCTGCGCGAACATCTTGTCGAACTCCGCGCCCTTCATGGCCTTGAGCTCGTCCATGTCCTCGTCGGACATCATGCCCTCCATGCCGCCCGCACCGTGGTCCATGCCCGGCATGGACTCCATCGCGGTCGGCTTGTTCCAGGACTCCAGCCAGCCCGTCATCGTCTTGATCTCGGGCTCCTGGGCCTGCTCGATCTTCCCGGCGATGTCCTTGAGCCCGGCGTCGGCGGCGCGCCCGTCGGCCAGCTTCGCCATCTCCAGCGCCTGCTGGTGATGGGGGATCATCATCTGCGCGAACATGACGTCCGCGTCGTTGAAGCCCCCGGACTTCCCGGACTCGGCGGACGCCGACGCGGAACTCTTGCCGCTGCCGCTGCCGTGGTCCATGCCGCTCATGTCATCGCCGTCGCCGCCGCAGGCGGACAGGAGCAGGGCCCCCGCCGCTACGACTCCCACGGCGGACATCCGGCGGACGGGCGTGCGGCTCAGGGCGCGCGTGAAGGCAGTCATGGTCGTTCTCACCTCGTGCTGTCGGTTCTGTGGTGGTTCGGTGAACTGTGTGGCGTACGCCAGATCGCGGAGCCGCGCACGGTGCGCGCCCGCGGGGCGTTCCGGCCTACAGCCGCAGCACTGACAAGGAGGTGAGATCCGGGCCTCTCGGCGGAGGATCGGGGCGGGCTGAGGCGAGGGCCCGGGCGAGGAGATCCGCAGGGGAACCGGGACGACGGGCGAGTGCCGACCGCAGCAGGGCGGCGAGCACCCAGGCGCCGAGCAGCACCGCCACGCACAAGGAGAGCATGTCCATCGCCATGACGGGCCGGTGGACGGACGCCGCGTGCGGGTCCGCCTCGCTCACCCGACCCGGCTCCCCGGCGGCCTCGGCCTCCAGGTCCTTCATCGCGGTCTTCGCCTTCATGGCGGCCTCGGCCTGCATCGGGACTTCGCCCTTCATGGCGACTTCAGCCTTCATGGCGGCCTCGGCCCCCGATGCGGATCCGGATGTGCCATGAGCCGTGGCGCCCGTCCGAGCTGTGGCGCCCGTCCTAGCCGTGGCGCTCCTGTCGACGGTCGACGTGTGCGCCGCGGGATCCATGCCCATGGCGGAGGAGTCCTGAGGGTGCCCCACGGTGTGCATGACGAACACACCGAGCGCGAGCACGACGACGAGCAACAGGTGCCCGAGGGCGCCCCCTGCCCGTACGTGTCGGCTCACGTTCACCGCGATACCTCCGACCTCTCCCGATCGTCCGTCAACCTCTTCACGGGCAGCCACTGCGGACCGCCGCAGCCGACAGTACTAAAGGAGGACGGAACCTGCCGCGCGGGGGAGGTAAGACTGCTGTTCTGCTAAGCGGATTGGCGGAAATGGGCGAGATCGCGACGGCGTCCGGCAGGGGGCCAGCCCGTCGGCGAGGGCTTGCGCACCGGCAGACTACGATGAAAATTCACTCGTCCGGAGGTATGACGCTCCGGCGGCGAAGGGAGTGAGCGTGCGTCAGCTGGGTGAGCTGGAGGCGGAGATCATGCACCGCCTGTGGGCCTGGGGGCGTCCGGCGACCGCGCGTGACGTGCTGACGGACATCAACAAGCAGCGGCCCCTCGCCTACAGCACGGTGAAGACCGTCGCCGACATCCTCCACCACAAGGGCATGCTCACCCGGCACAAGGAAGGCCGCGCCTGGGTGTACACCCCGACCTGTACGCGCCAGCAGTACACGGCGTCGCTGATGCAGGAGGCGCTCGGCAGCAACCCGGACCCGGTGGGCGCCCTGGTGAGCTTCGTCGAGCGGATCACACCCGAGGAGACCAACGCGCTCCGGGCCGCACTGCGGGCGGCGAAGAGGCGGAACGACGCATGATCACCGCCGTGGCGCTGGCCGGCTACGCGGCCCTGGTGGGCGCCGCGCTGCCGCCTCTCCTGGCGCGCGCCGGCTGGGCCCACCGGACACCGGCGGTCGCCGTCCTCGCCTGGCAGGGCCTGATGCTGACGTTCGTCGTCGCCGCCTCACTCGCCGTGTACCACCTGGTCTTCGCGGGCGAGCACGCACACGGCGGCCTCATCGGTCTGCTGGCTGTCTGCGGGCTGGCCCAAGGTGCCCCGTCCCACGCCCCCGCCGCGGGTGACGCCTTCGTCCTGGCCGCGCCGGTCGTGGTGCTGGTGCTGCCGGTGGGGTGGCTCGTGCGCTGCGCCCTGCGGGCACGCCGTGCGCGACAGCGTCAGTTGGACATGCTCGCCCTCGTCGGGGAACCGGCCCCCGAGTACGGTGCCACGGTCGTCGACCATGGCGCCCCGGCCGTCTACTGCCTGCCGGGACGCTCCTCCCGAGTGGTCGTCACACGAGGCGCGCTGGACGTCCTCTCGGACGCGGAACTGCGGGCGGTGCTCGAGCACGAGCGCGCCCACATCACCGGGCGTCACCATGTGCTGCATCTGGTCGTGGACGCGTTCTCCCGGGCGTTCCCCGGTCTCCCGCTCGCCCGGCACGTCAAAGGGCAGACCGTACTGCTGCTGGAGATGGTGGCGGACGACCGTGCCCTGCGCTCGCATTCCCGGGACGCTCTGGCCACCGCGATGTGCGAGGTGGCGGGGGGCCGGGTGCCGCGGGTGGCCCTGGGGGCCGACGGTGGCGGTTCCGGCGCGCTGCTCCGGCTGCACCGGGTGCTCACTCCGCAGCCGCGCCCGCACTGGACGGCGTGGCTGGGGATCGTGACGGCAACCGTGGCGGCACCGCTGCTGCCGCTGCTGCTGGTCTGCGGTCCCTGATCCCGTCTCGGTGACCGCGTGTCGGTGACCCCGCGTCGGTGAGTCGGTTACGCGTCTTTGCGCTGTCCGACTGCACGTCGCGCGGGCGAACCCGCCATGCGTAGTTGGCGCACCTCGCACGGCCCCGGCCCGTCTTCCTGTCGGCGCTCAGAGTGCCGAACGGGCCGAGGCTCAGGGGCGGCGAGGTGCTGTCGAAGATCGTACTGCTACGAGGGTTAGTAGTCGAGCAGCGGCACCAGTCGAACGTGTTGAACCGGGCGGGGGGAGTGGTGACGCCGAGGTCGGTGGAGCCAGTCGTCCGATCAATGGCCAATAGCTGGCGGCCCGTCGGTCATGCCCGTGTGGGTCGCCGCGTCTGTGGTCGTGTCCGTGGTCGTGGCCGACGACCCGTCCTTGGGTAGGAGCCCCGCGTGACTGACAAGAAGCCCTTTCTGTACGTCGTCGTCTGTGCTGCCGGTATCGCGGGCGATGTCGGGAAGCTGATCACCGCGGCGCAGGAACGGCAGTGGGAGGTCGGCGTGGTGGCCACCCCTCAGGGGCTCGGCTTCATCGACGCGGCGGCCGTCGAGGCGCAGACCGGATACCCGATCCGTTCGGCCTGGCGGCTGCCCGGCGAGCCGCGCCCGCTGCCGGACCCGGACGCCGTCGCGGTCGCCCCGGCCACGTTCAACACCATCAACAAGTGGGCTGCGGGGATATCCGACACCCTCGCGCTGGGCATCCTGTGCGAGGCGTACGGCATGGGCGTCCCCATCGCCGTACTGCCCTGTCTCAACGCCGCGCAGGCCGCTCACCCCGCGTACCCGGAGAGCCTCGCACGGCTGCGCCGGATGGGAGTCCTGATCAGTGGCTTCGAGCCCGGGGACGCCCGCGGTTTCCGCTGGGAGGAGGCGCTGGAGCTGCTGGAGCCCGGACTGCCGGAACCCCGCCGGCGGAGGTCCCGGCGCCCGGATGCGGATGCCGCGCGCTGAGGAGACCCTGGACGCAGGGGCCGCACGGCGAAGGGATCCAGCCATGTCCGTGATGGACAAGATCAAGCAGATGCTGAAGGGCCACGAGGGCGAGAGCCGGCGGGGGCGCCACCGGGCTGAGGAGCGCGTTCAGGAACGCAGCCGGGGCGAGTACCCCTCCCAGGCGGACATCGTCCGGGAGAAGCTCGGCGACGATTTCGGTCCGCAGGACAAGAACCCGCCGCGGAGCTGATCCGATCGCGGAGGCCGGTGAGCGGCAGCACCTCGGTGCGGCGGCTCTCCGGGTTCCGTGCGGGTCTCGAATCCGCCGTCTCCGGGTTCCGGGGGGCCTCAAGACCGCCGTCTCCCTTTCCGGAGGCGGCGGTTTCCCGGTCTCAGGGGCGGATCCGGGTGAGACGGGCCCGTAGCCGCTACACCGCCTCGTCGGAGCGGCGGCGGAGCAGCCGGAAGTACACGGCCGTGGAGACCGCCACCAGGCCCACGGCCGTCATCGTGCCCATCGTGGAGACGCCCGGGACGTCGGCCCGGGCGCTCGCCTCGGTGGGTGGCGTTCCGCCCGGTACCGCACCCGCCGACGTCCGGGCGGTGGGGCTGGTCCTCGGCGCGTCGGCGGTACTCGACGCACCCGGGGTCTCGGACTCCGTACAGTCCACCGTGAACGTCTTGGACCTGCCCACGCCGCTGCCCCCGGTGATCCGCCAGGTGAGCTTGTACCGCCCGTCCGGCAGCGACAGTGGCAGCGTGTGTCCGGTGCCGGAGCGCAGTGGGAGCGCGCCGTCGAGGCCGTCACCGCCCGATCCGGCCGGGTGCGGCTCGATCGCCCAGGTGGCGCCCTCGGCGCTGCCGAAGCCGAAGGCGGCGAGATGGAATCCGCAGACCTTCGGCTCGTCACGCTCGTCGGAGAAGGGCGTGCCGGTCTTGTGAATCTTGATGTCACCCTTGTTCGTGCTGGCGTCGTGGTCAGCGCTGCCTTGGTCGTCGCCGTCGGCACCGGGCACGGCGAATCCGGGAGCCGCGGCCATCGCGTCGGCGGTCGGCACGCCCGCGGCGAATCCGGGAGCCGCGGCCAACGCACCGGCGGTCGGCATGCCCGCGGTCAGCGCGAGCGCAGCGACGATCCCGGCCAGGGAGCGTCGAGGGAGTGGTGAAACAGGCATGAGGTCCTCCGAGCCGTGGGCTTGTCGTACTCGTCATCCCTTCGCGTGTCTCTGTCTCACATCCGCCCTCTCAACCCCCGGCGCATCGCTGGAGACCACCCGGGATATCGCCCGTCCGGCCGACATCCGAGCCGATCCCGTCGGAACCGTTGACGCCCGTCGCCCCCTTGTGAACACTGGCCTGACTACGTAGTCAACGCGACCCTCGCACCCTTGCGGGGCACGTTGACTACGTAGTCAAAGGCCAAGACCCAAGAAGCTGTCGCAGAGTCGCCCCACCGGACCGGAAGAAGCCATGCCGACCACCATGACGCAGGTCGCCCGCGCTGCCGGGGTGTCGCAGAAGACGGTCTCCCGGGTCGTCAACGGTGAACCGCACGTCAGTGCCGACGTCCGGGACCGTGTCCTGCGGGTGATCCGTGAGCTGGACTACCGGCCCAACAACGCGGCCCGTGCCCTGCTGATGGGCCGCTACCGGCGCATCGGCGTGGTCTCGCTGGGCTCCGCGCTCTACGGTCCCGCCACCCTGCTCATCGCCTTGGAGCGGGCGATGCAGCGGGTCGGCTACTCCTTCGCCCTGGCCAGCACCCTCGACGGGCAGAACGGCGGGGTCGCGGCGGCCGTGGAGTCACTCCTGGAACAGGGCGTCGACGGCATCGTCCTGTCCGAACCCATCGACGACGGCACCCCGCTCAGCGTCACGGCGGACGTGCCGGTGGTGAGCATGGGCGAGGGCGTGGAACCGGCCGGCGCTCCCAGCGCCGTGGTCTGCGCCGACAGCGTCGCCGCCGCCCGCACCGCCACCGAGCACCTGCTCGGGCTGGGCCACCGGACCGTCTGGCACGTCCCCGGCCCGCAGGACTGGTGGACCGCCCGTGACCGCGTGCGCGGCTGGCGCGAGGCCCTGGCCGCGGCCGGCGCTCCCGAACCGCCGCTGCCGCCGGAGGGCGACTGGACCCCGGCCGCCGGCTACCGAGCGGGACAACGCCTGGCCCGGGAGCGGGAGGCCACCGCCGTGTTCGTCGCCAACGACGAGATGGCGATCGGTGTGCTGCGCGCCTTCACCGAGGCCGGACGCCGGGTCCCGGACGACGTCAGTGTCGTCGGCTTCGACGACATCCCCGCCGCCGCCTACCTCACCCCACCGCTGACCACCGTCCGACAGGACTTCGCGGCCGTCGCCACCCGTGCCGTGGACGTCCTGCTCTCCATGATCGAGGACAGACCGCACCCGGCCGAATCCGCGGGCCCCGCCGTCGAGTTGACCGTACGAAGCTCCACGGCGGCCCCACGGCCAACCACCCGCTGAACCCACGGCCATCCACCCGCTGAACCCACGGCCAACGACCCGCGGAAGCCATGGCCATCCACCCGCTGAACCCCCTGCCCATCACCCGCTGAACCCGCGGCGGACGGACCGGGCACCGGTCCGGGCCGTTCCGCCCTGTCCGCGTGCGCCGCCGGGCGGCCGTCGCACGCGTGTCCGTAGCCGCACCGCGTGAGGAGTCACGTGTGTCACCTCCCCAGCCACGCCCCCGCACCTCGCCACCCCTATCGCGCCGCACCGTGCTGCGCGGTGCACTCGGCCTCGGCTCCGCCGCGGCACTCGCCGCCTGCGGCCGGGGCAACTGACCCCCACCGATCCCCTATACGTCAACTCATATGAAGGAGAAGCATGTTCCAGCTGCCCGGCCGGGTGCTGTTCGGAGCCGCGTACTACCACGAGTACCAACCGTACGAGAGGCTGAAGGACGACCTCGACCAGATGGCCGAGGCCCGGTTCACCGTCATCCGGGTCGGGGAGTCCGTCTGGTCGACCTGGGAGCCGGAGAACGGCCGCTTCGACCTGGACTGGCTTCGGCCCGTCCTCGACGGCGCGCACGAGCGCGGGATCTCCGTGGTCCTCGGGACCCCGACGTACGCCGTGCCGCCGTGGCTGGCCCGGCTGTACCCGGAGATCGCGGGCGAGCGTGAGACCGGACGCCGTATCGGCTGGGGTGCCCGTCAGGAGGTCGACTTCACGCACCCCGCCTTCCGCTTCCACGCCGAGCGGGTCATCCGGAAGATCGTCGGCAGGTACGCCTCCCACCCGGCGGTCATCGGCTTCCAGGTCGACAACGAGCCGGGCAACGAACTCCTCCACAACCACGGCGTGTTCCAGCGCTTCACCGACGAACTGCGCGAGCGGTACGGCGACGTGGAGACCCTCAACCGCGAATGGGGCCTGGTCTACTGGTCGCACCGGCTGTCGACCTGGGCCGATCTGTGGACGCCCGACAACAACGCCCAGCCCCAGTACGACCTCGCCTGGCGCCGCTTCCAGGCCCGACTCACCACCGAGTTCATCGGCTGGCAGGCCGACATCGTGCGCGAGTACGCCCGCCCCGACCAGTTCGTCACGACCTGCATCTCCTACGACCGGCCCGCCGTCGAGGACGACCGGCTGACCGAGCGACTCGACGTCACCGCGGGCAACCCCTACTACGCGATGCAGGACGGCCTCGCCCACCCCGACTCCGGGCAGGTTCCGCAGAACTGGACGACCAGCGGGACCTGGGCGCTGTACCAGAGCGCCGACCGCATGTACTCCTCGCGTCAGGAGCCGTTCCTGGTGACGGAGACCAACGCCCAGGCGATCGGCTACCCGTGGCAGAACCGGCCCGCCTACGACGGCCAATGGCGGCAGGCCGCCTGGGCGTTGATCTCCCGCGGGGCGTCGATGATCGAGTACTGGCACTGGCACACCCTGCACTTCGGTGCCGAGACCTACTGGGGCGGAGTCCTGCCCCACAACGGCAGGCCGGGCCGGGTTTATCGCGAACTGGCGGCGCTCGGCGCGGAGTTGGCGACGGCCGGCGATCTGGTGTCCTCGCTCACCCCGGACGCCGACGTGGCCTTCCTCTACTCCAACCCGAGCAAGTGGGCGCTGCAGGGCCAGCCGGCGCTGGCCACCGCGGACGGCGGGCCGGACCACCGCTCGTACCAGACGATCTTCGAGGCCTTCTACCGCGGCGCCTTCGACGCCGGCCTGCAGTCACGGCTCGTCCACCCGGGGCAGCTGCCGGACGTCGAACTGCCTCCGGTGCTGGTGGCTCCCGCCTTCTACGCGGCGGAAGACGAGACCCTCGACCGGCTGCTCGCCTACGCGGAGGCGGGTGGACACCTGGTGGTGGGTCCTCGCACGGCCTACGCCGACTCCGAGGCGAGGGCCCGTACGGACGCACAGCCGGCGCGGCTGGCGCAGGCGGCCGGGGTGACGTACGACGAGTTCAGCAACCTGGACAAGCCCTTGATGGTGCGCGGCACGGACGCCTTCCCGCTGCCGGCGAAGACCTGCGCCCTGCACTGGGCGGACGGTCTCCAACCGCGGGGCGCCGAGGAGTTGGTGCGCTACGAACATCCGCACTTCGGCCGCTGGCCCGCCGTCACCACCCATCGCCACGGCGCGGGCCGCATCACCCACGTCGGCACCGTCCCCGACCAGACCCTGGCCCGGGTCCTCTTCGACTGGGCGTGCCCGGAGGGCCCTTGGCGCCCGAACCAACCGAGCGTCACGTCCACCACGGCAACGGCGAAGAACGGCCGCCGGGTCCGCTTCCTCCACAACTGGTCGTGGAACCCGGTCACGGTGACTCTTCCCGGCCCGGCCCGGGACGTCCTCTCCGGGGAGCCCTGCGCGGACGACGTCCGGTTGGGGCCTTGGGACGTGAGGGTGTTCGAGGATTGACGCCCTCGCCTGCGTGAACGCAGGCGATTCCGGTCCGCACCGCTGCGCGGTGCGACCTTGGGTTCCTGCTTCACAGGCCCTCGCCCGCTCTCTTGCGAGAGCCGGTCTTACGTTCTAGGGCCTGTCCTGCTGCACCTGGCCCGTCTCCCAGGCCCAGGCAGCGATCTTCACCCGGTTGCGGGCGTTCAGTTTCAGCTGGACGCTCGCCAGGTGGGTCTGGACCGTGAAGAGGGACACGAAGAGTTCGGCGGCGATCTCCTGGTTGGTGCGGCCGGTCGCGACCAGACGGACGACGTCCAGCTCCCGGTCGGTGAGGAGCTCCGCGGGGTACGTGGCGGGGGGATGGGCGGGTGTGGACTGCTGCTCCGTGAGCTGTCCGAGGAGGCGGACCGTCACCGAGGGCGAGATGAGCGAGTCGCCCCGGGCCGCCGCGCGGACCGCCTCCACCAGGAGGGTGGGCCCGGCGTCCTTCAGGAGGAAGCCGCACGCGCCGCCGCGCAGTGCCCCGTACACGTACTCGTCCAGGTCGAACGTGGTCACCACGACCACCCGCAGGGGGTCCGCGACGCCCGGACCGGCCAGCTGCCGGGTCGCCTCCAGTCCGTCCAGGGCCGGCATCCGGATGTCCAGGAGACAGACGTCGGGGCGCAGCCTACGGGCCAGCGCCACCGCCTGCTCACCGTCCGCGGCCTCCGCGACCACGGTGATGTCCGGCTGGGCGTCGAGGAAGAAACGGGAGCCGGTGCGGACCATGTCCTGGTCGTCGGCGAGGAGCACCCGGATCGGCCCTTCGCCGCCGGAGGCGGACGACGGGGCCGACTGGCCGCCGTGTGCGGGCGGGGCAGGGGTCGGCCTCGGGTCGGAGCCGGATGCGGTCGTGGGCATGCCCCGATGATGCCTCGCCGATGCCGGGCCGGGGGGACCCGGGTGTCCAACCGACGGCTCGGGTCCGCCCTTCGCCGCGGAAACCTCCGAACAGCGGCCCCGGGGTCCGGCCCGTGCGCCGTTCGGGCGCCCCGGAGTTGACGGTCGTTCGAGGGGCGAACCGTCGAGTGGGCGCACCACGGGGTTGGCCGTACTGCCGTCCGGGCGGCCCTCGCCGATCAGCTCAGTCGGGCGCCGATCGCGTCGGTGATCACCCGGGCCATGCGCACGATGCCGGGGGAGCGGACCGGGCACGGCTTGGGCTTCGATGTCGTCGGCGCCAGACAGAAGTGCAGATAGTCGTCGTCGCGGTGGAGCGCGGTGCGGCCGTTGCCCGGCTGTGTGCAGTAGTCCGGGTGCTCGCGCTCGTACGCGGTGCACGGCAGGTACTGGGCCCAGGTGTAGCGTGCGCCGGCCGGGCTCACCGCCTTGCCGGCGTCCGCGAGCAGGCCGTCCGAGGCGGCGGCCTGCTTCTCGTAGATCCGGTTCACCCGGCGTACCCGGTCCGGCGTCATCGGGTCCGGCCCCTGCAGCACCCACATGACCTTCCCGGCTCCGGCCCCCTCGATCTGTTCGGTCAGCTTCCGGGCGTCGGAGGTGTAGCGGGCGAAGTACTCGTCGCGCCGCTTGCCGTAGGTGATGCCGTCCATGCAGGGCGTGTAGTCCCAGGCGTTCCCCCAGAACTGCAGCACCACGACGTCGGGCCTGAGCCGGCGCACCAGCGCCGCGGCCTTGTCATCGGGCGGGACGAGCGAGTCGACGCCGGTGCCCTCCAGATAGTCGCAGAGCGTCGTGCCCGAGTACGGCGCTCCGGTGTAGCGCGCCTTCAACTCGTCGCGCAGTAACTGCCCGAGCACCTTCTGGCTCTCCATCGCGAGCGAGTCGCCGAGATAGAGCACGGTGGGTTCCCCGGCCGGAGCCCGGGGTGAGGCGGGCGCCTGCTGATGGGTGGTCGGGGCCCGGGACATGGAAGGGGCGGGAGGCGGCGCTGCCCCTGGGCCGGAGTCCGGATCCCCGCAGGCACCGAGCAGCAGCACGGAGGCCAGCGTCACCACTCCGACCAACCGCGTTCTGCGCGCCGTGCACGGTCTGCGCATGCCCCAACTCCCGGTCCAGTCAGCCGAAACGGTCCCCCAGGCAAGCACAGTGTGACGCGAGGGGGAAGACGTGCGCCGGTCGGGAAAATGCGCGCCCCGAGTGTGATGTGTCGTGCGAGGACGCGCGCATGGCGACGATCAGAATGGGAGATGCCGCATAGGCGCCCGAACGCCGTCCGAGCCGAGCGTCGGCGGCTTCCGAGAGGTGTACCCGTCCGCCGGATCAGGGGTGTCTCCG
The DNA here is from genome assembly GCF_004023625.1 of Streptomyces cavernae. Lineage (GTDB taxonomy): Bacteria > Actinomycetota > Actinomycetes > Streptomycetales > Streptomycetaceae > Streptomyces > Streptomyces cavernae. The sequence continues at coordinate 238,611 of NZ_ML137708.1, read as the reverse complement.
CACGGACCCGCGCGGCCGTCCGCCGTGTCGAGGCCGAGTACCGGTGGCCGGAAGTGGTCCGGACGCCCTGTGAGGATATGAATTTGACCCACCGTCATCGATCACCGATTCCCGATCACCGATTCCCGAAGGACGGTCACCGATTGAGATCGGCGATCAAGGGCACTGGCCATGGAGTGACGGGGCACCCGGTCACGGTCAGGGGTAGCGCGGAGGCTGCCCCGGGCCGAGCGCCGGCCGGGACAACGGCGACTGGCTCGCCGGCCGGGCCGGCTCGAAGAATCCGGGAGCCGACAGACCCGGCCGCCGCATCACCTGGTCCAACTCCCGCAGCGTCTGCTCGGCTTCGCGGCGCACCTGAGCCGGAATGTCACCACGCTCCGCAATGAGCTGGTTGTAGATCAGAGCATCCTGAGACACGCTCAGCCAGTCCTTCCCGCACGGGACGTCACTCCCGGTCCGGAAGCGCTCGCTGAGTCTACGGGGTGCGCGAGGCCGCGGCATCCGCGGGAAGCCGCGATCTCACGCTGTCTCAGGCTGTGGACGTGGTGGAGTCCCCGCGAGGGGCTGGGACCGACTGGCCGGCCTACGGCTTGCGGCCGACCGCGCAGTACGCGTCGACGGCCAACTCCTTCTCCGAATAGCCGGGTTCGGGCCGCCATTTGGTGACCTGGGCGATGCCCGGTTCGACGAGTTCGAGTCCGTCGAAGAACCCGCCGATCTCGTCGATACTGCGCACGTAGTACGGCACGGCCCCGCTCGCGTTGTACGCCTCCGACGCGGCGATCATGCCCTCGCTGGTGGAGGTGCTGTCGCTGATCACCAGAAAGCTGCCCGACGGAAGACCGGCCATCAACCGCCCCACCAGCGAACGCGCCCGCTCGTAGTCCTCGACGTGGCCCAGGGTGTTGAGGATCATCAGGGCGACCGGCCGGGACAGGTCCAGCGTGGCCGACGCGGCCTTGACGACGGCCTCCGGCTCGTACAGATCGGCGTCGAGATACGCGGTCCTGCCCTCGGGTGTGCTGGTCAGCAGCGCGCGGGCGTGTGCCAGCACCAAGGGGTCGTTGTCGACGTACACGATCTTCGAGTCGGGCGCGACGCGCTGGGCCACCTCGTGGGTGTTGTTCGCGGTCGGCAGCCCCGTACCGACGTCGAGGAACTGCCGGATGCCCTGCTCCCCGGCCAGGAAGTGGACGGCGCGGCCAAGAAAGTGACGACTCGTCAGCGCAACGTCGACGAGACCGGGGAAGATCTGCTTGATCTGGTCGCCGATCTCCTGGTCGACCTGGTAGTTGTCCTTGCCGCCGACGAAGTAGTTCCAGAAACGCGCCGAGTGCGGCTTGGTCGTGTCGATCCGGGCGCGTATCTCGTCGGCGGAGACGGGCTGGGATGCGTGGTCCGACACGGGTGATGCCTCCTGGGGATCGTTGTGCAGTGAACGGATCCCAACCTAGACGCAGCGTCGGGTTCGCACGGCCGATCCGATGGTCAACCCACAGGTTCTCAGCGGTTTTTGGCCACGTGTCAATGCTGTGAACTGCGAGGAATGCCCGCCGTGGGACACCATGACCATTGGACTGGGAGTCCAATCGATGTACTGTGTGTCCAACCGGGGCGCCCCGGGCAGCGATCGGGGCGAGGGCTGATGGCGGAAAGATCGAGGGCGTGGAGCTGATGACGGACGGACAGCAACCGGCTGGGCGCGGTGCCGAGCAGGACGCGATCATCGCCGCCCTCGTGCCGGTCGCCGAGGGGCTCGCCGCGACCCTGGGCTCGTTCTGCGAGGTCGTGATCCATGACTACCGCCGCCCCGAGCGGTCCGTGGTCGCCGTCGCCGGATCGGTCACCGGCCGCAGTGCCGGCGGAGCGATGAGCGAGATCGGCATGAGCATGCTCGCCCGTGGCGACGAGGCGGAGGACGAGCTCAACTACATCACCCGGACGCAGTCCGGGAAGCTGGTCAAATCCTCCACGATGCTCCTGCGTGACGGCGCGGGCACCGTCTTCGGAGCGCTGTGCGTCAACGTCGACATCACCGCCGTCCATCAAGCGCACGCGCTGATCGGCGAGTTGGCCGGCGCCGCGAGCCCCGCCGGGGTGCCCGTAACGACCTTCGGCGACGACATCGACTCCGTCGTGGACGCGATCCTCGACGATCACCGGCAGCGGCAGAACAAGCCCTGGTCCGAACTCACCCGCGCGGAACGCCTGGAGCTCTTCCAAGGCCTCGACCGACGCGGTGTCTTCGCCGTGCGCGGTGCGGCCGTACAGGTCGCCCGCCGCCTCGGCATCTCCCGCGCCTCCGCCTACAACTACCTGGCCGATGCGCGTTCCCACTCCACCGAGCAAGGAGCCCGCACATGACACACACCCCGCCGGTCACCCTTGACGACGTTCGCGACGCCGCCGCACGGCTCGAGGGCGTCGCCCACCGCACCCCCGTACTGCGCTCGGGCACCCTGGACGAGCGGGTCGGTGCGGAGGTCTTCCTCAAGTGCGAGAACTTCCAGCGCATCGGGGCGTTCAAGTTCCGCGGCGCCTACAACGCGATCTCCCGGCTGCCGGACGCCCAGTTGGCCAAGGGCATCGCCACGTACTCCTCCGGCAACCACGCCCAGGCCGTCGCCCTGGCAGCCCGGGAGCTGGGGAGTTCGGCGGTGATCGTGATGCCCGAGGACACGCCGCGCTCCAAGCGCGAGGCCGCCGCCGGGTACGGAGCGGAGATCGTCACCTACGACCGCTACACCGGCGACCGGGTGGCGATCGGCGAGTCCCTCGCGGCCGACCGCGGGCTGGCACTGGTCCCTCCCTACGAACATCCGCATGTGATCGCGGGGCAGGGCACCGCCGCCTTCGAACTGCTCGAGGACGTGGGGGAGTTGGACGGGGTGATGACCCCGGTGGGTGGCGGCGGGCTGATCGCGGGCAGTGCGATCGCCGCGAAGGGCCTGCGGCCGGACATCCGGGTGATCGGTGTCGAACCGGAAGCCGGGGACGACACCCGGCGTTCGCTCCGTGCGGGGCGGAGGGTGTCCATTCCGGTGCCGCGCACCATCGCCGATGGACAAGCGGCCGAGATCCCCGGGGAGTTGACCTTCTCCGTCAACCGGCGGCTGGTCGACGACATCGTCGTGGTCAGCGATGACGAGATCCGCGCGGCGATGCGATTCCTCTTCGAACGGCTGAAGATCGTTGTTGAGCCGAGCGGGGCTTCCGCGGTCGCGGCGTTGCTGGCGGGGCGAGTGGAGGGAGTACCGGCCCGGGTCGGTGTGATCGTCTCCGGAGGGAACATCGATGTCGGCCGGTTCGCGGAGTTGTGCGGGGGCTGAGTGCCTGTGCGGCCCCCCGGGCCGGCCTTGTTCGCCCTCTCGGGCGCCGGAGGGCCTGCGTATCGCGGTCCGAGCCGCGTTGCATCAGCCCGTCCGGCGTCCGACCCGGACCGGACACTACGGCTTGCGCGCCACGCCCCCGTACACGTCCGTCGGTGCCGGGTCCGTCCCCGGCTCCGGGCGCCACAGGGGGCAGGAGACGATGCCGGGCTCCAGCAGTTCCAGGCCCTCGTAGTACGCCTTGAGCTGCTGGGGGCTGCGCAGGACGTACGGGATGGCGCCGGTGTCGTCGTAGCCCTGCTGGGCGCGCTTGAGTTCCTCGTCCGTGTCCGTGCTGTCGTAGTGCACGAAGTAGCTGCCGGAGGGCAGGGCCGCCTGGAGCCTGCGGACGATCGACTGGGCCTCCTCGTAGTCCTGGATGTGACCGAGGATGCCCATGAGCATCAGCGCGATCGGCTTGTCGAAGTCGAGGATCTGGCTCGCCGCTTCGAGGATCTTCTCGGGATCGTGCAGGTCGGCGTCGATGTAGTCCGTGACGCCCTCGGGGGTGCTGGTCAGCAGCGCCTGGGCGTGCCGGAGCACCAGTGGGTCGTTGTCCACGTACACGATGCGCGACTCGGGCGCGATGCGCTGGGCGACCTGATGGGTGTTGTCGTACGTCGGGAGACCGGTGCCGATGTCGAGGAATTGGCGGATGCCGAACTCTCCGGCGACGAGGGTCACCGTGCGGATGAGGTAGCCGCGGGAGGCGCGGGCCATGGTCTCGATGTTCGGGGCGACCTCCCGGTACGCGTCGCCCGCGACCCGGTCGACCTCGTAGTTGTCCTTGCCGCCCATCCAGTAGTTCCAGATGCGGGCCGAGTGCGGCACCGTCGTGTCGATCTTGGACAACGCATCTTGGTCGGGAGCGGGCCGGCCGTCTGCCATGGGAATTCTCCTGCCGTACGTCACGCGGTCTGTCATAACCTACCGTCAACTGTCGTAACCTACCGTCAACTTCCGTTTATTACGCCGAAGTTGAAAGCTGAAGGATGCGTGTGCGCGGATGAGGTGGCGGAGTTCGTTCGTGTCGTGCGTGACCACCGGGGCGCCCGTCGGGCCGATGGGCGGGTGGGTCTCGGCGACGGCCTGTGGGGAGTTCATCGCGGTCCCTCGGCGCGGGGTGCGGCATTGCGGCCCGCGGGGCGCGGAGGGCCCGGAGACAGCCCCGGAGGTCGGCACGGCGGACGGGTGTCTCGTCCCCCACGCCCCCGTCCGCCGTGCCTCCTCCGGGTGATCGCCCTCCCCCTGGGTGATCGCCCCCGCGCGGAAGTTCAGTTGTCTCAAGCCACCAGGAAGTCGGCCATCCCGGACTTGGCCCCGTCGAGGAAGGTGATCATTTCCTCCCGGGTGTAGACCAGGGCGGGCCCGTCCGGGTCGGTGGACTGGCGGAAGGCGACACTGCCGTCGGTGAGCCGCTTCGCCTCGACGCAGCTTCCGCCGTTGGTGCCGCTCCAGGGCTTCTCCCAGCCCTCGGTTCCCAGGTCGTTCGCAGGCATACCGTTGTAGACGGATCCCATGATCACAACTCCTTACGCAGTTCGCCCAGGATGGCCCTGGTCTTGGCGACCGGCTCCGCCTGCACGGACATCCGGTCCAGTACTTCGAGGTACGCCACGACGTCGTCGGGCTGGTCGACGTAGACCGCGCCGGAGAGGTTCTCGGTGTAGACGACGTCCGGCAGTTCGGAGAAGCCGAAGCGGAAGTAGTGGAACGGCCCGAAGGCGCCGGGATGCGCTCCGGCGTCGAAGCGCATGATCTGGATCCTCACCTTGGGGAGATCCAGCACCTCGATCAGCCTGTCTATCTGAGCCCGCATCACCTCGGCCCCGCCGACCGGGCGGCGCAGCACCGTCTCGTCGAGCACGGCCCAGATGGCGGGTGAGTCCGGTTTGGCCAGCAGGTCCTGGCGCTTGAGGCGCAGGGCCACGCGGCGGTCGATGTCCTCCTTCGATTCGTTCGGGAAACCCACGTGCATCAGCGCCGCGGCGTACTCGTGCGTCTGCAGCAACCCCGGGACGTAGTGGGGTTCGTAGAGGCGGATGACAGTGGCTTCGCTCTCCAGGCTCACGTAGGCGCTGAACCAGTCGGGCAACACGTCGCGGTACTTGTACCACCAGCCCGGTTTGTTGGCCTCCCGCGCCATGGACAGGAAGTCGTCTGTCTCCGCCGCCGGGACGCCGTACGTATGCAGCAACTCCCTGACGTACGGTATCCGCAGCCCGACCTCGGCCTTCTCGATCCGGCGGACCGTCAGCGGAGTCACCTCGATGACCCGCGCCGCGTCCTCGTACGAGACTCCGGCCTGTTCCCGCAGCTGCCTCAGACGCTTGCCGAGGACCATCCGCAGAACGGTCGGTGCACCGCCGCCCGAGCGGTTGTCGCTCACGTCCCTACCTCCCTAAGCGGCGTCACAGCGAGCAGTGTGCCATGCCTTCGCTGACACTGACAGGGACTTGCGGATCGTTTTGAAATTATCAGAACGCAGCTTGCGTCCTGAGTGTGTCGGCCGCCATAGTGATCGAGTGAACTGCCGCACGGTTCGCGGCGAGAAGTACAACCTTGCCTGATCGCAAGGGAATTGACGGCCCGGCAGACGCTGGGAAGGCGTGCCACTCCGTGATGTGAGAGCTGGATGGCCACCGTTGGGCAACGGACGGACGAGCCGACGCTGATCCCAGGCCGGCCCTGGGAGCGCACACGGCGGCGAAGTCCCGGGGCCTGCACCCGGTTCGCGGCCGCCGACGCGGGCGCGGTGTCCGGACGAGGGCCGGCCATCGTGGCCGCGCCGGCCGACGCCCCGGCCGCTCCCGGCGCCACGGGCACGCGGGTGTGGTTCACCCTGGCACTGCGGGGAGAGAGATGAACGGTTACGGACGACCCGGGGCATTGGCGGCGACGGAGCTCCCGCCGATGCGGGTGAGCGCGCTCGCGGACGAGTTACGCCGTAGAGCGGACGAGGACCGCGATCTCACCCGGCAGGCACAGGCCGGGCCTGTCCCGTACTTCCGGCGCCGTCTGATGGAGTGCCGCCGTGAGAACGCCGAGGTACTGCGGGCCATCGTCCACGGGCACGGCTGGCCCACCGCCGATGTGGTCGGCGAATCCGCCTCCACGGCGGCCCTGATGATCCTTCTGCACGGCCCGGACCTGGACTTCCAGCTCACCTGCCGCGACCTGATAGCCCAGGCCGCGGCGGACGGCCGGTGCCCGGCCGTGCACCACGCCTACATCGCCGACCACTGCGCCGTGGAAGAGGGCCGGCAGCAGTTCTACGGAACCCGCGTCAATCCCGTCACCCTCCGCCCGTATCCGATCCGGCAGCCGCACACCCTCGACGAACGACGCCGTGACGTCGGCCTCGGACCGCTCGCCGAACAGATGCGGCAGCTGCACCGGGGCGGTTGAGGCCGCCTCCTGGTGCAGGGCCGCCGACAGGCTCTCAGGGGTCCTTTCACCATGCCCGCCCGGGTCGCGTGGTCTGGTGTGAAAGGACCCCTCAACCCGGCAGCGGCTGTTCTGCCCAGATCGTCTTGCCCGACGGTGTCTGCCGGCTGCCCCAGCGTTCGGCGATCTGAGCGACCAGGAGCAGCCCGCGGCCCCCTTCGTCAAAGGCGCGCGCCCGGCGCAGATGCGGGGCCGCGCTGCTGCCGTCGGAAACCTCACAGATCAGGGTGTCGTGACGGATCAGCCGCAGCCGGATGGGCGCGCCGCCGTAGCGGATGGCGTTGGTGACCAGTTCGCTGACGATCAGTTCGGTGGCGAACGCCAGGTCACCGAGCCCCCAGTCCGCCACCTGTTCACCGGCCAGCCGACGCGCCTGCGGCACGGCCGCCGGGTCCGACGGCAGCTCCCAGGTGCGGATGTGACCGGCGTCGAGGGCGGAGGTGCGGGCCATCAGCAGCACGATGTCGTCCGCCGGACGGTCCTTGAGCACGTTGTTCAGGACCGCGTCGCACATGTCGTCCAGGGACCGGCCGGGCTCGGTGAGCGCGCGGCGCAGCCGCTCCATCCCGATGTCGATGTCCCGGTCCACGCCCTCGACCAGACCGTCGGTGTAGAGCGCGAGCAGACTGCCCTCGGCCAGTTCGATCTCCCTCGACTCGAACGGCAGACCGCCGAGCCCCAGCGGCGGGCCGGCCGGCAGGCTCAGGAACCGTACCCCGCCGTCCGGCGCGACCACGGCGGGCGGCGGATGCCCGGCCCGGGCCATCGAACAGGTCCGGGAGGCCGGGTCGTACACGGCGTACAGACAGGTGGCGCCGACCTCACCCATGGCCCCGCCCGGGCCCCGTACGTCCGGACCCTCCTCGCGGTCCAGCCGCACGACCAGGTCGTCGAGGCGGGTGAGCAACTCGTCCGGGGCCAGGTCGACGTCGGCCAGTGTGCGTACGGCGGTCCGCAGCCGCCCCATGGTGGCCGAGGCGTGGACGCCGTGGCCCACCACGTCACCGACGACGAGCGCGACCCGCGCCCCGGAGAGCGGGATCACGTCGAACCAGTCGCCGCCGATCCCGGTGCCGGTGCCCGCGTCCGCCGGGAGGTACCGGTAGGCGACCTCCAGCGCCGCCGGTCCGGGCGGCCGCTCGGGAAGCAGACTCCGCTGCAGGGTGAGCGCGGTGCGCCGCTCGCGCGTGAAACGGCGGGCGTTGTCGACGCTCACGGCCGCCCGCGCCACGATCTCCTCGGCGAGCAGCAGATCGTCCTCGGTGAACCCCTCCTGCGTCCGGTGCCGCAACATGTGCACCATGCCCAGCGTGATACCGCGGGCGCGCAGCGGCACCAGCAGCGCCGAGTGGATGTTGAACCTGCGTACGGTCTCGGTCCGGGCGGGGGAGGCCAGGACCCAGCTGCGCATCGCCGGGTCGTCGATGTTGTGCCGGGTGGCACGGCCGGAGGCCAGCGCCTGCACGGGAGAGGAGCCCGGCGCGTACACGTCGGGCTCGCCCGGCTTGACCACCGCCTCCGGACAGCCCCGCAGGACCGAGCGCTGGGCCGACCGCCGGAACACCACCGGTCCGGTCGTCGGCATCGGCTCCGGCTCGTCGCCGCGGAACACCGACTCCAGCAGGTCCACGGTGACGAAGTCGGCGAGCCCGCCCGTCGCCACCTCGGCCAGCTCCTCGGCTGTCGTCGTGACGTTCAGGGTGCTGCCTATCCGGGCGCTGGCCTCGTTGAGCACGACCAGCCGGCGCCGGGCCCAGTACTGCTCGGTGCTGTCGAAGACCGCCGCCGACACGCCCCGCACCGCGCCGTCCGCGTCCCGCACCGGGAAGAGGAAGATCGACCAGCTCTGTTCCCGCGTCGCGGTGGGCGAGCGGCCGTACAACTGATGGAAGACCGTTTCTCCGCTGTCGAGCACCTGCTGCTGCAGACGGTCCAGCTCGTCGAACGGGGGGTAGGGAGCCATCTCCCACAGGCTGCGTCCCAGCATTTCGCTCTCGGTGAGCCCCATCTGGCTCACCATGGCCTGGTTGGCGCCCACCAGCCGCCCCTCGTGGTCGTAGACCGCCACGCCCAACGGGAGCTGGGCGAGCGTCTCGTTCCACAGCGGCCCGGCCTGCGCCCGCGGCGCCGCCGCCCACGCCTGTGCTCCCGCCCGCTCTCCTGCCTCGGCGCGTGCCGCCTCCGTGCTCGCCGTCTCCCCGCGCGCGGCCTCCGCGCCCGCCGTCTGCCCGCGCGCCGCCTCCGTGTCCGGTGGGCGGGTCAGCAGCCATACCGTCTTGCCGTCGGAGTCCTTCAGTGGCCGCGCCCGCAGCCGTAGGACGACACGGTGGCCGTCGCGGTGGCGCAGTGCCACGTCACCGGTCCATGCGTCGGTCCCGGTGAGGCCGGGCGGCTCGTCCGCGAGCAACCGGCCCGGCATGGCCTCGGGCTCGAAGCCGAGCAGTTCGCGCGCATCGCCGTCCCAGGCGGTGATCGTCCCGTCGGTGTCGACGACGACCGCCAGGTCCTCCGGAGGCTCGTCGCGTCTGCCCGGATTGGTGCCGGACGCGTCGTCCATGAACTTCTCACCCTCGTTCTCACCACCGCCGACACCACGGCCATCGGCGACGAACGGCGGCACAGATCACGGCGTCGTCTCCAGCATCCTGCTGCGGTCGCCGACCATCAACCGAGGGAGGTCCGATGAAACCACGACATCGCCCCCTTCGCAGCGGAACGCGCACACCTGTGCTGGTCCCGTCCGTGCCGGATCCGCGGCCGGGAGCGTGCCGGCGCGATCAGCGTGTTTCGCCAGGTACTCGGGTTGCCGTGAGGCCCGCCGTGGGGCGCCTGATGCCCGAGAGGTCGTGGGCGGTGACGCTGTTGCGGTCCGCGACGGACCGGCCCAGCGCGTACTGTGGCCACAGCCCCGTGGCCACCCGCCGGCTGCGTTCGCTCCACTCGCGGGCCGCCGCGCTACTGGTCTTGTAGTAGTTGAGTGCGTAGCCGCCCTCGTGGATCCGCAGCAGACAGAAGCCGCCGGGGTACTCCTTGACCGCGCTCACCTCCTGCAGGGTGACCCGGGGTGCCCGGGGCAGCACGGTGCGCTTGTTGCGGTGGGTGTGGCCGGCGTGATGGAGGAAGACGCCGGGGGCGGCGGCGTAGGCGTCGAGGATGGCGCGGGCCTGCCGCCGGTTGAGACGGTGCCCGCTGGTGATGGGGAAGAGCGAGTTCCGCACGGTCAGCGGATGGTGCCCGAAGACCACGGTGGGCTGGTCCCGGTCCTCCCGCAGCCGGGTCCGCAGCCAGGACAGCTGCTCGCCGGACAGGGCGCCCGAGTCGCTCCCGTTGCCCCGCTTCTCGTACGTGTCCAGGCCGACGACCCGCAGCCCGCCCAGGTCGTGCGCGAAGTACGCCGGCCCCTCACCGCCCAGGAAGCCGTCGCGGAACCCGTCCCCACGGCGCCGGGGACGGTCGTGGTTGCCCCGGGTGACGAAGTAGTCCCGGCCGTGCGTGCCGAAGCCGTCCAGGATCCGTTTGGCCTCGGCCAGGTCGTGCGGTGCGCCGCCGGCCGTGATGTCGCCCGCCGCCAGCAGATGGTCGGCTCCGCGCTCCCGGGCCTCCTCGACCAGTGCCCTGGTCATGATCTCCGGGTACGGGGCCAGACCGGGCCCCTGACGGATGCCGCGCAGCAGCGGGATACCGGTGATCACCCCGGCGGTGGTCTCACCCAGGTGCAGGTCGTTGCAGAGCGCGATCGACAGCAGATGGCGGCCGGGCGGGGGCTCGGGGGTGGTGAAGGAGTACGGGCCGCCGGGCGTGCCGAGCCCGTACGGGGAGGTGCCCACGGCGTTGCCGTTGACCAGGTGCAGTGCGGTGGGGGTGGCGGCCGTACCGCGGGAGCGGGCCTGGTAGTAGTACGTCTGGCCGGGCTCGAGATCGGTCAGCTCGACGTAGTGATGCGCGGTGCGGCCGCGCTCGGAGGCCGTGCGGTTGAGCCGGGCGGGATGGGTGCCGTAGACGACCTCGCCCTCGGTGACCGCGGGCAGCATCCGCCCGAGACCGTCGTTGGTGCCGGGCACGCCCGTGTACCAGGTGATGATCGCGCGGTCCTCGGTCAGGGTCACCAGTTCGAGGTTGACGGCGGCTACGGCGTTCGGGGCGTAGGACTGGCGCACGCCCCTGGTGCGGAGGGCGGCGCGCAAGAGGTCGAAAGGCACGGTGAGACAGCAGCGCATGCTCGGTGTCTGTCCGGCCGCGCTGAACGACGGGGTGTGCGTAGGCAGCGGGCCCGCATCCGGGACACGACAACTGCTCTCGACGGGCATCGAGGCCTCCGCTCTGGGTAATTGCCGCGCCACAGTACTGGAATGGCGGCTCCGCTTGCCCGCCTTGGTCCGCTTCCGTACGCAATCTCACACGCCGTCGGGCCGCCATTTCGTCTCACGAGTAACACCAGTCACCACAGACAACTCACGTGTCAACGGGTTGCCTCTTTGAACGTCTCGAGGAAGTTGCTCAGCGCCCTCCGGTTGGCTGCCTTGCCGAAGTCGTCCGCCGGGGTCGTCCAGCGCAGCGAGTAGCCCTCGCGGGCGCCGGTGAGCCAGCCGCGTCCGAAGGTGCGGGACGTCACGTCGTCGACGGTGGCGAGCCACTCCATGTCGGCGCCCTGGTAGCCGTGGTACCTGAGGGCGCCGATGTCGCCCAGGCGCCGGTAGTCCGGGAAGTCCTGCTTCAGGTCCTGCTCGGCCTTCTCCCAGACCTTCACCGGGTCCGGCTTGAGCCGCTCGGCGAAGGTGACCACCAAGGTGCGCGGATCCCCGGAGGCACCGAAGACGGCACGGAACGAGTCGTTGCCGTCGGTGATGGTCTGCACGCGCTTGAAGCCCTTGGGCAGGTAGACCGAGAAGCCCTCCGGCGCGCGGTAGCGGTAGAAGCCGTCCAGCGGGTTGTCGGGGGCGGTGCGCGAGGGGGTGGGGGACGGCGGAGTGGACCGCGGCGGTGTGATGGTGCGGGGCGGGTCGGACGGGACGGGGTCGCGGCCGCTGTTGTTGCCGGACGGACTCGCCGAGACCGGCGGAGCGGTGGAGGGCGGTGCGGACGGTGACGGCGAGGGCCCGGCGTCCGACGCGGACGGCCCGGTGTCGCCACCGCCGCCGACGGCCGCCGCGACCACGGCACCGGACGCGAGGACGACCGCGACACCCACCCAGACCACCGCCGAGCGGCTCTTCCACCGCTGGCCCGCCCGGCAGGCGGCGGCGTACGCGTGCTGCACCCGCGGCCTGGAGTGCGCCTGCGCCGACGCTGCCCGGTCGTGTTCCCGCACCACGCGGACGAGCGCCTTGCGCGCCACGTTCTCGGTCAGCCGCTCCCGCCAGTTCTTGCGCAGCAGGCCCTGGATGACCAGGTCCAGTGGTCCGGCGTTCTCGGGGTCGATCAGGGGCAGCCGCTCGACGGCGCGCAGGGTGGCCTCCGGGCTGCCCCGGTCCACGAACGGCGGGCGGCCCTCGACCAGCGCGTACAGGATGGCGCCCAGCGCCCACAGGTCGGAGGCGGGGCCGGCGTTCTCACCGCGGGCCTGCTCGGGGGAGGCGAACGTCGGAGTGGTGACGGGCAGCGCGGAGGTGGCGCCGATCAGCCCGAATCCCGAGACCGTGACGGCGCCCTCCTCGCTGACCAGCACCTGCGAGGGGCTTAGGTCGCCGTGGATGATCTGGGCGCGATGCGCGGCGGCGAGCACGTCGAGGATCTCCAGCCCGATGCGGGCCGCCCGGCCCGGGGAGAACGGTCCGTCCCACCGGAGGAGTTCGTCCAGCGGGGTACCCTCCACCCGCTCGGCGACCGTCCACAGCACCCCGGTTTCCTCGACGACGGCGATGACGGTGGCGACCTTGCCCGGGCAGGCGATCTCCATGGCCTCGGAGTCCCGCATGATCCGCGCTGCGGTACGCCGGGAGGTGCCTTCCCGCAGCCCGCCGGGAAGGTACGACTCCGTCATGTAGACCGGCTGTTCGGTCTCGATGTCCTGACCGTGCCAGCTGTTTCGGCTCTCCCCCTGCTGGACGATCTCCAGCGGCCGGTATTTGCCGCCGACGACCCCGGGTTGGGAGACTCGCGGTTCGATCATGGCCATCCCTGCTGCACCTGTGGATTCGGATCTTTCCCAGAAGTACGGCGGGCGAGATGGTTAGCGTTCAAAAGAACGATGACTGAGGGAAGTTGAGACCGTCTCCGGTTCACCTCCTGCCCGGATTGCGCAGGTACGAGGGGTTGCGTGGAGCGCGGGGGCGGCGCGGGGTGGTGGGGCGTGCGCCGTCGAGGCACGCCGCCGCCCCGCTGGGCGCGCAAACCTCCAGAGGCCCGCGCCTGTCGGGCCTGGACCCCCCATCGGCCGGTTGCCCCCTTTTTTTGTCGGTAGCCGGATCCGCTTTCCGGCAGCCGGATCCCCGTTTAGGCGGCCGGATCCCCGTCGGTCGTGGATCCGCCGGCCGACGACCGCGCGCAGGTTGACGGCGTGTTACGTGCCGGGGATGGGAATGTGACACGGACCGGACGCTCGCCCGTGGGGTGCAAAAGGTCTGATGTGGCTGCGGAACACGGCTGAGCAGCCGGATCGTGCGATTTCTGAGATCTCCTTCCCCAGGGTTTCCGTTTATGGCTTGGGCGCCTTAAGGCGCGAAATCCCAGGTTGTGCACTCCGGCGCATTCGCGCCGCAAGTTCCGCTTGACGGGTGATCAGTCGAGATGGGGCCAAGTGTCCAAGTTGTCTTGACTCGCGCCATGATCGAAGGACAGAATGCTTCTCGCGTCTTTCGTCTGACCGGCATTTTTGGACCGAGCCGTTTCCGCCGACCGTAGGCCAAAGCCGCTTCCGTAACACTTCCGGGACAACGTCTCTCGTCCAGGCGTTCGCCCGCCATCGTGCAAGGGGGAGGCACGGCGCCGATGGACTACCTACGGCCCAGGTCAGGCCGCCCTGCCCCGTATGGACGCCGCAGACACACCCCTGTCGGCAGTCCAGTCCGCTCCCGGGCGACGTCCGGGTCATAAACCCAACCGTCGTTTCTCGTCACAAAGTCAACGGATTTCCAGCGGTGTGCGGGAGCGCCGCTTTCCATTCTCCTGCCTTGCGGTCTCTTGCCTTCCGGCCATTGCCCGCCGGCATCGGCTATTGCATGGATGTCAGCGACTGCTCGCTTGCGATCACCTTTGTTCGGAGAAATGCATGACCCTGTTCGCATTACCTGCGGCGCCGGCCGCCCAACCCATCACCGAGCTGACCACCTCGGGAAGGATCGATGACCGACGCGCGCCTGCCCATCAGTAAGTCCGCACCGACGGAGCGCCTTTCAAGCGCCCCGTCCTCGAATTCCGCTGGTCCGGCCCCGGCCGAAAAACCACGGCCGGAACGGATCGCCGGTATTGACGTGGCACGCGGTGTCGCCGTTCTCGGCATGCTGTCCGTACACGTCTTCGACACCTTCGACAGGGACGGAACGCCCACAGTGGCCTGGTCCGTCGCCGCCGGACGCTCCGCGGCGACGTTCGCCGTCGCCGCCGGTATCGGACTGGCGTTCACCACCGGCCGGCAGCGCCCCGTCACAGGACGCACCACCACGGTGACGGTCGCCGTCCGCGCACTCCTCATCACCGTCCTGGGGCTCGCCCTCAGCTATGTGACGGTGCCGGCGGAGCTGGACCAGGTGGGCATCGTCCTGCCCTACTACGGCCTGCTGTTCCTGCTGGTGATCCCGCTCCTCGGCCGGAGCCCGCGCACCCTGGCCTGCATCGCGGCCGGAATCGCCGTCCTGGCGCCGGTCCTGCTCCGCGCGCTGGCCCGGATCCTGCCCGAGCCCGGCCTCTCCCTGGACCCGACCCCCGGCGACCTGCTGCACCAACCGCTCGGCGTGCTGTCCCAGCTGCTGGTCTTCGGGGAGTACCCGGCGCTGGCCTGGCTCGCGTACATCTGCGCCGGACTCGCCGTCGGACGGCTGCGGTTGACGTCCGTCCGGGTGGCCCGGCGGCTGTTCCTCGGCGGGCTGGCGCTGGCGGTCACGGCCTGGGCCGCCGCGTCCCTGGTACTGCTGCGCCTCGGGGGGCTGCGGCACCTGTGGCGCGCCGAGTTCGACCACGAGCACTGGCCCGAGGCGCGGACCGTCGCGCTGTGGGAGGTCCCGGACGGCCACTCCTGGTGGTCGTTGCTGTCGCGGGCGCCGCACAGCACCACACCGTTCGACATGCTGCACACCCTCGGCTCGGCGCTGGCGCTGCTCGGCGCACTTCTCCTGGTGACACGGACCCGCACCGTCAACAGGCTGCTGTCACCACTGGCGGCGGCCGGCAGCATGCCGCTCACCTTCTACTGCCTGCACATCCTGTTCCTGGCCACAGGAGTGTTCAGCGGCTCCCCGTACACGCAGTACGCCGTCATGGTCGCGACCGCGCTGACCTTCGCGGTCGTGTGGCGGCACACGAGGGGGCGGGGGCCGCTCGAGTCAATGATCACCGTCATCGCACAGCGCGCCGGCCGCGCGGCCGGCACGCGCAAGGGGGACACGGGGGAACGATGACCACACCGATAGACGCGGAGGAGCCCACGGGGGCAGCGATCCGCAAAACCGAGCCGTACCCAGAGGGCGTTCACACGACCGAAGCCCCCGCCGGACACCCGGCACAGCTCCAGCCGTGGCGAACCCACACCGCCAATCCGTCCGCACCACCGCACACGCCGGCGCCGCAGCCGGTATCGCACACACCGACCCCACCCGCGGTACCGCACACATCGACTCCGCCCGTGCCGGCGACCACGCCGACGCCGCCCGTACCACCGCACATCGCCGCGAGCACGACCACTCCGGCTCCCGCGGCACCGGCTCCGGTGCAACCGCCCGCGGTGCCCACCGCGCACCCGGCGCCCGCCTCTCCGGGAGCCACCCAGCAGGTCTTCGCCGAACTGCTCGCCGCCGTCATGAAGGTCGACCAAGTCGCCGCCGACGCCCACTTCTTCGACGATCTCGGCGCCAACTCGCTCACGATGGCGCACTTCTGCGCACGCGTCAGGAAGCAGCCGGACCTGCCGTCGGTGTCCATGAAGGACATCTACCGGTACACCACCGTCCGGAGCCTCGCCCAGGCGCTCGCGGGGAGCGAGCCGGCGCAGACCGCCGCCGCGCCCGCGGCGGAGGCCTCCGGGGACGCCGGAACCGTGGTGCCCGCCGTCGTGCCGGCCGGTACACGGCGGTATGTGCTGTGCGGCGCCGCCCAGTTGCTGATCTTCCTCGGCTACTCCTGGCTCACCGGGCTGGTCACCGCCCACGGCTACCACTGGGTCTCCGACGGCTCGGGGATCGTCGACGTGTACCGGCGCGCCGTCGTCTTCGGCGGCGCCGTGTTCGTCGGCATGTGCCTCTTCCCGATCGCGGCCAAGTGGATCCTCGTCGGACGGTGGACCGCGCGTGAGTTCCCCCTCTGGGGCCTGACCTACCTGCGCTTCTGGACCGTCAGAGTCCTGCTTCGGGCGAACCCGATGGGCCTGTTCGTCGGCAACCCGCTCCACGTCCTCTATCTGCGCGCTCTCGGTGCGAAGATCGGCAGGCGGGTCACGATCCTCTCCCGCAGGGTCCCGGTCTGCACCGACCTCCTCACCGTCGGCGACGGCACCGTCATCCGCAGGGAGGCGTTCATCCACTGCTACCGGGCGTACGCCGGCCGCATCCAGACCGGTCCGGTCACCCTCGGCCGCGACGTCTACGTCGGCGAGCACACCGTCCTCGACATCCACACGGCCATCGGCGACGGAGCCCAGCTCGGCCATGCGTCGGCGCTCCAGCGTGGCGAGGCGATCCCGAGCGGCCAGCGCTGGCACGGTTCCCCGGCTCAGCGCACCGAAGTCGACCATGTGCGGGTGGCACCGGCCCAGTGCGGCACCCTGCGCCGGGCCGCCTACGCCGTCGGCACTCTCCTGCAGACCCTGCTCGTGGCCGTTCCCCTCGGAGTCGGCGGTGTGTACATGCTGTTCAGCGGGGTGCCCGCGCTCGCCGACCGGCTGGCCCCGGGCGTCGAGGACATCACATCGCCGACGCTCTACACCGACGCCCTGCTCCTGTCGCTCGCCCTGTTCTCCGGTCTGGTCGTCACGGGACTGCTCGTGATGTTCACCGTTCCGCGCCTGCTGAACCTGACGGTCAAGCCCGACCGGGTCTATCCGCTGTACGGCTTCCACTACTCGGTGCACCGGGCGATCACCCGGCTGACCAACATCAAGTTCTTCGCGTGGCTCTGTGGCGACAGCTCCTACATCGTCCACTACCTGCGCTGCCTCGGCTACGACCTGTCCAAGGTGGAGCAGACCGGCTCGAACTTCGGCACGGCCGTCCAGCATGAGACCCCGTACCACGTCTCCGTCGGCAGCGGAACCATGGTCGCCGACGGACTGTCGATCATCAACGCGGACTACTCCAGCAGCTCCTTCCGGGTCTCCCGCGTCTCGATCGGCTCCCACAACTTCCTCGGCAACTTCATCGTCTACCCCTCGGGCGGCCGGACGGGCGACAACTGCCTGCTCGCGACGAAGGTGATGGTCCCACTCGACGGCGAGATCCGCGAAGGCGTCGGCCTGCTCGGCTCGCCGCCCTTCGAGATCCCGCGCACCGTGGAGCGGGACACCCGTTTCGACCACCTCCGCTCCGGCGACGAGCTGCGCCGTCGCCTGGCCGCGAAGAACCGGCACAACCTCCGCACGATGGGTATCTGGCTGTTCATCCGGTGGCTGCACTTCTTCCTGCTGACCGTGCTGGGCCTCGCCACCCTCGAACGCTACGACGCCGTCGGACAGTTGATGATCGCCGGCTATGTGGTGCTCAGCCTCGCCCTCAGCGCGGGCTACTTCATCCTGGTCGAGCGCTGCCTGACGCGCTTCCGGCCGCTCGAGCCACGACTGTGCTCCATCTACGACCCCTACTTCTGGTGGCACGAACGCCTGTGGAAGGTGCCGGACACCTACCTCGCCCTGTTCAACGGCACTCCGTTCAAGGGCCTGGTATGGCGCCTGGTGGGGGTACGCGTCGGCCGCCGCCTCTTCGACGACGGATGCACGCTGACGGAGCGCACCCTCACCGCCATCGGCGACGACTGCACGCTCAACGCGGCGAGCAAGATCCAGTGTCACTCGCAGGAGGACGGCACCTTCAAGTCCGACCACAGCACGATCGGCGCCGGTTGCACGCTCGGCACGGGCGCCCTCGTCCACTACGGAGTGACGATGGGCGACGGCGCCGTGCTCGCCGCGGACTCCTTCCTGATGAAGGGCGAGGAAGTACCGCCACTCGCGTACTGGGCGGGCAATCCCGCCACCGCCCCGGCGGGCCCACGAGCCCGCTGACACCCGGACCGCCCACCGGTTCACGGCACAGACACGGGCCCTGGCTCCCGGAAATCCGGCACAGCGCACCAACACTCATGGCAAACGGGGGGAAATCAACGATGGAAAAGTCCCTGGACGACGCCCGCGCATTCTGGGCGGGAGTACTCACCGCCGGCGGCTTCACCGCGATTCCGCGGTGGACCCTGACGCCGGAACCCGGCGTCGCCGTATACGAAACACCGGTTCCGGACGACCTCGGCGCGGCGGCGCGACGGCCGGGCGGGCTGATGGCCGCACACGCCAAGGTGCTCGCCGCGCTCTCCGGCGAGCAAGAGATCACCACCGGACTCGCCGTGGGGGACCGTGCCCTGCCGTGCCGGCTGACGACCGACTCCGGCTCCTGGCACGACCTGCTGGCCGACGCCCACCGTACCGAGACCGCGCTGCTCGCCCACCAGCACCACCCCCTCGACGACCTGAGGAAGGAACTCGGCCTGACCGGGCCCGCGTACGAGACGATCCTCGACCCGGCCGGCGGCGACCCCACCGAGGAGGTCGTCCTGCACGTGGCACTCGTCGCCGGGACCGGGGCAGACGACGGCGACGTACTGCGCCTGCGGTACCGCACCGACGCCCTCGACGCCGACTGCGCGGCCCGGATCGCCGGCTACCACCTCACCGCCCTCCGGCTCATGCACACCGACCCCGCCCGCGACCACCGGCGCCAGAGCCTGCTGACCGCCGACGAACTCCGCCACCAGCTCGAAGGACTCGCCGGACCGCACCGGGAACTGCCCGACGCCCGCGCCCACGAGCTGTTCGAGCAGCGGGTCCTGGCCCACCCGGACACCGTCGCGGCCGTGCACGGCGCGCGGCAGTGGACGTACCGGGAACTCAACTCCCGCGCCAACCGCCTCAGCCGGGCCCTGCTGGCCCGCGGGCTCGGACGCGAAGGCGTCGTCGCGGTGGTCACCGAACGCAACCTGGACTGGATGGCGGCCGTCCTCGCGGTCTTCAAGGCCGGCGGGGTCTATCTGCCCATCGAGCCGCACTTCCCGGCCGACCGCATCGCCGCCACCCTCTCCCGCGCGGAGTGCGGACTCGTCCTCACCGAGCCCGCGAGCACCGGCACCCTCGACAAGGCCCTGGCCGACCTGCCGCACGTGCGCAAACTGCTGGTGGACGAGGCGTACGCGGACGGACACCCCGACGACAACCCCGCCGTCACGGTCACCGCGGACCAACTCGCGTACATCTACTTCACCTCCGGCTCCACCGGTGAGCCCAAAGGCGCCATGTGCGAGCACGCCGGCCTGCTCAACCACCTTTACGCCAAGATCGACGACCTGGGCATCGGGGAGGGCCAGGTCGTCGCGCAGACCGCGCCCCAGTGCTTCGACATCTCCCTGTGGCAGCTGATCTCCGCGCTCCTGGTGGGCGGACGCACCCTGCTGGTCGAGCAGGACGTGATCCTCGACGTCCGGCGGTTCGTCGACCGGATCGCGGACGGCCGGGTGAACGTGCTCCAGGTCGTGCCGTCGTACCTGGAGGTCGTCCTCACCCATCTGGAGCGGCACCCCCGCGAACTGCCGGACCTGCGCTGTGTCTCCGTCACCGGAGAGGCGCTGAAGAAGGAGCTCACCGAGCGCTGGTTCGCGGCCGAGCCGAACATCGGCCTCGTCAACGCCTACGGTCTGACGGAGACTTCGGACGACACCAACCACGAGGTCATGGACCGCGTCCCCGAGCGTGAGCGGGTACCGCTCGGGCCGCCCGTGAACAACGTGCACGTCTACGTCGTCGACGAGCGGCTGACACCGGTGCCGCTGGGCGCGCCCGGCGAGATCGTCTTCTCCGGGGTGTGCGTCGGCCGCGGATACGTCAACGACCCCGAGCGCACCCGGCTCGCCTTCACCACCGATCCGCACCGCCCCGGCCGACGGCTCTACCGCAGCGGTGACCAGGGCCGTTGGCTCCCCGAGGGCAAACTGGAGTTCCTCGGCCGCCGGGACACCCAGGTCAAGGTCCGCGGCTTCCGCATCGAGATCGGCGAGATCGAGAACACCCTGCTGCGGGTGCCAGGTGTCCGCGACGGCGCCGTGGTCGTCGCCGAGGGGCCCGACCGGGGCAAACGGCTGGTCGCCTTCTACACCGCACCGCACCCGATCCAACCCGACGCCCTGCGCGAGGTGTTGGGCCGCTCGCTGCCCGCGTACATGGTGCCCTCGGCCTTCCACCGCCGCGAGCGGCTGCCGCTGACCGCCAACAGCAAGACCGACCGGAAGACGCTGACCGCGCTCGCCGCGGAACTCGACGCCGCCGACGACACCTGCCCGACCCGTCTCGAGCCGCGCACCGCCACCGAACAGCGGCTCGCCGCGGCCTGGGCACAGGTCCTCGGCATCCCGCAGGAGCGGATCGGCCGGCTCGACCACTTCTTCGACCGGGGCGGCTCCTCGCTGTCGGCGGTGAAGCTGGCGATCGCACTGGACCGCACGGTGTCACTCAAGGACGTCACCCGCCATCCGGTCCTCGCCGATCTCGCCGATCTCGTCGACGGCCGGACCGAACGCCGGACCGAGCTGCTGCAGACCCTGTCCAAACCGGACGGTACACCGGTTGCCTCACTGATCTGTTTCCCGTACGCCGGCGGCAACGCGGTCAACTTCCAGCCCCTGGCCCGCGCGTTGCGGGGGAGCGGTATCGCCGTGCACGCGGTCGAACTGCCCGGCCACGACCCGACGACGGGCAGCGAGGCGTTCGCGGCACTGGACGAGATCGTCGGCAGCGTGGTCGCCGAGATCGACCGGCTGGGGCCGACGCGGCTGATGTTGTGGGGCCACTCCGCCGGGTCCGCCTACGCCGTGGAGACCGCCCGGCGCCTTCAGGCCGCCGGCACCGAAGTCCAGCACGTGTTCCTGGGGGCCCAGCTGCCGGGGGACGCAAGGAGCCGCCGGAACGGCCTCGAGCGGCTGATGGCCCGCGGCAACCCCGACATCGTCGCCGACCTGCGCGCGGACGGCGGCTACACCGAACTCGATGAGCTGGACGCGCGGCGCGCCGAACAGGCCGCGGCGGCCTACCGGTACGACTGCGTGTGCGCGCACCGGTACTTCGTCGACGCCCTGTCGACCCCGCCCACCGTCAAACTGTCCGCGCCCGTCACCGTGGTGCTCGCCGCGGACGACGCCGGCACGGCCGGCGACCCCCTGCGCCACCGCGCCTGGGAACTGTTCGCCCACCACGTAGAGCTCCATGAACTGCCCGACGGGGGCCACCACTTCATCCGCACCCGCCCGGCCGCCGCGGCCCGGGCCGTCCTGCGGCCGACCACGCCGTCCGCGCACGCGGCACGGACCGACTCCCCGGCCGCGACGACCGAATCCTGAACCCGCGAACCGAAAGGAACCAGCGACATGTCGACCTCCGCCTCGGCATCCCTGCTCGACGTCGAAACCCGCCCCGGGAAGCCCGCACTGCTCACCGCCGAGTCCCTCGACCCACCAGGGTGGGCCACCACACACCGGGCCGCCCTGCGCTCCGCGGTCGTCGAGCACGGAGCGGTCCTGGTGCGCGGACTCGGCCTCGCCGACCCGGACACCACCGGCGCCGTCCTCCGCCTGCTGGCCGACGGACTGATGACCGAGCAGGAGGCCTTCGCACCCCGCCGCACCTACGCCGACCGCATCTACTCCGCCACCGCCTGGCCCGCCAACCAGCAGATGTGCATGCACCACGAACTCAGCTACCGGCTGGAGTTCCCCGGCCTGATGCTCTTCGCCTGTCTCACCGCGCCCAGCCGGGGCGGGGCGACCGCCGTGGCCGACGCGGAAGCCGTACTGCGCGCGCTGCCCGCCGAGGTCGCCGCTCGCTTCGAACGCGAGGGCTGGCTGCTCACCCGCAACTACAACGACGAGATCGGCGCGTCGTACGCGGACGCGTTCGGCACCGAGGACCGGGCCGCGGTCGAGGCCTACTGCCGGGCCAACGCCATCGAGTTCGCCTGGCAGCCGGACGGCGGACTGCGCACCCGCCAGCGCCGCAGCGCCGTGGTGCGCCACCCGCTGACCGGCCGACGCTGCTGGTTCAACCAGATCGCCTTCCTCAACGAGTGGACCCTCGATCCGGAGATCCGCGACTACCTTGTGGACTTCTACGGCCCGGACGGACTGCCGTTCAACACCCGCTTCGGCGGCGGCGATCCGATCGGACCCGAGATCGTCCAGCTCCTGAACGACGTCTACGAGCGGCACACCGTGCGCGAACCGTGGCAGCCCGGCGATCTGCTGCTCGTCGACAACGTCCGCTGCGCGCACGCCCGCGAGCCCTACGAAGGCGACCGCGACGTGCTCGTCGCGCTGGCCGACACCGTGTCCCTGACCGACTGCGAGCCGACTGCCGAGGTGACCTCCCGATGACGAGCACCCATGAGACCGCCCACTCCACCCGATCCGCGGACGAGCCCCTGGGCTCCCGCCCCTCGATCGTGCCGCCGTTCACGGTGATCCCCGGTGACCAGGTCCAACTCGCCCTGCGGGGCCGCGAGAAGAAGGTCATGGAGCTGGTCGAGGCCACGTACCGGTTGCACGGAGCCGGTGACTCGGTGAACCCGCCGTCGTACTTCCTGCGCTTCCCCGACCGCCCGACCTCGCGGATCATCGCCCTGCCCGCGTCCATCGGCGGTCCGAACCGGGTCGACGGCCTGAAGTGGATCTCCAGCTTCCCGCAGAACGTGGCGAGGGGCGTCCCCCGGGCATCGGCCGTACTGATCCTCAACGACCACGACACCGGCTATCCGTTCGCCTGCCTGGAGAGCTCCATCATCAGCGCCACGCGCACAGCGGCCTCGGCCGCGCTCGCCGCCGACCGCCTCAGCCGGAACCGCCGGCGGCCCGCCCGGGTCGGGTTCATCGGCACCGGACTGATCGCCCGCTACATCCACACGTTCCTCACCGGCACCGGCTGGTCGTTCGACGAGATCGGCGTGCACGACCTGTCCGCCGACAGCGCGGCCGGCTTCCGCACCTACCTCGAACAGTCGGGCTGCCCCGGCCGGATCACCGTCCACGACAGCGCCGAGCAACTGATCCGGCACAGCGACCTGATCGTGTTCGCCACCGTGGCGGCCAAGCCGCACATCACCGAACCCGCGTGGTTCGACCACCATCCGCTGGTGCTGCACGTGTCGCTGCGCGACCTCGCACCCGAGATCGTGCTCGACTCGGCCAACGTCGTCGACGACGTGGAGCACTGCCTGAAGGCCGACACCTCCGTCCACCTCGCCGAACAGCGCACCGGCAACCGCGACTTCCTGGACGGAACACTCGACGACGTGATCACCGGGCGGATGTCACCGCCGGCCGACCGGACGCTGGTGTTCTCGCCCTTCGGCCTGGGCGTGCTCGACCTGGCGGTCGGCAAGTTCGTCTACGACGAAGTGGCGGCCGGCGGCGAACTCCACGTCGTCGACGACTTCTTCCATGAGCTGCGCCGGTACGGATGAGGCAGTCGGGGGACTGCTGCAGGACCAGGGGGGCAACGTGCCAGTCATTTCATTACCCACGGACTTCAACGAGGAGGAGCTGTACGTCGACCTGCGGTCGATGCTCGGCCACTCCCTCTACCTGAAGTGCGAGGGCTTCAACTTCGCCGGTTCCATCAAGCTGAAAGCCGCGCAGGAGATGGTGGAGGCGGCCGAACGGGGCGGTGTGCTTTCACCGGGATCGATTCTCGTGGAGTCGTCCTCGGGGAACCTCGGCGTGGCGCTCGCGACGATCGCCGCGAGCAAGGGCTACCAGTTCGTGTGCGTCACCGACGCGCGCTGCAACCTCTCGACGCGGCGGCTGATGGAGGCGCTCGGCAGCCAGGTGCACATCATCGCCGAACCGGACGTCAGCGGCGGGTTCCTCGGCGCGCGGATCGAGTATGTCCGCGCGCTGTGCGCCTCCGACGACCAGTACGTCTGGTTGAACCAGTACACGAATCCCAACAACTGGAAGGCGCACTACCGCACCACAGCTCCGGCCATAGCACGCCAGTTCCCGCACCTGGACGTGCTGTTCGTGGGGGCGGGCACCACCGGCACCCTGATGGGCTGCGCGCGCTACTTCCGGGAACGGCGCCGCCCGGTGCGGATCGTGGCCGTCGACAGCGTCGGCTCGGTGACCTTCGGCGGCCCGCCGGGTCGGCGGATGATCCCGGGGCTGGGGACGAGCGTCCGCCCGCAGCTCCTCGACGAGTCCTATGTGGACGAGGTCGTCAACGTGGAGGAGGCGGACACCATCCGGGCCTGTCACCGGCTGGCCAGACGCGGGTTCCTCTTCGGCGGCTCGACGGGCACCGTCGTCAGCGGCGCCGCACAGTGGCTCGACCACCACGATGTGCAGGGCCGGCTGACCGCCGCCGCCATCGCCCCGGACCTGGGCGAACGCTATCTGGACACCGTCTACCAGATGAACTGGCTGCAGGACCTCTACGGGACGGCCCTGCTGCCCGACGACGAACTCACCGCCGGAGTGACACCGGCCTGACCCCCAGGCCCTGTCGTCGAATTCCCGTCTGCCGCGCGACGCCATGCACGCTCCCCCAAGCTCTTCGAGCAGGGGGACCCCCCACTCGCCGCACCGAGCGAAAGCCCAAGTACATCCAGTACGAGGGCTTCCGCCCGGCACTAGCCCCGACGGCCCCAGGCTTGCGGGGACGCGAGACCGGGCCGAGCTTCGTCCCCGCCCCAGGGGGACTCAGCTCGGCCCCGGACACCAGCGGTCGCAGCACCCTGGTGTGCTGGGCACCCCAAGGGGGTGTGTCGAAAGTCCCACACAGCCTCCCCGGCGCCCGGCACGCTCCCCCAAGCTCTCCGAGCAGGGGGCACCCCCACTCGCCGCACCGGCCAAAGACCCAAGTAGCTCCGCTACGAGGGCCTTTTTCCGGCACGCCGAGACCACGCACCGGACACCGCGGGCACCGCTCCCGGGACTTTCGACACACCCCGGAGGTCCTAGTGCTGCTGCGCCTTCTGCGGCGTCGCCTCGCTGGGGCGTACGACCACATGACCCTGGCCCTGCAGCATGAGCTGCACCGCCTCGCCGGAACCGCCGCGGAGCATCGAGCCCAGGGACTGGGAACGGTGCAGGGAGGTCTGGAGGTGGGCCGTCCACCCCACGATCGCGTCCGTGTCGACGTACACGGGCTGCTGCGGCGAGACCGGGATGACCAGCGGATTGCCCTCGCAGACCAGGCCCAGTCGGCCCTGGCCGGTGAAGACGCTGTTGAAGAGGCCGCCGCCGGTCATCCCGGCGCCCTTCACGGTCTTGATGGAGTACGAGAGCGTGGCGTCGAAGCACAGGACGTTGCGGCCGTTGACGGTGAACTCGTCGCCCGGCTCGACCTCGACGATGAAGCAGTTCTGAGCCTCGTGCGCGAACCAGGCCTCACCCTGGCCGCGCACCGTCATGAGCGGCAGCCCCTCCCCGGTGACGGCCCGCTTCAGCATGCCGCCGACACCCTGACCCTTGCGTTCGAACTGCAGGTTGCCGCGATAGGCGATCATCGCGCCCTGCCGTGCCAGCATTTCCCCGTTGACGGCGTACTTGATGGACTTGGCGTTCTCCACGGTCATCCCGGGCGCGAACGCGGGCTGCACCATGTGCTCACCGGAAAACAGGTCACCCTTCATACCGGCATAGTGACCCGGAGCCGTCCCTTCCGCCAAGATCACCGCACCGAGTGCCGGGCGCGGCCCGCAGGGGGATGCGCGTCGGGAGCACGCTCGCCACTGCTCTAGCCTGGCGACCATGAACGCACGGGGTGAAGTCGTCGACGAGCGCTTCGAGTTGCTCGAGCC
Organism: Streptomyces cavernae; assembly: GCF_004023625.1. Taxonomy (GTDB): domain Bacteria; phylum Actinomycetota; class Actinomycetes; order Streptomycetales; family Streptomycetaceae; genus Streptomyces; species Streptomyces cavernae. The sequence continues at coordinate 212,606 of NZ_ML137708.1, read as the reverse complement.
CTTGGGCAGTGGGGGCATGGGGACGGTGTGGCGGGCCTGGGACACCGTCCTCCACCGCGACGTCGCCCTCAAAGCCGTCCGCTCCGACGCGGAGTCCTCCGCCGCTGTGCGCGAACGGGTGTTGCGCGAGGCCAGGGCGCTCGCCCGGATCTCCCACCCACACGTGGTGACGGTCCATCACATCGTCGACGCTGAACCGCATCCCTGGATCGTGATGGAACTGGTGCCCGGCCGCTCCCTCCAGGAGCGGCTCGACGACGGTCCGCTGCTCCCGAACGAGACAGCACGCGTGGGCCGTCAGGTGCTCTCCGCACTGCGCGCCGCGCACGCGGCGGGCATCCGGCACCGCGACGTCAAACCCGCCAACATCCTGCTGCGCGACGACAAGACCGCCGTGCTCACCGACTTCGGCATCGCCGCCCTGCAGGGTTCCACCTCGCTGACGGCCACCGGCGAACTGGTCGGCTCGCCCGAGTACATCGCCCCCGAGCAGATCCGCGGCCGCGGCGACGGCCCGGCCTCCGACCTCTGGTCCCTGGGCCTGGTGCTGTACGTCTGTGTGGAGGGCGTCAGCCCCCTGCGCCGCGAGACCACCCTGGCCACCCTGGCCGCCGTGCTCGACGATCCCGTACCGCCCCCGGTGCGCTCCGGCCCCCTCGCCCCCGTACTGCAGGCCCTGCTCGTGCGGGACCCCGCGGCGCGCCCCGACGCGGGGACGCTGGACGCGATGCTGGCGCAGGCGGAGTCGGGAGGGACGGCCGACTGGCCGGAACCCACGTCGGTGGAGACGGTCGACCTGAGTCCGGTGGCGCCGCCGACCACGGTGTCCCCGGTCCCGGTGCACGACGTGCCTCCGGCCGCCGATCCGGGGCCGCACGCGTCCACCCGGGCCGACGGCACCCGGCCCACCGCGCCGGCGCCTCCGTCCGGGCGGTGGCGCCGCAGGGCGGTCGTCGCCGCCGTCGCCGCGGTGGCGGCGGTGGCCGTGGGGGCCGTACTGATGTTCGCCGTAGGTGACGACGGTGGCGAGCGGCGCGTGGCCGATGGGGGCGCGGGCCGCGGCCCGGCATCCACCTCGCCCTCGCGAACCGGCCCCGTCCCGATCACCGGGTCAGGGTCCGGCAGCCCGTCACCCGTCGGCTCACCGGCTCGCGGCAGCACTCCGCAGTCGGGGCCCGCGGACGGGAGCTGGATCGCCCAGCTCCACTCCGAGCCCGTGTCCGCCGGCACCGCCGCCCGTGACCAGCAGCTCGCGACCGTCCGCCAGTCCGTACCGGAGGCTCAGGTCCTCCGCAGCGACGACTACGCCTCCCTGAGGCCGGGCTACTGGGTGATCTACGCCCCGGGCCCGTTCGACGACGGCCGCGCCGCACTGGCGTTCTGCGCGGAACGCGGCCGGACCTCCAGCACCGCCTGCCTGGGCCGCGTCCTCAGCGGCAGCACGGCGGACTTCGGCCTGCAGTGCGTTCCCCCGGCGGCCAGTCCGGTCGGCCGCTGCACCCGTTCGTAGTCGGCGCGGCCTCGCGAACAGGAGCCGGATGCGGCGTGGCACCCCGGGTGTTTCCTCGGGCGTCAGGGCTTGACGAGTACCTTCAGGCTCTTGCGGTCGGCCATGTCCTGGTAGCCGGCCGGGACGCCGTCGAGGTCGGTGGTCACGTCGAAGACCTTCCCCGGCTCGATGGTGCCGTCGAGGATGTCGGGCATCAGTTCCTCGATGTAGGCGCGGACCGGTGCGGGTCCGCCGGCCAGGCGGAGGTTGTGGCGGAAGAGGCTGCCGAAGCCGATCGGTGCCTCCTCGTACTGCGGGACGCCGACGCGGCTGATGACGCCGCCCGGGCGAGTGATACCGACGGCCTGCTCGTAGGCGGGCATGTTGCCGACGCACTCCAGGACCACGTGCGTGCCGTGCCCACCGGTCAGCTCGCGGACCGCCTCCATGCCTTCCTCGCCGCGGGCGGAGACGACATCGATGGCGCCGAACTCGCGGCCGAGGTCGGTGCGCGCCTGGTGGCGTCCCATGAGGATGATCTGTTCGGCGCCCAGGCGATTGGCCGACAGGACCGCCAGCAGGCCGACAGCGCCGTCACCGATCACGGTGACGCGGGTGCGCTCGTTGACACCGCCCGCCACGGCGGCGTGGTGGCCGGTCCCGAGAACGTGCGAGAGCGTCAGCAGGGACGGGACGAGGGCGGAGTCCGCTGCGACGGGGAGCTTGACACGCGGTTGGGGAAGTCCCGGCCTCCGGACGGTTCCCCCGCGCGGACGGCGGCGATGATGCCGTAGGCCGAGGGACTGCTCCGTTCCGAGGGCCGGGCACACTTGCGTTGAAGCGCACTTCAAGAGCCAGTCTCTTCCACGGGCCCGAGGACGTCGGGTCCGGAGGGGAGAAGGCATCGTGAAGTACCGCACCATGGGGACCGACCCCAAGACCCGCCGGGATGTGAGCGTGCTGGCGCTCGGGGCGATGCTGTTCGGGTCGGTGACCGACGAGAGGACGTCGTTCGCCGTGCTGGACCGCTATGTCGAGGCCGGCGGGAACTTCATCGACACCTCGGACAACTACGCGTTCTGGGTGGACGGCGGACAGGGCGGACAGAGCGAGGAACTGCTGGGGCGGTGGCGGCGCAGCCGTGACGTCGGGGACGAGATCGTCTTCGCCACCAAACTGGGCGCCCGGCCGCTGGCCCCCGGCACCGGCTACGTCGACAATCCCGAGGGCCTGTCGGCGAAGGTGATCCGGGAATCCGCCGAACGCAGCCGGGAACGGCTCGGCGTGGAGCGGATCGACCTGCTGTACGCGCACATCGAGGACCGCACGGTCCCCCTGCGGGAGACCGTCGAGGGCTTCGCGGAACTCGTCGCCGACGGCACGGCCGGGATGCTCGGCGTCAGCAACCACGCCATCTGGCGAGTGGAGCGGGCCCGCGCCATCGCCGCGGCCGCGGGACTGCCCGGCTACGAGGTCCTGCAGTACCAGCACAGCCATCTGCGGCCGCGCACCGACGTCCCCGAGGCGCTGTTCGAGGACGGCACTCTCGGCGTGGCGACGGCCGAACTGTTCAGCTACCTGCGCGCCGAGCCCGGACTGACGCTGGTGGCGTATTCGCCCCTGCTGAAGGGCGCCTACGGCGGCGGCGCCGCCAAGCCGCTGCCGCCGGACTACGACCACCCCGGAACTCCCGCACGTCTCGCCGTGCTGAAGCAGGTGGCGCGGGAGACGGGGGCGACCGTGAACCAGGTGGTCCTGGCCTGGCAAATCGGCGGCGCGTTCCCCGTGATCCCGCTGGCCGGGGCCTCATCGGTGGCCCAGCTGGAGGAGAACCTGGCGGCGGTGGACCTGGAACTCACCGCGGACCAGCGGGCCCGGCTGGACGCCGCGCACTGAGAGGAGACCTGCACAGGCTGCCACGGCCCACCTGGGACACCCTGCCGAGGACCGCTCAGCCGCGCCGCGTGGTGAGGAGGAGCACGATGTCGTCCGGGCGTTCGGCGGCCTGCTGGGCCTTTTTGGTCAGCAGGTCCGCCGCACTCGCCAGGGACGCGCCGTCCGGCCGGTCGCACAGCGGGTCGGCGTTCTCCAGCGCCGCGCAGAGGGCGGCGATGCCCTCGTCGATGTCCGCTCCCGGCCGCTCCACGAGCCCGTCGGTGTAGAGGGCCAGCACCGCGCCCGGCTCCAGCCACAGGTCCGTCACCGGATACCGGGCTTCCGGGTCCACCCCGAGCACCACCCCGCCCGGCAGCTCCAGAACCTCCGTATGGCCCTCGGGATGCCGCAGCAACGGATGGGGATGCCCGGCGCGGGCGGCCCGGGCCTGTCCGGTGGCGGGGTCCAGCCGCACATAGCAGCAGCTGGCGAACTGACCCGGGTCCAAGTCGGTCAGGAGCCGGTTGGTGCCGCCCATCACCTCGTCCGGAGGGTGGTCGCCGAGCGCGAACGCCCTTACCGCACTGCGTAGTTGGCCCATCGTGGCGGCCGCCTGGACGCCGTGCCCCTGGACGTCGCCGATGACCAGCGCCAGCCCGTCGCCGGCCTCGACGACGTCGTACCAGTCGCCGCCGACGTCCATCCCCACGGTGCCGGGCAGATAGCGCCCCGCCGTCTCCACCAGCGGATGAGCGGGAAGCCGGTGCGGCAGCAGGGCCTGCTGCAGACCCCGCGCGAGCGCGGCCTCGGTGTCGTAGCGTCGCGCCCGCTCCAGCGCCTGGGCGATGAGGCCGGCGAGCGCGGTGAGTACCGTGCGCTCCTCGGCGCTGAAGTCGCGGGGCCGGTCGAAGCCGAGTACGCACGAGCCGACCGGCCGGCCGGAGGCGATCAGCGGCAGGAAGGCGCGGGCACCCACCGTCGCGTCCAGCGGTACGTCCGGGTAGGCGGCCGACAGTTGATCCATCGACTCGAAGAACAGCGGACGTCCGGCGGTGAGCGTTTCGACCCCGGGCAGCTCGGCGTCCAGCCCCACCCCGTCGAACGGCTCGAGGAACCCCCTGGGGAAACCGTTCTCCCAAGCCAGGTACAGCCGTCGCTCGTGCAGCAGGTAGATCGCGAGCCGGCGTCCCCCGAACGCCGGGAGCAGTTCCCGCATGACCACCGCGGACACCTGACGGGCGGTGACCGCTTCCGCCAGGGCGATGGCGAGTGCGACCGTCGGGTACATCAGGGTCGTGGAGCCGACCGGGGGCACGATCTCGGGGCGGGGCCCGGCTTCGGTGGTGGATCCCGGTCGGGCGGAGGACTCCGGCCCGGCGACGGGGGCGGGGCGGGATCCCGCGTCCGGGACGGTCTGCTCGCCTGGGACGGTCTCCGCGCCCGGGACGGACTCCGTGGTCCCCGTGGTGGGGCCGGTTCCCATGGCCCCGGTGGTGGGGCCGGTCTCCCTGGCGTGGGTGGTCTGGGCGAGACGGTCCATCGGGACCACCTTGCACGTCATCGTGTCGGCGCCGGGATAGATGGAGAACGTGAGCCAGTCGCCGTCGTGACGCTCCGCCTCCGCCGCGCCCTCGGCCCCGACTCCCGGGGGCCGCCGCACCTGGAAGTGCACCGGGTCCGTCGACAGCAGCGCTCCGCGCAGATGGTCCTCGTACGCGGGCAGGCCCAGCCAGGGCACCGCCTGCCACAGGGGGCTTCCCAGCAGCCCCGACTCGGGCCCGCCGAGCAGTTCGGCGGCACGCGGGTTGACGTAGGTGATCAGCCCCAGCCGGTCGAAGGTGAACACCCCCTCGGGCAGCAGATCCGACGCGGGCCCGGGACCCGAGTCGAGGAGGAGACCGTGCACCCGGTGCGCCCGGGGCGACGGAACCGGTCCGGTTCCCGGGCTCCACAGTTCCAGCAGGCGCAGTCCTCCGTCGGCCGCACGCATCCGCATCGGGTGGGACGTCGGGCGCCCGGCGGCCGCGTCGCGCAGGGCCGCCAGTACCCGGCGCGCCTCGTCCGGTGCCAGTTCTTCGGCGAGCGCCTCCGGCGTCCCTGCCACCTCGGGCGCGGGACCGAGCAGGTCCCGCAGGCCGTCGTCCAGGGACACGGTGCCGCTCGTGGGGTCCCAGGTGAACCGCCCGCCGCCGCCCTGGGGCGCGCTGCCGACCGCCGGCCGCACACACAGGGGCTCCTCGTCCCAGGTGACGGGGTCCCCGCTCTTCTCCAGTTCCGACAGCGCGGCACCCAGCTCGTGGGCCGCCGACGTCAGCGGATCACGGTAGGGGGCCACGTCAGCGGTGTCGTCGGTCGGCGAACGCAGCACGGTCAGCACTCCGTAGGTCGTCGACGCGCCGACGACGGGGACGTACAGCGAACCGAAACGGAAGGGGAGAACGGCCGCGAGCTGCGGATAGTGGCGCATCGTGTCGGTGGCGTTGGCGAGCAGCACCTGCCTGCACCGCCGGTAGGCGTCGGCGGTGGGGAAGGGCCGGTCCACGGGCATGCGCCACCACAGCCGGAACAGCGGCCCGGGTAGCCCGGCCAGCACGGCCAGGCGCAGCAGTCCGGGTGTGGTCGACCGCAGGTGGACGCCTCCCGCGTAGCCAACGGCCGATCGGACGGCGTCCGCCACTGCCCCCGTGAGCAGGGCGGACAGCTTCCCCGACAGCCGGTTCTCCCGCTCGGCGCTCCCAGTCATCGCTCTGCCCTCGTCCGCGCGCCGCCAGGTGCGCATCACAGCAAGAATGCGCCTCACGGGCCGATACGCGCACCTTGGCGCCCGGGATCATGTTCCACCGGTGACCCTTGGCCGCCCGGGGTCCCAGGCATGCGGAGCGTGACTACGGAGCGGTCAGCCGAAAACGGTCCACGCAGTGGTGCCCCGGGCCGCCATGAGCGAGACGAGCACCAGCAGGTCCGCGATGCCGAGGCCCAGGCCGAGCAGGGCACGGGTGCGGCGGGGGGTGTCGCGGCGGAGAGCCGTGACGGCGAGGACGATGGCGACGGGGCCGAGGACGAGATTGAGCACGATGAGGCCGACGAGTCCGAGGACGAACGAGGCGACGGCCATGCCCTCGGTGTCGCGCCTGCCGGTGTTCTGCCGTGGGGGTGCGGTCAGCCGCATGGCTCAGACCCTCCTCTCCCGGCCGCGCCGGCGTCGTTCACGGACGGTGAAGACGGCCAGCCAGGTGGCGATCACCGCGCTCGCCACGACGGTCACGGGCCATGGGACATAGGCGGCCGCCCCGACCAGGATGGCCAACAGCAGAAGTACGACGACCAAGAAGAGCACGATCGACTCCGTTCACTCGAGGACACGGACGTGCGGACGAACAGGGGGTTTCCCGGCGGGGCGAAGTCACGCACGGGAGTGTGCGCGGTTGCGGGTGGGCGTCCGGCAGGCGGGTGAGGAGTGGACGCGGGGGTTTTCGACGGCAAATCGGGGCTACGCGGAATCCAACGTCCCTGCGGAGGGAGTCCCGCGTGTTCGCCCTGGCCTTGCTGGTACCGCCGTTGATGCTGTTTCTCGTGGTGGCGCTCGGGCGCTACGAAGAGCTGTTGTTCGGCTCGTCCCGGACCACTCCGGCGGACTCGGCGGACCCGGTGACATCGGCGGACCCGGCGACCTCGGCGGAGCGAGCGGCGACGGAGAACCGAGCGGCACCGGAGAACCGAGCGGGACGGGCGGGCCGAGGGCCGAAGGACCGAGCGCCGGAGGAGCAAGCCGCCCCCGCGGCCCTGGCGACCCCGCCGGCCTCGACGGTCCTGCCCCGCGTCTTCCGCGCGGGGCGCGCTCTGCGCGTGGGACCCCTGCCGCGGCCGCGCACCGTCGTGACCGGGGACCGGCCGACGGCCGCCCCCGGGGACCAGCGCACCGGCCGCGGCACCCGCCCTCCGTCTCCCGCCCCGGCTCCGCGCCCCTCCTCGGGCACGAAGCGGGCCGCCTGAACCCGCGGACGCACGGCCGAAGGACGGATGCGCAGCGGACGGCGACCGGACCCGGCCGCGCCGAGGCGCGCCGTGCCGGGTCCGGTCGCCGTGGATGGGCGGAGCGGGCCGTACCGGACGTCAGCCGCCGGCGGCCGGGCCTGCGTCCTTGGTCCCGGAGAGCTGCGCCAGGTACCGGTGGCACTGCGCGGCGCGCTCGGAGTCCTGGGCCATGACGTTGCGGAAGAACTCGGCGATCTCCTTCTTGTCCGCGTTCTCGGCGTCCCGCACGTACTGTCCGTAGTCGTGACCGGCCTTGAGTGAGTGGTACTGCACGGAGATGAGGTCGTACATGACGTCGCTGAAGCCGGTCTCTCCCGTGGCCATGGATCCTCCCGTCGCTCGTTGGAAGCGGTTGACACCGAGCGGGTATCACGCTCGCGACGGGCCAAACGGCATCCACGGGGTGCCGGGTGGAGGAACGGGGCATCGAGCGCGCACCAGACGCCCCGTCCGGGCCCGGGGGCCGGACGGGGCGTCAGTGGAGCCGCCGTGGCGCGGCCAGGTGCGGCGGGAAGCGGCCGGGTGCGGCGCGGCGAGGGTGTGGCGCGGAGCGTCCTACCCTGTGTCACGGGCCCGGCGCCGGGCCGCACGGCGCTGCAGTGTCCGCCGGTCCGGCTCGCTCGTACCGCCCCAGACACCCATGACGGGCCCGGCGTCGAGGGCCCACTGCAGGCACTCCTCGCGGACCGGGCAGCGGAAACACACCGCCTTCGCCTGCTCGATCTGAAGCAGTGCCGGGCCGGTGTTCCCGACGGGAAAGAACAGGTCCGGGTCCTCGGTACGGCAGGCTGCGGAGTCGCGCCAGTCGTCCACCAGAGCCTCCTCGGTCATAGTCGTCGTCGCACGTGCGGTCGTTAGCTGGGTTTTGCTGTGCTTCCAGTCCGGGTCACCGGGTCGGAGGGCGTGAAACGGCCTGGTTCGGGCCGCGTACCGCCCTCCGGCCCCGGACTCTGAGCGTGTGTCAGATCACAGTTGCCGTGGGGGAGAACGAGGAACATCCCTGCACGGTGGGCCGTTGACTGCTATGTGACCGCGGAGGGGACAGTGTCCCCGGGCCTCACCCCTTGCCCATGGGGACGATCGTTCGGCTGAAGCCCCATGGAGCCTTTCGCCGCGAGGCGACCGCCCTCCGCCGGTCACCGCACACGGCCCCGGCTGGTCTCCCCCGTCCAGCCGGGGCCTTTTCACGTCATGGCGACGCGGACGCGGCGTCGACCAGAGCAGCCAGCGCGGTCGCGAGCCGGGAGAGCCCGGCGCCCGGGGGACCGCCCGGCTCGGTCATGTATGTGTCGCGCCGGATCTCCACCATCAGGGCCGTGACCCGTGGCTCCTTGCCGTAGAAGTCCAGGGGCACGTACGCGCCCGCGAACGGACTGTCGGTTCCCGTGCCGCCGAACCCAGCGAACGCCTCCCGCGCCGCGGCGAGCAGTTCGGGCGTGGTGTGGAAGGCGTCGGTCCCCAGGCAGACAGGCGGCCGGGGCCCGTCGCCGTGGAGTTCATAGGGCAGCCGGGCGGTCGGATACGAGTGGACGTCGATCACCACCGCCCTCCCGACGGCCGCGAGCCGGTCTGCGACGGCCCGTGTCATGGCCCGGGCGTACGGGTGGAAGTAACGGCCGATCAGCGGCTCGGGGTCGAAGCCGGCGGGCCGCAGCCGAGCACCGTGCGTCGTCCGGGTGTAGACCGCGCCCATGCCGACGGCGAGCATCTCCTCCCGTTCGTCGGGGAACCGCTCCGGGTCGACCACGAGCCGGGACAGCCGGTTGACGAACCGCCAGGGCGGGACACCTGAGGCGTCCGCCGCGCGGGCGGCCAGCTCGGCTGTGTGCGCGTCCGTGATGTGGTCCAACTCGCTCTCCAGCGCGGCATCGTCCGGCAGGATGCCCTCGCGCACCGCCGCGGGGATGTCCCTGGCGGAGTGCGGCACGTGCAGGATCACCGGCGAGGCGGCGTCGCCGGGGAGGCACTCGTAGTGCTCCGGAGCGTGGTCCCTGCGGTCGGTGTGGTCCATGTGATCCATGGCGGATGACTCTCCGGGATCCGTCCGCGTACACCGACGGGCATACCGGTCGGGCGCACCGCCCGACCGGTAGGCCCGGGCTGTTGGGCCCGACCGGTACGCCGACCGGTATGCCGCGCGGTACGCCCGCCTGGGCCCACGTGGTCTTACTGTCCGGATACTCCGCCGGCTCAGCGGGCGCAACGGTGGCTCCTCGGCGTCACAGGTGATGGGCGTACTCGGTGAACTCCCAGTCGGTGACGTGCCGTTGGAAGCGTTCGACCTCGTTGCGCTTGTAGGAGAGATAGGCGGCGGTGAAGCCCTTGCCCAGTAGTCGCGTGAGCTCGGTGTCCGCCTCCAGCGCGTCGAGCGCGGCGGACAGGGTCGTCGGCAGCACGGCCGACTTGGCGGTGTCGTAGCCGTACCCCTCCAGCGGGGCCGGCGGGTCCTCGCCCGCTGTGACGCCGAGCAGGGCGGTGGCCACCGTGCCGGCGATCAGCAGATAGGGGTTGGCGCCGGCGTCGCCGAGGCGCAGTTCGAGGCGGGCCCCGGAGCCACGCTCGGGCGGGATGCGGACCATGGCGCTGCGGTTGTCCAGTCCCCAGTCGATCAGCCACGGCGCCAGGGTGTCCGGGCCGAAGCGCTTGTAGGAGTTGACGGTCGGGTTGGCCAGCGCCGTGAGGGCCGGAGCGCGGGCCAGTACACCCGCCACGGCGTGCCGTGCGGTGGCGGAGAGGCCGTACGCGTCCGTGGGGTCGTCGAAGGCGTTGCGGCCGTCCTGGCCGTCCACGGACAGGTGGAGGTGGAAGCCCGAACCGCCGGCGTCGTTGAACGGCTTGGCCATGAAGGTGGCCAGTCGGCCCTCCTTGCGGGCGAGCTCCTTGATCGCCGCCTTGAAACGGAAGGCGCGGTCCGCGGCCCGCATGGCATCGGAATGGGTCAGGTTGATCTCGAACTGGCCGCCGTCGAACTCGTGGCAGCCGTGGGTGGCGCCGACCCCGAGGTCCCGCAGGTGGCGCAGGGTGCGCAGCAGATGGTTGTCGGGGTCGGCGTGCAGCCCGGCGGTGTAGACGGCCCCGGATTCGCGCGCGTAGCGGCGCCAGCCGCCCCCGGGGACGGGGTCGCAGAGGAAGTACTCCAGCTCCGGTCCGACGACCGGCCGCAGCCCGTGCTCGGTGCACCGGGCGAGGACCGCGCGCAGCAGGTCACGGGGCGACTCGGGGACGGGTGACCCGGTCGTGGGGTCGACGACATCGGCGAGACAGGTGGCGACGCCCGGTTCCCAGGGGAGCGCCACCAGGGTGTCGAGGTCGGGGTGGACGCGGATGTCGGGCAGCCCCGCGTCCAGTCCGCCGCCGACCGGGACCACATCGCCCTTTGGGCTGGTGTGATACACCGCCCGGCAGAAGGCGAGCCCGTGCTCACAGGCCCGGGGCAGTTCCTCGAGCAGCACGTCACGGGCCCGGTCGGTGCCGAGCAGGTCGGGAAAGGTCACCCGGACGACGTCGATGCCGTCGGCGGCGAGCCGCTCCACGTGGCGGCGGACTTCCGCGATGTCGGATGTGCTCACCGGTGTCTCCTCGGGCGTACGGCGGGCACCCCCGGACCCGGTCCGGTACTCCGTTCCAGGATTGCTCCGGTACTTGGTTCCGGCACACGGATCCGGGAGGCGGGTGGCGTGGGCCGTCACCAGGGGCGGCCCATGAGCGCCGGTGCGAGCGGCAGTGCAGGTGCGCCGGCGCCGCGGTGTCGGGTGTGCGAGCGGCAGTGCGCCGGCGCTGCGGTGTCGGGTGTGCGAGCGGCAGTGCGCCGGCGCTGCGGTGTCGGGTGTGCGAGCGGCAGTGCGTGTGCGGCCGTCGGTGTCGGGTGTGCGAGCGGCAGTGCGTGTGCGGCCGTCGGTGTCGGGTGTGCGAGCGGCAGTGCGCCGGCGCTGCGGTGTCGGGTGTGCGAGCGGCAGTGCGTGTGCGGCCGTCGGTGTCGGGTGCGAGCGCCACGTGGCTTTTGGGCAGTCGAACTCCTGATCTCCACCGGCGAGGTCCACACCGAGCTGTGCCGCGACCTGGACACCGGGGCGCGGCTCGCGCTCGCCGCCACCCCGGTTCTCGTCGGTCGATCCCGTACGCCCGTCGCCCTTCGCGGCTGGGCGTTCCGGGCCACACCAGTCCAGCCGCCCTCCGCGGGCCCGTCGAGGGCTGGCGCCGCGAGCGGATCGGCGCGAGCGGATCGGCGAGCGGCAGGGGAGCCGGGGCTCGGCGTCGACCCCTGGGAGTGACCAGCCCTTCGCCCTACGGACGGCCCTGGAGCGCGCCGCGGGACGTGAACGGCCTGGTCGGCGGCCCCGTGCCCGAGCATTACGGCCGGGTTAGCATTCCGTGCCCGATGCGGAATCTCTCCGCCTACCCCTTGCCAAACGGATAGTCCCGGCCCACCATAAGGCAACTCGTTTGACCCGAAACGACTTCCGGAACGACCTTCGAAACGACCTTCGCGCCGACCGTCGAGCGGCTCCGTAACGACCTCCCCGAAGTGCCTCACAACGGCCTCCCCGAATCGGCCTCCCCCCGAAAAGACCTCTCTCCCTTTGGCAGGTGATCCGAGTGGACAGTCCGACAGTCTCCCCGGACCGGACCGCGCAGCAGGCGCCGACGACCGGCGCCCTCAAGCCCAACGCGGTCGGCGTACTGGGCATCCTCTTCCTCGTCCTCTCCGCGCAGGCACCGTTGACCGGTGTCGCGGGCGCGGTCCCCGTCTCGGTCGCCATCGGCAACGGTTCCGGTGTCCCCGCCGCCTACGTCCTGGCGGGGGTGATGATCCTGCTGTTCTCGGTCGGTTTCGTCGCCATGGGCCGCCACGTCGTGGACGCGGGCGCCTTCTACATGTACATCGGCAAGGGTCTCGGCCGGACCGTCGGTACGGGCAGTGCGGGTGTCGCGCTCTTCGCGTACTGGGTCATCCAGGCGGGCATGTACGGGCTCTACGGCTTCACCGTGAGCGGCCTGGTCGCGAGCCACACCGGGCTCGACCTGCCGTGGTGGGTCTGGACGCTGGCCACGATGGCGGTCGTGCAGGTGCTCGGGGCCGCGGGCATCGAGATGGGCGCCAAGGTGCTGGCCGTCCTCGTCCTCGCGGAGTTCAGCATCCTGTCCGTCTTCAGCCTGGTGATGTTCTTCAAGGGCGGTGGGCCGGAGGGGCTTGGCTTCGCCGACAGCTTCTCGCCGAGCGCGGCCCTGCAGGGGGCCCCGGGAGTGGCCCTGACGTTCGCCGTGGCGAGCATGATCGGCTTCGAGGCCACCGCGATCTACGGCGAGGAGGCGCGCGAACCGAAGAAGACGGTCCCGCGGGCCACCTATCTGGCGGTCGCCGTGGTCACCGGCTTCTTCGCCCTGACGTCCTGGATGCTGGTGTCCGCGTACGGTGCCGGCAAGGCGCCCGAGGCCGCGGGGAAGGCGCTGGAGAGCGGTGACGCGACCGCCTTCGTCTTCGCGCCGATCGCCGCGCAGTTCGGCGGCTGGGTGAACGAGGTCCTGCCCATCCTGCTGGCCACCTCCCTCTTCGCCGGCATCCTCACCTTCCACAACTCCGCCAACCGCTATCTGTTCTCGCTCGGCCGCGACCGACTGCTGCCGCGCCGGCTGTGCGCGCTCAACAGCCGCCGCTCGCCCTGGGTTGCGGGCTGTGTCCAGACGGCCGTCGCCCTGGCCCTGGTCGTACCGTTCGCCCTGGCGGGCAAGGACCCGGTGCTGACCCTGTTCTCCTGGTTCAGCGGGGTCGCCGTGCTGGCGATGATGCTCCTGTACCTGCTGACCTCAGTGTCCGTCGTCGTCTTCTTCCGCCGCGAACGCCTCGACACCCGCCCCTGGAACACCCTGATCGCCCCGGTCCTGGGTGCCCTGGGCGTCGCGGGCGCGATCTGGCTGGTCCTGGACAACTTCACCACCCTCATCGGAGGGCAGGGCTCCACCGCCGTCTGGCTCGAGGTGTCGGTTCTCGGGGCCCTGGTGCTGGGTGTTGTGGCCGAACTGGTGAAGCGCCGCGCCGGGGCGCCCGGCGACGACTGACGCGTGACCTCCGGCGTCCGTCCACCCCCCGGGTACACGCCGGCGGTGCGGGATCGGTACACCACTATTGTTTGAATCCAAATGAAATTGCCGACCGAGTTGTCAGGAGGCTTGCATGCCGGCCGTCACCCATGACGAGTGGCTTCGTCGCGCCAAGGCGCTGGAGGTGTCGGGAGCGCACCACATCGAAGGCACCGACGAGCCCGGCGGGGGCGAGGGCTTCCCGCTCGTCTCGCCCCGGGACGGCCGGGTTCTCGCCGAGATCGCCGACGGCGGGCCCGCCGAGGTGGGCGCGGCCGTGGCCGCCGCCCGCCGGGCCTTCGACAGCGGACCGTGGCCGCGCCTCGCCCCCGCCGAGCGGGGGCGGGCGCTGCTGCGGATCGCCGAACTGCTCGAGGAGCGACGGGAGTCGCTGGCCCTGGCGGTGAGCCTGGAGATGGGCAAACCGATCACGGACGCCAACGACATCGAACTGCGCGCCGCCATCAACACCTTTTGGTGGTACGGGCAGCTGGCGGACAAGCTCACGGACGAGTCGCCGCACACCGCCCCGGACGCCCTCGCCCTCGTCACCCGCGAACCAGCCGGGGTGGTCGGCGCGGTGGTGCCCTGGAACTTCCCGCTCACACTGGCGAGCTGGAAGGTGGCCCCGGCACTCGCGGCCGGCTGCACGGTCGTCCTCAAGCCCTCGGAGAACTCCCCGTTGTCCGCGCTGCTGCTGGGCCGGCTGGCGACCGAGGCCGGGCTCCCGCCGGGGGTGCTGAACGTCGTCAACGGCGACGGGCCGACGGCCGGGCGGGCCATCGGACTCCACCCCGACGTCGACGTCCTCGCCTTCACCGGATCCACCGCCGTGGGCCGCCATTTCCTGCGCTACTCGGCCGACTCCAACCTCAAGCGCGTCTGGCTGGAACTCGGCGGCAAGTCACCCAACATCGTCCTCCCCGACGCCCCCGACCTGGAGAAGGCCGCCGCCACCGCGGCCTGGGGCATCTTCTTCAACCAGGGCGAGATGTGCACGGCCCCCTCCCGGCTGCTGGTGCACTCCTCGATCGCCGAGCGGGTCACCGAAGCCGTCGTCCGACGGGCCCGGGAACTACGGGTGGGGGACCCCCTCGACCCGGCCACCGAGATGGGCGCCCTGGTCGGCGAAAGTCACCTGGCCCGGGTACTCGACCACATACGGGGCGGCGTGGACGACGGTGCCAGGCTGCGTACGGGCGGCGCACGGACCCGCACCGACAGCGGCGGCAGCTTCCTCGAGCCCACCGTGTTCGACCAGGTGGCCCCCGGGGCCCGGCTGGCCCGCGAGGAGATCTTCGGCCCGGTGCTGTCTGTGCTGACCTTCGACGACCTCGACGAGGCGGTGGCCCTCGCCAACGCCTCCGAGTACGGCCTCGCCGCGGGCCTGTGGACCTCCGATCTGTCCACCGCCCACAAGGTCTCACGGGCACTGAAGGCCGGCACCGTCTGGGTCAACTGCTACGAGGAGGGTGACCTGACCGTTCCCTTCGGCGGGATGAAGCAGTCGGGCAACGGCCGCGACAAGTCCGCGCACGCGCTGGAGAAGTACACCGAACTCAAGACCACCTGGATCCAGCTGTGAACCGTGCCGTGCGCCCCCTGATCGCGATCCCCGCCCGCTTCTCGGCCACCACCTCCGCACTGCGGTACGCCGCGGAGGTCAACGCCCGTGCCCTGGTCGAGGCCGTGTGGCGGGCGGGCGGCGAACCCGTCACCATCCACCCCGCCGATCCCCGGACCACGGATGTGCCTGCCCGGCTCGCCCGCTTCGACGGTGTCCTGCTGCCCGGCGGCGGCGACCTCGCCCCGCACCGCTACGGCGCCACCGACACCCACGAAAGCGTCTACGACGTCGACGACCTCCAGGACGCCTTCGACCTCGCAGCGGCCCGTGCCGCACTCGACGCCGGCATCCCCCTGCTCGCGATCTGCCGGGGTATGCAGGTGGTCAACGTGGCCCTGGGCGGCACCCTGGACCAGGACATGGGCGGCCCGGAGCGCGAACACCGGCACATGGTGCACCCCGTGACACTCGAGACCGGTTCGGCGGTCGCACGGGCCACGGGAGCGGAGAAGACAGACGCCTCCTGCTACCACCACCAGCGGGTGGACCGGCTCGGCACCGGGCTGCGGGTGACCGCCACGGGGGCCGACGGCACCATCGAGGCACTCGAACTTCCCGCGGCCCGCGGCTGGTTCCTGTCCGTGCAGTGGCATCCCGAGGACACCGCGCCCTCGGACCCCGCACAGCAAGGCCTCTTCGACGCACTCGTGCGGGCCTGCCTCCGGGACCTGACCGGACCTGACCGGACCTGACGGGACCGGACCAACGGGGCGGACCGGTGGCCGGGGCCGGGTCCGCCGGCCCGTGGCCGCGGCGGTCAGGTCGCGGCGGTCAGGTCGCGGCGGTCAGGCCTTCGGCCGACGTCCGCTGCGCCGCGGGGCGGGCTCCGCACCGCTCAGCAGCGTGCGGCGGCGCTCCTCACCGTGCTCCTCGACCTGGAGGACCACACTGCGCAGCCCCTCCGCGAGGCCGCGGCACTCGGCGTCGCTGAGCCTGCCGGTGACGAAGGCCTCCTCCTCGTTGAACGCCGGGAACACGCGCTGCATGAGGTCCTCGCCCTTGTCGGTGAGGCTGAGCAGGACGAGCCGGCCGTCGGTGGGGTGATCGGCCCGCCGCACCAGTCCGCGGGACTCGAGCGTGCGGGCGACACCCGTGAGGGTCCCCTTGGAGATGCCGGCCTCCTCGGCCACGTGCCGGGTCTCGGACTCGCCCCACACCCACACGACCCACAGGACGACGAAGGCGGTCCAGGTCAGGTCGGAGCCGCGCAGCACGGAGTTCTCCAGATGCTGTCGCACGGCCGACGCGGCCCGGTAGATGTTGGCCACGGCCGCCATCTGGTCCCGGCGGATCGGGATGCCGCCGAGCTTCGCCGCGGCGAGTTTCTCGGCTTCGGTGATGGATCGCTGGCCGGGCACGGGCGCTCCTTCGTCTCCTCGGTTGCGCCGGACGGCTTGTTACCGGCGATTGCCTTGTTCGGGCTCAAATTGTACGGGTGCGAACGGTGGGGGCGGCGGGGCACGGTTCGGGCGCCGGAGGGGCCGAACCTTCGCCCCGGTCAGGCGCAAGGTTCAGCCCCTACGGCATTCAGCCCCTACGGCATTCAGCCTCTACGACATCCAGTGCCTACCGGCATTCAGCCCATACGGCGTTCAGCCCCTCCGACGAGCGCTTCGCCCGCCCTGGTCCGGCGGCGCCCTCACCGCCACGGCGCTGGCCGCCACTACTCCCGAGCGGCCGTACAGCCGTTCCGCAACGGCTGGTTCTACGCCGAACGGGTACGGCCGGCCGGCTTCCGCGACGGAATGACCGGCGCCCTGCGCCACTACGGCCGGCTCGTCGGCCTGATCCACCTCAGCACCCACAGCGCCGGCGCCTACGACACCGAGACACGGCGGCTGCTCGCCTCCCTCCTGCCCGCGCTGGGCGCACTCGCCGACCCCACGGCACACACCGGATACCTCCACAACCTGCCGCCCGGCGGCGCGGCCGGTCTGGTCGCCGGCGACGGCACGGGGCCCATCGACCTGCCCGGCCGGGACCCGGCCGCCGTGCTCCGGGACCCCGACTTCCTCCGTCTGGCCCGCGCCTTCGCCGACTCGCGCGGCATCCGATTGCGCCTGCTGTGGCCCGTCGGCCGCGACTGGTACCGCGTCGCCCTGCGCCGCCACACCCTCGGTGGGTCCCTGGTCCGGCAGGCCGTGCTCGTCCACGAGACGCCCACCGAGCTGCCGTACGGTCTCAGCCCGCGCGAGCTGGAAGTGCTCACCCGGGCGGCCCTCGGGCAGACCAACCAGGCCATCGCCCAGGCCCTGTTCCTCTCCCCGCGCACCGTGCACAGCCATATCGAGCATCTGCTGCGCAAGACCGGAGCCGCCTCCCGCGCGGAGGCCACCGCGCTCGCGGTGCGGGACGGACTCCTCAGGCCTGCCCCCGACGACCTCGAGCGGTTCGTCGAAAGAGTCCCCGGCGCATGACTCCCCACCGGGCCACCTGGTGTGCCAGGATGCCTCGACGCAGCGGAGGTTCGGCTTCCGTTCCGGTGGCGAGATTACCCGTGAGTTAATCTTGAAAGATCAAACAGCCTCGCTATCATCGCTGCACAGAAGGGGTAACCGCCCGCCGACGAAGGCGGCCGACGGTTGATCCCGCCCGTCTCACCCCAGCCTCAGGCCCGATGGTCCTCCCCACCTCGGGCCCGGGGCTGGCTCTTGTCCACCGGGAACTCACCCGCGCAGTAAGCGGCAGCCGGGCGGTGCCCCAAGAGCTCCGACGGTCGCTTCAGGTCCGGCAGCCAGGGCGGACGACCTGCCGCGCGCCGACGCCCTGGGATACGTTCGCCAGCCGTCGGCGGACCTCGGCGACATCACGTCGCCTGCGGACGAAGCTGGTCAGTGCCGGGGGGCAGATTGCCGCCGGCGGACACCATGCCTCCGGCGGGTGCGGTGCTTCCGGCGGACACTCTGCCCCCGGCGGACACCGCGCCCTCGGCCGCCCCCGCGGTTCCCGTCGCGCTGCGCTCCACGTTGTCACCCGCTCCAGCAGGTCTCGGCGCCGTCGCGTAACGCTAAGGAACCTGATGGTCCTGGGCAAAGGAGTGGCTACGGCTTGCGGGCGACTCCGCCCAGTGCGATCACGTCGCCGGGCGCCCGGTCCGGCTCGGGCCGCCATTCGTTGAGGGGCACGACCCCGGGCTCCAGCAGTTCCAGGCCCTCGAAGAACCCGGCCAGTTCCTCCGGGCTGCGCAGGTAGTAGGGGACCGCTCCGCTCTCGTTGTAGCGGCGGGTCGCCTCGGCGTTGGCCTTGTTGGTGTCGACGCTGTCGTTGAACGCGAAGTAGCTGCCGGACGGCAGTGCGCCCATCAGTGCGGCGACGATGGGCCGCGCTTCGTCGTAGTCGGCGATGTGCCCGCTGACCTGCATCAGGGTGAGCGCCACCGGACGGCTGAGGTCGAGCGTCTTGCCCGCCTCCCGCAGCACGGTATCCGGGTCGTGCAGATCGGAGTCGATGTAGTCCGTCGCGCCCTCCGGAGTGCTGGTCAGCAGGGCCCGTGCGTGTGTCAGCACCAAGGGGTCGTTGTCGACGTAGACGATGCGTGACTCGGGGGCCACCTGCTGGGCGATCTCATGGGTGTTGGCCGCCGTGGGCAGTCCGGTGCCGATGTCGAGGAACTGCCGGATCCCCGCCTCACCGGCCAGATGACGCACGGCACGCCCGAGGAAGGCGCGTGAGTCGCGGGCGAGATCGGTGATGCCGGGAAAGACCTCCCGGAAGGCGTCGCCCGCAGCCTGGTCCACCGGGTAGTTGTCCCTGCCGCCCAGCCAGTAGTTCCATATCCGGGCCGAATGCGGCACCGTGGCGTCGATCTTCGCCGGCGAAACCGTGCCGGGGGCGGACGAGTCATGGGTCACCGAACAGTCTCCTTCGTGCGCGCACGCGTCGGGCTCTGGAATATAACGTAGAGTCACCGCCCTTGCACCGCACGGTAATTGGCCATGGCCGGCCTCGACGCGACCGGAAACCGCCGACGGGCGCGGCACTCGCCGGCCGGGAGGCGAGCGGGCTGTGGCTGTGGCTGTGACGACCCGCGCGGGCACTCACGAACCGAACGCGCCCGGACCGGTGAGCCTAGGGTGCACCGGGGCCGGGCAGGGATCACGTCGTCGAAGGGCCGGACCGCCACCCAGGGGGATCCGAACGACACCCTCTGGTGGCGCGGGAACCGGACAGCGCGCTGACCGGACCCGCCGGTGCCGAGCCCCAACCGCGAGGGAAAGCAGGAGCACCATGCAGTACGTGAAGCTCGGTACGACGGGGCTGGACGTCTCCCGGATCTGCCTGGGCTGTATGAGTTTCGGCCTGCCCGGCCGCGGCCGCCACGAGTGGACGCTCGACGAGGAGGCCTCGCGTCCCCTGATCCGGCAGGCGCTCGACGCGGGCATCAACTTCTTCGACACCGCGAACGTGTACTCGGACGGCACGAGCGAGGAGATCGTCGGGCGCGTCCTCGGGGAGTACGCGAGGCGCGAGGAGGTCGTCATCGCGACCAAGGTGCACGGCGCGATGCACGAGGGACCCAACGGCCGCGGTCTGTCCCGCAAGGCGATCATGACCGAGATCGACAACAGCCTGCGCCGCCTCGGCACCGACTACGTCGACCTCTACCAGATCCACCGCTGGGACGCCGCCACCCCGGTCGAGGAGACCATGGAGGCCCTCCACGACGTCGTCAAGTCCGGCAAGGCCCGCTACATCGGGGCGAGTTCGATGTACGCGTGGCAGTTCTCCAAGGCCCAGTACACGGCCCGGCTGCACGGCTGGACCCGTTTCGTCTCCATGCAGAACCACTACAACCTCCTCTACCGCGAGGAGGAGCGCGAGATGCTGCCGCTCTGCGAGGACATGGGCGTCGGCGCCCTGTCCTGGAGCCCCCTGGCCCGCGGGCGCCTCACCCGGGACTGGGACGCCACCACCGAGCGCAGCAGGACCGACGGGTTCGGCCGCAACCTGTACCCGGAGAACGACCGCGAGATCGTCGACAGGGTCGCCGTCATCGCCACCGAACGGGGAGTGCCGCGCGCCCGCGTCGCGCTCGCCTGGCTGCTGGGCAGGCCCGCCGTGACCGCACCGATCGTCGGCGCCACCAAGCCGCATCACATCGACGACGCGGTGGCCGCGCTCGATGTGCGACTGACCGACAAGGAGATCCAGACGATCGAGGAGCCGTACACCCCGCACGCCGTCAGCGGTCACTGAGGCCGTGATCGGTGCCGGCACTGCGGGTGACGCCCGGGCCGGCGAGGCGGCGGGTCCGGCGAGGGGCCCGGGTCGGCGAGGCGGCGGGGCCGGCCGTCGGTGTCCAGGGCGGCGGGGCCGCCGTCGGCGTCGAGCCGCAGGGGTCTGTGCCTACGCCCTGCGAGAGGTCTCCGGCCCGGTGGCCGCGGTGTCGCTCCGGGGCGTCCTGCGCGTGCGCGGGTCAGAGGCTCGCCGCGTGGTCCGGGACGTACGTCTGCAGATCACGCGGGGTCCGCTCGTAGCCGGTGGACTCGGGGCGGTCAGGCAGTTCGAGCACCGGCGGCGGCACCTCGTGGTACGGGATGGAGTCGAGCAAGTGGGCGATCATGTTCAGCCGCGCCCGGCGCTTGTCGTCGCTCTCCACCACGAACCACGGCGCCTCCACGACGTCCGTGTGCACCATCATCTCGTCCTTCGCCCGCGAGTACGCCTCCCAGCGGGTGATCGAATCGAGGTCCATCGGCGACAGCTTCCAGCGCCGCACCGGGTCCTCCAGCCGGCGCCGGAAGCGCTCCTGCTGTACCTCGTCGCTCACCGAGAACCAGTACTTGCGCAAGAGGATCCCGTCCTCCACCAGCATCCGCTCGAAGATCGGGCACTGGCGCAGGAAGAGCTGGTGCTCCTCCTTGGTGCAGAAACCCATCACGTGCTCGACGCCGGCCCGGTTGTACCAGCTCCGGTCGAACAGCACGATCTCCCCGGCCGCGGGCAGATGCTCCACATACCGCTGGAAGTACCACTGTGAGCGCTGGCGCTCGGTCGGCTTCGGCAACGCGGCGATCCTGGCCACCCGGGGGTTGAGGTGTTCCGTGACCCGCTTGATCGTGCCGCCCTTGCCGGCCGCGTCCCGGCCCTCGAAGACCACGACGAGCCGGGCGCCCTCCGCGCGCACCCACTCCTGAAGCTTGACCAACTCCGTCTGCAGGCGGATCAGTTCCCGCTCGTACACCTTGCGCGGCACCTTGGCCGCTTCCTTGCCGGACATGCCGCCTCCACCGTTCGATGACTCAACGGAGTCACCCATGCCCAAGGCCGAACAATCGAACACCAGGACAGCACCGTACTGAGGGGCGAGGAACCGCGCGACCCGGACACACGAAACCGGCTCCGGCTGGCGCGCCGGAGGATTCGGGTCATGGTGGTTGAAGGGGGTGGTCACAGTCACGGAACACCCAGAGACGGCACACAGAAGCAGAGGGAGAGGAGGCGGACCATCATGACCACCAGCGTGCTGGTCGCTTACGGAACGACGAACGGATCGACCGCGCAGATCGCCGAGGACATCGCCGACGTCCTGCGCAAGGACGGACTCGAGGCGGACGCCCGGGACGCCGCGACCGTGACGCACCCGGAGTCCTACGACGCCGTGGTGGTCGGAGGCGGACTGTATGCCGGGCGCTGGCAGAAGGACGCCCGCCACTTTGTCCGCCGCCACCGCGACGTCCTGGCGGAGCGCCCCGTGTGGTTCTTCAGCAGCGGACCGCTCGACGCCTCGGCCTCCGAGAAGGAGATCCCACCGGTGCACGGTGTGAAGAAGGCGATGGACCGGCTCGACGCCCGGGAGCACGTCACCTTCGGCGGCTGCCTCCAGGAGGGCGCCAAGGGGTTCGTCGCTCGCAAGATCGTCGCATCGGGCAAGGGCGGTGACTACCGGGACTTCACCGCGATCGAGGCATGGGCGGACCACATCGCGACGGAACTGCAGGGGCGAGTCGGAGAGGAGCAGACCCGCTGACGCCCGGCGACCGGTCCGGCCCCGGTCCGATCCGGCCCCGGTCCGGTCCGGACCGGCCGGGCCCGGGGGCCTCGTTGGTCGGGTCCCGCGGGGCCACGTCCCTCGGCTGCGGCGGGGCCGTTCCCCCGGCTGCGGACCGCCGGCGCCGGGTGCCGGGTACCGGGTGCCAGGTACCGGGTGCCGGCTGCCGGGCCGGGGCGCCCGGTGCTGGGTGCGAACACCGAGCCCCGGGGCCGGTGCACCGAGGCCGGAGATACCTTGAATCACTGGAATGACTTCCGTGGGTGCCCCGCCGATCTCGTGGTACTCGCCGGCCGAAAGCCATGCCGGGGGGTGACTCAAGGGAGAGGAGTGCCCACATGTACTTCGTCGACACCATCGATGTGGCGGGCCTCGGCAACCGAAGTTACCTCGTGGGCGGTGAGAGCACGGCCGTCGCGGTCGACCCGCCGCGCGACCTCGACCGGGCGCTCGCCGTGGCGGCCCGGCGGGGTGTGCGGATCTCGCACGTCGTCGAGACGCACATCCACAACGACTACGTCACCGGCGGTCTGGAACTGGCCCGTGTGGCCGGTGCCGCCTACCTCGTCCCGGACGGGGCCCGCGTCTCCTACGAGCGCGTCGCGGTGCACGACGGGGACAGCGCGGTCGTCGACGAGGAGGCGGGGCTGACCCTGCGCGCGATGGCCACCCCTGGCCACACCCCGCACCACACCTCGTACGTGCTGCAGGAACACGACACGGCGGGCGCCGTGTTCACCGGCGGCTCCCTGCTGATCGGCGCGGTCGGCCGCACCGACCTGGTCGAACCACGGCTGACCGAACGGCTCGCCCGGGCCCAGCACGCCTCCGCGCACCGGCTGGCCGCCGAACTCCCGGACGGGACCACGGTGTACCCCACCCACGGCTTCGGCAGCTTCTGCGCCTCCACCCAGGCCGAGGGGTCCGCCACCACGATCGGCCAGGAGAAGGCCGGCAACGCGGCGCTGACCAAGGACGTCGACACGTTCGTCGCCGAACTGCTCGCCGGACTGGACGACATCCCCGCCTACTACGCCCACATGGGCCCCGCGAACGCCGCGGGACCCGCGCCGGTCGACCTGACGCCTCCCGCCGTGGCCGACGCGGAGGAGATAGCCGCCCGGCTGGCCGCGGGGGAGTGGGTGGTGGACCTGAGGAACCGCGTCGCCTTCGCCGAGGGGCATGTCGCGGGGTCGTTCAACTTCGAGGCCGAGGGCAGGCTCGCCGCGTACCTGGCCTGGCTGATCCCCTGGGGCAAGCCCGTCACACTCCTCGCGGAAACGGCCGAGCAGCTGGCGGCCGCGCAGCGGGAACTCGCCCGCGTCGGCATCGACCGCCCCGCCGCGGCGGCCACCGGCGAGCCCGCGGCCTGGGTCCGGGCGGGCGAGAGCCTGGCCGCGTTCCCGCGCGCCGACTTCAGCGACCTCGCCGACCGCACCGAACACCACGCGACCGAGGGGATCGTCGTCCTCGACGTCCGGCGCGACTCCGAACGGGCCGGCGGGTTCGTCGGGGGCTCGGTGCACCTTCCCATCCACTCCCTGTACCGGCGGCTCGAGGAGGTCCCGGAGGGCCAGGTGTGGGTGCACTGCGCGTCCGGCATGCGCGCCGCCATCGGCGCGTCCCTGCTGGCTGCGGCGGGCCGCGACGTCGTCATGGTGGACGACTCCTTCGACGTCGCCGAGAAGCTCGGCCTGATCGTCCGGGCCGCCTGACCGTCCCGGACCTGACACGGGTGACCCGGCGCCCCGACGCGTTTTGTGCCGCACGGGCCCGGGAACCGCTCAACGTCGCACGAGTCGAGGAGCGCCGGAAAGCCACCGTCCTCCGGCGCGCGAGAGGCAGGCCCGTGCTCCGGGCGCTCCGGGAAGCGAGGCACGCGTGAACAACGCCTCCGGCGCTCCGCGGGACCGGTGGCACCACCACCGGCGCCTGCGGTCCCGCTGGCACGACTCGGCCGCCGGACGGCTCTGGCAGCACGGCAACGAACTGGAACTGCTGCACCGGGCCATGGGCTTCTCCGCGCTGGGCCTGGTCACCCTGGTTCCGCTGCTGATCGTCGTCGCGGCGGCGCTCCCCTTCCAGGAGCGGGGCTTCGCCCTGTGGGTGATCGACGGGATGAGTCTGTCCGGACAGCCGGCCGAGGCGGTGCGGGACCTGTTCAGCGCGCCGCGCAAGGTACTGAGCGCGACCAGCGCCTTCAGTGTGGTTCTCCTGGCGCTGTTCGGGGTCACGTTCGCGGCCAGCGTGCAGAACGGCTACGAGCGGATCTGGGAGGTGCCCGCGGGCCCGTGGCACGCGGTGTGGCGCCGGGTGGTGTGGCTCGCCGCACTGACGGTCTACCTGCTCGCCGAGACGCAGAGCGGAGCGGTACTGCGGGACGGGCTGCCGCGGTCGGCCGTCCGGGTCACGCTGACCGTGCTGTTCGGCCTGCTGTTCTTCTGGTGGGGACAGCACTTCCTGCTGGGTGAGCGGGTGCGGTGGAGCGCCCTGTTCCCGGGGGCGGTGGCGACGACGGTGGGACTGGTCGGCCTGCGCTGGTTCTCGGACCAGGTGTTCTCACCGCTGATCGTGAGCAACGCGGTCACCTATGGAGCCGTCGGCACCGTGCTGGTCGTGCAGTCCTGGCTCATCGGCGTCGGCTTCCTGGTGTTCGGCGGTCCCTTGCTGGGTCGCCATGTGCACGACGCCTGGCAGCGGCGGGGGACCTGAGCGCTCCGTGCGGCGTGGTCTGCGGACCGGTGGGGGACCGCCCGGACCATGCGGTGTTCGGCATACCGGGACAAGCTGGATGCACGGTTACAAATCACAGAAACGATGAGGATCGTCATGAAGGGCTTCGTCTTCCACGGCCCGGGACAGTCGTCCTGGGAGGAGGTCCCGGACCCCGCCATCAAGGACGCCGCCGACGCGATCGTACGGGTCGACGCCGTCACGATCTGCGGGACGGACCTGCACATCCTCAAGGGCGATGTGCCCGAGGTGCGTCCCGGCACCGTGCTGGGGCACGAAGCGGTCGGTGAGATCGTCGAGGTCGGCCGCGAGGTGCACGCCGTGCGGCCGGGGGACCGGGTCCTGGTCTCCTGCATCACCGCCTGCGGCCTGTGCCGCTACTGCTGGGAGCGCTCGTACGGCCAGTGCCGGGGCGGCGGGGGCTGGATCCTCGGCCATCTGATCGACGGCACGCAGGCCGAGTACGTCCGGGTGCCGCACGCCGACCTGTCGGTGCACCCGCTGTCGGGCGCCCTGGACAGCCGGGACGCCGTGCTGCTGGCGGACATCTTCCCCACCGGTTATGAGGTCGGCGTGCTCAACGGCCGGGTCCAGCCCGGGGACACCGTCGCCGTCGTCGGGGCCGGTCCCATCGGGCTCGCGACCATCGCCACGGCCCAGATGTACGCGCCCGAACGCGTCATCGCCGTGGACGTCGCGGCCGCCCGGCTCGACGCCGCCAAACGCCTCGGCGCCGATGTCGTGGCCGACGCCCGTGAGGAGCCCGAACAACTGGTCGCGGACCTCACCGGCGGGCTCGGCGCGGATGTGGTGATCGAGGCGGTCGGGGCGCCGGCGACCTTCGAGATGTGCACCCGCATGGTCCGGCCCGGCGGGCACGTGGCCAACGTCGGTGTGCACGGCAGGCCCGCGACGCTGCACCTCGAGGATCTGTGGATCAAGAACGTCACCATCACCACCGGGCTTGTGGACACCTACTCCACCCCCACGCTGATGCGGATGGCCGCGGCGGGCCGACTGCCGACCTCGGCGCTGATCACCCATGTCTTCCCGCTGGAGAGGATGGAGGAGGCGTACGACGTGTTCGCCGGGGCCGCCGAGACGGGGGCTCTCAAGGTGGTGCTCGGCGGGCCGCAGCACGACGTCGTGGCCGTCCGCGAGGCCTGACGAGAGGGAGTGAGAGGCATGGCCGAACGGACACCGCCGAACGGACCCGACGCCGTCGAAGCGGCGGCCGGAGTCGAAGCGACGGCCGGGGAGGAGACACGGCCGCTGGGCGACCTCGGACGCCGTCTCGCCCTGCGCCGCACCGAGCTTGGGCTGACCCGGCGAGAGGTGGCCGGCCGGGCGCGGATCGCCCCCGACTACCTCCGCTACCTGGAGGAACACCCCACGGCCGCACCCGGCACCGCCGTCCTGCTCAGACTCGCGGAGGTCCTCGACACCACCATTTCGGGCCTCACCGGCGGCACCGCCGACGTGCCGCCGGGACCGGGGCGGGCGGCGGCCCACCCCGAGTTCACCGAGCTGAGCGAGCGCGAGTGCCGGGAACTGCTCTCCACGCACGGTGTGGGAAGACTGGCGGTCTCCACGTTCGCGGGGCCGGTGGTCGTTCCCGTCAACTACAGCGTCGTCGACCGTGCGATCGTCTTCCGCACCGGACCCGGCACGACACCGTGGCAGGCGCTCGGCTCCCGGGTCGCCTTCGAGGTCGACCGCATCGACGACGCCTTCAGCCAGGGCTGGAGCGTCCTGGTGCGTGGGCGCGCCCGGG
Organism: Streptomyces cavernae; assembly: GCF_004023625.1. Taxonomy (GTDB): domain Bacteria; phylum Actinomycetota; class Actinomycetes; order Streptomycetales; family Streptomycetaceae; genus Streptomyces; species Streptomyces cavernae. Next base: position 186,004 of record NZ_ML137708.1, on the reverse strand, counting down.
GTGTGACGGACCCCGACGCCGTGCGCAGGCTCCAGCAGCGGGCGTACAGCACACCCTGGACGGGCGGGCACCGGGATCGGTGGGTGCGCATCGACCCGATCGCCATCACCGGCCGCCGGATCACGGTGCAGGCCTCCGGCAGCGCCACCGGCCGATGAGCGGGGCCGCGCACGGTGGTGCGCGGCCCCGTACAGCGGTGCGCAGCCCCGCACTGCGGTGCGCGGCCCCGTACAGCGGTGCGCAGCCCCGCACTGCGGTCAGGGCCGAGGCATCGGCTCCCGACCGCCCTGGTCGAGCCGGAACGGGGGGTAATCGTCGGTGAGCAGGCCCGCGTAGGCGATCACCCGCAGCACCCACCGGTTCAGGCCCAGCAACAGGTCGAAGATGCCGGGCGGATAGACGCCGGTGAAGAGCAGCGCGATTCCCGCGAACAGTCCCAGCATCCCGATCAGGCCCCACGACACCTGGTAGCCGCCCAGGAAGATGCCCAGGACCAGGAAGTGAGGGATGGCCAGCAGCCACCACTTCACCAGGACGAGACCGCGCGAGAGTTGTGCCGGGTAGGCCACGTCCAAGTGCGCCGGGTAGTCGGGGACGTCGGCGAGCGTGAAGGGCGGGTAGCGGTCGGTGCCCAGGGCGTACGCGTAGTACGCGACCCGCCAGTTCCAGCGCAGCACGCCGACGTTGAAGTCGAAGAGGGCGCGCGGGTAACGGCCCGTGAAGAGGATCGCGAAGAACGCCACGATCGTCACGCACAGGAAACCCAGCCACAGGAAAGCCAGGATGATGTGGTGGGGGATGGCGAGCAGCCATTTCACCAGCCACAGCCAGCGGGAGAGCCCCGCATCGAGGCCGGCGGTCAACCGGGCCGGGTGAATCGCGCGCGCTGCTTCGGTACTCATGCAGGTCGACCCCTTCGGAATCGAGTGCTGGCCGCGAGCGGTGGTGCTCGCGGTCGTCTCCGCCCCCGGCGTAGTGGTCGTCCCCGCCCCCGACGTAGTGGCGGTCTCGATGACGTCTCGCGTTCAGCGGGCCGCGGGACGGTCGCCCCGGTACCCACAAAGATGTTAAGTCCGGGCATTCCGGACGTCCTCAGGGCGCTGGTGCCCTGCGCGGTGGTTTGCCGCGCAGACGCCCCGCCGCACGGCACTCGGAGCGTTCCGCCGAACGGGTGAGGAACGGTCCGAACGGCACGGCAGGCCCGGGGCTGAGTGGGGATCAGCTCATCGCCCGTTCCGATCAGCCCATCGCCCGTTCCCGCGCCCTCGACCGGGTCCTCAGGGCCGGCCCGCCGGAACCCCGCGAGGACACGGAGGCGACCGGCCTACGATGGACCGCCTGACGGTCGAACCGGGCAGGACGGGAGATCCCCGAGATGAGCGCGTCGCCCCTGGCACCAGGTGCAGGGTTCTCCGGGCAGTCCCAGTGCCTGACACCGCGGACGGCGGTGCCGGACCCGGGCGACACCCGGGCGCGGCACCGCCGTTCGCGCATCCCGTACTGCGGGCGGGCCGAGCCGGTGATGCGGGAACTGCTGGCGGACTACGGCGACGTGCGCTACGTCTGGCGCCATCTGCCGCTGGGCGACGTCCACCCCCACGCGCAGCTCGCCGCCGAGGCCGCCGAGGCCGCGGGGGAGCAGGGGGCGTACTGGGAGATGCACGACCTGTTGCTCGAACACCAGGGTGCCCTTCAGGTCACCGATCTGCTGCGCTACGCGGAAGAGGCCGGACTCGACGTCGAAGGGTTCCACAAGGCCCTGCGGACCCGCTCCGGCGCGGCGAAGGTGGCCGAGGACGTCGATTCCGCCGACCTCAGCGGGGTGTCAGGTACGCCGACCTTCTTCGTCAACGGACGGCGCCACCAAGGGGCGTATGACATCGCGAGCCTGACCGCCGCGGTCCGAGCCGCCCGGGAGCGGGCCGTGTTCGTGGTCTAGGCATCAGTGCTTCGGACAGCCGAGCCCAGCTGCCGCTCAGCTGACGTGATCAGTGCTTCGGATAGCCGAGCTGTCGCTTCATGTACGGGGTGAAAAGCGTCTTGGCCTTCACCGCGGCGGTGGCCCGTCCGCCGAGCACCACGGGCGGGCCGCCGGGGGTGGGGATCACGGTCACCCCGGAGTCCGGACCGAACGGCACCGCCAGCGGGTTTCGGTGCAACGGCCGGTACACGCGGGGGTCCCTGCGGTGGCGGCCGTGGCGCTGCAGGTGCGTACGGATGTTGTGGGCGGCCGTGTCCGCCTGGGACATGGCGGCGGGCGAGATCTTGGGCTCGCTGACGTCGTTGACGTCCCCGATCGCGTACACGTCCGACTGGCCCCGCACCCGCAGCATCCGGTCGACCCTCACATGACCGGCCGCGTTCAGCCAGTCGCCGTGGCCGGCCAGGCGCAGCCACAGCGTGTTCGGTGTGGTGCCCGTGGCCCAGAACGACAGGTCCGCCTCGATGACCGTGCCGTGGGCGTCGCGGTAGGTGCCGAAGTCGCTGCCGGGCGACATGAACGAGTCGAGCCGTACGTCGACTCCGCGCGCCTCAAGCCAGGACCGGGCCAGCCGGCCCGCGCGTGCGCTGCCGGTCGAGTGGAGCAGTGACTTGCCCGAATGTGCCAGCGTGACCCGGGCGTCCGGACGGGCCAGCCGGATCTCGGCACTGAGCTCGACACCGGACGGACCGCCGCCGACCACGAGGATGTGGTCCGAGGCGGCGATGCCCTCCTGGTGCTGCCGGAAGGACTTGGTGGCCTCATCCGGAGTCGTGCCGGAGAAACGCGCCGGCTCGGGGTAGTCGGCGCCGGTGGCGAGCACCACGACGTCGTACGGGATCCGCTCGCCCGTGGCCAGGACGACCTGACGGTCGCGGGTGTCGATCAGGACGACCTTGCCCACGACCCGGCGTCCGTTGCGCAGCAGACGGTCGTAGGGGATGAGGGGCGCGGTGGTCCACTCTCCGTTGACGCTCGCGCGCAGGGAGGCGATGCGGTGGAAGAAGACCTCTTTGCGGTCCACCAGGGTGACCCGTGCGAGGTCGTCGAGTTTCCTGGCCAGACGGGCGCCGGCGTAGCCGCCGCCGATCACCACAACGTCGCCGTCGGACACGCCGGTTCTCCCGAGGTGGGGGGCTGGGAAGAAGGGATCACGCCGGATGGGGCCGGCTCCGTGATACCCAGGAGCGTAACGCTTGAGATTTAAAGTTACGGTCAGGCGTTGTGCGCATTCTGTGAAACAGCGGATTCGCGTCAACGAGGGAGAGGCGTGACCGCGGCCGAAGAAGCCGCGAGAGGACGCCGTATCCGGCCGACTGCGTTTGAGACTTCACACCCTGACTCGGTGGCGCTTCGTACATGAATCACTGGGCTTCACGGCATGGCTGAACGGCGAGAGCCGCAGAAGTCTCAATACAAGGTTCAAAGATACGATTGAGGCCCATGAGCCAGGACAGGATGAGCACTGTCTCAAGGACGGACGCGCAGTCACCTGCGCGGCACATTGCCGACAGCCACGATCTGATCCGCGTGCAGGGTGCGCGTGTCAACAACCTCAAGGACGTCACTGTCGAGATCCCCAAACGCCGGCTGACGGTGTTCACCGGCGTCTCGGGCTCGGGCAAGAGCTCGCTGGTGTTCGACACGATCGCCGCGGAGTCGCAGCGGCTGATCAACGAGACCTACAGCGCCTTCGTGCAGGGCTTCATGCCCACGCCGTCGCGACCGGAGGTCGACCTGCTGGAGGGCCTGACCACGGCGATCATCGTCGACCAGGAACGGATGGGCGCCAACTCCCGCTCCACGGTCGGCACCGCCACCGACGCCAACGCGATGCTGCGGATCGTCTTCAGCCGGCTCGGTGAGCCGAGTGCCGGGCCGTCGTTCCACTACAGCTTCAACCTGCCCGCCGGGGCTTGCCCCCGCTGCGAGGGCATGGGCACCGTGACCGACATCGACCCGACCCAGCTCTACGACGAGAGCAAGTCGCTCGCCGAAGGCGCGATCACCGTCCCCGGCTACACCGTGGACGGCTGGATGGTGCGGACCTTCACCGCGTCGGGCTTACTCGACCCGGACAAGCGGATCCGCGACTACACCGAGACCGAGTTGCACGACTTCCTCCACCGTGAGCCGGTCAAGGTGAAGGTCGAGGGCATCAACATGACCTACGAGGGGTTGCTGCCCCGGGTCCAGAAGTCGTTCCTGTCCAAGGACAAGGACGCGCTCCAGCCGCACATCCGGGCGTTCGTGGAGCGGGCGGTCACCTTCACCGCCTGCCCCGAGTGCGACGGCAGCCGGCTCAACGAGGCGGCCCGCGCCTCGCGGATCAGGGGCACCAGCATCGCCGACGCGTGCGCGATGCAGATCAGCGACCTGGCCGAATGGGTTCGAAGCATCGACGAGCCGTCGGTGGCGCCACTGCTCGCGACGCTGCGGCAGACCCTGGACTCGTTCGTGGAGATCGGCCTCGGCTATCTCTCGCTCGACCGGCCGGCGGGCACGCTGTCGGGCGGCGAGGCGCAGCGCGTGAAGATGGTCCGACACCTCGGCTCATCGCTCACCGACACGACGTACGTCTTCGACGAACCCACCATCGGTCTGCACCCGCATGACATCCAGCGGATGAACGGGCTGCTGCTACGGCTGCGCGACAAGGGCAACACGGTGCTCGTGGTGGAGCACAAGCCGGAGACGATCGCGATCGCCGACCACGTCGTCGACCTCGGACCGGGCGCAGGGACGGCGGGCGGCACGGTCTGCTTCGAGGGCTCCGTCGAGGGGCTGCGGGTCAGTGACACCGTCACCGGCCGCCATTTCGACGACCGGGCCGCCCTCAAGGAGACGGTGCGGACCCCCACGGGCCGGCTTCCGATCCGCGGTGCGACCGCCCACAACCTGCGCGATGTCGACGTCGACATCCCGCTCGGCGTGCTCTGCGTGGTCACCGGCGTCGCCGGCTCCGGCAAGAGCTCGCTCGTGCACGGCTCGCTGGTGGGCGGTCCGAGGCCCGTCGGCGAGGGCGTGGTGTCGGTGGACCAGAGCGCGATCCGCGGCTCGCGGCGCAGCAACCCGGCGACGTACACAGGACTGCTCGATCCGATCCGCAAGGCGTTCGCCAAGGCCAACGGTGTGAAACCGGCGCTGTTCAGCGCCAACTCCGAGGGTGCCTGCCCCAACTGCAAAGGCGTCGGCGTCATCTACACCGACCTGGCGATGATGGCCGGGGTAGCCACCACCTGCGAGGAGTGCGACGGGAAGCGGTTCGACGCCTCGGTCCTCGAACACCACCTCGGCGGCCGCGACATCAGTGAGGTGCTCGCGATGTCGGTGGCCGAGGCCGAGGAGTTCTTCCGCTCCGGCGAGGCGCGCACGCCCGCGGCGCACAAGATCCTCGAGCGGATGGACCACGTGGGACTGAGCTATCTCAGCCTCGGACAGCCGCTGACCACGCTGTCCGGCGGCGAGCGGCAGCGGCTCAAGCTGGCCACGCACATGGCCGACAAGGGCGGTGTCTACGTCCTCGACGAGCCGACCGCCGGACTGCACCTCGCCGACGTCGAGCAGTTGCTCGGTCTGCTCGACCGGCTCGTCGACTCCGGCAAGTCGGTCATCGTCGTCGAGCACCACCAGGCGGTCATGGCGCACGCCGACTGGATCATCGACCTCGGCCCCGGCGCCGGCCACGACGGCGGCCGGATCGTCTTCGAGGGCACACCGGCCGACCTCGTCGCCGCGCGCTCCACCCTGACCGGCGAACACCTCGCGGCCTACGTCGCAACCTGACCGGGCCACGCGGACAGCGTGCGCCCTCGCGGACAGTGTGAGCACGGGTGGGTCCGACGGTCCGGTCGGACCCACCGTCCGCACACCTGTCAGAATCGGCGCAGCACCGGCGCTCGGCAGCCGCGTCGGCCGACGATGGGGGGTGTCCTGTGCCACAGACCTCGGAGCCGTTGCGGAAACTGGGCTTCCTGACCATCGGGCTGTTCGACGAGGCCGATCCCCGCCGGGGCCACGAGTCGACCCTCGACATCATCGAACTGGGCGAGCGGCTGGGTTTCGACAGCGCGTGGGTGCGGCACCGGCATCTGCAGTACGGCATCTCGTCACCCGTCGCCGTCCTGGCGGCTGCCTCACAGCGCACCCGTCGCATCGAGCTGGGCACCGCGGTCATCCCCCTCGGCTGGGAGAACCCGTTGCGGCTCGCCGAGGACCTGGCGACGGTCGACATCCTCTCCGGGGGCCGTCTCAACCCGGGCATCAGCGTCGGTCCACCCATGCACTACGACCGGGTCAAGGGCGCGCTCCACCCCGACACCGCCGACTTCGAGGACTTCGGCTACGCCCGGGCACGTCGGCTGCTGGACTTCGTGCGCGGTGAACCGGCCACGGACTTCAGCGGAGTCGAGGGCTTCGAAGTGTTCGTGGACCGCGTCCAGCCGCACTCCGCCGGTCTGGGGCGGCGCATGTGGTACGGCGGCGGCAGCCTGCGATCGGCCCGGTGGGCCGGCGAGCACGGGATGAACCTGCTGACCAGCAGCGTCGTGAAGGCCGAGGAAGCCGGAGAGGCCGGGGGTTCCCAGGACTTCGCCGAGATACAGCTGTCGCACATCCGCGCCTTCCGCGCCAACCACCCGGACGGCGACCGCGCCCGTGTCTCCCAGGGACTCGTCGTCATCCCCACCGACAGCGCCTCGCCGGAACAACGCGCCAAGTACGAGGCCTACGCGCAGAAGCGCACGCCACGCACGGCCACCCCGCAGGGACCGGCCCGGTTGCTGTTCGCCCCCGATCTCGTCGGAACCTCCGACGAGATCGCCGAACGCCTCTACGCACACGCGGCGTTCCGCGAGGCCGACGAGGTCGCCTTCGCGCTCCCCTTCACCTTCGAGCACGAGGACTACGTGCAGATCCTCACCGACATCGCGACCAAGCTGGGCCCCGCGCTGGGCTGGAGGGCGTCCGGCTGAAGGGAGCCGCCGGGGTAAGCGGTCGCGGCAGCAGCGTCGCGCGCAGCACTCGGCCGAGATTGGCCGTGCCGTTCTGTTACTCCAAGGCCTTCTGGGGCCGCGGACGGGTGCCGCACCCCCTGAGGGTGCGGCACCCCGCCGGTCAGCGGTCCTTGGACAGTGCCAGGAGTTCCGCGAACAAGCCCCCCGCGTCGGCCAGTTCGTCGTAGTGTCCGAGCTCGACGATCCGGCCGTGTTTCAGGACGACGATCTCGTCGGCGAGGCGGGTGTTCTCCAACTGGTGGGTGATCACCACGGTAATCCGGTCGGCGGCGATAGCCTTGATCCGTTCCAGGATCGCGTGTTCACCCCGGGCGTCCATCTGCGAGGTCGGCTCGTCGAGGATGAGCAGGGCGGGACGCCGGTAGAAGGCGCGGGAGCAGGCCAGGCGCTGCCACTGGCCCCCGGACAGCTCGGTCCCGCCGAACAGTTCGCGGGCCAGCAACGTGTCCAGTCCGCGCGGCAGTTCCTCGACCGCCTCACGCATGCCGACCGCCTCCAGCGCCTCCCACACCGCGACGTCGTCGTACGTGCGCGGCTGCCCCAGGGTGACGTTCTCCCTGGTGCGCAACGGCCACTGCGCGAACGTCTGCGGCACCAGGCCCGTGTGCTCCCAGACGCTCTCGGGTGCGACGCCGGCGAGATCGAGTCCGTCCCAGGTCACCGTGCCCCGTCCGGCCGGGTAGATACGGGTGATCAGCCGGGTCAGCGTGGACTTGCCCGAACCGTTCTCACCCACCACCGCGTAGATCTTTCCGCGCCGCAGGGTGAGACTGACACCGTCGACCGCCGGTGTCGCCTTGCCGGGGTACTGGTAGCCGACGTCGTCCAACCGGATCTCCCGCACCGGCCCGGGCACCCTCAACTCCCGCTCGCTGTGGGCTCGTTCGGCCGCCAGGTCGAGGAACGACCGCATGTCGGCGAGGTACAGCGACGTGTGGAACATCGCCGCCCCGTGGATGACGACCTGGTTGAGCGCGGCCAGGGTGGTCTGCACGGCGACGACGGCGGTCGCGGCGATCGACATGGGAACCCTGCCCGTGGTCGCGAGCCAGGCCAGCACCGCCCAGGTGGCCAGCAGGAAGGCTCCGCCGATCGCCGAGGTGACGAGCACGATCCGCAGCATCCGCGGTGCCGCCGTCAGCGTGCGGCGGTCGATGCGCTCGGACACCGACCGGTACCAGAACAGCAGATAGCCGGTCATGCCGTTGGCGCGGACCTCGTCGCCGTACTTCGACGTGGTCGACCACCAGCGCATCATGTGCCGGATGTTGCGGTCGCCGACATTGGCGTAGTGGGTCTCGTAGTCGACCTTCGCCGACAGCATCGCCCCCACCCCCGCGGGCACCACGGCCAACAGCAGCAGCGGCAGCATCAGCGGGTGCAGCACCGTCAGCACTCCGCTCGCCGTCACCATGCGTACCAGGGCTGAGGTGAACCGGGTGGCGTCCTGCACCATGAAGTGACTGCGTACCACCCCCATCTCGGCGGCCTCCTGCCGGTCGGCGAAGCCGTCCTCGGCGTAGGCGGTCGCCTCCACCCGGCACACCGCGGCGACCAGCGCGGTGTCGGCCGCGGTCGTCAGCGGGGGAGTGATCCGGCCGTTCGCGTACGAGGCGAACGCGGTCGCGGTCCGGCCGACCGCCACGGCCACGGTGATGACCAGCAGGGCGGGAAGCGCCGCCCGCAGCCGCTCCGCGACCCGGCCGTCCGCCAGCAGATGCCCCATGGCGTCCGCCGTTGCGGACAGCACCACCGCCGCGGCCGCGCCGGTGAGCACCTGGCAGGCCAGCAGCAGGACGACGGCCCGCGGGTCGATGGACCACGCCATCCTGGCGATCCGCCCGAGTACACCCGGGATCCGGGCGCACATGGCGCCGAACGTGGCCTCACCCAGCGGGTTCTTGGCGTGCAGCCCAGAGAAGCCGAACTCGGCGGGAGGGGGCGGCGGCGGGGCTGAGTGCCGTGGCGCGGCCGACTCGAGCGACTGACTGTCCGACGGTGCCGCCTGCGCCGGTACGGTGTCACGTTTCATGCGCCCCACCTCGGTGCCCCGTGTGATGAATCCGGCCCCTGAGCGACGGGGGCGTCAAGGGGACGCACGGCAGACACAGAGATGTGTGCGGGCTTGTCGAACGCAAGATGAAGAGTGGTGGGGACGGGGACGGGGGTCATGGTCTCCTCCTCAGGGGGCGGTGATGAACGCGGTGTCTCAAGAACGCGCCTGATGGGAGAGGCGTCACGGGATGGAACGGGCGAATTCTCGGACGAAAGTTCGACCCTCATGCTGGATCCCTAGGGGCCGTTGACGCACCGGCGCGTGACATGGCGTTCGATTCGCTCGGGAGTGGTTGGCCACCGGATCGGGGGATTGCGTACGCCCGACAGCGACCCCCCGGGCGCGCCGGGTGATGATCATGGGTGCGGGGTGCGGGGTGCGGGGTGCGGGGTGCCGGGTGCGGGGTGCGGGGTGCCGGGTGCCGAGGGCCGAGGCCCGAGGGCTCGTGCGCCGGGTGTCGGCGGGGAGGAGCCGGCAGAGGCCGTGGCCCCGGCCGAAGAATTCCGGCCACGACGGCAACCCTCCTTCGACCGGTGGCGACAGACGGGCACCCAGATCTTTCGAACGAGAGTGACGACGTGAGCGGCAGAGCAGCGCTGCGCAGGTCACGGCGCAGAAGACCGAACCGGCGCCGGGGAGTTCTGATCGGCACGCCGGTGACGGCCCTCATCGGTGGCGGGATCGCCGGCGGTGTGCTGATGACGGCCTCCGCCTCGGGGCCGGACGCGGGAACGTACCGGCTGGTGAACGCCGCCGACAGCACCTGCCTGACGGCCGCGGGGAGCGGTGCGGCGAGCGGCGCCCAGCTGGCGGCGGCGGCCTGCGGGGACCCCTCCGCCGGGCAGATGTGGCAACTGGCCGACACCGACGGCGGGTTCACGGTGAATTCCGCGGCCGACGGGCTGTGCGCCGGCGTGAAGGGCGCGTCTGTCTCGGCGGGCAAGGCGGTGCAGCAGCAGACCTGTGACGGCGGTGCGTCGCAGGTGTGGAGGCTCAGCGCCGTGGCGAACGCTTACGACCTGATCAACGCCAAGAGTGGCAAGTGCCTGAACCTCAAGGGCGCCTTGGCGCAGCAGAACTCCTGCGACAGGGCGAGCAGCAAGAGCTGGACGCTGACCGCTGAGCACGACGCGGTGCCCGCACCGGCCGCATCCCCGTCGGTGTCGGCGTCGGCGTCGAGGACGGCCGGTGCGTCCCCGTCCGCCTCGGTGTCCGGGTCCCCGTCCGCCTCCACCTCCGCCTCGGCCCGGGCCAAGGCGTCCGCTACGGCGAGCGCGTCCGCCTCCACCGGGTCCGGCGCGTCCTCGTCCACCGACTCCGGCTCAACGGGAACCGCGTTCGGCGCCTGGCCCACCGCCACCGGTGAGAAGGCGGTGAGCACCACCATCGAGGTCTCCCGTCGTCCGCCGCACGCGCACCGCCGCGGGACATGACGGTCTGCGAGCGGTTCAGGGGAAACAGCACCGGCGCCGAGCCGACCGCTCTGGGCAGCGGCCCGGACGGTACGCACTGCCGTTACAGCGAGTTGGACGTCACCTACCGGTGATCCCGGCGCACGTCGGCCCTCACCGCTCCGGTGATGGCCGACGCATGTCCGATGGCCGATGCATGTGCGACGGCGGGCGCATGGGCAGTGCCGACGCATGTCCGATGGCCGACGGTGACCGTCGCGCTCCATGACCGCGGAGGCTTTCATGTCTCAGCCCGCGCCGGCGTTCGCGTCTCAGCCCGCGGTGACGTTGGCGGTGAGCTCGCGGAGCAGGCGTTTGGCCAGCGCGTCCTCCTCCGGGGTCAGGCCCATGGCGTCACCGATCGCCAGTGGCACGGCCTCGGCCTGGTCCCGCAGCCGGGCCCCGGCGTCCGTGAGACGTATGGCGACGGACCGCTCGTCCTCCGCGCGCCGTTCCCGGCGGAGCAGACCACCCGCCTCCAGGCGCTTCAGGAGCGGGGAGAGCGTGCTGGACTCCAGTTGGAGCGCGGCTCCGAGGTCGCGCACGGAGATCGAGTCCTGCTCCCACAGCACCAGCATGACCAGGTACTGCGGATAGGTGAGCCCCAGGGCCTCCAGCAGGGGCCGGTAGCGTGCCGTGACCGCTCGGGAGGCCGCGTACAGGGCGAAGCAGAGCTGGTCGTCCAGGAGCAGGGACCCCTCCCGGGTCGGTTCGGCCTCGGCTGTGTTCACGGTGTCGCTCCCTCGGTACTGCGCCCGGGCACGGGACTGTCGTCTTGTCGATATGGATCAGGACCCTCCACTGTATCGCCGACCAACATATCGAGGCCTAACGAATCGCTTACAAATAAATCGAGCACGAATAAGTTGTGCACGACTCAATCGGGCGCTACTGTCGTTCGCGTGCCGCCGCCCCTGGCAAAGAACCGCCGAGGCTCCAGTCCTGTGGCACCTGATCCGAGGAGGTCGTCATGACCGACACCGCCAGCCCCGTCCTCGAGCCCGCCGCCGCCGGCTTCGCCGACGCGACCGCGAAGCCGCCGTACCTCTTCGACCTCGGCCCGGCCGAGGGCCGCAAGGTCGTCGACGAGGTGCAGTCGGGCGACATCGCCAAGCCCGAGGTCGACGAGGAGTGGGTCACCGTCTCCGGCGGCCCCACCGGCTCGGTCCGCGCCCGGATCGTCCGCCCGAAGGGCCTGACCGGCCTGCTCCCGGTGATTATCTACATCCACGGTGCCGGCTGGGTCTTCGGCAACGCCCACACCCATGACCGTCTCGTGCGGGAACTGGCCGTGGGTGCCCGCGCGGCGGTCGTCTTCCCCGAGTACGACCTCTCGCCCGAGGCCCGCTACCCGATCGCCATCGAACAGAATTACACCGTCGCCCGCTGGGTCGTCAGCGACGGCGCCGACCACTACCTGGACGCCACCCGTGTCGCGGTGGCCGGCGACTCGGTCGGCGGCAATATGAGTGCCGCCCTCACCCTGATGGCCAAGGAGCGCGGTGACGTGCCGCTCGTCCAGCAGGTCCTCTTCTACCCGGTCACCGACGCTGCCTTCGACACCCCGTCGTACCACCAGTTCGCCGAGGGCTACTTCCTGCGCCGCGACGCCATGCAGTGGTTCTGGGACCAGTACACGACCGACGAGACCCAGCGGGCCGAGATCACCGCATCGCCGCTGCGCGCCACCACCGAACAGCTCACCGGGCTGCCCCCGGCGCTGGTCATCACGGCCGAGGCCGACGTCCTGCGCGACGAGGGTGAGGCCTACGCCAACAAGCTCCGCGAGGCCGGCGTCCCGGTCGCCGCGGTCCGGTACCAGGGCATCATCCACGACTTCGTGATGCTCAATGCCCTGCGCGACACCCATGCCGCGGAGGGCGCCATCGGCCAGGCGGTCAACACGCTGCGCTCCGCGCTCGGCACCACCTGACATCGGCGCGCATAGGGCCCGGGACCACGCGGACCCGGGCCCTCGCGCCGCCTTCGCGCGTGATCACCCCATCGACCATATGAGGCAACAAGTGGTGATTACGGGCGAAATGCAATAAATGGCGCATAGCTGACTCGGTCCCCCGGTCATCCTCGGAACACCAGCACCAGCGAACAGCGTCAGGGTCCGACCGAGGAAGGTTTTCCAGGATGCGCGAAATCTTCACCGCACGGCGGCGGTTCGTCGCGGCGATCGCCGCGGTGGCGGCAGCCGTCGGAAGCGGTACCGTCCTGCCCGCCGAAGCGTCACCGGCCGTCGGGAGGGTCCTGCACGAGGATTCCGCCTCCGGCGTCCGCGGCAGTTACATCGTCACTTTGAAGGAGTCGTGCGGCTACACCGCGGACTCGCCGCGGGGTCGTCGCCTCGCGGCCAAGTACGGCGCCACCGTGCAGCGGGTCTACCGCTCGGCGCTCAACGGCTACGCCGTGCGTGTCAGCTCCTCCGGGGCGCGGAAGTTCGCGGGCGACCGGGACGTCGCCCACGTCGAACGGAACCAGCGGGTCAGCATTTCCGCGACCCAGTTCAACGCCCCCTGGAACCTGGACCGGATCGACCAGCCCTACCGGCCGCTCAACGGAACCTACAACTACCCGAACTCGGCCGGCAGCGGTACTCGCGTATACGTCATCGACACCGGGGTGCGGATCACCCACACCCAGATCGCCGGCCGCGCCTCGTACGGCTACGACGCCGTCGACGGTGACATGGTCTCCGCCGACGGCAACGGACACGGCACCCATGTCGCCACCACCGTCGCCGGCACCACCTACGGCGTGGCGAAGGCCGCCAGGGTCGTGGCGGTGCGGGTGCTCAACAACAGCGGGTCCGGCACCACCTCAGGTGTCATCGCGGGCATCGACTGGGTCACCCGCAACCGCGTCAGGCCCGCGGTCGCCAACATGTCACTCGGCGGCCCCGCCAGCACCGCGCTCGACACCGCTGTGCGCAACTCCATCAACTCCGGCATCACCTATACCGTGGCGGCGGGCAACTCCAACACGAACGCCGCGAACACCTCACCGGCCCGGGTGCTCACGGCCCTCACCGTGGGCGCCAGCACCAGCACCGACAGCCGGGCCTCCTTCTCCAACTACGGTTCCGTACTGGACATGTTCGCGCCGGGCGCCTCGATCAGGGCCGGCTGGCACACCAGTGACACCGCGACGGCCACCCTGTCCGGTACGTCGATGGCCGCCCCGCACGTCGCCGGGGCCGCGGCCGTCTACCTGTCCCCGCGCCCCGCCGCGAGTCCGGCGACCGTCCACTCCGCCCTCGTGGCCGGAGCCACGAACGGCGTCCTCAGCAACATCGGGACCGGCTCACCGAACAAGCTCCTCAGACTCGTTCCCTAGTGGGGCCTGCCCCGGAGAAGCCCCGTGGCACACACCTTTGATGAACTCGTGGAAAAGCAGCGCGCCGCGAACCAGGCGCACGAGGAGGTCCTGAAGCTGCGCGACCTGTACGGGCCGCCGACGGCCCACCCGTGGACCGAGCAGCAGACCGACACCTACGAGACGGCCTGGCGCGCCTGGCGCGACCTCGCCCGCGACGTCCAGGCCGCCATGACGGAGTACGCGAAGGAACGCGACCAGCCACGCAGTGACGTCGAGGAGGAGGTCAAGTCGAGGGCGAGGCCGAAGGACACTCCCTGACGCACCGTTCGGCTCCCGCCCCGTGGAACGCCATGGTCAGGCGGTCGGGCCGGACGGTGACCACGGCCTTCGGGCGGGGTGGACGCGAGTCGCGGTGGGGTGGCGGTGGGCATGGCGCGCGCGTCACTCCTTGTGGGGGAGGTGTCAGTGCGCGCGATGCATGCCCACGGCCGAAGTCGCCACATGCTCCTCCTGAGTGACCATCGCGTCATCTTCACACTGTTCACACCGTCACCGGGACGTGCACCGTGCCCGGCGCGAGCGGGCAGGTGGGACCACGGTCAGGTGCCGGCTGCCGCGGGGGGAGCCGGCCGTGCTCGGTGGGAGTAGGTCGCAGTCGGGCGGGCGGCGTCCCGGGGTGGCGGCTGCCGGCCATCCTCGCGGAAGTCCTGCCGGGTGCCGGACACGGAGGACCCGCCTCCCTTCTGTTGCGGCTCCCGCACCCTCGGGTGAAGATCACAGAGTGGGTGCTTCCAAGCCGCTCACACCGGACGGCGACCCTCTCCTCGCCGCGCGGTTCAGTGTGCCGGCCATCCCCGGGACGTTCGTGCGCAGGCCGCGCCTGGCCGAACGCCTCACGCAGGGCGTCCAGGCGCCGCTGACGCTGGTCAACGGACCCGCGGGAGCGGGCAAGACCCTCCTGGTCGCCGACTGGGTCACCGCGAACGGGCCGCCGTACCCTGCGGCATGGCTGACTGTGGAGAGCGAGGACCACAGCCCCGGTGTCTTCTGGACCTACGCACTGGAGTCCATACGGCACCACGGCCTCGCACTGCCGCACGACATCGGCAGCCCCGCCCGCCCGGGCGAGGTGGACCGCTCCCTGCTGACCAGGCTCGCGGACCGGCTGAGCGCGCAGCCGGAGCCGCTGATCCTCATCCTCGACGAGTTCGACCGTGTCGCGATGTCCGCGGATATCGCCGACGAACTGCAGTTCGTGCTCCGCCACGCGGGTGACGGACTGCGCCTGGTGATCATCAGCCGTACGGAACCGCTGCTGCCCCTCCACCGCTATCGCGCGGCCGGCGAGGTCGTCGACATCCGCGGCGCCGACCTCGCCTTCCTGCCCGCCGAGACGGCCGACCTGGTCGACCGGCACGGCCTGGGACTGCCGGAGGCGGGCGCCCGGGCACTCACCGAGCGGACCCGGGGCTGGGCCGCCGGGCTGCGGCTGTGCGTTCTCGCGGCCCAGCACGCCGACGACCCGGAGACCTTCCTCAAGGACTTCGAGGCGGGCCAGAGCACGCTCGCCGACTTCCTGCTGGCCGAGGTCCTCGACACCCAGCCGCCCGAGACCCAGGACCTGCTGCTGCGCGTCAGCATCCTGGACCAGATCCACCCCGAGCTGGCGAACGCCCTCACCGGGCGGGACGACGGGGAACGGATCCTGCTGGAACTGCAGCGCGCGAACGCCTTCGCCTCCGCCATCGGACACTCGTGGTACCGGCTCCATCCACTGTTCGTGGAGATCCTGCGGGTCCATCTACGGGTCCAGCGCCCCGGCCTGGAACCGGAGCTCCACCGCACGGCGGCCCGCTGGCTCGGCGAGGCGGGGCTGCTCGCGGAGGCCCTGCCGCACGCGGTGACGGCCGGCGACTGGGAGCCGGCGGCGGCCCGGTTCATCGACGAACTCGCGATCGCGCACCTCCTGACGGGCCTGGACGCGGAGCGCTTCGACGCGCTCTTCGCCGCGATGCCCCCGGACGCATCCGGTCCCGCGGCGGACCTGGTACGGGCCGCCCACGAACTGTCCCGTCACGACGTCGAGCGCGGCCTCGACCGACTGCGCCGCGCGGCGGAGAACCTGCCCGACGACCAAGCGCACCCCGGTGCCGCCCTGCGGTTCAGCTGTGCGCTGCTGCGCGTGCTCGCCGCCCGCATGACCGGCTCGGCCGACCTCGCCGAGGCAGCCGCCGAGGACGTGGCGGCCGAGCAGCGGATGCTCCCCGCCGAGCGGCTGGAACAGCACCCGGAGCTGTCCGCGCTGATGCTCACCGACCTGGGATCCGCCCAGCTGTGGGCAGGCCGCCTCGACGCCGCCCGCGCCACCCTGTCCGCCGCCACCCAGACCCCCCGAGGGCCGCTGACCGCGTGCCCGCGCCACGAGTGCCTCAGCCGGCTGGCGCTCATCGAGCTCCTGCACGGCCGGCCGGGCCGAGCCGAGGCGTACGTCGGCGAGGCGGCGGCCGAGGCGGAGCGTTCCGGGCTGCTGCCCGGCTCGCGCACCGGGGTGGCGGAGCTGGTGCTCGCGGCGGTGGCCCTCGACCGGGAGGAGCTCGACGCGGCACGCACCCACCTCGACCGGGCCGCCGGCTCGTCGGTGACCCCGAACGATCCCATCCTGACCGCCGGGCTGGCCCTCCTGCGGTCGCAGCTGCTGCTCGCCCGGGGCTGTCCCCGTGAGGCGCTGCGCGCCCTCGACGCGGTGGCACGGCCGGGCCCGGGGCACGGAGCTCACCCGCCGGGCCCCGTGGAGCCCTCGCCCTGGGTCACCGAGCGCACGGCCCTCGTCGCGTCCGCCGCGTGCCTCGCCGACGGCGATCCGGAGACAGCGGCCCAGTTCCTCGACGAGCACCCGCCCGAGGGACCGGTGGGCGCCGTGGCCGCGGCCCGTGTCCGCCTGGCCACCGGTGACGGCGCGGCCGCTCTTGAACTCCTCGACCGGTACCCGGCCCGACCGGGCGACGGACCCGCCATCGCGGTGCGGTCCCTGCTGACCCGGGCACAGGCCGCCGACGCGCTGGGCGACGACGCGGGGGCCGAGCGGGCACTCGCGCGGGCCCTGCGCCTGGCGAGACCCGACAGGCTCCGGAGACCGTTCACGGAGGCCGGGCCCTGGCTGCGACGGCTGCTGCGCCGACGGCCCGCCCTTGCCCAGGCACACGACTGGCTGCCCGCCACGGTGGCGGCCCAGGCGGCGCCGCCGACGGGGACGGTGCGGCAGGAACCCGCCCCCGGCTCGGTTCCCGGCCGGTTCCCCGACTCCGCTCCCGGCTCCGCTCCCGAGCCTCTCCCCGTCCTCGAAGCCCTCACCGCACGCGAGCAGGAAGTGCTGGAGCGGCTCTCGCAGATGATGTCGACGGAAGAGATCGCGGCCGACCTCTTCCTGTCGGTCAACACCGTCAAGACCCATCTGAAGAGCATCTACCGCAAACTCGGCGCGACCCGGCGCGGAGAGGCGGTCCGCCGAGCCCGCGACCTGGGCCTGCTGTGACCCACACCCGCCCCGGTCACCTCGGGCGGGTGATGCCGTGCGGCGCGCCGCGGCCGAGCATGGAGTGGTGGGGGCACGAGCCGCCGTACGACCGCGAGAGAAGCACGCTCATGCGATACGAGATCCGCGTCGACGGGCAGATGTCGAAAACGCTGACCGAGGCGTTCCCGGAGCTGGAGAGCTTCGTCGTGGCCCACCAGACGGTGTTGTTCGGTCCCGTCCTGGACGAGGCCCATCTGTATGGTCTGCTGGCTCGTTTCCAGTCGCTGGGGCTGCACGTCGCGGAGATGCGGCGGCTTCCCGAGTGAGGACCGCGACGGTGTGAGTGGGGTGCGCGCGACAGTGTGAGTGGGGTGCGCGCGACGGTGTGGGGTGCGCGACGGTGTGGTGAGCGGCGCCTCGCGGGGCGCCGCTCACCACACCACCGTCGCCAGACGGGCCGAAGTCCTCAGGCGAGCACCTTGGCCTTGGCCGCCTCGAACTCGGCGTCGGTGATGTCACCCTGGTCGTGCAGGCTGGCGAGCTTCGCCAGCTCGTCCGCCTTGGTCGCCTCCGGCGCCGGGTGCTCGACCGCCGCCTCCCGCACATAGGACCGGAAGGCCTCCTCCTGGGCCAGCGCCCGCTGCACCGTGCGTTCGCCCATGCCACGGCCCCGGACGATCAGGTAGACGAAGACGCCCAGGAAGGGCAGCACACAGACGAAGACCGTCCAGCCGCCCTTGGCCCAGCCGCCCAGACCGTCGTCGCGGAAGATGTCGGCGATGACCCTGAACAGCAACATGAACCACATGACCCAGAGGAAGAACCACAGCATGGTGAGGAACACATTGAGCAGGGGGTAGTCGTTCACGATGCCCTCCGATGGCCGACCCGCCGCGGGCGTGCTCGCGCGACGGGAGTGGGTCCGACGAGTTCCACGGTGCGCCCACGCCGACCGCCCGGGATCACCCGGTACGGGTGGCCGGGACGCCCTCAGGTCGGGACGAGCACGTCAGGTCGGGACGAGCACGTCAGGCCAGGATGAGCACGATGAAGACGACACAGACGATGATGTTGATCAGCCAGCTGTGCGTGTTCATCCAGTCCCTGACCCGCGGCATGGCCGCCTCCGCGCGTCGGCGGAACGTCAGGAACGCGAGCAGGGGCAGCGCGGCGATCAGCACGGTCAGCCCGATGAACGGCAGGGCCTCCGCGAAGCTCGCGCCGGCCTGCTCCAGGTGCACGCCGACGGTCATCATCACGACGAGATCCGAGGGCATCAGCAGGATGACCATCAGACCGACCAGGAAGGCCCGTCGCGGCTCGGCGGACATCAGCGTCCCGAGCCAGGCGGGCGGCTGGATCGTCGCACGCTTGACCCAGTTCCGGACCGCGGCCAGGGCCAGCAGGCCGACCAGCACGTACTCGATGATGTGACCGGCGGAGGACGTGTCGGAGGAGTCGCCGAAGTCCATGGCCGAGCCGAGCAGAGCCGCCAGACCCATCATGATCGCGACACCCGCGGTGGTGGCGAGGGCGACTCCCAGGAGGAACGCCAGCGACACCCGGACCGCCCTGCGGACCGTCACGAAGATGATCGCCGACATGATCTGCGGTCCCACCATCATCGTGACCGCGAGCGGCAGGATCCTCAGACCGTCCATCGGCGTTCCGTTCTCGTCGGCTCTGGCTCGTTGCGTCCGTCACGGTGGTCCGTGCGCCACCGCCACCTGGCCCGGTACGCGGCGGCCCCGGCCGCCCCCCAGCGGCCGGAGCGAGGGCGCGGTGGAGGGGCCGCCCCGGTCAGACCCGTCGTTCCCGTCCGACCACGCAGAGGGCCCAGATCACGAAGCCGTACAGCGCGATCATCACGACCGACCAGACCGGGTAGTACGGGAGCGACAGGAAGTTGGCGATGATCAGCAGCCCCGCGATGCCCACGCCGATGACCCGCGCCCACAGCGCCTCGGAGAACAGGCCGAGGCCGACGATCACCGCGACCGCCCCGAGCAGCAGATGGACCCACCCCCAGGCCGTCAGGTCGGCCCGGAAGACGTACTGCTGGGTGGAGACGAAGACATCGTCCTCGGCGATCCCCATGATGCCCCGGAAGATGTCCAGGACTCCGGAGATGAACAGCATCACGGCGGCGAAGAGCGTCAGCCCGCTGGCGGCCGCCATGGCGCCTTCCGAGCGGCGGTGGTGGGGAGTGGCGGTGGTGGCCATGTGAAGGCCTCCGTTCCTGACCGGGCTGCTGCACGCAGCCGTTCGTCACCCAGCCTCGCCCCAGGACTACCGCCGCGTCGTCACCCGTCCCGGGTGACGACGCGGGTTCACCGGTCGGTCAGCATGAGGGCAGCGTCGCGAGTCCCCGGCCCTCCGCGGCCGGGCACCGGCCGATGTCAGGCACCCTGACCCGCCGTCGCCAGGAACTGGGTGGCGGCCAGTTCCGCGTAGAGCGGATCGGAGCCGACGAGTTCGGCATGGGTGCCGACGGCACGGACGCTGCCCGCGTCCATGACCACGATGCGGTCGGCCATGGTGACCGTCGACAGACGGTGGGCCACGACCAGGACCGTCGTGGTACGGGCCACCTCGGCGACCGTGTCGCGCAGCGCCGCCTCGTTGACCGCGTCGAGCTGCGAGGTCGCCTCGTCGAGGAGCAGCAGACGCGGGCGTCGCAGCAGGGCACGGGCGATGGCGACGCGCTGGCGTTCGCCGCCGGAGAGTTTGGTGCCGCGGTGGCCGACCAGGGTGTCCAGGCCCTGGGGCAGCCGTGCGACCAGACCGTCCAGTCGGGTCGTCCCCAGCACGCGGTCGAGGTCCTCGTCGTCCGCGTCCGGATTGCCCAGCAGCAGGTTTTCGCGCAGTGAACCCGACAGCACCGGCGCGTCCTGCTCCACGTACCCGATGGCCGAACGCAGCCGGGGCAGCTCCCAGTCGGCGAGGTCGCGCCCGTCCAGCGTGATCGTGCCCCCCTCCGGCTCGTAGAACCGCTCTATGAGCGAGAAGACGGTGGTCTTGCCCGCGCCGGACGGGCCCACGAACGCGGTCATCCCGCAAGGCGGGACGGCGAAGCTCACACCGTGGTGGACGTAGGGCAGATCGTCCGCGTAGCGGAAGCGGACGTCCTCGAAGGCCAGGGACGCGGGCTCGGCGCCCGGCGCCGGCAACGCGGCGGGCGGGGACGGCGGTTCGGCGGGCAGCCGCAGCGCCTCCTGGATGCGGGCGAGCGCGGCGGCGCCCGTCTGGTACTGGGTGATCGCGCCGACGACCTGTTGGATCGGCGACATCAGATAGAAGACGAACAGCAGGAACGCGACCAGTGTGCCCACGTCGATGGCGCCGGTCGCGACCCGGGCGCCACCCGCCGCGAGCACGGTGATGAACGCGATCTGCATCGCCAGACCGGCCGTGTTGCCCGCCGCCGCGGCCCACTTGGCCGCCCGCACACTCTGCCGCCACGACTCCTCGGCCGCCGCGTGCACGGCCTGCTCCTCGCGGTGCTCGGCGCCGGACGCCTTCACCGTGCGCAGCGCGCCCAGGATCCGCTCCAGGGAGGCGCCCATTGCGCCGACGGCGGCCTGCGCATCGCGGCTGGCGCGGTTGATGCGCGGCACGATCACACCGAGGACGGTCCCGGCCGCCAGGATCACACCCAGGGTGATCGCCAGCAGCACCGGATCGACCACACCCATCATCACCACCGTCGCGACCAGGGTGAGCCCGCCGGTGCCCAGCCCGACGAGCGAGTCCGTGGTGACCTCGCGCAACAGGGTGGTGTCCGAGGTGATGCGGGCCATCAGGTCGCCCGGCTCGCTGCGGTCCACCGCGGGGATGCGCAGCCGCAGCAGATACGACGACAGGGTCCGCCGGGCCCCGAGCACCACGGACTCCGCCGTGCGCTGCAGCAGGTACGAACCGACGGCACCCAGCACGGCGTTGGCGACCACCAGCGCCGACATGACGAGCAACGCCCCGGTTATGGACCGGTCGTGACCCAGGTCGTCGATCAACTCCCGTGCCACGAGCGGCAGTACGAGACCGGTGGCGCCCGTGGTCAGCGCGAGCAGCGCGCCCGCCGCCAGCGACCGGCGGTGCGGCTGTACGTAGCGGAGGAGTAACCGCCATGCTGGCAACTCGGATTGCGTATCGGGGATGCTCACGGTGCTCCTTGTGAGGGAGTTGAGGAGTTCAGCCTACGTCGGCCGCACCGAAGCACCGCGTGACCCGAAGCGCCGGATGACGGTTCAGGCCGTCGATTCGGTCCTGGCGAGCACCCGGCCGCTCTCCACCGCCTCGGCCAGGGCCCGGTGGTCGCGTTCGTTCTGGTCCGCGTACGCCACGGCGAACCTCGCCAACGCCCGGTCGAAGGTGTCGCTCCTGCCGAGATAGGCGGCGATGGCGATCGGGTCCCCGGAACGGGCATGGGCTCGGGCCAGCGAGGCCCCGCACATGCCGCCGAACAGGGCCAGCGCGGCCGGATCCATGGTCTCGGGCCGGGCGATGCCCTTCCAGTCACGCAACTGCCTCACGTAGAAGTCGCGTTGGCGGCCGTCGAGGCCGATGACCCGCTCCCAGCCGAGGAAGACGTCGCTCGCCGCCTGCATGAGCCGCTGCCCGGCCACCACCCGCTCGCCCTGGTTGTCCTGCACGCTCGCCCCGGCATGGGGGGCCAGGACGGACTCACCGGCCTCCTTGGCCTGCAGCAACAGCGGGTCCGCGTCGTCCCGGCCCAGCAACAGGACGATCCAGCACCGGGTTCCGACACTGCCCACCCCGACCACCTTGCGCGCCATGTCGACCACGTGGAACCTGCCGAGGAGGTGCTGACGTTCGGAAGACAGGCTGTACCGGTAGCGCGACAGAAGCCGGCGCAGGGTCTCCTCCAGATCCCGGCGCTCCAGGTCCGCGAGCAGTTCGTCCAGCGGGGTGATCAGCGGCGGATCGGAGATGATCCGAGGTGCTCCGTCGACGATCCGGGTCAGTTTCCCGGCCGCCTGCAGGCCCGTCCGCCCCCGGGCCCTGACCGACGCCTCGGCGACCCGTTCCCGCGCCTTCCTGCCCAGCCGCTCGCCGCGGATCCCGTCGAACCGGTCGACGTCGTCCTGCGCGTACCAGACGTCCAGCGTGCGCATCCCGGCCAGCTCGCGCATCCGCTCGCGATAGCCCCGCACCCCCTCGCGCACGACACGGTCGGTGTCCCCGGCGGAGAACGCGTTGGCCCGGGCGGCGATCACCAGGCTCGCGGCCAGACGCTTGACATCCCACTCGAAGGGGCCGGGCAGGGTCTCGTCGAAGTCGTTGATGTCGAAGAGCAGATGACGCTCGGGGGAGGCGAGCAGCCGGAAGTTGAGCAGGTGCGCGTCGCCGCACAACTGGGTCATGAGGCCGGTGTGGGGCATGGCGCCCAGGTCGGATGCCATGATCGCCGCGGCTCCCCGGTAGAAGCGGAACGGCGACTCGAGCATCCGGCCGTAGCGCACCGGGACCAGCTCCGGGACCCGCGTCGCGGACTGCCGCTCGATGATGTCGACGGGATCGGGTCGCTTCTCGTCGGGCCCGAAGACGGCGTGCCCGGACCTGGGAATGAGCGCACGGGCCGCCTTGCCGCGCTCCGCACGCTCGGCGGGAGTCAGGGGAGTGTCGCTCATGGTGGCCATGTCGGGACCTCCTTTCCGGCATCGTCCCAGTCAGGTGTCGGCGGCCGTATCACCCGCAGCAGGTGATGCGGCCGCCGGTGCCCCACCACCATCAGCGGTGCCCCACCATCAGCGGTGCCGCCCCGCTGATGACGGGGTCAACCCGGTCGCCGGCGCCGGACAGGGTGACTCCGCCGACGCTCTCGGACACCGCGCACTGACACCGCTCATTGACACCTGACCCGCCGGACACCCCTGACCTCGAACGGGGCCGTCAACACGGTGGCGCTCTTCGTCTCCCGACGGTGCGTCAAATATCACTGTCCGTTGTGGCGCCCTCCCAGGAGGCACATCAATGGTGCTTTCCAGCGACCTCAGTTGGCCCTGAACCCGCTGCTGAGCAGGCACATCGTGGTGGTGTTGGGTGACTCACCCAGGCATGGGTCGCGGCCTGTCCCCATGTCGTGGTCGGGGGTGAATCCTCAAGTGACGGGAACATCAAGTGTCCGCCGTGCGTACTATCTCTAAGCTGCCGCGTTGCACAGTAGTCGCATACGCCAGGAGGTGCCGGCAGCCGACCGCCCCGCCCCTGGCCATGGTGAGCCGCCCTGTGCGGCGGGGCATCACAGTCGAAAGAGAGGCCACTCATGTCCGAGATCACCAACTCAGTCACCGACCTGACATCGCAGTACACCGCACAGGTGACTCAAGACCTCGAGCGCAATGCCAAGGAACAGGAGCGTGTCGCCGCCGACATCTCCGCCCTGCAGGAGCAGTTGCTCGTGCTGCAGAACGACAAGGCCGTTCTGGAGAACATGCAGCAGGCGCTCAGCGCCCAGGCCGCGGTGGACTCCAAGGCCGCCGCCGCCCCGGCCGCGACCGTGCCGCAGCAGGGCTCGCGCAGCACCAAGTCGACCGGGCCTGCCCAGTCGAAGCCGTCGCCCAAGGCCACCGACGAGAAGAAGACCACGGCGAAGAAGACCACCGCCAGGAAGACGGCGGCGAAGAAGACCACCGCGAAGGCGGCGGAGACCCAGGCCCCCAAGGCCACCGAGACCAAGCCCACCGAGACCAAGGCCGCCGAGCCGAAGGCCTCGGAGAGCAAGGCCACGCAGGGCAAGGCATCGTCGGCCAAGGCGCCCGCCACCAAGTCCACCGCCACCAAGTCCACGGCCACCAAGTCCACCGCCACGAAGACCACGGCGGCGAAGGCACCGGCCACCAAGACCACGTCGGCCAAGTCCGCCAAGGCGGCGGAGGACAAGGCGGGCAAGGGTCCCGCGAAGCCCACGCTCGTCGAGCTCATCCGTACGCACCTCGACCAGCAGCGGGAACCGCGCTCGGCCGCCGAGGTCACCACCGCACTCGCCGCCAGTCACCCCGACCGCAGCATCAAGACCACCGTGGTGCGCACGACCCTGGAAGGACTGGTCGCCAAGAGCCAGGCCCAGCGGAGCAAGCAGGGTTCCTCCGTCTTCTACACTTCGGCCGCCGCACCGTCCGAGCCGCAGAAGGCAGCCGCACCCGCCGAGCCCGAGCCGGAGAAGGCCTCGGCCGCCGGCTGACCGCGGAGCGCCGACCTAGTACGGCACCTGTCCGTCGTGTGAACTCCCGCCCTGGCATGTGCCGTCGGCGGGAGAGGCAGCGTGGTGCCGGCGATGACCCGGCGCGACGTGGCCGCCATCGCCTCGTCGACCGTCCTGTGGGACCGGCTGACCGCGGGCCGGGCCCTGGCCCGGCCAGGTGGCCGCACCGTTCCCCGCGAGGCGGGGAACAGGGGCGTATGCGCTGCCAGGACCGGTACTCCTCGAACGCGGCCCGGCTGCGCACGACCCGGCGGTCCATACCGCGACGGCTCCACGAGTCCATGGGCTTCTCCCCGGACGCCCGCACGCACACCCAACTCGCGGAGCCGGCCACCCGGCCGGAGAGGACGAGCCCATGACCGAGCACTGCTGTGAAGCGATGACGTCTCAGGTGAACCGGCACTGTGACCTCCACCCCGACCCCTTCGGCTGCCCCGACGCACTCGTCGTCTTCAGTCAACGGTTCCAGGAGTACGGCCTGATCATCCATGACGGCGGGACAGCCACCAGCGGCATCCTCTTCTGCCCCTGGTGCGGCGCACGACTGCCGGAATCCCAGCGGGACCGGTGGTTCGACGAACTCGAGGCCCGCGGGATCGACCCCTCTCAGGACGACATCCCGGCAAAGTACCTGGACGCCGGCTGGCTGCGGTCGTAAGGACGGTCTGGCTGCGGGCGGTGAGGACGGCGCCTCACCGCCCGCACCGGGTGTCCGGGAGGGTGTGTCCGGCCTCGGCGGGGCGACTGCGCGAGACGATCCGCACGCCGTCTGCGTTCACGGCGCGGACCTGCAGCGAACCGCATCCGCACCGGGTCCACACCGTGTACCCCGCGCCCGTGCTGTGCCGGGAGAGCACCTGGAACGGCTCGGCGTCGTCCGGCCATCCGCAGTGCGGGCACGCACCACCGGGGGCGCCGGGCGTGCGGGGGGCCGTGCTGGTCATCTGGAACTCCTCATACGCTGCTGTCCGGTTGACGGTCGCGACAGCACCAGGGTGTACGCACCACTCCGTTCACGTCCAGGTTGACTTTCCGGATCGCACCGTGAAGCGTGGGCTTCATGATTGACCTGCGCCGACTCCACGTCCTGCGCGCCGTCGACCACTACGGCACGGTCACCGCCGCCGCCCGCGCACTGCACTTCACACCCTCCGCCGCCTCGCAGCAGATTCGCCAACTCGCCCGTGACCTCGGCGTCGACCTCCTCGAACCGCAGGGCCGCGGAATACGGCTCACTCCGGCGGCACGCAGTCTGCTCGCCCACGCCGACGCGATCCAGGCCCGCTGGGAGCAGGCGGAACTCGACCTGCGCGCCGACCACGGCGACCCCGCCGGACTGCTGCGCGTCAGCGGTTTCCCCGTGGCCGTCTCCGTGCTCCTCGCCCCGGCGGCCGTCCGACTGCGCACCCGCCACCCCCGGCTGTCCGTGCGCATCCAGGAGGCGGTCGTGCCGGAGAGCTTCGACCTGCTCTTCGAGGGGGAGAGCGACCTCGCGGTCGTCGAGGCGACGCCGCACAATCCGCCGCGCAGCGACGCCCGCTTCGACCAACAGCCGCTCCTGGACGACCCGTTCGACCTGGTCGTGCCCGAGGGACACCGGCTTGCGGGCCGTGAGCGCGTCGACCTCGAGGACGCCGCGCTGGAGGAGTGGATCGCCCCGGTACCGGAGAGTCCCTGCCGTCCACATGTGCTCGCAGCGTGCGGTGAGGCAGGCTTCACACCCGACGTCGTCCACCACGCCCTGGACTGGAACGTCACCGCGCACCTCGTCGCCCACGGACTCGGTGTCGCCCTGATCCCCCGACTGGCGCAGCTGACCCCGCACCTGCCGATCACGCGCGTGCGCTGTGCAGGCAATCCGCACCGCAAGCTGCTGACGTGCACCCGCACGGGGGGCCATGAGCGACCGGCAGTGGCCGTGGCGCTCGCCGAGCTCCGGGCACTGGCGGCCACGGCGGTCGCCTGACCCGGGAAGGGACACCCGGGTCACCAGGCGTCGGCGTGGGGCCCCGAACGAACCGGGGCCCCACGCTCAGCCGGCGTTCACGCCGAGGCGCCCGCCATGGCGCGACACATCTCCGAACAGCGGCGACACGCCTCCGCGCAGCGCATCATCTGCTCGTCCTCCGGCATCGCCATACACGCCTCCGCGCACAAGTCGCAGGCCCGCGCGCACATCCGACACATCTCCGCCGCCATCGGCGACCGGCGCATCATCATGTCCGCGCACATGCGGGTCATCTCGGTGCAGTCGATGAGCGCCCGCATGATCTGCATCTGTGCCTGGCCGCCCATCTGCAGGCAGGAGCTCATGGTCTCCTCGCACATGCTGTGGCAGGTCATGCAGGCGTCGATGCACTCCTGCATCTTCTTGGTCATGGGGGCCATGGCCTTGGGCTGCTGCGTGGTCATGAATTTCTCCTCTGCTGGAAGGAGAGGCCCGGATCGGGTCTCTTTGTCCTCCTGTCGTACGCCTCATGGGCCCCACGCGCCAGCAGGCTGAGCCAACCAATACGAAACACCCGACTCCGGTGTCCGGCCTGAGCCCGTCCGGGCGACGCTCGACAGGCCGGAACGATCAGCTCGGCGTTAAATGAGGGCAGCCGCCGCCGTCTTCCAAGGGAGTCGCCCGTGTCGCCTGCCGAATCCACTCCAGGGGGAGGCGAATCCAGGGGCGGAAGACTGCGCCGCCTGGGTGAATGGTGCGCCCGGCACTTCCTGATCGTCATCATCGCGTGGCTGGCCGCCCTGATCGCCCTGCAAAGCCTCAACCACGCCTTCGGCGGGGACTACTCGGACAACTTCTCGCTGCCGGGGACCCAGTCCGAGGAGGGGCTGGACGTCCTCAAGGCGCACGATCCCGCCGCCGGGGGCTACAGCAGCCAGATCGTGCTCCGGGACGAGGACAAACCGCTGACCTCGTCGGGTTCGCAGATGTCGCAGGCGGTCGACGATCTGCAGAAGCTGCCGCATGTGCTCTCCGTGCAGAACCCGCTCCCGCCGTCGGGGTCGCAGCCGTCACAGCCCTCGCAGAACGTCGGTCCACTGTCCTCCGACGCGAAGACCGCGTACATCACCGTGCGGTTCGACGTGCAGCCCTCGACGCTCGGGGACTCCTACCTCGACGGCGTGGACCGGTCGGTCCAGCCGCTGCGGTCGGCCGGCGTCCAGGTCGAGTACGGCGGACCACTCGGCGAACTGGCCCGCCCCGCGCCCGACGACCGGATCAGTGAGCTGATCGGGTTCGCGGTCGCCATCGTCGTCCTGCTGGTGGGCTTCGGCAGCGTCATCGCGGCGGGTATGCCGCTGCTGACCGCGCTGGTCGGCGTCGTCGGCGGACTGGCCGTCCTCGGCCTGCTGGCGGCCGCGTTCACCTTCGCCACCGTGTCGCCGACCCTGGCCACGATGATCGGGCTCGGCGTCGGCATCGACTACGCCCTGTTCCTGATCACCCGGCACCGGCAGAACCTGATGAACGGTGCCGATCCGGTGCGCGCCGCGGGCCGCGCAGCCGACACCAGTGGACGGGCCGTACTGGTGTCCGGCACCACCGTGATCGTCGCGCTGGCCGGTCTGTCCGTCTCCGGGGTCTCCTTCATCAGCCTGCTCGGACTGGCCGCCGCCGTCACCGTGGTGTCCGCCGTCGCCGGCGCACTCACACTCGTTCCCGCCCTGCTCGGACTCATCGGCACCCGTATCGACCGCTACCACGTGCGCCGCCCGGTCGCCGAGACGGACGCGGACGCGGCGCCCGGCGCCGAGGCCCACGGCACGTGGCACCGCTACGCCCAGCGGGTGGAGCGGCGGCCCTGGTGGTTCCTGGCCGGGGGAGTGGTCACGCTCGGCGTGCTGGCGATCCCGGTGTTCTCCATCCAGCTCGGTCACATCGGCGACGGCGCGGACCCGACCTCGTTCACCGACCGGCGGGCGTACGACATCATGACCGACGCCTTCGGCCCCGGCTCCAACGGTCCGCTGACCGTCGTCATCGACCAGACGGACGTCCCCGCCGACCAGCGCTCGGCCCTGGCCTCCAAGGCCGAGCAGCAACTCGCGGACGTACCCGGCGCCGCCACCGTCACGCCCCTGACCACCACCAAGGACGGGGACGTGCTGGTGGGCACCGTCTACTCCGAGGAGTCTCCGCAGAGCGCCACCACCACCGACCTGAACAACCGGCTGGTGGACGACACCCTGCCGGACGTCGTCTCCGGAACCGAGGCGAAGGGGTACGTCACCGGCACGACGGCCGCCCAGGTCGACTTCCGTGACATCGTCGCCGACCGGCTGCCCTGGATCATCGCCGTCGTCGTGGCGCTGGCCTTCATCATCATCGTCATCGTCTTCCGCGGCCCGCTCGTGGCGGTCAAGGCGGCAGTGCTGAACGTCCTGTCGATCGCCGCGTCGTACGGTGTGGTGGTCGCCGTCTTCCAATGGGGCTGGGGCGGACCCGCGTTGGGCGTCAACGGCAAGGTTCCCATCGAGAGCTATGTGCCGATGATGATGTTCGCCATCATCTTCGGACTCAGCATGGACTACGAGATCTTCCTGCTGTCCCGCGTCCACGAGGCCTGGCTGCGCACCGGTGACGCGAAGGGCGCCGTCGCGCACGCCCTGGAGATCACCGCACGGGTCATCACCTGCGCCGCCCTCATCATGGTCAGCGTCTTCGCCGCGTTCATCGTGAGCGACAACATCGTGGTCAAGATGCTCGGACTGGGGCTCGCGGTGAGCGTGCTCATCGACGCGACGATCGTACGGCTGCTGCTCGTTCCGGCCGTCATGACCCTGCTGGGACGCCACGCCTGGTGGACCCCGCGCTGGCTCGACCGGTACGTGCCGCGGGTGGACCCGGAGGGCAGCGAGACTCCCACTGCCCCTCCGGATCCCGTCGGCCGACCCGTCCGCTAACTCAGCGTCCACTTCTGGTTGTCACCGCTGCCGCATCTCCACAGCACCAGGCGCGTGCCGTTGGACGTGGCCGCGAGAGGACTGCCTGGGCGGCGGTGACGAGGGTGACGTGGTGGTGCCAGCCGCGCCAGGTGCGGCCCTCGAAGCGGTCCAGGCCGACGCCGTGGTTGAGTTCGCGGTAGTCGTGCTCGATCCGCCAGCGCATCTTCGCCCACCGCACCTGCGGGCGCTAAACCGGTTGGACGAGGCGCTCGACGTCCTGCGCGACGCGCTCGCCGTGGTCGACCGGCCGGAGAGCCTGGCCACCCCGATGGCTGCGAGGGGCCCGGCCGTCGTCCTCAACAACATCGGCGCGACCGTTGCCTCCATGGGCAGACCCGAAGAGGCGCTGGAGCCGATCCGGCGCGGGCTCTCCATCCGGCGCGGCCTCGCGGCGGACGACGGCGCCCCCGACGAGCTGTTCTGGAGTTCCCTCGTCCAGCACGCGTCCGTCCTGACGGAACTGCGGCGCCTGGACGAGGCGCGCGAGGCCGCCGAGGAATGCCTCGAGGTCGGCTCCGAACTCGTCCGGGGCAAGATCTCCCGCCCCAGGGTGGAGGCCCAGGCGCAGATCATGCTCGCCGAGAACCTGATCGACCTGGCCGAGGGAACCCCGACCGCGAAAGTGACCGGCGCAGGGCGAAGCGACTCGTCGACCGGGCCGTGCGCAACTACGGCCGCGACATCAAAGCAGGACTTGTCGTGGCCGCGGCTGTTGCCGGGGCGGCCGAAGGCGGCCTCGTTGGCCGGGCTGTCGGCCACGTCCCAGCAGGTGGCGTCCATCGCCAGCAGCCGCAGCCCCCGCCAGAAGGCGCCCGGGGTGGCTTCGGTGCCCATCGGCTTTGCGGGCGTGGCAAACAGCACCCGCAGCGGCTCCGCTCCCAGCCGCTGGCGGGCCCGAAACAGCGACGACTTCGCCGGGACGTGCCACTCACCCAGCAGGCCCGCACCTCGCAGACCCTCGACCAGGTGCCGCATCACCTCCAGCTACGGCGCCGGCGAGAACAGGGCCAGCGCGAGTACGAAGTAGACCACCAGCCGGGCCGGCAGCAGGCGTCTGCGGTGCTCCACACGACCACAGGCGGCCACCACACGATCCACCAAACCCGGCGGATACACCCAGGTCAGCAGCCCTAACCCCGATAGCTCACCGACACTTGCAGACACCCGAACCACCCCCGGGACCACTGCACAGCAGCGTACGCCCGCAAGCTAAAACAACGGCATTGCCCCTAAGAGCGCCGCGCCCAGGGCGGCCAGTCCCATCAGGCCCGCAGCGTCCCGGACGACGAACGCGGTGGTGGCCATGTCCGCGCCCATCGTCTGCACGGCCATCAGCACCGCGGCGACGACAGCGCCCGCGAGCAGCACATGCCCTGCCCTGCGGGGCACCCAGCGGATCGCGGCCGTCCGGTCCAGCGCCGGGTCCTGCCCGCCGAGCCCGGTCGAGGCCGCCATCGCCCCCGCAGCGAGGACCAGCACGGGGAGCCGCGGGTCAGCGGGCCCCTCATCCCCGCCTCGGCCGAGTGCCCAGACCGCCACCGCGCTGATCACGACAGCGGCGAGCGACGCGGGCACCTGCCGCGAGCGCGCGTACAGCGTCAGCCATCTCACCGGGACGCACCGCCGCTCAGCGCGTCGAACGCGTCGCCCTTGCAGGAGTGCGCGGCTGTGCGCATCGTATTGATCCGTGTGAGCTGCTCGGCCGGCGGAAGCGCCTTGAGTTCCTTCCACACCGAGCGGCTCTCTGCGTCGACCTCGCGGCGCAGAACGGCCGACAGCGTGCCGGGGAGTGGCTCGAGGTCGCCGAGGACCCAGGCGGCCGCGACGGTCTGCGCGTACAGGTCTTCTCCCACGCTGGTCGAGCCGACAGGATCACACCCCGGCACCATGCCTTTGGCGATCAGCGCCCGGGTCAGCTCCTTGCCCTTCGCGGCGGCGATGATGTCGTCGTTGAAGTCGAGGAGCACAGTCCTGCGGGACCATTGCGGCGTGGCGCCCTTCGGCAGTACGGCGGTGTTCTCGCGGACCGAGTCCGGTGCCCGGTCACCCAGGGCGGTGTGCAGCAGACGCAGCGCCTCCTTGGCGGGGCCCCCTAGGTCGGCGAGTCGGTCGCGGTGGGCACTGGTCACGCACACCGGGCCGTCGCACACCAACTCGGCGGCGGCCTCGTCGACGACGTACATCCGGCGCGGGTCGGAGGGCAGGACGAGCAAGGCGAGCGCGGCGCCCGCCAGGACGGGCGTCAGGGCGACCAGCCGGGCGCGTGGGGTCGCGGCGACCAGCAGCGCGAACCCGGTCGCGGCCATCCCGAGCAGCCAGATCGTCTGCCCGACATGCACGGAGGCGGAGACCGTGACGAGCACGTTGCGGACCTCTTCCACCTCGGGTGACAGCAGGGAGAGCAGATTCGGCTCCGTGCTCTTCATCCCGTCCCCCGTGGTCGTCCGGGTCCGGCCCAACGACATGTGCATGAGGGCCGTGAACACCAAGGCGACCATGGCCAGCGCGGGCGGGGTGAGCACGGACGGCAGGGCCCGCCCGGCGCCCATGCCCAGCACGGCGCCCGCGACCAGGAAGAGTGCCCCCACCAGCGAGATCGGCAGCCACCCGAGGTGCATGTACTCGGTGTTGGCGAGCACTTGAACCCCGCCCACGAGGACGAGCAGTGCATAGGCCGACGCCAGTGTGATCGCCGTCGCGCCCGCCGGCTTGGCCGCGCGGTGCCAGGCGGGACGCGATGTGGTCGTGAGCAGCTCGGTCAATTTCGAGCGGTGGTCGCGCAGGCCCTGCAGGGCGCCGAGTCCCACGGCGAGTGGCCACAGATAGAACAGCAGGCCGCGGGTCCACATGGCCAGGGACGTCCACTGGGCCGTCCAGGCCGTGGTGCCCTGCCACCACTCGGCGTTGGGCAGATACAGGAACGTCAGCGCGGACGTCAGGACGACGACGCCGGCCCACGGGGCGACGGAGCGCTTCAGCTCGGTGCGCAGGACGCGGACGTTCACCAGGCGCCCCTTCCCTGGCGGGGGCTCCGCAGCATGGCCGAGTAGCCGCGCTCCAGCGGGCTGTCGCCCTCGTGCTCGGGGCCGCCCGCCGAGGCCAGTTCGTCCGGCGGGCCCTGGAAGACCAGCCGGCCCTCGGCGAAGAGCACCACGTCGGTGCAGGCGGCGGCGACGTCCTCCACCAGATGGGTCGAGACGACCACGCAGGTGTCCGTGCCCAGTTCCTGCAGCAGCTCGCGGAAGCGCAGCCGCTGTGCCGGGTCCAGGCCGACCGTCGGCTCGTCCAGCAGCAGGATCGTCGGGTCGTTGACGATGGCCTGCGCGATGCCGACCCTGCGCACCATGCCGCCTGACAGCGCCTTCATCTTGTCGTCGGCGCGGTCGGCCAGGCCGACCCGCTCCACGGCGCGCTGCACCGCCGCGGGGATCTCCGCCTTGGGCACCTCCTTCAGCCAGGCCATGTACTCCACGAACTCGCGCACCGTGAAGCGCCTGTAGTAGCCGAACTCCTGCGGCAGATAGCCGATCCGGCGGCGCAGCGCACGGAGCTCGCCCGTACCGCCCACGGACTCGCCGAGCAGTTCCAGAGCGCCCTCGGTGGGGCGCAGCACGGTGGCCAGCGTCCGGATGAGGGTGGTCTTGCCCGCCCCGTTGGGGCCGAGGAGTCCGTGCACGCCGGTGCCCAGGGACAGGTGGAGGCCGTCGACGGCCATGCGTTTCCTGCCGACCCTGACCTTCAGCCCGGTGGCCTGGATCTCCCAGGCGTAGGCCGTCGGTGCGATGTCGGCCGCGTTCACCGCGGACGTCATGTGGTGTTCCTTTCCTGTGTTCATCGATGGGCTCCCAGCACGGTGTAGGCGCCCCTTCGGGCGATCACGACGCCGATGCCGAGCGCGAGGATCAGCCCCCACACGGGCAGACCGACCGTCTGCAGGGCGAAGGTCGTACGGCTGGTGGCCAGGGTGGGCGCCGCGACCACGGCGGCCCACACGGCGGCCAGCGCGACGGCGGCGCGGGTCACCCCGACGACACCGCCGAGCGCCAGGGTCGTCGAGGTGAAGGCCAGACAGGGCAGCAGCCACTGAGCCACCATCACCCCCGTCACCCATCCGCCCACCAGCAACACGGGGACGACCACGCCGAGCACGGACGCGGTGCGCCGCAGCACCAGATACAGCCCGGCCCGGGGTACCGAGGCCGTCAGTTCGTACGCCGGGTCCAGGCCACGCGACCACGACGCCGCGACACCGAGCACGGGCAGGACCGGCGCCAGCAGCAGCACCACGGACACGTCGCCGGAGCTGGTGTCGGCCAGGTCGAGCAGCAGGGCCAGCAGGGTCACGCCCACGACCATGGCCAGCCACGGCACCATCGTGGGCGTCATCCACCTCGACAGCCGCGCCGACCAGCGCCGTCCGTGCGGCATCGGGGCGGTGACCGCCAACTGGGGTTCGAGGCCGGACCACACGGTGTCGACCAGCGCTGCCACGGCGGGCGCCCCGGCATCGACAGCGGTGGACAGCCGGTCACGGCACACCCGGCACCCCTCCAGATGGGCCTCCAGAGCCCACACCTCGTCGGCGGCGAGGTCCGTGCCGCCACGTGCGTAACCCTCGATGATCCGCATCGACGCATGTTCCGCACTCACGCCAGCGCCCTCCGCATCGCGATCCGGGCCCGGCGGGCACGGGTCTTGACCGTGCCCTCGGGCAGCCCGAGCAGGACCGCGGTCTCCCGGACGGACAGCCCGTCGAGAACCAAGGCCTGCAGTACCTGTCTCAGTTCCGGCGCGAGGCACCGCAGCGCGTCCCCGACCTCACCGCCGACGCTCGCCGCGAGCGCCTCCTCCTCCGCGGCGGGCGCCGCCTCGGCCATGGCGGCGGCGGGCGGCGGCTCCGCGTGGTGAGCCCTGCGCCGGAACGCGTCGACCAGACGGCGCGCCGCGATCGTCCACAGCCAACCAGTGGCCGACCCGCCGACCGCGGCCCCGGCGAACGCCCCCGCCGCCCGCCACACCGCTAGAAAGGTCTCCTGCATGACCTCCGCGACGATCTGCTCGTCCACACACCGACGGCGCAGCCGCACCGCCAACCACGGCGACGTCCGCCGGTACAACTCCTCGAACGCGGCACGGTCGCCTCTTGCCACCAGCCGGACGAGACGCTCCTCGTCCAACTCGTGCAGCGCTGCCTTGACTGATCTCACACCCGCTAGACGCCCGAGCCGTCCCGCGGGTTTTCTCCCCAACGTGATCCCCGCCACATGAAGCCGGCGGCCGCGCCTCCCGCGAGCGGCCACCTCGCCGACTCCTCTACGTCCGGCTCATGCCTTGCCGAACCGGAACACCGCGGCGGACCAGCCGGTTTCAGGCACTCCGCCGTCGAGCGCCCGGCTGATCGTCCGCTCTTCATAAGCCCGACCTGCGGTGCGCAGGGCGGCCTCCATCCGCCGCCCCGTCCCTACGACCGCGCTTGCCAGCTCTGCCGAGGCCCCTTCCCAGCGCGCCGCCGTGGTCCACATTCCGACCGCTGCAATCGTGACCCCGTCACTGTCGGAGATGGGTGCTGCGACAGCGCGCAGGCCGGGATGGATCTCGCCCCTGTCGAACGCGATCCGGTTGCGCTGCACAACGTCGAATTCCCGGAATAGCTCGTCAAACTCGACGACCGTGGTAGCCGTGAAGCGCTCCGGTTCGGGACGAAGAAGAAGACGTCGCTCGTCTTCTTCTCGGTCCGCGACGAGGACTTCACCATCGCACGACAGTGCGAGTACCGGTCCATAGCCCTCTGCGGGAGCAACCGGTCAGTGTCGGTGCTGGACCCATGACGCAACACAATGAGCGGTGAGCAAGCTGAAGTTTCTGGTCACGGGTCTGGTGTGCGTGGGCATCGGGATGCTCGTGCTGGTCGCTGGCAGGTGACTTTGGTGAAGATCGTCGGTCATCGGGCGACTTCGCGGTTCGTGAGGAGCAGCAAGGCCCGGACCAGGGCGGTCGCCCAGGAGGGGTCGGTGCGTACCTTGCCGAGGACGCGCCACGGCTTTGCGGCCGTGGCAAACGCACCCGCAGCGGCTCCGTTCCCAGCCGCTGACGGGCCCGAAACAACGACGACTTCGCCGGGATGTGCCAGTCGCCAAGCGGTCCCTGGCCTCGCAGACCCTCGACCAGGTGCCGCATCACCTCCAGATACGGCGCGGGAGAGAACAGGGCCAGTGCAAGCACGAAGTACACCACCAGCCGGGCCTGCAACAGGCGTCTGCGATGCTCCGCACGGCCACAGGCAGCCACCACACGATCCACCAACCCCGGCGGATACACCCGGATCAGCAGGCCTGACCCCGATAACCCACCGACATCTGCAGACACCTGAACGACCCCCGGGACCACTGCACATCAGCAGACGCCCGCCAGCTAATACAACGGCATTGGCACTAAGGGCTTGCCGGGAAATAACTTGCGTGCTCCAGGTCTTGACACCGCAGCTCAGGAGCGATGCTCGCCGACGAATTATTTATCGGCGAGCCCTAAGGGGTCCTTTCACTATGCCAGACCACGCGACCTGATCGGACGCTCATAGTGAAGGACCCCCAAGTCGGCATGTGGATCCATGACCCCTCTCGGAGCGGAAGCGCCCCTCTCAGCGCAACGGATGCAACGGCCCCAGTTCCGCCGGGAGCCGGCCCGTCACAATCGACTCGGCGAGGAGTCTGCCGCTCAGCGGGCCCAGGGCGATCCCCCACATCCCATGGCCGCCACACACATGCACCCGCGGTGAGCGCGTCGGACCGACGAGCGGGAGGCCGTCCGCCGTGCAGGGACGCGGTCCCGCCCATTCCTCGGTGCGTCGGCTGAAGTCGGCACCCGGCAGCAGCGGGCGAGCCGCGTCGGCCACCGCCTGGACACGACGCGGGTCGACCGGCCGGTCGGGCCCCGTGAACTCCATCATCCCGGCGACCCGTACGCCGTCGCCCAGCGGTGTGCACACGACCCGCTGTCCCGCGAAGTAGGTGGGACGCGAGGGCAGACCCTCCGCCGGCATGGTGAAGCTGTAGCCCCGGCCGGACTGAACCGGGACGCGCACGCCGAAGGGGGCCGCCAGCGGGTTCAGCCAGGCGCCCGCGGCCAGGACAGCCACATCGGCGCGCAGTTCCGTCCCCTCGGCACCGAGGACGGCCACCTCGCTGCCGAGGTCCCGGACGCGGTTGACCGCCACCCCGCCGAGGAGTTTTCCGCCCCGGTGGCGCACCGCGTCGGCGAGCGCCCCGACGTAAGCCCCCGGGTTCAGGTGCCGCTGGCCGCGCAACCGAACCGCTGCGTCGATCCGTTCCGACAGGGCCGGTTCGTCCGCGCGTGCCTCGGCGCCGGTGAGCAGGTCGTAGTCGACCTGCTGACCCGCCGCGCGCACCGCTTCGAGTTCCTCGACGAACGGCTCACGACTCGCCTGTGAGGTGAACGCGACGAGGCACGGCTCGCCCGCCCGTGCCGGTTCTTCGACACCGCCCTCGGCGAGTTCGTCGTACGCCGCGAGCGAGCCGCGGTTCAGCGCGGCGAGGGCACTCATCGAGACCCGCCACCGCCGACTCGTGCAGTTGCGGCCGAAGGAGACCAGGAACCGGGCCAGCCGCAGATCGGCACGGGGCGGGATGTAGACCGGGGACGACGGGGAGAGCAGCGTGCGCAGGCCCAGCCGCAGGGCGCCCGGTTCGGGCAGCGGCACGGTGAGGGCCGGTGCCAGCCAGCCGGCGTTGCCCCAGGACGCGCCGCCCGCGACGCACCGCCGGTCCACAACCGTCACCTCGACCCCGGCCTCCTGCAGGAACCAAGCGCCGGCCAGCCCCGCCATGCCCGCGCCGACCACGACGGCGCTCCGCGGACTCATCGCCGGCCCCCTTCCGCCGGGGCCCCGGCGGGCCGCCCCGTCCGGGGCCCGTCCCCGATAGCGACCGGCGGTCGGCGTTCCCCCGTGCGCGTCGCGCGTTCGAAGGCGTAACCGGCCTGGAGAACCGCCCAGTCCTGCCGGTGCGGGCCCACGATCTGCAGTCCGACCGGCAGGCCGCCGGGAGTGAAACCGGCCGGCACCGACAGCGCCGGGCATCCGGTCACGGAGATCAGATAGGCCGAACGCATCCAGTCCAGATACGTCTCGACCGGGGTGCCGTCGACGGCCTTCGGATAGGGGAGCCGGACGTCGAACGGGGCGACCTGACTGACCGGCAGCAGCAACAGGTCGTAGCTCTCGAAGAACTTCCGGACCCGGTGGAAGACGGCGGCCTGCTCCAGCTGGGCCAGGCCGAGGTCCGGGCCGGTGAGCCGCCGGCCCTCCTCGATGTTCCACACCACGTCGGGGGACATCCGGTCCGCGTGCTCTTCCAGCAGGCTCCCGTAGGCCAGTTCCATCTGCCAGGCTCGTTGGATCAGGAACACCTCCTCGGCGCCGGACAGGTCGGGGGAGACCTCCTCGACCTCACAGCCCAGCGAGGCGAACACCTCGACCGCGGGCCGGAGGACGTCCCGGATCTCCGGGTCAACGGGCACCGTCCCGCCGAGGTCGGGGGACCAGGCGACCCGCAACCCCCCTGTCCACACGCCGAGTTGGCCGGCGAACGCGGAACCTGGCGTCTCCAGGGCACGCGGGTCGCGAGGATCGGGACCGGCCAGCACGGACAGGGTCAGGGCCACGTCCGCCACGGTCCTGGCCATGGGTCCCTTGACCGAGAGCTGCCCCCACGGCACCCTGTCCGGCCACGCAGGAACCCGGCCGGGGGAGGGACGCAGACCCACGACGTTGTTGAAGGAGGCCGGATTGCGCAGGGAGCCCCCCGTGTCGCTGCCGTCGGCGATCGGCTGCATCCCGCAGGCGAGGGCCGCGCCCGCGCCGCCGCTGCTGCCGCCCGCGCTGCGGGACAGGTCGTAGGGGTTGCGGGTGGCCCCGAAGACCGGGTTGACGGTGTGCGAACCCATGCCCAGTTCCGGCACGTTGGTCTTGCCGATGGTGATGGCGCCCGCCCTCCTCAGGCGCTCGACGACCAGGTGGTCCCGGTCGGGAACCCGTTCGGAGAACAGGGGCGAGCCGTGGGTCGTGCGAATGCCGGCCGTGTCATGCAGGTCCTTGTGCGCGACGGGCAGCCCGTGCAGGGGGCCCGGCTCGGCTCCGGCGGCGAGCCGTTCGTCCGCCTTCGCAGCCTCCTCCAGGGCCCGTTCGGCGACCAGCGTGACAATGGCGTTCACCGCCGGATTGACCCGCTCGATCTGTTCCAGATGGGCGGTGACGACCTCCCGGGCGGACACCTCCCGACGCCCGATCGCGGCGGCCAGTTCGGTGGCGGTCCAGAAACAGAGACCGTCCTGATCGGCGGGGCTGACAGCGAGACTCACGAC
This sequence comes from Streptomyces cavernae, assembly GCF_004023625.1. Lineage (GTDB taxonomy): Bacteria > Actinomycetota > Actinomycetes > Streptomycetales > Streptomycetaceae > Streptomyces > Streptomyces cavernae. Next base: position 147,104 of record NZ_ML137708.1, on the reverse strand, counting down.
CCTCCAAGAGATTCCTTGAGCTGAACGACGGCCAGCACCCCGAAGAGGACGAGGGAGCCGGACAGCAGCACATTCGACATGATCTTGTTGCGGTAGGGACGCTCGACGGTCCGCCGGTTGAGCAGCACCAGCAGCGCCCCGGACAGCAGCGGCAGGATCAGCGAACCCACCGCCGCGTAGGTCAGCACCAGGGGCACCGGCCGCCCCAGGAACGTGACGGCGACGGCCGCGACCGCGCAGTAGAGCAGGAAGCCGCGGAAGGGGCGGCTGCTTTGTGCCATGTGCGGCTCGGCCGCCGCGTCCGGGACGCCCCGTATGGTCCGCAGCGAGTCGGACAGCAGATAGCACAGCGCGTTGAAGCCGCCGACCAGCGCGCTCAACGTCACCAGGAAGAAGGTCCCGAGGAACAGCACCCGGGCCACCGAACCGAGATCCGCGCCGAGCGGGTCGGCGAGCGCCGCCAGCCCGTCGTTGCCCGTGATGGTCCGGCCGCTGCCGAACAGCAGGCCGGTGCCGACCACCGAGGTGCAGAACACGAACAGGAAGGTGACGGTGTAACTCACCGCGGAATCCGCCCGCATGACGGACAGTCGACTGCCATGCCGCCAACCCTTCTCCCGCACCCAGTAGCTGTACGACGCGATCCCGGCCGTGCCTCCGACGCCGCCGATCAGCGCCAGCACGGTCACCACGTCCCCCGCCGGCAGCCGCGGCCTGAGCGAGGAGAACAGACCCGGCAGGTCGTCGGTGGTGACGAGCGTGGTCACCGTGAGGACGACCATGCCGAAGAACTTGGCGAGCATGAAGACGCTCATCACCCGCTCGAACAGCGCGTACCGCCCCACGTACACGATCGCGGCCGACGCCAGCGCGATCGCGATGCCGGTCGGACGCGGCGGCAGCACCGGGAACAGCGTGGACAGCGCCAGCGCTGCGACCGAACTCAGCGCAGCCCCGTACAACAGCCCGATGACCAGCACGAAGAGGAAGAACGCCGCGGGCAGCAGGCGGCCGGCCGACCGCAGGCTCGCGATCACCGTCTGCCCGGTCGCCATGTACAGCCGCCCCACCGCCTCGGTCAGCGAGTACTTCAGCACGACTCCGATGAGGATCGCCCACATCAGCGCCATCCCGTAACCGGCGGCGCCCGCGAGGGAGGTCACCATGTCGCCGGCGCCCACGCTCGCGGCCGCCAGCACCAGGCCGGGGCCCAGCAGGACAAGTCGGCGCCGTGGCGCTGCGGAGGCCGCCTCGGGCTCGGTGGATGCGGCCGCCCGTTGCCGAGGGGGACTTCCAGGGGTAGCAGTCACGTCGACCATCTCCGTACGTCGCGGGAGGCATGGGTTCGTGCGGCTCGTACGGCCCGGCTGGCTGGTTCCGTTAGGTCCGTCCCCTGGGAAGCCTCGGGGAGGCTGACGGAAGGGAACAAGAACTCTGACGGGAATGACGGAATCCGCCATACTGGCGGTCCGATGGACGCACGACCGACCGCCACCGTGGCGGATTCGCTGGACCGCCGCATCATCAGCGCGCTGCAGATCGACGGCCGCGCCTCATGGCATCGCATCGCGGCGGCTCTCGGCGAGCCCGAACGCACCGTCGTCCGGCGGGGCACCCGGCTGCTGGAGTCCGGGCTGGTGCGGATCGGCGCCATGGCGGTCCGCGGCCGCAGCACGGTGATCGGTGTGCGTTGCGCTCCCGGGCGGGCCAGGATGACCGCCAACGCGCTGGCCCGTCGCACCGACTGCGTCTTCGCCCATATGCTGACGGGATCCCCGGACTGCGTCGCGGAACTGCTCTGTCCCCGGGAGCGCCTCGCGTCCCTGGTGATGGACGAACTCCCGGGCCTGCCGGGCATGGTGGAGAGCTTCACGCTGCCCGTTCTGCGCCATGTCCGTACGATCCGCGAGTGGCACGCAGGCCTGCTCACCGAGGCCGAGATCGCCGCCCTCGGGGCCCCGTCGGCGCCGACGTCGGCGTCATCGGTGCCATCGGCGTCATCGGTGCCATCGGTGACGCCTGTGCCGTCGGTGACGCCTGTGCCATCGGTGCCCTCCGTGCCGTCGGTGTCGTCGACGTTGTCCGCGCCGCTCGTGCCGTCGGTGCCGTCGGTGCCGTCGGTGCCGTGGGCGGGGCCGGCTCCCGGCGATGTGCTGCCGCCCGGCGAGCCGGCGCGGGAACTCTCCCGGCAGGACCGGCTGTTGCTCCACGCCCTCGCCGAGGACGGCCGGTGCACCTACGACGAACTCGCCCGGGTCGCGGGAGTGTCGGAGGCCACCGCCCGGCGACGGCTCGGCGCGATGCGGCGGGACGGCACGGTGCGCATCCGGGCCGTTATCGAACCGGCACTCCTCGGACTGCCGGTGGAGGCGGTGCTGTGGGTGCGCACCGCGCCGTCCGCGGCCGAGGCGGTGGCGGTGGTACTGGCCGAGTCCCCGTACGTCCGGTACCTGAGCTTCGTCACCGGGGAACGCCAGCTGCTGGTTCTCGCCGCCTTCCCCGATGAACCAGCCCTGTACGGCTTCGTCACCCGCTCCTCCTGGCTGCGGGACACTGCGTCCGTGGACGTCTCGTTCGTCCTTGGCTCGCTCAAGCGCGGCGGCATCCTCGCCCCGTGGCTGCGGGACTGACCGGCCGGCCGCCGTACGCCGGCGGACCCGTCAAGGCCGTCAGGGATTCGTGTCCGACAGGGTGAGGGCCGCCTGGGTGGCGAGATAGGCCTCCAGCGCGTTGGGGGACATCGGGCGGGAGTAGTAGAAACCCTGGCCGTAGGGGCAGCCGAGCGCACGCAGCCGCTTCGCCTGGTGCGGTGTCTCGATGCCCTCCGCGATGGTGTCCAGGTCGAGCGCGTATCCGAGGTGGAGGATGGCCTGGATGAGGCTGTTGTCGACCGCGGCGCCACCGAGGACGAAGCTCTGGTCGATCTTGACGATGTCGACCGGCAGGTCCCGCAGGTAGGACAGGGACGAGTAGCCGGTGCCGAAGTCGTCGATGGAGATGCGCACGCCGAGGTCGCGCAGGGCGCGGATGTGCGCGGATGCGGTCTCGGCGTCGGCGACCAGGGTGCTCTCCGTGATCTCCAGGACGAGTGAGGTCGCGGGAAACCCGGTCTCCGACAGCACCTGCCGTACGGTCTCGGGGAACCGGTTGTCCTTGAGCTGCCGGCCGGAGACGTTGACGGCCACGCTCAGGGGCCGGCGCGCCGGCACGGTGTCGTGCCAGCGCCGCCCCTGAGCGCACGCCTGCCGCAGCACCCAGGCGCCGATCGGGATGATGAGGCCGGTCTCCTCGGCGATGGGGATGAACAGCTCCGGCGGGGTGTGCGCGCGGCCGGGCTGCTGCCAGCGCAGCAGGGCCTCGACGCCGACGACCTCCGTGGTGGAGAGGTCGACGACCGACTGGTAGCGGACGGCGAACTCGTTGCGGGTGAGCGCGTAACGCAGTTCCTGGGCGATGCGCGCGTGGTTCTGCTGCGCCAGGCTCATCGCGGACTCGAAGAGGACGGCGCGGTTGCGGCCCCGGTTCTTGGCCACGTAGAGGGCGATGTCGGCGTCGCGGAGCGCGTCCTTGAAGGACATCGGTTCGTTGATGGCGACGATGCCGATGCTGGCGGTGACGAAGACGCTGCGATGCCCCGACAGCGCGAACGGAGCCTTGAACCGCTCCAGGAACCGTGTGGCGTACCGCTCGGCCGGGGTGTCCCGCAGGTCCTCCGCGAGGATCGCGAACTCGTCCCCGCCCATCCGGGCGACGGTGTCCTGCCGGCGCGCCGCGCCCAGGAGCCGGTGGCCGACCGTGATGAGGAGTTCATCGCCGACGGGATGACCGAGGCTGTCGTTGATGTCCTTGAAATGATCAAGATCGATCACCAGCAGTACGGTGTTCCCGCTCGTCGACGCGCGGCCGAGGGCCTCCTCCAGCCGCTCCGAGAACAGCGTCCGGTTGGCCAGCCCGGTGAGCCTGTCGTGGAAGGCCTGGTGGCTGAGCTGTTTCTGCAGCTGGGTCTGTTCCTGCAGGGCCTGCTCCGCCATCCTGGCCCGTACCTTCGCGCGGTCGGCCTGGTTCTCGGCGAACCGCGCGAGGAGCATGATGCGCACCATCAGCAGGAGCGTCAGCGCGGCGACGATTCCGCAGATCACGGCGGCGTGCAGGGGCTGTTCGCGCACATCGCCGATGTTGGCGACCACCAGCGCGGGGCCCAGCAGGGTCAGCAGGATGAGCACCCACATACGGGCGGGCGACAGCTTCTCCTCGCCCGGTGGCGGCGCCACCCGGGTCGTATCGGCCAGGGACGGGTGCAGGGCCGCCGCACCCAGACAGACGTAGGCGCCGTTCCACAGACCGTCGGCGACCTCCGCGGCGACCGGCGTGCCGCTGGCGGCCAGGGTGGAGTAGTACAGGGCGTCCGCGGCCAGCGTGGCGATGACCCACGCCGTGAACAGCGCCAGCGCGGGAGACCGCACCCCCGAGGTGAGCACCAGCCGCGCGGCCATGTACAGCAGCAGCAGATCGAGCACCGGATAGGCCAGCGAGACCGTCAGGGGCAGGGCGGACGTCTCGCTGCGGAGGTAGGGCTTGACGACGAGTGCCCAGGTCAGGGTGGCCATGCCGAGCGTGATGATGCCGGCGTCCAGCAGGGGGATCCAGCGTCTGTCGGTGCTGCGCGCCGACCCCAGGACGATCAGTCCGGCGATGAAGAGGAGATAGCCGGCCAGATAGAACAGATCGGCCACGGACGGGACGGGCACCATCGTCCCCGCGATCTGCAGGGCGCCGAAGATGGTGTCCGCCACGGCGAACAACCCCGTGCCCACGGCGAGCAGATACCAGGACACGGCCGGACGCGGACGGTGCCAGCGGACTCCCACGAGGATCGCCACCGCGGCGGCGGCGGACAGGATCGCGGACACCAGATAGCGCACTGGGGAGGACTTGATGAAATAACTCGCGTCCACCAGGGCCCCGGCGACCAGAAACCACCACCACGCGTTCCGGCGAACGACCTCACCCCTGCTCCGCGCTTTCTCCATGGTCCTCCTAGGCGCGGCCCCCAGGCGGGACCGGACGGCCCGCCACAGAACAGGTTCACCACTCCAGCGAAGAACGGCGCCCGGAAGATCGCAACACGGATCACTCCATCCACAGCAGTGACTGCCCGGTGGTACCGCGCGCCCGTCGATTCCTAGACTCTGAGGTGTGGCCCGGCCCAATGACGAGGTCGAGGCGCTCCTGCAGGAGTACGCGGACCTCATCGCGATCACGGGAGGCGACGCCTTCAAGGCGCGCGCCTACGAGAAGGCCGCACGCGCGATTGGCGGCCACCCCGCCGACATCTCCCACCTGGACGCGGGCCAGCTGCGGGACATCCCGAACGTGGGCCGGTCGATCGCCGAGAAGGTGATCGAGTACCTGCGCACCGGCACCGTCACGGCCGTCGAGGAGCGGCGCGCGAAGATCCCCGCCGGCGTGCGCGAACTCATCACGATCCCCACCCTCGGCCCCAAGCGCGCGATGCGGCTCTACGAGGACCTGCACATCTCCTCGGTGAGCGAGCTGACCGCCGCTATCGAGGCGGACGCGCTGCACGACCTGAAGGGCTTCGGCGAGAAGACGCAGGAGAACATCCTGCACGGCATCACCCTGATGCAGCAGTCGGGCGACCGCATTCCGCTGCACCTCGCCATGGACGCGGCCGAGGGCATCGTCGCCGAGCTCTCCCGGGTGTCCGGCTGCAGGCGCTGCACGTACGCGGGGTCACTGCGGCGCATGCGGGAGACCATCGGAGACATCGACGTCCTCGTCGCCGCGAAGCGGTCGGCTCCCTTCATGGAGGCGCTCGGCGCGCTGCCGTCCACCGCCGAGGTGATCGCCCACGGCGAGAAGAAGACGTCGATCCGCACCACCAAGGGCGTCCAGGTCGACCTGAGGGTGTTGCCGCCCGAGTCGTGGGGCGCCGGACTGCAGTACTTCACCGGCTCCAAGGCGCACAACATCCGCACCCGCACCATCGCCGTGCGCCAGGGGCTGAAGTTGTCCGAGTACGGTCTGTTCGAAGTGGACGGCGGAGCGTCGGTGGCCTCCCGCACCGAGGAGGAGGTGTACGCGAGGCTCGGCCTGCCGTGGATCCCGCCCACCCTGCGGGAGGACCGGGGCGAGATCCAGGCCGCCCTGCGCGGAGAGCTGCCCGACGTGGTGACCGAACACGGCATCCGCGGTGACCTGCACACCCACACCGACCTCACCGACGGTCTCGCGCCGCTGGAGGAGATGGTGGCGGCCGCGGCCGAACGCGGCTACGCGTATTACGCGGTCACCGACCACGCGCCCAACCTGTACATGCAGCGCATGACGGACGAGAAGATCCTCGCCCAGCGGGAGCGGCTGCGGGAGCTGGACGGGCGCCACCACGGGATGCGGCTGCTGCACGGAACCGAACTCAACATCGGCCCGGACGGGGACGTGGACTGGCCCGAGGACTTCCTCGACGGCTTCGACATCTGTGTGGCCGCCCTGCACTCCCACTTCGACCTCGACCGCGGGACGATGACCCGGCGGCTGGTGCGCGCCTGCGAGAACCCGCACGTCCACATCATCGGCCACCCCACCACCCGGCTGATCGGCAAGCGGCCCGGCGTCGACGCAGACTGGGACGAGGTCTTCGCCGCCTGCGCCCGCACCGGCACCGCCCTCGAGATCAACGCCCAGCCCGACCGCCTGGACCTGTGCGACGAGGACATCCTGCGCGCCAAGGAGCACGGCACGAAGTTCGCCGTGGACACCGACGCCCACTCCGTGCTGCACCTGGCCCATCTGCGCTACGGAGTCGCCACCGCGCAGCGCGGCTGGCTAACTCCGGAAGACATCATCAACACCTGGCCGCTGCGCCGTCTGCGGGGGTTCCTGCGCAAGACGGGCGGCTCAGGTCACCGGTGACCGGTATGTGCCTGCCGGGGCACTAGCTAGGGGTGTGTCGAAAGTCCCGCACAGCACCCGCGGCGCCCGGCACGCTCCCCCAAGCTCTCCGAGCAGGGGGCACCCCCACTCGCCGCACCGGCCAAAGACCCAAGTAGCTCTGCTACGAGGGCCTTTTTCCGGCACACCGAAGCCACGCACCGGACACCGCGGGCACCGCACGGGACTTTCGACACACCCTCTAGAAAACATCGTGACTGCCAGGTTCGATCACCTCGTCCAGAACCTGTCGGACGGCGCTGTACGCGACCGCGTTCACATGGGCCTCGGTCCCACCGCCCACGTCATCACTCTGCGGTTTCTCTGACCTGTCCCTCCACCGCTCCTCCTCGCGCGCGGCCCAGGCCCGGGCCCGCTGGATCCGGCGCAGCAGCTCGTCAGAGTCAACGACGACATCGTCCATACCGGGAAAGTACCCCGGATGCCGTCGAGCAGCCGTACGAGTACGTCCCTGCGAGTGGCACGGCGATCCCGGCAGGTTATGCGCGGCTGCGTCACGGACGGTCACCCCCGGTCGCATCCGGTCACATCCGGTCACGGCCGCCGTGACCCGCCACTCCGACCGGTACACCACTCCGACCGGTACACGGCTCGGCGCTCAGTGGCCGGCCTCCCACCGGTGTTCTCAGCCCTTGACGGCGGAACTGGCGACTCCCTGGACGAACCACCGCTGGAAGAAGACGAACACCACCAGCACGGGCAGCACGAGCAGCACACCGAAGGCGAGGATCTGGCCCCAGTCCAGGGGGAGTTGAGCCTGGAAGACACTCATCTGCAGGGGCAGCGGGCGGACCGACGGGTCGGAGACCATCAGGACAGGCCACAGGAAGGACCCCCATTGGGTGAGGAAGGTCAGGATCGCGACCGACGCGAACACCGGCTTCGACATCGGCACGATGATCGCGAAGAAGGTGCGCCAGGGCCCCGCCCCGTCCAACCGGGCCGCCTCCTCGATGCTCGGCGGGATGGAGCGGAAGAACGTGTGGAACTGGTAGATCGAGAAGGCGTTGGCGATGAAGGGGATCGCCTGGATGTACAGGGTGTTGCGCTGGTCGTTGAACAGGTAGAAGAGCGGTACGGCCACCGACTCGAACGGGACCAGCATCAGCAGCAGGACCAGGGTGAACACGGCTTCCCGGCCGCGCCACTTCAGCCGGGACATGCCGTACGCGGCCATCGAGTTGACGAACAGTCCGCCCGTCACCACGACGAACGCGACCCCCAGGGAGATGGCCATGAACTGCCAGAAGTAGCCGGTGCTGTCGGAGTCGAAGCTGCGCAGCACGGCCGCGTAGTTGTCGAACGAGAGATGGGTGGGCAGGAAACCGGACAGGCCGTCGAGGACTTCGTCGGAGGGCTTGAAACTGCCCAGGAACAGGTACAGCACGGGCAGCGCGAAGATGAACGACAGGACGCCGAGCACGGCGTAGTCGAGGGAACGCCGCAGCGGTGTACGGGTCATGGCCATGGGTCAGTCCTCGTGTGCGGGCCGGACGACGCGGCGTTGGATCAGGGTCAGGACGACGACGATCAGGAAGAAGACGACCGTGATCGCCGACGCCTGGCCGATGTTGTTCTGGTCGAATGCGGTCGTGACGGCCTGGTACATCACGGTGCGTGTGGCGTCCTCGTCCAGCCCGCCGCCCTTGACGAGTACGTAGACCTGGTCGAAGACGCGGAAGGAGAGCACGGACGTGAGCAGGGCGACGAAGACGAGGGTGCCGCGGATGCCGGGCAGGGTGACGTGGCGGAACTGCTGCCAGCGGGTGGCGCGGTCGAGTTGGGCGGCCTCGTAGAGCTCGCCCGGGATCTGCTGCAGCCCGGCGAGCAGGATGACCATCTGGAAGCCGACGCCCTGCCACACCGACAGCACGATGATCGACGCCATCGCGGTGGCGGTGTCACCGAGCCAGTCGAAGGCACCCCAGTTGCCGAAACTGACCGCGTCCAACGCCGAGTTGAGCATGCCCTGGTCGCTGCGGGCGAGGATCAGCCGCCAGATGACCGCGACCAGCGCCATGGGGAAGACGACCGGCATGAAGAAGAAGGACCGGAAGACGCCGATGGCCTTGAGCTTGCGGTTCAGCAGCACCGCCAGCGCCAGCGCCAGACCGGTCTGGAGCGGTACGACGACCACGGCGAAGGTCAGGTTGTTCAGCAGGGCCCGCAGGAACGGGCCGGACAGATCCGGATCGGTGAACAGGCGCCGGTACTGCTCCAGGCCGAAGAAGGTGGGCGCCAGCGGGGACCCGAGGCGGACGTTGTAGAAGGAGAGCACCACGGCGTAGACGAACGGGACACCGACGAAGGCGATGAGACCGACGACGGCCGGCGTGGACATCAGCAGTCCGTGCACCCCGTCGCGGCTCTTGCGCGTCGACCGCGCCGATCGGGCGGGACGCGCCGAACTCGCGGGGCGGGCGGGCCCGTCGGGTGTCTCGGGTGGGGCCGCCTGTTCGTGGCCGGGCGGCGCGGCGTGCGCGGGTTCCACGGAATTCACGGGTGGTCCTGTTCCCGGCGGGGGCGGGCCGCTCCTGCGCGTGCCCGCCCCGGCCGATGGGTCCTACGGGATCTGGTAGCCGGCGTTGTCGGAGAAGTCCTGGTCGATGGCGCGGGCCGCCTTGGCCAGGGCCTCCTTCGGGTCGGCACCGCCGTAGACGGAGTTCAGGGCCTCGCTGAACTTGGCGGTGACCGTGGGGTATCCGGCCGTGACCGGGCGGGTCACGGCGACACAGGACTCGGTGATGTCGCTGTCGCCGCAGGGCTTGGCGAGCTGGTCCGCGTAGAGCCGCAGCGGACCACCCTCGCGGTACAGGGTGCTCTGGGCGAGGGCTGACTTCGTCGCGGGCGGGGCGCCGTTGGCCGTCGTCATGGCGGTGACGTTGGCGTCGTTCAGGAGGGTGTCGAGGAAGGCGCCGGCCGCCTTGGCGTTCTTGGTGTTGGCGCCGATGCCCCAGGCCCAGGAGCCCTGGCCGGACTTGGGGCCGTTGCCGAAGTCGGGCAGCGGCAGAACGACGAGGTCCTCGCCGAGGGCCTCGCTGTAGGCGGGGTACATCCAGTGGCCGACCCAGCTCAGGGCCACCCGGCCCTTGGCGAAGGCGTTCCCGTCGGTGTTGGGGTCGACAGAGGGCTTCCAGGACTGGAAGGTCTTCAGCGCGGAGACCACGGCGGGGGAGTCGAGGGCGCCTTCGGCCTTGCCGTCCTTCAGCAGGGCACCGCCGGCGGACCAGACGATGGGCGAGAAACCGTAGGTGCCCCACTCGTTGGAGAGCCCGTTGGCCTCCTGAATGTCGAGGACCTTGCCGTCCGGGTCCTTGGCCTTCAGCGCGCCCAGCGCGGCGGTGAACTGCTCCGCGGTCCAGTCGTCGGACAGACCCTTGGGATACTTCACCCCGGCCGCGTCCAGCAGCTTCTTGTTGCCGTAGATGCCGAGCCCGGAGTCGTACATGCCCAGGCCGTAGTGCTTGCCGTCGATCTCGCCCTGCGCCTTGCTCGCGGCGGCGGCGTTGTCCATGGTCTTGGCGGAGACGTAGGTGTCGATCGGGGCGAGCTTCTTGTTGTAGACGAAGTTCGCCATCGTGGGGCCGTCGAACTCCATCACGTCCGGCAGCTTGGAGGCGTCGGTGGCGGTGATGGTCTTGGTGTAGTCGTTGCCGGGTATCAGCTTCAGCTCGACCTTGATCTTGTCCTGCGAGGAGTTGAAGGACTGCACCGCCTTCTGCAGGGCGGCGTCCTCGCTCTTCTGCCCCTGATGGGCCCAGACGCTGATCGTGCCCTTGCCGGTGCCCGCCTCGGCGGAGGCGTCGGTGCCGCTGCCGCCACCGCAGGCGGCCAGCGCCGCCAGCGGGAGGGTGAGAGCCAGGCTCGTACGGGCGGCGTGACGCAGCCTTCTGTTTCCGGCGTTCATGGTGGTGCCTCCGTGCGTCGGTACTGGGTGAGGGTCGATGTGGGTACGGGGTGGTTCCGGGTGCTGGGCGTTCGAGGACGCGGTTGACCCGGGTGCCGCGCGGGACCAGTGCGGGCCCGCGCGGATCAGCGGCGTCCGCGCGGTTACCGGGACCCGCGCGGGTTGTCGAGGCCGGCGCGGGTCACTGGGGTCCGCGAGGGCTGGGTGGAGCGGTGGTCTCGCGCAGGACGAGCCGTATGGGCATCTGCACATGACCGGGGAGCTCGGCGTCCGGCTCGTCGAGCCGGCGCAGCAGCAGCCGGGCGGCCTCGGCGCCCTGACCGGCGACCGGCTGGGCGACGGTGGTCAGCCCTATGACTTCGGCGAGTTCATGGTCGTCGAAGCCGACGACGGACACGTCGTCCGGCACCCGCAGCCGGTGACGGCGCAGGGCGCGCAGAGCGCCCATCGCCATCTCGTCGGACTGGGCGAACACCGCCGTCGGCGGCCGGGACCCGGCGAGCAACTCCGTCATGGCCTGCTCACCGCCCTCGACGGTGTAGCCGCCGTCCGCCTCCAGGGCCGGATCGTGCGGGATACCGGCGTCGGCCAGCACATCCAGGTAGGCCTGGCGCCGGTCTATCGGAGTGGTCCAGTGCAGCGGCCCGCTGGCCCCGGAGATCATGCCGATCCGGCGGTGGCCGAGGTTCACCAGGTGACGCACCGCGCTCTCGGCACCGGCCCGGTCGTCGATGCCGACCACCACGAAACCGTCCCGGGCACCGCCCACGGTGGTGGCCAGCGGCACCCCCAGGGAAAGCAGCGCGTCGGTCTCCTCCGGGTCGGGAATCAGCAGTGACAGCACCGCGTCCACCCGCTTGCGCACCGGAAGTTTGGTGAAGAAACGCTTGCGTGCCTCCGGCGAACCCAGGTTGTACAGCAGGACGTCGTAGCCGGCCGCGCTGAGGATCTGCTCGGCGGCGTCCAGCACGGTCCCGAAGAACCAGCGGCCGATGTACGGGGCGACCACCCCGATGGTGTAGGTGCGCCCGCTGGCCAGGCTCGAGGCCGAACGCGAGGCGGTGTAGCCCAGTTCGGCGGCGACGGCCGCGATCTGCGCCCGCACCTCGTCGGACACGCCCGGCCGGCCGCGCAGTGCGCGGGACACGGTGGACGCCGAGACTCCGGCGGCGCGGGCGACGTCGGTGATGCTGACCGTCACGGCGCGGTTCCCCCTTCGATTTCACATCGGTGTGTTCTGTGGGTGACGTGACCGTAATGCCGCCCTCGTTGTTGCGCAAGCGTTTGCGTTCAGATTTACTTGGGTCGCTTCTCAACTGATACTCAACCAGCCCACGCTCTGCGCACGCGTTTGAGCGCTGTGAGTCGACAGGAACTGCGCATGCGATACGCCCCGCCCGGCCTCTGCGTGAACGACTTCGCCGTGCTCCGCGACGAGGACGGCACGTATTCGGTACTGCATCTGCAGGGCCCCTGGACGGCAGAGTTCGACCATCTGCGGATGGAGACCTCGTTCGGCCGCGCCACCTCCACCGACCTGGTCCACTGGCGCCCCGAGGGCACCGTGTTCGGCAACGGTCTGCCCGGCCGGTTCGACCAGCAGGCGGTGTGGACCATGCATCCGTTCCGGCACGGCGACCGGATGGCCATGTTCTACACGGGGGTCTCCGGGCTGACGCCCGGTGGCTGGCCGCTCCAGGCGGTCGGACTCGCCTACTCCGAGCGCTTCGACGGCACCGGCTGGCGCCGCCACGCCACCGCACCCGTCGCCGAGGCCGACCCGCGCTGGTACCGCACCGGTGAACGCATGGGCTGGCGCGACCCGTTCGTCGTGCCCGACGACGAGAGCGACGGCTGGGTCATGGTCGTCTGCGCGGCGGACGCCGCCCTGCCGGCCGAGACCAGCGGCTGTGTGGGCCTGGCGACCTCTGACGACCTGGAGCACTGGACGGTCCACCCGCCGCTCATCTCCCCGGGCGACATCAACGAGTTGGAATGCCCGGTCCTGGAACGGCTCGACGACGGCAGCTGGTTGCTCCTCGGGTCGATCGGCGCGACCCGCGGCTTCGAGTCATGGACGGCACCCCGGCTGCGGGGGCCGTGGACCCGCCGGGGCCCGCTCGGTCCGACCGGCGCCTACGCCCCGCGCGTCATAGCCGCGCCCGACGGCTCCCGCGTCGTCCTGCACACCACACCCCGGCGCGTCGGCCTCACCGACTGCGGGGAACGCTGCCGCGGCATGCTCGCCCAGCCGAAACTCCTCGTCACACCGGCGGACGCGGCGCCCCGGCTGGAATGGTGGCCCGGCCTGAACAGCTGGCTCGGTGAGGAGACCTGCCGGCCCGCCCTCCACGCCGTCGGCGACCTCGGCATCACCGGTCCCGTCGAGGTCACCGTGCGCACCGACACCCCGGACGGCGGCACCCCCGCGCTCGTCGTCGGCTGTGACGGCAAGAACCTCTGGGTCGGCGGACCCGACGGCACCCGGCTCGGCGAGACCGTCCTGTCCGAGCCCGCCGGGACCCTGCGGATCCTCACCGTCGGTGAGTACGTCGAGGTCTACGCCGACGGCGTCTTCGCCCTGACCACCCTGAGCTACTCCGGCCACCCCGCCCCGTGGACGGCCGTCACGGAAGGCCGCAGCCGTGCCGTTCCCGTCCGGCCGATCCGGCTGCCCGACCCCCATCGCGACGACGCCTCGGCCATCTGGCCCGGCGCATCGCACAGTTGACGCCCCGGTCGCCGTCCGCCGCCCGGCAGCCGTGGCAGCGCCCGACTCGACTCACGGGCGGCGGCCCTCACACCGAGGGCTGCCCCGCGATCCCCGCGACGCGCGGCCGGGCGAGCTCGGCGTAGTCCGCCCCCGACATGACCAACGACCGGTCCAGCCGCGCCGCGTTGAAGTACAGCTTCGGCTGGGCGACGACCTCCGGGTCGGCGACGAGTTCGAGGTCGGGGTCGAAGCTGAACGGCAGGACCGTGCCGGGCACGGACCGCGCCAGACGCTCCGCGGTGACCGCGTCGCTGAAACCGACGTAGCGGGCACCGTACAACTCCCGTACGGCGTCCAGGTCGACGCGGCGGTCTCCGGGTACCACGGCGAGCACATGACGTGTGGTGCGGCGGTCGAGCTTGACCCTCAGGACGATGCACTTGGCCGCCTCCGACTCCGGATGGCCGCGCAGCGCACACACGGCCTCGGTGGCCCCTTCGGGAGCGTGGTCGATGAGGTCGTAGGGGATCGCCGCCTCGTCGAGCAGCGTGATCAGACGCTGGTAGGTGTCGTGGTCGGCCATGGGGAAGATCCTTTCACGGGGCGGGAGTTGCGGTGGGCGTGTTCGACGGCCTGGCCCCAGTAGGTGCCGACGACCATCAGGACCGCGCCGAGCGCGGTGAGGACGGTGAGCCGCTCCCCGCCGAGGCCGATCCCGATGGCGGCCGCCCACACGGGTTCGGTGCCCAGCAGCAGGCTGGCCCGGCCGGCGGAGGTGTTCCTCGACCAGCCCGGCGGCACCGTCTCGGTCGCGGCCTTCCACAGCGCGGCCGCCGCCTTCTACCCCCATCTGCTGCGCGCCCTCGCCGAACCCGGGTCCCCGCGGCCCGCGCTCCACGACGAGGACGTGGCGCAGAACGACTTCCCGCCCCTGACCCGGGACTACGACATCGTCCTCGCCCACCGGCTCGACCACGCCCCGCCCTGGTCGGCCACCGTCTCCGCGACCACGCTGCTGCACGAACCGCTCGACGTCGCCCTGCCCGCCCACCACCCGCTGACCGCCAAGCGGCGCCTCACCCCCGGCGACGTCGCCGACCAGCCCTGGATCACCGTCCACGACGGCTTTCCGCTGATGGCCACCGTCGAGGCGATCGCGGCCGCCGCCCACCGGCGACTCGACATCGTCCACCGCATCAACGAGTTTGCCGTCGTCGCGGAGGTGGTCGCCGCCGGCGGCGGCATCGCCCTGATGCCCCGCTGGACGGCGCGTCGCCACCCCGACGTCGTCCTGCGGCCCCTCACCGGCGTGCACGCCCGGCGCCACATCGACGCACTCCACCGCCCCGAACGCACGGCCCGCCGAGCCGTCCGCGTTGTCCTTGCCGCCCTGCGCCGCGCCGCCACGGAGATCAGACGAAGTTGACCCCCGCGCGGGGCGCGGCAGCGGTTCGTCCGTCATCGACCACACAGGTACGGCGTAGTCGCCGGGATCTGGCGGCCGCCGCAGTGGAGGCCGGAGTTCTCACGCCGGTTCACGCCCGGTACGGCTGCCGCAGGAAGGCGATGAGGGCGGCGGTGAGGTCCGCGGCGGCGTCCTCCTGCACCAGGTGGCCCGCGCCCGCGATCGGCTCCCAGCGCGCGCCGGGGATGAGGCCGCAGAGCTCCCGGCCCTTCGTGGCGGGAATCCACGCGTCGTCCTCGCCCCAGCAGATCAGCGCCGGGATGTGGATCTCGGAGTACCGGTCCTGGATCTCGTCGGTGTGGCGCTGGTCGGCCTGGGCGATCTGCCGGTAGAAGGCGCCCTGGCCCGGTTCGCCGAGCCAGGGCTCGACGAGCCGGTCGAGCACCGCCGGATGCAGACCCGGACCGCTCGCGGAGCCGATGTACTCGCGGACGAGGGCCCGGTGCAGGGCCGGAGGCAGTTGCTCGAAGACCTGGGCGTGCTCACCGACGAGCCGGAAGAAGGAACTCCCCCACGGGGCCAGCGCCACCGGGTCGACCAGGGCGAGCGCGCGGTAGCGGGCGCCGTGCAGCAGATGCGCCCGCAGGGAGACGGCACCACCGAAGTCATGGGCGACCACGAGCGGTTCCGCCAGTCCCCAGTGGTCGAGGAGCTGGGCGAAGACCCGGCCCTGCGCGGCCAGGGACACCTCCTGGCCCGGGAACTTCTCCGACGCTCCGTATCCGGGCATGTCCCAGACGAACACCTGGTGGTCTCGAGCGAGTGCGCGGGCCACCGCGCGCCAGACATAAGAGGAGAAGGGGGTGCCGTGCAGCAGGACCACCGGCGGCCGGCCGGGGTCCCCCAGGCGGTCCCAGCGGACCTCGCCCGAGGTGCTGGGGAACGTCTCGGTCAGCTGCCACTCGGTCATGCGTGGATCCTCTCGATCGGACTGCCCTTCTCCTGCCCCGGCGGCGTGCGCAGCATCCTTGACCCCGGTGGGGCGCTCCACGATGCTGTGTTGCGGCACATGAAATATGTGCCGTAATGAGAAACGTCAGGGACTCGGGTCTCGTACCGAACTGAGGAGTGGCCATGGCTCACCAGGTCCGTGCTGTCGTCGCGCGGGGGAAGGGCGCCCCCGTGAGCGTGGAGACGATCGTCGTCCCCGACCCCGGGCCCGGCGAGGCCGTGGTGAAGGTGCAGGCCTGCGGGGTGTGCCACACGGATCTGCATTACCGGGAGGGTGGGATCAGTGATGAGTTCCCGTTCCTGCTGGGGCATGAGGCGGCGGGTGTGGTGGAGTCGGTGGGGGAGGGGGTCTCGGAGGTCGCGCCGGGTGACTATGTGATTCTCAACTGGCGTGCGGTGTGTGGTCAGTGCCGGGCGTGCAGGCGGGGGCGGCCGTGGTACTGCTTCAGCACGCACAACGCCGGGCAGAGGATGACTCTGACCGACGGCACTGAGCTCTCGCCCGCGTTGGGTATTGGTGCGTTCGCGGAGAAGACGCTGGTGGCGGCGGGGCAGTGTACGAAGGTGGATCCGGCGGCCTCGCCGGCGGCGGCGGGTCTGCTGGGGTGCGGGGTGATGGCGGGCATCGGTGCCGCGATCAACACCGGTCAGGTGGGGCGTGGGGACACGGTCGCGGTGATCGGCTGTGGCGGGGTCGGCGGTGCGGCGATCATGGGGTCGAGTCTGGCGGGCGCGGCGAAGGTGATCGCGGTGGACATCGACGACCGCAAGCTGCAGACGGCGAGGAAGCTGGGTGCCACGCACACGGTCAACTCAAAGGATGCCGATGCGGTGGCGGCGATCCAGGAGCTGACCGGGGGGTTCGGCGCGGATGTGGTGATCGAGGCGGTGGGCCGTCCGGAAACCTACCGGCAGGCCTTCTACGCCCGTGATCTGGCCGGCACGGTGGTGCTGGTGGGGGTGCCGACGCCGGAGATGAAGCTGGAGCTGCCGCTGCTGGATGTCTTCGGGCGGGGCGGGTCGCTGAAGTCGTCTTGGTACGGCGACTGCCTGCCCTCGCGCGATTTCCCGATGCTCATCGACCTGTATCTGCAGGGCCGTCTGGACCTGGATGCGTTCGTGACGGAGACCATCGCGCTGGATGAGGTGGAGAAGGCGTTCGAGCGGATGCACCACGGTGATGTGCTGCGCTCGGTGGTGGTTTTCTGATGGCCGCCCGGATCGAGCATCTGGTCACCTCGGGCACGTTCTCGCTGGACGGCGGGACGTGGGAGGTGGACAACAATGTGTGGATCGTCGGGGACGACACCGAGGTGATCGTGATCGACGCCGCCCATGACGCGGACGCGATCGCCGGCGCGGTCGGCGGGCGGAGGCTGCGGGCGATCGTGTGCACGCACGCCCACAACGACCACATCGACGCCGCTCCGGCGCTGGCGGCTGGTGCGGGGGCGCCGATCTGGCTGCACCCGGATGATCTGCCGTTGTGGAAGCAGACCCATCCCGAGCGCCTGCCCGACGCCTCGTTGAGTGACGGGCAGGTCATCGAGGTCGCCGGGACGGCGCTGACCGTGCTGCACACCCCGGGGCATGCTCCGGGTGCGGTGTGTCTGCACGCGCCCGGGCTGGGGGCGTTGTTCAGCGGTGACACGTTGTTCAACGGCGGGCCGGGAGCCACGGGACGGTCCTACAGCGACTTCCCCACCATCATCGACTCCATCCGCGACCGACTGCTCACCCTGCCCCCGGACACCACGGTCCGTACGGGGCACGGCGACACGACGACCATCGCCGCTGAGGCCCCACACCTCCAGGAGTGGATCGACCGCGGCCACTGAACCCGGAGCCCTGGGGTCACCGAGGTGGCGGGTGACCCCGGGGATGTGCGCACGAGGTCACGCCGCGCGAACGCGCACTCAAGGACGTCTGCCCGGGCGTAGAGGGACCTGGCCGGCCCCCTCAGTGAGCCGGTGGAAAAGCCGCCTGATGCGTCATCAGTCGCCTTACGATCAAGGCGAGTTGGAGGCGCAGACGGCCGTGCGGGTCGCGGACGGACCAGCCCAGAAGGGCCTCCGCATGGCTGAGCCGGTCCTGCAACGTGGAGTGGTGCAGGTTCAGCTCGGTGGCCGCGGTGCGCAGGCTGGGGGCGGAGACCACCGCGTTCAGGGTGGCCAGCAGCCAGGGCGTCGCCGCGCCGGCGCTGTCCAGGGCCCGTACGTCGGCGGGCGGCCGGGTGCCCGGCCCGACCGCCTCGGCGAGCAGCGCGAGCGTGCCGAGTTCGTCGGCGTGCACGGTCCGCGGACCCGGATCCGTCCCGTAGGCAGTGAACCGCAGGGCCGTGCGCGCGGCGGCCCAGGACTCATGGAGGTCCGGTACGGGGACGGCCGGGCCGACGCCGACACGGCTCCCCGGCGGCACACCGGGCCCAAGGACCTGGCCGCCCGCTGTGCCCTCGTCGCGGCCGTCGCCCGAAAGCCCTCCGGACCGGCCGCCGAGAGGGCGGCCCGGCCCGTCCGATGCCGGGAATGGCTGCACGCGCGGATGGCCGTCCGGCAGGGCGAGGGCCCGCGCCCGCCCCGACGGGTCCAGACCCAGACCGCGTGCCGCGTGCAGCCGCGCCGCCTGCGGGGCGGTGGGGTCGAGCAGCGTCTCCAGCAGCGCCGGGTCCTCGGCGGCGATGTGCGCCCGGGCGCGGCCCCGGGTGCGGTCAAGGACCAGCCGGGCCGCGCTCGCCGCGCGTTCCAGCACCATGGCGTCAACGACGCTGCGCGGACCGGTGCGCTCCAGCCACAGCGCCGGCACACCGCCCGGGGTCAACGCCGCCGACGGCCACTCGGAGTCCTCCGGACCGGCCGCGTCGCGCCGCCGTCCGTCGGCCTCGACGCGGACCCGTACGCCGCGACCGTGGTCGACGAGCCGGGCCGGACAGCCGGACAGCACCGCCGCGCCGCGCACCAGCGCCTCCAGCCCGGCGCGGCCCTCGACCAGCCGGTCGAAGTAGGCGATGACCCGGACGGCGGCGCCGGCGTCCGGATCCAGGGCGGTCAGCCGCCCGGCCAGCTCTTCCATGGGGACATCCTGCTACGGCACCGAGCCGCAGGTCACTCCCCCAGCAGCCGGTGCAGCCAGCGCAGCCGGGCCGCCCGGGCGTCCTGCGAGAGCGCCGCCTGCGGGGCGAGTCCGTCGAATGCGTGGAAGCCGCCCGGCCAGATGTGCAGCTCGGCATGGCCGCCCGCCTGCCAGATCCGGGAGGCGTAGGCGACGTCCTCGTCCCGGAAGGTCTCCGCCGAACCCGCGTCGATGTAGGCCGGGGGCAGCCCGGACAGGTCCTCGGCACGGGCCGGGGCCGCGTACGGCGAGACGTCCGCGGTGCCGCGCGCCTCACCGAGCAGCGCGGTCCAACCGGTCTCGTTGGCCCCGCGGTCCCAGATGCCGAGACCGACCATCTGATGCGTGGACGGGGTGTCGTTGCGGTCGTCGAGCATCGGGTACAGCAGGATCTGGCCGATCGCGGACGGGCCTTTGCGGTCCCGCGCCATCAACGCCAGCGCCGCCGCCAGGCCGCCGCCCGCGCTGCCGCCCGCCAGGATGATCCTGTCCGGGTCGGCGCCGATCTCCTTGGCGTTCTCGGCCGTCCACAGCAGACCCGCGTAGCAGTCCTCGACGGGCGCCGGGTGCGGGTGCTCAGGGGCGCGCCGGTACTCGACCGACACCACGACCAGGCCCAGCTCCTCCGCCCAGTCGATCATGCCCTCCATGCCGAGCCGGTTGTTGCCGAGCACCATGCCGCCGCCGTGCGTGTGGTAGATGACCGGCCGCGGACCCTGCACCCGGGTGGGCCTGACGATGAGCAGCGAGATCTCCGGCGCGCCCTCGGGACCGGGCACCGACCGCTCCTCGACCTCGAAGGCGCCGTCGCGGCTCATCTCCTCGTTGGTCATCAGGGGGAACGGCCCGTCCATCCCCGCCTCCTCGGCCGCCCGGGCGAACGCGAGCATCTCCGGGGTCAGCGTCGTCGGCGCCATTTCGCCCATCACGGCGAGGGCCGCGGCCAGCTCCGGGTCGAAGGGCGGGGGCGTGAGCGTCGGGGGAGTCGTGGTCATCCTGGCCTCCTTGCGCAGGGTTGCGGCGGGTGCCCACGACTGTCCCCGTCACCGGGCCGGACAGGACCCCGCCGTGCTGCGGGAGTCTCCCGCCACCTGGCGGGGCACGAGCGTAGGCGCAACCAGGTCGGAACAGAACAGTCGATTACGTCACATGCTGACATTCCGGGCGACGGTGCGACGGTCGCCGGACCTTGTCGCACGCGAAGATCCAGTCGGGTCCGTCCGCGGTGAACGGGACGGCACTGCCGCACGTATGGAAGGAGGGCGCTCAACCGACGAGGCGCTTCCGGGTGTTGACGCAATGGCAGGTACGGCTTCGGGAGTCATGAATGAGGCGGCACGCACGACGGAACGTCCAGCGGATCGCGCGGCTGGCGGCCGTCGGCGGACTGCTCTGCGGGGGTTTCATGGTCCAGCAGGCCATCGCCAGTGAGCCGGCGACGGTCCAGCCGGGCGCCAAGACCAGCCTGACCAAGGCCGCCGACACCGGCTCCGGCCTCGTGACGGAGCTCGGCACGGCCCGTACCGCCGGGAACTGGGTCGACAAGGACGGCAACCCGGTCGTCGCGGTGACCGACGACAGGACGGCGGCCGAGGTCAAGAGCGCCGGCGCCAAGCCCAAGATGGTCCGTTTCAGCATGGACGACCTGCGCTCCGCCACCGAGACCCTGAGCGATGCCCCCAAGGTGTCCGGCACGTCCTGGTCCATCGACTACAAGAACAACGAGGTCGTCGTCCAGGCCGACACCACCGTCTCCAAGGCGGAGTGGGACCAGGTGGCCGCCGTCGCCAAGAGCATCGGCGGCTCGGTCCGTATGGAACGCACCGAAGGCACGTTCACCACCCGGCTGAACGGCGCCGAGGCCCTCCTGAGCACCGCCGGGCGGTGTTCGGCGGGCTTCAACGTGACCGACGGCAAGACCGCGTTCATCCTCACGGCCGGCCACTGCGGACCCGTCGGCTCCATCTGGTTCGGCGAGGGCAGGGGCAGCGACCAGATCGGCCGCACGGTGTCCGGCAGCTTCCCCGGCGGCGACTACTCCCTCATCCAGTACGCCAACGGTCAGCCGCCGGACGCGCCCAACGTGGTCGCCGTCGGAAACGGCCAGGGCATCAGCATCACCGGCACCGCCCAGGCATCCGTCGGCCAGCGGGTCTTCCGCAGCGGAAGCACCACCGGGCTGCGCGACGGGCAGGTCACCGCGCTCAACGCCACCGTGAACTACCCCGAGGGCACCGTGACCGGGCTGATCGAGACCACGGTCTGCGCGGAACCCGGCGACAGCGGCGGTCCGCTGGTCTCCGAGGGGCTGGCCATCGGTGTCACCTCGGGCGGCAGCGGTGACTGCAGCCGGGGCGGTACCACGTTCTTCCAGCCGATCGGTCCCGCGTTGCAGCAGCTCGGCGTCCGCCTCAGCGGGCTCCCGACCGGCACCGGCGGGAACGCGTCCGCCGCGCCCCCCGCACCCTCCGCGGACTCCTCGACGGCGCCCGCGCCGGGCTCGGCCGTCCCCGGCGGGTTCGGACCCATCGCCGGCTCTCAGGGGGAGACCCTCCTCGACCGGCTGGCGAGCCGGGAAAGCCTCGGCCCGGGACTGCTGATCGTCGCCGGCAGCCTGGTCGCGCTGGTCGCCACCCGCTGGATCATGTCGGAGCAGGACCGCAGGGCCTACCGCCGCCGCTACTCGGCCAGCTGGGGCTGACGCCGGCCCGTGGCCGCTGATCCGGGCTCGGCCCGGGTGCCGTGGACGCCGATCGACACGGGCGGGATGCGGGTGCGTACCACGGGGTACTCGAACCGCGTCCGGCCCACAGGTGCCGGGCAGGCGACAGCATCGGACCCGGAGGTGAGAGCGCATGCCCAGGGCGCAGATCAAGGACGAGAAGACGTACGAAGCGCTGCGCCGCGAAGGCGCGGGCAAGGAGAAGGCCGCACGCGTCGCCAACAAGGCGGCCGGCAGCTCCCGCTCGTCCGTCGGCCGCAAGGGCGGCAAGGGCGGGCCGTACGAGGACCGCTCCAAGAAGGAGCTGTACGACGAGGCGAAGAAGGTCGGCATCGACGGCCGGTCCTCGATGAGCAAGGGAGAACTCATCAGGGCCCTGCGCAACCGGTGACCTCGGCCGGTGACCGTCCGCGGGAGCCGGTGACCGTCCGCCGGGATTCGGGAGCCGGGAGCCGGGATTCGGCATTCCGGGATTCGGGGAGCCAGGATTCCGGGAGCCGGGTGGCGCCTGTTCTCCGTCCGGTTTTCCCGGCGCCCGCTCGGGAACGCGGGGCCTATGGTGCAAATCGGATACACGATGATGACCGAGCAGGCCGGTCCCCGTGAACTCGTCGAGCATGTGGTGCGGGCGGAGGAGGCCGGCTTCGATTTCTCGGTGACCTCCGACCACTACTTCCCCTGGCTCCGCTCGCAGGGGCACGCGCCGTACGCGTGGAGCGTCCTCGGCGCCGCCGCGCAGGCCACCTCGCGGATCCCGCTCATGACGTACGTGACCTGCCCTACGTTCCGCTACCACCCCGCCGTGGTGGCCCAGAAGGCGGCGACGCTGCAGCTGCTGTCCGAGGGCCGGTTCCGGCTCGGGCTCGGCTCGGGCGAGAACCTCAACGAGCACGTCGTGGGCGAGGGCTGGCCGTCCGCCGATATCCGCGTCGACCGGCTCGAGGAGGCGGTCCGGATCATCCGCGAGCTCTTCGGGGGCCGCCACGTCAACCATCGCGGCGAGTACTTCGACGTGGAGTCGGCCAAGTTGTGGGACCTGCCGGACCAGCCACCGCCCATCGGCATCGCCGTCTCCGGCGCACGGTCCTGCGCCCTCGCCGGCCATCTCGGCGACCTCGTCATCGCCACCGAGCCCAAGGCGGAACTGCTGGAGGCCTTCGACCGGCACGGCGGCGAGGGCAAGCCCCGGGTGGGCCAGCTGCCCGTCTGCTACGACCCGGACCGCGAGGCGGCCGTGCGGCGGGCCCATGAGCAGTTCCGCTGGTTCGGCGGCGGCTGGAAGGTCAACGCGGAACTGCCGCACCCGGATTCGTTCGACTCCGCCACGCAGTACGTCACGCCGGACGACGTCGCCGCGTCCATCCCGTGCGGCGACGACCCGGAGAACTTCGTCGAGGCCGTACGCCCCTACGCGGAGGCCGGGTTCACCGAGGTCGCCCTGGTGCAGATCGGCGGTGACACCCAGTCCGCCTTCCTGGACTGGTCGGCGAAGGAACTGCTGCCCGCGCTGCGCGGCGCCCTCGACTGAGCTGTTCGAGGCGGCTATTGGCCGACGCGGCGGTCCGAGGCGGCGATTGGCCGACCCGGCCGTCGATGCGCTCGCGCAGGCTCGGCGCGCAGGAATCGGCGTGGCCGTTCCGCTGCGCGTACTCCTCGATCATGTGGACGCGCACCGCGCGCAGGGACGCCACCCCGGATCGTCGCCGGTTCGTCGTGGGCGTTGGTGATGTCCAGGCTCGGTGCCTCGGCCACGAACCGCTCCGTGAAGGCGACTTCGGCCCGCCAGGTCTCGCAGGCCTCGGCGACGAGTGTCGGGCGTCGGAGCGACCGGCGTGGTGCTCGCGCTGCCTCTGCGACGATGCCGGGTCGGGCGCGCGCCGTTGCAGTCGGCGTCGCCGTCGCCGTCGCCGTCGCCGTCGTCGTCCGCGTCCCCGCGTCCCCGCGGGCCCGGTGGGCCCCCAGCCCGTCCCGGCTCCGTGGTCCCCGGCCCTCCGGGCTGTTCCGCGCGCCCGCTGTTCCCCGCTCCCCGCAGTCGCTGGATTCCCAGCAGTCCCCGCGTTCCCCTCATTCCCCGCGATTCCCGGATCCCGCGATTCCCGAGATCCTCGCGATCCATCCCCGGATCCCCGCGTTCCCGCGCCCGCCTCGCTCCCGGGCGAGGCGAGCGAGGCGGCACGAGCGGCAGGGGAGGCTCTGTGGCTACTCGTCCCAGGCCTGGAGCAGCGTGTGCTCGACGATCTTTCCGTCGCGCAGCTCCAGCATCGAGCTCGCCAGCACCTTCACCCCGTCCGGGTACTCGCAGGACTCGGTGAACGCGGCCTGGTCGCCCTGGACCACGACCTGCTCCACCTTGTGCGTCATGTCCCGGCTGTAGACGTCCTCGAGCATCTCGCCGATCTCGGAACGGCCGTGCATGACCTTCGGATGGCTCGGCTGGGCGGTGTGGTCCACGATGCGGAGCTCCGCGTCGTCGGCGTACAGGTTCAGCAGGACCGTCGGTTCCTGGCTCTCTATGCCCCGGCGCAGGGTCTCGGCGTCGAAGGCAGGACGTGCCCTGGTGCTCATGGTGACCTCCTACGAGGTGGCAGGCCTCTCTAACGAGACTCCTCCGCCGCAGCAGCCACGGCAACCGCTGCGATCGCGAGCACGGGAACGAAAGGCGAACAGGCGTGCAACCACTGGCCCCCTCGGCACGTCTAGCAAAAAACACAACCTGAAGACGCGGGAAAGAGAGAGACCTTTCATGGGGGAGATACGCAGACGGGGTGTCGTCGCGCTCGGCGTAGCGGGACTGGTGGCCCCGCTGTCGGTGGCGTTCACCGCGGCACCGGCTCAGGCCGCGACCTGTACGACGCAGACCGGCCCGTATCAGAAGCAGGTGGAGAAGTTCCTCGGACTGCCGGTGGACGGCAAGCAGTCGCCCTCCGACTGCCGTGCGATCCGGGCCTTCCAGACCAAGCACGGGATCACTCCGAACATCGGCTACGCGGGCTCCGTCACCTGGGGGGTGATGGACCTGATGCAGAAGCAGAGGGCCGTGGGCAAGAACCCGAACAAGGCCGGCAAGTGCCCCGTCAACAAGGGCCGGATCGCCTGTGTGAACCTCACGCTCCAGCTGAGCTGGATCCAGGACGGCAAGAAGCTCGTCTACGGTCCCGTCCCGGTCCGTACCGGCCGCAACGGATATGAGACCCGTACCGGTCTGAAGAAGATCTACTGGCGGAACATCGACCACGTGTCGACCATCTACAACGTGCCGATGCCCTACAGCCAGTTCTTCGACGGCGGCCAGGCCTTCCACTCGGTCGGCGTCAGCATGTGGAACCCGCCCGGCTCGCACGGCTGCGCCAACATGACGAAGACCGACGCCAAGAAGTACTGGTCGTTGCTGAAGAAGGGCGACGACGTGTACGTCTACGGCCGCAAGCCGGGCACCTGACGGCACCTGGAGAATCCCGGCGCTACGCCTCCGGCGCGTCTCCGAAGTCCGGGATCTCCAGCCGGGCCCCGCCCTTCAGCGCCGACTCGTGGGCGACGATGCCCGGCAGGGTGTAGCGGGCCGCGACCCAGGCGTTGACCGAGGGCGGGGTGCGGGTGTTGACCGCGGTCACGAAGTCGTCCACCAGGAAGTGGTGGCTGCCTTCGTGACCGTTGTGCAGGTTGTCGAACTCCCGCGGCAGTCGCGCCCGGTCGTGCACCGGAGCCGAACCGGAGGTGAAGGCGGCCCGCAGCTCCGGTGCGATGTGCTGAAGTGACGGGTCGTCAGGAGACATGGTGGGCTTGGGCTCCAGCAGCTCGGAGATGTCCTTCACCCCCTTCTTGTCCTGCCACAGGGCCACGGTGGCGAGTTGTTCCATGCTGGCGTCCGTGCCGAAGAACCGGAAACGGGACTCCCGGATGTGGGAGGGATAGCCGACCCGCCGGAACTCGTTGGTGCGGAACGAACCGCCGCCCGCCACCTCGAACAGCGCGGTGGCGTTGGAGAAGTCGTTCTTGAACTGGCTGATCTCCGTGTCGAAGACGCCGTCCCCGCGTTCGTCCTTCACCCCGATCGCGGAGACGCTCACCGCGTGCGTCTGCCAGGCGCCGAGCACCCCGCCGACGGAGTGCGTCGGATACAGCAGCGGCGGATAGCTGGCCGTGGCCTTCCAGTTGTCGCCGCCGCTGTACTGGTACGCCTCGTAGAAGCCGAGGTCCATGTCGTGGACGTAGTCGCCCTCGGCGTAGAAGAGCCGCCCGAAGGCGCCCTCGGCGATCTGGTTGCGGGCGTGTACGGTGGCCGGGTTGTACTGGCTGGTCTCGCCCATCATGTACGTCAGCCCCGTGGCGCGCACCGCCTCGATGATGGCCGCGATCTCCTCCCGGGTGATCGCCATCGGCACCGCCGAGTAGACGTGCTTTCCGGCGCCCAGGCCCTGGAGCACCAGCGGGCCGTGCGTCCAGCGCTGGGTGAAGACGGCTACCGCGTCGACCGCCTTCGACTCCAGCATGGCCTCGTACGAGGGGAAGGTCCCCGACAGCCCCTCCGCCGCGGCCAGTCGCTCGGCCCGCTCCGGCAGGAGGTCGGTGATGTACACATCGCTGACCCCGGGATGGGCCAGGAACAGCTTCGCGAACTGACCGGAGAACTGCCCGGCGCCGACGATGCCGAGGGAGAACGTCATACGGGGGATACCCTTCACTGGTTTGCGATGATCACTGGTTTGCGATGATCACTGGTTGAGGATGAAGTTGATCTGGTCGTTGGTCTTGTCGAGGCTGCTGATCGGTGCGCCGCCCCCGTAGATGTCTTCCATCTGGGGCTTCATCAGTGCGGAGACGTCGGCCGCGTAGCCGGTGATCGGGAACGAGAAGGTCCTGAAGGCCTTCTTGTCGTTGACCGGCCGGGTGAAGGCCGTGACGTCGATGCCCTGTTTCTCGTAGGCGGCTGCCGCGGCCTCGGTGCCGGCCGGGGTGGCGGGGAAGACGATCCCGTACTTGCCGACGACGGTCTGGCACGCGTCGGAGGCCAGATACGCCACCCACTTCTTGGCGGCCTCCTTGTTCCTGGCGCCCTTGGTGACGGAGTCGGCGAGACCGTTCATCATGGTGGCGCGCTTGCCCGTCGGACCGACGGGAGTGAGCGCGGTCTTCATGTCCCGGCCCTTGAAACCCTTGTACGAGGAGATCATCCAGGCTCCGTCGAAGGCGGTGGCGGCCTTGCCGGCGGCGACCTGGGTGTTGGCCTGGTTGGACTGGATGTTGTAGTCGGACATCGGGGCCAGGTAGCCCTTCTTCGCCAGACCGAAGTACCACTTGATGACGGACTTGAAGGTCTCGCTGTCGTACTGGTACTTCGTGCCCCAGCGCTGTTTCTCGGTGTAACTCCATCCGGCGGACCCGGTGAAGGGACTCCACTGGGTCTGGCCGACGCCTTCGCCGCCGCCGTTGGTGGCGAGTCCGTACACCTTGACGTTGTTCTTGTCGAAGCCGGGCTCGTCGCCCCGCTTGCCGTTCTTGTCGACGGTGAGGTGGGCGATGGCCTTCTCGAAGGTGCCGCCGTCCTCGGGGTTCCAAGCCAGGTTGTTGAGCTGGTCGGCGTTGAGACCGGCCTCGTCGGTCATTTTCTTGTTGTAGAAGAGGGCGACCGTGTCCCAGTCCTTGGGGGCGCCGTAGCGGTGGCCGTCCTGGCCGACCCAGCTGGCGGCGAGCCCCGGCTGGTAGTCGGAGTCCTTGATGCCCAGGTCGTCCAGCGGCTCGAGCACCTGAAGGTCGGCGAACTGGCCGAACTTCTGGATGTGGTCGGTGAACACGTCCGGCTGGGTGCCCGCGATGAAGCCGGCGGTGAGCTTGGTCCAGTAGTCGTCCCAGCCCAACTGGGTGATCTTGACCCGCAGTCCGGGGTTCTCCTGCTCGAATCCCTTGGCGCAGGCCTGGTAGGCGGGCAGTTGGTTGGCGTCCCACAGCCAGTACGTCACGGTGTTCCGGGACGAACCGGTGCCACTGCTCTGTGCGCAGCCGGTGAGCAGGGACAGCGCCAGCGCTCCGGACAGCGCGGTCAGCGTACGAAGTCGCATCGTTGTTCCCCTACTTGATTCCGGTGAAGCCGATGGAGCTGACGATGCGGCGGGCGAAGCAGGCGAAGAGCACCAGCATCGGGAGCGCCGCGATGAGGGTCGCCGCCATCAGCCCGGACCAGTCGGTGCCGGTCTGGGGGGTCTGCGCCCGGAAGATCGCCAGCGCAACGGTCAGCACGCGTGAGCTGTCGCTGTAGGACACCATCAGCGGCCAGAAGTAGTCGTTCCAGGAGGTGATGTACGTCAGCACGCCCAGGGTGATGATCGGTGTCGACGCCATCGGCAGCACCACCCGGAAGAAAATCTTGATCTTCCCGGCGCCGTCCAGCAGCGCCGCCTCCTCGACCTCGCGGGGGATGTTCAGGAAGAACTGCCTGAGGAAGAACACCGCGAACGGCGTCATGAAGAGGGTGGGCAGCGCGATGCCCAACAGTGAGTCCACCAGGTGGAGTTGTTTGATGAGGACGAAGTTCGGCAGCAGGGTGAAGATGGTCGGCACCATCATCCCGGCCAGGAACAGGCCGAACACCTTGTCCCGGCCGCGCCAGCGCAGCCGGGCGAAGGCGTAGGCCGCCATCGCGGAGAAGAAGATCTGGCAGCCGGTGATCAGGGTGGAGACGATCACCGAGTTGAGCAGGTACCGCCAGAAGTCCAGCCCGCCGCCCGAACCGCCCTGGGCGATCGCCTCCTCGGCCGACTGCAGACCGAGGGCGCGGGCGAAGCCGCCGCCGGTGAAGTCGACCGGCAGGGGGTTGGCGGGGTCGGTGCTCAGGCCCGCGTTGGTGGAGAGCGCGGTGCGCAGGATCCAGTAGAACGGCAGCAAGGTGATGAGGACGATCAGCCCCATCGCGGTCCATGCGGCGGCCCGCCCGAAGGAGAACCTGCGGCCGGTGTCCCGTGCGGACGGCGGCGAGGTCGGGGTGGTGGTCACGGCGGCCATGTCAGCCATTTCTCGGGATCCCTTCCGTCAGCCGAGATCCGAACGGCCGGCCCGGGTGAGCCGGTACTGCAGGATGGTGATCGCGCTCAGCACCACCAGGAGGGCGACGGACATCGCCGAGGCGTAGCCGAACTGGAAGCGGCCGAAGGCGGAGCCGTAGATGTAGTACTGGAGCACGTTGGTCGCGTTCGCCGGGCCGCCCGCGGTGGTCACCGCCACCGTGTCGAAGACCTGGAACGAACCGATCACCGTCATGATCAGCACCACCGCGAGGACCGGCCGCAGCAGCGGCATGGTGATCCGCCAGAACATCCGCCACTCGCTCGCGCCGTCGACCCGGGCCGCCTCGTACATGTCGTTCGGGATCGCCTGGAGACCGGCGAAGAGCAGCAGGGCGGTGTAGCCGACGTGCCGCCAGACGTTGATCAGGGCGATGGTGGGGATCGCCCAGGTCTCGTCCGCGAGGAACGGGATGCGGTCGAAGCCGAGGCCGCTGATGATCTCGTTGCCGATGCCGAGCTGGTTGTCGAGGATCCACAGCCAGACCAGGCCCGCGACGACGTTCGACATCAGATACGGGGTGAGCACGATGCCCCGCAGCAGGGCCGACTGCGTCAGCCGCTGGAGCAGGACCGCGATGGCGAGGGCCGCGACCGTCTGCACACCGATGTTGATGACCACGTACTCGACGGTGACCGCGAGCGAGTCCCAGAAGATCGGGTCGTGGATCATCCGGTCGTAGTTGTCCAGGCCCACCCACTCGGCCGGGGTCAGCAGGTTGAAGCGGGTGAAGCTCAGATAGATGCCCCGCAGCGTCGGCCACAGCAGGAAGACCAGGAAGCCAAGCAGGGCAGGGGCGATGAAGAGGGCCGCGAGGGCTCCGTCACCGTGGGCACGGGCCCGCGCCTCCCTCACCGGTGCCACGCGTTCGGTGTCACCCGGGGGAAGGCGGGATGGTGGGCTGCTGGAGGCGACGGTCATCGGGCGACTCCCTCGTCGGCGGCTCGTCCTCAGGCCAATTACTTTTGTCACGGAAGTATTGGGGCGTCAAGAGGTCTGCTTCGACCTTTCCCCTGAACGTTTAAGGGTCTGAGGAGGTGGCCAATACTTCCATGGCAAAAAGAAATCTTTGTGGGAGTCTGACCTCATGACCACACGTACGGCCAGCTGGCTGCCGCTCAGCCCCGGGGAACGCGCGGTGGCCCTCGAGGTGCTGGTGCAGGGCCCGCTCTCGCGCACCGAGCTCGCGCGCCGCCTCAACCTCTCGCCGGGCAGCCTCACCCGGCTGACCAAGCCCCTGATCGAGTCAGGTCTGCTGATCGAGACCGCCGGGGACGCGGCGTTCCTGGAGGTGCGCCAGGGGCGCCCCTCGCAGCCGCTGGACATCGTCGCCGAGTCGAGCTCCTTCATCGGCTTCAAGATCACCGAAGACATGGTCTACGGTGTCGTCACCACCCTGCGCAGTGAGATCGTGCACCGCTACGACCGGCCGCTCACCACCCACGATCCGGATGAAGTCGCCGGCGTGCTGGGGGAGATGACGGCGGAACTGGCCCGCACCCACCCCCGCCTGGCCGGCATCGGCATCGGTGTGGGCGGCCTCGTTCAGGACCGCGCCGTGGTCGGCGAGTCCGCCTTCCTCCAGTGGCGTGACGTCCCGCTCGCCGAACTGGTGGAGGAGCGCACCGGGCTACCGGTGGTCGTGGAGAACGACGTCGCCGCCCTCGTCGAGGCGGAGACCTGGTTCGGCGCCGGCCGCGGCCTGGACCGTTTCGTCGTCCTCACCATCGGCGCGGGCATCGGCTACGGGCTCGTCCTGGGCGGCAAGCGGGTGCCCTTCGCCGAGGAGGACCGCGGCTTCGGCCGCCACTGGATCGTCGACCCCCACGGCCCGCTCACCCCCGACGGCGAACGTGGCAGCGCCGTCTCGCTGCTGACCATCTCCAGCATCCGCTACCAGATCCGTGCCGCCACCGGTCGCGACCTGACCTACGAGGACATCCTCGCCCTCGCCGCCGCGGGGGAGCCCATGGCCTCCCGGGTCATCGACGAGGCCGCTCGCGCCCTGGGCATCCTGGTGGCCCAGATCGCCAACTTCGCCATGCCGCAGAAGATCCTGCTCGCCGGCGAGGGTGTCGGCCTCATCGACGTCGCCGGAACGACCGTGACGGAGACCATCCGCACCCACCGCCACCCCCTCGCGTCCCCGGTCGACCTGGAGACCAAGGTCTCCGACTTCCACGACTGGGCCCGCGGCGCGGCCGTCCTCGCGATCCAGGTCCTGGTGCTGGGGGCGGCACAGGTGTGAACCCGTGCCCGCCCCCAGCGGCCGACGATTGGTCGGCACTCCGGGTCAGGCGTAGAACGGCCCGGGCGTACTCCAGGTCGTCGTACCGAAGACGTTCGCCTCGTCGATGGTGACCTTCACGTTGGTCACCTTGAGCCCGTACTGCGTCGGGGTCGTGCCCGCGGGGCAATCCACCTGCACGGCGGGGAAATTGACGAAGAAGTACGGACCGGTCTCCTGGCCCGGGTTGCTGCGCAGATACTGCAGGATGTAGCTGCTGCTCGTCGTGTAGTACGTGTGAGAGAGCGGGGCCTGCTCGGTGCGGACCACGAAAGCAGTGCGGTGGTCGAAGGTGCCGTCGGCGCTCAGGCAGCCGAAGGTTCGCTCGGTGTCGGCATAGGCCTGGAAGAAGGCCCAGGTGCTGTCCAGACCGGCCTGGTAGCCAGGCTGGTTCCGCACGTTGTGCAGGACGACGTCGAGCTTGAAGCCGCCGCAGCCGGGCGTCGGCTCGTAGTCGTGGTAAATGAGCTGGCACTTGCGGTCCCCGAAGGCGGCGTTCGGATCGGGGTTGTAGGGCTGGGGAACCTTCGCCCCGTGGAACCGGACGGTCGCCGAGATGCCGTTCGGTGTGGCCGCCGGGATCTCGACGGTGGTGGAGGCGTGGGCGGTGCCCGGCCCGGCCAGGGCCACGGCGGCCCCGGCGAGTAACACTGCGGTGAGGCGCGTCAGGATGCCGCGCAGACGTCTCATGCGGATGATCCCCCCTCGTGTACATGGAGCACACTTGTGTCAGCACTGACCCGGGAAAGCTAACCGCACGACGGCCGCGAGGCCCTGCGAACATCCCGATCCTCACAATCGGAAGGCCCCCTGCCGAGGCGATCCTCGCCCGCCTACACTCCGGGCATGGACGAGAGCTTGCTGGACCGGCTCGGCGCGGGCAAATACCTGCTGATCACCAGCTACCGCAAGAACGGCACCCCGGTCGCCACCCCGGTCTGGGTCGTGCGCGACGGGGACACGCTGGGGGTCTGGACGGCCACCGACTCCTGGAAGGTCAAGCGGATCCGCAACCGCGCGGACGTGCTGGTGGGGCCGTGCGACCTGCGCGGCAACCCGACCGGCGACCAGGTCCCCGCGACCGCCGAGATCTGCGACCAGGAAACCACCGCCCGCTACCGCGGGCTCGTGGCACGCAAGTACGGCGTCTTCGGCCGGCTCACCCTCCTCGGCAGCCGCCTGCGCCGCGGCGAACGGGGCACGGTGGGCATTCGCGTCTCGCTGTAGAACCGGGCCGCCCACTTGGGGAAGAGGCGGGTACCGAGACGCTGCCGCTTCAGGACAGGTCGTTCAGGAGCACCGCCGCCCCGTCGAACCGGCCCGCCTTCAGATCCCGGAGTGCCTGCGGGGCCTGTGACAGCGGATAGGAGTGCGTGGTGGCGCGGACGCCGTGCCGGCCCACCAGCTCCAGGAACTCCCGCCCGTCAGCACGGGTGTTGGCGGTGACGCTGCGCAACTCCTTCTCGTAGAACAGCTCCTGCTCGTAGCGAAGTGACGGGATGTCGCTGAGGTGGATGCCCGCCACGGCCAGCACCCCGCCGCGGTCGAGGGCCCGCAGCGCCACCGGCACCAGGTCCCCTACCGGGGCGAACAGGATGGCGCTGTCGAGGAGTTCGGGCGCGGCGTCGTACGCACCCGCCGCCGATGCCGCACCCAGTTCGAGGGCCAGCCGGCGAGCGGCCGGATCCCGGGTCATCACGTGCACGGTCGCACCCTGCGCCACCGCCACCTGCGCGCACAGATGGGCGCTGCCCCCGAACCCGTAGAGACCGAGCCGGCCACCTGGCGGCAGCGCGGCCCGCAGCAGGGCGCGATAGCCGATGATGCCCGCGCACAGCAGCGGCGCCAGCGCGACGTCGGGCACACCGGGAGGCAGCCGATAGGCGAAGCCGGTCGGCACGGTGGTGTACTCGGCGTAACCGCCGTCGGCGTCCCACCCGGTGTACTCGGAGGCCGGGCACAGGTTCTCCGACCCGCGCACGCAGTGGACGCAGGTGCCGTCGGTGCGCCGCAGCCAGGCGACCCCGACCCGGTCGCCGGGCTGGAAGCCGGTGACCGCCGCGCCCGCCCCGGCCACCACACCGACCACCTCGTGACCGGGCGTGACCCACGGCCGGTGCACCGGCAGGTCCCCCTCGGCGACATGCAGATCGGTACGGCACACTCCGCAGGCGCGCACCCGGACGAGCAGTTCGTCGGGGCCCGGCACCGGGACCGGTTTCGTGACCAGGCGCAGCGGCTCCGACTCGACGGGGCCGGGCTCGGTCACCGCCCACGCGCGCATCGTCCGGTCCGCCATGCCGCGCCCCTTCCGTCGCCCTCCGCCGCCGTGCGTGCCCTGCCCGCCGCCTCCAGTCTCCCGCCGACTTGGCCTGCGGCGCGGCGTGCGGCTGGCTAGCGTGGAGAAAAGGGGACGAACTCCAACGGACGTCGACGGAAGAGAGCCGAGCCATGGCCGTACAACCTGAGGGAACGCCGTGCTGGACCGATGCGATGTTCGGCGACGCCGAGGCCGCGAAGGACTTCTACGGGGAAGTGCTGGGCTGGACGTTCGGGGAGGCCCAGTCCGAGTACGGCAACTACACACAGGCCTACGCCAACGGCAAGGCGGTGGCCGCCGTCGTACCGCCGATGCCGGGGCAGGAAGAGCAGTCCGCCTGGTGTCTGTATCTCGCGTCGCAGGACACCGCCGCGACCGTGAGCCGCATCCGTGACGCGGGCGGCGAGGTGCTGATGGAGCCGATGGAGGTCGGCGAGTTCGGCACCATGGCCCTGGCCGCCGAACCGTCCGGCGCGGTCTTCGGCGTGTGGCAGGCCGGCACTCACGAGGGTTTCGAGGCGAGGGGAGTACCCGGTGCGTACTGCTGGGCCGAGGTCTTCACCCGCGACCCCGAACGGACGGACGCGTTCTTCCGCAGCGTCTTCCCGTACCGCGTACAGCGGCTCGAGGACGAAGCCGTGGACTTCCACATGTACAACCTGGGCGAGGAGACCGTGCTCGGCCGGATGAGGATGGGGGAGGAGTTCCCGCCCGAGGTGCCCTCGTACGTCAACGTCTACTTCACGGTCGAGGACTGCGACGCGGCGGTCGCCAAGGCGACCGAAAAGGGCGCGATCCTGAGATTCGGTCCGATGGACTCTCCCTTCGGCCGTTTCGCGGCACTGAGCGATCCGCAGGGCGCCTCGTTCTCGGTGATCGACCTCACCACGACCAAGGGCGAGATGCCGAAGACGTCGGAAGTGGACTGAGCACCTGGGGTGCTTCGTGAGTCGAGTGGGCCCACCGCGCGCGGTGGGCCCACTTCCGTGTGCGGGACCGTACGTACCCACGCCGGCCTCGGGCGCTACTTGCCCCGCCCCGTCACGAAGTCCCGGACCCGGTCGACCAGACCCACGCCCGGACCGAGGAGCTTGTTGGCGGGCGGGGTGTCGGGGGCGCTGGGGTGCGGACGGGTCGGGGCGAGCTTCTTCGCCGTGCGGATCTTGTCGCCCAGCTCGTCCAGGGCACTCTGCGGGCACGACTGCCGCAAACGCACGAAGAGCGAGGTCTCCTCGTCGCGGACGTGCTCGCTGACCTCGGTCTCCAGTTCGACCACCGCACGGTTGAACTCCGGGTCGCTCGCCTCCATGCCCTCAAGGTCCTTCAGGAGCCGCTCCACCCGGGAGTGGTCATCGATCTCCTTGTCCGCGATGGCGTCGCCGTTCTCGACGTGCTCCCGAACCGCCGGGTAGAGGTACTCCTCCTCGGCGATCGCGTGACGCACCAGCTCGATCGTCAGCTGGTCGAGCACCCGCTTGCGTTCGGGCGCGCCCGGCGGCTCCTTGCCGATCTGCGCGAAGAACTCCTCGACCTCGCGGTGGTCGGTGGTCAGTTCCTGAATCACGTCTCCGCCGTGGCCCATGATCACATCACCTTCCGCTGTGTCGTCGTCGGCCGGACCCTCCGGTCGGCGACGACCGGGTTCCCTTGGGCCGTCGGGGCTAACGGCGCAGGTGGGATCCCGTTTCACCGGCGGCTGACGGGTACCCGCGAGCGAAGAGAACCCCGAGGGAGAGGAATCGCCGTGAACGCGCAACCGTCGCACGTCCAGGTGGTGGTCAGCGACTGCTCCGCCACGGACGCCGGGCGCCTCTTCGCAGTTCTGCGCAGGCTCTTCGCCTCGGACCGCGACGACGGAGACGTACCACCCACCGGTTCCACCGCGTGGCTCGGCACCTTCGACACCGACGCGGTCCGCCCGCCCGCACCGGACGTCCGTGTCTCCCTGACCGGCCCCGTCCTCGCGGACCTGCAGGGCACCCCGCTGGCCGTACGCCGTCTGGAACACGTCCTGGAGGACACCTTCACGGTGCATGAACTGGGCTCGGCCTCCGGCGACCAGGAGGTCGAGATCGTGCTGCGGCTGGAGCAACGCCGGTAGCGCCGGTAACGCCGCCTGGGTTACGTGGCCGATGGCCGATGGCCCCGGTCGACGGCCGATGGCCCCGGCCGGTGGTCGGGGCTGCTGGTCCCAGTCGTGGGCGCGGGGCTCCATGGTCGCGCGACCGGGTCGATGGCCCGTGGCCCGGGTCGATGGGGCTGTGGGGCCCCGGTCGGTGGTCACGGGCCCGCCTGCTGGTCCCAGTGGGCGCGGGGCTCCATGGCCGCGCCCCCCCGGCCGTTGGCCGCGCGACCCCCGCGTGGCCGCCGGTCCCGGACGATGGCCGCCGGACCAGGCCGGTTGCTGCGGAGGGGGCCCGCGGCGCGGAAGAAGGCCGGTGAGATCAGTCGTCCCGACCGGCCTCTTCCCCGTCCGCCTCGATCCGCACGCGCGCGGCCGTACGCGGACGGGCGCACTGGCGGCTGTACGCGCACCGTTCAGTTCGACTGCGTGGCGACCCGCAGCGGCACCGCCCGAGCCGGGGGGTGGGAACCCTCCGTGCCGCGCTCGGCGATCTCCGCCCACCAGTCCGCGCCGTCCTCGATGTGCCGCAGCAGCACACCCTCCCGGATGGCCCACGGGCAGATGGCGACCCTCTTCGTCCCCGTCAGCTTCATGGTGGTGTGCCCCACGATCGCCCCGGCCAGACTCTGGCCGGCCCGCGGGGCCGAGATGCCGGGCAGGACACAACGCTCCTCGGCAGGCAGCGAGGCCAGCCGGTCGAGACATGCACGCAGGTCACGGCGGTGCAGATAGCGAGTCGCGAACGGCCCCTGCCGACCGGGCGCCGCCCCGCACAACCGCGCCAACTGCTGGAAGGTCCGCGAGGTCGCCACCGTCGTGCGCGGTGACTCCCAGCGGATCCGCGCGGCCACGTCCCGCAGCTGATGCCGGACCTTGCGGCGTAACGCCTTGATGTCCTCCTCCGACGGCGGGTCCCCGTCGGCGAAGAACTCCCGGGTCAGCCGACCCGCACCGAGCGGCAGCGAGGCCACGAAGTCCGGCAGCCGGCCGCGTCCGAAGGCCACCTCCAGCGAACCGCCGCCGATGTCGAACAAAGAGAGCGGCCCGGCGCGCCAGCCCATCCAACGGCGCGCCCCCAAGAACGTCAGCTCTGCTTCCACCTCCCCCGGGAGCGTGCACAGCCGTACCCCGGTTTCCGTATGGACGGTGCGCAGGACGTCCAGTCGGTTGGGCGCGTTGCGCACCACCGCCGTCGCGAAGGCGAGCGGCCCGCCCGCCCCCCACTTCTGCGCCGTCTCACCCGCCGCCGCGACCGCCCCGACCAGTTGTCGTACCGCTTCGTCGGGAATCCGCCCCCCGGACTCCACGTGTTCGGACAGGCGCAGCTTCCACTTGGCCGTGTGCACCGGCAGCGGGACGCCCCCCTCGGCGTCCGCCACCACCAGCCGGACCGTGTTCGAACCCACATCCACCACGCTCATTCGCATGCGGGCGGGAGTACCCCGTAGGACCTCCGCCACTCGAAGCAGTCCCCGGATTGGCTGAGGTGAGAGGTGGGAACCCGTCGGCCATGCCTGCCGTCGATCACACTCGAGCGCCGGTCCTCGAAGCCCTCGTCGAACACCGTGAGAGGTGCCGTCTCGACTTCTCACCACCCGGCCACAAACAGGTGCGGGGCGCCGACCCGGCGGTACGGGAAGTACTCGGGGACGCCGTCTTCCTCGGCGACGTGCTGGCCTCGGGAGCCCTGGACGACCGGCGCACCCGGGGCCGCGTGCTGGAACGCGCCGAGCGGTTGATGGCGGACGCCGTGCACGCCGAGCACACCTTCTTCTCGACCTGCGGCAGCTCCCTGTCGGTGAAGGCGGCGATGCTCGCCACGGCGGGCCCGCACGAGGAACTGCTGATCGGGCGGGACGCCCACAAGTCCGTCGTCTCCGGGCTGATCCTGTCCGGGATCCGGCCCGTGTGGGTGGAGCCCCGCTGGGACGCCGAGCGCCATCTCGCGCACCCGCCGTCCGCGGCCGATTTCGACCGGGCCTTCGCCGCGCACCCGGACGCCCGGGGCGCCCTGGTCACCAGCCCCACCCCCTACGGCGGCTGCGCAGATCTGCGCGGCATCGCGGACGTCTGCCACCGTCGCTCCCGGCCGCTGATCGTGGACGAGGCCTGGGGCGCGCACCTGCCCTTCCACCCGGATCTGCCGTCCTGGGCGATGGACGCGGGCGCCGACCTGTGCGTGACCAGCATCCACAAGATGGGCAGCGGACTGGAACAGGGCTCCGTCTTCCACCTCCAGGGCGAGCTGATCGACCCGGGCCGGCTCAAACTGCGAGCGGACCTGCTGGGCACCACCAGCCCGTCCGTCCTCATCTACGCCGGCCTCGACGGCTGGCGCCGGCAGATGGCCCTGAACGGCAAGAACCTGATGGGTGCGGCCCTGGAGCTGGCGGTCGGCGTACGGGCGCGGATCGAGGAGCTCACGGGGCTGCGGGTGAACGACCGCGACGACTTCTGCGGCCCCGGGCTCGCCGACGACTTCGACCCGCTGCCCGTCGTCATCGACCTCAGCGGCCTGGGCACCACCGGGTACCGGGCCGCGGACTGGCTGCGCGAGCACCACGACGTGGACGTCCACCTGGCCGACCACCGCCGCATCGGCACCCAGCTCACCCATGCCGACGACCGGGAGACCACGGGCGAACTCCTGGCCGCGCTGCGGGCCCTGGTGCAGGCCGCTCCCGGGCTGCGCCAGGCGCCGGAGGTGGACGTGCCGTCGGCCGGCGAGATCCGCCTGGAGCAGGTCCATCTGCCGCGCGACGCGTTCTTCGGGCCGGTCGAGGACGTGCCGGCCGAGGAGGTCGTCGGCCGGGTCGCGGCGGAGATGCTGACGCCGTACCCACCGGGCATCCCGGTGGCGCTGCCCGGCGAACGTCTCACCGAGCCCGTCGTGCGCTATCTGCGCACGGGCGTCGCGGCCGGGATGAACGTGCCCGACGCCACCGATCCGGACCTCGAAAGGATCAGAGTCGTGCGGGAATGACCGCGGGCCCGGAAGGTCCCGCGCGGATCGTCCGGGTGGTCGGGTGGTCGGGTGGTCGGGTGGTCGGGTGATCGGGTGACGGGCCCGGCGTGTGGAGCACGGCCTTCTGGTTACTCACGTCAACGCCATTGAAAACAGTGACATGTCATGACATTCGATTCGTGACCTTCGACGTGCGTCAGGAGTGCCTCCATGGGAACGCCCACCGGTTCCTTCCTCCTCAGACCGCCGGGCGTCTACGCGCCCCAGCAGGACACCGACCTGCTGACCCGCGCTCTGCGCCGTGAGGACATAGGGCCGGAAACCGAGGTACTGGACCTCGGCACCGGAAGCGGCGCACTGGCCGTCCAGGCCGCACGGCTGGGCGCACGGGTGACGGCCGTCGACATCGCCCGCAGCGCCGTGCTCGCCACCCGGCTGAACGCGCTGCGGTACGGGCGACGGGTCACCGTGCGCCGCGGCGACCTGCTGTCCGCGGTCCCGGGCAGGTCCTACGACCTCGTGGTGAGCAACCCGCCGTACGTGCCCTCGCCGGGGGAGCGGCTGCCGAGTCGGGGCGCGGCCCGTGCCTGGGAGGCGGGACCCGACGGCCGGGTGTTCGTCGACCGCATCTGTGACGCGGCGCCGGGCGCGCTGCGGCCCGGCGGGGTCCTGCTGATCGTCCACTCGGCGCTGTGCGGCGTCCGGCCCACCCTGGCCCGACTGGAGGCGGCCGGTCTCGAGCCCGTGGTCGCCGACCGTGCGTCCATCCCCTTCGGCCCGGTGCTCCGCGCCCGCCGTCCGTGGCTGCGCCGCCGGGGCCTGCTGACCGACGAGAACCGGGAAGAGCTGGTGGTCATCCGTGCCGAACGCCCCTGAGAGCCCGCGCCGCGTCCCCCGCGTCACCGTCGACCGGGACGGCCCCCTGCTCGTGGAGGGCCCGGTGGAGATCGTCCGCGAGGACGGCACTGTCGTCACCTCGCGGCGCTTCCAGGTCGCCATCTGCACCTGCCGTCGCAGCCGGATCCACCCGTGGTGCGACACCAGCCACCGCCGCCGGGTGAAGGAAGAGACCGGGGAGGAGGGCGACACGCCGTGACCGCACCCGCCCTGCCCACGCCCCGCGGCGAGCTGTCCGACGCCGTGGTCTTCGCACTGCACTGCGGCGCGTCCGTACCGTCCCTCGCGCAGCAGACGCGGGAGGCCGACCCGTATGGCGACGATCTCCAGCTCGCCCTGTACGTCCTGTACGAGCTGCACTACCACGGGTTCGCCGGCGTGGCCGACGAACGCGAGTGGGACACCGGGCTGCTCGCCCTCCGACGCGCCCTGGAACTCCGCTTCACC
This sequence comes from Streptomyces cavernae, assembly GCF_004023625.1. Taxonomy (GTDB): domain Bacteria; phylum Actinomycetota; class Actinomycetes; order Streptomycetales; family Streptomycetaceae; genus Streptomyces; species Streptomyces cavernae. The sequence goes on along the minus strand of NZ_ML137708.1, from coordinate 107,169 downwards.
GAGGCCCTGCGCACCGACGTACCCCCCCGACGCGGCGCCGAGGAAGCACTGGAGCCGCTGCTGCTCGAACCCGTGGGCCATGACGGGAGCAGCGTCAGCCACTTCCTTCAGCGCGACGGCGAACGGTGGCAGCTCGAGGAGTACGCGGCCCTGCGCTCGCTGTACCACCTCAAGGAGGCGGATCCGCATGCCTGGGTCATCCCGCGGCTCCGCGGCCGCGCCAAGGCCGCCATGGTGGCGATCGAGTACGACGAGTTCGGCGCCGGCCGTCCGGACGAGATCCACGCCCGCCTCTACGCCGATCTGATGCGGGACCTAGGACTGCGCACGGACTACGGCCGTTACCTCGACGCATCCCCCGCCGAGGCGCTCGCCACCGTCAACCTCATGTCCCTGCTCGGCCTGCACCGCGCCCTGCGCGGGGCGCTGGTCGGGCACTTCGCCGCCGTCGAGGTGACCTCCTCGCCCGGTTCCCGGCGGCTGGCCGCCGCACTGCGCCGGGCCGGCGCCGGACCGGCCGCCCAGCGGTTCTACGACGAGCACGTCGAGGCCGACGCCGTGCACGAACAGGTCGTACGCCGGGAGGTGATCGGCGGTCTGCTGGCCGACGAACCCGACCTCGAACCCGACATCGCCTTCGGCGTCGGCGCCACTGTGTTCCTCGAGGACCGGCTCGGCGCGCGCCTGCTGGGGGCATGGCGGCGCGGGGAGAGCGCGCTGCGGATCCCGCTGACCGTAGAACCCGGCCGCTGAGCCCATCGGCCGACGACCAGGAAGGAATCCTCATGACCGACGACCCGACCCGGAAGCACCCCCGTCCCGATTTCCCGCAGCAGGACCAGGAGCACCCGGGCTGGACCGGCCCCATGGACCCGCCGCCCGATCACGGGGAGGACTCCTACCGGGGCTGCGGTGAACTCCAGGACCGCAAGGTGCTGCTGACCGGTGGCGACTCCGGCATCGGCCGGGCGGTCTCCATCGCCTACGCACGGGAGGGAGCGGACGTGATGTTCACCCACCTCCCCGAGGAGGTGAAGGACGCCGAGGAGACCGCCCGGCTGGTCGAGGACGCGGGCCGCAAGGCCGTAGCAGTGTCCTGCGACGTCCGCGAGGAGGAACAGTGCCGCCGGCTGGTGGAACGCGCCGTGGCGGAGCTCGGCCGGATCGACGTCCTCGTCAACAACGCCGCCTACCAGATGTCCCAGCCCGAGGGCATCGGCGCCATCTCCACCGATCAGTTCGACCGGGTGATGCGCACGAACCTGTACGGCATGTTCTGGCTGTGCAAGATGGCGCTCCCGCACATCCCGCGCGGCGGCTGCATCATCAACTCCACGTCCGTCCAGGCCTACAAGCCCAGCCCGCACCTGCTCGACTACGCCACGACCAAGGGCGCCATCGTGACCTTCACCCAGGGGCTCGCGCAGATGGTCGCCGGTGACGGCATCCGCGTCAACGCGGTCGCGCCCGGACCCGTCTGGACGCCGCTGATCCCGGCGACGATGCCGGACACGGCCGAGTTCGGCAAGCAGGCACCCATCGGCCGTCCCGCGCAGCCCGCCGAGATGGCACCCGCGTACGTCTTTCTGGCCTCGCCCCGCTCCAGCTACATCACAGCGGAGATCGTGAACGCGACCGGGGGCACCCCGCTGCCGTAGAAGAACCCCTGAGGAAGGGGAACGACCGAGAGGCCGGAAAGGAGAGACAGCATCGCGTGGCACTCACTGACCTGGGAGGCCGCGGCCGTCTGGCGCGCGGTTTTCAGGGCCGTCACCGAGCGCGGCTCGGAGCGCGACACCGCAGTACAGTCCCTCAAGGCGGCAGCCGCCGCGCTGCTGGCCTGGGCACTCGCCGGCCTGTGGTGGGACGCGCCGATGGCCCTGCTGGCCCCCTGGTCCGCGATGTTCCTGGTGCAGAGCACCGTCTACCGATCACTGCTCAACGCCGTGCAGCAGTTCGTCGTGGTCGTCGTGGGCACCCTCCTGGCCGCCGGGTCCTTCGCACTGACCCACAACAGCATGGCCGCGATGGTGCTGGCCCTGCCGGTCACGGTGCTGCTGGGCAACTACTCCCGCTTCGGCAGCCAGGGCATGTACGCGCCGACGGCCGCCCTCTTCGTCATCGCATACGGCTCGTACACGGGCTTTGACATCGTGCACCGGCTGCTGGAGACCCTGCTCGGCGCGGTCATCGGGATCGGGGTGAACGCGCTGGTCCTGCCGCCCGTGCACTCGCGGCATCTGCGGCACCTGCGCGAGCGGCTGCCGAGGGAGTGCGCTGATCTGTTGCGCACTGTCGCCGACGGCATCGAGGAGCCGTATGACAAGGACCGGACGCGCGGCTGGTACGACCGGGCATGGCGCCTGACCGAAGACGTCACGGAGATGCGGACCGCGCGCAGTTGGTCGGACGAGAGCTACCGGTTCAACCCGGGACGCCGACTGCGCCGCTCGGCACCGGAGCCCCCGCCGGACTGGGACTACACCTGGGACCGGCTCACCGAGCACATCAGGATGACACTGCGCCCGCTCGTCGAGACCTCCGTGGAGGACCCGGTGCGGGAGATCCTCGCCTCGCTGCTGCGCGCGGCCGGTGAGGTGTGCGGGGCGGAGTCCGCGGCGGAGCGGCGGCGGGCGCTGGACGACGTCCGCGCGGCCCACCGGCGCCTCGCCTCGGTACTCGAGACCGCCGGGCACGGGCCGACGCCCGCGCTGGGCGGGCTGACGGCCGATGCACAGCGGCTTCTGGACGACCTCGTCGATGTCAGTGAGCCGAGCGGGACGCCCCGCCGAACAGCCGGGCGAGAGCCCTGAACGGCAGCGTCACCACGGCGGCCAGCGTGCCTCCGATCGCCCGCAGCACGTCGGCGATGGCGCGGAACATGTCTTACCTCCTCGTGTAGAACGGGTCACCCGGCTGACCGTCCGCGCGCCTGGCACGGGGGCCTCCGGGTGTGTGACCACCGGGTACCCGCGCATCTGTCGTGCAGTCGGAGGTTCGTGCAGGTGTCCGGGGGTACCCGGCCGTCATGACAGCACAGAGCTTGGAAGTGGCCGCGACGGAGGGCCTCGTCGGTGGGGTGTTCCCGCTGCTGGCGGGGATCGTCGTCACCATCGGGCTGATCTGGGCCGTCCGTCTCGGTATCAGGGTCCGCCGCCGGGAACCCGCTCCGCCACGCCCGGAGGAGCAGCCCAGGCTGCCCGAGTCCGGGCCGGTCCTCGAGGTGAGTGAGATGCGCGAGCCCGACGAGGTGCCGAAGGCACAGAACGAGAGCGAGCGGCTCACGCCGCATGAGCTCCATGGTCTCGGCAATGTGCGCAGCAGGCGCAGCGACGACCAGAAGAGGCCGCGCTGGAGCCCCGGCTCCAGTGGTGGGTTCGGCAGTGGCGGCGCGGGCAGGACATGACCGTGACGCGGTCTTCGCCGGGAACTGCACGAACCGAACGAACAAAGCGAATGACACCAGCGAAGCGAACGACTCGAACCAAAAGACGCGCGGCTGCCGGTCACCGAGGGTGGCCGGCAGCCGCGCGAAGGGTTATCGAGCCGGCTCGGTCATGACGCGAGCCGGCTCGCCCGTATGAGGTCGGCCCGCTCCTCCTCCGAGGTGCCGCCCCACACGCCGGTGGTCTGCCGGGTGCTCAACGCCCAGTCCAGACAGTCCTCGACGACCGGGCAGCGGCAGCAGATCCGTTTGGCCGCGAGTGCGTCCCGTACGGCGGGGCCGTTGCGGCTCACGGGGAAGAAGAGGTCGGGGTCCGCGTCCACGCACGCCGCTCTGTCCAGCCACTCCATCGTCAGGGCTCCTCAACGGTGACCAAGGTCGTGCGCCGGGTGCCCAGGGCAACCTGGGGGAAACCGCCCTGCCGGGGGCGGTGGGACGATAGGGCCATGATTGAACGTGTAGTCGCCGCCTGCGACGGAGCTTCCAAGGGGAATCCGGGGCCCGCGGGCTGGGCCTGGGTGGTTGCCGACAGTGGGGAGAAGCCCGAGCGGTGGGAGGCCGGCCCGCTGGGCACGGCCACCAACAACGTCGCCGAACTCACCGCGCTGGAACGGCTGTTGAGCGCGATGGACCCGGACGTCCCGCTGGAGATCCGGATGGACTCCCAGTACGCGATGAAGGCGGTCACCACCTGGCTGCCCGGCTGGAAGCGCAAGGGCTGGAAGACGGCGTCCGGGAAGCCGGTCGCCAACCAGGAACTGGTCGAGCGCATCGACGCGCTGCTGGACGGCCGGTCCGTGGAGTTCCGCTACGTCCCCGCCCACCAGGTCGACGGCGACCCGCTCAACGACTTCGCGGACCGGGCCGCGAGCCAGGCGGCCTCCGTCCAGCAGCCGGCCGGCACCGAGTACGACTCCCCGGAGCCGCCGCCCGCCCCCGACACACCCACGGCCGCGGTAACGAGCCGCCGGTCCGCAGGCGGCGGCAAGGGCGCAGGCAAGGCCAACGGCAGGCCCTCGTCGCGCACCATCACGGCGAAGTTCCCGGGCCGCTGCGTCTGCGGCCGGTCCTACGCGGCCGGAGAACAGATCGCCAAGAACGCACAGGGGTGGGGCCACCCGGAGTGCCGGGAGCTCGCCGGATAACTCCGGTTGAGGGGACGGGAGTTCGGGACGGGAGTTCGCTGAGCACGTTACATCGGGCGGCCGGGAGCCCGGGCTCCCGGCCGCAGTGGCCGAGCCCGTCGGCGATCTGCGAGATCGACGGCCAGAGTCCTCACAGAGGACGAGATCGGCAAGGGCTACGAGCTGTCGAAAGACCAGCTGATCCCGGTGTCGGACGACGAGCTCGCCGACCTGCCGCTGCCGGCGGCGAAAGCGATCGATGTGGTGGCGTTCGTGCCCCAGGGGGTGTGCCGAAAGTCCCGTGCGGTGCCCCCGGTGTCCGGTGCGTGGCCTCGGCGTGCCGGAAAAAGGCCTTCGTAGCGGAGCTACTTGGGTCTTTGGCCGGTGCGGCGAGTGGGGGGTGCCCCCTGCTCGGAGAGCTTGGGGGAGCGTGCCGGGCGCCGCGGGTGCTGTGCGGGACTTTCGACAAACCCCCCCCTGGCGGGCGGCGGCCCGTCCAGTGGACAACGCGTGGAATCTGGCCGTGGGCCAGGACGTGTTCTACCCCGGCGCCAGCGACCAGCCCCCGACCCGCCTCGAAAAGAGCCTCGCGGCGTTCGTCGACCGGGCCGTCGACGCGGGTGCCCGCAACCCCCGCGCCCTGCGCATCCTCCTGGATGTGATGAGCATGGAGAAGCCGCCGGCGCGGCTGCTCATGCCCGACATGCTGGCCCTGGTCTGTCTGGGCCGGAGGAAGCCCCTGCTCCCGGGCCCGCCGCTGACGGACGACGAACTCAAGGCCGCGGGGATCTGACCGAACGCGGCGCCCGGCCGGGCATCCGCTGCGGTTCAAGACGGCGCGGAGGTTCCTGAACCCGCGGGCTCACTCGGTCCGGGTGAGCCCGCCGGGCTCCACAGGCCGTTCACAGGGACGCCGCAGGTCCCCGACGCCGGACATCATTTCGTGGGTCCCGACATTCGCGACTGAACACCCACCCATGTTCGCCGGCATGAAGGCGTCCAAGCAGTCGACCCAAATTCGAGCCGCCCCGCGACCCATCGGCCGACGAACGCTTCCGGTATCCCGGAAGTCATGACCAAAAATCGCTCCCCATTCGCATCAGCCAGCGGAATTCCCGAGTGCGAAACCCCTTACGGGCCTAACGGAAATGACCGGTGAACACCTCATAAATCACCCCCTTGCAAATTACACTGACTGCTGAGTAACATCCCGTCCCGGCTGCTGAACGCATTCCGGCTCAGCGAAATATTGCCGCCATGTTAACAGTGGAAGTCACACAATGACGCCCGCCCGGACAATCGACTGCTCTTTACGCTCACGCCACCCCACATCGTTTACGAGCGACAGGCAGACACGTGAAATTCATCGATATGCACGACCTTGATGTCCTGCCAGGACTGCTCACCGTCTGGCGACCTGCGCCCGCAGGACCGCACTCGACCCCCTGGATACCGGATCCACGACCGGCGTCGTACCTCCAGGAGGCGCACATCAGGGAAGCACGCATCACCGGCCCCGGCCCGCGCCCACCCTCCTGGCTGGCGACCGTCTTCGAACTGCCCGGGGAACTGAACGCCGGGGCGCTGGAGCGGGCACTGCTCGGCTGGATCGACCGGCACGAATCGCTGCGCAGCCGACTGCTCCCCCACGGCGGGCCTGGTGCCGGGCCCAGGGGCGGTCGGGTGAGCCGGGCGACGCTGCGGGCGGGGACGGTTGCCATGCTGCGTACCGTCGTCGGTGACTTTCCGAGCGGCGACGAACTCTCGCACCGTATCGAGGCATTGTTCGACCAGGAGACGGATCCGCTCACCTGGCCGTCGTTCGTCTTCGCCACCGTCGGACACACCGACACCGAATCCACCACGCTCTATGTGGGCTTCGACCACTCCAACGTCGACGGCTACTCCATCTTTCTCATCGCACACGAGATCCGTGAGCTGTACGCGGCAGCGTTGCGGGGCAGGCCTGCGGAACTGGCCGAGGTGGGGAGCTTTCTCGACTTCGCCGGGAGCGAGCGGGCCGGCGCGGCGCTGGTGCACAGCGAGCATGAGGCGGTCGCCGGGTGGCGCGACTTCGTCGCGACGAACGGCGGGGAGTTGCCGGGCTTCCCAGCTCCGCCGGGCACACCGGCGAGCGGCACCGGGGCCGTCGGCGACGTCACCGGTCAGGGCCCGGGCCACGGACACGCCGGGGCCCAGGCACAAGCCGGCCGCTGCGAGTGGCTCCTCGACGCGCAGGGGGCGCAGGCCTTCCAGGACGCCTGCGTCAGGAAGGGCGGGAACTTCTTTTCCGGGGCGCTCGCCTGCCTGGCGATCGTGGCGCACGAGAACACGGGGCAGCAGCAGTTCCGTGCCATCGCACCGTTCCACACCCGGACCGATCCGCAGTGGGCCCAGTCGGTCGGCTGGTACGTCGGCCTGGCGCCGGTCGGATTCGCGGTGCGCGGCACCGACGCCTTCCGTGAAGTGATGGCGGAAGCCGGCCTGGCGTTGAAACGCGCGAAACCCCTGGCGACTGTGCCGCTTCCCCGCATCACCGAATTACTCGGGATGCCACTCGAACCACGGTTCATGGTCTCGTACATGGATATACGCAGAACTCCGGGCGCGGAACAGTGGGGCGAATGGCGGGCGTTCGCGCTGCGCAGCCGCCGGATACATCCCCACGAAGTGTTCCTCTGGATCATGCGCTCACGCCGCGGCGTCTACCTGAGTTTCCGATACCCGGATACCGAGGGCATCAGAACCGCCGTTCCACGCTATATCGAACAGACCGGATGGCTCATGGAACAGATTGCCAAAGAAGGCAGTGAAGACTGCCGAGGAAAGGAATCCGCAACATGCTGATGACACCGATTCTCGAATACGTTCCGGAACCCGGTGAACTGGTCGAATTCCGGGTACCCGCTGCGGTACTGGCGGTCACCGCCACGGCGCCCGAGCACCCGGCCCCGCCGTCCTATGTACAGGAGAACCACATCTGGCGGCGGCTGGCCAACCAGATCGCGGGCAAACGGCACTCGGGGTGGCTGGGCATCGTGTTCGACGTGCCCGGCAGACTCGACACCGGGGCGATGGCGACGGCGCTGGAGAAGTGGGTACGTCGCCATCCCACGCTGCTGACCTGGTTCGACGTGGAAACGGTCGCAGCGGGGGCGGATACTCTTCCACGCCTGCGGCGCCATGCGCTCAACCCGGAGACGGAAACGTTGTCACCCCTGTTGGAGCCGGTCTCCCTCGGCTCGTACGGCTCGGGGTCGGCCGTCCGCGACCACCTGGTGAAGCTGTTCGACAACGGCACAGACCCGCTGCGCTGGCCGCCGTTCGTCGCCGGCGCCGTCGTACGGGACGACGGGACCGCGTCCACGGTGTTCTTCGCCGTCGACCATACCCACTCCGACGGGTTCTCGGTCGTGCTGGTATTCGACGAACTACGCACGCTGTACGAGGCCGAACTGAGCGGAATCGAGGCGGAGTTGCCCGCCGTCGGCAGCTATGTCGACTACTGCGCCCTCGACCGCGAACGGTCCGCGGCGATCACCGTGGACTCGCCCGAGGTACGCCGCTGGCTGGAGTTCTACCTGGCCGGGCCGCCGCCCACGTTCCCGCTGGACATCGGAGTTGAGCCGGGGAAGACGTACCCCAGCATCCCGATCGAGATGGATCTGCTGGATACGGCGGAGGCCGAGGCGTTCTCCAAGGCGTGCAAGGCGCAGGGGGCCGGTTTCTCGGCCGGGCTGCTGGCGGCCCTGGCCCTCAGCGGGTACGAACTCGGTGGCCATGAGTCCTACCGGGGGCTGACCGTCGTCCATACCCGGGACGAAGCACGCTGGCAGTACACCCAGGGCTGGTTCATCAATCTGGCGCCGGTCGAATTCCCGGTCGGCGGGCGCCCGTTCAGCCAGGTCGTGGGCGATGCGCAGCGGGCCTTCGAAGGAGCGCGGGAACTGGCGAGGGTGTCGCCACTGCGGGTGGCGGAACTGATGCCGGGGCTGTCCGCCACCGTTCAGTCGGACGCCGCGGCCGTGCCGCCCATGACCTCGTACATCGATGTGCGGCACGCGCCCGGGTCGAAGGACTGGGCAGCGGCCAACTGCAACGCGCTGGTGGGGCCCGGGGACAGCAGGGAGGTACCTGTCTGGGTGAACCGGCTGTGGGGTCGCACCTATCTGAAGACGAGGTATCCGGACACCGAGGCCGCCCGGGTCAATGTGCCGCGGTTCTTCGGACATCTGCGGGACGTGCTGCGCGAGATCGCGCGCACCGGTGAATACGGCACGGGCAGGGCCTGATTCACCGTGCACGTGACCACGATCGACCGTTTCGTCCCCGCGTCCGGCCGGGTCGTGGAGTTCGCGACGTCCGCCGCGACCCTGGCCGTTGCGGAAGGCGCTCCCGCCTCCCCCGTACCGCCGTCCTTCAACCAGCGGTTCCACCTGGCGGGGGCCCCGGGCCACTGGCTGGCGTGCGCCTTCGACATCAGGGGGCCAGTCGACACGGAGGCCCTGCGCACGGCCTTCGAGACCTTCGCGGGCCGGCACGAGACGCTGCGCAGTGGGTTCCGTTCGGCCGGGTCCGCGGGACCCGAGCGGTTCGTACTGCCCGCCGAGAAGCTTGAGTTGGTGATGGTGCGCGACGGTGAGACGTACGCGACCGCCGAAGAGCTGCGTACATGGCTCAGGAACCGTCTTGCGGCCAACTGCCGCCCGATGTCCTGGCCCTCCTACCTCTTCGCGGCGATCCTGCGCCCCGACGGCGGCACCGTCGTCTGCGGCTTCGACCACTGCGACGCCGACGGTTACTCGCTGGCGGTGGCGGTGCACGAACTGCACGAGCTCTACACCGGCCGCCCGGCGTCGTCTCTTCCGCCCACGGGCAGCTTCGTGGACTACTGCGCCCTCGAACAGGAGCAGTCTTCAAGCTCTCCCCCGGACTTCACCGACCCCCTCGTCCAGTCCTGGTCGTCCTTCTTCGCCGACTGCGACGGCACGACCCCGTCGTTCCCGCTCCCGCTGGGCATGCCGCCCGGCGAACGGGCCCCGCAGGGCACCGATGTCCGCCGGCTCCTGGACTCCGACGCCACCGACGAGTTCGAACGCCGCTGCCGAGCGGCCGGAGGCAGCGTCTTCACCGGCCTGCTCACCGCCCTCGGCCTGGCCGCACACCGGCTCGGCGCGGACAAGGTGATCAGGCTGCTCGTCCCGCTCCACACGCGCCATGAGGAGCGGTGGCAGCACGCGATGGGCTGGTTCACCACCGTAGCCCCGCTCACTCTCGACGTCAGCGACGCGACCGACCCCGCCGAAGGGTCATCGCGGACCCGGGCCGCGTTCCGCAAGGCTCGCGCCCTGGCCGAACTACCGGTCGCGCAGGTCCTCCCGGCCCTTGGCGACAGCTTCCGGCGCACCCGGACCGACGTCTTCATGGCCTCGTACATCGACTACCGCCGCTTCCCCGGCTCCGCCACCCACCTCGCCCGCCGGGCCCACCACATCAGCAGCGTGACGGTGGCCGACGACGCCCAGTTCTGGTTCTCCCGCACCCATGAGGGCCTCTTCCTGCGCTCCCGCTACCCCGCGACGGCGGCGGCGGAACCGATCGTCCTGTCCTTCGCCGACGCGGTGGGGGTACTGCTGGGGAGGCCCTCCACTCCGTCGCGCGGCCGACGTAGTGAACCGACTGCCGGAAGGTGATCTCGAACCGTTCACGCCCTCATGTGGCGCTGCGTTCACTGGCCCCCTGAACTCCCGTTCCAGTGTCGATCTTGTGCGCGGCGACGGCGAGGTTCCTCCGGGCACCGGGAGAGTCGGCCAGAGTGGGGTGGGCGGGGTTCGGCGACGTCCGCTTGGCAAGGACATTGACCACGATGTCGAGGGCGCCGCGCGCGGCACCCCACAGGGGGGCGAACAGCCCGACCGCGATCGCGATGTTGGATGCCGCAGCGGCGATCCGGGGCAAGTCGAGCAGATGAGAATCGGGGATCCACACGTCGCTGCCGACGAGAGTGTGGCTTCCGGTGCCGCACAGTCCCGCCATGTGCCAGTCTCGGTCGATGGTCAGATCCCGGGTGCGGGCGAACACCGCAGCTGGCTGCGGCGGGCGGTCACCCTCCCCAGGCAGTTGCACGGAAAGTATCGCCCATTCGGCGAGTTCACATCCCGAAGCGTACGACCATCGGCCGGAGATGCGCAGCCCGCCGGGCTCACGGACGGCCGTCCCCGGCCGAGCAGACGCGCACGCTACGCTATCGACATCGCGAAACGCATCCGCGTATGCCTCGTCTGACGTGCCGATCTGCAACACCCGCTTCGCTTCGAGGTTCGTGGCCGCGACCCAGGCCATCGACGGGCAGCCCCGTCCGAGCTCGGCCAAGAATCGGACCCTCGTGCTGAGGTCGGCCTCGATCCCTCCATCGGATCGGCGGACGCCTAAGGCGAATGCGCCCGCAGCCCGAGCAGCGGCGGCACTCACGCCGGTGATCCGCCGATCTCGCTCGGTCGCTGCGGCTTCGACCGCTGCTTGCTTCGCCGCCGTACGAGCGGCATCGAGCAAGGGGACGGACGCGCCGTCGATACTTTTAGTCGTCATGCGCCAGGCAACGTTCCATGATCTACATCTATTCCTCAGGTAGCGCTGGCTGCCGGCGCGCGAGCGGCCGGCCTGCTCACCGAGCAGTACGTGCTGCGCGGACTCCGTGCGCCCGGCGGCGGCTACAGCGTCTCCGCCGAACCCGCCGCCACACCCTCTGATCAGCGGCGGCGTGCGGCCGGGTTCCGCGATTGCTGCCAGCGGGCCAGGGCCTGCGGGGAGACCCAGGTATTCGGCCAGCGAGGCGACCGAGGTGCGGTCGGAAGGTGGACGCGGTCCGGGTCGACCCGGCCGTCGTGCGAGTGGGGGCGCATTGCAGGGTGCGCTCCGCCTGCGCGGCCACGGTGAGGGCCGCGTTACGAGGTCGGCCGTGTCCTCGTCTCCGGCTCCCGCGGCGACGCCCGCGACGAGCCCTGGCGGCCCTGTCAGCCACAGGACCGACGTTCCGCCAGGCCCGCCGAGCCCATCGAGATTCCCCTGATGCCCTGTCACTTCCGGGCGGACCGGGGCCCGTCCATGATGCGAGTGTGCCCCGCCAGCCGGCCGATGGAGATGGCCGTGCACGGACGAGGGCTGCCACGCGGGCACTGGTCGCTGGGGCGTCTGTTCTCGGAACAGCCCACGGCGACGCCCCCTCCGACCGGGTGAACCATCCGGCAGTCCCGGCCGTACGGTCGTTGAGCCCTGCGAAGAGTCGTGCGGCGCCCCGGGGGGGGGGGGGGGGGGGGCCCCCCCCCGCACACCAAAAACC